>DATCDV010000033.1:0-39510 GCA_036510495.1 Solirubrobacteraceae bacterium
CCTACCTGCGTTTCTACAACACCGACCGCGTGCACCACGGCCGACTCACACAAGGACGCATCCCCGCAGACATCGTCTACCGTGCCCGAAAGATGGAGGCAAGATGAGCCACACCTGTCGGCACATCCCGGAGGCTGCCCAGTTTAGGTGTTGACGGGGTGCTTCGCTTACGGAATGGCTCGCTGGGTTGTGACGGCTTGGGCGCGGGTCGCGGACTGGGTCGAGGCGCGGGTCGTCGCGTTGGGCGTTGCTCAGCCACGGCAGTGTCTATTCGCTCTCGCGTACTCGCCTCAGCGGCAACGGTGAGGGCAGCGGCGATGGCGGTGGTGGCTGAGACGGTCGCGGAGTTGGGGACGGAGGTGGAGGCGGAGGCGGCGAAGGGCGCTCCCCCTCGTTGTGGGGCGTGGTCACGCGCGGGATCGTACTGAGTTATGGAACTCTCAGCGCTTAGGAGCGTCACCGTCAATCTGTGTGACGTGACGTGATGGCCTATTCACGCCCTATAGCTCGATAGCGTCCGCTGCCAGCGCCGCTCGCGTAGCCCAGACGAACTCGCCGCACCGATGCACCAAGCCCGCGCCATGCAGGCGTGCGAGTGCATCTTCTACATCGATACGACTACCGATTTCGAGCACAAGCTCCCGTAGCGCCCACGGGCGCTGCTGGTCAGGCGAGACCAAGCGGTCGTAGATGCCGGATTCGATGACGCTGGCATCGCGCAGGACATCGGGCGAGTCCATAGAAGGGTCGTCTTGCATGGGAGTTCACGCTCCTTTGCCACGGCCCCAGGGCAGTTCACGCTGTCGCTGGGGCCAACTTGAATGGGTCAGCAAGGACCGTAAGGCGAGCCGAGGACGGACAAATCGCCAAGACGGCGCTTATACAGAGAAGGACCATATGTGATGGACGTCACACAAACATGTGTTCGGTTGGTGCATGATTCTTCTCGACCCGAAGTACAGCAGCATCCCTCCTCCCCGAAACGGCCCGCTTCCCCGGCGGGTCGTTTCATTTAACGCTCTCCCCTCCTCCCTTTATTCTCCACTCATTTCTTATGGACGACCGAGCCGCATACCAGCCGATCTTTGATCGGTCGGTCCCGGACCGTACATGTACGGTCCGGCCGGCCGGGACATGTACCGGCCAGTACAGAGGCTAAGAAAAGTACATGAACCCTGGCCCGCTGGCCAACATGTACCGCCCAGGCGGCGGATTAATTCGTCTCGATGACCGCCGAGCGACGGTCGCTGATCGCGGCGAGGATACGCTCGGCGATGCGCTCGCCGGTGAAGCCGATCTCCTCGTGCAACAGAGCAGGCTTGCCGTGGGTGACGTAAGCGTCGGGCAGGCCCACGCGCAGGATGCGTGGAGGTGCCGTCCCGGCCTCGTTCAGGGTCTCCCACACCGCTGAGCCGAACCCACCCGCCAGAACACCCTCCTCGACGGTGACGAGCAGATCGTGCTCGGCGGCGAGCTGCGCCATGAGACCCGCATCGATCGGCTTGGCAAAGCGCGCGTCCGCGACCGTCACCTCGATCTCCTCGCCCGCCAGCAGATCGGCCGCCTCGATCGCCTTGGCGACACCCGAGCCGTAGCCGATCAGCGCGACCCGGGCTCCCACCGGACCGGTCGCGCCTGGTGTGTGGGGAGCGATCAGAATCTCCCCGGTGCCGATCGCGATCGCGTGCGGCTCCGCGGGCAGGTCCACACCCGTGCCCTCACCGCGGGGATAGCGCAGCGCGATCGGGCCGTCGTCGTAGCAAAGCGCGGTGTGCAGCATGTGCACGAGCATCGCCTCGTCGCGCGGAGCCATCAACACGATGTTCGGCAGACAGCGCAGATATGCAATGTCAAACGCGCCGTGGTGGGTGGGACCGTCGTCGCCGACAAGGCCCGCCCTGTCCATCGCGAACACCACGTTCAGCTTTTGCAGGCACACGTCGTGGACGATCTGGTCGAACGCTCGCTGCAGGAACGTCGAGTAGATCGCGGCAACCGGCTTGACCCCCTGCAGCGCAAGCCCGGCGGCAAAGAGGATCGCCTGCTGCTCCGCTATCCCCACGTCGAAGTAACGGTCTGGCATCGCCTCCTGCAGGATGTTCAGCCCGGTACCCGAGTTCATCGCCGCGGTGATCCCCACCACGCGCTTGTCCCGACGGCACTCTCGCACGAGCGCATCGCCAAAGACCTGGGTGTATTGAGGTGCCGGACCGCCTCGCCCTGACCCGTCTGTCGCCCTGTCCGCTCGCCCGTTTGCGGTCGCACCTGCCGGCTTGCCAGCAGTTGCAGACGGCATTGGCGGGTTGGAGGACGGGGCGGTGGGCACGCCATTCAAGATCGAGTTCGGCTTGGCGGCGTGCCACTTCTCCATGCCCTCCAGACCACCGTCCTCGGCAGGCGCGAAACCCTTGCCCTTGACCGTCGCGACGTGCACCACCACAGGGCGTTCCGCCGCAAGCGCCTCGCGCAGCGTCTCGCGCAACGCGCGTACGTCATGCCCGTCGATGACCCCCATGTATGCCCAGTCGAGCTCCTCCCACCACAGGCCCGGCGCCCAGAACGCCTTGATCGACTCCTTCAGTTGCGGCCCCAGCCGTTCGAAGGCCGAGCCGATACCCCCGGGCAGGCGGGTGAGACCGCCCTCCACGCCTGAACGGGCATGCCACAGCTTCGGATTCATGCGCACGCGGTTGAAGTACCGCGAGAGCGCGCCCACATTCGGGGCGATCGACATGCCGTTGTCGTTGAGCACAACCACCATCGGCGTCCCCAGTCCACCCGCCTGGCCGATCGCCTCGAAAGCTACGCCCCCCGTCATCGCGCCGTCGCCGATCACCGCCACGACCTTCCCGTTGGCCGCCTCATCGCCGAGGTGACGCATGCCCTCCTTCAGTCCCACCGCATACCCGATCGAGGTGGAGGCGTGCCCGGCGCCCATGATGTCGTGCTCGGACTCCTCGATCGAGCAGAACGGTGCGAGACCGCCGTACTGGCGGATCGTATGCAGCTGCGTGCGCCTACCGGTCAGCACCTTGTGCGGGTAGGCCTGGTGGCCCACATCCCACAAGATCTTGTCGCGTGGTGAGTCCAGCAACGAGTGCAGCGCCACGGCAAGCTCGCATGTGCCCAGGTTCGCGCCGAAGTGCCCGCCGATCTCCCCCACCGTGTCGATGATGTGCTCGCGAACCTCCTGTGCGAGCTGGACCAACTCCTCCTCGGACAGCGCGCGCACGTCGGCCGGACCGTCGATCCGCTCGAGCACGGGGTGACCGGTCCGGGTGGGTGTGGACCCGTTATCGCTTGCCGCAGGTTTCATGGACACCCCACCTTCACCCAGACGCGGGTAGCTGATTGCGTTGCGGTTCTCACGATGTTCGTGTGTAGATGAAGTCTGTGATCTGCTCAAGCTCGACTGTCGGGGCAGTGCCCGCTGAGGGCGGATCGCCAACAGCGTGAGCCGCCTCCGCGAGCGCGGTCCGTGCGGTCCGGTGAGACTCCGCCGCCAGTTCCCTGGCTCGATCGATTCCGAACTCGCTCACGTATGTTCGCTTGCCGTGCCTCTCATCGCTACCTCGCGGCTTGCCGAGCGCTTCGTCTGTGCCGGTCACGTCCAAGATGTCATCGACGATCTGAAAGAGCACACCCAGCTCAGCGGCGAAGCGCCTAAACGCAATTGTCGCAGGTCCGCGCACGTCAGCCAGGGACAGCACGCACACCACTGACGCACCGATCAGCCTGCCGGTCTTCAGCTCGTGCAGACGCCGCAATCCCTCAGGCCCCTCGGGCGCGCTTGCCTTGACGTCCACGTACTGGCCCCCCACCATGCCGTTGACCCCCGTTGCGCTCGCAAGCTCCACGGCGGCCTCGAGCACCAACTCGGGCGCGACGCGGCGCACCGCAAGCAGATGGTGGAACGCCTCCGCGTACAGCCCATCCCCGGCGAGGATCGCGACCTCCTCGCCGAACGCTACGTGACACGTGGGTCGCCCACGACGGAGATCGTCGTCGTCCATCGCGGGCAGGTCGTCGTGGATCAGCGAATAGGTGTGGATCAGCTCAAGCGTCGCTGCCAGCGGCATCGCGTCCTCGCGCGAGAGTCCGACCGCGTGCGCGGTAGCGAGCGCCAGCACCGGCCGAATGCGCTTGCCCCCGGCCAGCAGCGAGTAGCGCATCGCCTCCTCCAAGCCAGAGGTCAGGGCCGCCTCGGAGAAGCGCATGCTCTCCAGGTAGCGCTCCACCTCATCGCGCAGCTGCTCCGGGTAGGCCGCTTGCAAGCTAGTGCCCCGACACGAGGACCCGCCTCAGAGCAGCGAGTCCTGGCCCGGGGCTGGCTGGGAGACCTCCGCCCGCGCCTGGCGCTCGAGCTCGCTGCTTGCCTGCGTCGCAAGCGCCGCGCAGTCCTCCACCATCGTGGCGGCCGCGTCGGGTGAGAGCTCACCCGAGCGCAGCTGCTCGGCGGCGCGCTCCAGCTGCTCGATGAGATCGTCGATTCGCTCAAGGCTCATTGCTGAGCCGCATTCTGGCGCAACTCGCGCAACACCGCGCCCAGCACCCCATTGACGAACCCGGGCGCGTCGCTCCCGCAGAAGGTCTTGGCGCTCTCAAGTGCCTCCTCGATGGCTCCCTCGGCGGGAATCGGAGTGTCCGCCGGAGCCACATCTGGATGCAACATCTCGATCAACGCCACCCGCATGATGCTGCGCTCGAGCGGCTGGATGCGCTCAACGGACCAGCCGTGCGCGTGCCGGTCGATCACCTCGTCCAGCTCCTGCGCCCGATCGGCGGCCGCGTGAGCCAGCGCGAGTGTGAGCAGCGAGGCGTTCCGTCCCAACGTGTCGGCGAGCGGCCTTCCCGTGAGATCGTGCTGATAGAGCGCGAACACCGCCGCCCGACGCTGCTCGGATCGGCGCATCGCGCCTACCGTCCCGCGTCGAGGATTCGATGAGATTCGATGTCGAGCCTCACGAGGATCGCGACATGTATTCACCGGAGCGCGTGTCCACGCGAATCTTCTCCCCGACCTCGATGAACAGCGGCACCTGGATCACGGCGCCGGTCTCGAGCGTCGCCGGCTTGTTGCCGCCGCCCGAGGCGGTGTCCCCGCGCAGCCCCGGCTCGGTTTGGGCGATCTCAAGGTCCACCGCGCTCGGCAGCTGGATGTCCGAGGGCTCGTCGTCGATGAACAGCACATCCACCTCGGTGCTGGGCCTCGTCCAGCGCAGCGCCTCCGCGAAGGCGGCCTCGGATACCGCTATCTGTTCGAAAGACTGGGTGTCCATGAAGTGAGCGTCGGTCCCGTCCGCGTACAAGTACTGCATCTTGCGCGCCTCTGTGCGCACCGAGCGGAACTTCTCCCCGGCGCGGAACGTGCGGTCGATCACGGCCCCGTCGCTCGCCCGGCGCAGCTTTGTGCGCACGAACGCCCCACCCTTTCCGGGCTTCACGTGCTGAAACTCGACGATCTTGAAGACCGTACCCTCCACGTCGATGTGGTTGCCGTTCTTGAATTGGTTGGTGGTGATCACGAGCGAGAGGGTAGCGGGCCTGCCACCGCCAGGCCAAGCGCCGCGTTGGGACTCGTGACTTACGAACAGCGGAAGTGGCCGGCCGAGTGCGGTTCGGTGAGCGATGGCTTAGTGTCGTGAGCAAACCAACCAAGGAGCCCGCGCCATGAAGATCCTGCAAGGTCGCACAGCGCTCGTAACCGGCGCGTCCGGGGGCCTCGGCACGCATATCGCGCGTCGTCTCGCTCGAGAGGGCATGAATGTCGCGGTCTCTGGCCGACGCGAGGACGCTCTCACGAAGGTCGCCGCGGAGCTGGGCGCGCTCGGCGTGAAGACGGTTGCGGCACCCGCCGACCTGGCGGACCTGAGCGCCACGGACTCGCTCATCGACACGGTGGAGGCGGCGCTTGGGCCGGTGGACGTGCTCGTCAACAACGCGGGTGTCGAGGCGATTGGCGCGTTTACCACCTACACGCGCGACGAGCTCACGTCGATGGTCGACGTGAATCTGACGGCGCCGCTGCTGCTCACGCATCGTCTCACCCCTGGCATGCTCGAGCGCGGCCGCGGTCACGTCGTGTTCATCTCTTCGGTCGCGGGCAAGGTCGGACCGGCCTTCAACGAGCCCTATGCGGCAACGAAGGCCGGGCTCGTTGGCCTGACGCAGTCGTTGCGCGCCGAGTATCTGAAGGCCCCGGTTGGCTTCTCGGTGGTGTGCCCCGGATTCATCGCCAGCGACGGCATGTACGCACGAATGGTCGACGGTGGTCACAGCTCGAACCGCATGATGGGTGAGACCACAACCGAGAAGATCGCCGACGCCGTCGTGCGAGCCATTCGCGAGGACAAGGCCGAGATCGTGGAGAGCGGTGCCCCGCTGCGCCCAATGCTCGCCCTGGCGCAGCTCGCTCCAGGCCTCGTTGAGCGTCTGGCCCCGAGGTTTGGCGTGACTGAGCTCTTCCGTGGCGTGGCGGCCGACCGGGGCCGCCTCGAATAGCTCGGGCGTGCGAAGGCCCACTGGTCGACCCGGCTCAACGGGCGTGAGTGCCGATCCCGCGCTGCCGAATCCTCAAGCGGCGCGCTCTGGCGGTCGATGCAGATCGGGTGAGCCAACTATGGGCGTATCGCCGTTTGCGCGAGAACGCTTTGTGCGTGCTTGCCGCGGGTGCCGCCAGCGCGGCGATGGCTTGGCTCGGCCTGTACGGATTCGCTTGGAGTGACTATGAAACCGAGGCGCGGCCTGCCTTCGATGCGCTCGTAAGCGGCCATGTGGGCGAATTCCTGCGGCTCGCGCCGGCCTACGGCGGCTCGCTCGTCGAGCGGGCACCGTTCGCGTTGATCCCCTCGCTATGGGGAGGCGGCGAGCTCGCCGTCTATCGCATGGTCGCCCTCCCCTGCCTGTTGGCGGCCGCCGCTCTTGGTGTGTGGCTGGTGAGCATGATGCGCGCGCAAGCGCGTCCAGCGCTCTCCCGCGCGGTCGTGCTCGGGCTGTGTGTAGCCAATCCATTGACTTTGCGCGCTCTGGAACTGGGGCATCCCGAGGAGCTGCTAGGTGCATCTCTGTGTGTCGCCGCCGTGCTGCTGGCAAGCCGTGATCGCCTGCTTGTATCAGCGTTGCTGTTGGGACTGGCAATCGCCAACAAGGAGTGGGCGCTGCTCGCGCTCGGACCGGTCCTGTTGGCTCTCCCGGCGAGACGCCGGATCTCATACGTTGCGATCTCGGGCGCCGTCGCCGCTGTCGTCCTGGCCCCGCTTGCGCTCGTCTCCTACGCCGGGTTCGTGGCGAGCTCGCGCGGGATCGCGGCCCCACCGACCACGATCTTCCAGCCGTGGCAGGTGTGGTGGTTCCTGGGTCATCACGGGGCCCTGGTGCATGGGTTGTTCGGATCGCCGAAGCCGGGGTATCGCATCGGTCCGTCCTGGGCGAGCGCGGTCAGCCACCCCTCGATCCTGCTTGCGGGACTCCTGCTGACCGGGGCGCTGTGGGCGAAGCAGCGCCGCCGCGTCGGATCGGTGGGGCGGCTCTCCGAGCGCGATGCCCTGCTGGCTCTCACGGTGTTGCTACTCGTGCGCTGCCTGCTGGACACATGGGACACCGTGTACTACCTGCTGCCGTTCCTCTTTGCGCTGTTGGCTTGGGAGATCCGCGGGGAGCGCGCCCGCCCGCCCGTGTTGGCCCTAGCCTGCACGGTGCTTGCCTGGATCAGCTTCCAGTGGGCGCCCGGGCACATCTCAGCCGACGCGCAGGCCGCGCTGTTCCTCGCCTGGTCGCTGCCGCTGCTCGCTTTTCTCTCGGTCTCCCTATACGCGCCGGGTAGAGCGCTATTCGACCGACGTGAGCTCCTTGGGCAAGCTCGTGAGCAGCTCGTGCCCGCGATCGCCGACCAGCGCTAGATCCTCGATGCGCACGCCCAGGCGCCCGGGGACGTAGACGCCCGGCTCCACGGTGACGATGTTGCCGCTGCGCAGTGGCTCGTCACCCGCGGTTCGCGACAGTCGCGGGGCCTCATGGATCTCCATTCCCACTCCGTGTCCCAGCCCGTGCCCGAAATGCTCGGCGTGGCCTGCCTCTTCGATGATGGTGCGCGCCACGCCGTCCACTGCGCGCCCGCCCACTCCTGGACGCACCGCCTGGAGTGCCGCGACCTGTGCTCTCAGGACGAGCTCGTAGACGGCGCTGGCCTCCTCGGACAGCGGTCCTGTGGCGTATGTGCGCGTGCAATCCGAGCAGTAGCCATCCAGGTAGGCGCCCCAGTCGATCGTCACGAGCACGCCGCGAGGGATCTCAACGTCACGCGGCTCGGCATGCGGTAGCGCGCCGTGCGCGCCGCTCGCGACTATCGAGGGGAAGCTCGGTGCCTGTGCGCCGAGACGACGCATGCGCAGCTCCAACTCGATCGCGACCTCGCGCTCGGTGCGTCCGTACAGACCTGCTTCGAGCACTTCGACGAGCGCCTGGTCGGCGAGCGCCGCCGCGGCTCGTATGCGCACGATCTCTTGCTCGTCCTTGATCTCACGCAGGCTCTCCAGAACACCTGAGCACGGCACGAGCTCCCAACCGGGCGCAAGCAGCTCGCGAAGGCGATTGTGCTGCTTGACGGTTAGCGACGCGTCATCGAAGCCGAGTCTCATTTGACCGTGGTTTCCTTGCGCCTTTTCCTCACCGGGAGCTCTCCGATCCGCCTGCTTCCCGTCTGTTTCCGTCGCGCCGGGACTAAGGGCGCGTACGGCCGCCTCAAGCAGATCGGCGGACGCGATCTCCCGCTCGAAGCCCTCGGGTACCTGCTCAGCCGACTGGGTGGCGTAGCGAAAGTCCGTGAAGAAGCGATGCTCGGCCTGCTCGCCTGCGTCGATCAGCAAAAGTCCGTTCGAGCCCGTGTAGCCGCATAGGTAGCGAATGTTCACCGGTGCGCTCACGAGCAGCCTGTCGATCTTCTGCTCACGCAACTGGGAGGCGAGCCGTGCGGCGCGAGCGAGCTCGTTCACGCGTCCCGTCCCTCGGCCTCGGGGCGACCGTCCAACCCCTCGCTGCCCGACTCCTCGCTGCCGCCGTCCAACTCCCCAGCGCCGCCCAACTCGTCGCGCAGGCGCGTGAGCGCCAGTCGGTACCCCTCGATGCCCTTGCCGCAGATCGAGGCCACGCACAGGTCCTCGATGACCGATAGTTGACGCCATGGCTCGCGAGCCTTTACGTCCGAGAGGTGGACCTCCACGGCCGGCAGCGCCGCGATGGCGAGCGCATCATGGATGGCCCACGCGTAGTGACTCCACGCTCCTGGGTTGAGCACGACCGCGTCCACGAGCTCACGCAGGGAGTGCAGGTGCTCGACGTACTCGCCCTCGAAATTAGTGTGAAAGAAGCGCGTCTCGACGCCCAGCTCGCTCGCGAACCCTTCGATCTGGCGCTCGAGCTCATCAAGCGTGAACGCGCCGTAGTGCTCGGGCTCGCGCTTGCCGAGCATGTCGAGGTTGACGCCGTGCATCACCTCAATGCGAATAAGGCCCGCCATGTGACGCAGAGCCTACTCGTGCGCCTGTAGCTCCGATACGGCGGCGCGCAGATCGCTCGCGGGCACGTGACAGCCGACGCGAGCGTCACCGGGTGCGCCGAGCAGCACGAACGGGACCTCAGCGCCGATGCGCTTCTTATCGCGCATGGTGGCCGTGAGGATCTGATCGACGTCCTCCCCGTCGAGCCGCACCGGCAGTCCGCGCGCGCGCAGCAGCTCGCGCACCTGCGCGCGAAGCTCCGGCAGACCGGATAGCCGTAGCGCGGCAAGCAGCCCGAGTCCGACCGCCTCGCCGTGGCGGTAGCGCTCATAGCCCGTGACGGTCTCGAGCGCGTGCCCGACTGTGTGTCCCAGGTTGAGCACCTGACGGCGCCCGGCGTCGCGCTCGTCCTCGGCGACCACCGCGAGCTTCGTCCGCGCGCACCCGCGAATCGTGCGCTCATCAAGCGGCTCGTCGGCGGCGATGCGCTCCCACAACTCGCCACCGGCGATCAGGGCGGTCTTCAGCACCTCCACGTAGCCGGCCGCCAGCTCTGCGGCTGGAAGCGTGTCGAGCGTGTCTGGGTCGACGAGCACGCCGGCAGGATGATGGTAGGCGCCGACGTAGTTCTTGGCCTGGGGTAGGTCCACGCCGGTCTTGCCCCCATAGGCGGAGTCGACCTGTGCAACGAGCGTGGTTGGCACGTGCACGACTGGGACTCCCCTTTGATAAGTAGCGGCGCAGAAGCCCGCGAGGTCGCCCACGACCCCGCCGCCGAGCGCGACGAGGTGATCGGCGCGCGTCATGCCCCCGGTGACGAGCGCGCTCCACACGAGCTCGGCGCTCGTGAGTGTCTTGTGGCGCTCACCGGGCGCGATCTCGATCAGCTCGTGAACACCGCCGAGACGCTCGGCGTAGAGCGCGGCGACGTTTTGGTCGGATACGCAGAAGGGCCGCGAGAGGGTCCGATCGAGCGGCCAGACATCCATATGCGAGCAGAGCTCGGCGCGCAGCAGTCCGCGGCCGACGAGCACAGGGTAGTCACCGGAGGCGGCGCTCGCCCACAGCAGCCTGGTGCCGGCAGGCGCCTCCGCCAGACCGCGAAGCGCAGGCAGTGCGCGCACGCCTACGCGCGGTGTGAGCGCTGGCAGGATCGCGTCGGCGATCTGCTCGTAGAGCACGACGCGGCTTGCGTGCAGCTGCTCGAAGGCGTGGCGATCGGAGGCAAGCGGGCGCTTATCTCCTCCCGAGCCCGCACCGGCACGTCGCCACGCGGCCCGAGCGTCGATGTCCAGGAGCACGGTCATGTGTGGCTCCAGGGCTGCGCGTACGCGCTCTGAGACGACGCTGCCGCCCCCCAGCGCGATCACCGAGCCCGGAGTCGCCTCCGTGAGCAGACGGCACGCGAGCCGCTCCTCGGCAGCTCGGAAAGACGCCTCCCCCCGCGTACGGAACTCCTCGGCGATCGAATGGCCGAGGTCCTGTTCGAGAAGACGATCGCTGTCGAGTGCGTGCACGCCCAGCGCAGCGGCCACTTCGCCGGCGACGGTCGTCTTGCCGGCGCCCATGAAACCGACGAAGACGAGCGCGCGACTCAGTGCGTCTGCTAAGGGCGCCATCGAGCGCGATCTCCGTGGCGCCTGCCCAGCTGGGCACAGGTCAAGGCGACGGCCACCCGATCCGTTGGCAGTAAGAGTCAAGCGCCTCGCGAGTGTCGTCGATGTGGTCGCCGCCGAACTTGCTCCGATAGGCGTCGGCGAGCACGAGCGCGACCATCGCCTCGCCGACGACGCCCGCGGCCGGCACGGTGCACGAGTCGGTGCGCTCGCGCAACGCCTCGGCGGGCTCGTGCGTGGAGATGTCGACCGAGCGCAGCGGCTTGGTCAGCGTCGGCAGTGGCTTCATCGCGCCACGCACGATCAGCGGCTCGCCGGTCGTCATCCCGCCCTCTAGGCCTCCCGAGCGGTTGGTCTCACGGTAGTAGCCGCGCTGCTCTGAATAGAAGATCTCATCGTGAGCTTGCGAGCCGGGAACGCCCGCGATCTGAAAGCCGTCGCCGATCGAGACGCCCTTCATCGCCTGGATCGAGAGGATGCTCATCGCAAGCCGACCGTCAAGACGCTCCTCCCAGGAGATATGTGAGCCCAGTCCCGGGAGAACCCCAAAGGCCTGCACCTCGAACACGCCCCCCAGCGACTCGTTGGCCTTGCGCAGGACGTTGATCTCGGCGACCATCGCACGAGAGGCCTCGGCATCGAGGCAGCGCACGGGCGAGCTGTCCACCTGCTCGAAGTCGCCGAGCCTCAAAGCTCCCTCAGACTCGGGCGCGTGCACCGAGGCGATCTGAATCACGTGCGAGCGCACCTGCACGCCAAGTGCCGCGAGGTAGGCCTTGCAGAGCGCGCCGCCGGCGACGCGCGCGGCGGTCTCGCGGGCGGAGGCGCGCTCGAGAATGTTGCGCACGTCGCTCTGCTTGTACTTCTGCGTGCCCACGAGGTCGGCGTGGCCCGGGCGCGGGAGATGAACCTCGGGTACCTCCGCGTCGACGGGCCACGGGGACATGCGCTCTTCCCAGTTGGCGTAGTCGCGGTTCTCGACCTGCAGGGCGACGGGCCCTCCGAGCGTGAAGCCGTGACGGATTCCGGCTGTGACCCGCGCGGTGTCCTTCTCAATCTTCATGCGCCCACCGCGGCCATGGCCGAGCTGGCGGCGCGCCATGTCCTCGTTGAGGTCCTCGGGGCGCAGCCGCAAACCCGCGGGCAGGCCCTCGACGATGCACGTAAGACCAGGGCCGTGGGACTCACCGGCGGTTATAAGGCGGAGTGTCATCTCCGCCTTAGCTTATTTGCTGGGAGCGGAGCGTTACCTGTGCGTCGCGCGTAGCGTGCCCGGATCGCGCGCGGCGGGGCTCGTCTATCGATCGCGCGTGGAGCACATCGAGCCGGTGTCGTCTATCGCTCTCGCGCGGTGAGCTTGCGCTTGGATAGCGCCACCTTCGCCTTGCGCTTCAAGCGCGCGGCGCTGGCGCTATTGCCCTTCGTGATGCTCACGACCTTCAGTTCATAGACGACGCTCTGGCCGTTGGCTTCGACGTATTCCAGTTCCTCTGAATGGCCGGGTTCGAGATCGATCGTTTGGCATTCGGAGGTGCTGGGAAGACAGATGCCCGTTCCGTGCAGGATTGGCGGAGTAATGAGCTTGAAGACCGCTCCCGTACCGTTGCTGGTGACTCGTTCGAAGGAGATGCGCAAGTCCTGCTTGGAGGGAAGCGGCTGCTGGGGCTTGAAGTTCTCGTATGGAGTGAGTGTCGCCGGCTGGCCGGGCGTCGTGGAGGCGACTCCGAACAGGACAGAGACGACGTAGGGGAACTTTGGCTTGCTTGGTTTCTTGGGAGCAGGCGTCGGAGCTTCCTGACCGCCGCCCGAGCCTTTGCTCGGGGATCCGCCGCTACCGGTGGACGAGCCGCCGGAGCTTGAGCCCGTGGAATCGCTGGATGAGCTGGATGAGCTCGCGGAACCGGAGGTGCTGGTGGCCGCCGAGGTTTTTTCCGCAGGCGGCGAAGCCAGTGGGATGAAGGGATCGCGTGTGGGACCCTGACTTTGGAAGCGTGCACCCCCGGGGGTCTCGGAGACAGCCTCGTTGGGGTTTGTCGGCGCGACCGTCACGGGTAGCGCCGGGGCCGAACCGCTCACCCGAGGAGTGGGTACGCTCGCCACGGGTGCTGGAGTCGAGCCACCCGAGCCGCCTGTAACGGTGTAGGCAACCGCCGCGATCAGCGCCACCGCGATCAGTGCCAGGAACGGGAGCATTCGCCGCGAGAGGAGATCGGACTTGATCGATTGCAGGAACTCGGTCATGGGGTCGCCTTTACAACGGCCGGCGTCGTCGCCGAGCCGCTCGATGTGGTGGACGCTGTGCCGGTAGATGCACCCGCGGGGGCTGATGGCGTCGCTCCGCCGAGCGCGCTTGCGCCTGCGGACAGCACGTATGCGGTGGCGGTGATCGTGCCGGTCAGCTGACCCGACTTGGGTTTGCCTGAAGCTGAGGCTTCGCTTGCGTTCGGGGCCAGGCTGACGCTGTCGATCGTGAGCAGTCGGCCATTGACGTGTAGCGCTCCCGATGACGTCTGCACGGTGAAGCCTTCCAGCTGGTCGAGCAGCTTGTAGAGGTCCACGAAGCTGCCGTTGAAGATGAACGTGAACGGCTGCTGGCTGAACGCCGCGCTCTCGGTCGCGAGGGTTGCGCTGGCACCGGGGCTGGCAGTGCCGCTAGCCCCGGTGGTGATCGAGGAGAACTCGACGTCGCGGCTGTGGGTTGCCTTGTCGAGCGTATATATGAGCGCGGGTGTTTCCGAAGATGGGGGCACCGCCTGACCGAGGCTCACGAGCGATGAGTACGCGCTCGAATACTGAGCTTGCGCGTCCTTCGCGCTGTTCGCCTGCGATTCGGCGCTCGCCAGTTGCTTACGTGCCGCTTCGACTTCGGCGGTCACCTTCGAGGCGCGTTCGCGCTCGGGGGCGACGGTCGTGAACCACACGCCGAGCAGCACGGCGAGCACCGCGATTCCGATTAGCATCAGTCTGTCGCGCGTGGTCATCGTGAGGCTCCACTCGCGGTCGAGACCGGCTCGGTGGCGCCGGCGCTGTGGACGGAAGCCGTCGTGGTGCTCCCAGACGTCGGAGCACTCGTGGCGGGCGCGGAGGGAAGTCCGGTGAAAGTGACTTGCGTCGTGAACGCCGGATCGTTCGCGGGGCAGCCGCCACTTACGCCACCGCTGCCCGTGTCGGACTTCGTGGAGCTCTGTAGCTGCACTTCGCTTGCGCCGTCCATCAGTCGCAGACGTTGGAGCGCCTGAGCGACGACGGTCTGGCTCTTGGCGCAACCGGTGAGGGTGAAGACAGGGGTGCTCCCGGGCGGTGTGCTCGATGTGGGAGCCCCTGCGGTCGCGGTGGTGGTCGTTGAGGCTTCTGCGGTCGGACCTACGGTGCCGTGCATAGCACTGAGCGAGGTACCGGCGGGCAGCACGCGACCGAGCTCGTGCAGGGCGTGTGACCAATCAAAGCGCGCCTGGACAAGCTGGGCGACCGTCTGGGTGCGCTGGTCGGCCATCGTGACGAAGTCGGTGTAGGGCGTGAGCCGTCCAGCGCTGGCCTGGACCGCGCTCGTCTCGGCGGTGATAGCCGTGACTTCGCCAGTTTGGCTTGAGACGCTGCGGTGAGCGCTTCCGTACATCGCGACGAGCGCCGCGAGTCCCGCCAGCAGGCCGAGCACGATCAGCGCGCCGCCGCCGGAGCGTCCGGCGAGGCTGGCGAGTCCGCCGGCTCCCTGGCGCTGTTCGCCCGGAATTAGGTTGACGGCCTTCATCGCGGTGCCTCCTCGACCGCGAGCCCCGTGGCGACTGCAAGCCGCTCCGCGGGGACGCCACCGGCGGAGCCCTCATCGAGCACGCCCACCGTCTGGGGAATCAGGGGCACGCGCAGCTCGCCCTGGAGCGCACGCGCGAAGCCTGAGATCTGGAGCGCGGGGCCACTGAGCACGACGCTCGACACCTCTCCGCCTCCGTCCTGGGAGCGATGGAAGTCGAGCGAGTTGCGCACCTCGCCGGCGATTTCGCGCACTCCGCTGGAGAGCACCGGGCGCACGTCGATCACGGGCTTCTGCGAAGCACCGGAAGATGCTTGCTCCTCTTGCAAGCCCATTTCAACGGACTCTTCAGGGGAGAATGGTGCGGCAGGCGTCTGTTGTGCGTCGAGATCGACGGCGGCCAGCAGCTCGCGAGCGTCTGTCAGCTTGATGCTGTTGCGCTCCGCGACGTCGGCGGCCATCGACTCGAGGCCCCCGCCGATGACGCGGGTGAAACGGCACACGGTGCCCTCCGCGATCGCCATGTTGGTGAGGCCTCCCACGTTGAGATAGAGCACACGGCCGGCATGGTCCTCGTCCGCCCGGTGCAGCGAGCGAATCAGCGCGAAGGACGACAGGTCCACACCTTCAGGGCGAAGCCCAGCGTCGCGAACGGCCGCGAGCAGACGCTCGACCATGTCCCGCTGGGCGGCGACGACGATCACGCGCTGGCGAGGCCCGGCGGGCGTGTCGATCACGCCGAGCGCATGGAAATCGAGCACGGCGTTGTCGAGCGGCATCGGCACCTGATCCTCAGCCTGGAAGCGCACGGCGGTCGCGAGCTCCTTGCGGTCGGTAAGAGGCGGCAGCTCGAGCGTACGCAAGACGGTGCGTTGGTTGGCCACCCCGACGCGTACGCGCTTGTCGAGCTTCGAGTCGCGGAACATCTCGCGCAGGGTGTCGGAGAGCGCCGTGCCGTCGAGCACCTCCCCCTCGCGAACGGTGTCGGGAGGTAGCGGCGCGCCGGCCGCCCGCTGTACGAGGATCGAGCCGTTGACGCGCGCCTGAACGGCGCTCACATAGCCGGGCTGGATATCCAAGCCGACGAGCGTCGCGCCACGCGAGCGTCCGCCGCTGCGACTGGGCTTGAAGCTCGATAGGGAGAGCGAAGTTGTGAGCGCGGACATTTTGCGCTTGACGGGCTCGAGGACAACGGTGTCCTCGGCCGGCGGCTCCGGTGGCGCATCGACCACGATCGACGTCGGCCTGAGCAGGCTGAGGCTGTCGTCCATATGTCCTGGCTCCTGTGTTGACATCAGTTCAGAAAGTGGGTCGTGTACAGGTTCACGAGCGGCTCGCCGGCGAATATGGCGACGAGCGAGCCGAGGGCGAGGAATGGGCCAAAGGGGACCGCCGTCTTACGTGCGACCTGAGCGCCCTTGCGGCTCACGATCAGAGCCCCGAACAGCACGCCCGCAAAGAGCGCGATCAGCATCGCCGGGGCCACTGCGCTGCCGAGGAACAGGCCCATGACGCCCGCGAGCTTGACGTCGCCCATGCCCATCCCACCGGGGTAGGCGAGCGCTGCCAGCAGCAGCGCTCCACCGGCGGCGGCACCGGCGATCAGACGCGCCGGCTCTCCGCTTGGGTCAAGCGCCGTCCCGATCGCAAGCGCCAGGATGGCGCCCAGCGCGGTCAGGCGGTTGGGGATGATGCGGTGCTCGGCGTCGATCAGCGCGATCGGCACGAGCAGCAAGATGAAGGCGACGTTGAGTGCGATCGTCGCGGAGCTGCCGCCCGCGAGCACCGCGCTCACACACAGCATCGCGGCAAGCGCCTCGACCAAGGGGTAGCGCTTGGAGATCGGGGCCGAGCAGCTGCGGCAGCGCCCCCGCAGGAGCAGCCAGGACACGACAGGGATGTTGTCGTAGGGCTTGACAGCCGTCCCGCAAGCGGTGCAGTGCGATGCCGGGCGCACGAGCGACTCGCGGCGCGGCAGCCGGTATACGACGACGTTCAGGAACGATCCGATCATCGCTCCGAACACCCCCGCGAAGGTTGCTGTCTCCATGGACGAATGATCGGCTCGCGCGGCGAGACACTTGAGCGCTTCTGCAATCACTCGCCCAATGTCTGGAGCGGGAGCCTAAGTTCGCGTGCCGCGACGCGGGCGAGCCCCGTGCACGCTCACCTCGGTGGTCAGTAGCGCGCCCGAGATCCTGCGACGTGCGACGCGCCGCTACCTCAGAACGCAGAGAGGGCGAGCCTAATGGGCCGCCCTCTGGCATTTTCGAGAACGCTCTAAGCGAGAGTCCTGGCTGACAGCTACCAGCTACCGGTCGGGCAACCACCTTTGTTCGCTCCGCTTGCGGCTTTGCATGTGCGCGTGACGGTCCCCGCTTTGTTCACGAGCTTGAACGTGTCTTTGGTCGCCGGAGCTTCGGTTTCGAGTTCGTAGCCGATGCCACTTTCGAGTTGTTTGGCGGCCTTGAGATAGCCGTTCTTACCGGTGGCTTCCGTGATCGGAATCGCCTTTTCGTATTCGTTGATCTTCGTGGTCGTGACTTCTGTGTAGCTGCCACTGAAGTCGGTCGCGATCGTCTCAGCCGCGGTCTGCGAGGTGTGTATTAGTTCCTTGGCCGAGACATCGCTTGCCTTGCTCTTCTGATTGAGGAACGCGGGGATCGCGATCGCTGCCAGGATGCCGATAATCAAGATCACGACCAGCAGCTCGATGAGCGTGAAGCCGGACTCCCCTCTTGCTCGCAAATACAGTCGATGTGTCACCGGCAACTCCTAGCCTTGATGTAAATGGGCGCCAGTGCCCGCATGTCGCCCCAATTGCGACCCGGCCGCTCGAGCCGTCGGCTTTGTCTTCGCATATCCGTGCTTGCCGTGCTGCGTGCCTGGTTGCTAACTAATCGGCGCGCTGGTCTCGCGAGCTTGAACTTCGGCTCAAGGATGCAACATATCTTCCTAACAAAAGACAACAAGGGGGGCGGCCAATGGCCGCCCCCCTTAGAGTTAGCGCAGCTGTATGCCAAAGCTTGATGCTTTGGCACTATGACTACCAGCTACCAGTCGGACAACCGCCTTTGTTCGCTGCTTCATGGACGGTGCAGGTACGAGTAATATTGCCTGCCACGTTAGTGATGATGAATTTGTCTTCCGTGCCCTTGGCGATGGATTCGATGACGTAACCCGTTGCCGAAGCCGAGGTGACCGCGAACGTCGCCGTTGTTTTGTCTTTGAGCGTAGGCTCGATAGCTTCCAGCTTCGTGATTTCAGCACCTGCATAGCTGCCGTTGTTTTCGGTCGAGTACGTCTCGATCGTGGTCTGACCGGTCTTCACCTGTTCCTTGGCGGCCGCATCGTTGGCCTTGCTCTTCTGGTTCAGGAACGAAGGAATGGCGATCGCGGCCAGGATGCCGATGATCAGGATTACCACCAGGAGCTCGATGAGCGTGAAGCCACCCTCATCTTTCGAGCGCTGGCGCAGTCGATTTAGCATTGAGTCCTCTTTCCGTATCTTGGGCGCCAGCCCTCGATTCAACTGTCACTCATTGACAGTGCGTCTCAACTTCGATCTCACGATCGACCACTTGAGCCGCCGGCTTTGCCACACACCCTCTTGAGGTGTTTGCCTTGTGCCGCGGTCTGGCTTGTCAGCGCGTTCATCGACCGCTGCGCAGAAGCGCTTTAGCGTTGCACCCAACTTGGACACATTGCGCTTAAGTGGGTCTTTATATCTTGCGGCGCAGCTCTCAGCGACGCTTCAGGCCGGCCTGTTCCTGCTCGAACTCCTGCGCGTCCGCGCCGGTCAGGCGCTCGCCGCTGCCGCGACACCACGGGCAGGTCACCTTGCGCACATGCTCGTCGAGATTTGAAATGACCTTGCCGGTACCGTGGCAGGGCATACACGGGCGCGGCTCGTGTGACTCCTCTGCGACGGGATCGCCCTCGCCGTCCTCTGCCGCGGCGGAGGCGGATGCTCTACGCGGGCGCTTGGCGCCCGCCTGCTTGCGATCATCTGCGTCACTCATGGAGTGGCGAGATTAGCGTTCCCGGCGTGAGGACGCCCACCATCCCCCTGCGCTGGGTCGCGCTCGCCTTGATCACAGCCACCGCCGCGGTGCTCAGATTGGTCGATCTCGGCGCGGTGCGGCTCGACCCGTTCTATGACGCGGCGGTGCGCAGCATGGGCGTCTCCTGGCACAACTTCTTCTTCGGGGCGTACGAGCCCGGGGGGAGCGTCTCGATCGACAAGCCACCGATCGATCTGTGGCTGCAGGTGGCGAGCGTCAAGCTGTTTGGATGGAGCTCAACCTCGCTGAAGCTGCCCGAGGCGCTTGCCGGGACCGCCTCCGTGCCGCTGTTGTACGCCGCCGTCAAGCGTCCGTTCGGCGTCATCGCGGGGCTCGTCGCGGCGCTCGCGCTCGCGGTGCTGCCGATCGAGGTGATCACGGCGCGCAGCGACACGATGGACGCGGTCATGATGATGTTGCTCGTGCTGGCGCTGTTGATGGTTGTGCGCGCCGGGGAGACCGGCAAGACCGTCTGGTTGCTTGCGGCGGCCGGGGCGCTCGGAGTGGCATTCAACGTGAAGCTGCTCGAGTCGATGGTGGCGCTGCCGGGTCTATTCGTGCTTGCCTGCCTTGGCCTGCCCAGAGCCGCTGAGGTCTCACGACGGGCACGTCGCGGCCGGCTCATAGGGCAGTTCGCGGCCGCCGCCGCGGTCTACGTCGTGATCGCGCTCTCGTGGCTGAGCGCAACGCTGCTGTTTCCAGCGCACGAGCGTCCATATGCAATCGGCTCAACGAATGGGAGCGCATGGAACGCGGCCTTCGTGTTCAACGGCACCGAACGGCTGAGTGGCAAAACAGCCGAAGTCGGCCAAGCCACGCCCGTTCTGCACCACCGTGATGGCGGCGGCACGGTGACAAGCACAGGATCGACCCCAATCACTCCCCCCTCCCCTACGCGACTGCTTGCCAATGGCGGCCAATTGCCCGCCAAGTGGCTCGGTTGGGAGGCATTGGCGGCGCTCCTGTTGGGGGCGGGCGTCGTGATATCCGTGACGCGCCGCAAAGCGGGTCGCCTGCAACGCGCAATGGTCGTGGGCATGTTCGTGTGGCTGCTCACCGGAATAGTGCTGTTCAGCGCGATGGCGCGTCTGCACCCTCGCTACGTCGAGAGCTTCACACCCGCCGTGGCCGCCATGTTCGGGATCGGCGTGGCCTGGGTGGCGGGAGCAGCGAGCCGGACGCGACTGCTCGCGGCGCCGTTGACGGCCCTGCTTGCGATCCCGCTCGTGACGAGCGTCGAAGCGGTGGGCGAGAAGATCAGCGACGCCGGCAATGTGGGTGCTCTGGATTCAATCGAGCAGCGAGCGCTCAGCGCCTACCTGCTCGCCCACCAGGGAAGCGCCCGTTATGAGCTGGCGGCGGGCTCCTCGACGAGCGTCGCCTCGCTGATCGTGCAGGACCAGCGTCCGGTCCTGATGCTCACCACCTATGACGGTCTTTCCTTCACGAGCGTGGCCCAGCTGAAGACGCTGATGGCTCGTGGCGAAGTGCGCTACGCGTTCCTTGACTCAGTATGCGGGCCCGGGGCGCCCAAGACCACAGCCGGCTGCGCCCCGGCTGCGCTGTGGGTACGCGCGCACGGAACCGACGTTTCGCGCCAGGCGGGCCTGCACGCAAGGGGCTTGCTGTGGCAGCTGCCCTCGCATCCGTCTGTTCGTGTGCTCACGGGGGACCGTGGTCGTGGGGACCGCCTGAAGCGGTAGCGTGAACGCAATGGACGCACCCGCTTCGATGCGCATCCTCGTCGTTGACGACGAGGCGCCGCTGCGCGAGACCCTGACGCGCTCTTTCTCCAAGGAGGGTCATACGGTTGAGGCGGTGGCCGACGGCGGCGCGGCGATCGAGCGTGCCGGCGCCGAGCAGTTCGACGTGATCCTGCTCGACGTTGCGCTCGGTGCCGGGCCCAACGGGTATGACGTGTGCCGCGCGTTGCGCGAGCAGCGCAACATTGTGCCGATCATCATGCTGACCGCGCTCGACACGGAGGCCGACGCCGTCCAGGGCCTGGAGGCGGGCGCCGACGATTATGTGACCAAGCCATTCGGCCTGGCAGAGCTACGCAGCCGTATTCGCGCGGTTCTACGCCGCTCCGGCCCCCGGGCGATGGGTCGCGAGGTGCTGAGCATCGGTCCGGTGACGCTCGACCGCAGCCACCGCGAGGCAAGCGTGGATGGAGAGCAGGTGAAGCTCACCTTCTCGGAGTTCGAGCTGCTCGCCCAGCTGATGAGCGAACCGGGCAGGCTCTTCAACCGCCAGGAGCTGCTGCGCGCGATCTGGGGCGACTCGGCCTATCGTGACCCCCGCGCAATCGACGTCCACATCAGGCACCTGCGCGAGAAGGTGGAGGAGAAGCCCGAGGAGCCGAAGCTGATCCTGACGGTGCGCGGCGCCGGGTACCGCTTTCAGGAGCCGTGAGCGAGCCGCCTCCGCGGCCCAGCGGCGCCGTAAAGGCTCGCTCCGGCGTGCGTCGGCACGTCCTGGGGCTACGCCCCAGGGTGTTCGCGGCGCTGCTGCTCTCAAGCGCGGTGACGCTTGCGGTGGCGGCCCTCGCACTGCTGTCCCCGCTCGAGCAGCGGCTGCGCGCCGAGGGCGAGGCGGGTGTATTCGCGGCCGTCTCCGTGTCGCGTTCGGAGTTCGAAGAGATCGGCGTCCACCCCGCCAGCGGACGCCCTGATAGCGGTGAACTCGCGGTCACGGTGTCGCTCCTGCGCCACCGCTCCGGCGCGGAGGTGACCGTGCTCGACCGCAAACTCGACACGATCTATGCGCCCGCCGACCAGGATCTCGACGTGCCCGACTACTACGCTCAGGTCCGTCATGCGCTGCGCGCAAATCGCGGCGTGCACACGTTGATCGGTGACGATCTGGTGGCGGTCGAGCCGATGCGGATCGGCAAGGGCGGGACAGTCGACGCCGTCGTGCTTGTACGCCGCCTGGAATACGTGATCTCCACCGTGCACGTGGTCAAGAAAGCCTTCATCGAGGCGGCAGCCGTTGGCTTCGGGATCGCGCTGCTGCTCGGAATCGCGCTCACAACGACGCTACTGCGACGGCTGGAGCGCTTGCGCGAAGCCGCGGGCGAGCTTGAGCGGCGAGGACTCGATGCGCCGATCCACGTCGATGGACGCCACGACGAGATCGGCGACCTGACACGCGCCTTCGCGAGCATGCAAGCGCGCCTTCGCCGCCAGGTACAGGCGCGCCACGCGTTCGTGGCGACAGCCTCGCATGAGCTACGCACACCTCTTGCATCGCTCGATGGCACGCTCGAGCTGCTCGAAGACGATCTCGACCCGCAGCGACTCGACCTCGACGATGCGCGCGAGCGCATGGTGCGGGCGCGCGAGCAATCCCACCGGCTCTCCAGCCTCGCCACCGACCTGCTGGACCTGAGCCGCCTGGACGCGGAGGTGTCGTTGCGCGCCGAGTCGGTCGAGCTAGGCGAGCTGTGCCGTGCGGTGGCGGCGGAATTCGAGCGTCGCGCCGCCGAGCGCGAGGTTCAACTCGATGTGCGCCATCCCTCCACCCCATGCTGGGCGAGGTGTGATCCCGGGGCGGTGGCACGAATCGTGAGGATCCTGCTGGACAATGCGATCGGGGTCGCACCTCCGGGCTCGAGCGTATGCACGCGGACCACGACCGACGGGTCGTGGGCGCAGGTGACGGTGAGCGACAACGGGCCGGGTGTGCCCGAGCAGGAGCGTGAGCGCATCTTCGAGCGCTTCCAGCGTGGCAGCGCCTCTGGGGGGCGCAGCGGCTTCGGCCTCGGCCTGGCCATCGGCCGCGAGCTCGTCAAGCGCATGGGCGGATCGCTGGACCTGCTCGACGACGCAACGAGCGCCGCAGCGGGCGGCGCACGCTTCGCGTTGCGCTTGCCGGCGACCCAGGTGGAGCAGGACAGCGTGTCGTGAGCATCCACGACACGCGCACGCGGCCGATCGGCGAGAATAGGGCGATGACGGCGTCCTCGAACACGAGCGACTTGGGCTCGGCACGAGTACTCGAGGAAGTCGCGCAGCGGGCCCGCGCGTCCGGGCGGATCGCGCTCGACACCGAGTTCATGGGCGAGGGTCGCTATCGCACGCTGCTGTGCCTGATCCAGCTCGCCGTGGCCGATATTCCGAATGGCACACCCGACCTGGTGCGCCCTGAGGGCCAAACCCAAGGGGCACACGGCGAGCAGCCAGGGGGCGCGGGGAGCGAGCGCATTGAGATCGTTGACCCACTCGAGGGCCCGCTGGGGGGTGAGCCGCTCGCCGATGTGCTCGCCGATCCACAGATCGAGGTGGTGGTACACGCGGGTCGTCAGGACATCGCGCTGCTACGCCGCGCGCTCGGCTGCGACGCGCGCAACGTATTCGACACGCAGGTGGCGGCCGGCTTCTTGGGCATGCCGGCGCAATGCTCCTATGACACGCTGCTTGTGGAGATGCTGGGTGTGAGGCTCGCCAAGAGCGCCAGCTTCACTCGTTGGGACGCTCGCCCGCTCTCGGCCGAGCAGCTTTCCTACGCGCGCGAGGACGTGGTGCACCTGACAGCGCTCGCCGCGGAGCTCGAGCGCCGGCTCGAGCAAGTGGGTCGCCTGCAGTGGGCGCGCGAGGAGTGCGAGTTCCTGGAGCGCGTGAGCGATGAGCGCGACATTGACGCGATCTTCGCTCGCCTGCCGCGCGTCAGGGGCATGAGCGCCGCCTCCCAGGGTGTTGCGCGCGAACTGGTGGCGTGGCGCGAGCGCACGGCCGCGGAGCGCGACAGGCCGGTGCAGAGCGTGCTCGGCGACGCTCCGCTCGTGGAGATCGCAAAGCGCAAGCCGTCCTCGCTGGGGAAGCTGGAGGAGATTCGTGGCGTCGGTCAGGGTAGCCTGCGCAAACGCGGCGAGGAGCTGCTTTCGGCGGTGCAAGATGGTCTGCGCAACGCCGGAGAGCCGCTCGCCGGCGACCCACGACCGCCCCAGCCACGACCGGACGACGCGCCGCTGATCGCGCTCTCAGAGGCACTGGTCAGAGCGCGTGCGCGCGAGGCCGGTCTCGCATATGAGCTGCTGGCCTCTCGTGCTGATCTGCAGGCGATCGTGGCGGGCGAGCGCACCGGAGAGCGAGCCGACGCACGCACCCTGCGCGGCTGGCGCGGCGAGCTAGTGGGCAACGAGCTGCTCGACCTCCTCGCCGGCCGCCTCTCGCTGTCGGTGGGAGACCGGTGCGTGCGCGTCGCGCCGGGCTGATTTATTCGATGTGGTTGTAGACCGTGAACATCGGCATGTACATCGAGATGACGATGAAGCCGACGATCGAGCCGATGACGATGATCATGATCGGCTCGAGGATCGAGGTGAGCGCTTTGACGGAGGCTTCAACCTGGTCCTCGTAGAAGTCGGCGACCTTCGCGAGCATCGCGTCCAGTGCGCCCGTCTCCTCGCCGACGCCCACCATGTGGGTGACCATCTTGGGGAAGATCGTGGTCTTCGACAGCGGCTCTGAGAGCGTGCCCCCACGCTTGACCGAGGCGATCACGCCGTCCATCGCTTCCTCGACGGCGATGTTGCCGCCGGTCTTGCCGACGATCTCGAGCGCCAGCAGCAGCGGCACGCCGGCGCTCATCAGCGAGGCGAGCGTACGCGACCAGCGCGCCACGGCGACCTGCTGGACGATCGTGCCGATCTTCATCGGCACGCGCAAGCGAAAGCGATCCCATTGCGGCTTGCCCCATGAGGACTTCTTCCACTTGATGAAGGAGAACGCGATCAGGCCGGCGCCGCCGAACATCGCCCACCAGTAGCCGAGGACCGCGTGGGACATGTCCACGGAGACCTGGGTAATCGCGGGGAGTTCGCCGCCGAACTGCTTGAAGACACCGACGAACACGGGCACGAGGAACGCGACGAGCGCCATCATCACCGCCACCGCAAAGGTGATGACGAGCACCGGATAGATCATCGCCGAGCGAATCTGACGACGTAGCGAAGCGTCCTTCTCGAGCTGGTCGGCGACGCGCATCAGCGACTCCTCGAGCAGACCACCGGCCTCGCCGGCGCGAGTCATCGCGACGAACAGCTGGTTGAACACCTTCGGGTGTGCTTCCATGGCGCCGCTGAGCGACAGGCCCGACTCGACGTCCTTACGCACCTGGATGACCGTGTCCTTGAGGAACTTGTTGGCGGTCTGTTCCTCGAGCACGAACAGCGCGCGCAGAATCGAAAGCCCGGAGGAGATCATCGTGGCGAGCTGGCGCGAGAAGACGGCGAGCTCTGCTGCCTTGACCGACTTCATGAAGCTCAGCTCGATCTCGCGCGAGGCGTGCTTGTCGGCGATGTCGAGCACGATCATGCCGCGCGACTTCAGCTGGTTTGAGACGGCCTCCTTGGAGTCCGCGTCGATCTCACCGCGCGCCTTGACGCCGGCTAGATCCATCGCCTTGAAAACGTATGTGCTCATGTCATGCCAGCCAATCCACTGCGATCGAGAGATAGCGATTCACGTCATCCCACCCAATCCACTCTGTCCCATGCAAAGCGGCTCATCTCATGCCGCCGCCAGCGATCCGGCTCCAAGCAGACGACGCAGCTCCTCGGGGGCAGACGAGCGTTCTTCAGCGAGTTTCTGGGAGACCTTGCCCGTGCGTATGAGCGAGATCAGCGAAGCGTCCATCGTCTGCATTCCCTGAGCCGAGCCGGTCTGCAGGACCGAATAGATCTGGTGGGTCTTGCCCTCGCGAATCAGGTTGCGCACCGCCGGGTTGGGCACAAGCACCTCGCAGGCGGCCACGCGGCCGGAGCCGTCGGCGGTGGGAAGCAGCTGTTGGGTGATGATCCCCTGTAGGGCCACCGACAGCTGCACGCGCACCTGGCCCTGCTGCTCGGGCGGGAAGACATCGATGATGCGGTCGACCGTCTGGGCGGTGTCCTGGGTGTGGAGCGTGGCGAACACGAGGTGACCGGTCTCAGCCGCTGTGAGCGCCGTTGAGATCGTCTCCAGATCGCGCATCTCGCCGACGAGAATCACGTCGGGATCCTGGCGTAGCGCCGCCTTCAGAGCATCCGCGAAGGAATGCGCGTCGGAGCCCAGCTCGCGTTGGTTGACGAGGCACTTCTTATGCCCGTGCAGGAACTCGATCGGGTCCTCGATCGTCATGATGTGCTCCTCGCGCGTGGCGTTGATCTCATCGAGCATCGCCGCGAGCGAGGTGGACTTGCCTGAGCCGGTTGGGCCGGTCACGAGCACGAAGCCGCGCGGCTTGCGCGTGAGATCGTGCACCACCGAGGGGAGTCCGAGCTGGTCGATCGTGGTCAGCCCGAAGGGGATCAGGCGGAAGGCGGCGCCGACCGCGCCGCGCTGGAAGTATGCGTTGACGCGAAAGCGAGCGTGGCCCGGGATCGAGTAGGCGAAGTCGAGCTGCCAGTTCGTCTCAAGGCGCTGGCGCTGATCGCCCGAGAGGATCGAGTAGACGATCTCGCGCGTGTCGGTGCCCGAGAGCTCTGGGTAGCCCTCGAGGCGGTCGAGGCGGCCGCGCACGCGCACAGTCGGCGGTGCGCCGGCGGCGAGGTGCAGGTCGGAGGCTTTGCGCGCGACGACCTCCATCAGCAGGTCTGCAAAGTCGATGCTCATCGTTGAGCCCTTCGGTCATCCAAGGGGTGGGGCGCGCTCTGCGCATGAGGTGTCATGCGCCCCTTATCGGCAGATGCGCGGCGCATCTCAAGGACCCGTCAGAAATAGATGGTGGGATCGGGGCGCTCGCATGGTGGATGCCAGACGTCGCACACGAGCGCAGGCGTACTGGTAGTACGTCGAGCATCGTGGGTGGCGGCTGGCGCCGTCAGGTGAGTGCATCCGGACCGCTATCTATTTCTGACGGTCCTAACTGCTGCCGATCACGCGGGCGATCTCGGCGATCGAGGTGAGTCCCTGGCGCACCTTCTCGAGGCCGTCGTCGCGCAGACGGCGCATCCCCTGGCGGACCGCCACCTCACGGATCTCCTCCGCCGAGCGGCGTTCGAGCGTGAGCCCACGGATCTCCGAGGAGAGCGTCATCACCTCGTAGATGCCCAGGCGGCTGCGATAGCCGGTGCCGCCGCAACGCCGGCAGCCGGTCGGCTCGTAGGCCTCGAGGTCCACCAGTGCCTTGTAGCCGTTCTCGCGCAACACCTCGGCTGGCACGATCGTGCGCTGCTTGCAGTTGGAGCAGAGCATACGGGCGAGCCGTTGGGCGAGCACGCAGTCGAGCGCCGAGGCCACGAGGAAGGGCTCGATGCCCATCTCGGTGAGGCGCGTGATCGCCGACGGCGCGTCGTTGGTATGAAGCGTGGAGAGCACCAGGTGCCCGGTGAGCGCGGACTCGACGGCGATCTGGGCGGTTTCGCGATCGCGGATCTCCCCCACCATGATGATGTCAGGGTCCGCGCGCACCATCGCGCGCAGGCCGGTCGCGAACGTGAGCCCCGCCTTGGTCGAGACCTGCACCTGTGTGAGCCCCGCAATCTGGTACTCGACGGGATCCTCGACGGTGATGATGTTCTTCTCGGGCGTGTTCAGTGCGAGCAGGGCGGCGTACAGCGTCGTTGACTTGCCCGAGCCGGTGGGCCCGGTGACGAGCACGGCGCCGTGGGTTTCGTTGAAGGCGCGTTCGAAGCGATCGCGCTCGGCGTCTGCCATGCCGAGCTTCTCGAGCTTCATCACGACGGAGTCCTTGTCGAGGATGCGCATCACGATCGACTCGCCGTGAACGCTCGGCAGCGTGACGACCCGCAGGTCGATGTGGCGGCCATCGACCGTCAGGCTGACGCGGCCATCTTGAGGTAGCCGACGCTCGGAGATGTCCAGTTCGGCCATGATCTTCACACGCGAGACCACGCCTGCGGCCATGCGCCGCGGGACGGTTGTGATGTCCTGCAGGATGCCGTCCACGCGCACCCTGACGCGCACCTCGTGGCCGTCGGGGGCCATGTGCACGTCGGAGGCGCCGAGCTCGACGGCTTGGGCGACGATCTGGTTGACGAGCTTGACGACGGGCGCGTCGTCGGCGGTCTCGCGCAGGTTGACGATGTCAGCGCTTGACTCTTCAGCCTCCTCGGCAATAGCGTCGCCGGAGACGACGTCCTCCAGACGGGCCATGCGCGAGATGAGGTCGCCGATCGCGTCGGGAGAGGCGACCGCGACGCGCACCTCGTAGCCGGTCATGATCGCGACGTCGTCGACCGCGAGCACGTTGGAAGGGTCCGCCATCGCGAGTAGCAGCGTGCGCTTGTCCACGAAGGCCACCGGCACCGCCTGGTAGCGCTTGGCGGCGGTATTGACGACGAGGTTGGCCGCGCCCATGTCCACGGGGAAGATGTCCAGGTCGAGATGGTCGAGGCCGTAGCGCTCCGCAAGCGCACGGGCGAGCCCGTCGGAGCTGATGGCTCCGCTGGCGAGCAGCACACGCTCTGGCGTGGTGCCTTCGTTGCGCGAGGATTCGATCGCGTGATCGACGCGTTCTCGTGAAGTTAGCCCCATCTCGACGATCACGTCTGTGAGGAAGCGCGCGGAGGAGCCACGACGGGTCGGGTGCGTGACGCCTTGAACGGACTCTGGTACCTCAGAATCGCGCAGGTCATCCGCAGAGCCATATGCCGAGGCGTAGGGATCCCCATCTCTACGGATCGTGTCCGCGTCGCCGGCGAAGGGACGCCCGTCCGCCTCACCCGGAATGCTCTGCGCGTCCTCGTCGCGATCGATCTCGATGCTCACCTGGGGCTCGGTGTCACCGAAGATGTCGTTCTCGTTGCGCAGGCCACTGGGAGGCGTACTCATCGCCCCCGCCCTCCGTTAAGCCGGTGACTCCTCCAATTGGGCACCGGCACGCATCGCCGCGAGCGGCGCGGGCGTGCCGGTCCAATGCTCGAAGCTGAGCGCTCCCTGAGCAACGAGCATCTCCAGGCCGTCGACCGTGATGGCCCCGCGCGAGCGTGCGGCTGCGAGCAAGGGCGTGAAACGAGTGGATGCAGGATGCGTGGGCTCAGAGTGAGTGGGCCCGAGGTGGGTGGGCCCGGGGTGGGTGGGACCTCCATAGACCAGATCGACGACATACGCATAGCTACCGACTTGATCGGCGGTCAGGTCGAGTTGGTTGAGCGCGTCGGCGTCAGTGGCCGACCGTTGCAGTCCCACCGATGTGCAGTTGACGAGCAGGTCGGCCTCGATTGGGCTGGGCACAGCCCGCGCGCCGAGCTCCCGCGCCAACTCGAGCGCCCGCTCAGGCGTCCTGTTCCACACCGACACGCTCGCCGCGCCCGCGTCAAGCAGAGCCCAGACCGCCGCGCGTGCGCTTCCCCCGGCGCCGAGCACGAGCGCGCTCATCTCCCGCGGGGAGCGTCCGAGCGCGGCGATCAGCCCCGGGGCATCGGTGTTCAGCGCCTCGATCTCGCCGCCGGCGGCAAACGTGAGCGTGTTGGCCGCTCCGATAGCGCGCGCGGCGTCGCTTGAGCGATCGGCGATCGCAAGCGCTGCCTGCTTGTGGGGAATCGTCACATTAGCTCCGAGAAAGCCGCTGGCGCCCAGCGCGCGAACCGTCTCTGCGAACAGCTCCGGTGCAAGCGGCAGGCGCTGATAGCTCCAGCCCTCCAGCGAGCAGGCCTCGAAGGCCGCGCGGAACATCGCGGGCGAGCGACTATGGGCGACCGGCCAGCCGATGACGCCTAGCCTCGGCATCTCGCTCGCCCCGTCGCGGTGAGTCTCGCTGTAGAGATGAGGTCGTGCACGGATCTACCTCTTTTTGCAGGTGGGGACGCGTCCGCCGTTTTTGGCGAGCGCTTCGCGGTAGGCGGCGGCGTTCTTTTCGAACTGCGCGTAGCTGGTCGAGAACACCTGCTCGCCGCAGCCGTCGGTGCCCGCCACGTAGTAGAGGTAGGACACGTGGGCCGGGTGGGCAGCGGCGGTGATCGCGGCAACTCCAGGATTGGAGATCGGAGTCGGTGGGAGGCCCGTGTGCGTGCGAGTGTTGTAGGGCGAGTCGCTGTGCAGCTGCGATTCGGTCAACGGAGTGGTGAAGTCGTGCAGCGCATAGCGCAATGTGGAGTCGATCCCTAGCGTCATGCTCAGACGCAGGCGGTTGTAGATCACGGCCGCCACCAGCGGACGGTCGTGTGGGATCGCCGCCTCACGTTCGATGATCGATGCGACGATCAGCAGCTGATAGGGCGTGATCCCAAGCACCTTCGCGCGATGCACCTCGCCGCCGCCGAAGTTTTCGCGGAACGCTGCGAGCTGCTCTGAGACCAGTTGCGAGGCCAGGGCGCCCACGTACATTTCATAGGTGGCGGGGAACAGGAACCCTTCGAGATTAGGGGTGCTGGGCGGCGCCCCATAGTGGGAGAGATCGATTTCACCAGAGCGCTTGGACGGCAGGAGATAGCTGCCACGAAGCCCGTCCTGATGAGCGAGCGCCGCGATCTGGGCGCGGGTGAATCCCTCCGGTATGACGACCTTCACGATCTTGGGGAGGGGGATGATTTTGGGTCGTTCTTTGTGGCGTGAGAGCAGCACTGCGCCAACAGCGAGCGCACCAAGCACGATGATGAATGCGAGCAGGGCCCCTATACGCGCCACACGCCCCCGCCGGCGCGCGGCGGCCGGACGGTGAAGGTGTGGACGGTGGAGATGGGGTCGGTGGAGGTGGAGGTGCGATCTGGGCAGCCTCTGCGCGGCGACTCGACGCTTGCGCCACGACGCCTCTCGCTTCACCCCGTCTGAGCCAGATTCAGGCAGGGGCAACGGGTAGCGTATGGCGGCCTGCTCGGGCGCGGACGATCGCTCGGGCTCCGCCGCTGGCAGTCCCGGATCGGGGTCGATAGCTCCGTTCGCCGGGGCTTCCTGTGGTGGGCCCGGGTCCGGGAGCGGCGGTGGTAGCGGCGGCTCGACCGGAGCCTGTGGGGGCAACGCTGCACGTGCGAGGCGCCGACGCTCACGCTCTTTTCGGGCGTGCTCGCGCTCCTGCTCGCTGCGCTCCCCCGACCCATTCGATCCACGGTCCCTGGCCAAGTGCGTGACCCTACTGGGATCGGACGAGCCAATCCTCCAGCAGCACGGCTGCCGCGCGCGAGTCCTCGCTGCTCTTGGCGTGCTCCATGCCGGCGGCTATGCGGGTGGTGAAGCGCTCGTCGTGCAACTCGATGGGGATGCCCTCGCCAAGTCGTGCGGAGAGCGCGGTGGCGAACTCGCGCGTCTCACGCGTCTGATCGGTGTCCTCTCCACGCAGTGAGAGCGGCAGGCCCACCACCACGCGTTCCACGTCGCGGTCGGCCACGAGCCGGGCGATCTGCGCCAGCCCACGTCGCGCCGCCGGACGCTCGACGATGGCGATCGGCGTAACGATCGTGCCCGTGGGATCGCTCAGCGCGCAGCCGCAGCGCGCGCTGCCGTAGTCAAGCGCCAGGACTCGCATCGACCCCGAGGGCGATCGTGCCGTGGCCCACGATCACATCGCCCTCGTACAGGCAGGCGATCTGACCGGGAGCGGTACGCTCGATCTGCTCGAGCATCAGCACCTCGACGCGCTCGTGGGCGCCGGCGGGCGGCTCGCCCTCCACGCGACAGGGCATGCGTCGACCGCGATAGCGGACCTTGACCGCATCCACGTGCCCGCCGTCGCGGTGCAGGGTCACGTCGCGCACACTCACACCGGCGGTGCGCAACTGCTCGCGCGAGCCGACCGTCACGGTGTTGGAGCGCACATCGGTGGCGATCACATACAACGGCTCCCCACCTCCGATGCCCAGGCCGTGGCGCTGGCCGATGGTGAGAGTGTGGACGCCACTGTGCTCACCGAGTGTGCGTCCCGCGCGATCGACGATTGTGCCCGGGCGCTTCGCGATACCTCCATGCCGCGCGAGGAAGTCGGCGCTGCGCGTACCGGCCAGAAAGCACAGGTCCTGAGAATCTGGCCGGCGTGCCACCTCCAAGCCCGCTCGCGCCGCGCGCTCGCGCACCTCGGGCTTGGTGAGAGCGCCCAGCGGAAAGCGCAGCCGGGCCAGCGAGCGGGGTGAGAGCGCGGCGAGCGCATAACTCTGGTCCTTGTTCTCGTCCACCGCCATCCGCAGCAGCGGCTCGCCGTCCCCGGGGAGCTCGGTGCGAGCGTAGTGACCGGTGGCGAGCGCCTGTGCTCCGAGACGGTCGGCCAGCTCGAGCATCGCGTCGAGGCGCACGTTGCCGTTGCAGCGCACGCACGGGTTGGGCGTGAGGCCCGCCGCGTGGTCGGCAAGCCAACCGTCCACCACGCCGGCACGGAACTCCTCGCGCAGATCGATCGAGAAGTGCGCCATCCCCATCCGGTGCGCGAGGATCCGTGCCGAGCGCACCGCCTGGGCAGAGCAGCAGCTGCGCTCGCCGTCGTTCTCGGGATCGGACCACAGTTCGAGCGTCACCGCCACCGTGTGCTCGCCCCGCTCGGCGATCAGGAGCGCCGCCACGGCGCTGTCGACTCCGCCGCTCATCGCCACCAGCGTGCGTGCGGGCGTTGACGCGAGTGTGGCCCGCTGGCGCGCGGTCCAGCCGAGAGCCCTGTGCAGCGCATCGGCTGCGAGCTCCGCGGCGTGGTGCTTTGCCGGGCTCAAGCCACCGAGCTCCGCGGCGATCTCCGGCGCACCGATGCGCGCCGCGTCGAGCAGCGCCTTACCAAGCACGAGCTCAACCGTGGCGCTGCCCGCGGCGATCGCGGCCCCGCAGCCGCTTGCGTCAAAGCCCGCATCGAGGATGCGGCCGTCTGGGCTCGATGGATCGACCGCCACCGACACGCGGATCAGGTCCCCGCAGGCCGCCCCACCCGCGGCACCGCTACAAGCATCGGCGGGCACGTGACCTCGCTGCTGAGGAGCCTGCAAGTGCTGGGCGAACATCTCGCGGTTCATACCGTCGAGTGTAAGAGCCCACGCTCGGCTTCGGCGCGGCGAGGGCCCGCGCGGACGCTCAGCTGACGGCGCTTTGTGCTTCTTGCACCGACTGTTCGAGCGCGAACACGTCGGTGAGCCCGGTCAGCGTGCTCACAAGCCCGTGCTTATTGACGATCAGGATCGTCGGCGTCTGGTAGACGTGGACCACTTCGGTGATCGAGCCAAACTCGCCCACCTGGCTTGCCAGCGCCGGATGCAACGTCACGGTGCCTTTCGAGCGTGCGGCGAGCGTCTTCGCTTCAGTCTGGTCAATCTGGTCAACGGTGGACTTCGGGTTCCAGAAGAAGAGCATCACCGTCTTGCCTTGGGCCAGCTCGTGTTCGACCGCGACCTGCTCAGGATTGCGCCCACTGGCGGGCTTAGCGGAGGAGCGCGGGAGCGCATGCGCATGGACAGTCACCTTGTCCTTGGGCACCACGACTCTGTGCACGGGCGTCGGTGCGCTGTGTACAAGAGTGGTTGTGCTGTGCGAGGTAGTCGTAGTGCCATGCACGGAGGTGGTCGTCCTGTGGATGGGCGTCACCGTCCTGTGCGCGAGCGTGGGTGGGACCGTCGCCTTGCGGGTCACCGTCACGCTTTGCGTGGTCTTGCCGCCCGCGGTCGTCCTGGTGGTCGTTGCGGACGGGAGCGATTCCCGGGAGAGCGCCCGCGACTTGCCTTCTTGCTCGTGGACGTTGTGCTGGGACTCCGCCACGACGCCGTGCGCTTTGGAGATCGCACGGGTTAGTCCTTCGACGCCCGGGGCGTTGCCGTGGTAGATCTTGGTCGGCGCCGCGGGATTCCCACCGGAGCTCCCATTGGCAGCATTGGCAGCCAAACTGCTTGCCGATGTCGCGGGATGCGAAGTCGAGGCCGTGGGTTCGCTCGGGTTGGCTGCGTGGCCACGCAGCGCCACGGCCCAAATGAGCCCGAACACGACAACGGCGCCGAGAAGTATCTGGTAGGGACGCGAAAGCTGAGCCATCGCCCTCACTTCGGCAGAATCGCGCCCCGAGTTAAACGGCGGGACGGGCCATGGACGTCTCGCGAGTACTTTTTCACCGCTGAAGCCCAGTGCTCGTCGGGTCTACTGACGATCCGATGCTATGCGAGCCGCCCTTTCTACAGGCGGTCCGGCGACTACGCGGGCCGCCCTCCTAACTCCGATAGCCACCTCGGCTAGGCGAGCTCGCGCAACCCGCGCAGCGCCGTGTGCACGACCGTGGTGGTGTCAAGCGTCTCCTGTCCCCCATCCTGCATGTCCTTCAGGAGCGTCTCGCGCTCCCCCACGATCGCCACAAAACGAGCTCCGATGCGATTCGCGTGCCCCAACTGCCCCTTCAACGAGCGACCCGCCATCTCCATCTGCGCGCACAACCCCGCCGAGCGTGCCTCGCTCAAGATCTCAAACGCAGCCAGCTTCACCCGCGAGAACGACCCCTCATCCTCCACATCCGAAAGCCCCACGTAGAGATCCACGGCTTGGGCGCCCGCCGTCGGCGGGCTGCCGGCGAGGAGGATCCGCTCGATGCCCGCGGCCCAGCCCATCCCAGGGGTGGGTGGACCGCCGAGCTGTTGAACGAGCCCGTCATAGCGTCCACCGCCACCAACGCCGCTCTGCGCGCCGAGAGCGTCGCTCGTGAACTCGAACACGGTTCGCGTGTAGTAATCGAGGCCACGCACGAGCGTCGCGTCGACCTCATAGGCCATGCCCGCGCGATCGAGCAGCTCGCACACCGTGGCGAAGTGCTCAGCGTCCTGCGCATCGAGCTCGTCGAGCAGGCGCGGCGCGTCGCGCATGACCGCCACGGTGCCCTCGTGCGCCGAGTCGAACGCGCGTAGGGGATTCAGCTCGATGCGCTCCCTCACCTCCGCCGACAGCCCTCCTTCGTTTGCCCGCAGGTGCTTCTGCAGGCGATCGCGGTAGCGCTGGCGGCTCTCGCTGCTGCCGAGGCTCGACAGGCGCAGTCGCACCTCTCTCACCCCCAGCTCCTCAAGCAGCGTTCCGAGCAGCACGATCGACTCGGCGTCAAGCGCCGGATCCTCCGAGCCAAACGCCTCGGCCCCCACCTGCCAGAACTGGCGGTGGCGTCCCTTCTGGGCGCGCTCGTAGCGGAAGAAGCTCGATAGATACCACAGCTTCACGGGCTGGGCGAGCTTGTGCATTCCGTGCTCGACATAGGCCCTGCACACCGGTGCCGTGCCCTCTGGGCGCAGCGTCAGCGAACGCCCCCCGCCGTCGGTGAGCGTGTACATCTCCTTCTGCACAATGTCCGTCGAGGAGCCCACCCCGCGCGCGAACAGCTCGGTGGCCTCGAGCGTGGGCGTCTCGATGCGCCGGTAGCCGGCTCCCTCGAGAATCGACTTGGCCCGTGCCTCCAGGGTGGCCCTGCTCGAAACCTGCTCGCCGAGCACGTCGAAGGTGCCGCGCGGCGCCTTGATCTGCTCTCCCCCGCTCAAGGCTGCGATGCCTGCTCCGCGCCTGGGCGCCCGACCTCTGCCGGCTGCTGGCCGGCCCGCGCTGGCACCGGGATCTTGGCGGAGGCGCGCAGCTCGGCAAGGAACGGATTGGTGTCCCACTCGCGGCCAAGCGTGGTCACGCCCATGTGCCCGGGATACACGACCGTGTCGCGCTCGAAGCGCTCCATCAACGTACCAATCGAGCCCTCCAGCGTGGACCAGTCGCCGCCCGGGAGATCCACCCTGCCGACAGAGCCCTGGAAGAGGACGTCGCCAGAGAGCAGCGCGCCGTCGATCGCGTAGGTGACGTGGCCCGGGCTGTGACCCGGCGTGAACACCACCTCGATGTCCAAGCCCGCGAGCGTGAGACGCTCGCCACCCTTGACCGTGTGCTCGGCCTGCCAGCTCTCAAACGGGCCGAATCCGGGCATCGTCCATTTCGTGATGTCCGCAAGCACCCCAAGCTCGCTCTGCGGGCAGTACACCGGGGCGCCGGTGGCCTTCGCTACGGGGGCCACCGCGCCGATGTGGTCAAAGTGGCAATGGGTGATCAAGATCGCCTCTATCTCCACACCGAGCGCCGCAGCGGCATCGAGCAGGCGCTGGGACTCCTCGCCCGGGTCTATCATCAGCGCGCGGGTCGCCTGCGCATCCGTGCGTACGAGGTAGGCGTTCTCCTGCACGGGCCCGACGGTGAACGCATGTACGTCGGTCATTTCGCGGCCTTGCTCGCCTGTCTGGCTTTGCTCGCCACCCTCCGTTTGTACAGCCAATTGTCGGTGTAGTAGCTGATCGGCACATACGCGATCAGCACGATCGGGAACAGCTCGATCGCCTCGTTTGGCTTTTTCAACAGCACGATGCTGATCAGCAGCATCAGCACCGCCGCGGCCATCGCCCGATAGAACGCGCCTGCCCACGTGGGCGGCCGTTCCAGACGCTCCTGACGCGTTAGCTTCGGAGCGCTCGCCTTACCCGTCTTCTCAGCCGTGGTCGGCTTGCGCCCGGTGCGCCCGCGCGACTCCACCACGCCCGCCGCGTTACCACGGTGCTTGGTCTGTCGTCTGCGCTTCGTCTGAGCCATGTCGAGCCTTGTTGTCGTCTCTAGGGGGAATAACCGCATCCCGTCATGAGACGGGACACCTAGAACCCTAGTGCGTTCTCGATCACGTGCACCCCGGGATCAAAGCCTGGCAGCGGAACGTCGGCGGGGAAGCCCTCCAAGGCAGCTCGCGGGGCGAGCCCCACGAGCTCCGCGCTCGCCACCGTGGCGTGCCTTCGCACAGCGTCCACCACCGCGCACAGTGGCAGCTCGAGCGGGCGCTCGACGTTCATCGAGAGCTGTGCGACCGTGTCGCCGCGGCGCAGCGACACGCCGATCGCGCGCACCCCGGTGAGGCCTTCCGGTCCGCCTTCGCGAATCAGGCCCGCGATGTGCTTCGCATCCTCCACGGTCGCGGGCGGCGCCAGCTCCAGGTTGAACGCCACAAGGGGCTCCCTCGCCGTCACCAACGTCGCACCCGCCGTCGGGTGCATGCGCAGTGGGCCGAAGTCGGAGCGCAACTCCCCGCCGCTCAACCGCCGGGCGAGTCCCGTTACTCCCCCACGCCGCAGCTCCGCGCGCGTGCGGCCCTGCGCGAGATCCCCATACAGCAGCACCGGAACGCCGAGCTCGTCGCCCAGCCCGGCGGCCACGACAAGCGCCTCCGCACATGCCGCTCCGCGTTGATCCGCATCGAGGTACACGAGCGGCATTACGTCCACTGCACCCACGTGCGGATGCACACCGATGGCCGCCGGGTCGCGCGTCTCCCCGACGTCGACGCGTTCCACCGACAGCCGCGCGCCTGCCAGTAGGGCATCCGAGAGTTCCCCTTGGGCGCCCGCGAGCGTGAACACCGAGCGGTGATGATCCGTGTCTGAGTGGACATCCAATAGGCGCGCCGCTCCGCCGGCGGTGAAGGCATCCGCGATCGCCTTAATCGTCGCCTGCTGGCGGCCCTCAGAGACGTTTGGGACTGCTAGCAGGGGCTTGTCGGGCATGACTTTGGGCGCGTCCGGCCGATCGAACGACGAGAGCCGGGCGATCCTTCGCGAGAGGCTAAACTCCCCGCTCCCGCCGGAGTAGCTCAGCTGGTTAGAGCAGCGGAATCATAATCCGCGTGTCGGGGGTTCGAGTCCCTCCTCCGGCATCGCGAAATGGCTGCAAAGCAGATGTTTTGGAGTCTACCAGCGGGTCCCGAGTATTTCCCCAGGGATTTCCCTAGAGGGCTGTCGCGCGGTCGCCATGCGTCTGGGGATGCCGTTTTGCGGCGGCTGATTGGGGGCGGAATAATCGGTCGGCGGGATGACTGACGACGGGGGACACCGACGGCATGACCGGTGGCCACGGGTGCCGTGGCCGGTGCTTCTAGGAAGTTATTGCGTCTTATTGGCCTTGGCCTATAAGTGTGTATAACTGTGCATAGCCTTGGATCCGATCAAGAACCCATATACGCCCAACGCCGGCTCGCGGCCACCGGCTCTCGCCGGCCGTCACGCAGAGCTCGAGCAGTTTCGCGTCCTGGTCGGGCGCCTCGCGCGAGGTGCAACCGAGCAGAGCATGATCATCCGCGGCCTGGGAGGGGTCGGCAAGACCGCGCTGCTAAACGTCTTCGAGGACCAAGCCGAGGACGCGGGCTTCATCACCTTCTACCACGAGCTGACGCCACAGACGGGACTCGCAGGGGAGCTCGCCCGCGACACCCAGATAGCGCTGTCTCGCCTGAAGCTCACGGCGAAGATGCTCGCGAGGATCCGCGGCGCGCTCGGTCAGCTGCAGTCGATCAAGCTCACCGGTCCCGAAGGGATCGGCCTGTCGGTTGACTTGCGCCGCGCCGACGAAGCGACGCTCTCCAGTGACCTCACTCAGCTCTTTCTCCAGCTCGGAGATGCCGCTCGCGAGAACGACCGTGGCGTCGTCTTCTTGCTCGATGAGGTCCAGTTCGCCGAGCCGGCTCAGTTTCGCGCGGTGGTCAGCGCGCTCCATCGGGCAACCCAGCGCAGCCTGCCTGTCACGCTGGCCGCCGCCGGCCTGCCGCAGATCCCGAAGCTCACGGGCGAGGCACGCAGCTATGCCGAGCGCCTCTTCACCTTTCCCGTGATAGGCAACCTCTCACAGCAAGATGCCGAAGCTGCGCTGGTGGAGCCCGCAAAAGCTCACGACGTCAGCTTCGACGAGGACGCCATCGCCGCGGCGCTCGAGTGGACCGCCGGCTACCCCTTCTACATCCAGCAGTTGGGCAAGCACGCTTGGAACCTCGCCTCGGACTCGCCGATCTCTCTCCAAGTGATAGAGAGCGCCAAGCCAGCTGCGCAGGCGGCGCTTGACCAGACGATGTACGAGGTGAGGATGCAGCGCGCGACCAACACCGAGCGACGCTACATGCGCGCGATGGCCGAGCTCGGGACCGGCCCGTATCGCTCAGGCGATGTGGCCCGTGCAGCCGGAAAGCAAACGACCACGCTCTCTCCCGTCCGTCAGTCCCTGCTCGAGAAGGGGCTGATCTACGCGACCGAGGATTATGGCCACGTCGACTTCACGGTGCCTCGCTTCGACGAATATCTCAGACGCCAGCTTCCCTACCGTCCACCTCGGCAACGAAGCCAGGCGCCTAAAAAGCCGGCCTGAGTTACTCTCGCCAGACCGTGCGCAGGCGCTGGCGGACAGGGCGCGCCTTATGCTCGAAAGGGACGAGATCCTGCGCCCGGGCGAGTTCTGAAATGTCCGCCCAGCGTCTCGTGCGACGTGGTAGCATCATAACTCAAGAGGTCAACCTGAGCATCCGATATTGAAGGGAGCCTCCCATGATCCAAGTCAACTTCACGACCTTCGAGCGCGACCCAGACACCAAGGAGTGGATCGAGCTGCCCGTCGCGCAGCTGCTCGCCGATGGCGACGATGTGAGCATCAGTGGGCCGCACGCCGACTGGATCAACCCTGACCTCGCGATCGTCGACCCCGAGACCGCGCAGCGGGTCACACGGGCTGACGGCGCCGAGCGCTGGGCACGACTGCAGCCCTTCGCCTACCGCAACGGAGACATCCACATCAAAGTCACCGAGGTCGCCGCAACCGAGCCGGTCGCCGCGAGCTTCCACTACTCCACTGCCGCCTGAGCGTCGTGCCACGTACCGCGGTATCCGAGATCCACGCCAAGGTCGTCGGCCGCGAGCTCAAAGACACCCGCCAAGCGCT
>DATCDV010000034.1:0-20100 GCA_036510495.1 Solirubrobacteraceae bacterium
CGTTGCGGATCATGCGCGCCGACGGCACCAGCATCGTGGCAGAGGTTCAACAGCACCTCGGTGACGACCGCGTCCGCGCGGTCGCCATGGACGCCACCGACGGCATCGCCCGCGGCACCGAAGTGATCGACACGGGCGGTCCGATCTCGGTGCCCGTCGGCGAGATCACGCTCGGCCGCGTCTGGAACGTGCTCGGCGAGCCGGTCGACGAGAAGCCGCCGGCGGCTCCAGACGTGACGCGCTGGTCGATCCATCGCGATCCGCCCGCATTTGCCGATCTCTCGGCGAAGGTGGAGATCTTCGAGACGGGAATCAAGGTCATCGATCTGATCGCCCCGTACGTCCGCGGCGGCAAGATCGGTCTGTTCGGCGGCGCCGGCGTCGGCAAGACGGTGCTGATCCAGGAGCTCATCCACAACCTCGCCAAGGAGCACGGCGGCCTGTCCGCGTTCTGTGGCGTGGGTGAGCGCTCGCGCGAGGGCAACGACCTGTGGCTGGAGATGAAGGAATCGGGCGTCATCGACAAGACGATGCTCGTGTTCGGGCAGATGAACGAGCCGCCCGGGGCGCGCATGCGCGTGGCGCTCTCAGGTCTGACGATGGCCGAACACTTCCGCGACGAGGGTCAGGACGTGTTGCTGTTCATCGACAACATCTTCCGCTTCGTCCAGGCCGGCTCGGAGGTCTCGGCGCTACTCGGGCGGATGCCCTCCCAGGTTGGCTACCAGCCAACGCTCGAGACCGAGATGGGTCAGCTGCAGGAGCGCATCACCTCTACCAAGCGCGGCTCGGTCACCTCGGTGCAGGCGATCTACGTCCCGGCGGATGACTACACCGATCCGGCTCCGGCATCGGTGTTCGCCCACCTCAACGCCACCACGGCGCTATCGCGGGCGATCTCCGAAAAGGGGATCTATCCGGCGGTTGACCCACTGGACTCAACATCGACGATCCTCAAGGCGGACATCCTTGGCGATGACCACTTCCGCGTGGCCAACCGCGTCAAGGAGATTCTGCAGCGCTATAAGGAGCTGCAGGACATCATCGCGATCCTCGGTATTGACGAGCTCTCAGACGAGGACAAGCTCACGGTCCAGCGCGCGCGCAAGATCGAGCGCTTCCTCTCGCAGCCGTTCTTCGTCGCCGAACAGTTCACCGGGACCCCCGGCGCGTACGTGCCGATCGCGGAGACGATCCGCGGCTTCGAGGAGATCATCGCGGGCAAGCACGACGACGTGCCCGAGCGCGCCTTCTTCCTGAAGGGCACGATCGAGCAGGTGCTCGAAGACGCTGAGAAGGGCTAGGCGCTTTCAGTGGCCCGCACGAAGTTCCCAGTCGAAGTGCTGACACCCGAGGGAGAGGTGTTCAGCGAGGAGATCGAGATGCTCTCGACCCGCACATCCGTAGGCTCGATCGGCATCCTTGCCAACCACGCTCCGCTGCTTGCCCAGCTCGAACCGACCGAGCTGCGTCTGTACCGCTCGGAGTCTGAGATCGTGCGCTTTGCCCAGGCCGAGGGTTACCTTCAGTTCTCAGATAATCACGCGCTTGTGCTTGTCGAGGAGGCGATTGCTCCCGAGGCGCTTGACCGCGCGACGTTTGAGACGCGACTCTCGGAGGCTCGTACGTCGGCCGAGGGTGCTGAGCGCGGCAGCGAGGAGCGCGCCCGCGCGCTGCGCGACGTCAAGCGCTACGAGGCGTTCCTCGCGGTCGGAAGCTGACGCCCGCGCCATCTCCGGTCACGACTCCTCTCGCAAGCACCGGCTAGCCTTCGCTGCCCCATGACTAGCCGGCTGACCCACGACCACGAGATGACCCCGGAGAAACCGACCGATCAGAGCCGGATGAATCCCGAGCGCGTGGCGATCGGAGTGAGATGACCGCCCAGCGCGAACCGATCGGAGTGATCGGCACAGGCTATGTCGGGCTTGTCACTGCCGTCGGCTTCGCCGAGCTGGGCAGCGACGTGTGGTGCGTTGATGTTGACGCCGAGAAGATCGAGCGCTTGAAGCGCGGTGAGATCCCGATCTATGAGCCGGGCCTGCAGGAGCTGATGGCCCGTAACTCCGAGCGTCTTCACTTCTCGACCGAGGTTGGGCCGGCGCTTGAGCACGCGCGGCTGCTGTTCGTGGCGGTCGGCACGCCACCCACCCACTCCGGCGACGCGGATCTCTCGGCTGTGCATGCCGTGGTTGACGCCATGCCGGCACCCGACGGGCACGCACTCGTGATGAAGTCCACGGTCCCGTGTGGGACGGGCACCAACATCAAGCGCATTTTCAAGGATCGCGGCAAGTCTGGCTTCAGCTACGTCTCCTGCCCAGAGTTCCTGAAGGAGGGTTCGGCCGTCGCTGACTTCCTTCATCCAGACCGCGTGGTCGTGGGCGGGGAGGGCGACTGGGCACAGGGGGCTGTGGTGAAGCTATACGAGCCGTTTGGTGCTCCACTGGTGAGCACCGATGTGGCGAGCGCCGAGATGATCAAGCTCGCCGCCAACGCCTTTCTCGCGACGAAGATCTCGTTCATCAACGAGATCGCCAACGTCTGTGAGGAGGTCGGCGCCGACGTGGTGGAGGTCGCGCGCGGAATGGGCCTGGACGATCGCATCGGCCCCAAGTTCCTTCAGGCCGGACTGGGCTACGGCGGGAGCTGCTTCACCAAGGACGTGAGCGCACTGAAGCTGCTCGCCGGCAACTCCGGCTACCACTTCCAATTGCTAAACGCCGTAATCGAGGTCAACGAGCTACAGAAGCGCCGCGTGGTCTCCAAGCTCCAACGCCACCTGGGGGAGCTTGCCGGACGGCGGGTTGCGCTGCTCGGGCTCGCGTTCAAGCCCAACACCGACGACATGCGTGGCGCCTCCTCGCTCGTACTCGCCGCGCGCCTGCAGGCCGAGGGTGCGCACGTGCGCGCATTCGACCCAATCGCAGAGGCCGCCGCACGGACGCTGATGCCCCAGCTCGACTACGGCGACTCGGCCCTTGACGTCATCAAGGATGCCGACGCGGTTATCCTGGTCACCGAGTGGCCCGAGTTCGTAGAGCTCGAATGGAGCGAGGTCGCCCGCGCGATGCGAGGGACGTTGCTAATTGATGGGCGCAACGCGCTCGACGGCGAGGCTGTGCGCGCCGCCGGCCTAACATACGAGGGGATCGGTAGACGCTGATGCAGGCTGTGATTCTGGTCGGCGGCGAGGGTACCCGCCTGCGCCCGCTCACCTCCACCGTGCCCAAGCCGGTCGTCCCGCTCGTGGACCGGCCGTTCATCTCCTACATGCTCGAGTGGCTGTGCGCCCACGGGATTGACGACGTGATCATGTCCTGCGGCTTTCTCGCCACCAGCGTGCGTAACGTGCTCGGCGACGGCTCGGCCTACGGGATCAGGTTGCGCTTCGTCGAGGAGCCCGACCCGCGCGGGACCGCCGGCGCGCTCAAGTTCGCCGAGCCGATGCTCGACGAGCGCTTCCTGATGCTCAACGGGGATGTACTTACCGATATCAACCTCACCGAGCAGATCGCCCAACACGAGCGCACCGGCGCTACGGCGACGCTCGCGCTCGTGCCGGTCGAGGACCCCAGCGCCTACGGTCTGGTGTGCCTAGAAGACGATCGTGCCGTGAAGGATTTCATCGAGAAGCCGAGCTCCGACAGGATCGACACGAACCTGATCAGCGCGGGTGCGTATGTGCTGCAGCGTGATGTTCTCGAGTTGGTGCCCCCCGATCGCAACGTGTCGATCGAGCGCGAAGTGTGGCCGCGCCTGATCGGTGAGGGTCTGTACGGCTACCCGTCGGAGAGTTACTGGCTCGATATCGGCACGCCCGCGCGCTACCTGCAGGGCACGTTCGACATCCTCGAGGGCAATGTCCAGACGACGGTGCGCGAGCGTCTGGGCAGCAGTTATCTGTCGGTGTCGGAGACCGCACAGGTGCTCGGGCGAGCGATTCCCCCGGCCATGATCGAGTCGGGCGTGTACGTAGCCGAGGGCGCGCATGTCGGCAGCCTCGTGGTGCTCGCAAGCGATGTGAAGATCGGGTCTGGCAGTGCGGTCGAGCGCGCGGTGATCCTCAACGGCAGCGAGATCGGCGAGAACTGCACGCTTCGCAATTGCATCGTCGCCGCCGGCTGCAGGGTTGGCGCGGGCACGCACATCGAAGGAGGCGCTGTGCTCGGCGAGGGAGTCACGGTAGGGGCGGACAACACGATCGCTGGCGGCGCGCGTATCTTCCCCGGTGTCACGCTGCCCGACGGCGCGATCAAGTTCTAGTCCCAGTCAGGTCCCGCGCGCCAGGTATCCTGGCACGAGCCTCCAGGTCCCAATCCCAACAGGAGACGAGTACATGAGCCAAGGCGGCGGCGCTGCCACCCCGACCACCGACGTGCTTTCGCGCGAGGCGATCGCCCGCGTGGACGTCTCCGGCCAGATGGATGACGTGCTCGCGCTACCCGAACACCTGCGCGACGCGCTGTGGCGGGTGGAGTCGGCCATCATGGCGGAGTGGGACACCCCCGCCGGCTTGGTAGTCGCCGGCATGGGCGGCTCGGCGATTGGTGGGGCCCTGGCTCGTGCCGCGCTCGGCGACCACAGCTCACGGCCCATATTTGTGACGCGTGCCTACGGTCTGCCGTCTTGGACGACCCCCGATACCACCGTGCTTTGCGCGAGCTACTCGGGCAACACCGAGGAGACCCTTGCCTGCTACGAGTCGGCCGGGGCGCTCGGAGCGCAGCGGGTCGTCGTCACGACCGGCGGGCGTCTCGCCGAGATGGCGCGCGAGGATGGGGTGCCGGTGATCCCGCTACCGGGCGGTTTCCAGCCGCGGGCAGCTGTCGCCTACATGACCGTCGCGGCGCTCGAGGTGGCGGCTCTGTGCGGCGCGGGGCCGCGCCTCACCTCGGAGATCGACGTCGCCGCCTCCCATACCGAGCAGCTTGTCGCCGAGTGGGGCCCGGATGCCCCCGAGGATTCGCTCGCCAAGCAGACCGCGCGGGGACTGCTTGGCACCGCGCCTGTGATCGCCGGTGCGGGACTCACCGTGCCGATTGCCTACCGCTGGAAGACCCAGATCAACGAGAACGCCAAGCAGCCCGCCTTCGCCCACGAGCTGCCCGAGCTCGATCACAACGAGCTCGAGGGCTGGGAGGGGGCTCTGGACGTCGGGCATTTCTCAGCTGTCTTCCTTGATGACTCCGATGCCCATCCACGCGTCAAGGAGCGCATGGACCTGACCGAGAAGCTGATCGCCGGCAACGCCTCCGCGAGCTTCCGCCTGGAGACGCGTGGGCAGACCACGGTCGAGCGTGTCATCTCACTTGTGCTGCTCGGTGACCTCGTCTCGATCTACCTCGCCACCTTGCGCGGCGTCGATCCGGGCCCGGTCAAGCTGATCGAGCAGCTCAAGGCTGACCTCGTCGAGCGCTAGCCCGCCGCTCGCTTGCGTCTTGTGGCCCTGGTCGAGGCCATCTCAACCTTGACATAGCCGTGATAAGGTCTGCCGGGAATGCAGACTGCGAACGTAGATGCGCTGACGATCAACGAGGCGGCTGAGACGACCGGTTGGTCGGCGCGGATGTTGCGCTATGTCGAGAGCATCGGGCTCGTTGAGCCTGTCCGCTCGGGTTCCGGCTACCGACTGTACGGCCCGGCGGAGCTGCAGCGTCTGAGCACTCTGCGCGAGCTGTTGGAGGAACAGGAGCTGGATCTCGGCGAGGTTGGGTTCGCTCTGAGGCTGCGGAGCGATCCCGCGTTGCGCGAGGCGGTCGACTCGTGGCTGGCTGCCGAGCCGGCCCGTCCCGAGCATGTCAGCGCCGCCGACTGGCTGCGCTTCGAGCAGGAGAAGCACCAGCGGCTGCTCACCGTCGCCAAGCCTTCCTTCGCCGACGCCGACCCACCCCTGAAGACCACCCGTGGGACACACATCACCACTTCCGCCAAGCCACACACGACCATGGAGATCGCATGACCCCCACCGCCACGTTGACCGACACCGACTTCAAGGTCGCCGACCTCTCGCTCGCCGAGTTCGGGCGCAAGGAGATCAGGCTCGCCGAGCACGAGATGCCCGGGCTGATGTCGATCCGGCGCGAGTATGCGGCCGCTCAGCCGCTCGCGGGCGCGCGCATCACTGGCTCGCTGCACATGACGATCCAGACCGCTGTCTTGATCGAGACGCTCACCTCGCTTGGGGCTGATGTGCGCTGGTGCAGCTGCAACATCTTCTCAACCCAGGATCACGCCGCGGCGGCCATCGCCGTCGGTCCTGACGGCAGCTCTGAGGACCCGCGTGGAGTGCCCGTGTTCGCATGGAAGGGCGAGACGCTCGAGGAGTACTGGTGGTGCACCGACCGCGCCCTACGCTGGCCCGGCGAGGATGGAACGTCTGGCGTCGAGGGGCCGAACATGATCCTCGACGATGGCGGCGACGCGACGTTGTTTGTGCACAAGGGCACCGAGTACGAGGCTGCCGGCGCTGTCCCCGACCCGGCCGGGGTGGGTGGGGCTTCCTATTCCGAGGAGTTCCAGGTGGTGCTCTCGCTGCTGACGCGTTCGCTAGGTGAGGATCCGCAGCGCTGGACGAAGATCGGCCAGGGCATCAAGGGTGTGACCGAGGAGACGACCACGGGCGTGCACCGGCTCTACCAGATGGTCGAGAGCGGCGAGCTGCTGTTCCCCGCGATCAACGTCAACGACTCGGTCACCAAGTCGAAGTTCGACAACCTCTACGGCTGTCGTCACTCGCTGATCGACGGCATCAACCGGGCAACCGACGTGATGATCGGCGGCAAGGTCGCGGTCGTATGCGGCTTCGGCGACGTTGGCAAGGGCTGCGCCGAATCGCTGCGCGGACAGGGCGCGCGCGTGGTCATAACCGAGATCGACCCGATCTGTGCGCTGCAGGCAGCGATGCAGGGCTACGAGGTAAACACGCTGGAGGATGTCGTCGAGACGGGCGACATCTTCATCACGACGACCGGCAACAAGGACATCATCACCGCCGCCCACATGGCGCGCATGAAGCACCAGGCGATCGTCGGCAACATCGGCCACTTCGACAACGAGATCGACATCGCCGGCCTGACGAAGACGCCGGGGATCGAGCGCATCAACATCAAGCCCCAGGTCGACGAGTGGGTGTTCTCAGACGGCCACGCGATCATCATGCTCTCTGAGGGGCGCCTCTTGAACCTCGGCAACGCGACCGGTCATCCGAGCTTCGTGATGAGCAACTCGTTCACCAACCAGACGATCGCCCAGATCGAGCTGTTCTCAAAGAACGACGAGTATGAGAAGCGTGTGTACGTGCTGCCGAAGCACCTAGACGAGAAGGTCGCACGTCTGCACCTTGGTGCGCTGGGCGTAAAGCTGACCGAGCTCAGCGAGGAGCAGGCGGCCTACATCGGCGTGCCCGTCGGCGGGCCTTACAAGTCCGACCACTATCGCTACTAGGGGCTAGCTTGACCGTCCGCGGCGTCGACGCTGACAGCGGTCAGGCACGCATCGACTGGGCCGACTCGCAGATGCCGGTGCTGGCGCAGGTGCGCGAGCGCTTGCATCGCGAGCGTCCGCTCGCCGGCGTGAGCGTCGCGGCGTGCCTGCACGTGACCGCCGAGACGGCAAACCTGGTGCGCGCTCTGATTGCCGGCGGGGCGCAGGTGGGGTTGTGCGCGGCCAACCCGCTCTCCACACAGGACGATGTGGCGCTGGCGCTCACTGAGCGCCATGGCGCCACCGTGCTCGCTGTGCGCGGCGAGAGCGCCAAGAGCTACGCCGAGCACGTGGAGAAGCTGGTCGAGGGCGCGCCCCAGGTGACAATCGACGACGGTGCGGATCTCATCAGCGCCATCCATGAGCGCAGTGCTGCCCATGCGATGGAGATGCTGGGTGGCACCGAGGAGACCACCGCAGGCCTTTTGCGGGTGCGGGCGCTCGCCGAGCAGGGCACGCTTGCCTGCCCGGTGCTCGCGGTCAACGAGTCGCGCACCGAGCGCGCCTTCAACGACCGCTTCGGTACCGGCCAGTCCACGATCGACGGCATCCTGCGCGCCACCAACCTGTTGCTTGCCGGGCGGACCGTGGTGGTTCTCGGCTACGGCTGGACCGGGCGGGGGGTGGCACTGCGCGCACGTGGCGCCGGCGCTTCGGTGGTGGTGTGCGAGGTCGATCCGTTGCGCGCCCTTGAGGCCCGCATGGAGGGCTATGAGGTGATGGGGGCGCTCGCCGCGGCCGAGCGCGGAGACGTGTTCGTGACGGTCACCGGCGGACGCGACGTGCTGCGCGGCGAGCACTTCGAGCGCATGAAGGACGGAGCCCTGCTTGCCAACGCAGGGCACTTCGATGTGGAGATACGCCTGGAGGATCTACGCGCGCTCGCAGTCGGTGGACGGCGTGAGGCGCTGCCACTCGTGGAGGAGTACACACTCTCAGACGGGCGGCGTCTGAATCTGCTCGCTCAGGGCCGCGTCGTGAACCTAGCGGCGGGAGAGGGACACCCGGCGGCGGTTATGGACATGTCATTCGCCGGCCAAGCCCTGTGCGTCGAGCATCTCGTCAAGAGTGCGGGTCGCTTGCCGTCGGGCGTGCTTCCCGTCCCCGATTGGATCGATGAGGAGGTGGCGCGTCTGAAGCTCGAGTCCCTCGGCGTGCAAATCGACGAACTGCGCGAGGATCAGCGCATATATCGCAGCTCTTGGGAATGGGGTACCCCTCCACCTGCGTAGAGCCTGTCGCGAGCGTTTGGGTCTAGTCGGCCCTCCGGGCATAGTTGGCCCTCCGGACCTAGCGGGCGGTCGCTCTGGCGCTCCGGCCCCAGGTGTTTCCTATAGCTTGCGCTCCTCAATGAGAGCGATGGTCCTCGCGGCGGGTCTCGGAACTCGCTTGCGCCCACTCACGAACGAGATCACCAAGCCGATGGTGCCGGTGCTCGACAGGCCGGTGATGGCCCACATCGTCGACCTGCTGGATCGCCACGGCTTCAACGAGGTGATCGCCAACCTGCACTACTTCCCCGAGTCGATCAAGCACTATTTCGGCGAGCGCCTGAGCTACCGCTTTGAGCAGGAGCTGCTTGGCACGGCCGGAGGGGTACGTGGCTGCGCCGACTTCTTCGGGAGCGAGCCATTCGTCGTCATCTCCGGGGACGCGCTCACCGACATCGATCTGAGCGCATTCGCGGCTCGCCACCGCGAGGCGGGCGGCATCGCCACGCTCGCGGTCAAGAAGGTCCCAGACACGCGCGAGTACGGGGTTGTGCTGCACGACCGCGATAGACGTATCACGGGCTTCCAGGAGAAGCCCACCCCTGAGGAAGCGCTCTCAGACCTCGGCAACTGCGGCATCTACATCTTCGAGCCGGAGATCTTCGACTACTTCCCCGATCGCCCTTTCGTGGACTGGGCCCAGGATGTGTTTCCGACCCTGCTCGAGAACGACATCCCTTTCCACGTGCACGAAGTGCGCGAGTACTGGAACGACGTCGGCTCGTTGGCTGAGCTGCGCCAGGGCACCTTCGACGCGCTGCGCGGCGAGCTGCGTCTGCAGGTCGAGGGGCGCGAGGTCTCCCCGGGTCTGATCGTCGCGGGGGAGAGCGTCATACCGCGGAGTGCTGAGATCGAGGGATCCGTCTGGATCGGCCACGACGTCGAGCTCGGCGAGGGCGTGCGACTGACGGGACCGCTTGTCTTGGGGGACGGCGCGCGCGTCGGCGAGAGCGCCCAGCTGCGTGACAGCATCGTCCTGCCCGGCACCACCGTCGCGCCTGGCTCGATCCTGATCGGCGCGATCGCCGGTCACGCGGGGATTCTGGAGAGCTTGCGCGCCCGATAAAGAGCCTGGCCTGCCTCCGCAGGCTCAGGCGAGCATGTCCTCCGACTCGGGCCTGATTGTACGCGTCGAACATCCGTGCAAAGCCGGCACATAGGAGCCGCCAATAGGGGTACGATGGATGTACATCGTCTCCGAGTGAAGGGAGTCCCTGATGCAGATAGACATCAAGGGCCGCAACGTCCCAGTCACCGACGACATGCGCGTGCATCTGGAGCGCAGGCTGGAGAAGGTCTCCCGCCAAGTCTCCGAGTTCGCCCGCTTGGAGCTTGAGATATTCAGGGAGCCAAACCCTCGCGTTGCCGACAGCGATGTGGCCGAGGCGACTCTCTACCTCAAGGGCATCACCCTGAGGGCTCGCGACTCCTCGCCGCAGATGCTGCACTCGCTGAATCTCGTCGTAGACGAGCTGGCGCGTCAGGTCAAGCGCCACCGCGACAAGCGCCGCCATCGCCGCGAGGCGCATGCGGCGGCCGCGGACGCTGCCGCCGCGGCGACACTCGGGCGCACTTCCCCAGCGGCCGAATAGTGGTTCCCGCCGATCGGCGGCGACCGTCGGCGGCGTAGTCGGTACCCTGAGCGCATGTCGCTTTTCGATCGTGCGCTCAACATCGGCGAGGGCAAGAAGTTCAAGGCCTATGAGAAGCGCGTTGCGCTGATCGGCGCCTACGAGGCTGAGCTTGAGCTCGAGACCGACGACGAGTTGCGCGAGCGCATGAACGAGCTACGCGAGCGCGCGCGCGGCGGGGAGTCGCTCGACGATCTGCTGCCAGAGTGCTTCGCGATCGTGCGCGAGGCCGGAAAGCGCACGATGGGGATGCGCCACTTCGACGTGCAGTTGATCGGGGCGATGACTCTGCACGACGGCTGCATCGCCGAGATGAAGACGGGCGAGGGTAAGACGCTGACGGCGACGCTTGCGGTGGTGCTCAACTCGCTGGCCGTGCGCGAGGGCGCCGCGAGCCCCGGTTTGGACGACAACGGCTCGGCTTCCGCCCCGCCGGAACGCAAGGGCGTGCACCTCGTGACCGTCAACGACTACCTGGCTCGCCGCGATGCGGCATGGATGAGCCCGCTCTACAACGCACTCGATGTGAGTGTCGGGGTACTCCAGAACCAGCAGGCCTACGACGAGAAGCAGCTCGCCTACTCCTGTGACGTCGTGTACGGCACCAACTCCGAGTTCGGCTTCGACTACCTGCGCGACAACATGGCCAAGGACCTATCTGAAAAGGTCCAGCGCGGCCACCCGTTCGCGGTGGTGGACGAGGTTGACAACATCCTGATCGACGAGGCGCGCACGCCACTGATCATCTCTGGCGCCCCCGAACAGGCGGCTGACTTCTACGTGAACTTCGCCCGCTTGGCACCGCGCATGATCGCGGGCAAAACTCCAGAAGGCATGGACCCGCGCTCCAAGAAGGAGTTCGTGGCCGAGTTCGACTACGAGGTCGAGGAGAAGCAGAAGACCGTGGCGATCACAGAGCTGGGCGTTGCCAAGGCAGAGCGCTTTCTCAAAATCGACCATCTCTACCGCGCCGAGAACGGCCATCTCGTAAATCACTTGATCCAGTCGCTGCGGGCAGAGTCGTTGTACAAACGCGACGTGGACTATGCGGTGATCGATGGTGAGGTCAAGATCATCGACGAGTTCACCGGGCGCATACTCGACGGCCGGCGCTGGTCGGAGGGGTTGCACCAGGCGGTTGAGGCCAAGGAGGGCGTGCGCATCCAGGAGGAGAACCAGACGCTCGCCACGATCACTTACCAGAACTACTTCCGCCTCTACGACAAGCTCTCCGGCATGACCGGCACGGCGCTCACCGAGGCCACCGAGTTCATGAAGATCTACGAGCTTCCGGTGGTGCAGATCCCGACGAACATGCCGATGGTTCGCGACGATCGCAACGATCAGGTCTACAAGACCAAGGAGGGCAAGTGGGAGGCGGTCGTCAAAGAGATCGCCGCCCGCCACGAGAACGGCCAGCCGGTGCTGGTCGGCACCATCTCCGTCGAGGTCTCAGAGCTGCTTGGCGAGCGGCTAAAGAAGCGCGGGATTCCCCACACCGTCTTGAACGCCAAGCCTGAGCACGCCGCCCGTGAGGCCGAGATCGTGGCCGAGGCCGGCCAGCCCGGAGCCGTCACGATCGCTACGAACATGGCCGGCCGTGGAGTTGACATCAAGCTCGGAGGTAATCCTGAGCACCTCGCTCGCCAGCAGCTCGCAAAGCAGGACATAGATCCCGATGACCCCGCCCATGACCAGCGCTTGACGGAGCTGCTGCCGGGCATCGAGCAGCAGGTGCAGGTCAATCGCGATCGTGTCATGGCAGCGGGGGGGCTATTCATCTGCGGGACCGAGCGTCATGAGTCGCGACGCATCGACAACCAGCTTCGCGGGCGCGCCGGCCGTCAGGGCGACCCGGGGGAGAGTCGCTTCTTTCTCTCGGCCGAGGACGATCTCGTGCGGCTGTTCGCGGGCGATCGCATCTACAAGATCCTCGACCGTCTCGGCAGTGTGGACGAGGACGGCAACGAGGAGCCGATCGAGGCAGGGATGCTCTCCAAGCAGATCGAGAAGGCCCAGAAGAAGGTGGAGGAACAGAACTTCCTGATCAGAAAGCGCGTGCTCGAGTACGACGACGTAATGAACGAGCAACGCCGGATCATCTATGCCTACCGCGACGAGGTGCTGGAAGGCAAGGAAATGGGCGAGGAGGCGCGCGAACAGGTGGTCAAGACGATCGAGCGCACGATCGACCAGTACACGCCAGGCGACTACATGGAGGACTGGGATCTCGACGGGCTGTTCACCGCGCTCGGGCAGTTCTTCCCGGTGGAGCTCGGCGAGGACGATCTAGACCCAGAGACCATCGACACTGGCTACCTGACGGAGGAGATCACCCAGACGGCGATTAGACAATACGAGGCGCGCGAGCAGGAGCTCGGCAAGGAGCTAATGGGCGCGCTCGAGCGATTCCTGATCCTGCAGATCATCGATGAACGCTGGCGCGAGCACCTATACGACATGGACTACCTGCGCGAGGGCATCCATCTGCGCGGCTTCGCCCAGATCGATCCGCTCGTCGCATACAAGAACGAGGCGTTTACGTTGTTCGGCGATCTGATGAATAGCGTGTGGGTTGACTTCACGCGAATGATCTTCAACGTGCAGGTGAGCGTGGATGGCCAGAACGGTGGTCCAGGGGGCCCAGGTGGGGCTCCCGTTCCCGCGTTTGCCGCCTCGGGTAACTCCACCAGAGCCGGGCGCGTGTCCTACTCGGGTGGTTCAAGCGCCATGGGCGCCGGCGCAATCGCGGCGGCAGCCGCTGCGGCTGGACCCAACGGCGCGGCCTACGAGGGCGAAGGCGAACCGGTGGAGGCACTCCCGGTTGTCGAGCAGCATGTCACAGACTCAGAGCACGAAGTTGGCCGCAACGATCCATGTTGGTGCGGCAGCGGCAAGAAGTTCAAGCGCTGTCACGGCGCATAGACCCGGCTGCCTGACGCCGGGCGATGAACTCCTCGGTTGCCTGCGTCCCTATGAACGGGGTGAGCAGGGTGCGCACCAGTTCGGGGATGATCGCTGAGAGGGGCTCCGTCGAGTGCCTGCTGTTGTGTAGATAGAGCACTTCGAAGAAGCGCTGGGTCACCGGCTGGTCGAGGCTGCCGGCCGCGGAGGGGTCGAGCAGGTCGTAGCCTGGCTGCAGGAAGATCATGAAGGCCTCCATCAGCGACTTGACGAGCTCCTGGGCCGAGGGGCCCACGGAGAGCAGCTCGACGATCCCGGTGCGCGCGAACGCGGGCTCGTTTTTGGCCCACTCGGCGTACGCGTACATACCGTCCCACACAGCGTCGGGCCAGCTGGGTGAGGTGCGGTAGACCTCCTGGCAGAAGCCCATAACACGATCGACGCCCGCTTCGATGCCTGAGAAGACGGCTTCCTCCTTGCTCGCGAAGTGCTCGTGGAAGGAGCGCGCGGAGATGTTCGCCTCGGCGCAGATGTCGCGAACGGCGGTCTCGTGGTAGCCCTTGGCGGCAACCACGCGCACGGCAGCGAGCTGGATCTGCTCGTGCGTGTTGTGCACGATGAAGCGTCGGGGAGCCTCGCGGAGGCTGGCAGCTTGACGGATGACAGCTATGACGACAGCGTACACGAGTACAGACTCCTTGCAAGAGGTTCGTGCCGGAGTACTTGACTTTCAAGTCACAAGACATATCGAGGCCTCTGAGTTTCCATCGCTCACTGATTCGGTTTTCAAGTGATCCGTGATAGAGCCCTCAAGTGCATCCTCAACGGCCGTCTTGCGGTTCACTTCGAGGCTCCGCAGCCAGTTCGCGCCCGCTACTGCTGATAGCGTTGGGCCTCATGGCAACCGCCCCCCCAAGCGAGTCGACGCCGCAACGCCTTGCGGCCATCCGCGAGCAGCTGACGCTGCTGGCGGACTATCTTTGACCCAGCTCATCTGAGCGAGCGCATCGAGGCGCTTGAAGCGCAGATGCAGGCGCCCGGCTTCTGGGATGACGCTGAGGCCGCCGCCAAGGTGTCCTCCGAGCACGCGCGCGCGAGCAAGCGCTTGCAGACGTTCACGGGGTTGCGCTCCGACGTGGATGACCTGGACGGTCTCGTGGAGATGGGCGAGGAGGAGCCCGCGCTCGAGCAGGAGGTTCAGGAGCACCTGGCCTCTGTTGAGGAGCGCCTGGCGGAGCTCGAGGAGCAGCGCTTGTTCTCGGGCTCCTATGACTCCGGCGACGCGCTCGTGAGCGTCAACGCGGGCGCCGGCGGCACCGATGCGCAGGACTGGGCGGAGATGGTGCTGCGCATGATGATGCGCTGGGCCGAGCGGCGCGACTTTGCGGTGGAGCTGCTGGAGGCGAGCGCCGGCGAGGAAGCGGGCATCAAGTCCGCCACGTTCAAGGTCTCCGGGGAAAACGCCTACGGTCTGTTCGGTGCCGAGCGAGGCGTGCACCGGCTCGTACGTCTCTCACCGTTTGACTCGGCCCACCGCCGCCAGACTAGCTTCGCGGGCGTGGAGGTGGCGCCCGTGGTGGCGGACACCGGCGAGGTTGAGATCGACGAGGACGACCTGCAGGTGGATACTTATCGCGCCTCGGGCGCCGGCGGGCAGCATGTCAACAAGACCGACTCGGCCGTGCGCATTACCCACCGCCCGTCGGGGATCGTGGTGCAGTGCCAGAACGAGCGCTCCCAGAGCTCCAACCGCGCCACCGCGATGGCGATGCTTCGCTCCAAGCTAGTGGAGAAGCAGGAGCGCGAACGCGCTGAAGAGATCGCCCGCGAGAAGGGGGAGGCGCAGGACGTCAACTTTGGATCCCAGATTCGTTCCTATGTGCTGCACCCCTACGCGATGGCGAAGGATCACCGCACGGGGTTTGAGATGGGGGACGTGCAGCGGGTGCTCGATGGGGACTTGGATGGATTTGTGCGGGCGTATCTGTTGAAGTCCGCTTAGTCTGGTTAGCAAGGCCAGGCAGCGCTTGTGCGATCTGCGGCGTCCAGGACACGAGCTGAGCGGATCGGGACTATTTGGGATCGGCTGGGCGCCCGAGCAGCGCCATGACGGCGGACTCATCGAGGGGATCGACGCGATGCAGTCTCTCTATGGAGTCGAAGGCTCGGTCTGCCGAGAGAATCGTGTCGATGCCGTTGGCCAGGCAGGTGGCGACGTGAACACGATCATTGGCGCCGACACGATTATCGGCAAGGGCGAGAGCATCCCGAAAGATGTCGTCGGTGACGGGTAGGAGTGGTTTGAAGACGGTATATGCGTCCGCCGTCATGCCGGAGACCGCCGGCGCGCGTCCTGACAGCTCGAAATGCCAGACCTCCTCCATGACGGCCGTGGAAGTGCGACCGTCGGCTTGCCCCGCGGCAATGGCCGCGAGGATCTTCAGACAAGCGTCGCGATACTCGCTGGGGAGACGTGTATAGATGGGAATGTTCGCGTCGATGAAGAACGTCACGGCTTCTCGCGCGGGGGGAAGATCTCCGGGTACTCAATCTCGATCTCTTCCCCGTGGGTCCTGGTCAGCTCCTCCGGAGTGAAGAAGCGGGCTGCCATAGGGGCCATTCGCATCCGCTCCACGGCAGCAACACGCTCCTCTCGCGTGGTATCGCTGCCGTAGCGCGCATCGATCGCGGCGCGCACCAGCGTGCCCACCGACTCGCCACGCGTTTGCGCCTCGGCCTCGAGGCGACGCTTTTGCTGGGGACTGATGAGAACCTGTAGGCACTCCGTAAGCATGCTCATAGCATAAGCAGCTCGGCGGCGGAAAAGTGCCCGTGCAGGCCTGCTTGCGGGGGAGATCGAGTTCATTTCACTGCCTTATCCGACGAGGGCGACTCTGTCGGGACAGCGGCGCATCCCGATCCGGAATTGGGAGTCGCTAGGGCAGGGCCCGAAGGATCAATGAGAGGTCAAGTGCGGGGGCGGAATGGGTTAGGGCTCCCATCGAGATGAAATCCACGCCTGTGAGCGCGCGCTCGCGGAGCGTCTTGAGCGTTACGTTGCCGCTTGCCTCGAGCTTCGCGCGGCCCGCTACCTGGGCGACCGCGGCGCGTAGCTCTTCCACGCTCATGTTGTCAAGCAATAGTCGTGGTGCCCCCGCGGCTAGCGCCTGCTCGATCTCCTCGGGGTCGCAGACCTCCACCTCAAGGGTGCCGGCGAGCTCGGGCGCTGCCTCGCGCACGCGGGCGACGGCCTGTGCGATCCCCCCGGCAGCCGCAATGTGGTTCTCCTTGATCAGGACCGCGTCATACAGGCCGACACGGTGATTGGATGCGCCACCGGCGGCGACCGCCGCCTTCTCCAGCATTCGCAGGCCAGGGGTGGTCTTACGCGTGTCCAGGACCGTTGTGCCTGTTCCCCCCACCGCCTGGGCCGCGCGCGCGGCCATCGTCGCTACGCCCGAGAGGTGGGCGAGGAAGTTGAGCGCCGTGCGCTCGCCGGTCAGCAGCGCACGCGCCGAACCTTCGATCGAGAGCGCCGGGCCGCCGTCCTCGCGCCAGCGCCCCTCCTCGACAAGGCGCTCGAAGCGCATCGTCGGGTCCAGCAGCGAGAACGTCGCCTCGGCCGCGTCGAGCCCGTAGATCGCTCCGGGCGCCTTCTGCGTGATCAGCGCCCCCGCGCGTGCGTCGGGTGCGACGGTGGCCTCGGTCGTGACGTCTCCGCTGCCCACGTCCTCGTCGAGCGCTTGGCGCACGAGCGTAGAAAGCTCGTCTCTGGAGATCGCGTCGCGCACTGGCTCAGAATATGCGACAGCTCATTGACGTCGCCGCACAGATGCTATGGCATCGATCCAGCCGGCGCGAGCCACACTGACTCGAACTCCATGATTTCTGCGAGCGTGTCGTAGTCGTGGTCATAGTGGAGCACGGCCGATCCTGTCTCTTGCGCGGTGGCCGCCATCAGATAGTCCACTATCGGAATGCGTTGGGCGCCATCTGAGCGATGAGCAAGTGTGCGCATCGCGTCCTGTGCAGCACGCGCGATCGTGGCGGTGAGGGGGGCCGATCGCAAAGTAGAAAGCTCCTCCGCGAGTTCGTCGAAGATCTTGCCGTTGCGGGCGCTGAGCAGGATCTCAAGTTGCGTGGCGGGAGCAATGCGCAGGCGGTCGTTGCTTAGCGCTTGCCACCATCGCTCGCGTGTCTTTGGATGCTGGGCGCGTGCGAATGCCGATGTGTCGATCAGGAGTGCCAGATCACCCCACGCATGAGGGTCAGGGGAGCGGCCAGGCACGAAGCTTGCCCTCACGCAGCAGATCCCAATCGATGCCCGCCTTCTCGGGTTTCATGAACCGCTCTGCCAAGCGCTCCAGCAGCACCCGTCGCTCTGCTTCGCTCTTCGGGCTCGCTGCGATATGTGTCGCTCCCGCTATCGCCAGTTCGCGCACCTGTCGTGAGCGTGAGAGTCCGGGCGGCAGGTGAGGCGCGGCCGCGCGCAGCGCGCGAGCCAGTTCGGGATCCTCGGTGACCTGTATGCGGGGATGGGAAGTTGCCACGCCGGTAGTGTACCACCGCTGTGTCACCTTGGTAGGGCCTTTGGCGCTACGACGGCTTGAAAGAGACTCAATTTGCACAGACATCAAGCTAGACCTTGCTTGGGACGAAACTCGGTGCGCGTGGGTCGCGGGGATAAACTGGACCAGGTGCAGACGCTTCCGATGATCCCCACTCAGGGGCCGCTGCCTCAGTTGAGCCGGGCCGAGATTGCCGAGCTTCACGCCGAGATTCGCGCACTCGCGGCTGAGCGCAATGCGACGATCCTCGCGCACAACTATCAGGTGCCGGAGGTGCAGGATGTCGCCGACTACGTGGGCGATTCGCTGGGGCTCTCGCGCCAGGCGGCCGCCTCCGATGCCGAGACGATCGTCTTCTGCGGTGTGCACTTCATGGCCGAGACCGCCTCGATCCTGTGTCCCGAGAAGACGGTGCTGATCCCCGACCTCGACGCGGGTTGCTCGCTGGCGGCGTCGATCGACGCCGAGCAGCTGGGGGAGTGGAGGGCTTCATATCCAAAAGGCGTGGTGGTCATGTATGTGAACACCACCGCCGAGGTCAAGGCGCTCACCGACTACTGCTGCACCTCCGCCAACGCGGTCGATGTGGTGCGCCATATCTATGAGACCCACGGCCCCGACACGGAGATTCTGTTCGGCCCGGACATGTGGCTCGGCGCCTACGTGGAGAAGGAGCTCGGCAAGCGGATGCATGTGTGGGATGGCGAGTGCCACGTGCACGCCGGCATCCGCCCGTCGGACATCGACGCCACGCGTGCCGCTCACCCCGATGCCGACTTCCTGATCCACCCGGAGTGCGGTTGCACGACCTCGATCATGGAGTACGTCGCCGCCGGCGACGTCTCGGCGGAGGGGGTGCATATGCTCTCCACGGGCGGCATGCTGCGCTATGCGGATGCCCTGGAGAAGGTCGCGGGCGGCCGGGCCGATGGGCAGGCGCCTGGATCCGCGTCGCCGCGCGAGGCGGTCGTGGCCACCGAGACCGGGATGCTCTATCCGCTTGAAATGGCGGCTCCCGACGTGAAGTTCATCCCGGCCAACGCCGAGGCCTCGTGCGTCTACATGAAGATGATCACGCTCGAGAAGCTGCGCGACGCGCTGCGCGAGATGAAGTTCGAGGTGCGTGTGGCTCCCGAGATCGCCGAGCGGGCTCGTGTGCCGATCGACCGCATGGTCGCGCTCGGCTGATAACAGACGCCTATCAAATATGTTAGCGGATACGCTAACATCCTATCCATGCAGGTCGCCGATGCAGTCGCCGGTGAGTTGATTCGGGAGATCCGTCGCGAGAGTGGTTTGCGCCAGGCTGAGCTTGCGCGTCGGGCGGATTTGCCAAGGTCGGTCGTGAGTGCGTATGAGCGTGGGCGCCGTCAGCCCGGTGTCGACGCGCTCGCTCGTCTCGCGGCAGCCGCAGGCCTCGAGTTGCGTATCGGGCCGTCGAGCGCCGCTGTTGACCCGGTACGTGCCGGGCAGATCCTCGCGCAGGTGCTGGACCTTGCCGAGGCGTTGCCCGGCCGGCGGCGGGGGGCGCTCGAATACCCCTCCTTTGCCAGGTTCGCAGGATGAGCCTGCTCGCCCACAGGCTGCTCCACATCCACGACGCGCTTTCCCAGGCTGACTTGCCCCATGCGTTTGGGGGCGCGATCGCGCTCGCCTATTGCACCGAAGAGCCACGCGGCACACGTGATCTGGACGTGAATGTGTTCGTCGAGCCAGCTAGAGCAAAGGACGTCCTTGTCGCCTTGCCTGAGGCTGTGACAGCGGCGTCGGACGACATCCGAACGCTGGAGGAGGAGGGGCAAGTGCGGGTCTGGTGGGAGGACACCCCGCTCGATCTTTTCCTCGATATCCACAGCTTCCATGCCGAGGTCGCGCAGAACGTGCGGCTCGTGCCATTCGAGGGCCGCTCAGTGCCCGTGCTCGACTGCACGGCGTTGGCGGTCTTCAAGGCGCTGTTCGACCGCACTAAGGATTGGGCAGACATAGAGGAGATGGTGGCTGCCGAGGCGTTGGATCTCCCCCGCGCGGTTGCATGGGTCGAGCGGCTGGCGGGCTCCGATAGCTCTCCGGCGCGTCGCCTGGTCTCGCTCGCGAACTAAGCTGGGCTGTCTCCGTGTGCTCCCGACAGTTGGGGGCTCGATAGGTCTTTGAGGTTGGACGGGTTCCCCAGCTGGGGAACCCGTCCGTGCCTCGGCTCAGGCTGCCTCCTTCACCGGCAAGTGAAGAGAGAGGACTGAGCCT
>DATCDV010000035.1:0-17682 GCA_036510495.1 Solirubrobacteraceae bacterium
CCTACCTGCGTTTCTACAACACCGACCGCGTGCACCACGGCCGACTCACACAAGGACGCATCCCCGCAGACATCGTCTACCGTGCCCGAAAGATGGAGGCAAGATGAGCCACACCTGTCGGCACATCCCGGAGGCTGCCCAAACTAAGCCGCGGCGCTCGAAGTCGCTTCAGTCAGCGCGTCCGCGGGAAAGCCCGCTACGACAGGCGAAGATGTGATGACGGGGAGTGGTGTCGTACCCTCGTTTCACGTCTACATTTGCCATTGACAACTAGAGTCATCTTCGAGTAAGCTTCTCCACAGCAGCCGGCGGGAGAGGGAACTGGTCGGCGCGGGTCCATAGTCGTAGCCAGAGGAGGGGAAGGCCCTGATGAGAAGCCATGTTTCGCCCCAGCGCGCGGTGGCGCTGACGCTTGTCTTGCTTGCTGGGATGGTGGGGGTCCTTGCCCTCTCCGCGGGGTCAGCCTTGGCTGTGCGCGGTCATGTGTTCAGCGCTGAGTTCGGCGAAGCGTGCACCGCTGAACCGTGCGGTCCGGGGCAGTTCAAGGAACCCTCGGGGGTGGCAGTCAACGAAGCGACGGGACAGGTCTACGTGCTCGACCAAGGTGACAACCGTGTCGAGCGCTTCAGTTCAGCGGGCGTCTATGAAGCGCAATTCGACGGGAGTGGGACTCCGGCGAAAGCATTCGTGTTCGGCTCCGAACGGCTCACAGCAGGGATCGCGATCGACAATTCGACTGATTCACTGCTCGATCCGTCGGCAGGGGACATCTACGTGACCGACAGCGGTCACAAAGTCGTCGACAAGTTCAGCTCAACGGGGTCCTACCTCGGCCAGCTGTCAGAAACCACTAGCGGCTCGACGTTCAGTGAACTGTACGGGGTCGCCGTGGACCCGAGCGGGCTCGTGTGGGTCTACCAGTCCAGCGGCGAGATCGACAGCTATAGCAACGCGCTTGCAAACGAATTCCAGTCGGCACGAAACTCTCCGTTTGGTGCGAGCCCTGGCTTTGCCGTCGATTCCGAAGACAATCTCTATGTCAATCGCGGCGGCAAAGTCGTGGCAAAGATAAGCAGCAGCGGCGCGAGCCTGCACGAAGAAGTTGACGGAGAAGAAACCACTGCCGCCGCGGTGAACCGCTCCACGGATGATGTCTATCTCGACAATGTCACCACCATCGGCCGGTTCACCGCAGCCGGATCCTCGCTCGAGAGGTTCGGGTCGGGGGATCTGACCAGTGGTAGTGGAATCGGTGTGAACGCTTCAAACGAAACGCTCTATGTGGCCGATTCTCCAGCCGGTGTAATTGACGTCTTTATTCTCGAATCGGCCAGAGCGCCCACGGCTGAAAATGAGTCGATCTCGAAAGTCACTGCGAACAGCGCGACATTCCAGGCGGAAGTGAATGCGCGCGGCGCGAATACCGAATACCACTTCGAATATGGGCGGTGCGCGAGTCTGAGCACGTGTGCCACAAGCGGCTACGAAACGAGTCTGCCACTGCCCGATGCGGCCCTCGAATCGATGTTTGCAGTTCAGGGCGTGAGCGTGCACACGCAGGATCTGCTCCCTGGGACCGTCTACCATTTCCGCGTCATCGCGCATAATAGTTTCGGAACGGGACACGGTGTAGAAAGAACGTTCGTGACACAGGCCGCCGGCGTATTCACGTTGCCGGATGGGCGCTCGTGGGAGATGGTCTCGCCGCCCCAGAAGGAAGGTACTCTGTTCGTTCCAATCGAAGAAGGAATCATTCAGGCGGCGGCAAACGGCGACGCGTTCAGCGAGGAGTCGCTGTTCGAGCCGATCGAAGAAAATGCGGCCAGTGCCACGGGCTTCTACTCGGCCAGCTTCTTCGGTCGCGGCGCTGACGGCTGGTCTGCCAAGACGATCGCGCAACCGCACAGCGGGGTCGGGCCCCTGCCCGTTGGTGGAGGACAGGATTACCGCATCTTCTCAGAAGACCTCTCCAAGGCGATCCTTCAGCCGCTTGGGCCCTTCACGTCGCTCGCCCCAGGAGTTGACGAATCGACTCCCTACATTCGCACCGACTACCTGAACGGGAATCCCTTTGAACAGTGCGGATCCGGTTGCTTCCAGCCGATTGTGAGCATCGCCAATGTCCCTGTGGGGACCAAATTCGGCGATGAACCGGACGGCAAATGTAACCAGACACCCTGTGGCCCGCATGTGCTAGGCGCCACTCCGGACCTAAGTCACATCGTACTAGGCTCGTATGTCGCATTGACTTCGACCCCCGTAGTCGGACGACATCGAGCCCTATACGAGTGGAATGGGGGACGGCTGGAACTAGTCAATCTACTGCCCGAAGGGGAAGCAAACAAGGACGGCGGAAGCTTGGCGTTCGAATCTACTCTGGGGGAAGGCGATGACGCCGCACGACACGCCATCTCCAACGACGGCTCGCGTATTGTCCTGCTCGCGGAACAGGCAGTCCCGCGTCGAGGCGGGGAACGCCGGCACCTCTATCTACGCGACACGGTCAGGCACGAAACTGTACTCATCGATGCCCCCAACGCAGATGCGCCGCCCATGGAAGGCGAACGAAGGCCGCAGTATATGACCGCAAGCAGCGACGGCGCGCGTGTCTTCTTCCTTGACAGCGAACGCCTTACGGCCGACGCGACCGCGAATACTAATTCAGAATCGCCCGATCTCTACGAATATAACGTCGATGCTCCCGTCGGCAGCCGACTGACGGACTTGACCGTCGACAAAAACGACGGAGAATCGGCCGATGTAAGCATGGTGACCGGCGCCAGCGAAGATGGCTCCTACATCTATTTCACCGCCGGTGGCGCACTGGCGCCAGGCGCTGGTCCCGGCGCCTGCGGGGGGAATAACCCACAACCGGGGGAAACGAAGCTTTGCAACCTGTACGTGCGCCACAACGGTGTCACCACATTCATCGCCGGCCTGTCGGTGGAAGATTACCCCGACTGGAACCAGCAGCTAGCAGACCTGCCGGCGCGCGTATCACCCAACGGTCGCTGGCTCGCCTTTATGTCGAACCGGAACTTGACCGGCTATGACACGGCCGACGCCAACAGCGGTCGTCCCGACGAGGAGGTCTACCTCTATGAGGCGAGGTCGGGCAAGGTGATCTGCGCGTCATGTAATCCGACGGGAGCGCGCCCGGTGGGATTTGAAAAGGCGAGTGAATTTCGTCTTGTCAATGCGCTTGACTACTATGGTATGTTTGCTCGAAAGACGTGGATCGCGGCGATCGTGCCGGGGTGGACGCCGATGGATCTTTCGGAAGCGCGCTATCAGTCGCGCTATCTGTCAGACAGCGGACGCCTGTTTTTCGACAGCGGCGACGGGCTTGTCCCGCAGGATGTGAATGGCACACAGGATGTCTACGAGTTCGAGCCGCCCGGCGTCGGAGGGTGCAGTTCCTCGATCGCGACGTTCAGCGAAAGCTCGGGAGGCTGTGTCGCACCCGTATCCTCGGGTACCTCCAACGAAGAATCGGCTTTCCTCGACGCGAGCGAGAGCGGCGGAGACGTCTTCTTCCTCACCGGCGCGAAACTGCTTCCGCAGGATTTCGACAATTCGCTCGATATTTATGACGCGCGCGAATGCACGGCGGTCTCACCGTGCATCTCGGTTCCGCCGTTGACGCCGCCACCGTGTAATACGGGTGACTCCTGTAAGGCGTCGCCCTCGCCGCAACCGGCGATCTTTGGCTCTCCGTCGAGTGCCACGTTCTCCGGTGCGGGCAACGTTACCGCGCCCGTGGTGACGCCGGTTGTCAAGCAAAAGGATCTAACGCGTGCGCAGAAGCTTGCACGGGTGTTGAAGCTGTGCCGCAAGAAGAAGGGTAAGCAGCGGGCTGTTTGTGAGCGCAAGGCCAGGTCACGGTATTCGGTGAAACGGTCTTCCAAAGTAAACGCGACGAAGAAGGGCAGGGGATGAGAATGCTACGTATGGTCAAGAGGAGCATCCTCGTTATCTGCGCCGGCTTCCTGTTGACGGCCCTCTCAGGGGCGACACCGGCGTTTGCGGTTGAGCCCTGGTGGCAGATGAGCTCGGACACGGCCCCGGCAACCTTGCGGCCCGGCCTCGCCAAAAGCGAGGTGCAGGAAATCACGGTCAGCGCGACCTCGGGAAGGTTCGTATTGAGCACAGAACCGGAAAAGCCTTCCTATGTCGCGAGCCACGAATTCGAATGGGACGCCAACCATCAGGAAGTGCAGGCAGGCCTTGAAGAAATGTTCGGAGCGGGAAATGTTGAAGTGCCGAGCGGGCAGGGAGACGCCGGCGGCAGCGAACCGTATAAGGTCATCTTCAAGGGAGAATTGGCGGAGCGTGCAGTCGAAGCGATTGGCGTCGAACATTACGGGTTGAAAGGCGGTAACAAAGAAACGGGGGACAGGGAGGCCACAAAAGGCCGCAGCGACGCCACTTTGATTCTAAGGGCGGCCAACGTGGGCGACGCTGACCTCACGGGGCCAGTGAAAATCTCCGCCAAGCTTCCGCCCGGACTGAGGGCGGTCCACATCAGCGGCACCGGCGGCTTCGTAGGTGGGACACAGCTCGAATGCTCGCTCGAATCGTTGAGCTGCACATACCCGGAAGTCACGCTCCCCGACTCGCAGGTTCAATTGATTGTCGCGGTCGACGTAAAGCAAGGAGCCACATCGGGTGAAGCGAACGAAGTCCTCGTCAGCGGCGGCAACGCCCTGCCAGCCAAAATGACCCGGGCGATAACGGTGGGGAACACAGCCCCCGCCTTTGGCGTGGAGGACTTTGAAATGGCGCCGGAAGAAGAAGGCGGCGCGATTGCCACACAGGCGGGCTCTCACCCGTTTCAGTTGACCACAAAGCTAGTTCTCAATCAGGAATATCTGGACCATCCCTACCAGAGCCGGTACGCTCCGAACCCGACTGGATTGGCCAAGAATCTGACATTTAAGTTGCCGCCGGGGTTGATCGGCAACCCCACACCGTTTCCCCGGTGCAGGCTGCCGCAATTCGACCTTTCCCAAAATTTTGTGAACGGATGTCCGGATGACACCGCGATCGGTGTGGCTGCGGTCACGATCACCGTCCCTGGAATTGGATACTCGTTCTTGACGGTGCCAGTTCCGCTCTTTAACCTTACGCCCTCGGTTGGGGAGCCCGCGCGCTTCGGCTTCGAGGCACTGGGAGTGCCGGTGTACCTCGACACGTCGGTACGCACCGGCGAAGACTACGGCGTGACCGTAAAGGTCACAAACGTCACCCAGGCGGCTATCTTCTTGGGGAGTCGCGTCACGTTCTGGGGGGTCCCCGGCGATCCGCGCCATGACAACGAGCGTGGATGGAGCTGTCTCGCGGGCGGTATTTGGCAACGCTCTCGGGAAGGCGTGCCACCCTGCGCGGCCACGGCACCACACTTTCCGCCGCCGTTTCTCGAGTTGCCTACGTCGTGTACGGGTCCGCTGCAGACGAGCGTGGAAGCAAGCTCGTGGGAGCAGCCTGAAGACAGCCAGTTGTTCGGACCCACGGTGGCGCTGCCGGCGCTCGACGGCTGTAATCAGCTTCCATTTAACCCGTCGATCACTGTTACGCCCGACGGTCAGGCGGGGAGCACGGCCACGGGGTTGACCGTCGGCGTGCACGTGCCCCAAGACGTGAGTCTTGGCGCCGAAGGCCTGGGCGAGGGGGACGTGAAGAGCACGACGGTCACGCTGCCAGCCGGGGTGGCTCTGAATCCGGCGGCAGCTGACGGCCTGCTTGCATGCTCTGAGGAAGAGATCGCGCTATCCACGCACACGACGCCGACCTGTCCGGAAGCCTCGAAGGTTGCGACGGTCGAAATCGTAACCCCGCTCTTGCCAAATCCGCTGGTGGGTGAGGCGTATCTGGCGGCGCAGGACGCGAATCCATTCGGGAGCTTGGTCGCGTTGTACCTCGTAGCTCAGGATCCGGTGTCGGGCACGTTGATCAAGGTCGCGGGCGAAGTCAAGGCAGATCCCGTCACTGGACAACTAGTCTCGACTTTTAATAATACGCCGCAGCTACCGTTCGAAGATCTGAAGCTGCATTTCTTCGGTGGCTCCAGGGCGCCACTATCGACGCCGGCCGCTTGTGGGACGTATACGACGACCACGTCGATAGCCTCATGGTCAGGCAACCCACCGTCTGAACCATCGTCGAGCTTCCAGGTACTCTCAGGTCCGAACGGGAGCGCATGTGCGAGCCCGTTGCCTTTCTCGCCGTCTTTGACGGCGGGTACGACGAGTATTCAGGCTGGTGGGTTCAGCCCGTTTACGATGACGATGTCGCGCCCTGATGGGTCGCAGAATTTGCAGGCGATCAAGCTGAAGATGCCTCCGGGCTTGTTGGGTACGTTGGCGAGCGTCAAGTTGTGTAAAGAAGCACAAGCAGATGCGGGACTGTGTGGTCCTGAAAGCCTGATTGGTCACACGACGGTCAGTGTGGGTGTGGGCGGCAACCCGTACACCGTGACCGGTGGCGAAGTGTTCATCACCGAAGGCTATGAGGGCGCCCCTTACGGCTTGTCGATTGTGAACCCGGCGAAGGCTGGCCCGTTCGATCTGGGCAAGGTGATCGTCAGGGCCAAGATCGAAGTAGATCCGCTGACGGCGGCGCTTACGATCACGACGGATAACTCGGGTCTGTACAAGATCCCGACGATCCTGGACGGGATCCCGTTGCAGATCCAGCATGTAGAGGTCAGTGTGGACAGGGCGAACTTCACGTTCAACCCAACGAACTGCAGTTCGCTGCAGGTCGGTGGGAGCTTGTACAGCAGCGAAGGATCATCAGCGGCTGTCAAAGTGCCGTTCCAGATCACAAACTGTGCGGTCCTAGCGTTCAAACCAAAGCTCACCGCGAAGACTGCGGGCAAAACCTCACGCAAGGCTGGGGCTAGCCTGTCAGTCAAATTGACCTATCCAGCGGGACCTTATGATGCGAACATCGCGAAGGTCAAGGTAGACCTGCCCAAGCAGCTCCCGTCCCGTTTGACGACTCTGCAGAAGGCGTGTCCCGCCGCCACGTTCGAAGCCAATCCTGCTGCCTGTCCTTCAGCGTCGATCGTGGGTCATGCCACAGCAACCACACCGGTGTTGCCGGTCCCATTGACCGGTCCCGCGTATTTCGTCTCGCACGCTGGGGAAGAATTCCCGAGCCTGATCATCGTGCTACAGGGCTACGGCGCGACAGTCCACCTCGTCGGCACGACGTTCATCAACAACAAGACGAACGTCACCTCGAGCACGTTCAAGGCGATACCGGACGTCCCCGTAGGCACATTCGAACTCACATTGCCCCAAGGACTCTACTCCGCGCTCGCCGCGACGGCCAACCTGTGCACCACGAAACTCGCGATGCCGACATCGTTCGTCGGACAGAACGGTGCGGAAATACACACAAGTACGCCGATCACACCCACCGGGTGCGCCAAGCACAAGGCCGCCAAGAAAACAAAGAAGAAGGCCGGACCGAAGAAGGGCAAGAAGGGGAAGAAGAAATAGCGAGCGAGGGCCTGCTCCGTCACGTTCCCCACGGCGGACCTGGTTGGCACTAGAGTCATGCCGAGGGGAGAGATGTCCACCAGTGACGACACACAGTTGCACGAGGCTCAGCGGCGCGGCGACCGGGGTTCGTCGGCTGGTGCGCGCTCTGACGGGTCTGCTTCCCGGGGAGCCTCCCAAGTGCGCGCAAGTGAGCAGGTGGATGACATCCAGCGTGTGCGCATCCTCTCGGCGATGGTCGAGGTAGCGGCGGAGGATGGTTACCTCGGCGCCGCGGTAGCGCCCGTCGTCGCCCGCGCGGGAGTCTCGCGGCGCACGTTCTACGAGCTGTTCGACGGGCGCGAGGACTGCTTTCTGGCGGCTTTCGACTGGGGTGTCGCCCAGATGCGCCAGGCGGTCGTCGAGGCCTACGGATCGCAGCGCTCCTGGCGTGAGCGGATGCGTCATGGGCTGGCTGCGCTGCTCGCCTTGCTCGACTCCGAGCCCGAGCTCGCGCACGTTTGCGTCATCGATGCGCTCGGGGCCGGCAGGCTGGTGCTCGAACGGCGCGCCCAGGTGCTCGACGAGTTGATTGCCGCGCTTGACGCGCAGGCGCCCGATGCGCGCGGCACCAGCGCGCCGCTGCTCACCGCCGAAGGCGTGGTCGGCGGGGCGTTCTCCGTTCTGCACGGGCGGTTGCTCGAACGAAGCATCGCCGGCAAGCGAATCGCCGATGGGACAGCCCCCGGTCCCGCGCCGCTCGTCCAGCTACACGGCCAGCTGATGGCCCTGATCGCGCTGCCCTACCTAGGCCCGAGTGCCGCCGGGGAGGAACTGACGCGCACAGCGCCGGATGTGCCGCTACGCGAGACCGTCCGTGTCTCGGGCGAGGGCGGGCGTCTGCTCGAACGCTTGGACATGCGACTCACCTACCGCACGGTCCGCTGTCTGCTCTACATAGGCGAGCACCCCGGATCCTCCAACCGCGAGATCGCCCAGGGCGCGGAGATCTCAGACGAGGGACAGGCCTCGAAGCTGCTCACGCGGCTCACGCGCGTCGGGCTGGTCGCCAATAGCAAGCCGCACGGTCCCGGCTACCCCAATTACTGGACGCTCACGCCGCATGGAGAGCAGGTGCTCTCCGCCGCTCAGGGACGTTAGAAGTCGCCCTGCTCGTGGGGGCCCACGCAAGCAACCGCCAGATCCTCAGCGACGTTTGACGCGACCTCGCGTACCTCGTCGAACGTCACCGCGTCCAATGCCGCTATTGCCGCGTCCGGGTCGATGTCCTCGCCGTACACGATCTTCTGGCTCGCTCCGTAGCGGGCCACGGCATTCGTGTTCTCGAACGCGAGCACCAGCCTGCCCGCGGAGTATGCACGCGCGCGGTGCACCTCCTCCTCGGTTGGGCCGTCCGTGCGCAGCTCGTCCACGATCTCGCGCATGCGCGTGTACGCCTCGACGCACTTGGACGAATCGAGGCCCGACCCGAGCTGCAGGATCGGGACGTCCGCGAACGCGTGCGCGATCGCGTACACCGAGTAGCACAGCCCCCGCTTCTCCCTGATCTCCTCGAACAGCCTCGAGCCCATCGAGCCGCCGAGCAGGGTCGAGTAGATCGATAGCGCCGCCCGCTGTTTGACGTCGCCCACGGTGACGCCCGGCCTGTAGATCATGCGCAGGTGCGATTGGTTGGTGTCGCGCTGCTCGACCATCGTCTCGGGTGCGAACTTCGGGGCCGGAACGTAAGGCTCCGGCTCCGGCAGTGTTGGGAAACGGGCGAACAGCTCGCCCAGCTTGTCCTGCCCGGGAACGAACCCAGTATTCCCAACCAAGAACGCCCCTCCGCTCTTCCCAGCCCAGCGGCGCTCCCGAAAGCTCACGATCGCCTCGCGCGTAAAGCTTTTCAGGTTCTCCTCGGGCCCCAGCACCGTCCTCCCGAGCGGATGGTCGCCGAACGCGGCCTTGTCGATCAGGTACTCCGCGACGGTCGAAGGCTGGTCATACGCGCGGTTGATCTCCTGGATCACCACGCCCCGCTCGCGGTCCAGCTCCTCTGCGTCGATCTTTGGACGCGCCACGAAGTCGCTCAGCAGGTCGATCGCCTCTGGCGCGGACTCCGCTCGCACGGTGATGTGGAACGCCACGAGGTCGTGGCTCGTGTACGCGTTGAGCATCCCCCCAAGCCGCTCCGCTGTCTCATTCACGTCCTTGTACGTCGCGTACTTCTCGCCGCCCTTGAACACCAGGTGCTCGAGGAAGTGCGCCATCCCGTTCTCCTGCACCCGCTCGGTCCGCGCGCCCGCGTCGAAGGCCACGAGCACCGTCAGCGCGCGCGTGCCGGGGAGACTCACGCTGTACACGGGCAGGCCGTTCGTCTCCACAGTGGTCGTGCTTATCTCGGTCATTCCGCCGTCACGATAGGCGATCCACGTGCCTCACTCGCCGCGTTGCCGCGCACCCCTTCCCGCGGGCTCTCGCTTGCATCGTGCAAAACACCTTGCATGCAGGGAAAAATGCGACCTCACTGGCGGTCTGTCGCTACTGTGCCCCGCCATGGCCGACCCCGACAAGTCCACCCGCCCAGTGCGGACAATCCCGCGCCGCGCGCTCACGCGGCACATGAATCCCACCCGCGCTCGCGTCGTTGCGACCGCGGGGCGCCCCATCGCGGCTCCTGCTCCCAGCAAGCGTCCCGTCAGTACTCCCGGCGCCAATACCGTCGTCGACTTTCGCTCCGTCAGCAAGCGCTACGACTCAGGCGACATCGGCCTCGAGCGCGCCACCTTCGCGATCGACCGCCAGGAGTTCGTCTTCCTCGTCGGCTCCACCGGCTCGGGCAAGTCGACGATCATGCGCCTGCTGATCAAGGAGCTCGACCCCACCGAGGGGATCATCCGCGTCGCCGGACGCCACCTGGCCGAGATCGACCACAAGCGCGTCCCTTACTACCGGCGCAACATTGGCGTCGTCTTCCAGGACTTCAAGCTGCTGCCGACTCGCACCGTCTACGACAACATCGCCTACGCCCTGCAGGTCACGGGAGCCTCGCGCAAGCAGATCCGCTCCTCGTTGCCGGACATCCTGCGTCTCACCGGGCTCTCCACCAAGCTGCACAACTACCCCCACCAGCTCTCCGGTGGAGAGCAGCAGCGCGTCGCGGTCGCTCGCGCCTTCGCTTCGCACCCGCCCTTGCTCTTGGCGGACGAGCCCACCGGCAACCTCGACCCTCACACCTCGATCGGCATCATGCAGCTGCTCTACCGCATCAATCGTGCCGGCACCACTGTGATCGTTGCCACGCACGACAACGAGCTTGTGGACAAGATGCGCCGCCGCGTGATCGAGCTGCGGCGCGGGCGCATCATCCGCGACGAGGCCACCGGGCTCTACGCGCAGGATGAGACCACTGGAGATTTGGCGGAGAGGTTGAAGCGGGAAACCGCCGCTGACGAGGCAGTCCAGCGACCGCCTGGCTCGCGTCGATGAAACTCGGCTTCTTCCTCAAGGAGGCCATCCGCTCGATGCGGCGCAACCCGGCCCCTTCGTTTGCCGCGCTCTCGTGTGTCCTGGTAACGACGCTCGTGCTCGGCGTCTTCATCCCGGTTGTCCAAGCGACCAACGGGGCGGCCAACTCGATTCGCGGACGCGTCGTCGTCGACGTGGACCTCAACACCACCGCCACCGCTTCCGAAGTCGCCCGGGTGCACCACGAGGTCGAACACGCTCGCTACGTCGGTCACGTCGAAGTGCTCTCCAAGCAGGCCGGCTATGAACAGGAGCGCAAGATCGATCCCCAGGCCTTCCAGCTGATCGGCTACAACCCGCTCCCGGAAATCCTGCGCATCACGCCCACCGACCCCAGCCAGGCTGATGCCCTGCGCGCAGAGCTTGACCAATCGAGCCCGGCAGGCACACGCCTCGTCACCGACTCCGCGATCGCCGACGTCCAGGATCGCCAAGCCCAGACCGACAAGATCCTCTCCGCCACGCGCATCGTCAAGATCACGATGGCGCTGCTCGCGGCGCTGCTTGTCTTCTCCTCGATCCTGCTCGTCTCCAACACGATTCGCCTCTCGCTCTTCTCGCGCCGGCGCGAGGTTGAGGTGATGAAGCTCGTCGGCGCCACCGACTGGTTCATCCGCTGGCCGTTCGTGATCGAGGGTCTGTTCCTCGGCGCGCTTGGAGGCATCTGCGCGATCGGGCTGCTCGCCGTCGCCAAGGTCACGCTGATCGACCCGCTCGCCGGCACCGTCAAGTTGATCTCCCAGCCCGACATGATCGACTTCCGCCTCTTGATCGTGGTCCTCATGGGCTGTGCCATCGCGGTCTCCGCAGCTGGCTCGGGTCTGTCGCTACGGCGCTTTCTCAGGGTCTGATCCAGAGCTGGGACGTGAGGCTGAACGCCTCAGAATCGTCGGGGAGTGCGTAGGGTGGGGGATATGGCGTCTCGTGCCCGACAGGTCCTGTTTGCCGCTCTCGCGGTGCTGTTGCCCGTGGTGCTGCTCGTGCTCGGCATCTGGCTCGGCGGCCATCCCAGCAAGCTGCCCTCGTTCCTGCGCAACGACCTCGTCGCCAACCACGAAACGCAGGTTGTCAACGAAGCGATCGAACGGGTCTCCCACGACTACTACCGGCCGGTATCCAAGAGCGCGCTGGCCAACTCCTCGATCGCCGGGATGATCTCGAGCCTGCACGACCCCTACTCCACCTACCTCTCTCCGAAGGAATACACGAGCTTCGACCAGCCCGCCAGCTTCGCCGGCATCGGCGTCTCGGTCGATCCCAAGACAGCCGGCCTCGAAGTCGTGCGCGTGTTCAACTCCTCGCCCGCCCAGCGCTCTGGGTTGAAGGCCGGGGATCTGATCGTCGCCGTCAACTCCCGTCCGCTTCACGGTGTTCCGGCCGACACCTCCACGGCTCTGATCAAGGGGCAGCCGGGCACCGACGTCAGGCTGACCGTCAAGCCTCCGCATGGCGCCGCGCGCACGCTCACCGTCACGCGCGCCCTCATCTCAGAGCCGGTCGTCGCCTCGATGATGCGCACCGTCCACGGCGTCAAGCTCGGCTGGGTTTATCTGGCGACGTTCAGCGAAGGCTCCGCCGGCGAAGTGCACGCGGCGGTCGAGAAGCTGCTGAAGCAGGGCGCGCGCGGACTCGTATTCGACCTGCGCGCCGACGGCGGTGGCCTGGTCAGCGAAGCGCGGCTGATCGCCTCGATCTTCATCCCCTCCGGCACGATCGTCACGACGCGCGGGCGCTCACAGCCTACGATCGTCCTCACCGCGGCCGGTGGCGCGATCCCCAGCTCGGTTCCCATGGTGGTGCTCGTCGACCACGACACGGCCTCGGCCTCTGAGATCGTCACCGCCGCCCTGCAGGACCATCACCGTGCCACCGTCGTCGGCACTCACACTTACGGCAAGGGCGTCTTCCAGGAGCTCGAGCCGCTATCCGGCGGTGGCGCCATCAAGATCACCGTCGGCGAGTACTTCACCCCCAACGGGCGCAACCTGGGTGGGGGAGGGGTCCACGAGGGTGCCGGCATCACGCCCGAAGTCTCCGTCCCGAGCGGCGTTGATAGAGAACACGGTCTCGAAGTCGCGCTCCACACGCTGCTCGCCAAGGTCAAATGAGCCCGCCGCGCGGCGGCTCGCGCGGGGGGCCGAGCAAACGCGCCAAGACGGGCGGTGGGGGTAAGGCCGCCAAGCCATCCAGCGTCCGCAAAGCGAAGTCGAGCAAAGCGAAGTCAAGCACTTCGCGCAAGCAGGCTGGCGCGGCAGGGGGGTCTACAGGCTCGCGTCGCACGGGCTCCGCGCCGCGATTTGGCGGATCGCCGAACACGCGTGTTGTCTGGCCCCCGCAGGAGCGCACTGAGACCGCCCGCGACGCGATCGAGCAGATGATGCGCGAGGCCGGTCTCGCGCGCCGCTTCGACTTGGGTGTTGAACGCGAGGCACGCAAGGCAGGAGAGCGCGCGTGGTCTAGGGCCGAGTCGGAACTGCAGGACGGACGGCGACGCGACCTGCGCGATCTGCCTACCTTCACCGTTGATCCATCGACGGCGCGTGACTTCGACGATGCCATCTCCGCCGAGCCGGAGGCGGATGGGGCGGTGCGCGTGTGGGTCCATATCGCCGACGTCGCCGCCCACGTCCCGCTGGGCTCGCTCCTCGACCTCGAGGCGCGCCGGCGCTCCACGAGCGTCTATGTGCCGGGCGCCGTCGAGCCGATGCTCCCGCACGCGCTCTCGAGCGACGCCTGCTCGCTGGTGCCCGGCGCCGAGCGTCTGGCGGTCACCGTCGAGATGGTCCTGCGCGGCGCCGAGTTGGTCTCCGCGGGCTTCTGCCGCTCTGTCGTTCGCTCGAACATGCGCCTCGACTATGAGCACGTAGACCGCATCTTCGCGGGAGAAGAGGCTGTTCTTGAGCCGTGGGGCAGCCCTCTCGGGGTTGCCCGCTCTGCCGCCGCCGCATTGCAGCAGGCCCGCGAGTCAAACGGTGCACTCGTGATCGACTCCGAGGAGCCCGAGTTCTCCTTCGATGAGCACGGCAACGTCGCGGAGATTCGCGCGCGTCCCCAAACCGAGTCCCATCGCCTGATCGAGCACCTGATGATCGCCGCCAACGAAGCCGTGGCCAGTCAGCTCACACAGGCCTCCGTCCCCTGCCTCTATCGCGTCCACGAGCGGCCGGATCCCGAGCGCATCCGCACGCTCGTGGCTCAGCTGGCCTCGTTGGGCGTCTCCACGCCGCCGCTGCCCGACCCCCTGTTTCCGGCGCGGGCGGCAGAGATCGTGGGCGACATCTCCCGCCGCGTGGATGCCCACGTGCGGCGCACAGGCGCCGGTCGGATGGCGCTCTCCTCGCTCGTCCTGCGTTCACTTAAGCAGGCCTGCTACTCACCCACAAATGTCGGCCATGCCGGCCTGCACTCCTCCTGTTACTGTCACTTCACCTCTCCCATCCGCCGCTACCCCGACCTCGTGTGCCACCGCGCTTTGCTCGCCTCGATCGGAGCGGGAGAGCGCACGATCAGCCGGCGTCGGCTCGTCGAGCTCGGCGAATGGACTTCCGAGCGTGAGCGCGCGGCCTCGAAGATCGAGCACAAGGGGGATGACATCGCCGCTTGCTTCTTGCTCGAACAGGTGCTGCTCGAGGGCGGCTACGAGCAGGTTTTCGCCGGCGAGGTGACCGGCCTCATCGGGGCGGGCGCGTTTGTCGCGTTTGGTGGTGCCCCCCGCGTGCGCACGTCCGCGCACGCGGCGAATACCCAGAAGGGAGATGCCCAGGGGAGAGCGGATGGCTCGGGCCAGGATGCATCTGCGGAGCAGACAGGGGGGAGGCCGACCTACGAGGGGATGCTCCCCGTGCGTCTGCTCAGCGCCGGCGAGGAGCGCGACTGGTGGTCGCTCAACGAGCAGTCCACGATCCTGCGCGGTGAGCGCTCTGGCGCCACGTTGCGCCTCGGCGATCCCATCGACGTGCGGGTCGTGCGGGTGGACGCCTCCGCCGGACGTGTCGATCTCGCCCCGGCTCGTTAGTCTCGCCTGATGGCCAAAGCAAAGGGCAAGAAGCGCAAGATCGGCGCCGGCGACGTGGCGAGCAATCGCTACGCCTCCTACCGCTACGAGCTAACCGAGCGCCTGGAGTGCGGCATCGTGTTGCAGGGCACCGAGGTGAAGGCGCTAAGGGCCTCCGGCGCGCAGCTCAAGGACGGCTACGCCGCAATCCGCGGTGACGAGCTATGGCTGCAATCCGTGCACATTCCGCCCTACCTGCCCGCCTCGCGAGAGAACCACGATCCCGAGCGTGCGCGCAAGCTGCTGCTGCATCGCTCGGAGATCGAGCGCATCGCCGCTCGGGTCTCAGAGCGCGGTCTCACGCTGGTGCCGACGCGCATCTACTTCAAGGGCCCTCACGCCAAGGTCGAGATCGCGCTCGCGCGCGGGAAGGACCTCTACGACAAGCGCCAAACCATGCGGGAGCGCGATTCCAAGCGCGAGATGGAACGGGGGATCAGAGAAGCACGACGCTAGGTGACCTTCTCACATGCAGTGATCCCGTCTTGCTTGGCTGTCGCCCTCATCTGTTGTTGGATTGCCTCGCTCCCCGTGATCAGGCTTCCCGCCGCTTTGATGTTTTTGGCTTTCGCGTATTCGCCGAGCTTCGCGGTGTTTTCGGCAAGCGTCTCGGCGCCCGCAACGAACTTTTTCCAGTCATTGGCGAGTTCTGCGGGGGGAACCAGTTTGCTCAGTTCAGCCAGCGCAGTCTGCTCAAAGGCCGCCAGTTCGGGGATCACGCGCGCCATCTCCTGCTGACTGTTGATGCTCTTGCTCGCGAACCTGGTGGTGACCGTCTTGCAGATGACATTCGCCTTTGCGGTCAGTTCGGCGCGCGTGAGCGGCTTTGCCGAAGAGCCGCCGCACCCTGCGATGGCGAGCGTTGTCGTTGCGAGTGCGACTGCCGCCAGACCTATCCGTCCCATCAAATCCCCCATCCCATCGTGTTCGCCCATGTGCCCCGTCCTGCCCCCTGTGTCAGACAGAGTACAGATTCGAATCGGTGCAACGGAGCGGAAGGCCCACATAGAACGGCTTCCTCGCGCTTGAAGTCCTTGCCCGCTCCGCAGGAGCCGGCAGCTCAGATCACGCGAAAGCTGTGCCCGGCGCTGACCAGGATGTGAGTCTGCTCCATTCCGAAGCCGAGCACCACGATCAGTCCCGCATACACGAGGCCGATGGCGATTCGGCTGTTGCGTGGCACGCGATAGTAGGCGGCCTGCTCGATCGAGCGTGATCGCAGTTGACGCCAACGGCGCGGCATCTCCCGTAGCGCCAGCAGGATGAAGATGAGCAGGAACGGATTGCCCAGCACGAAGATCATCGCCACCAAGCCGCCGATTCCCAAAAACCACATCGAAGGCGCCACGGCCGCCATGGCTCGGCCTCCGTCGAAGGGCACCACCGGGATCAGGTTGATCAGGTTGAGGAAGAACGCTATGTATGCGAGCGCCAGCAGGAGATCGCTGCCGGTGAGGGCTCCCGCAACGGCCACCGCCACGGCGCCGAGCGTGCCGAGCACCGGTCCCGCCAAGCCGACGCGCGCCTCGGCGAGCGCGTTGTCCCCAAGCGAGCGTGAGAAGATCGCGGCGCCCAGGAAGGGAATGAACATCGGCGTGCTCGCTTTGATCCCCTCGCGTCTGAGCTGGATCACGTGCCCCATCTCGTGGACGAACAGCAGCGCCACGAAGCCGGCCGCGAACGGCCATCCCCACAGCAAGCTGTAGGCGGCGATCGACACGAGCGCGGTACCCGCGGTCGTCAGCAGCTTTAGCTTCGGGAGCAGCAGCGCGGCACTCTTCAAGTACGCGGCAAACTTAGCTGCGATCGCGCCGATCCCAGCGACCGCGCTTCCCAGTCGCTTGCGCAGCGAGCGCCGTTGCTCTCCGAACGGTGCGTGGCCCGTGTGAGGCGCGCCCGTGACCGGCTCGGCCGTCGCCGGGAGGGTATGCGCGGCGTGTGTGTTCACGGCGTGCGAGCCCCCGAACGGGTTCTCGCTCACGACGGGCAGCTCGCTGTCCATGGATTCATTGTCGCAGCTGCGATAAGCCGCGCCTAAGAACCACTTCTTTTCAGAATGTGCGTCGGAGGGCATCAGGTTTGCCGCGGCGTGCCGAGGCGTGGCTTTGGCGCTACACTTGACGTGCATCACATCCACGGGGACGACAGGCTTCGACGCGGTTGGCTCGTGTGGATGGTCGCGAGTCGAGGTCCCGGGCGGCCTCGTAAAACTCCCGGGAAAACCATAAGTGCGGACTCTCACGAGTACGCCCTCGCTGCTTAGTCAATAGCTAAGGCACGAGGTCTCGAGCCCCGCTCGCCTACGGCGGGGATTCTCGGGATCAGAAAGTAGGCTCACCCGGTGAGGCCCGCCTCCGCTGACCCGGGAACACTCAAGGAGGCTGGTCCCCCGCAACCCGGCCGGCGAGGCTAGCGAGGGACGAGATCAGAGCGCCGGCTACGCTCGTAGAAGCCATTCATACGCGACTGCGGACGCGGGTTCGATTCCCGCCGTCTCCATGAAGCGCTCAAGCAGTGATTTGGAAGGGCCGCCGGGAACAACTGACTTAGCAACCATCTCGCGCCTCTTATGGCGTCTGATTTTTGCCGCACATGGTGTGGGTGTCGATCGTA
>DATCDV010000036.1:0-3203 GCA_036510495.1 Solirubrobacteraceae bacterium
CACACCTCCCGACTCCTGCCGCTCAACGCCTCCCGCGCACCCTCGGAGATCCCCGCGACCTCGAAGTAACGCTCATCACGCCCGGTGCCCGCCGCGACCGTATACCCCTGCCCCTGTAGCTCCTCGGCCAGGGCGCCGCGGTAGAACGCGCCCAACTCCCGCGCCGCCCTGAACAACGGACGGCTCGCGACCGCCGCGAACTGCCCATCCTGACGCACCACGCCCGTCACCACGACATGGCTATGAAGCTGCGGGTCAGGCGCCTCACCCCCGGCGACACCCCGCGCGGTCGTATGACGAAACTCCGCCGCCAACACATCACGCGCAGGGGAGAGGACCCGGCCGCCCGCGCCTTCACGGACGACCGCGACCTCACCACGCAGATGCTCAAGCGCACGCGACACCGCCCGACCATGCGCAAGCTCGACACCCGCGCGCTGCTGCTCAGAGCCAAGCGCCCACACCGTGCTGACTGACTTGGGTGCCGAGAATGTCCCATGTTCACACTGCTTTCGCGGTCAGGGTGGTGGTGTCAAACAGGGCTGCTTCGGTCGTGGGGACCCGGATTCTAAGGCCCTTTTGCCGTCCGGTGCGGACGTGGACTGCCTCGAGTTCGCCGCGCTTGACACGCTGCAATACCGTCTGGCGAGAAACGCCCAGCCTCTTGGCGGCTTGGGGCGCGGGCAGCCAGCCAGCGGGGGCGTCTTCGATGAAGCGTGAGCGCATCTCGTCGTTGACGCGGATGCGCCAGGGAGCGCCGGGCGTGATCTGCTCGCCAGTGATGAAGCCGTCCGCGAGCCAGCGGTGCACGGTGGAGGGCGCGACGCCGAGGATCGCTGCTGCCCTGGTGATAGGCAGGAGCTCGCCCTCGGGCTCCTCGGCGGGTGGCTGGTGGCGAGCGATGCCGTGGTAGCGGCGCAGGTTGCCGACTGCCGAGGCGGTGAAGCGCTCGCCGGTGGCGGTGCGCCGGTCTTGACGGTTGAGGATGCCGGCAGTCGTGGCATCGGGGTAGTGGACGGCGAGACGGCCGAGCAGCGCGATGGTGTCCTCATCGGTGCGGATCCTCGCCTCGCGTCGCGGGAGGGAGACAGCGAGCTCGGTGATCGTGCCGCCACGCCAGCGCAGGGTCAGCGTCGCGCGGCGCTCCTCGCGCACCACCAAGACGATTACCTCCTCGATCACGGTGCGCAGCAGCTGCTTGCGGTCGCGGTCGGTCGTGCTCGGTGCCGACCACACACGAGCGAGGTCCGTCCCGAGGTCAAGGATGGCGTCGCGCTCGACCGTGGTGAGCGCGCGTGGGCGTGCGTGCTCGCGCAAGGCCAGCTCGGCCTCGGCGGCCGCGAGCGCGGAGAGTGCCTGCTCCCACTCCCGCTCCAGGCCGCGCGCGACGAGGCGGTGCTCGGGCTCGACCGCACGGTAGCGGCGCTCGGCGCGCTGAGCCTCGTAGCGGGCGCGCTCGACCTGCAGTCGCCATTGCTCAAGCGCGGAGTCGTGATCGATCTCAAGCGCCTCGGCCGCCGTGAGTGCAGCCTTGACCCCGGCCGGAGTGAGTGCGCCCAGCAAGGCACCCGCGACCGCTTCGTCGATCTGCACGCCACCGACCCGCTGGCACCAGCCCTCGCGGCCGATGGCGAACTCGTGCCCGGGACAGTGGTATCCCGGGCGCCGGCCGTCGTAGTGCACCTTCAGGCCTCGTCCGCAGTGCCCGCAGAGCGCGATCCCTTGCAGTAACGCCGCGCCCTCACGCACCGCTCCGCCTGGCTCGTTCGCGCGCGCAGGAGCGTTGGAAGCGATGCGCGCCTGGTTTTGTTCGTAGGTAGCCCAGTCGATGAAGCCGGGGTGGTGGTCTTTGATCAAGACCTCCCAGTCTGCACGCGGTAGACGACGGATACGCTCGCGCGGGTGACCGTGCTCATCGAGATAGCGCTCGTGACGCGTCTTGCCGTATACGTAGGCACCCGCGTAGACGGGGTTGGTGAGCACGCTGTGGACATGCGTATAGGTCGGCACGACCCAGCGCGGCTCACCGAACCTCGAAGCCTGTAGCGGGAATGAAAGCTGTGCAGCGCGAAGCCACAGCCACACCGCCCTGGCGGAGCCGAGCTCGGCGAAGCGCTCGAAGATCGTGGCGATCGCGCCACGGATCGCCTCGTCGGGATGCAGGCGCACCTCGCCCTCATCCTCGCCCCAAACCAGTCCGACCGGCAAGCCACAGCGCAGCTCGCCACGCTTGGCCTTGTTACGCAGGCCACCGTTCAGGCGCGCGCGCAGCACATGCAGCTCCGCTTCAGACATCGTGCCCTTGAGCCCCAGCAGCAGCCGATCGTTGAAAGACCCGGGGTGGTAGAGACCCTCCGCGTCGCCGATCACCGTGTCGGTGATCGCGCACAGCTCCAGCAGCCGGTACCAGTCCGCTGAGTTGCGCGCCAAGCGCGAGGCCTCCAATCCCAGCACCAGCCCCACGTGGCCGAGCGCGACCTCAGCAGTCAAACGCGCGAAGCCCTCTCGCTCGGCCATACCCGACCCAGAGACACCCAGGTCCTCGTCGACCACCTGAACCTGCTCACGGGTGAACCCCAGCTCCAGAGCGCGCTCGACCAGCGCGTACTGACGCTCGGTCGACTCCTGGTTGCGCTCGAGCTGCGCCTGCGTGGACTGGCGCACGTAAACGAACGCTCCACGACCAAGATGCGACTCAGACAACTTGGCCTGATCGCTCACCGTCTGTCTCCTCCGGCACGGACGCTCGAACGATCAGCGCGCTCAGAAGCACCATCGCCGCCCGGCGCTGCTCCTCGCCCAGCAACTCCCACAGCGCCACCACCGGCACCGGACTCTCTGAGAGATCGAGGCGTAGCTGCACAGACGGTCTCCTCGCTCGACTTCTGAGAATCATCCCCGCCAGCCAGGACGACACGCGCCAGCAACGGCTCAAGCACCCTACGAGCGCACAACAAATCCTCCACGCGAGCGAGCGTCCCCGGCCCCACCGGCTCCACCGGCCCATCCAGATCGGTCCATGCCGCCGGCGCCCAAAAGCGGCTGCCATCCGCGAGCACCAAAATCAGAACGAGCGAACCCTCACGACTCGTCCAACCCACCACCCCCAACGTCTGCCCCTCCAAGGGATGCCGCGCACGCACAATCCGCACCGCCGATGGCAAACCGTCGAGACGGGCAGTGTGTCGCGCCTTCCAACGTCA
>DATCDV010000037.1:0-2624 GCA_036510495.1 Solirubrobacteraceae bacterium
GCCTGGCACATGCTCCAGAACGGCGAGCTGTACAACGACCTCGGCGGCGACTACTTCGCCCGTCAGAACCCCGATCGCGTCACCAAACGTCTCGTCCGACAGCTCGAAGCGCTTGGCCACAGCGTCACGCTCGAAGCCCGGGAGGTCGCTGCCTGACGGGTATTTCGCTACAGGTGATGCGTGATGGACGCCCGGTAACCGTAGAAGTCAGCGCGGACGGAGCGGGTTTGGTCTCGCACGCGGGCACCGCGCTGATCGCGCAGGTCGCTGACAGGGTGGGGCTCACGGCGGCGTTGTCGTCGCGGCTGGCTGCGATCAAGCAGCGCCGTCGTGGTCATGACCCGGGCCGGGTGATCCGCGATCTCGCGGTGATGTTGGCCGACGGCGGCGAGTGCGTCTCAGACCTCGGCGCGGTCCGCGAGCAGGACGCGTTGTTCGGGGCGGTCGCGTCTGACTCGACGGCGTGGCGGATGGTCGACCGGATCGCCTCTGAGCCAGGCATGTTGGACGCGGTCCGCGGGGCTCACGCGCGCGCTCGCGCCCGGTTCTGGGAGCTTGACGGCGCGCCGGAGCGGTTGACGCTCGATGTTGACGCGACGCTGATCACGGCGCATTCGGAGAAGGAGAAGGCGGCCGGGAACGACAAGGGCGGTTACGGGTTTCACCCGTTGCAGGTCTACTTGGATGAGACGCGCGAGGCGCTCGGCGGCCTTTTGCGCCCCGGCAACGCCGGCTCGAACACCGCTGATGATCACAAGGCGGTGATCGACCGGGCGCTGGCGCAGATCCCGGCCGAGTACGCCGAGACCCTCGAGATCCTCGTCAGAGCCGATTCCGCCGGCGCGACGCACGGTCTGGTCGACTACTGCCGCGAGGGGAACATGCGGTTCTCGGTCGGCTACGAGCTGACCGAGCAGGTACGCGCAGCGATCCTCGAAATCCCCGACGATGCTTGGGTCCCGGCGCTCGACCAAGACGGCTCGCCCCGCACCAACGGGGAGGTGGCGGAGATCACCGACCAAGTGGATCTGTCCGCCTGGCCCGAGGGCTCCAGGCTGATCGTGCGACGCGAGCGCCCGCACCCCGGCGCGCAGCTGTCGTTCACCGACCACGACGGCTACCGCTTCCAAGCGATCCTCACCGACCAAACCGACCAGGACATCGCTGTCTTGGAGTGCCGTCACCGCCAGCACGCGCACGTCGAGGACCGGATCGGTGACGACAAGGACACCGGCCTTTCCAAGTTCCCGTTCAAGGAGTTCGCGCTCAACGAGGTATGGCTCGAGATCGTCGCGCTCGCGCACGACCTGATCGTCTGGACCCAAGCGCTCGCCCTCGACGGCGAGCTCGCCAACGCCGAGCCCAAGCGGCTGCGATACCGGCTGCTGCACGTCGCTGCCCGACTCGCGTTCTCCGGCCGCCGGGCGAAGCTGCACCTCCAGGACACGTGGCCGTGGGTCACGGAACTCAAGGCAGCGTTCGAGCGGCTCGAAGCGCTCCCAGCCGCCACCGGCTGACAGCCGCCGCTCACCACCAGCACCCCAGCAGACCTCCAAGGCCACCGCCGCGATCACCGCTGCCCGCAAACGCCCCCGCCGGCCGCCCAGCGGTTCCCGGAACCATCCGAAACTCCACCATCAGCCCAACAACCCACGCGGCCAACACCAGTGACCCCGATTCATCACCCAGCAGTCACCCTCGCACGCCTACTGCATCATCCGGGTTAGCGCGCGCGCGCGCGAGGGCGCGTCGAGCGAGAGGCGGGTTGGCTGCGCCTTCGAGCCTGGGGGGCGGGGATTGGGTGTGTGTGATTGCGAGGCGCATGGCGGACCTCCTGGCATCGAGCTGAGTCGGTTGGGGCTCGTGGTTTCCGCACAGACTTACAGCCGCGAGCGCCCCGCCATCCGCTAATTCGGGTGTCGCTGTTGCGGGTTTCGCGCGTTTCTGCTGCGCGTTTCTACGCATGATCACTGCGAGGTTCGCGTGGCACCGCAGCGGGCTTGTGACGTTGCCGGCCGGATTGTGTTGCGCGACGATCGCAGGTGATTTCACACGCACGCGGATTCCGCCTTGGAGGAACGATGATTCGTACACACACACTTCCACGAACTGCTTTGTCGTTCGCCGGGGCGTTGCTGCTTGCCCTGGTTGTTGCGGCGCCCTCGTTGGCATCGGTGGCCTCCGAGCAGGCGCAAGGCTCACAAATCCTCAGCGCCGTCCACGCCGGCACGCTCAAGGGCAAGAGCCTGTCAAGCTCGCAGTACGAGCAGGTAGGCGAGTACCTGATGGGTCAAGCGCTCGGCTCGACGACGGCCCACGGCCGGATGAACACGTTGATGGACGAGATGATGGGATCGGCCGCCGGCGACCAGATGCATCGGTATATCGGTGAGCGCTATCTCGGCAAGAGCACCCAGATTCAAGGTCGCTACGCGCCCATGTACGGCTTGATCGGCATGATGATGGGCTACCGCGGCTCCTCGATCGCCGGCATGATGAGCGGCTACCTCAGCGGCCAGGGCGCGGGCCCGGCCGCCGCCGGCTACGGGATGATGGGCAGCGGGGCAGGATCATCAGCCGGCTCGACAGGCGGCGGCTGGCCGACCGGCGCGGTCGTCGCGATC
>DATCDV010000038.1:0-87103 GCA_036510495.1 Solirubrobacteraceae bacterium
GGGGACGTACATGTACGTCCCCGTTCCGAGCCGCACATGTGCGGCTCGGCCACCCGGCGCATGCGCCGGGTGAACCCCAGAAGAGCTAGACCAAGACCGGCTGGCCCATGGGCTGGCCGGCTTCGCGCGTGATGCCCTCGATCTCTTCGGCGGCGCGCTCGAACTCGCCGTCGGAGAGGACCGGGGTGCCCTCGAAGGGCAGTTCGCGCTGGAGCTCCAGCCACGAGCTGCACACGCCATACTCGTCCTTGACCTTGACAGTCACGGGACGGGGGATCCTGTAGGTGCGCAGCAGCAGCACGTGCAGGGGATGGCGGCGCTTCCATTCCAGGCGCTTCTCGGCGTAGTCGGGGGTCCACACGTAGAAGGGCGACAGCGCATCCACGCAGCGGGGATCTGAGATCGTGAAGTGGCCTGCCACTTCGGCCCACGCCCTGATGCGCACGCGCTCAGGCTGCTGGATGCCGCCTTCGACGCTGAACGCGTTCACCGACGGCTCGCCGTCGTTCCACACGCCTTCCTCGAGCGCCCTGCGCAGCTCCGGCTGGTGGGACTCGCGCACGAGATCGTTGCGCTGATGGTCGAACGTGGGGTACAGAAAGAAGCGGTCGTGATCGAGCTTGAAGTGCTTTTCCGGCTCGCGGATACCGCCCTTGCGCAGGGTGATCAGCTGCTCGCCTTCGGCGAGGGCGCGGACGGTGACCGCCCATTCCTTGAGAGCAATTGGCATTTTGAAAGAACCTGAATACGAGAGATCGTCTGAAAACCGCGTCACCCCCCTCCGTGCCGCCCAGAGGGCGTTGGCACGGGGTGCCGCTGCCCTTAAAGATACGAAATCCGAGCGGAAATCCCAAATCCCCTGCAAATCGAAGGTTTTTTTGGGCCTCTCGCGGTTACGAAGGGTTCACAGGGCCGTGTCCTGGCTATACGGATCGCGTGAGATCGCCTTTGCGTGGAGGTGGGCAAACAGGTGGCGATCAGGCCCCGCGACTCTTATAGACGCCGGCCAGCGAGCCCCTCGGCTGCCTCGATCAGAGCCGCGTAGTCATCCGCGCCGTGGCCGCGTCCCATCGTCGCGGTCAGCAGGTCGCGTGCGTGGGCGGCCGCCGGGAAGGGGATGCCCGCGGCCTGCGCTTCCTCAAGGCACAACCGCACGTCCTTGAGCAGGTGCTCAGTCTTGAACAATGTCGAGTAGTCGTGCGCGCGCATCGGGCCCGACTTCATCTGCATCTGAGCCGAGGCTCCCGAGCCGCTCTGGGTCACCGCGACGAGCGCGTCCAGGTCCACGCCGGTGGCGTCAGCCAACAGCATCGCCTCGGCCACCGCCGCGGCGTTAGCGGCCCCCAGTGAGTTGTTGATCAGCTTGAGCATCTCGCCCTGGCCGAGCTCGCCGACATGCACGATCAGCTCGCCCATCGCTTGGAGTAGCGGCTTGACGCGCTCGAAAGCATCCGACTCGCCGCCCACCATGATCGTCAGCGTGCCCGCCTGCGCACGCGGCGAGGAACCCGTCACCGGTGCGTCGATCATCCCGACTCCGCGCTCTGTGAGCCGGGCGGCGATGCGGCGCGTGTCCGTCGGAGCGATTGTCGACATGTCCACGCACAACAGACCGTCATGTGCCCCGCTGACTGCACCGTCTTGGTCGCACAGGACGCTCTCGACCTGCGCTCCGTCCACGACCATGCTGACCACGATGTCGCTCGCCTTCGCCACCTCCGCCGGGGTATCCACCGCTGTGGCACCGTGCTCCCGCGCCCACCGCTGCGCCTTGCCCTCCGTGTGCGTCCACACGGTCAGCTCGTAGCCCGCCTTCGCCACGTTCGCGGCCATGCGCGAGCCCATGATGCCCAAGCCGAGAAAGCCGATGCGCTCAGCCATTCGCTCGCTCCGCGGGTGCGATTGTTGGCACCTCAGGCGTGTGGGTGCTCGGGATCGCCGCGCTCGGAGGCCGGCCCATACCCGCCGCCGCCAGGAGTTTCGATGCGAAGTCGCTCACCAGTGTGAAGCGTACCCGTGACCTTCGCCGGCAATCCTCGCGCTTCACCGCTTGCCGTGTGCCCGTCGGTTGCGTCCTCCCGGGCGTCGAGCCCGATCAGCGTGTCGCGACCGCGCTCTCCCGGCTCGCCCCCGTGCGCGCCTGGGGGCGCGTGGCGTCGCCGCTCGGCTATCAGCGAGAACGTCATGTCGCTCAACGCCTCCAGCTCGCGCACGACGCCGTCGCCGCCCCTGTGCCGTCCCGCGCCGCCCGACCCGCGCCGCAGCGCATATTCGCGCACAAGCAGCGGCAGTTCGCGCTCGAGCGCCTCGATCGGCGTGTTGAGCGTGTTGCTCATCGCCACGTGCACCCCGCTCGGGCCGTCTGCGTCCTCACACGCGCCCTGCCCCCCGCCAAGCGTCTCGTAGTAGGAGAACTCGTCGTTGCCGAGCGTCAGGTTGTTCATCGTCCCTTGGCCCAGCGCCCTCCCGAAGGCGCCCAGCACGAGGTCGGCCACGCGCGAGGAGGTCTCCACGTTGCCGGCCGCCACCGCCGGGGCCCCGACGGAGGGATCGTCGGCTGCGCTCGCGTGGGACGAGCTGCCAGCCGGACTCGCTTCGGCCGGACCGCCTGCCGGACTCGCTTTGGCCGGACCGCCTGCCGGACTCGCTTTGGCGAGACCGGCTGGCCGTTGCGCGTTCAGCAGCGACCCCTCCGCCACGATCACCTCGACCGGCCTGTACGCGCCCGCCGAAGGTGGGATGTCGGGGTCCGTGAGCACCCGCACCGCAAACCAGCACGCCGACAGCGTCACCGCCAGCGGACAGTTGAGATTGCCGTCGTGAGGACCTGCCGATCCGGTGAAGTCGAGCACGAGCCGCTCGCCTGTCACGGTCGCCTTCAGGCACAGCACGAGATCCCCCTCGCGCGCCTCCAGCACGTCGCGAGCTTCGCGCACCCCGTCCGGCAATGCCGCGATACACGCGCGCGTGCGCCGCTCCGCGTAGTCGAGCACCGCCTCCATCGCCTCGGCCAGGCGTTCTGCGCCCACTCGACTCGCGAGCTCTGAGAGCCGCAGCGCGCCCACGCGGTTGGCCGCCAATTGCGCTCGCAGGTCGGCCCTGCGCTCTTGCGGCTGGCGCATCCGCGCGACCAGCTCATCGATCGCCGCCTCGCTTAGCTCACGCGGATGAATCACCACACCCTCTTCATCGAGCGTGCGACTGTCGGCCGGCATCGATCCCACCACGCGTCCGCCCACGTCGGCATGATGCGCGCGACTTGCGGCGAACCCGATCAGCGCGCCCGCAAAAACGGGTGTCACCACCGTGATGTCCGGGAGATGCGTGCCGCCTTCAAACGGGTCGTTCAGCACCCATGAGACGCCCTCACGGTGCTCCCGCTCGAGCACCGCCCGCACCGCCGCCGGCATCGACCCGAGGTGTACGGGAATGTGCTCTGCCTGCATCACCATCTCGCCGTCGCGATCGAACAAGGCGGTCGAGGCGTCCCGGCGCTCCTTGATGTTGGCCGAGTGCGCTGAGCGCACGAGCGTCGCTCCCATCTCCTCGCACGCTGCCCGCAGCGCGCCGACGATCACCTGCAGCTCGATCGGATCGAGCCCGCTCACGCGTCCCGCTCCGAGCCTGGTGCGCACTTGCCCCGGTCTCGCTCTGCTCGGGTGTCCTCCAGCATGATCGTCCCCCGCTCGTCCACTGCCCCGCTCCACCCCGGCGGCACGAGCAGGGTGGACTCAGGCATCGCACACAGCGCCGGCCCACACACACGCGCACCCTCGGGCAGCTCGCCGCGCCACAGCTCCGCCTCCAGCCATTCCCCGTCGAAGACGACCAGCTTGCTCTCGCGCGGTGGGCGCCCTTGTGTGGCGGTGCTCAGTCGCAGTGCTGGCCGTGGCCCGATCGCCGACGCGCGCATGGTTACCAGCTCCACCTCGGCGTCCTCGTCGCGGTAGCCGTAGCGTTGCTCGTGCGCCTCTTCGAAAGCGTCCCGCAGGCCCAGGGGAGTGCTCAATGCGCGCGGGTGGGAGTCGCGAGCGTTACTGGAATGAACGACCCCTCCCCCAAAAGCATCCCCCGGTTCGAGCTCTTCCTCGACCGTCAGCTCAAAGGACTGGCCGCGGTATCGCAGCTCGTAGCGCACGCCCGTGCGCTCCACCGGGCCATCGAGTTCGCCCGACGCGCGCTCAATCAGCGCTCGCAGCGCTTCGGCGACGCGCTCACTCGTGAACGCCGTGCCGCTGAGCATCACCGTGCTCGACGCGTCCCCTCGAGGCGCCCCCGCCGCCAACCCAAGGGCCGAGAGCACCCCACACGCGCGCGGGCACAGCACCCGTTCGATCCCCAGCTCGCTCGCCATTGAGGTCGCGTGCAGCGGTCCCGCCCCGCCGAAGGGCATCAACGCGAAGCGTCGCGGGTCGATTCCTCGCTCCACCGTCATCACCGCAAGCGCCCGTCTCATCTCGGTCTCGGCCACCCTCACGATGCCCTCGGCGCAGGTGAGGCGCTCGAGCCCCAGTTCGTGCGCGAGTGTGCCCACAGCGCGCTCGGCCGCTCCTCGATCGAGGTTCACCCCGTCGGCGAGTGGCACGTCATCGAGCAGCCTGCCCAACACCAGATTGGCGTCGGTCACGGTTGCCCGCTCGCCGCCGCGCCCATAGCACGCAGGTCCTGGATCGGCGCCCGCCGACTCGGGCCCCACGCGCAGCGCTCCGCCCGCGTCACGCCACGCGATCGAGCCGCCGCCCGCGCCCACCGTGTGGATGTCGAGCGCCGGCAGCGCGAGCGGCCGCCCCGCGATTGTGCGCTGCGCCGTCTCGGCCACGTGTCCGCCGGCGATCACGCACACGTCGCACGAGGTGCCGCCCATGTCAAAGCACAGCACGTCGCGCTCGCCCATCGCGTCGCTCAGCAGCAGTGCGCCGCCCACTCCGCCCGCCGGTCCCGACAGCACAGTCAGTGCCGCATGGCTGGCGGCCTTACGCGCCTCGGTGAGCCCACCCGAGGACTGCATCACCTGCACCGCCGGCAGGCCCTGCTTCGTCGCCTGCTCGCCGAGGTCTCTCAGATAGGAGGCGAGCAGGGGGGAGAGGGCCGCGTCCACCTCGGTGGTGCACGCCCGCTCGTACTCCCTGAACGTGCCCACCAGCTCGTGCGAGAGCGACAGGTGCGCGTCCGGCAGGCACGCCGCTATCAGCTCGCCGAGTCTCTGCTCGTGTTGAGGGTGGGCATAGGAGTGCAGCAGTACCACCGCTACGGCCTCGGGGTCGGCTCTCACAAGTTGCTCTAGCACCATCGCGGTGGCGCTCTCGTCGAGCTCGCGCAGTGGTCCCCGGGGTCCCATCCGCTCGGGAGCGCCGAAGCGCAGGTCCGGCGGGGCAAGCGGTTGTGGGCCGGCCTCGCACAGGCGATACAGGCTCGCGCGCGCCTGGCGTCCCAGCTCCACGATGTCCGTGAACCCGTCTGTCGCCACCAACGCCGTGCGCGCGGGTGGGTGGGCATCTGATGACTCCAACAGTGCGTTCGTTGCAACGGTCATGCCGTGCGCGAAGCGCTCGACCTGGCCTGTGTGCGCGCCCGCGCGCGTGAGCACCGCTTCCACCGCGGCCATTACTCCCGTCTGTTGCCCGCGCGGTGTGCTCGGCGCCTTGGCGGTGTGGATGGTCCCGGCGTCATCCACCAGCACCGCGTCGGTGAAAGTCCCGCCCACATCAACCCCGAGCAGCATCGCGCGAGCTTAATCCCAATGAGCTCCTGACGTTCGACGGTGTTCGTGTGCGTGCTGGTGGCACGTACAAGCTCCTGACGTTCCGGTGTTCGTGTGCGTGCTGGTGGCACGTACGCGAACGGCGGCGGGCGTCAGGCGGGCGTCAGGCTGCGGCTAGACGCTCGCTGTGCTCGGTGTCGGCCAAGTGCTGATGCGACGGGCAATAACCGTTGTGCGGCAACGGCACGCGCTGGCAGGTCGAGCCCTTGCGCGTGGTCGCGCGGCACGTCGGAGGCTCGTCGGTCACGGCCGCATGTGCCGCCAGCGGGTTCTCCGCGAGGAAGCGCTGGGCGAGGCCGATGTAGCGGCATACCGTTTGCAGCACGCGCTCCTGCGCGCTCATCGGGAAATAGGTCCTGATGTCGTAGAACAGCGTACGCGCGGGCTTTGCGAAGTAGTGGCGATCGGTCGCCAATCGCTCCACCGCCGACTCGCACGCGTCCAGCACGTGCTTGTGGTTCGACCCGCTCCCGGCGTCGGGCCTAGACTCCGTGATGTACGGAGCCAGCTCCCTGTAAATGGCTCGGCTGAACTGGTACATAGTTCTGCTTCTTTCAACACCGGCCCCTGCCAAAAGGACCGCACTTGTTGAGTATCCGAGCCATTCCTAAGCGGCACAGAAGTAATTGATTAAGCTCGGGTTAGTCTTTCGCTACCGCCATGCCTGCCAGGCGAGATCATCGTCTGAGCTGGACAGCACCACGTGCTTTCCGTCGAGCCGTGGGTCGCGCTCGGGATGGTCCGTCCGCATGTGCGTCCCGCGGCTCTCCTCGCGCTTCAGGGCCGAGCGTCCTATCAGCCGCGCGAGCGGGTGTCGATTCGCGAGCAACCGTTGCAATCCCTCGGCCGAGCGTTCGATTCCAGCCAGCTCCCACAACGCCGCCCGCGTGTTCTGTTGGCCGATTGAAGACCCCTCCGACCCCCAATCGGGCTCAGCCATCAGAGTCGGGTCGGGCAGTGAGCAAGAGGCTTCGATGGCGGGCTCCTCCAGCGCCGCCAAGGCCGCCCGCCGCCCGAACACAAAGCACTCGCTCAACGAGTTCGATGCCAGCCGGTTCGCTCCGTGCAGGCCCGTGCAAGCGGTCTCGCCGACCGCATACAGGCCCGCCACGGAGGAGCGGGCGTGCAGGTCGGTGAGCACGCCCCCGATCGTGTAGTGCGCCGCAGGTGCCACCGGCACCAGCTCACGCGCGGGATCGAGCCCCGCTTCGCGCAACGCTCCCACCACGTTCGGGAACAGAGCGGGATCGATCGCGCGCATGTCCAGGCTCACCGAGCGCTCCCCGCTCTCGCGCAAGCGTGTCTGGATCGCGCGCGACACCTCATCGCGCGGCGCCAGCTCGTCCACGAAGCGCTCGCCGGCGGCGTCGAGCAGCGTGGCTCCCTCGCCGCGGATCGCCTCGGTGATGAGAAAGCCTTCCTTGCCCTCCACGCCGATCACGGCCGTGGGGTGGAACTGCATGAACTCGAGATCCGCAAGCGGCGCGCCGGCCGCGTGCGCGAGTAGCAATCCCTGGCCGATCGACCCCGGCGGGTTGGTCGTGCGCGCCCACAAAGCCGCCGCGCCGCCGGTGCTCAGCACCGTCGCCCGCGCCGTCACGATGCGCCCCCCCGGTTGGGAACCGACGGGGTCCCCGACCGCTCCATACACCACGCCGTAGCAGCGGGGGTGGGTGGGGGGACCGGTGAAGGGATGAGTTGGGGGATGGGTGGGGTCCCCATCAATCAGCAAACCGCACACACGCGCGCTCTCGATCACACGCACGCGCGGGTGCGCCACCACAAGCGCCGATAGCTCGCGCAGCAGCCGCCGTCCGGTGGCGCTCCCGCCGGCATGCACGATCCGTCTGACTGAGTGCCCCCCCTCGAGTCCCAGCGCCAGTTGCCCGTGACGATCCGCGTCGAAGTGGAAGCCCAGTCCTTCCAGGTCCCGCACGCAATCCGGTGCTTCCTCCACGAGTACCTGTGCCGCCGAGCGGCGCACCGCGCCGCGGCCCGCGCGCTCGGTGTCGGCCAGGTGCAGCTCCATGCTGTCGTCGGTGGCCAGTACCGCCGCGAGCCCGCCTTGCGCCCAGTAGCTCGCGGTCTGCGCCAGAGCCACGGCTGAGAGCAGCGTCACGCTTGCTCCTTCGCGAGCCGCGCACAGCGCCGCGTAGAGCCCGGCCGCGCCGGCCCCCACCACCACCACGTCGACGCTTGCTTGTAGCCCGTCCTCTGCCCCCCCGAGCGCAGAGCTCATCCGCGGCTCATCCCGCGAGCTTCACCAGCGCTGCCGCAAGCACGCCGAGGGACACCACCACCACAAGCAGCAGCGCCACCACCAGCGCCTTCCATTTCGGCTGTGCTGCCAGGCGCGTGCGGGCCGCCGCGCCGCAGCGCAGGCACCAACTCTGCTCGGAGCGCATTGGCTCGCCACAGAGTGGACACACCTCCCGCGCTACCGCCCCAGTTTGTGCAGGCGCCGGCGCCTGCAGCACGCTCACGCTCCTTCGCCGCCGCTCGGCGGCCGCAGAATCCGTGTGGGCTCGTCCTCATCGCTCCGCGTCGGCTCACGCCGCTCTGGAGAGGGCGCCCGAACGGCTGGATTGTCCGCTAGCGGAGACGCAGCCGGCTTCAGTGGCGGGGCGGGCTCGACCCTCGGTGCCGGTGATGGACTCTGCACCGGTGGTGAACTCTGCGCCGATGGTTGGCTCTGCGCCGGTGGAGGACTCTGCACCGGTGGTGAACCCTGCGCCGATGGCTGGTTTTGCGCCGGCGGTGAACTCTGCGCCGATGGTTGACTCTGCACTGGTGGAGGACTCTGCGCCGATGGTTGGCTCTGCGCCGGTGGACTTTGCGAAGCGGATGCCCGTGCCTGGGGGCTCACCGGCGCCGTCGAGATCAGCCGGTCGGCGTTCGTGTCGAACGCAAGCCCGCAGCCGGGACAGAAGCGGTCGTCGCTGCCGTGAATCGCGGCGCAGCGCGGGCACGCCGCGATACCAACTTCGCGCAGCACCGTGATCGGTCTGCGATCGTGCAACACCCCTTCGAGCTCGCGCACCTCGCTGTCGATCTGGCGCAGCATCGCCAGCTTGGCGAGCACCAACTGGTCGTTGCGCTGGCCAAAGCGATGCAGGTCGAACACGAGTCCGCCGAGATCGCGATAGGCGAGCTCGCGTGCCTTACGCAGGAAGCGCGCCCGCCGACGCATGCGCCCACGCTCGCCAAAGCCAGGCGCCTGCTGCTCGGCGGCCGACTCGGACTCCGGCGCCTGTTGCCCAGCGTCCTGTGTCCCGTTGTCGGTCCCGTGGTTGGCCCCTGCCGGATGTTGCTCGGATGTGGGCGCAGCCTCGTTAGACGCCCGCGGCGCCTGCTCAAGCGCCTGCACCGGCTGCCCGGCGGTCTGTGGTGTCTGAGCAGCTGCCTGTGACGTCTGCTCAGCTTCGTCCGCTCCTGCCACGGCTCCCATGCTATCCGGCCTCTGCGACGAGTGAGCGCCATGCCGCATCCACGCGCTTTGCCATGCGCGCCGCGGAGAATGGCTCCGCGTGCGAGCGGCCCTCGACGCGCGGGTCTTCGGCTGCCACGTGGGGCGCCACGGCTGCTTGCCAGCGCTCGAGCTCAAACGGAGCGCATAGCGTTCTCCTCACTCCATCCAGCGCCTGTGCGTGGATGCCGACCGGTGTGGCCAGCACCGGTACGTCGCACGCCAGCGCCTCGAGCACCGCCAGCCCAAAGCCCTCTCGCTCTGAGGGCACGATCACCGCGTTCGCCCCGTTCACATAAAGCGGCACCCGCTCCGGATCTACACCGCCCAGGGTGAGCAATCGGGCTCCCGCCACCTCGGCTAGCGCCTTTGCGCGGTCGTATCGCTTCTCCGGACGGCTGGGGTCGGCGGGGAAGAGCAGGTAGGGCTTTTGTGGGTCCAAATTCAGCTCGTCCCGCGCGTACGCGCGTGCCACCAGCTTGAAGCGCTCCATATCCACGCCGCATGGCAGCACTCGCGCGCGTGTACGAGCGCGAGTGCTGGGAATCTCCTGTATGAGCGCCTCCGACACAGCGGCGAGCAACCCGACGCTTGGCAGCACCGCTCGGGTTGCCAAGCGCGTGCGCGGATGACGCACATCGGTGCCGTGCAGCGTTAGCGCCCGTCCCCGCGCTTTCGCCGCCAGCGCCGCCCACGCGGTCAAACCGAAGTGGGCGTGCACCACGTCGAAGCGCTCGTTCGCATAACGCTTGTGCAAATCCCTGGCAGCAGCCAGCAGCGCCCGTGCGCCTGGTGCGAACTCATACAGCTCCACCTGCCACTCGCCAAGCCCCCGCAGCGCATCCACCTGATCGCGCACGAAGCGGCCCCGCTCGGGATGGCGTCCGTCGGGCAACATGTTCGACACCACGAGCGCGCGCACCAGCGCTGACGGTAGCGCTCTGGAATGATGGTCGCGTGACGAGCACTGCCAGTGACCCTCGCGCCCGGCCGATCGGCGTGTTCGACTCGGGCGTCGGCGGGCTCACGGTTCTGCACGAGCTGCTCGTACAGCTCCCCTGCGAGGACTTCGTCTACGTGGGGGATACCGCCCGCTTTCCCTATGGCGAGCGCTCGCCCGAGGAGCTCGCGCGCTTTTCCTCGGAGATCGCCGAGGAGCTCCTGCGTCGCCGCGCGAAGCTACTGGTCATCGCCTGCAACTCAGCGACCGCCGCCGCCCTGCCGATTCTCGAGCGGCGCATGATGGAGACAACGCTCGGCATCGACGTGCTCGGCGTCGTTCGTCCCGAGGCGCTGCGAGCGGTCGCCGCCACTCACAGCGGGCGCATCGGCCTGCTAGCCACGCCCACCACCGTCGCGAGCGGTAGCTACGAGCGTGCGGTCGGTGCCGTCGATGCGCACGTCACCCTGCATGCGGTCGCCTGTCCGACGCTTGCCTCCATCATCCAGGCCGGCCAGCAGTTCGACGAGAGCGCGGTCGAGCAGGTGCGCGAGGCATGTGTACCGTTGCGCGAAGCGGACGTCGACACGGTCATTCTGGGCTGCACCCACTATCCGCTCATCAGTCCTATGCTCCAGCGGATGCTCGGCCCAGGTGTGCAGCTGATCAGCTCGGGTGGCGCGCTGGCCCGACAGGTTGAGCATGCGCTCTCCACGCGCGGACTGCGCAACCCACGCACGCACGGTGAGGGGGACTATCGCTTCCTATGCACCGGCGACGTCCCTGCCTTCAGGGATGTCGGCACCCGCTTTCTGCAGATGCCGCTCGGCGAGGTCGAGCACGTGGACCTGCACAGCGTGGGAGCGCTCGCATGAGCCAGGATCCGCAGTCGGTTGCTGAGACGGGGGAGAATGCCTCTTCGGGCGATCCCACGGTGCAGGCGGGAGATGTTCACGGCTCAGATCGCCAGGATGGTCCTGAGCAGGTCCTCCGTAAACGCAGCTATGGCCGCACGGCGAGCCAACTGCGTCCGGTCGAGATCGAGCCGGGGTTCGTGCGCACCGCGACCGGCTCGGCGCTGATCTCGATGGGTGAGACGCGCGTCATATGCACCGCCTCCGCGCAGGAGGGCGTGCCGCGCTGGATGACCGGCAAGGGCCGCGGCTGGCTGACGGCCGAGTACGGCATGCTGCCCGCCTCCACCGGCGATCGCAAGGCGCGCGACATCTCCAAGGGGCGCCTGGACGGACGCTCTGTTGAGATCCAGCGCCTGATTGGCCGCTCGCTGCGTGTCGTCATCGATCTGAACGCGCTCGGCGAACGCACCATTTACTTGGACTGCGACGTGCTCCAGGCGGACGGTGGCACCCGCTGTGCCTCGATCACCGGCGCCTACGTCGCGCTGGCGCTCGCCTGTGCGCGGCTGCAGAGCAAGGAGCGGATCGAGCGCTCGCCGCTCACCGGCTCGATCGCCGCAGTCTCCTGCGGCATGGTTGGCGGTGCCCCGCTGCTCGACCTCGACTATGGCGAGGACTCGAACGCCGAGGTCGACGCCAATGTCGTCATGACCGGTGAAGGCGGACTCGTCGAGGTCCAGGCCACCGCGGAGCGCACGCCGCTGTCGCGTGCCTCGCTCGACGAGTTGCTCGCGCTCGCCGCCGACGGTATCGACGAGCTGCGCGCCGCTCAGGAGCGGGTGCTCGCAGATCTGTCGTGAGGCTCCTGCTGGCCACTCGCAACGAGCACAAGCGTCGCGAGTTCGCACGACTGCTGCCCGGCTTTCAGGTGGACGCCCTGCCGGACGCGGTGATCCTGCCGCCTGAGGACGGCTCGACCTTCGAGCAGAACGCGCTCGGCAAGGCTCGTGCCGCCGCGGCTGCCACCGGCACGGTCAGCATTGCCGATGACTCGGGTATCGAAGCGGCGGCGCTTCAGGGCGCTCCCGGGGTGCGCTCGGCCCGCTACGCCGGAGAGGACGCCTCCGACGAGCAGAACCTCGCCAAGCTCTTGCACGAGGCGCCCGCCGGCAGTCCGCTTGCCTACGTGTGCGCACTTGCCTACGTCGATCCTGTGGATGGGGTGGAGCGGGTATTCGAGGGACGTTGCACGGGGCGTCTGGCCGAGCATCCTCGCGGCGAGGGGGGCTTTGGCTATGACCCAGCCTTCATGCCCGACGAGGAGGCCGGCGATGTGACGATGGCCGAGCTGAGCGACGAGCGCAAGGACACCATCAGCCACCGCGGGCGCGCAGTGGCTGCCCTGCATGCGTGGCTCACAACAGGTTGATCGCCGCCGAGATCCCCACAGCTACGCTCAGCGCCGCGTAGCCCGTATAGCCGGAGAGCAGTAGCAGCACCGCTGTGAGCAGCGCTATGAACACGGTCACGATCCAGGAGACGCGGGAGAGGTCCATCTCCCGCGTATTCTTCCCTGTTGTGCCCCCACCTGCTCGTCCGCCCGCTCCCGCCGCCGGTTTCAGGGATCGGCTCTCGACTTCAGAGGACGGGGCGAGGCCCTTTGGCGAGAGGCTTGCTGCGCTTGTGCGACGGCGCGAGTCGCAGATCGTGCTCGGTCTAGACCCCGATCCGATGCACCTCTGGCCCGAGATGGCTGCCGAGGGGCTGCCCAGAGAACGGCTGCCAGGAGAACGGCTGCCAGGAGAGCGGCCGCTGGAGGACGAGTTGCCAGGGGGAGGCCCGCGAGGAGGAGGAGGCGATCCACCGGTGGGCTCATTGCCGGCTGTGCGTGCAGCTCAGGCCGTGCGGGCACATTGCACCGCATTGATCGACGCGGCCGGACCGGCATGTGTGGCGGTCAAGCCTCAGCTTGCCCGCTTCGAGGCTCTGGGAGCACCCGGCTGGGCAGCGCTCGAAGCCGTCACCATCCATGCGCGCGAGGCGGGTCTGCTTGTGATCGCCGACGGCAAGCGCGGCGACATCGATGTGAGCGCACGCGCCTACGCACAGGCCCTGATTGGAGCGAGCGACACTCCATTTGGGTCCGTGGCGGGGCTCGGAGCGGACATGCTCACGGTCAACCCGCTGATGGGCTCTGACGCGCTTGAGCCGTTCATATTCACAGCGCGCGCCTCGGGCGCCGCGGTGCTCGTGCTCGTGCGCACCTCAAACCCTGGTGCCGCCGACGTTGAGGACCTGGAGGTTGTCGGCGGAGGTCGTGTTTGGGAGCGGGTCGCGATGCTTGTCGACACGCTCGGGGCAGACGGTGTCGAGGGGAGTGGCCTGAGCGATGTGGGCGCGGTCGTTGGCGCCACCGCGCCCGAGCACCTTGCGCGTGCCCGCGAGTTGATGCCCCACGCGATCTTCCTTCTGCCGGGGGTTGGTGCACAGGGAGGCCGCGTTGAGGACCTGGCTCCCGCTTTCGCTCCCGGTCGCGCCGGCGGGTTGATCAGCGCTTCGCGCTCGATAGCGGACGCCCATCGCGCTAGCGGGAGAGACCCAGCGCAAGCGGCCCGCGCTGAGGCCGAGCGCTTGCGCGAGCTCGCCTGGGCCCTTTCCGGCTCCTAACGGGGCGGGTCATCCGAAAAGTAGAATCATCCGCAAGGTAACGCCCGTCGCGGCTGAATTTATCCAGAATTTCTGCCGCACCGTGGCACGTCCGGTAGCCTCTGGGGAGCGCGTGGATGATCAGCCGGTCATAGCTCGTGCGGGAACGCGGATGCGGAGCATCAGATGATCATCACGGTCACGCTCAACGCGGCCATCGACAAGTCGCTCTCGGTGCCGAATTTCCGCCTCGGTCGGCGCCACCGTACCGTCGAGCAGCGCACGATGGCCGGCGGCAAGGGCGTCAACATCGCACGCGCCCTCAAGGCGCTCGGGCAGCCGGTGATTGCCACAGGACTGGCTGGGGGAGCGACCGGCACGCACATCGTCGAGCAGCTCACCGGCGAGGCGATCCTCAACGACTTTGTGCGCATTGGCGATGAGTCGCGCACGAACACGTCGGTGCTCGACCCAACCAACGGGGAGCAAACCGAGGTCAACGAACGCGGCCCTGCCGTCTCCGAGCAGGAGGTCGAGCTGTTTCAAGACAAGCTGCTCTACCTTGCGCGTGGCGCCGCCATCGTGGTGCTCGCCGGATCGCTGCCGCGCGGCGTTTCCTCCGAGCTCTACGCCGAGCTGATCCGCGACCTGCACAAGGTCGGCGTGACCACGGTGCTCGACACCGACGGCGATCCGCTGTTGCACGCCGTTCGCGCCGAGCCAGACGTCGTCTCCCCGAACATCCTCGAGGCCGAGGAGCTCGTCGGCCACGAGTTCTCCTCTGAGGAGGAACGCTTGCTTGCCGTACGCGAGATCGTCGCGCTCGGACCCCGGGAGGCGATCATGACGATGGGCGACGGTTGCGTCGCCGACGTGCTCATCGATGGCAAATCGTCCCTACGCCGCGCCCAGACCGAGCCGCGCGAGCCGATTGCCAAGCGCGGCTCAGGCGACGCCTTCCTCGCCGGCTATGTGGCCGCTCGCTACGAGGGTCGCGCGCCCGACCAGTGCCTACGCTTTGGCGTCGCTTGTGGGGCGGAGTCAACCGGACGGCTCGGTGCTGGGCTGATCGATCCCAAGGAGGCCCGGCGTTTGCTTGGCGAGGTGCAGGTCGGGGCCGTGGAGCTGCCGGTCGAAGTCAGCTAGTCCGACTGCCTGTTTACCCGCCGGCTACGTCTCGGCGCAGGAACACCAGATACGCCGCGAACAGGGACGGCAGCGCGTACAGCGCGCAGACCCACAGTGAGTGCAGCACTGGGGCCCAATCGGTCGGTGTGCGCAGCAGGCCTTGCCAGTTCTGGAACTGCTCGGTCAACAGGTAGGGCTTGATGCCTTCCAGGCCGGGGATGCCGGCGATTATGTAGAGCAGGATCACGATGCCCACCGCGCCGACCACCGACGCGGTGCTGTTGCGGGTGCTGGTGGACAGCAGCACCGCGAGCGACGCCACCGCGAACAGCGGGATCAGATAGCACGCGTTGGCGGCGATCACCAGCAAGAGGCCTTCGGAGGCCGATACGGTGCTTCCCGAGAAGGTTTTGATCGGGTTGAAGCCCCACGAGGCGATCCCGCCCACGCTCGCCACCGCCGCCGAGAGGAAGACGGCGATCGTCGCGTAGGTGAGCGCCGTCAGTGCCTTGGCGGCGAACACCTGGCCGCGGTCCACCGAGCGCGTGAGGATCGTCTTGAGGGTTCCGTTGCCGTCCTCGGCCGCGACGACGTCGCCGGCCACCAAGGACGCGATCAGGGGCAGGAAGAAGACCGACTCGAACAGCAGCATCAGGACTGGGGTGGCCAAGCCCGACTGGGTGATCTGGCCCGCGAAGATGCTGTCTCCACCGCCGTGGCGCGTGTGCACATCCTGCACGATCACGAAGATCAGGGGCAGGATCACGGCCAAGCCGAGGCCCATGTAAGTGCGCTTCTGGGCACGCAGCTTGCGTAGCTCCCAGCGGTAGACGGTGAGCGTCGAAGGGCGTCGTGCGCGAGCCGACGTCGCCGGCGCGGACAGGGGAGGGGAGGCGGCGACGCTGCTCATGGGCGAATCCCTCTCGATCGGCCGTCGTGAGATGTCGTCACGGTGCTCCCACCAGCGACTCTTTACTCGGAGGCGGACTGTCGCCGGCTGCCTGAGGCGATGCGCCTGCTCCATTGCTCTCCGTGAGACGGAAGAACAGATCCTCGAGCGTGGCCAGCTCGGGCGTGAGCGCGAGGATGCCGATGCCCGCCTGCCCGAGCGCGAGCGAGAGCGGGCCGACATCGCCCTCCTGGGCTTGGAAGGCGATCCCGTGAGGCCCGGCCATGGCGCGATCGACGCCCCGCTGCGCTTGGACTACCTGCAAAGCACGCGCGTCGTCGGTCGTGCGCAGGCGGTAGCCGGCCCCTCCCTGACGGCGCAGGTCGGCCAGGGCGCCCTCGTAGACGACTTTGCCGCGGTCCACGATCGCCACGCGATCGCACAGTTCTTGAACCTCGGGCAGTTGGTGGCTCGAAAGCAGGACCGTGATGCCTTCTTCGGCCAGGCGCCGGATCAAGGCCCGCATGTCGCGCATCCCCGCCGGGTCCAGACCGGTCGCGGGCTCGTCCAGGATCAGCAGACGTGGGCGACGCAGGAGCGCCGCGGCGATCCCCAGCCGTTGGCGCATCCCGTGCGAGTAGCCGCCCACCCTGTGCTTGCCCCGCGGCGCCAGCTCGACCACCTCCAGCACCTCCTCGATGCGATCGCGCGCGCCGTCGCCATCTAGCGCCGCGAGCAGTTCCAGGTTCTTGCGCCCGGTCATGTACGGGTAGAAGCGCGGCGCCTCGACGAACCCGGCGACTCCCTCGAGCGCCCGTGCACCCTCCCGCAGCGGGTCGCGTCCGAACAGCTCCACGACTCCTTCGCTAGGGGTGATCAGCCCCAGCGCCATCCGCAGCGTCGTCGTCTTGCCCGCGCCGTTTGGGCCGAGGAAGCCGTACACGTCACCGGCCCGCACGTTCAAGTCGATGTGATCGACGGCGAGAACGTCCTTATAGCGCTTGACAAGGCCGCGCGCCTTTACCGGCTGGGCCTCGGCGTCGGTCACGCTAGATGCCTCGTGCGAACGCCTCGATCGCGCTGGGTGTGACCGAGCCGGCGAGCAGGTAGCGCACGCCTGCGCGCTCGAAGGTCAAGAGCGTGCCGAGCTGAGTTGGTAGCTCGCTTGCGCTTGTGCCGTTGATATCGACCTTCGGCAGATTTTCCAGCTCGGCGGAGGTCGATTCCTTGCTGCCCGCCTTGACGGGGCTTTCCAGCAGCGTGATCGCGCCAAGGCCCTTGCCACTGGTGGTCACATGGGGTTTATCCCTGCTTGATGGAGAATCGGAAGCTCCCGAAGCGTGCTTTTGCGGAAGCGTGACTTCCTCGACCTTCGCGTTCGCGGGGGGCGTGAAGTCGAGCGTCGAGCTTTCGACCGGACCGTAGGAGATTTCGGTGGCCGCCAGTTCGATCACCGGCGAGGGGCTGCTGGTGGAATAGACGGCGGCGCGCAGCGGCGCCCCGTTGGTGGCGTCCCAGGAGAGCTCGGCACCGGCGATCAGCCCGCCATTTTCACGCGGGGAAACGCGCACCGTGTAGGCCGCCTGTCCGGCGACGTCGGTGGGCGTAGCGGCGGAGATATCGGCGTGCTTGCCTGCGCGCGTCAAGCCTTCTTCGATTTCGGCGACGCTTGGGATCTTGTGGCCGCTGTCCTGCTCAGAGGAGTTTTCGGGCTGAACCGCCTCGTCGGTCGTCGTTCCGAGCGTTTCGTCGCCCGATTCTTGCTTGGGCGTGTAGCGGTAGAGCGTGTTCGTCGCGGCGTCATACAGGGATGCCGTATGCCCGTCGTAGAGGATCTGGGTGTCGCCCTGTTCCGATTGCAATTCCAGGCGGGCTCTCCCGTTCGAGCCGATCCAAAGGCGCCCAGTGGCGCCGGTCAGCAACGGGCTCGATGTGAACTGGCCGGCTTCGCCGCTGCCGCCGTTTGCCAGGTTTGCCCCTTCCAGCAGATGGTTGGTGAACTGGATGCGCGCGCTCACGCCGCTCACCTTCGGCGCCGACAGCGCGTCGTGAACGGCATCCGCAAGCGGCTTTGGCGGCGGCGTCGGACCTGTGCCGACAGCCAGAGCAAGAGCGGTGGCGCCGGCACCGACGGCTATCACCACGCCGCACAGCAGCAACAGGCGAGAGAGGGGCAGGCGGCGCAGGATGTTCACGTGAGCACGTCCAGTGTCCGAAGCGAATTGAAACCTACCACCAGCGTAGCGGCCAACATAGGTCCTCCCTAAAGGTCACTTAAGAGAGCTTTCATCGAAAGTCCCGCCGCGATCTTGCGGGAATCACCCCGAGCCGGAGGCTCATGTATCGTGCCGATCCGATGATCTACGCATTCGTCGTCTTCTGGGTCGCCCTCGGGCTCGGCGTGTTCTTCGTCGCCATGCGCGGCGGGCCGCGCGGAGCGCGCCAGTCGCTGCACAGCGAATCCAAGCTGGGCCAGCGGGCCGTGATGCTCGTCGTGGCGCTCACGTTCGTCTTCGGGCTGGTCGTCCCCGCATTTGTGCTCATCGCCAACGGCAACAACAAGGCAAGCGCCGGCGTCGGCGGAGTCCATCTCAACGCCGAGCAGCAGCATGGCCGCGTGCTCTTCTCGGACTCCTGTGCGGTCTGTCACACCCTGCAGGGCGCCAACGCCGTTGGACGGGTCGGTCCCAACCTCGACATCCGCCTCGGCTCGGAGATCTCCACAGAAGCAGGCCGCAAGGCGCTGGTGCTGAGCGCGATCGCCGAAGGCCGCGCGCGCGGCAACGGAGACATGCCGGCGCAGCTCTACCAGGGTCACGACGCCGAATCGATCGCCGCCTTCGTGGCCGCCGTCGCCGGTCATTAGAGCGTTCCCGCAAAGTACGCAAGGTTTGATTCGAGCGGCCGCTGCAGCCGCCGGACACGCTGTTAGCATCGCCGCCGATGCCACGAGCTTCCGAGGCCCGTGCGTGGTGGGCCGATCTTGAGGACGTGCACGAGCGGATCGAGCGCCGTCACGCCAGTGAGCGCCGCGTTGCCACGCGTGCGGGTGCGAGCACAGCTCCAGCTCTGCATCGCGGCGTACGCGAAATCCGCCCGGGACAGCGCCTAATGCTCGTCGAGCGGGCGACTCCGGCCCCGACCGTGCGCACAGCGCGCCAGCGTCCGCGGCTGCCCGCAGCCCAGCGAGTAGGTCCGCGACCGGACAGAATCGCCGCCTGGGCCGTCGCGCTCGGCTTCTTGTTGGTAGCTGCAGCGATCCTCAGCGCTCACTAGCCGCCGCTCTGTGGCCAGGCGTCCAAGGCGGGCGCGGGGTCCATCCATTACGCTGGGCTCGATGGCCAAGAACGAGCAGCCCAAGAGCCGCGACGACGTCAAGGCGCTGGTAGCGGAGCGCGACATCCGCTTCATCCGCCTCTGGTTCACCGACATCCTGGGTCAGCTGAAGTCGTTCTCCGTCAACTCGCAAGAGCTCGACGACGCCTTCGAGGCCGGCATGGGCTTCGACGGCTCCTCGATCACCGGCTTCAACGCGATCGAGGAGTCCGACATGATCGCGATGCCCGACCCGAGCACGTTCGCGGTGCTGCCGTGGCGCCCCGAAGAGCAGGGGGTGGGGAGGATGTTCTGCGACGTCATCACCCCCGAGCGCACACCGTATGAGGGCGATCCGCGGCACGTGCTGCGGCGCGCTCTGGAGCGGGCGCAAGGGATGGGCTTCGACACCTTCAACGTGGGTCCCGAGCTCGAGTACTTCCTGTTTCGCGACAGCAAGTCCACCGAGGTGCTCGACAAAGGCGGCTACTTCGATCTGACCACGCTCGACGCCGGCACCGACGTGCGCCGCGAGACCGTGCTCGCGCTCGAACAGCTCGGCATCCACGTCGAGTACACCCACCACGAGGTGGGTCCCTCCCAGCACGAGATCGACATGCGCTACGCGCCCGCGCTGAAGATGGCCGACGACTGCATGACCTATCGCATCACAGTCAAGGAGTACGCGGTCAAGTACGGGTGGCACGCCACCTTCATGCCCAAGCCGCTGTTCGGCGAGAACGGCTCAGGGATGCATACCCATCAGTCGCTCTTCACCGATGGCAAGAACGCCTTCTATGACGCCGATGACCAGTACTTCCTCTCCGATGTGGGCAAGGCGTTCATCGCCGGCCAGCTCAAGCACGCACGCGAGATCTGCTCGATCTTCGCCCAGTGGGTCAACTCCTACAAGCGCCTCGTACCAGGCTATGAGGCGCCGGTGTACGCGGCCTGGTCGCGGCGCAACCGCTCGGCGCTCGTGCGCGTGCCGCTGTATCACCCGGGTAAGGAGCAGGCCACGCGCATGGAGCTGCGCTGCCCCGATCCGGCCTGCAATCCCTACCTGACATTCGCCGTGCTCCTGCAGGCAGGGCTGGAGGGAATAGAGAAGGGCTATGAGTTGCCCGATCCGATGGAGAAGAATCTGTACCACCTCACCGCCGAGGAGCGACGGCGGCTGGGCATCGAGCAGCTGCCCGAGTCGCTTGGCGAGGCGATCGAGATCACAGCGGAGTCCGAGCTCGTGCTGCGCACGCTCGGCGAGCACATGTTCAACCGCTATGTGGAGATTAAGCGCCAGGAGTGGGAGGACTATCGCGTGCAGGTCACCCAGTGGGAGCTGGACCGCTACCTGTCGATCCTCTAAGGGAGTCCTATCCGCAACAGTCGCTAGGATGCCGCGATCATGCGCCTGCGACTCCTCCCATTTGCTGCATCGGCAATAGCTGTCGTCGCATTCGCGGGCTGCGGAAGCAGCTCTTCGAGTAGCAACAACATTGCCTCCAAGGGCGCCGAGCAGATTCTCAGCGAAAGCAAGCTCGCCGCCGACAACGCCACTTCGGTTCACGTCTCGGGTTCGCTCAATAGCGGAGGTGCGCCTGTGACGCTCGACCTGAATCTCGTGTCAGGCGTGGGTGCTCGCGGCGAACTCTCCGAGAATGGCGCGAGCTTCAAGCTGATCCTGCTTGGCAGCACGGCATATATCAGCGGCAGCCCCGCCTTCTATCGCAGCCTCGGCGGCTCCGCGGCGGCCCAGCTGCTCGACGGCAAGTGGCTCAAGGCCTCGGCCTCAAGCGGCGAATTCGCCTCGTTCGGATCGCTCGCCAACATGCGCCAGCTGCTCGACACGACGCTCGCCAGTCACGGCGTGCTCGCCAAGGGTGCCACCACGGTTGTGAACGGTCAGCAGGCAATCGCCCTCACCGGCACCTCCAAGAGCAGCACGCTCTATGTGGCCACGACCGGAAAGCCCTATCCGCTCCAGATCACCAAGGGTGGCTCGGAAAGCGGGAAGATCGACTTCGACAACTGGAATAAACCGGTCACGATCACCGCGCCCTCGAACTCGGTCGATCTCGCCGAACTGAAGGCGCTCGCCGGTCACTAGACGTTTGCTGTGCAGGCCCTCGCGCGGACCAGGCGGCAGGCTTCTTGGTTGGGCCTAGTCGCGCGCGACGGAAGGCGGGATCGGGCAAGCGATCGGGCGCATCGGCGATACGCGCCAGTGCATAGCCTGAAGCAAGTGCCCGAATGACGTTGGGTGTCTTGGCGCGATCGCCTGCAGTAGCCCGATCACGCTGCTGGCTTGACGTTCATAGCGCTCTGTGCCGGTGAGCTGTGCAAGGCGCAGCAGCCCCATCGCGGCGCTCGAGCCGCCCGCTGGGATCGGCGAGTCCTCGAGCTCCTTACGCCTGACGATCAACTGCTCGCCATCCACGGCGGTTGAGAAGAAGCCGCCGTTCTCAGGGTCTGAGAAGCGCTCGATCAGCTCGTCAGCGAGCGCTGTGGCATGTGACAGCCAGCGCTCCTCGCACGTCGCCTCGAACAGCGCGACAAGCGCCTCCAGCAAGAATGCGTAGTCCTCGAGGTAAGCATCGATCTTTGCCTCTCCGCTGCCGTAGGTCCTCAACAGCCTGCCCTCGGTGGTGCGTAGCTCTCGCAGCACGAACTCGGCGCACGTGACCGCCGCCTCCAGGAACACCCCACCCGCCTCGGCAAGCGCTGAGATCATCAGCGCGTTCCAGCTCGTCAAGCGCTTGTCGTCAAGGGCCGGCCTCATCCGCTCAGCACGGGCCTCGAGCAGCCGTACTCGAATCCGCTCGCGAGTCGGCCCGTCCGGTCGAGGGCCACGGTCCTCGAGCACGTTCAAGCCGGGCTCGGGATGGTGTGGGTCGATGAAGTTCCCCTCCTCGCTGGCACCGAGCCAGCGGATCCCAGCATCCGCGTCCTCGCCGAGCACACGCTCAAGCTCAGCGGTCCTCCACACATAGAAGCGCCCCTCAACGCCGTCGGAATCGGCGTCAAGCGCGCTGTAGAAGCCACCCTCAGGACCTCGCATCTCGCGCAGCGCCCACCCCAAGGTGTCGTGGCACACATCAAGCAGCTCCTGATCGCCGGACAGCTGGAAGCCATGTAGATAGGCACGCGCAAGCAGCGCGTTGTCGTAGAGCATCTTCTCGAAGTGCGGCACCGTCCATGTCTGATCGACCGCATAGCGGTGAAAGCCGCCGCCGATCTGATCGTGGATGCCCCCGCCTGCCATCGAGCGCAGGGTGTACAGCGCCATTTGGGCAGGGGGTGCGCCCGCCGCGAGTGGATCCGGGGCGGTGGGGGAGAGTGGGGAGGCGTTGGAGGGGGAGGATGGGTCGTTCCCTCGATGCTCCGCGGCTCGGCACATCAAAAACTCGAGCACCGAAGCCTGGGGAAACTTCGGGGCTCCCCCAAAGCCCCCGTGCAGCGCGTCGAAGGACCCTTTCAACCTCTCCACGGCAGTATCGAGCGAGGCCTCCTCGAAGGGCTCCCCCACGGGCCTCAGAAGGGCTCCACCGGAGAGCCGTTCGCGCAACTGCTCACCGCTCGCCTTGATCTCCGCTCCACGCTCGCCCCACGCTTCGGACACGGCGAGCAGCACCTGGGTGAAGGACGGCATTCCCGGGCGGTCCTGGGGCGGGAAGTACGTGCCTCCATAGAACGGCAATCCCTCCGGGGTCAGGAACACGTTCAATGGCCAGCCGCCGTGGCCGGTCATGCCCTGCACCGCCTCCATGTACAGCGCATCGACGTCAGGTCGCTCCTCGCGGTCCACCTTCACGCACACAAAGCTCTCGTTCATCAGCTGTGCCGTGCGCTCGTCCTCGAAGGACTCTCGCTCCATGACATGGCACCAGTGGCAGGAGGAGTAGCCGATCGACACGAGCAGCGGCACGTCGCGCTCTCGGGCTTGCTCGAGCGCCTGCTCTCCCCACGGCAGCCAGTCGACAGGGTTGCTCGCGTGCTGGCGCAGATACGGCGAGCTCTCGGCGGCGAGCGCGTTGGCCATCTAGCTCAGGGTAGTCGCGCGAGCGTGGGCGCGGGAAAGCGCAGACTCATCGCCGGCCAGCTCAGCGGTGCGCGCCCGCCCGCGCTGGCGAGCTTCACCTTGGCCAAATCCACATTGAAGCGTCGTCCACCCAAGCTCCCACTCACCCGCGCGCTCGCGCCGATGCGGATCGTTCCGCGCGCCGCCTGGGAGCCTTCTACGCGCAGGTCAGCCGCCAGCAGGTGGCCGTCCTGTACGGGGAAGCTCCCCGTCAGTTGTACGCCGTTCACGAACGACAGCCCATATAGCTGCAGCGCCGAGGACGTGATCTGCGCGAAGCCGCCGCGCAGGCCGCCGAAGCTCGAGCCGCTCGGCAGTTCCTGATCGGCCTGCAGCGTGGCGCCGACCACCTGCCGTTCGAGGTCGATGATCGTGTCGAGCACCACCGCCAAGGTGCTTCCCGCACGGCCTGAAACGCCGCCGACCGCTTTGACGAGCTTGAGCTTCGTCGGGGTGATCGGGGTTGGGCTGAACGGATTCGCTGTCGTCTTGCACGGCTCTGCGGTGCCACTCGTGAAGAAGGCAGTGACAGCCGCCTGCGCACAGCCGCTGAAGTCGGTGCCGAGGACCGAGTGCCCTGTATAAGGCACCACTATGAGCTGTGCTCCAGGGACGCGCGCGGCCACCGCCTCGGCGCCCGAGGTCGGCGTTCTCAGGTCCTGTGCGCCAGAGAGAATCAGCATCGGCACGCTTGGGAGGGGACTCACGGCGGGGGGCGCCGGTGCGACGTTCGGCCATTGCGCACAGCCCGGCAGCACGCTATCGGCCCAAGCCACGCTCGCGTCGAACGGATAGAAGGCCGCTGCGGGCAGCGCGTGCAGAGCGCTGAGTCCTTCGGCGAGCCGTGTGCTCGGCGGCGCTGAGCGTTGCCACGGGAACGACGCCTCTTCGCAGGTGGTGTCGATGAACAACGCTTCATCGATGCCATCAGAGCTCGCCAGGGGCGTGCCCGGCAGGCTCTCTCCTCGGTCGTCTACGGTCACGGGTGCGGGCTTCGGGCTCCGCTTGCTACTTGTGGCTGCCACCGGCGTGCCCGGCAGATTCGGGATCAAGCCCTCCGAGAGCAGGTTCAGGCGCAGCAGCGGGGCCGGGTCGCCTCGCAGCGCCGATTGCACCGAGGCCGGCAGTAGAGCGCGCAGGGCAGGGTTCAGGTCACCCGCACCGATCAGATTCAACAGATCCACGTTGGACAGGGTGGAGCGGTGACGGTGGCCGGATCCGTCGTACACATAGCCGTTCAGCGCATGCTTCTGCAGCCGAGTCGCCAGACGGGCGACGTCGCCAAGTGGGTTTGAGGTGATGCCGGCGCACGTTCCCCCCGAGCACAGCTGTTCGAACACCGGCTTCATCGCTTGGAGCATCGACACAGAGAACGGGTCAGATCGTTCGGGCGGCACGACCGAATCGAGTACCAGCGCTTCCACGTTCTGTGGGTATCGTTCGGCGTACTCGAGTGCCACCTTGGTGCCGTAGGAGACTCCGAAGAGCACGAGCTTTTCATAGCCGGTCGCCTGGCGGATCGCCTCTACGTCGGCCACCGATTCCTGGGTTGTGTAGGACCCGCGCGTGGCGCCGACCTGAAGCGCGCACCGTTCAAAGGCCTGCCCGATCTGACCAAACGCTTCGGTGCCTTCAAGCGCGGAGCACGCGAGGGGGCCCGAAGCTCCCGTGCCCCGCTGGTCGAACACGAGCAGATCACGCGAGCCGAGCGCGGGAGCCATCTCCTTGGCCATCGTCGCCGCGAGTGGGAGCGCAGCCTGACCCGGACCGCCCGCCAGTCCGAGGACCGCCGCGCGACTTGGTGTCGCACCGGCCTGAGCGCGCTCGATGCTCAAGCCAACCGTCCCTGGGATCGCTGCGCCGCGGTCAAGTGGCACGCCGAGCGTCGCGCAGGAGAACCCGACTTCGGTCGAGCACGGCGCGAATGTCAGAGCGGCGGCCGAGGCGGCCTGCACAGGTGCAACGGCTGCTGAGGCGAGCGCCGCGCCGAGTACCAGTATCAAGATCCGTCGCAACACAGCGCCAGACGTTATCGAGACATCCCTACAAGCCCTGCCCGGGGGCTCTTGTGCGGCTTCGGCTCGCCGTCCCTGCGCCGCGAGTCAACAGCGACGCCGCTCAAGGGCGCCCATCGAGCACATACCGCAACAACGCCGGCGCGCCGCCCGAGCGCAACCTTTCGAACCGCTCGGTGCTCGCCGTCAGACTCTCCAAGCGCGACTCCCCGGCGAGCGTTGAGCCGTCATGTTCGAGTTCTGCCGCGCCAGCGGTCGTGAGATGGACATGGTGGCCGGTGAGCATGCCCGTCAGCCTTCCATGGGCGATCGCGATAGTGCCGTGCGCCGCCGCCGATCCACCGATCCACAGCTTGGCGACTCCATCTGAAATGGTGCCCGACACGATGACGCCCGGCACATAGGAGTAGCCATGCAGCACTTGTGTGCCATCGGCGATCCTGCACCAGCCGGCGAGTAGACCGCCGGAGTCGGCTGAGGGGCCTTGGAGCGCGTCTTCCCCACCGGACTGCCCGAGCAGCGTCACGAGTAGCTGGCGGCTGCAGTCCGCAAGCGTCAACACCGCCGCATCGAGGGTGCGCGACGCTAGGCCACGAGCGCCTCGCGTGAGTGGCACCGCGGCCAGATCGAGCGGCGGCAACGGCGTTGGCAAGGCGAGCGGGGGCGGAGTCTTGTCCTTGCACTGCTCGACGGGCTTGCCGGCGAATAGGGCTTGCAGCGCATCCTGGGCGCAAGAGGTCGGATCCGAGCCGAGCACGGAGTGTCCTGTGTTGGGTACTACCAGCAATTGCGCGTCGGGGATTTGCGCTGCCACCTCACGGGCGTTGGCGGTAGGCGTGCGCAGGTCATCCGCACCGCTCAGGATCAACGTCGGCACATTTGGCAGAGGCGCTTCGTCGACTTCTGGGCCTGCGGATGCGAATGGCCAGGACGCACACATCGGCACATCGCTCAACGCGAGCGCATTGGCTTGAGTAAACGGGGCGAAGACGTTCGAAGGCTGCACTCGGAGTGATGCGACAGCTTCGTTCAGACGTGCCCGTGGGCTCGCGGAGCGCATCCACGGGAACACGCTCTCTTCGCAGATCGTGGAGTAGTACAGCGGCGTATCGAAGCCCTCGCTCAGACTTTCTTCCCCTTCCGCTTCTTCGCCACTGTTCGCACGCGCGATCAGCCGGGTGAGGGCTGCCGTGTGCCCCCTCGCCGCGGAGCGCACCGCCGCAGGGAATTCCGCGCGTAGGACCGGGTCGAAGTCTCCAGCCATCAGGATTCCCAACAGGTCATTTGCCGATATGCGCGCTGTTTCCGCATGGCCCTCGGCGTCGATGAAGCGCCCACTCACCAAGCCGCCGCCCATGCGCTTCACGAGCCGTGCGAGGTCGCCCACGGGTTCGGGTGTGATGTGCGCGCATGCCCCCGCCGAGCACAGCTGGTGCAGGATGCGGCTCACGGCCGCGAAGGTGGTCTCGTTGAACGCGTCGCGGCCGGAGGGCGGCACGACGGAGTCGAGCACAAGTGCCTCGACGTGATTTGGATACTCCTGGGCGTAGCGCTCGGCGACCTTTGTCCCATAGGAAGTCCCGTACAACACGAGCTTTTCATAGCCTCCCGCTTGACGGATCGCCTCAATGTCAGCCACCGTGTCAGCCGTCGTATAGAGGCCGTGCGTCTGGCCAATCTGCCCGGCGCAGATTCCCACAGCGGCTGGAGTCAGGCCGCGTTTGAGGTGTTCGAAGGCGGCACAGGAGAGCGGATTGGAGAGGCCGGTTCCGCGCTGGTCGAAGACGATCAGGTCGCGTGTGGAGACGATCGGGCCGAGGAGCTGGACGAAGTCGCTCATGAACGGGATCGCTGCCTGCCCTGGGCCACCGGCGAGCGCGATCACAGCATCTTTGGATTCCCCCACCGGCGAGCGGTGACGGCGCATCGCCAGGGTGATCGTTCCTGGAATCGCTCCGCTCGGATCCACCGGCACGGTCAGGTGGCCACACGCCACTTCGTTGGATTCTCCGCAGGGCTGCCACGCTATCTGGGCCTGCGCGGCGACCGCCCACAGTGCCGAGAACGCGATCGTCGCCGAGAACGCGATCGCGAGTGTCCTGGCGGCTCGTCGCACCAATCGGAATCTAGCGAACCGTGTAGGCTCGCGCTCCAGTGGCAATCGATCGCCAACCAATCCTTGCGCCAGCCGCCCCCGCTGCCATCGGTCCGTACAGCCACGCCGTGCGCGCCGGCTCGCTGCTCTTCTGCTCGGGACAGCTTCCGCTTGATCCCGCGAGCGGAGAGATCGTGGGGGAGGGCGCGGCCGAGCAGGCACGTCAGTGCCTTTCGAATCTGACGGCCGTCTGTGACGCGGCGGGTGCATCGCTGTCTGACGCGGTGCGCCTCACGGTCTACATGACCGATCTGGCGGCGTTCGCCGAGGTGGGCGAGGTCTACGCGATGTTCTTCCCGGACTCACCTCCCGCGCGGGTAGCCATTGGTGTGGCGGCCTTGCCACGCGGCGCCCAGGTCGAGATCGACGCGATCGTCGCCTTGTAGGGTCGCTCTAAGCAGGCTCGGCGCCGTGGAGCGCGCGGGTCAAGAGCTGCCATAGGGTGGCGCGCTCGGATGGGTCGAGCGCCTGCAGCACCTCGTCCTCGATGCCTTCCTGAGCCCGCTCGGCGTCCGCGAGTGCCGCGCGTCCCGTCTCGGTCAGCTCGACAAGATGGCGTCGGCGATCGTGGGGGTCGCGCAGGCGGGCCACATGGCCCTCCTCCTCGAGCTCGTTGAGCAGCAGCACGACGTTGTTGGCGTCCATGCAGAGCGCCTCGGCGAGCTCCTGTTGGGGGGCTCCGTCGTGGTCGCGCAGGTAGCTGAGTGCCATCAGCAGGCGCAGGTGCATGCCCAGCAGCTCCTCGCTGCTACGCCGGTAGACCTGCTTGGCCAAGCGCGTCAGCAGCACCATCGATCCCGGAGCACATGAGGTTTGAGCAGTTTGAGCATCTACTCCCATGACCGCCCGATTGTACCACTATGTAGCGACCATCACAAGTAGATGGATAATACTTGCGTCAGTGATTATCCATGCTATGGTGTTCCACTTCGCCACTGCCGAAGGAGCCACATGAGTCACACCGTCGCCACCGCACAAACCGAGATCGACCAGCATTCAACCACCAGGACAGACGCCGAGAGCAAGCGTGAGCGTCGTCGCTGGATCGCGTTGGGAGTGCTGTGCCTCGGCCAGCTGATGATGGTGCTCGACGCGACGATCGTGAACGTCGCGCTGCCTTCGATTCAGCACGACCTGCACTTCACCCAGGGCAACCTCACATGGGTGATCGACGCTTACCTGATCACCTTCGGCGGCTTCCTGCTGCTCGCGGGCAGGATGGGCGATCTCGTCGGCCGTAAGAGGGTCTTCCTCACAGGGCTCGTTCTGTTCACCGCCGCCTCTGTCTTGTGCGGCGTCTCCGACAGCCAGACGATGCTGATCGGCGCGCGCTTCGTCCAGGGAATCGGCGGCGCTGTGGCCTCGGCAGTGATCCTCGCGATCATCGTCACCGAGTTTCCCGAGCGCGCCGAGCAGGCAAAGGCGATGGGCATGTACGCGTTCGTCTCCGCGGGAGGGGGTTCGATCGGGCTGCTCGCCGGGGGCGCGCTCACGCAGTCGCTCGACTGGCATTGGATCTTCTTCGTGAACGTGCCGATCGGCGTGATCACGTTCGTGCTCGGCTCGGCTCTGATCGAGGAGAACAGGGGCATAGGTCTCGCCGGCGGCGTCGACGTCGCCGGGTCGGTCCTGATCACGCTCGCGACGATGCTCGGCGCCTTCGCGATCGTCAAGTCGACCGAATACGGCGTTCTCTCTGCGCGCACGCTCGGCGTGGGCGGGGCCTCGCTGGTGCTACTCGGCGCGTTCTTCGCCTTGGAGGCACGCATCTCCAACCCGATCATGCCGCTAAGGATTCTGCGGCTGCGCACGTTGATGGGCTCAAGTCTCGTCCGTGGTCTGCTCGTCACAGGGATGTTCTCGGCCTTCTTCCTGGGGGCGCTGTACCTCGAGCGCGTGCTCGGCTACAACGCAATCGACACCGGGCTGGCGTTCATGCCTTTGACGATCGCGATCGCCGCGCTGTCGATGGGTCTCGCGGCGAAGGCCGTCACCCGCTTCGGCTCGCTCAACACGCTGGCGGCCGGCCTCGCCGCGATCGCCGCCGGTTTGCTGTTGCTCGCGACTCAAGGCGTGCACGCAAGTTACTTCCCCGGCCTGTTCTTCGCGTTCCTGCTGATCGGGCTCGGCGCGGGCGCCTCGTTCTTGCCACTGCTCACGATGGGAATGGCCGATGCGCCGGCGCAGGACGCTGGACTCGCGTCGGGGATCATCAACGTCTCGGTCCAGCTGTTCGGCGCGATCGGCCTGGCGACGCTAGGGGCGATCGCGACCGACCACACGAAGACGTTGACCTCCGGCGGGCACTCACTTGCCAGCGCGCTCACCGGGGGTTACCACCTCGCCTACCTCGTCGCGGCCATATGCGTGGGGCTTGGAATCCTCGCCGCGTTCCTGATCCTGCGGCCTCCCGCGCCCACGGTGGCGCAGGAGGTCGAGGAGCTCGAGCGCGACTTCGAGTGGGCTACCGCTAGCGCTCAGACCGCAGAGCAGCTCGTCTGATCTTGCCGCTGACGGTCTTCGGCAGCTCAGCGGCGAAGTCGACGATTCGGGGGTACTTGTAGGGGGCGGTTTCGCGCTTTACGTGCTCCTGTAGCTCGGCGACCATCTCGGCGGATGGCTCATACCCGTCTCGCAGTACGACGACCGCGCGCACGACGGCTCCACGCTCCTCGTCGGGCGCCGCTACCGCTGCGGCTTCTGCCACCGCCGGGTGGGCCACCAGCGCTGACTCCACCTCGAACGGGCCGATGCGGTAGCCCGCGGAGATGATCACGTCATCGGATCTGCCCTCGAAGTGCAGATATCCGTCCTCGCCCTCGCCCACCCGGTCCCCGGTGTGCCAAGGGCCGCCCTCGCGGCGGTCCTCAACGATCCAGCTCCCATCGGCCTGCCTACGCACGCCTTCGCCCAGATAGCCAAGGAAGAATGTCGGCACGCTCGTCGGGTCTGCCACAAGCTCACCCTCGAGCACGCTCAGTCGTGTGTCGGGCAGCGCCCTACCCATAGAGCCGGCCCGTGCTGGTACGCCGATCCCCATGCCGGTCATCTGTCCCGTCTCGGTCTGGCCGTACCCGTCACGGATGTCCAAGCCGGTCGCTTTCCTCCACGTCCTGAGCACCTCCGGGTTGAGCGCCTCGCCCGCGGCCACCATGCCCTTCAAGCTCGGCAGCGCGCGCAGCGTGGCTCGCTTGGCGATCACGCGGTACTCGGTCGGGGCCATGCACAGCACGCTCACTCGCTCCCGTTCGATCAGATCCAGGCGCTCGCTCGGGTCGAAGCGCGCGTCGTGAAGCAGAGCCGGAGCGCCCATCAGCCACGGCGCCATGAACACATTGCGCGCCGACTTGCTCCAGCCGCTCGCCGCAGTGCACCACACCAGCTCGCCCTTGCGAGCACCGAGCCAGTGCTCGGCTTGCACACGCTGCCCGTACAGGTAGCGCTGTCCGTGCACGACCGCCTTCGGCTCACCCGCCGTGCCGCTCGTGAACGTGATCAGCGCCGGGTCGCTTTCCTCAAGCTCGGCGTAGGGAGCCTCGTTCTCCTTGAACAGCGACTCATCAGGTACGAACAGCACCGGGCATTGCGGTGAGGCCGCCTCGATCTCAACGCGGTTGCGCTGGTCGGCCACGATCAGCGAGGGGCGCGCCACCTCCAGGCGCAGGCGCAGGTCCTTGGCGCGCAGCTGCTCGGTGCAGGGCAGCACCACTGCGCCGATGCGAAAGCAGGCCATCATGGCCCACACCCACTCGGGCCTGTTGCCGATCAGTGTCATCACGATATCTCCGCGCCCTACGCCTCGCCGCGCAAACTCTCCCGCCAGCCGCGCGCCGCGCTCTGTCACCTCGCCGAAGCTCCACTCCCGCCGGCTGCCGTCGCGCGCGAGCTCGACAAGCGCAAGGTGCTCGTTGGGTTGTGCTTCCAGGACGTCGCGGGCGAAGTTCACAGCGTCGCAGTCTGCCACGGCGCGGTGTCGCGGTCTGCCACGAAGCGCCGCCCAGGTATCCTGCTCAAAAGCGACATAAGCGCAGATTCCCGACCCTGGAGCGTTCTCGACAATGGCCGTAGCCCCCGCCCCCTTTACCGAGAAGACCGACGAGCAGAAGGCCATCACCGAGATGGTCCATCAGTTCGCCGACGAGCAGATCCTCCCCAACGCCGAGCACTACGACCACGAGGATCAGTATCCCGAGCCGATAGTCGAGCAGATGAAGGAGCTCGGCCTGTTCGGGGTCACTATCCCCGAGGAGTACGGCGGGATGGGTCTCGACCTAACCACCTACGCGATGATCGTCGAGGAGCTCTCGCGTGGCTGGATCTCGATCTCCGGCGTGATCAACACCCACTTCATCGGCTCCTACCTGCTGATGAAGTTCGGCAGTGACGAGCAGAAGCAGAAGTATCTGCCGCGGATGGCCACCGGCGAGATCCGCGCCGCCTTCTCGTTGTCCGAGCCCGAGCTGGGCTCCGACGTGCAGGCGATCAAAACCGCCGCCAAGAAGGGCGAGGACGGCAAGTACGAGATAAACGGCCAGAAGATGTGGGTCACCAACGGCCTGATGTCCGACCTCGTGTTCGTGCTCGTCAAGACCGACCCCGAGGCCCAGCCGCGCCACAAGGGCTTCACCTGCTTCATCGCCGAGAAGGAGGGGGGAGTCTCCAAGAACACGGGCGACTACGCCGGCCTGATCGTGCCAGAAAAGCTCAAAAAGATGGGCTACAAGGGCGTCGAGTCCACCGAGCTCGTGTTCGACGGCTACCGCTGTCCGGCCGAGAACGTCCTCGGTGGCGAGGACGCGGGTCTCAACAAGGGCTTCGCGCAGATGATGGATGCCCTGGAGGTCGGTCGCGTCAACGTCGCCGCCCGCGGCGTCGGCATCGCCCAGCGTGCGCTCGAGCTCGGCCTGCGCTACTCCCAAGAGCGCAAGACGTTCGGCAAGCCGATCGCTGAGCACCAGGCGATTCAGTTCAAGCTCGCCGACATGGCCACCCAGGTGGACGCGGCCCGTCTGCTCACGCTGCGCGCGGCGCGTTTGAAGGACGCGGGCGAGCGCTCTGACCTGGAGGCCGGTATGGCCAAGCTGTTTGCTTCCGAGGCCGGCCGCTTTTGCGTCGAGGAGTGCTTCCGCATCCACGGCGGCTACGGCTACTCCAAGGAGTACGAGATCGAGCGGCTTTACCGCGATGCGCCGCTGCTGTTGATCGGCGAGGGTACCTCGGAGATCCAGCGCATGGTGATCGGTAAGAAGCTCCTACAACGACACAAGATCTGATGCCTTTGTCGATGAGACGGGACTCAAGGGGAGGTAGCCGATGAGCGGCGACGCAAAGACCTTGATCGAGACCGCCGCGCGGCGCTTCGTGGAGGAAGTTCCGGCGCTGGCGCCAATGACGCTCGTCGTAGGCGTCGAGCTACACGGACGCGGCGACGTGCAGCACTTCCGTCTGCAGATGCCGGAGATCCAGGTCACCAAGGGGCCTGCCGACGACGCGCGCATCAATGTCGAAATGCGCCGCGAGTTCTTCAACATCATGGCCACCGAGGGCAAGGTGCCAGACTGGATCGAGGCCTTCACCTACGGCAAGGCCAAGGCCACCGGTCCCACCCAGTTCCTGAAGCTAATCTCAAACGTCGTCGACAAGCATCAGGAACGAGAACGCCTCAAGACGGCTCGCAAGCACTCCTGATCAACAAGAACGCTGCGTCTGTTCGACGCAAAGCGTCTAGACGTCCGATGGGCAAGCCAGACAAGGACGCAGGGAGCGAAGTGTGCTTCTGCACATGAGCGACCGAGGACGCAGTATGGCGCCGCCCAGCGGACGTCTAGTGGTAGGCGAGGATCTGCTGCGCCAAGAACGCCAATGAGGCGATCATAAAGACGCACATCACAATGAGTGAGAAGTTTTCGCTCACGGTCTGCATACCATAGCGCTGACGGTGGTCATCGGGGTCGGTCCTCGTCCTGGCTCACGGCACGTGGTACGGCGGTGAGCTGCCGAGCACGGTCCCGCTAGCACTGAGGGCTCGGCTCTCCACATATGTTGCGTCGCTCGTCAGGGTCGCGCTCGTTTGAAAGCCATCCTTGGGCACGGTCGCAAGCGGCGTCAGCGAGCTGGTGGAGGTACCCGCGAGCAGCTGCCACGATGCCACTTCCGTCGCCCCGTTCCAGCTCGTCAGCACGACGATGCTCGCTCCGTCGCGTTTCGCGACGATCGCCGGCGAGCTTGGTGGATGCCCGCTCCATGGCGACAGGTAAGTGCGGAAGTCCTGGACGTTGGGTCCGAGCTCCCCGTCGAGCAGCACTCCGCCGGCCGCGTCGTACTCGGTGAAGTTGGGCAGGTTCCCGTAGCCCATCACCCAGTTGCCTTCGGGGAGTTTGAGCGTGTTGCCCTGGGCGGGAGCCAGCAGTGTCTTTGTCGGGTTGACGAACGCCTTCACGAGCGACACCGTCTTGTTCGTGTAGTCAGGCTTGAGCAGCACCCCGCGCGACTGCTTCTCCTTGGGCGGAGTCGAGCCATTGTCGAACACGGAGATCAGGCCCCCGGGCTGCCATTCGGCGTCATGCTGCCAGTAGGTTCTTGTGCCCGGGCCGAGCTTGAAGGTCGAGTGGGCGCCCCCGAGCTGCCAGTTGAAGGTGCCGGTCCTGATGTTCACGTCATACAGCGTCCACGAATTGCGCGCCGAGAGCAGCACGTCGTCGGAGGTTCCGGGATCCACCGAGTTGATGTGGATGTAGTCCCACGGGTAGTCGTTGCTCGGGACCGTGTTGTATGAGTCGTGCAGGGGGATATGCCCGAGCGCGTGCCACTCCCACATCACCAGGCCCGTCTTCACGTCGATCTCCTGCACGACCGAGTCGGTCAGCACGCCATCTGAGGGGCCATGTACAGAGGTGAGGCTCATGTGGATCGGGTCGAACGAGTCGATCCAGGCAGTGCCCTGCGGCGTGAGCAGAATCTCGTGCAGGTCAGCCTTGTAGCCGTTGCCTGCCCTTACTTTGGCCACGGGCTGGTATGAGCTGTTGTAGATCTCATCTTCGCCCTGGCCGAACCCGACCTTCAGGATGCGTCCCTGCCACCAGGTGAGCACCGGCTTGCCTTCGTACTGTTGCACCTGGAAGTTGGTCGACTCGTCCCCCGGCGGCAGCGGATGGAACCAGACGAGCGCGCCATTCTGTTCTGAGATCAGTGGCCCCGGAGAGCCCTCTCCTTGGTAAGGCGCGAGAAACAGGTCGCCGGGTGAGGCCCCCGGCCGGGCGGGCGTCGTTAGCTTCACTGTCGAGGGGGTCAGCGTTGGCGCCGAGGCATAGTGCTGCACGTCGTGCGCGTCACCCGGGTTGTTCGGAAACTCCACCTGGCTCACGTTGTCCTGGTGGGCGACCGTGAACACGGTCGTGACGGGCCTTTCCGGTGTGCCGGACCCAATGCCGACGAGCGCGTGCACGGCCACCTGCTCGCCAGACTTGAAGGGGGAGTTGGGTACGAAGCTCATTCCCGTGCCCGTCGAGTAGCGCTCGAGTTTGCCTGCGTGGTTGCCGCTGCGCGAGCCCACCACGCTCACATCCGCAGCGGTCGTCCCGGGTTCCCCGAGGAAGCTGATCTGGGTGTCGGGTGAGGCGTCCTCCGTGCCCGGCTGGGGTGATACGGCCACCGAGTTCGCCTGGGCCTCACTCGTGTCGGCCGTCGGCGTGAGCGCACCCACGGCCGCGTGCGAGGAGCCCGTGCCACCGCACGCTGACACGCCCACGCACAGCATCATCGCCGCCATCGTCGTTGCCGCGCGTATCGTCATCTCTCCTCCTGCACCGTGAACGGGTGAGAGGTTCCGATCACCCGGCCGTCGGCATCGATTGCCTCGAGCTTGAAGCTCTTATAGTTCGGTGGCACTGGAATCGCCGTCTCGAAGCCGGACCTGGCGGCGCTCGCCACGGCCGGCAGTTTACCGTCACCGGTGCCGGTCAGTACCCGCCAGGATGCGACTTGGGTGGCGCCGTTCCAGCTTGCGTACACCGTAGTCTTGCCGCCCGTCGTTTGGCGAGCGGCGCCCGCGGGCGGGTATAGCGGCTTGCCGACCCATGGCTCGAGCGTCTCGCGGTAGCTCAGATCGGGACCGGGGAAGCTCGCCTGCAGGAGCTGTTGTCCCGAGCTGCTGTACTCCGAGAAGTACGGTTCCGAGCCCCAGCCGACAAACGTGTTGCCATGGACCAGTGGCTGTGTGTCGCCCATGTATTCGGTTTCGAACTTGTCGCCGCCAGGGTACTGGGCGACCAGTGTCGCCTTGCGCGCGCTCTGGTTCAGTGCGAGCACGAGCCCGCGCGACGGACCTGTCGCCGGGACGGAGGTGCCGCCGCCGGTCAGCTGGCAGCAATGATCGTCGAACATCGTGACCGTTGAATCGGAATGCCCGCCCACCCCGAACGCCACGTCGTGCTGCCACTGGAAGTCCGCACCGGGGCCGAACTTGAAGCTGGAGCGCTTGCCGCCGAGCGTCCATTCGAGCTTGCCACTGTCGATGTTGACCAGGTAGGCGGCCCAACTGTTGCGCATCGAAACAAGGAAGCTGCCGGTGCCGGTCAGGGCGATCGAGTTGACGTGGTAGGCGTCCCACGGGAACCCGTTGGTGGGCACGCTGGCATATGAGTCCTGCAGCGGAATGTGGTCGAGCGCGTCCCAACTGCGCAGCAGCTTGCCGCTCTTGAGGTTGTACTCCTGCACCGCCGAGTCGATCAGCGCCCCGTTATAAGCGCCGCCGTAGCTCGAGAGGTTCTTGGCCACGTTCTTGTTCGCGGTGACCCAGGCGTCTTCTCCGCTGATCACGAGCTCGTGCAGCGTGAGCACCCAGCCATCCGCGCCTTTCAGATGGGCGACTGGCTGATAGTGCTGATTGACCACCACGTCTTCGCCGCTCTCGGTCTGACCGGTGTTCGTCACGACCCCCTGCCACCAGGCGAGCGCCGGCTTGCCTTCGTAGGACTGCAGGCTCAGGTTGGAAGCGACGATCTTTTCCGGCACTGGCTGGAACCAGACCGGTTGCAGGTTGTGGTCGATGATCAGCGGTCCGCTCTGGCCTACCAGCGGGGGATAGTTGAGGTTGTAGAAGTTGGCCGTGAAGATGTAGCCGGGCGCCAGCTTGGCGGCGACGGTCGGGCCTTCCTTGTGCAGCTTCGGCGGGTGAAGCGAGGGCTCTGTGACGAAGCTGTAGGCGCCGCGTGTGGTGTAGGCCCCAACCGGAGCACCGTGCGAGCCGGCGAAGGCGAGGTCGAGCGCGACGAAGCCGGCGACGACCACGGCGATCGCGACCGCAAAGCGTCGGACGGCCGCCGGTGGCGCGCCGGCGAGCTTGGGTAGCGCCGTGAACGTGACGAGCGCCGCGGCCGCCGCGAGACCGGCGCCGATCAGATAGGCCAGCCGAAAACCGTCGGTCAGCGCCTGTGGCACGAGCGCACCGGTGCCGATCAGGTGGCTCGAGCGCTGCGTTGCCAGCGTAACCAGCACCGCCAGCCCGAGCCCGCCGCCGATCTGGCGCGAGGTGTTGACGAGACCCGAGGCTAGCCCCGCCTGTCCCTCCTTGGCGCCCTGAGTCGCAGCGATTGTCGAGGGCACAATCGACATCGCGATCCCCGCGGCCGTAAGCAGCCCCGGAATCATGATGTAGACGATCGGGCTGCCGCTGGAGCCGATTCCCGCAAGCAGCAGCATTCCGCCCGTCAACATGACGAGGCCACCGCCGAGCACCGGGCGGACACCGAAGTGGCTGACGAGCTTGCCGGTACGCGAGGCAACCGCCATGATCATCAGCGTCATCGGCAGGAAGATCAGCCCTGTGTGCAGCGGCGAGAGCCCCAGCACCTGCTGCAGGTAGAGCGAGCTGACGAACCACATCGGAAACAGCGACGCGCTGAACAGCAGCACGATGTTGTTGGCGATCCGCAGCGGCTTGGTCAGCTCCTTGAAGGGGATCAGCGGATCCTTCGCCACGCGCGTCTCGATCAGGCCGAATATCGCCAGCAGGGCGATACCAGCGATGATCGGACCGAGCGCGGCGGACGTGTTCCAGCCGGCCAGCCCCGCTTCCACGACGCCGAACACCAGCACTATCTGGCCGATCGTGAGCGTCAGCGCGCCCGCCAGGTCGAACGTGCGGGGCGGGTGGGATCCTGATCCTTGGCGGCGCTCACTCACGACCACGTAGGCGACCGCCGCCGCCGCGATCCCGATCGGCGGGTTGATCAGCAGCACCCAGCGCCAGGTGAGCTCTTGGGTGATGAGCCCTCCGAACAGCATCCCCGCGGCGCCACCGAGGCCGTTCATGGCAGCCCACGCGCCGATCGCGCGGTTGAGCTTTGGCCCGGGCGCGAACGACGAGGTGATCACCGCCAGCGAGCACGCGGCCATCAGCGCGCCGCCGAGGCCCTGCACGGCCCGTGCGGCGATGAGCGTGATGCGGTCGTCCGCGATACCGCCGGCCAGTGACGCGAGCCCGAACAGCAGCAGCGCCAGGACGAACATGCGACGCTGGCCGAAGTGATCGGCCGCCCGGCCGCCGAGCATCAGGAAGCCGGCGAAGGTGATCGCGTAGGCGTCGACGATCCATTGCAGTTCGGGAGCCGTGAAGCCGAGGCTCGACTGGATCGAGGGCAGCGCGACGTTGACGATGCTCAGGTCGAGGATGACCATGAACTGCGCCACGCAGCAGACCCCCAGCAGCCATGCCTCGCGCGAGCCCAGTCGGCGCTTGGGCTGCTGCGGCTCCTTTGCCTGCGGATCTGCCGGTGTCACGGTGCTCATGTCAACGGTCCAGCGGCGGCTTGCCGGCGGCTGCTTTGCGCCAAAATGCGTGCCCTGCGTAGGCGTATGAGGCGCTGCGAACGCCTGGTAGGGTGAGCGTCGCAATCTGCGAGCGACGAAAGGAGGCCGGCCGATGAAACGTACGTCACTGGCCGCCATGCTAACGCTACTGGCCACTTTGGCCGCGACGGTGGCGGTGGCAGGGTGCGGCGGCAAAACAGCGAGCAGCTCGACCTCGACGTCGACGAGCGGCGCCACGAGCACGACGAGCACGGCTCCGCACAAGCACTCCACCAAACCGGCTTACTAGGCTTCGAGCGCGCGAGCTTCGGGCGGACGCAGCCGCCGACCTGCACCACCGCGGGTCGGCAGGAGCGTGAGGCTGGCTGTCGGCGCGAGGGCTCGCTCATTTCGAGGACTGGGACCTCGGAAGTGAAGCGGCATAGCTGACCGCCTTTACCGTCGGTGAGCTGCCCAGAACGTGGCCGCTGGAGTCGAGCGCCTGTACCGCCGCATAGGCGTACCTCTTGGGCAGCGTCGTCGAGCTTTCGAAGTCGGTTGCCGGGATCGTGGCCTGCGCAGTGAGCGATGTGGGTTGCCGTCCAGCGAGCACACGCCATGCGGCAACTTCGGTGGCGCCATTCCAGCTCGCGTGGACGATTGTCTCTTCGCCAGTGTCGTTGAGGTTGGCGAGCACCGTCGGCGGGCTCGCCGGACGCCCGCTCCAGGGGAAGCGGAAGGCGCGGTAGAAAGACATGTCATACGGCAAATGCGCGTCGAAGACCAGCGATCCATTCGCGGCGAACTCGCTGATTGCGGGCACCCCCCCGTAGCCAACCACTGCATTGTCGTCGGGCAGCGTTTGCATATTGCCCTGGCTCGGGGCCAGCAGCGGCGGGTCGGAGTGCGTATAGGCGGAGGCGAGATGCGCTTCGTGGGTCTTGAAGTCAAGCGCGATCCGTAGCCCACGCGACTGGGAGTGGATCGGTGGGTTCGAGCCGTCGTCGAAGAAGCTGACTGCCCCATCGGGCAGAATGCGCCCGTCGTGCTGCCAGGCTGTCTCGGTGCCCGGGCCCATCTTGAAGGAGCTCTTGAGGCCTCCCAGGCGCCAGAGGATGTTGCCGCTGCCGCCTTCGATCTGATAGCCGGCCCAGGTGCTGCGCGCCGAGATGAAGATATTGCCGTCGGGCTGAGGATCGATCGAGTTGATGTGAAACCAGTCCCAGGGGGTCGGCTTGGTTGGCGTCGTAGTCTCTGACTCCGTCGCGCCCACGTGGTCGAGGCTGTGCCATTCCCAGCGCACGAGCCCGGTCTTCATGTCGATCTCCTGCACGGCGGTGTCGAGGATCACCCCATTGCGTGCTCCTTCAACGGAGGAGAGGTCGCAGCGGATCGCGTTGAACGCCGTCGTGTAGGAAATGTCGTGAGGGGCGATCTGGAAATCGTGCAGGTCGGCCTGCAGACCGTTGCCGCCGGAAACCCGGGCGACCGTTTGGTAGGCGGAGTTCATGACGATGTCTTCGCCCTGGCCGAAGCCCAGCGAGAGCACCTTGCCCTGCCAGAAAGTCAACGAGCGTCGGCCTTGGTAGCTCTGCACGCTCAGATTCTCGGCTGTCTCGCCGCTGGGCAGGTGACCGAACCACACGAGCCGGCCCTGCGGCGTGTAGATCAGTGGCCCGTACTGACCGGGGCCGGGTCCGTTGGTCGTGAGGACGTCACCGGCCGCGGGATCGCGATCGGGTGTCGTGACGCTCAGGATTGGGGCTTGGACGCCAGGCAGCGTGTCGAAGCTTTGGTAGTCGGCGGGCGACGCCTGCGGGTTTGGAAACGGCGAGACGGCTGCCGTCGGGTATGGGGTATCGACGCGAAAGTCGAAGGTCGCTCGCTTGCCGGCTTGGCCGAGCGTCCCGGATCGGCTCCCTCCGATCGACACACGCACCGTCACCTGCTCGCCGGCGTCAAACGGGGCGTCGGGCACGAAGCTCGCGCCGTCGTCTTGGGAGTAGCTGCGTAGATGGCCGGAGTGCTCACCGCTACGAGCGCCGACCACAGAGACTTCTCGGATCTGCGTTGCCGGCACACCCAGGAAGCTGATCTGCGTGTGCGGGTTGGCCGTATCGGTTTCCGGCGCAGGCGTCACATCGACGGGCAGGCCCTCCAGCTTGGCGCTGTGCTTCAGCGTGGCAGGTAGGCAAGCCGGCGAGGAAGCGTTTGGTGCGCTGGCTTTACGTGCGCTCGAAAGGGTACCCGTGGCCAGCACGACCGCTATGGCGGTCGCTGCCGCGACTACGAGCAGCGTGATCAGGAGACGCGTTCTGCTCATGTCAGGCGGCCGCGCTCGATACTCGACCGCATCAGCCGCACATCCCTACCGATATACACCTAAGCCATCGCGCTGCCAGGCGCGGCGGTCGACGCGGCGCGCGATGCCTGCAACGCCGCGAGCGCACCGTCGATGACGCGCCCCAAAAAGGTCTCGCGGTCGTTGACGTGCGGCATCGGCTCGGCGGGCACGGGTAGCTCCAGGAACTCGCACAACGGCTCCCAGCCTTCGCTCACGTTCCAAACGAGCAACCGCTCGGGCGGCACGGTCGCCTTGACTTCTGCGTTGTGGCGCTCGAAGCCCTCGATCAGCTGCTCGGGTCGCTCGTGCCCCGCGGCGAACGGGGCTTGCTCGATCCAGAACATGCGCTCGACGAGCTTCAGGTAGCGAGCCCACTGCGGGTCAACCTGGCCGCGGGCGCTTGAGAGCAGTCGAATCAGCGACTCGCCGTAACACATGTTCCAGATCGTCTCGCGGAAACTGGGCTCCCACTTCTCGGGATCGCGCACGCTGAGCAGGACCTTGGCGTCCGGGTAGTGGTCCATCAACTCGCGCCAAAAGTAGCCGCCGGGCCAGTCCACGGTGGCCTGGAAGCCGCTGAAGATCTCCTCCCACGGGGCGCCGCCGTCCAGTGCGCGGTTCCACACGTCCACCTGGTTGAGGTCCGCGATGACGTTGACCCAGTGGTAGCAAGGCTCGAGACCCAGCGTCTCCAGCGCCACCTTCTGTGTCAGCGTGCCCGTGCGCGGCAGTCCGGCTCCAATCACTCTCATCCTCGTCCCTCCAGGCTCATGGCTGTTGTCGTACCTCTAGGCTTATGTTCTCGCCAAGCAGCTTGGCGGTCTGACTGGAGCGCTCGTCCGCCCCCTGCCTCGGCCATTCTTCCGGCCGTGCACCCACGCTTTTCCGCTCACCCTTGTCTGAAGCAGGCTCTCTATTCATAGACGCCTGTCGAAGGGTTTGTGAAGAAACATGTCGATAGGATGAAGAGTCTATGAAGAACATCGGGCGAAAGGCCGCTCTTTCGCCGGTACCGACGGGTTGCTCACATATCCTCGGTCTCCGACCCGCCACCTGTCCTCCCAAACTGTCCTCCCAAACCCAAACGACTCCAGGAGGTCCAACTTGAAGGCCATAGCCGACCTCCCTGCCTCCAGACAGGTTTTTGCGCAACCGCTTGCATGGGAGGACTCGAACGCCGGGCTCCCGCGCATCAGTGGCCTCGCGCTGGCCGACCCCGAGACGTCCTTCACCCAGGAGGAGGTGCTCGGACTGCTCGGCCTCTCAGAGGACGAGTTCGCGCAGCGCATCTTCGGTCGCTGTGGAGTGCACCGCCGCCGGCTGACATTGACCGACGAGCTGCTTGCGACCACCGCCCAGGGCCGCACGCCCGCGATCGAGGAGCATCTCCTCGGCTATGCGGTGCGGGCGATCGACGAGCTCGAAATGGACCCAAGCGAGATTGGCGTCGTCGTGAGCGCCACGCTCTACTCGCTTGGAGGACCCACGATCGCGCACCGGCTCGTGGACCACTATGAGATGAATCCGGCCACCGACAAGTACCACGTGGTGGGCGTTGGTTGCGCGAGCGCCGTGCCGCTCGTGCGGCTCGCTTCACAAACGCTGCGTGAGCACCCCGGCAAGAAGGCGCTTGTCGTCGCGGCGGAGAGCATGGCTGGCATCCTGACGGGGGCGGGCGTGGACGACGCGCGCAGCAAGACGGTCGGCTCGTCGATCTTCGGGGATGGCTGTGCCGCGGCAGTTATCGAGCTCGATGAGATGTCAACCCATGTCGCGGGTCCGGCAGTCCTCGCCTCCAAGGTCCACCAGGTGGCGGGCACCCTCGACGCCGTGCGGATGCAGATCACCCCCGAGGACAGCTACCTGCACCTGATTCGCGAGCTCCCGGACGTCGCCAGCGAAGGTCTGCTCGAGCTGGTCGAGGGCTTCCTGGGCGCGAACGGCTTGGAGCGCGAGGCGATCGACCACTGGCTCGTGCATCCGGGCGGGCGGCGCATCATCGAGAGCGTGCAGGAAGCCCTCGAGCTCTCGCGCGAGGACGTCGCGGTGAGCTACGACGTGCTTGCCGAGCACGGCAACATGGGTACGCCGTCGATCTTCTACGTGATGAAGCGGGCGGTGGAGTGCCGGGATCCGCAATCTGGGGATCTAGGGCTCATGATCACCGTCGGCCCCGGTGTCACCGTCGGGTTGATGCTCCTGCAATGGTGAGCGGGGCATCCGTCTAGCGGCGTCAGCCGCTGGGCGCCGCTGGGCGGATCTTCGATCGGTCTAGCGGCGACCGATCACCCAGGGTCCGCTATCCGGTTACGCCGACTCCGCTTACCCTCGGCGGCGCCAGGGGCGCATGCAGAAGGTCGAGTACGGCGTCGACGGCAGCCTGCACCGTGAGATCCGGAGTGAGCTGAAGGTCGGCTTGCAGCGGCGGCTCGTAGGGATCGTCGATGCCGGTGAACCCGTCGAGATCGCCGGCGAGGGCCCGGGCATAAAGTCCCTTCGGGTCGCGCTCGGCGCAGAGATTGAGCGGTGTGTCGAGGAACACTTCGAAGAATGGGAGCCCGTCGCGCTCATGGCGCTCGCGGACCTGCTGGCGGGTGTGTTCATACGGCGCCACCACTGCCACCACCGCCACCGCACCCGAGTCGGCGAACAGGCGGGCAAGCTCGCCCACACGGTGGACATTGGCTTCGCGGTCGGCTCTCTCAAAGCCCAGATCGCCGCAGATTCCGCAGCGCAGATTGTCGCCGTCGAGCAGGTAGGCGCCACGACCCTCCTTGACAAGACGGTCCTCGACCGCGGCGCCGAGCGTTGACTTGCCAGAAGAGGGGAGACCCGTTATCCACACAGTTGCCCCACGGGCTCCGAGGGCGTGCCAGCGTCGCTCTCGGGAGAGCGTTCCATCCTGCCATGTCACGTTTGGGCTTGAGTCCATCGGGTGGGGAGCACACCTGCCGGAGTTTTAGGAAAGCGTTAGGACGGGATTAGCGTCTCTAACATAACGAGAGGGTCGGAAGTTTCGCTGGATTGCGTAAGGTGCGGCTAAGAACTCATGATCCAGGCGATACCCGGCTGGATCGAGTTCAAGCAGGCGTGAGCACCGCTTCGTCGTCGTACAGCTTGATGACCGTGACGGCACCCTCGGGCGCTGCTGCCAAGCACAGCCCGCAAAGCACGCACTCGTCAAGGTTCTTCTCGACGATGCTCACAACGCCACCATCTGCCTGGGCGAAGATGTCGACGGGGCAGGCATCGGTGAGCTTGACCGCGAGGGCGGCGTCAGCGGCTGCCTGGTCGTTGACCTCGACGGCGATGAAGATCCCATCGGCTCTCATACGGGGCTCCTCTCGGAGATCTTGGACTGGATCAGCCCGGGTATGTCCTCGATGCGCTCGGCCACGGTGATCCCGGCCTGTGCAAGGCGGGCGATCTTCTCGGTGGCCGTGTCCTCCTTGCCTTCGACGATCGTGCCGGCGTGGCCGAAGCTCATGCCGGGCATCTCGTCCATGAAGCGCCCCGCCATGAACGCGACGATCGGAAGGCGCGATTTGTGCTCGGTGACCCAGCGCGCGAGCTCGGCCTCCATGCGCCCACCGGGCTCCGTGTAGATCACGATTCCCTGGGTCTGCTCGTCGGCCTCGAACAGCGGCATCAGCTCGGCGTAGGAGGAACCGATGATCGCGTCGCCGCCGATCGACACGGCCGTTGACTGGCCGAGTCCGGCGGCGCTCAACGTGGAGGACATCTCTGTGGTCATGCCGCCCGAGCGCGAGATCACCCCGATCGGACCCGGGGTGTAGGCCTGCGCGGCGTTGCGCGCGGGGCCGCCGATGCCACCCATCTTGATCACGTCCGGGACGATGATGCCGAGGCAGTTGGGGCCGATGATGCGCGCGCCGCGCAGCGTCGCCAGCTCGACCATCTCGGCCACGTCGCGCCTGGGGATGCGCTCGGTGACGATCACGATCAGCTGGACGCCGTTCTCGATCGCCTCGAACACCGCGTCCTTGGTGAAGGCGGGGGGGACCGTCACGACCGAGCCGTAGATCGGGGAGCCATGGTGGTCCACTGCCTGGGCAACCGTGTCGAACACGGGCACCCCGTGCACGTCGCGGCCGAGGCGCCCTGGCGTGACGCCGCCGACGACCTTCGCGCCGGCACCATAGTCCAGGCACTCCCTTGTCAGGTTGACGGCCTCGCGGCCGGTGATGCCCTGGACGATGAACGTCGTGTCTGCGTCGATCAGGATGCTCATATCGAAAGAGGGGTCGTGTTCTTGAGATCGTCCGCGCGTCGTAGCGTCGCGCCAAGCCTGTGGGCGCGGGACGTCCTATCCCGCGACCATGCCCGCAGGTCCGAATCTGGGTTTCTCATGCGGCCACCCCTTGGATCTTCTCGACCGCGCGCCGCGCGGCCTCGTTGAGCGAGACGGAGCGGTCGGCGTAGTCCACGCCGTACTTCTCGAGGATCTTGAAGCCCTCCTCCTCCCAAGCACCGGGGATACGGAAGATCGCGATCTTCTCGGCTGGGTCCATGCCCAGCTCGATACAGGCCTTGATGACGCCGCGCGCGACGATGTCCACGCGCGTGTTTGACACGATCGACATCATCACCGCGATCTTGTCCACGCCGGGCTTCTGCAGCACGAGCTTGGCCAGTCCGCATGCCTTCGCGACCGATGGGTTGCCGCCGATCTCGCAGTAGTTGGCCGGCTTGCCGCCGTGCGCTCGCACGGCATCGAACAGGGTCAGCGATCCGCCCCCGGCCCCGATCACCAGGCCGAGGTTGCCGTCGAACTCGGTCACGTTGCCGGCCACTCCGCGGTGGTCGGTGGCATCGACCCGCTCGCCAGCCAGCTCGAACGGGGTCGCCTCACGCGCCTGGCGAGTCTCCTCGTCGCCCACGCCGAGGTCGGCGAGCAGCTTCTTGTGACGCCCACGCGCCTCGTTCTCGATGTCCATGTGCGCGTCGAGCGCGACGAACGAGCCGTCCTTGAGCTGTCCCAGGGGGTTGATCTCGGCGAGCGTCATGTCGTTGGCCACGAACAGCTTCGCCAAACGCGTCACGATCGGCACCAGCTTGTTCAGCGCTGAGCCGGTCACGCCCGTGGAGGCGATCACCTCCTTGGCCTGGAACTCGCTGAACGGCAGGATGTTCGAGAAGTGCCGGCGACCCACCTTGTCGGGCTGCTCCTCGGCCACCTGCTCGATGTCGATGCCGCCGACGGGCGAGAAGATCATTACGGGCTGCTTGCGGATGCCGTCCCACACGACCCCCGCGTAGTACTCCTGCGCGACCTCGGCCTTCGGGTCAACGAGCACCCCGCGCGGCATGTGGCCGTTGATCTCGAGCGCCAGGATGTCGCGCGCGTACTCTTCAGCCTGCTCAGGCGTGTCCGCGAACTTGACGCCGCCGGCCTTCATACGGCCGCCGGTCAGCACCTGGGACTTGATGACGGTCGGCCCGCCGATGCGCTCGGCTATCTGCCGTGCCTCGGTGGGGTCGGTCGTGAAGCCGTAGTCGGTTACCGGGATGCCGGCGCGCTTGACTACCTCGCGCGCCTCAAACTCAAAGAATCTCATCGCGTCCTTGGTCGTTGCGGAGATGGGGCGTCGGAACCCTATACGCCCTGCGGTCGCGATGCGCCCGTGGTGCACGTCGGCCGATACCTTGGGCAGCCGCGGGAGATCGGGTCATCTGAGTGGCGACCTATCACTGAGGTGGACCGTTCAGGAAAGCAGTTTGAATATGGGGCGCTGGGAGGCGATGACGCTGCCGGCGGTGGTGCTTGCTTTCAGCGACACGCGATATGTGCCGCCAGCGAGGGGTTTGCTGCCGTCGAGGATTCCTTCGAAGTGGAGCTTGTCGAGGCCCACATGGGCGGCCCGGGTCACGCCGTTGTGAACGGCGGGACGCCATTTCCCGCGACCTCCGCATACAGCGTCTCACCGGGGTTCACGGCGAGCATTGCGGTCCCGGTCGCGCCGGTCCCACCGGAGAACCCTCCATCCCCGGACGCGCCGTTGCCGCCGATCAGCATCATCTGCACGCTCGCCTTTCCGGGCGGCATCACGAATTCATGCTCGCCGGCGACCGCAAAGACCTGTGTAACGGTTTCGCCTGCCGCTGCGACGGCTGGGAGCCCAAGCGCGATCGTCGCACACGCGCCGGCCACGCCGATGCGAAGTCCGTCCCGATTCGCATCGCGTGACCTTAGCGCGTGGGGTGGTCCTCCCAACCTGATGTAGGACGACCACGCTGACTACATGACCTCGATCGTCTCGTAAACGTCCACCTTGCCGCCCGCGGCGATGATCGGGCAGTCGGTGACGAGGCCTGCAGCTGCGTCGAGGCTGTCGGCGGCGATGACCGAGTAGCCGGTGAGGCCGGACCCAGCCGCACCGTTGCTGCCAGAGGCACTCACCGACGTGGATGCGCCGACCGGGTTCCCAGGCTGCACGATCGCCGAGCCGAGCTTGCCAAACCACTGTCCCCAGGCGGCCATCGCCTGTTCGCGCTCGGCGTCTGTCGCCGCCATGCCGCCGCCGGTGTATGCCAGCAGGTAGTTCGCCATCTTCTTGCTCCTTCTGTTGGTTTTGTTGGTGATTAATGAGTCTTGTCCTCGCTGCCGCGTCGGGGAGTGCCTATCGGGCTCCCGAACAGCATTGCGAGCGTCTGTCAGGACGTCTGTGCGGCACGCTCGTTCAGATGCGTCTGGAATGCCTCCAACACGCCTTCCCAGCCGTGTCCGTGCGAGTCGCGCGATTCCACGGACTCAAGGCCGGTGTGTTCGAGCACCACTGTCGTTCGCTCCCCCTCGGCGCGGAAGTCGACTGCCACGGTGCTGAGGTGGCCGAGCTCGCCGTCTTCCTGTTCCCACTGCCAGCTGTAGACGAGCCGAGTGGGGCGGGTCACCTCGCTGTACTCGCCTCCCGCCGTGTATTTTTTGCCGCTCTCGGGGTCTTCCATCGAGATGCGATAACGCCCGCCGACGCGCAGATCGACCTCGGCGACGGGTGTGATCCATGCGGGGTTCGCCTTCCACCAGCGGCGCAGCACCTCGGGGTTGGTCCACGCATCGAATACGTCCTCGGCGGGAGCGTCGTATGTGCGCTGCAAGCGCAAGCTGGTCTCGTTCGGCTTGGTTATCTCGGTCATCTCGACTCCTTCGCTGGTTTGTTCTCTTGCTGTGGCGCTTCCTGCTGGGGCTGTTGGCGCTCCTTCTGCTCGCGCAGGTACTGATCGACTGTGTCGAGCTTGCGCTCCCACAGCTCGCGCTGATTGGTCATCCACGCGTACGCCTCGTCCAGTGGCTGCTCGCGCAGCCGCAGACGGTGCGTGCGCCCGTCGATCACGCGTGTGATCGCGCCGGCCTCCTCCAGCAACTTCAGGTGCTTGCTGATCGCGGGCTTGGACACGCCGAAGTCGCCGGTCGCCTCGCCTACGGTCATCTCACCGCCGGCAAGGCGTTCGAGAATGCCTCTGCGGATCGGGTGCGAACAGGCGATGAAGGCGCGGTCTAGCAGGGCATTGTTAGCCATATGGTTAACAATAGCAGCCGAGGCGCTATGAGACGGTCGCCGGCAACAGCAACGGCAACAGCGACGAAGCGCTCGGTAGTGCGGTTACAGCAGTGGCACCCTGACGGTGCAGGGCGCGCGCTTCTACATCAACTACGGTTTGATCGCTTTGACCACGCCTTTTTTCGACGGTTTGTGGCCTTTGAGCTTCACGGCGCCCGTCGCGGTCTTGAAGACCGAGCCGGAGAGATAGCTGGCGCTGGCGGTGCTGCTCAGTTTGTAGCCGCCCATCGTGAGCAGGCTCTTGCCATGGCTATTGAGTTTGATCGACAGCGTGTCGACGCCGAGGGCAATCGAGTTGAACGAGGCGGTGCCGATCGTCTGGACCACGATCTTTGTTTTCCTTTTTTTGCCTTTGCCCGTGGTCTTCTTGAACTTTGCGAGCAGCGTGAGGTCGCCAGTGCACTTCACGCCCGAGCAATCGAGGGCGATCGACAGATCGCCTTTGCCGTTGACCTCGTCGGTCTGTTTGGGGATCGTGAGCGAGGACACTGCGGGAGCCGGTGGCGGCGGCGGTGGTGGTGGAGGAGGCGGAACGGGCGTGGGCAGCGCGTTGAGGTCGGCGACCTCGAGGCCACCGGCGTCGTTGAACGTGAGCCAGCCCTGACCATCGGCGGCCACCGCCAGGCGGGGAACTTCCGAGTAGGCGAAGCCGATCTTCGCGATGTCGCGTTCGCCGTGGAAGGTCTGTCCCCCGTCGCTCGATTCCCACAGGCGCATCACATAGTTGCCTTTGCTGTCGATGACCGGCTGGGCCACATACAGCGCGCCGGTTTCGGGGTTCTCGTAGATATCGCCCGAGTTGAACAGCGTGCCTGCGCTCGTGGGGATTTTCGCGATCTGTACCGGTTCCCCGAAGGTGTGGGTCGTTTCGTTGAACTTACGCACATCGATCGCCGAGGGCTGAGTTTCAAGCGATTCTCCGGGGGCGATGTCCGTCGAGAGCATGAACAGCCCTCCGGGACCGCTGGCAAGTCGCGGCACGTACCCGTCTGTGACCTTGATCGGTCCTTCCCATCCCTTTTCTTCGCCGTCGACATTGCCTCCCTTGGCGTAGTAGCGGTAGAAGAAGACTTCGGGCGTCGGGGATGACTCGTTGTAGTAAGCCTCGATCTCGGGATAGATCGGCTTTTTTGTGCCGGAGTCTTCGACGGTGTGTGTGACATAGCCGAGCGTCGAGCTGGCGACGCCACCTTCGCCGGGGTGCATGAATTCGAAAGCGGTCGAACCGGAGACGATCTCATTGGCGGTAAAGCCGAATGCGAGGCCCGGGTTGTTGCCGGCCATGCCGAAGTAGTCTTCGGTCGAGCCGGCGCCTGAGGGCGTGTTCGGGTCAAGCAGCACGTCGCCGATGCCGGTCTTGCCCGGCGAGCCTCCCGGGACCCGATTCGAGGGGGAGAATGTCACGCCGCCGTCGGTCGAGGTCCAGATGACCGTGTATTCCTCTTTTATGTAGCGAGGTCCGACGACGTAGACCACGCCCGGCGTCCTCCCGAGCACGACGAACGGCTGGATGATTTCTTCGTTCGGACCGGCCGGTAGTGGGAGGGTGATCGGAGCGGTGCATGCCCCGCCGCGCGGGATCTTGCAGAACAGCACGACATCCGGTTCAGAAGCGCTAGTGGCAGGATGCTCCCAGGCCACATAGCCGGTGCCGCTCGATTCGGTGACAATCGGACCGCTCGTTTCGGCGTGTGGGTCAAGCGTGAACAGATTGTTGGCCTGCGCTGCCGCGGGGAGCAACGCCACGAAGGTCACACCAAGGAGTCCGGCGGCGAGCCGGAGTGCGATCACTTTCAACACACGACCGCTTCCGAGTGAGCTGCGAAACATGCTTCCTCCCAATGCTCGCGGCCACCTGGAGAGGCCGATCGATAGGTGCTTCAACGCGCCGAGTCTACCAGCGGCACGGGGGCCACCGAATGCCTATCTAGACGAATGTACGGGCATATCGCGCATAGCCACTGAGAGCGGCTATGCGCTCGCCGGCACGAACCCGTAAGCCTCCGCCAGCTCCGGATCCTTGCGCGCCAGCATCTCTGCCAGTTTGACCATTACCTGGCACTGCTTCCAGGTCGCGTCGTCCTGCATCTTGCCGTCGATCATGTGCACGCCGCGGCCATCCGGGATCGCCTCGATCACCTTCTTGGCGAAGATGACCTCCTCGGGATCTGGCGAGAACACCTTCTTGGCGATCCCGATCTGCACTGGGTGCAGGGACCATGCGCCCACGCAACCGAGCAGGAACGCGGCGCGGAACTGCGTTTCGCAGCCCAGCTCGTCCTTGATGTCGCCATAGGGGCCGTAGAAGGGGAGGGCACCCACCGCGGTGCAAGCGTCCACCATGCGCGCGATCGAGTAGTGCCATGGGTCCTGCTGGTAGCTGGGGCGCGGCAGCTCCGGGTTCTCGGCGTCGGGATCGGCGATCGTGCGGTAGCCCGGGTGCCCGCCGCCGACGCGCGTGGTCTTCATGCGCCGCGACGCCGCCAGATCGGCAGGACCGAAGCTCATCCCCTGGATGCGCGGGCTGGCCGCCGCGATCTCCTCGAGGTTGGCCACACCGAGCGCCGTCTCGAGGATCGCGTGCACGAGGATCGGCTTCTCGATACCGGCCTTTGCCTCCAGCTGCGCCAGCAGCCGGTCAACATAATGAATGTCCCAAGGGCCCTCGACCTTCGGGACCATGATCACCTCGATCTTGTCTCCGATCGCGCCCACGATTTCGGTCAGATCATCGAGCACCCACGGAGACTCCAACGAGTTGACGCGCGTCCACAGCGCCGTCTCGCCCATATCCATCTCACGGCCCACCTTGATCAGGCCGGCGCGCGCCGCCTCCTTGCGATCCACCGACACGGCATCCTCCAAGTTGCCGAGCAAGATGTCCACCGTTGGTGCGATCGCAGGCACCTTTTCGACCATTTTCTCGTTCGACAGGTCGAGGAAGTGGATCATCCGCGACGGCTTGAAGGGGATCTCACGCGCCGGCTCGGGGGCGCCGATCGCGAGGGGCTTGTCGAAGGCTCTGGGGTTGCGCAAGGGTCTTCTCCTGGTTGACGGCGCGCTGCGGGCGCCGTGTTGAAGTGCGGCTCTGAACGCTATCGGGTTGCTCCTCACTAGAGTTCCCCGTCCGGTTCCACACTCATCCACGCGCCACAGGAGACACACCCCACCCATGAGCGATACCCACTCCGTCGAGACCGACCAGGCCGCCCGCGAGGCTTCCGGCGCCCACCCCTACGGCCGCTACCTGGAGGAGTTCGAGGTCGGCGCCACCTACAAGCACTGGCCCGCCAAGACCGTCACCGAGTCAGACGATCATCTCTTCTGTCTGATCACGATGAACCACCATCCGCTGCACCTCAACGATGTCTACGCCGCCAAATCGCAGCAGGGGCGCAACGTCGTCGTCGGCCCGCTCGTCTACTCGCTCGCGCTCGGCATGTCCGTCTCAGACGTCTCCGGCAAGGCGATCGCCAACCTCGCGACCGAAGAGCTCAAGCACCCGGCGCCCGTCTTTCACGGCGACACGCTTTTCTGCGAGTCCGAGGTCCTTGAGAAGCGCGAGTCCCAATCTAAGCCCGACCGCGGCACCGTCAAGGTCCACACGCGTGTCTACAACCAGGATGGCGTACTGGTCGCGGAGTTCAAGCGACTCGTGCTCGTCCCGCGCAAGGATCCAGGTTCCGCCCACCCCAACGGGGCAGAGGGTAACGTCGAGTAGAGCACCCCGGAGAGCCCTGTGGGATTCGGCGCATCGAGTGCCCGGGCGATTGAATGCGCTCCGCTGGGTCGGCCCCGTGAAAAGCACGGAGCGCTTTCCAGGGCAAACTCCGTTGCCAAGCCTTGAGGGGTGCGATAGGCTCCCTGGAGCGCCCCACAGGGCGTTTTTCCGTTCCCTGGCGCCATTCCGGCGCGGCAGCGCCGCCCGGCGCACGCCACCGCGACACTGCAAGGAGCCGCTCGCACGTCATGGAGACCACCGCCACCGCCGCCCCCAACACCAACAACAAGCGTCTGCTGACGTGGGTTGAGGAGATCGCCGCTCTCACCGAGCCCGACGCCATCCACTGGTGTGACGGCTCCGCCGAGGAGTACGACCACCTCTGCCAGCTGCTCGTCGACGCAGGCACCTTCCAGCGGCTCTCCGACGCCAAGCGCCCCAACTCCTATCTCGGTCTCTCAGACCCCGGCGACGTCGCCCGCGTCGAGGACCGCACCTTCATCTGCTCCCCCGAGGAGTCCGAAGCCGGGCCGACCAACAACTGGCGCGAGCCCGAGGAGATGAAGGAATTCCTCAAAGAGCTCTTCAGCGGCTCGATGCACGGCCGCACCATGTATGTAATCCCCTTCTCGATGGGCCCGCTCGGCTCCGACAAGAGCCAGATCGGCGTACAGCTCTCAGACTCCCCCTACGTGGCGGTCTCGATGCGGATCATGACCCGCATGGGCTCAGGCGCGCTCGACGCGCTCGGTGAGGCTGGCGAGTTCGTCCCCTGTCTGCATTCAGTAGGCATGCCGCTTGACGACGGCGTCGCAGACGTCTCCTGGCCGTGCAACGCGGATAACAAGTACATCGTTCACTTCCCCGCCACGCGCGAGATCACCTCCTACGGCTCCGGCTACGGGGGCAACGCGCTGCTCGGCAAGAAGTGCCTCGCGCTGCGCATCGCCTCGGTCATGGCCCGCGACGAGGGCTGGATGGCCGAGCACATGCTGATCCTCAAGCTCACCTCCCCCGAGAAGGAGGTCAAGTTCATCGCGGCCGCCTTCCCCTCGGCCTGCGGCAAGACCAACCTCGCGATGCTGATCCCCACGCTTCCCGGCTGGGACGTGCAAACGGTGGGAGACGACATCGCCTGGATGAAGTTCGGCGAGGACGGCCGCCTGTACGCGATCAACCCCGAGGCCGGCTTCTTCGGCGTTGCCCCCGGCACTGGCGAGGACACCAATCCCAACGCCATCCGCACGGTCGAGTCCAACACGATCTTCACCAACTGCGCGCTCACCGACGACGGTGACGTGTGGTGGGAGGGGCTTACAAAGGACTCCCCCGCTCATCTCACCGACTGGCGTGGCAATAGCTGGACGCCGGAGTCCGACACGCCCGCGGCGCACCCCAACGCGCGTTTCACGACACCCGCCGACCAGGACCCAGCCATCGCCCCCGAGTGGGAGGACCCGGCCGGCGTTCCCATCAGCGCGATGCTCTTCGGCGGACGCCGCTCCACCGTCGTGCCGCTCGTCACCGAGGCGATCGACTGGGAGCACGGTGTGTTCCTCGGCTCGGTCATGGGCTCGGAGAAGACCGCTGCCGCCGCCGGCACCGTCGGCGAGCTGCGTTTCGACCCGTTCGCGATGCTCCCCTTCTGCGGCTACAACATGGCCGACTACTTCGCCCACTGGCTCAAGATCGGAAAGCTCGCGGATCCAGCCAAGCTGCCGAAGATCTTCTATGTCAACTGGTTCCGCAAGGATGCCGATGGACGCTTCCTATGGCCCGGTTACGGCGAGAACTCGCGTGTGCTCGCCTGGGTATTCGCGCGCTGCGCCGGTCACGGCGCTGCTGTGGAGACGCCGATCGGCGTGATGCCGCCGGTCGGCCCCGACGGCCTCGACACCACGGGTCTTGATATCTCAGACGAGGACATCGCCGAGCTCTTGCGCGTCGACGTCGAGGAATGGAAGGCGCAACTGCCTCACTTCCGCGAGCACCTGGGCAAGTTCGATCGGCTCCCCCCGGAGCTGGACGAGCAGCTGCTGGCACTCGAGCAGCGCCTCTCCGCTTAGGGAGTTTGCGCGGTAGAGCCGGCCGGACATCGCGCCGGGCGTGGCGTTCGGGCGGTGGACTCCAACCCAGGAGGCTCTGGCGCTCAGAGCGGCTCGACCGCCGGGTCGCGGCGGCGCCAGGTCATCGTCAACGCCACCGCCTGAATCGTCAGAGCGCACGTCGTCGCGAGCAGGAAGCTCGCGGCGATACTGAGCGAGTCGAGCGTCACCGCCAGGGCGTAGAAGAACAGCGCGTACGCCACCAACCCCACCACGAAGCCCCGCATGATGCGTCGCAGATCCTGCTCCCCGTGCTGGGCGTGCGTGAACACCGCGAGCACGCTCGCGATAACCGGGAACGGCGCCAGCAAGCCGCTCAATTTCGCGCCCAACTGGCCCGCCACCGCGGTCAGCGCCAGCACGAGCGCCAGGGCACTCAGTCCGCGCAACGGCAGGTCCCACGCGGGGAGTGCCACCGTGCTCGGCCGCTCCCCCTCCGCACGTGGCAGAACCAGGAGCGTAAGCGCGATCACCACGATTACCACCGCAAGCGCGGGATCGGCGCCCAAGGTGATGGTGCTGAGCGCTCCTGTCATCGCAAAGAACGCCCCCCATCCCAAAATAAGACTCGCCCCCCAGTGCACGCGGCTCGCCACATGCGCATACATCACGATGAACGCGAGCAGCGACACGATCCCCAGCAGTGTCCCCTTCGCCGCCTCGGCCGCGAACGCGCTTCCGTGGCTGAGCGCGAACACGAGCAATATCGGGCCCGCCACGACGGGCAAGCCGCCCACCAGTCCGCCGATCCGCGCGCCATAGCGCCTCACTATCAGCGAAGCCCCCACCACGAAGCTCGGCGCCAGCACTATCTTCGCTACGAGCACCCCCACCGGTCAGATGATGACCGGACTATTCGTGTTCGTGCGCTTCGCCTGCCGCTGAGGCCGGCGGGCGGGACTCCTCGGCGAGCGAGGTTATCGTCAGCGCGCCTCTCGCCGCTGACTCGAGCACCTCGGTGGCCTCCTCAAGCGAGCGTGCGTACAGCTCCACCAGCAGGTGCACCACGATCTGGTCCTCCTCGTGCTTGTGGAAGCGCACGTGCGTGAAGAACTCCCGCACCCCATACTCGCCGAAGGCGGCATATGAGAGCGCGTCGCCTGCCTCTGGACCCGAGCAGATCTCCACGTCGTCGGTCTCGACGGTCACCGTGCACGACGCCACCCATGGCGTTCCCGCGATCATTCGTTCCCAGCGATCCTCGATCGGCTCCACTCGCCCGCCGGAGAAGCCGAGGTGTGGCTGATCGTGCATGCAGTCCAAGCACTGCACCACCGCCTCCTGCAGCTCGTCCACTACTTCTGAGCGCTCGCCCGTTTCAGGGTCGATCTTGTGGATCCCCTCATAGTGCACCTGCACCTCGAGGTTCTGCGACCAGCAGCGGTAGCACCGCAGCCACGCTCGCGCGGTGGTCTCGGGTGCGGGTCCTCCCTCCATACGGGTCATTGTATGCATCCCCGCCGCGCTCGCCGCTCACACCGTGTCAACGCCCGAAGAGATCATCGGCTAGGCACTATTGCTCCACCTACCCAAAGGTGAACGCATAGCCCGATGTGCCGGGCGCAAAGCGCAGACTCAGGCGGTGTTGGGCATCGCCGCGCAACGACACCAGCGAGTACAGACGCTCGCCCGTCACCGTGAGCATGCCGTTGTGCACGTCCGCTCCCGCCAAGCTGTTGGGTATCGGCTTGCCGTCAAGCAGTACCTGCACCTGACGCGGACGTTCGCCTTCGGAGCTGAGCACCAGGTACACGTTCTTGGCCTCGAACTCCAGGTCCACTCCCGCTCCCGCCAGGGCTGTCGCGGGCTGCGCGACGATATTCCACGTGCCGCTGTAATCGAATTCGTTGAGTGCCAGCTGGGCCGGCACGCTCGCGCCGTAGTTGTGCACGCCTCCCTTCGGGCCGTTTCGCCAACCCTGCGCGCGGTTGGTGCCGAGATATGTCTCGGGCGTCGCCACTTCGCTGGGTGTCACCACGTCCGTGGGATGACTCATCCCGCCAACGCTCGCGCCCGCTTCGGCAAGCAGCGATCTGATCGCCGTCTCGGTCTGCGCGTAGTCGCCCTCACCCGCCGTCGCATAGCGCACATCCCCTTTTGCGTCGATCAAGTAGTCCGCCGGCCAGTACTCGTTGCCGTACGCGTTCCACGTCCCCATTTCGTTGTCCTGCACCACCGGGTAGCGCAGCCCGAACTGGTCGATCGCGTCTTTCACGTTCGAGGCCTCGTGCTCAAAAGCGAACTCCGGCGTCTCCACCCCGACCACCGTCAATCCGTCCTTACGGTAAGCCGCGTCCCATGCCTTCAGGTAAGGGAGCGTCCTGATGCAGTTGATGCACGTATACGTCCAGAAGTCGATCAGCACCACTTTCCCGCGCAGACCCGTCAGTGAGAGCGGTTGGTTGCCAGGCGTGTTGAACCAGTCCTCCGTGTCGGCGAATTCCGGCGCCGGCCCGAGATTCTTCAGCTTGCTCGCATCCGCCAGCAGCGTCGCCTGGCTCGCATTACGCGGGGCGGTCGCCGTTTTCGAGCCCGACACGAACTTTGCGGTGTGCCCCGTTATCTCCGGCAAGCGGCTTTCCACCGCTTTGGATTTCTCAAGGCTCGCGGTCAGATTCACGTTGGGGATGTGTTCGGCCACGTACTGGTCGAAGTCCACGTCCACGCCGACGATGATCGCCACCGCCGTCACGATCATCACCGCGCCGAGCGTGCGCTGCAGCGCCGGGCCCTTACCCGCCGCCCGCACACGGTCGAACAGCTTGCGCCCGCCGAGCGTGAGCGCCAACAGCACCGCCGCGCTGCCGAGCGAGTACGCGATCGCCACCACAATCGTTCTCCCGCTGGCGGCGCTCACCGAGATCACCGCCGCCAGGATCGGCCCCGCGCACGGCGTGTACACGAAGCCGAGTGCCGCGCCCACAAGCAGCCCCGAGCGAAAGCCGTCGCCGCGATTTGAGGCCCCACCCACCCCGAGTGCCGCGATGCGCGACATGCGCGCCTCCAGGCGATCGGCCAGGCCCGGCACGATCAGCGCCAGCCCCGATGCCAGCAGCACCGCCACGGCAATGTCGCGCAGCGGATCGGAGCCCAGTCCGACGCCATCGACCACGTCCGCGATTCCCACGATCGTCACGGTGAACGTCACGGTCAAGCCGATCACCACCCCGAGCGGTCGCCGCCTGCCACCCACTCCGCCCGAGGCCAGCAGCGCGGGCAGCACAGGCAGCACGCACGGCGACAGTGCCGTCCCGGCGCCGGCCAGAACCGCGAACCCGATCAGAATCAACATATCGCCACAGAGCTTATGGGCGCCGGCGGGTGCGCCGCGCCGATCAGCTACTGACGTTCGAGAGCCAAGCGAGACAAGGACGCACTGACCGAAATGTGCTTTTGCACATGAGGGAGGGAGGACGCAACCGATCGAAGATCGGCCAGCGCCGGCTATCGAACGTCAGCGCTTGAGCATGATGTAGACGACGCTGATCGCAAACGCGATCTGGCCGAAGGCGAGCGCGGTGCCGAGGTTGATGGCGCCGAGCGCGCCCGCGAGCGCCGCGGCGAGCACGAACGCCCCGAACATGGTCAACAGGTCTCTGGTCATCGCTCTCATCTATTTGCCGAAGCCTGCTCGAGCACGCCCATCAGCGCCTGACTGTCCAGTCCGGGATCCTGCTGTTCGAGCAGGCGCTCGCCCGTACGGCGTCCGCCCAGGGCACGCAACCCGCGCTCGCCGTGCTCGGCGGTGAAGTCCAGCAGCGCGCCCGCGCGTCGCGCCCTCAGCCGTCTTTCTGTGACGTCGAGGCTTGCGCGATGCTCGTCCAGCGCGCCCACCAGCTCCTCGATTCCCTGTGGCGGGGACACGGAGGACACCGCCAGCACGCGCGTCGCCCCGGTCTCCTTGGTCCCCAGCGAGCGCAGCGCGGCGCTCAGGTCGCGTCTACTGGCAAGCGCGATCTGGCCGAGATCGGCCTTGGTGACGACGAGCACATCTGGAGTCTCCATGATTCCCGACTTCAGGAACTGCAGTACGTCGCCGCTGCCCGGTTGAACCACGACCACGACCGTGTCCGCGACGTCCGCCACCTCGGTCTCAGCCTGTCCCACGCCGACGGTCTCGATCACGACAATGTCGAACGCCGCCGCCAGCGCTTGCGCCGCGGCGCGCGTGGCGGGAGCAAGCCCGCCAAGCCGCTCGCCCGCGGCGGTCGAGCGGATCAGCACGCTCTTGTCGGCAGGATCGAACTCGATGCGCGCGCGATCTCCGAGCAGCGATCCTCCCGAGCGCTTCGAGCTCGGGTCCACCGCGAGCATCGCCACGCTCCTGTCGCTCGCGCGCCATGCGTGTAGCAGCGCGGAGAGCAGCGTCGACTTGCCGGCGCCGGGAGGGCCTGTCACGCCGACGATGTGCCCCTTCGCCTCGCCGCCGAGCGCGGCGGGGGAGACCTCGCACAGCAGCGCCCTCGCCTGTTCGCGATCGGCGGCCGTGCTGCTCTCCAGCAGGTTGAGCGCCGCCGGTGCCGCGCTCAGATCGCGCTCGCGCAGGCGCTTGCCCAGGCCTGCGCCCACGCTCACGCGGACCCGTTGGACGCGGGGCCGTGTCCGTTAGCCTCGGCGCCCACAATCCCAACGATGTCGTGCATGATGCGCGAGATGTCGAAGTCCTTCGGGGTATAGACCGCGGCGACCCCGGCCTGCTTCAGCTGTGCCACGTCCTGTTCGGGAATGATCCCGCCCACCACCACCGGCACGCTCACCTCCGCCTCGCGCAACGCGTCGATCACAGCCGGGATCAGCTCGCGGTGCGAGCCCGAGAGAATCGACAACCCGATCACGTGCACACCCTCCTGCAGCGCCGACGCGGCGATCTGGGCCGGGGTGAGGCGAATGCCTTCATAGACCACGTCCATGCCGGCGTCTCGCGCACGTACAGCGATCTGCTCGGCGCCGTTTGAGTGGCCGTCGAGACCGGGCTTGCCCACCAGGATCTTCGGTCGGCGACCGAGCCGCTCGGTCAGGCCGGCAACTTCCTCGCGCAGCTCCGACAGCTCCTTGTCGCCCGGCGCCGCGCTTGCCTCGCCGACGCCGGTGGGAGCGCGATAGCTGCCGAACACCTCGCGCAGCGTGCGCGCCCACTCACCTGTCGTGGCGCCGGCGCGGGCGGCGGCGATCGTCGGCGTCATCAGGTTCTCGTGGCTCTCCCCGCTTGCGGCCACCCGCGCGAGCTCGCCAAGTGCCGCATCGACGGCCTGCTGGTCGCGCTCGGCGCGCCAACGACGCACCGCCTCTATCTGCTCCGCCTCCACAGCCTGGTCCACGACGAGGATGCCGCCCTCGGCATCGGCCGTCAGCGGCGACACCTCAGTCTCGGTGAAGCGATTCTGGCCCACCACGATCTGCTCGCCCGACTCGATTCGCTGGATGCGCCGGCGGTGAGAGTCCACGAGCGCCGCCTTCATGTAGGGCACAGCTTCCACGGCGCCGCCATGCTCGGCCACGATCGCCATCTCGGCGCGTGCGCCCTCAAGCAGCTCCGCGACAAGTCCCTCCATCACCTTCGAGCCCTCGAAGATGTCCGGGTACTCGAGGATGTCCGTTTCATAGGCCAGCACCTGCTGGATGCGCAGCGACCACTGCTGGTCCCAGGGCCGCGGCAGCCCAAGCGCCTCGTTCCAGGCGGGCAGCTGGATCGCGCGGGCCCGCGCGTCGCGCCCAAGCGTCACCGCGAGCGTCTCGAGCACGATCCGCTGCACATTGTTCTCCGGCTGCGCCTCGGTCAAGCCAAGCGAGTTGACCTGCACGCCGTAGCGGAAGCGCAGTCGGCGCTCGTCGGTCACGCCATAGCGCTCGCGCCCGAGCTCTTCCCACAAGATGCCCATCGCGCGCAACTTCGCGTGCTCCTCCACGAAGCGCACCCCGGCGTTCACGAAGAATGAGATGCGCCCGAACACGTCGCCCATCAGCTCCTGCGCCCGCGGGGTGGATGAGCTGTTCAATCTCTCGCGTGCCGCGTCGAGCACCGCGATCGCGTTGCTCATCGCATAGGCGATCTCCTGCACGGGCGTCGCGCCCGCCTCCTGCAGGTGGTAGGAGCAGATGTTGATCGGGTTCCACTTCGGCACGTGCTCGACCGTGTAGGCGATCATGTCCGCGATCAGGCGCATCGACGGCGCCGGTGGGAACGCGTACGTACCGCGCGCCAGGAACTCCTTGATGATGTCGTTCTGGGTTGTTCCCTGCAGATCGCGCTGCTCGGTGGGTGGGTCCTGATTTTCCGCCGCCACGATGTACAGCGCCAGCAGCCATGCCGCGGTCGCGTTGATCGTCATCGACGTGTTCATCTCGCCGAGCGGGATCCCGTCCATCAAGGCGGCCATGTCCCCGCGATGGACCACCGGCACGCCGACCTTGCCCACCTCGCCGCGCGCCAGCTCGTCATCCGGGTCATAGCCTGTCTGTGTCGGCAGGTCAAATGCCACCGACAACCCAGTCTGGCCCTTGGCGATGTTGCCCCTGTACAGCTCGTTGGATGCCTTCGCCGTCGAGTGGCCCGCGTAGGTGCGCATCATCCACGGCCGGTCGCGCTCAGGAAGGTGTGGGGGCTGCTCGTGGCTCATGGCGCAATTGTATGGGGCGGCGACGGGCTTTATCCTGAAGGCTCATGAGCGAGACGATCGAGCTGCCGCGCACTGGACCCCCCGGGAGCGGGCTGGGGGACTCCTGGAGGGTGATCGTGCGCAACGACGACCACAACACCTTCGATCACGTCGCCCGCACGCTCGCGCGCTTCATCCCAGGCGTCACGCTCGCGCGCGGCTACGAGATCGCCAACATCATTCACAACTCCGGCCGCGCGATCGTCTACAGCGGCCATCAGGAGGCAGCGGAGCACTACTGGGAGCTATTGAAGGGCGCCGGGTTGACGATGGCGCCGCTCGAGCAAGCCTGAGCCGAGAAAGGCCATGGACGCGCCGTGGAGCGTCGTCCTCGATCTTCTTGGAGCTCTCTAGATTGACTTGACTTATGCCTCGTGTCAGGTCCGGCAGCGCGGGCTCACGGGGACTTCGGGTGCGCTGCCGACGGGTGACGGATCGACCTTGCACCACGTCAGTTCTCGCATGGGCTCGTCGAGTACTCCGAGGAACGGGTAGGAGATGCCGGCCGAGCGAGCCGTGCAGTGAAATGCTTGGCGTCCGGCCCGAGGCTGGCCAGCCGAGCGACAGTGCACGCTTTGCAGGGGCCCCGTGAGTTCTCCACGCCGAATGCGGCCGCGAGCGTCGGTGGCGATCGCGAGTTCCAACGCGACTCGCGTCGAGACCCCGGCGCGCAGTGGTGAGCTGTGCGGAGCTTGGTCTTCTTCGACAACGACGTTCCCCTCGCGATTGGCTTCGACTTCCGCTTCGCGTTCGGATCTTGTTGGGGCGGAGGAGCCTTCGCTGTTGTCGTGAACGACGATCACAGCCACGAGGATCAACACGGCGAAGGCAACGACGGTGAGCAGCCACCGGGCCCACAGCGGCGGATGGCGGGCGGCCAGCGCGAGCCGACCCAGCGAGCTATCGCGCATCCGGACCGTCAGATATCTCTGACGGACTCATAGCTCGCGCCACGGACCTCAGACGTAGCGGGGTGTGGGGGTGTCGCTCGGGTGACCGTTGGGCGCCTTGCCTGCGTGCCCATTGGGTCCATCGCCCGCACTGCCGTTGGGTCCGTCGCCTGAGTGACCGTCGGGTGCACTCGTGACCGCCGGCTCGCCTTCGATGCTGCCCGACGCCGTTCGATCCCACCAGCCGTAGAGCACGGGGATTTGGTACCAGCTCGAATAGCGCACCCTGAAGTCGGTCATCTCCGGGCTGTCCCAGAAGCGTTCCCAGTCGAGGTGCTTGTCGAAGTGAGCGAACTGCTGGAAGCGGTAGCGGTCGTCTTTGGAGCGGTACACCGCGTAGGAGCTCGCTCCGTAGCGCAGCGCCACGGCGGCAATCTCGTTCAGCACCTCCTCGAAGCCGTCCGCGCGAAAGCCCGTGGCGTACCAAGGGACGACAACTGTGCCTGCCATCAGCCACCCACCTCCGCATGTATGGCTCCCGGGCCGTCTGCTGTCTGGCCCTCGTCTTCGGACTCAGCGCCGACGAGAATCGAGATCTTGCCGAGGTGCTTGTTTTCGAGCATCAGCTGGTGTGCTTCGGCGACACCCTCAAAGCCGAGCGTCCGCCACAGCACGGGTCGGATCTGACCGCTCTCGATCAGCTCGTTGGCCTTCGTGCACTCATACGCGTTGGCGAAGTGCGACCCCAGGATCTCCTTCTGCTTCATCCACAGGTAGCGCACGTCGAAGTCGAGGTTGAAGCCGGTCGTGCCGGCACAGATCACGACCTTGCCAAACGGCTTGACGGTGAACACCGACGTTGGGAAGGTCGCCTGGCCGACGTGCTCGAAGACGATGTCAGGAGCGTCGCCGAGGATTTGCTTCACACGCTTTGAGAACTCGCGCGATGTGAGAAAGCGCGCCTTCTCCTCCTCAGGGCTCTCGCCGCCCTTGCGCATCATTCCGGTGAACTCGGCCCGGTCGATGTAGTCCACGGCGCCGAGGCGCTTGACCAGCTCGCCCTTCTCGGCGGAGGACACCACGCCGACGCTGTGCGCCCCGGCCGCGGCGCACAGCTGCGTCGCGAACACGCCCAATCCGCCGGCCGCGCCCCAGATGAGCACCTTTTGCCCAGCCTGCAGTTTGCAGCGTGTCATCAGCATGCGGTAGGCCGTGAAGTACACGAGACCGTAGGAGGCCGACTCCGACCAGCTCAGCGCTTGCGGCTTGGGCAGCAACTGTTGGGCTTGCACCTTCGTGAATTGGGCGAACGACCCCCAGGTCGTCTCATAGCCCCAGATCTTCTGCGAGGGCGCCGCCATCGGGTCGAGACCGTGCACCTCCGGATCCTCATAGGAGGCCTGGTTGCAGTGCACTACCACCTCGTCGCCGGGCTTCCAACGTGTGACACCCGCGCCGACCTTCCACACGATTCCCGACGCGTCCGAGCCGCCAATGTGATGTCCGTACTGCGGGTGGTCGCCGTACTTCATCACCGATACCGGCTTGCCGAGCGCCGCCCACACGTTGTTGTAGTTGACGCCGGCGGCCATCACGCGCACGATCACCTCGAAGGCTCCCGGCTCGGGAACCTCGATCTCCTCGAGCTGGAAGGCGTCCTTGGGTTCGCCCTGGCGCTCCTCGCGAATGACCCAGGCGGCCATTGTGGAGGGCAGCTCGCCGGGCTCGGCGTCCACGCTTGAAACTCGTTGAAGATCGATTGCCACGGTGCCTCTGAACCTCCGATGATTGAAGTACCCACCCATCCGGGCAAGGGCTCGCAATCCTACCGGAGCGGCTCTTGGCGACGCCGAGGGGTGCGTGCGCCCTCTATTTGAAAGGCAGCTCGCACACGACCGCCTCAATGCCCTGCTCGCCGACGGCCACCGTGGCGCCGGGCTCTGCCTCGCGACGCACCAGTCCCAATCCGATCGGGCCGAGCGTGGGGGAGAGCGCGGAGCTCCCGAGATGTCCGACAGAGCGCTCGGCGAGACGCAGTTCGGCTCCATGCTCGGCAGGCTCAGACAGGCGCAGGCCGCGCAGATGACGGTTCGGTTTGCCCCTGTAGTAGAGGCGCGCCACCGTCTCCTGGCCCACGTAGCAACCCTTCGTAAAGCTCACCGCACGCTCGTTCAACCCCGCCTCCTGGGGGATCGTGCTCTCGTCGAGGTCGATCCCGTAGCGGGGTCGGCCTTGCTCGACGCGCACGATCTCGGCTGTCGCCTCGCTCGCAGTCATGGCGCCCGCCGCTTCAAGCGCGTCGCGCACCCTCTCCAGCGCGGTGGAGTCAAAAAGGACGTCGATTCCCACGTTGGTGCGGATCAGGCGCACCGACGTTGGTCCCAGGTTGGCGAGCACATGACAGTCCTCATGCTCGGCGAGGGCCGGTGGTCCAGTTGGCTCGCGCGGCGCCGGCAGGCCCTCCGCATCGTGGCCGGACGCCTCATCCTGCACGAACGCCTTCGCCGCGATCGCGTCTGCGTCGGGTCCGATCAACGACAGCAGCGAGCACTCGAGCGTGCGCTTGTGCAGCTCGACGTCATAGCCGACCTTGAAGCGGCGGATCATGTCGAACAGCGCTTGCAGCGCGCTGCGCTCGGTGTCGAGTAGCAACTGGGTGGGAGTGTGCTCCGACTCCGCGGGAGCGCGTTCGTCGCCTACCGCGAGGATGCGCAGGTCGCCGAGCATCTTGCCCTTGTGTGTCAGAAAGGCGGCGTAGCAGCCCTCGCCGGGCTTCAATCCCACCAGCTCGTTTGTGACCTGCCCATTCAGGAACTCGACTGCGCCCGCGCCTGTCAGCGCGAGCTTGCCGCGCTCGGAGCGGTCCACCAGCCCGCAACTCTCGACCAGCGCCGCGTACTCGGCCGCGAGGGACATCGTATTCGTTGCTGCCATCGTGGCTTCGAGGATAGGAGGTCCACCTCGACCACCGTCCACTTTGACGCGGACCTCCGCGCTAGGCTTCACGTAGATGGCCCTCGCGGACACCTTCCAGCGCATCATCGACTCGCTCCCGGACGATTGGACCGACCTGGAGCTCGACCTGCGCTTGGCCGATGAGTCGCGCTATATCGATGCGTGCGTCTACCTCGCGACGTGCAACGCCCGGCCCTACTCGCACCACGATTGGCACTGGCGGCTGCTTGTCGCTCATCGTTTCGGCCACGCTGCCTCCGCGCCCACCGTGCACGGCACGCTGCGTCTGCTTGACGAAGCCGGCATCGAGGGTGAGATGGCCGTGCGCGAGCAGCGTGCGGGGCGCGTCGAGGTTACGCAGATGTGGGGTCGCCCGCACTCGGTGCGCGAGGAGTTCGCGCGCCTGCGGGCGCAGTAGTCGTACAGGTGTCGGCGAACGTGGGCCGGTAGCTCGATGGCGCGCGTCGTCGCCTTCATCCCGGATCTCCTGTTCGGCTCACGTGTGCAGGCGGCTTTGCTGGCGGACGGTCAAACCGTCGAGCTGACCGGAGACCCCGAGGCGGTAGCCGCTGCCTTGGCAAGTGCAAGCGTGCTGGTCATCGACCTCACGGACGCAGATTACGGCGGCATCCCGCTGGTCGAAGCGCTATCGGCTCAGGGGTCGCTTGCCGGAGTCCGGACGCTTGCCTTCTACTCCCACGTCGACGTCGAGATGCGCGCACGCGCCGAGCGAAGCGGCTTGGACATGATCGTCCCTCGTTCGCGCATGGCACGCGAAGGGCCGGCGCTCGTCGCAAAGCTCGCGCAAAGCGGGAACGACTAGAGGGCCGCGGCTTCGCGAGGATTGTGGCTTCGCGCGGCTACTGGTTCAGCGCAAGCGTTTCGAGCAGTGTGTTCCAAAAGCGCTGACCCGCCGTAAATTCTAGTTCTTCAAATCTGGTGAGGAGGTGTTCCACTCGCTGGAGGAGGCCTCTGTCGGAGGGGCGGGTGTACGGCGCCAGTATCCGAGGCCGGGGGATTTCGACGTTGATCGATTCGACGTGATCGTCGAACTGTTGCGTGTCCGCCGGAGCGGTCGTGAACCCTCCGGCGGTCCATGTGCGCACGTCCCCGCAGATGTCTGGAACCTTGAGCGCGATCATTTCGTGTAGTCCCACGATGAACTTGAGCCCGCGACGAACGATCGCGTGGTTGCTCCATCTGAGAGAGCTGACCGCGTTGATGAACTCATCCGCGTACTTCGCGTCTATGTGGTAGGCGGTTGCCCACAGGGCGCCGGCCACCTCGTAGCTCAGTCTCTGCTCCGATTCGTTCTGTGGAGATCCCGCGCCCACCTTGGGGCATTCCGCGGCGAATCTCTGGTCGAGCTTGCGCAGGCCCGCTTCAAGCGCCGGCCAGCTGTTCACGATGCCGCGCAGGGTGGAGTAAGCGGCTACGAGGGCGGTGTGCGTGGAGGCGCTGTCCTGCGGTGAGGCGGCAAGAGCATTGGCCGGAGCGACCCCGAGTGCCAGCACGGCAAGCGCTACGACAACCCATCTCCCCATTCCTACTAAAGTAGCATATGTGTCCGTAGGGTAGGACGTGTCTCAAAACCTGTGCTGCTTTCTCAGGGTGCCGCAGGTTTTGAGACACGTCCTCAGCTGGGCGGAAGCGCTTGACCGTCACCCAGCTCGGCGTGCTCGACCTGCGCTGGGTCGAGCGGGACGAGGGCAGCATTGGGAACGCGCTCGGCGAGCGCCACCTTGTGGCCGGCGCGCTGGAAGAGCGCGATGCGGATCACGACGCCGTGGCACACGACGAGGGCGGGCAGCTCCCCCTGCTCGACGTCCTCCAGGGCGCCGGCCACGCGCACACCCTGCTGCGCGAAGGACTCGCCGCCGGGAAAGGCGAAGCCGGGGCGGCCTTCGATGAAGCCGGCGAAGCCGTCGGGATCTTCGGCCTGCACGTCCACGAACAGGCGGTTGGTCCACTCACCGGCGTCGGTCTCCATCATGCGCGGCTCCTCGCGCGGCTCGAGGCCGATCCGCTTGCCGACGATGTCCGCTGTTTCGCGCGCTCGCAGCAGTGGGCTGCACCAGAGGGCTACGAACTCGTGCGCGCTTGCACGCTCGGCGAGATCGACTGCCTGCTTCAGACCGGTCTCGTCGAGCGGGACCGGCAGATGACCTTGGAAGCGGCGCTCCAGGTTGTACGCGGTCTGGCCGTGACGGGCCAGGTAGACGTTCGCTGGAGTCATCGTTGGCGAGGCGGGTGCGCAAGCACCGGTCGAGCTGTTCTTGGCCGGTGGGACTAGTCGCTCGCGGGCACGGGCTGCGCGGCCTCGCCAGCTTTGCCGATGAACAGGTACTGGTAGAGCAATGCTGCCACCGCCGCCCCTAGCACCGGTCCCGCGTACCAAACCCAGCCGTTGGCCCAATGGTCGCCCACGAGCTGCGGGCCGAACGCACGCGATGGGTTCATCGCGGCGCCTGTGAACGGACCGCCGAACAGCACGTCGATCGAGATCGTGAGGCCGATCGCGAGGCCCGCGACCGCGCCGAACGGGCCGCGTTCGTCCACGGCCGAGCCAAATACCACGAGCACGAGGAAGAAGGTGAGGATCGCCTCCAGCAAAAAGCCCGAGCTCGCGTCGACGCCGTGGCCGAGCGCGGGCACGCCGAGGTTGACCGCCTCAGTTATTTCTCGCGGCAGCAGCTCCTTGACGAAGAGCGCGGCCAGCGCGGCGCCGCCGAACTGCGCGACCCAGTACATGACTGCGAGCGCCGGCTTGATGCGGCGGGTGATCAAAAAACCGAACGTGATCGCAGGATTGAAGTGTCCGCCGGAGATGTAGCCGAGCGCGCACACCATCACGCCGATCGCGAGCCCGTTGGCGACCGCCACGCCGATCAGCGTGGTGTCGTGGGCGCCACCGGCGGCGGCCGCGGCCCCGGCGCCGATGAAGGTGAGGGTGAACGCGCCGATCATCTCGGCCACGGCGCGACGCAAGGTGTCTTCGGACATGCAACGAAAAGTACGAGTCCCGTCGGACGGACCTACACTCAACCGATGCGCCGTCGCGTCACCTTCTCGCGCAACCTGACGCTCTCGCTGTCGCGCACGTGCCAGTGCTACTGCAAGTACTGCGCGTTCGCCACCCACAAGGCGCACCTGTACTCGCCGGAGGAGGTGATCGAAATCCTCGACGGGGCGGCCAAGCGGCAGGTCAAGGAGCTGCTGGTGCTCACCGGCGAGCGTCCCGAGGTCAACCCGCAGGTGCGCGAGCGCCTGGACGAATACGAGCATGAGGATTTCACTGCGTATGTCGTGTGGGCTTGCGAGCGGGCGCTGGAGCGCGGGCTCTTGCCGCACACCAATCTTGGGGTGCTCTCGCGCATGGATCTGGGTCGCCTGCGCGAGGTCACGGCCTCCCAGGGGCTGATGCTCGAGTCGGCCTCGGAGCGATTGATGCAAACGGTGCACGCCGGCTCGCCCACCAAGCATCCCGCCCGGCGCCTGGAGACGATCCGCGCCGCCGGTGAGCTGCGCATCCCGTTCACCAGCGGCATCCTCGTCGGCATCGGCGAGACCGCCGAGGAGCGCATCGCCTCGCTGGAAGCGCTGGCTGCCGTGCACGCCGAGTACGGCCACATCCAGGAGGTGATCCTGCAGAACTTCGTGCCCCACCAGAGCTACTACGGGCAGGAGCCCGCCGAGATCGCCGACGCGGCCGCACGCGAGTATTGGCGCACCGGGGTGGATGAGACGGAGGCTCATGCCCGCCCGTCCCTGCCGCTGCCGAAGTGGGCGACCGAAGGTGCGGGCGCGGTGTCGATCGAGGATATGAAGCTCTTGATCTCCGAGACGCGTCGCTTGATGCCCGGCGTGGGCATCCAGATTCCGCCCAACCTCGCCGACTGGTGGAGCGAGCTCGTCGCGGCCGGCGCCACCGACCTCGGTGGTCTGTCCGCCAACGGCGACCACATCTCGCCCGAGCATCCATTTCCCTCGCCCCACCAGGTGCGCAAGCGCCTGCAGGCCGATGGCGTTGCATTGACCGAGCGGCTGTGCGTGTACCCGCAGTACATCGACCCGCAGTGGGTCGCCCAAGGCGTGCTCGACACGATCAAGCTCAAGTACTGGAGCTTCATCCCGCGGCGCGGCTCCGGTCGCACCGATCCGCCCGCTCCGATTCGCCCCGAGCTCGTCAGCGGCGCGATCGAGAAGGGCCGTGATGGTCTGCCGCTGAGCGCCCAGGAGCTGACCGCGATGTTCGCCGAGACGCGCCCCGAGGCGATCGAGCAGATGCGGGTGGCGGCCGACGAGCTGCGCGCGGATCTCGCGGGAGACACGGTCACGTTCGTCGTCAACCGCAACATCAACATCTCCAACGTGTGCACCGTCGGCTGCGCGTTCTGCGGCTTCGGCCAGGGCAAGCGCTCTCCCGATGCCTACCAGCACGACGAGGCCGAGTTCACGCGACGCGTGCACGAGGCGATCGACTATGGCGCCTCGGAGCTGTGCATCCAGTCGGGCATCCACCCCGATTGGGAGCTGGAGGACTACCTCGGCTGGTTGCGCCTCGCCAAGTCCACCTCGCGGGAGGCGGGCAGCGAGCTGCACCTGCACGCCTACTCCCCGATGGAGATCGCCCACATGTGCGACATCTCCGGCTTGCCTCCGGCTGAGGTGTTCGCGCAGCTGCGCGACGCCGGCCTCGACTCAACTCCCGGCACGGCCGCCGAGGTGTTGCACGACGGGGTACGCGAGCGCATCTCTCCCAACAAGCTCCCGGTGGCGCGCTGGGTGGAGATCATCGAAGCCTCGCACGCGGCCGGCCTACGCTCGACCTCCACGGTCATGTTCGGCCACATCGAGGAGCCCTGGGAGCTGGCCGAGCACATGCGGGTCATTCGCGAGCTGCAGGAGCGCACCGGCGGCATCACCGAGTTCGTGCCGCTCTCGTTCATCCCGTTCCAGACACTGCTTGGGCGCACGCACGGGGTGGAGGAGATCTCGCGTGAGGAGAACCTCAAGCACACCGCTGTCTTCCGCCTCGCGCTCGGGCGCACGATTCCGAGCCTGCAGGCCTCATGGGTGAAGATGGGTCTTGATGCCGCCACCGAGTCCTTGCACTGGGGCGTTAATGACCTCGGCGGCACCTTGATGGAGGAGTCGATCTCACGGCTCGCCGGCTCCTACCACGGCACCAAGCTGGATCCCGACCAGCTCGTCGCCGCGGCCCATCGGGCCGGCCGGCCGGCCGCCGAGCGCAGCACGCTCTACGGCATCAAGCGCGGCTACCCGCTTCAGGGCTCACCGCACGTGCCGGTCGCGGCGTAGAGGGCTCGCCACAGCGATCAGTGCGCGCCGGTGATCAGCGCGGTCGGTTGCCTGCGAGCAGAGGCGGCCGAGGCGGTGTGGGGACCCGCACCGACAAGACCGCGCACCGCCGCGGCGATCGCCGCCGGATGATTGTAGGGCTGCATGTGCCCTCCGTAGAGCATCACCAGTCGGGCGTGGGGCAGCGTCGCCGCGAGCTTGCGGCCATGGATCGGATGGACGAGCTCGTCCTTTTCGCCTTGGATGACGACCGCGGGCACAGTTATGTCGGCGAGGCCCTTGTCGATTTGCGCGATCACGCCGTTGGCAGCAAGCGACTCGCCCGCCCACGCTTCGAGGTTGCCGTGGGTCATGTTGATCTCGAGCACGCGCCGGTGGTGGGCGGCCACGACCGGCAGCGGATCGAACGCTTCGCTTTCGGCCTGGTTCACCGACACCGTGATCAGCAACTGGCCGAAGGTCGCATTGGCCACTTGCCTGATGACTGGCAACTGCAAGAACTTCACGAGATGCGCTTGCGCGCGTCCGAAGACTTCGACTTTCTGCCCGGCGGCGGCCGCGTCGACGAGCACGAGCCCGCGCACTTCGCTCGGATAACGCTCGGCGAACCCAAGCGAAACGGTCCCGCCGTAGGAGTGCCCGACGAGAATCGGCCGTGAGACGTGGAGCTTCGCGAGCAGTTCGTGGATGACTTCCAGTTGGCGGTCAAACGGCACATAGCCGCCGGTCGAATATCCAAAGCCGGGGCGGTCGATCGCGATCGTGCGATGCCCCGCGAGCAGCGGCGTCACGTCTTCCCAGTCCTCCGCCGTCCCGGGCAGTCCATGGATGAGCACGACCGGTGTCCCGGCTCCCGGGTGTTCGATGTAATGGATGCGCAGCTTCCCGACCAGGATGAACGAGCCGGTCGGCTTGGGCTCCGCGGGCAGACGGCCGTAGGTCCAGTTGAGTACGAGGACCACCAGCGCGAGCACGCCCACGAGGATGAGCAGCATTCTCTTGAGGGAGATTCGGCCGGGCACGGAGCGGATACTAAAGTGCGAATCGTTCGGCTATTGCCGCGAGCGCTCCTCCCCAAGCCGCTCGAAGATCTCGGCCAGTTGGCGGTGGTAGGCGATGCCGCCCACGAGCGTCGTGTGGGCGCCGCGCCACCTGTCTTCGATCGACCCATCCGGCTCGCACTCCAGCGCCTCCATGTACCCCTCGAGCTCGGCGAGCTTGGCGCGGTGCCAGGCTCCCCGTCCCGCGAACACGACCTGCGGGTCGGCCCCGGCGAACACCTTCAGCAAGCCCTCGTCGCGATATTGCGAGGGTGGCGATCCGGGAGCGTCGGCCCACGCGCGCAGCGCCTCGCGCCCCGCGTCGGTGAGCCCATAGCGCCTGCGTCTGCGCCCGCCCCGCTCCTGACTGTGTGAGAGATAGCCGGCCTCGGCCAGGCGCGCCGGCTCGTCGTAGAAGGTCGTGTGCGGGACCGGCCAGAAGTTCTCGATCGTGTGCTCGAGCGTCTGCTTGAGCTCATACGGCGTCGCCTCGCCGAACGTGTCGAGCAGGCTCAGCACCGCATATGAGGTTGTCGTGAGACGGATGGGCTTGTCATTCATAGTTCGTCCTGTATAGTTCGGCTCGAACTATAGACAAAGGAGCTGAAGATGCCTGACACACACGCTTCGAGCACGGCTCCCGATCGGGCCGGCTACGACGTGGCGATCGTGGGCGCGAGCCTTGCCGGCTGCAGTGCCGCGATCATGCTCGCCCGCTCCGGCGCACGGGTCGCCCTGGTCGAGAAGAGCCCGGACCCCAAGGCATTCAAGCGGGTCTGCTCGCACTACATACAGTCCTCGGGCGTGCGGCCGCTGGAGCGGATGGGCCTCGTCGAGCCGATGATGCAGGCCGGCGCGATTCGCTCGCGTGCCTGTGCGTGGACGCGTTGGGGCTGGGTCGAGCCGTCGGCCACCAGCACGCTGCCGGACGGCATCAACCTTCGCCGCGAACGCCTCGACCCGTTGATTCGCGAAATTGCCGCCGAGACGCCGGGTGTCGAGTTGATCCTTGGGCACACCGTGCAAGAGCTCATCTACGACGGAGAGCGGGTATGTGGGTGCAGCGCACGCGATACCCATGGACAGACTGTGCAATTGCGCGCACAGCTTGTGGTGGGCGCCGATGGTCGCGGCTCGCGCATCGCAAAGCTGGCTGGGGTGAAGACGAAGACCTCGCCTCACGGACGCTTCGCCTATGGCGGCTACTTCGACGGGCCGATGCCGGAGAGATATCCCAACTCGGCGCTGTGGCTGCTCGATCCGGACATGGTGGGCGCCTTCCCAACCGACAACGGTCAGATCTTCTACGCCGTGATGCCCGCCAGCGAGCGCCTGCCGGAATTCCGAGAGGACCCCGCGGCGGCACTGCAGAGGTTCGTGGCGGCCATACCCGACGCTCCGCCGATCGCGCAGTCGCAACTGGTTGGCGAGGTGGTGGGCAAGATAGACATGACGAACGTCATCAACACACCCACCGCCCCCGGTCTCGCGCTCGTGGGCGATGCGGCAAGCGCCGTGGACCCTTTGTGGGGCGTGGGTTGCGGCTTTGCGTTGCAATCCTCCGAATGGCTTGCCGACAGCGTTGCTCCGGCTCTCGGCGGAACGGAGTCCATGGATCGGGGCCTGCAGCGCTACCGTCGCCGTCATGCGCGCGGCTTGAAAGGCCACACCAGGGAAATCCTCGACTACGCCACGGGCCGCAAGATCAACGCCGGGGAGAAGCTGTTCTTCTCGGCGGCCAGCTACGACGAGCGCACGGCGAAAGTCTTCGAGGCCTTCGGCTCGCGCAACATCGGCCCAGGGCGGATGCTCGCCACGGGGATACCGCTCGCCGTGCTTGCCACCGCGCGCCGCTCGGTCAGCGAAAGAGGTCCTCGGCCAGGGGTCGCAGCAGGGCAAGCGCGCCCGGACCGTCGTCCTCTGTGACGAAGCGCTCCAGGCCCTCGACGATCACGATCGGCTCGCGCGAGTCCTTGGCGCGCGCGAGGTCAGCGAGTGAGGCGATCGCGTCCGCGACCGCCAGCCACGTGGCGTGCAGCTCCATGCCCACGCTGTCGCTGCGCCCACGCCAGTCCTCAAGCGGCGCGATGCCCGCGCAGCCGATTGCCACATCGCACTGACCGTGACGCCATGCGCGGCCGAAGCTGTCGCTGATCAGGACGCCTACGTTCGCGCCCGTCAGCTCGCGCAGGCGCGCCCGGATCGCGCGAGCCGACGCGTCGGGGTCGCGCGGGAGCACGATCAGCGTCTCGGCGTCCACGGAGTTGGAGGCGTCTACGCCCGCATTGGCGCACACGAAGCCGTGATGGGTGCGGCAGATCAGCACTCCGTTCGCCTCGCGCAACACCTCCTCTGACTGGTCGAGCACGACCTGTACGGCGCGCGGGTCCTTGCGCTGCTCCGCGGCGATTTCTTCCGCGCGCGCGTGGGGCACCACTTCGCGCAAGTCCACCACCGCGCCCTCGGCCTTGGAGATGGCCTTGTGGGCGATCGCCACGATCTGTCCGTCGCGCAGCGGGCGCGTGGCCGGCTCGGCGTCGATGGTGGCCGCGATCAGCTCGCCCAGATCCGTCCCGGCGGCGATCTCGGGCAGCCCGCTCAGGCCGCGCGCGGACAGCTCGCTCACAGGCTCAGGCTGCTCGTGTGGTCGTGCTTGGATCGGTTGGCGTGGCCTTGCTCGCGCGATCGCCGGCCTCAGCCCGCGTGAGCACCGCGCGCGTCCGGGGAGCCCTGACGTGCTCGCCGGCCACCCGCTCGCGCAACACCGCCAGATCCTCGCCTGTGTCGATATCGAGCAGCAGCGACGCCGGCTGCGCGATCCGCCACCTCACGCCGGACTCGGCTGCCAGTCGCTCGTGGCGAGCGCGACTGTCGGGACCGAAGCTGGGGGAGAGGGCGTCGGGAGGGCTCAACAGCAGGCCGTTGGTGCCCTTGCCGTGGCGGTCGGGCACGATCACGACTTCCGCTGGGGCCGCGATCTCCGATTTGGCTCCCGCTCGCGCGCGCTCAGGCGCCACCACCGACTGGAGATCGACACTCTCGTCCGGTGTAGCGGCCACAAGTAGCTCTAGGAGCTCATGCGGGTCGAGCGTCGGACAGTCGCCTGGCACGCACAGGGCCCGCTCGAAACCCTCCCGCAGGGCGTGCGCGAGGCCGAGCGAGGCGGCTGCGCTCTGGCCTTCCTCGGCGGTGTCCTCTATGACGACAGCGTCGATATACCGCGCGGCGGCAGCCACAGAAGGCTCGCATGTGACCACGATCGTGGCGTCGATCGCGGGGCATTCGCGCAGCGAGCTGAGCACGTCGCCGACCATCGCCCGTGCGAGGCTCGCCCGCAGCGACTCGGCGACGCTTTCGCCCAACCGCTGCTTGGCGAGCGGGAAGCGCTTCACGGGGAGGATCGCGGCGGTGCGCATGCGCCCTGAAAGGCTACCCGGAGAGCGTCTCGGCGAACGCGAGCGTCTGCTCGGCCACGCGCGCGCGTCTCTGCGCGTCGGGCATGTTCGTGTCGATCTCGAGCGTCGCGAGGCCGTCCACATGCTCGTCGGCGACGATTCCGGCGAGCAGGCCTGGAGTGACCTGCTCGTAGAAGGCGATTACCCCGGTGGCGCTCGCGGGTTGCTCGTAAGCGGCGAGGAATGCGGCAGTGGGGCCCTTGACGACCTTGCCGCCGACGATCGGGCTCACGCACACCACCGGTGCGGTGAGTGCCACGAGTGCGTCGTCGAGCACATGCAAAATCGGCCAGATCGAGATGACGGGGTTGCTGGGGCCGACGATCACCGCACGCGCATCGGCCAGCGCCGCGAGTACCTCGGGGGTGGGCTTGGGAGCGGGGTCCGCCGGCGGTGGCGCTCCCGCGGGTGCGAGACGCGCTTGCGCGGGCGTGGCGAACGCCACCTCGCGCACAGGGCCCTCGGCGCGATCGCCGATCATGAACTGCTGGAAGTCGCGCCAACCGGCGTCGCTGCGCACGTGGGTACGCAGCGGCTCATCGCACATCGGCAGAACGCTTGCGTGCACGCCGATCGCCTCGTTCAAGCGCGCGAGCGCCTCAGTGGGGCGCAGTCCCTCATCCTCCATGCGCTTGCGCTCCAGGCACCAAGCGAGGTCGCGATCGCCGAGGTTGAACCACACGTCGGTGCCGAGCGCGCGCAGGGCATCCATGACGGCGAACGTATCGCCCTCGATGCCCCAGCCGCGGTCGTTGATGAGGTCCGCGAGCCAGAACGAGACGAGGTCCGGGTCGGGGGAGACGTGGGAGCCATAGATGTCGATGTCATCGCCCGTGTTGGCGATCACGACCAGCTCGTCCGCGCCGACCACATCGAGCATCCCGCGCGCGAGCTTCGCCCCGCCGGTGCCGCCGGCGAGCACTACCACCGGTCCGCGCTGCTCGCTCACTCCCAGGAGTCGTCGGGCAGGCCGGTAATGCGCACGCCCGCGTGGGTTTTGTGCTTGGCGTTGATCGAGATCATCAGCGCGGTCATCGACTCGGCGATGCGCGCCATCTCCAGGCGTCCGCAGTCCACGCAGCGCAGTCCGTCGATCTGCTGGAGCAAGAGCGCCGCACGGCGCTTGTCCTCGCGCGCGTCGCCGCATATGAGCACGTCCTGAGCCAAGTCGTGGTCGAGGGCCGTCAGCGACGCGGCGGACACCGTGTGCAGTGCCGAGACGACCTTTACGCCCTCGGGGACCATCTCGAGTGCGGCCTGCGCTGCCGAGCCCTGCCACACGCCGAGCATGCGCGTCGCGCGCCCGCTCACGGCGGCGGCGAGCGGGACCGTTGCGTCGATCAACAGTTGCCCGGCGCGCAGTGACCCCTTGATGTTTTTGAGCGTCTCGGACTGGCTGCGGAAGGGGACGCTCAGGATCACGGTCTCCACTGCCTCCACGGCCTGTGCGTTCTCAGCGCCGGTGAACCCGCCGTCGGGCACCGCCTCGCGTGCCCGTTCGGCCGCCTCGACGGCGCGTCCCGCGTCGCGCGAGCCGATCACGATCGGCACGCCGGCCTGCCCGAGGCGGACCGCCAAACCGAAGCCGAGCGCTCCCGATGCTCCGATGATCGCGACAGGGTCGGTGGGGAAGGCAGCCACGGCGGCGGAGTATAGGACGGCGACGGCGCTTTTTATGGGAGACAAGATCCGTCCGGCCATCCGAAGCGAGGCGCGCGTCGCCGGCCGCTAGGGCTGGTTACGCTCTACGCATGAGATTCGAGGGCAAGACGGCGCTCGTCACGGGTGGCGCCTCGGGGATTGGTGCCGCCACCGCGCGACGCTTGGCGGCCGAAGGAGCCCGGGTTGCGGTCGGCGACGTCAACGAGGATGGCGCCCGTGAGATAGCCAGCGAGCTAGACGGGTTCGGGTGCACGCTAGACGTCACCGACACCGCCTCCGTGCGCGCCGCGGTGGCCGCGATCGAGCAACAGCTCGGCCCGGTGGACGTGCTCGTCAACAATGCCGGCACGGACCTGTTCTCCTACTTCGTCAACAGCGATGAGGGGCTGTGGGACTTCGTGCTGGGCGTCAACCTGCGCGGAGTGCTCGCCGTCACGCACGCGGTGCTGCCCGGTATGCAGGAGCGTCGCGCGGGCGCGATCGTGAACGTCGCCAGCGAGGCTGGTCGCGTCGGCTCGCAGGGCTCCGCGGTCTACTCGGCCGCCAAGGCGGGGGTGATCGGCTTCACCAAGGCGATCGCGCGCGAGTCGGCGCGCTATCGCGTGCGCAGCAACGCGGTCGCTCCCGGGCCGATCGAGACGCCGCTGCTCAATGCGGCTCCACAAGTGCTTGGCGAGCTGGGGGAGCGGCTCAAGCAGGGCATGGTCAACCAGACCGTCCTGCGCCGCTCCGGCGAGCCGGAGGAGGTCGCCGCGGCGATCGCCTTCCTCGCCTCCGAGGACGCTTCGTATGTGACGGGCCAGACGCTGAACGTCAGCGGTGGCCTGTCGATGTGGTGATGGGCGACAGCGCCGCATGCGGCGCTGTCCCGACCGGTACATGTACCGGTCGGCCGGACCGTGCATGCACGGTCCGGTAATACGGATATGAGCATTCCTGACGCCGTCCAGATCAGGGAGGTCGGGCCGCGCGACGGCTTTCAGAACGAGCCCGAGACGATCCCCACCGAGCTCAAGGTCGAGCTGATCGACATGCTCGCCCGCACCGGATTGCGTCGGCTAGAGGTGACGAGCTTCGTGCGTCCCGACGTGATCCCACAGCTAGCCGATGCCGCCGCGGTGCTGGAGCGCATCGACGTCCCGGAGGAGGTTGCGCTCAGCGTGCTGATCCCCAATGAGCGGGGCTTGCAGCGGGCCCTGGAGGTGCGCGACGGTCTCTCGCGCGTGCGGCCCGCGTTCGATGAGATCAACGTCTTCCTGTCGGCCTCTGAGACCCACAATCGCCACAACGTCAATCGCTCGGTCGAGGAGTCGCTGGCCTCGCTCGAAAAAGTGCTGCCCCGTGCGCGCGCAGGAGGGCTGCGCTGTGAGGCGGTCATCTCCACGTCCTTCGGCTGTCCCTACGAGGGCCACGTACCGCCGGAGCGGGTGCTCGAGATCGCCACGCGCCTGCGCGACGCGGGCGCGCAGGAGATCGGCTTCGGCGACACCACCGGCATGGCCAACCCTGTGCAGGTCGGGGTCTTCTTCGAACAGGCCTTCGAGTGCCTCGGGGCCTCGGGCACCGGCGAGTCCGACGATGAGCGCGTGCAGCTCACGGCTCACTTTCACAACACACGCGGCCAGGGACTCGCCAACGTGCTCGTCGCCCTGCAGGCGGGTGTCACGAGCTTTGAGTCGAGCTTTGGCGAGCTGGGCGGCTGTCCCGTGCCCCCGGGTGCGACAGGCAACATCGCCAGCGAGGATCTCATCTCAATGCTGCACGAGATGGGTGTCTCGACCGGCATCGACCTCGACGAGCTGCTCGCCTGTGCTCGTACCGTCCAGACGGTGCTCGGCCGCCCGCTCGGCTCGCACACGCTCGTGGCCGGACCCGTGGACTGGCGCTAGCTTTAAAGCTGTGTCTCCCCGCGCGTAGGGGGACAGGCCAAACCGGTGTGCCCGGAGAGCTCGAGCTAGCTGGGCACCGCAGCTGTCTCGGTCTGGTGCATCTGCTCGCGCATCGCCGCCACGCAGTACTCCTGCACCGACACCTCCATCTCCAGCGTCTGTGCAAGCGCTGGTCTTGCGGAGGCGTCGATCACGCGCTTGGCTCGCCCGACCGCCACATGCGAGTTCGCCAGCAGCTCGTCCACAAGCGCCTGTGTGGCCTGCTCCAGCTCCTCGGGCGCAACCACCCTGTTGATCAGGCCGATGCGCTCCGCCTCGCCCGCGTCGATAGTGCGGCCGGTCATGATCAGCTCCTTGGCTCTCCCCAGGCCCACCACTGCGGGCAGGCGCGTGGAGCCGCCCACGTCGGGAATGATCCCGAACTTCACCTCTGGCAACGCGAACTGGGCGTCGCTGGAGGCGATGCGCAGGTCGCACCCCAGTGCCACCTCGAGTGCCCCGCCCACGCACGTGCGGTGGACTTGACAGATGACAGGCTTCGGCATCGCTTCGCACAGGTTTGGGCATTCCAGGAACGTGTTCCTAAAGGGGCGCAAGTTGCCCGGCTCACTCGCCGATGCGGCCAGCTCGACCAGGTCCACGCCGGCCGAGAACACCGGTCCCTCGCCGCGCAGGACCACGCAGTGCACCGTGTCCTCGTCGGCGGCCTCGCGTAGCGCCTGGGCGAGGGCCCGCAGCAGCTCCTGGCTCATCGCGTTGCGCTTCTCCGGGCGGTTCAGCACGATGTGGCGCGCGGCTCCCCGGTCTTCTGTGGTGACGATGCTCATCGGCTTGGTTCCTCGTGTCGGTTGTGGCTTCGGATCCTGTGGTGTCGTTCGAATCGGGTGCCCCGCCTGTGCGCGCGAGGGCGATGTGGGCTGCAGGACGGTGCTGGATCAGCTCAGATCGAGTACCTGCGTAGGCGCTTCGATTTTGCCGTCATGATCCTCGCTCGGCACGATCGCCGTGCCCACCGCGAAGAACTCGATCGTGTGGCTGCCCCACCCGTGGCTCTTCTCCTGCAGGTCCACACCCACGATGCCCTCCGCGCTCAACGTCTGCGCCTCGCTCTGCATTCGCTCCATAGCAAGCTCGCGAGCGTCGTACAGCGCCTGGGTGAAGTTCGACAGCTCCACGTTGCGCCCGGTCTGGGCGATCGACTTGAGCATGCCCCTGTGCGCCACGTGATACACGCAGCTGCCCATCACCATCCCCACCGGGCGGTGCCCTGTGCGCAACAGCGTCCAGAAGTCCTGGCCTGACAGGTCGCTGGTGAAGGGCCTCCCGTTGGGCGCGCGGTGCAGCACTCCCTCACGGTGCTTCACAGCCGTGCCGATCGCGATGAACTCGGCCATGTCCTGACCCCACTCGTAGCGGCCGATATCGAGGCGTACACCCACGACGCCGTCGGCTCCGAGCTGGTCGGCCTCCTCCTCCATGCGTGTCATTGCCAGCTGCCTCGCTCCGTACATAGCCTCGCTCAGCACGGTCATCTCCTGGCTCTTCTTCCAGCCGGCCACCTGGATGCCGATGTGGTAGATCGAGCTACCCACGACGAGCCCCACCGGGTCGAAACCCGCCTGCTTGATCAGCAGGAACTCGTTCACGCTCAGGTCCGAGGTGAACAGGCCCGCGCGGTTCTGCTGCAGCCTGGCCCTGCCCGCCTCGGGAACGCCCTCGAGCGACGTGGGGTCGTAGGCGCTCTCGCTCTCCTCGATGTCACTCATGCTCGCGCTCCTCGTCTTGGGCTCATTCTCCGGCTCCTTCCGCTCGGGCTCATGCTCGGTCTCTCTTCTCAGGTCGTCAAGTCGACAATTGTCTCGGGCGCATACGGGATCGTTGCCCGGTCCTCACGGATGGCCGTGCCGATCGCGTGGAAGGTCACCATCAGCCCGCCGCGCGAATATGTGCCCGCGCCCACCGTCATCCGCCGGATGCTGTGCGCGATGCGCACCCCGATCACGCCGCTGGCGTCGAGCCTGGCCGCCTGCTCGGTCAGTCGCGCCACAACCGTCTCTCGCGCGCTGTACACGCCCTGGGTGAATTCGCGCAGCTCCTGATTCTGGGTGAACCCCATGCCGCCGACGCCGCTCATCATCTGCGTCGAGTAGGACGCGCCCACGAAGAACACCGAGCTCCACGCCACCACTCCGAGCGGCTCCACGCCGGCGCTCATCAGCTTCGCGTAGTCGGCGACAGAGAGCTCCGTCAGCACAGGGCTATCCCCGCGCGGTTGCGTTGACATATTGCCGTCGGCTGGTCGATCGGCCCGCGGGCCTCCTTGGGTTTGGGCGGTCCGGTCATGGCGAATGGCCGTGCCGATCACCACGTACTCGATCGCGTTTTCGGCCCAGTCGTGCTCGCCAGTGCGCAGATCCACGCCTACGACAGCGTCGGCGCCCACATGGGTCGCCTCCTGCGCCAGCCGGCCCAGTGCGAGATCGCGCACCTCATTCCAAGCCTCTGAGAGCGCTTCCATCTCGAACATGAAGCCTCCGCCCATCCCCGATGGCCATGGGGTCGCCTGGTAGCCCACCTGGTAGATCGAGCTACCCATCACCTGCGACACCGGCTTCAGTCCCAGCTGGTGGCACAGCGCGAAATCGCCCACAGACAGGTCCGAGGTGAACGCGCCGCCGTGCTCCCCGATCTCGCGCAACCGCCGCTCTGCCGCCAGCGGGATGCCGCCGGCTTCCACGCGCTTCAGAGACTGCTCCTGCTCCTGCTCGTCCTCCACGAGTGGTTCGCGCGTCTGCGGATCGGAATCGTCTGTGCTCACCGGCTCGCCCCGCGCCTGGGGGTCTCGGCCCAGCTCGTCCCGCCGGGTACCGGCGAGTCCGGCGGGTCCGGCGGGTCCGGGTCTCGCGCGATGCTCATCCCACCAACTTCTCGAGCGCCGCGCGCGCCTCGGCGCTGCGCTCGGCCTCTTCACGCAGCTGGGCGGCGAGCTCGCTCACCCACTGCCCCGCGTCGAGCTGCTCGCGCTTGATCGCGATGCCTCCGACCTTGCGCTCACGGCTGCCTTGCACGCGGTCGCCGTCCACCGTCAGCTCGTATGAGGTCTCGCCGAGGTTCACCTCCACGCGACGCACGTGCTTCTCACCGCGCCCGAGCAAGCCGCCGCCGCGGCGCTCCACGCGCGTGCTCGCGGGCAACGAGCTCTCCAGCTTGCTTGCCAGCACCGCCACCGAGATCCGCAAATCCGAACCGTCGGCGCGCAACCCGGCTGCTGAGAGGTCGAAGTCATCCTCGGCGGACATGCTCCCAAGAGGCTACTCCGACACCGTGTGTTGGCGCGGTGCAGGCACAGATCAGCGCTGCCATAGTGGGAGTCGAGCACGGATCGGCGTGTCATCCACGCGTCTGTGTCAACTACATTCTGAATATGCCCGATCCTGGCCAGATACGCGTATCCGACGCGGAGCGCGAGCGGCTCGTCGAGGAGCTGCACGAGCACACGGTCGCTGGGCGGCTCACCGCCGAGGAGTACGAGCAGCGCCTGGAGGATGCTTCTATGTTGTCAAGGGCGTTTTTGCGAGTTGGTTGTAGAGGTGGCGGGAGAGGTGTCGCTTGAGGGATCGCATGGCCTCTCGTTTGGTCTTTCCTTCGGTGATCTTGCGTTGTATGTAGGCGCGGCTTTGGGGGTGGTGGACGGAGCGGGAGAGCGCGATCGTGTAGATCGCTGCGTTGATTTGGCGGTCGCCTCCGCGGCTGAGGCGGTGCCTGACGGTCTTGCCCGATGATGCGGGTTGTGGGGCGGTGCCGTTAGCGCGCGCGAACGCTGCCTCACTGGTGAAGCGTGATGGGTTGAACGCCAAGAGCCTGCCGGCGCAGATCGGTCCAACACCAGGCTCCTCCAGCAGCGCCGGTGCGAGCGAGTTGACCATCTCCTCGATCTGGTGGGTATAGCTCTCAGCTTCTGCGTCGAGTGCTCGAGCACGGTTGGCGATGTCGCGCAGGACCTGCAGGGTCAAGTTCTCCTGTTGGCTTGCGGTTGGTCGGGTGCGCATCCCGGTGAGGCGGTTCGCGAGCGTCGCGCCGTTGCGAGCTTGGCCGATTCGTTCTCGCAATGCGTATGGTGCACTGACCTGTAGTGCTTGCAACTGGTTGTAGAGGCGGGAGCGCTCGCTGACGATGGAGCGGTAGCCAGCCAACAGCATCTGCAACGCCAAACGCTTCCCGGACCCCCTGGGTGTCGAGAGACCCTCGCGGGTGAGGACCTTCTTGGCTGCCAGTAGAGCATCGATGCGATCAGACTTCCCGCCGCGACGCTCGCGCCGTTGTGGACGTTCGACCTCGAACACTTCGACCTCCTCGGCTTGCAGGAACTCGCACAGTCCCGCGCCCCAGCTGCCGGCGCCCTCGATGCCGACGAGAACGCTCTCACCGAGTTCTCTGAGCCAGCACACGAACTGGCTGTAGCCGGCGAAGGTGGTCGCGATCACGATCTCCCCGAGCACCTGTCCGAGCCCGTCAAGAGCTACGGCATGGTGTTGCTGCTTGTGCGTGTCCACGCCTACTGCGATCATCAATTTCGTCTCCTCATTTGCTGGTTTGGCGCTGGTGTGATGTGGAGACCGCCAGACAAAGCCATGTCGAGCAACAGGCACGCTTCTATGAAGTCATGGCGGCGTCCGTGACAGGCGGCGGGAGACAAATCCAACGTAGGGCACCCAACAGTCGGGGCCAGCCGTTTTACTTGAGTCATCCCGTCGCCTGCCACACCCTCCACGGGGCACCGGACACCACTACCTAACCGTCGCTGCACCTCGCCCTAACGGGCTCCGCTAACCGACGGCCAGCCCACTCATCACTGGGCCCCAGCAGGCCCAAACCAAACTACATGGCCGTCTATGCCGCGCGCACCCGCGCCGACCTCGACGCGCTACGCACCGATCTACCGGTCAGCACCGTCGCGGCCCAGCTTGCGCTGGTGGAGCGCAAGTCAAAGCTGCAACGCCGCCTGGTTCACGAGGCTGGCGGCTCGGTCACTTTGTCGCTGATCTGCGTCGGCGTCTGGATCGCCGCGGGCGCCAGCGGCGCTTTCTGGCCAATCTGGGTGATCCTCTTCACGCTGCTTCCCGCGCTGCGCGACGGCTTCATGCTGCTGGGACCCGGCTCGGACATCGATGTCGTGGAGGCGCGTCTCCAGGCACGCCACGAGCGCCAGCTCGCGCGCGACCACCGCCGCTCCCGGCGTCGGCGCTTGCTGCCGTAGAGGCGTTCGCGCGTACCGTCCGGGGCCTACCGATAGGCTCAGCTGCGCATGAGCGACCTGCGCCAAGCAACCGACCGCGCGCTCGCAGGTGGACCTGCGCGCCATCGCGAGAAGGCCCTCGAACAGGGCAAGCTCCCGGTACGTGAGCGCGTGGGATTGCTGCTGGACGACGGCTCCTTCTCCGAGGAGGCTCTGCTCGCCAATTGGAACGAGGATGGGCTGGGTGCCGACGGGGTCGTCACGGGGGTCGGCACGATCGAAGGGCGGCCAGTCGCGCTGATGGCCAACGACCCGACGGTCAAGGCCGGCTCGTGGGGACCGAAGACCGTCGAGAAGATTCTGCGCATCCAGGAGCGTGCCTCCAGCCTGTGCATCCCGATGGTCTATCTCGTTGACTCCGCCGGCGCTCGCATCACCGAGCAGGTGCAGATGTTCCCCGGCCGGCGTGGTGCCGGTCGTATCTTCTACAACGAGGTGCGCATGTCCGGGGTCGTGCCTCAAGTGTGCGTGCTCTTTGGCCCCTCCGCCGCCGGTGGCGCCTACATCCCGGCCTTCTGCGACATCGTGATCATGCGTGACGGCAACGCCTCGATGTACCTCGGCTCGCCGCGCATGGCTCAGATGGTGATCGGTGAGAACGTCACCTTGGAGGAGATGGGTGGGGCGCGCATGCACACAAGCGTGTCCGGTTGTGCGCATCAGTTGGTCGCCTCCGATGAGGAGGGCATTGCCTTCGCGCGGCGCTACCTCTCCTACTTTCCGTCCAACTGGGAAGGCACTCCCCCGACGACCGAGGTCACTTCACCGGCTCCCCTCTCGGAATCGATCACAGCCCCGGGGGCGGTCACCCCACCAAGTCCAGCGACAGCCCGAGCCGGTGCGCCCGCCATCGCTGACCTGATCCCGGGCGATGAGAACAAGCCATTCGACATGCTCGCTTTGATCGATGCCATTGTCGATGAGGGCTCGCTCCTGCAGATCCACTCGCGCTGGGCCAAGGAGATCGTCGTCGGCTATGCACGCATAGACGGTCGCGCGGTCGGGATCGTCGCCAATCAGCCCAAGCACAAGGGCGGGGTTCTCTTCTCCGACTCCGCTGACAAGGCCGCCCGCTTCATTTGCACGTGCAACGCTTTCAACATTCCCCTCTTGTTCCTCGCCGACGTGCCCGGCTTCATGATCGGCACGCAGGTCGAGCGTCAAGGCATCATCCGTCACGGCGCCAAGATGATCAGTGCCGTCTCGCAAGCCACCGTCCCGAAGATCTCGGTGATCGTACGCAAGGCCTACGGGGCCGGGCTCTACGCGATGGCCGGTCCGGCCTTCGACCCCGATTGCTGCATCGCCCTGCCGAGCGCCTCGATCGCGGTGATGGGCCCGCAGGCCGCGATCAACGCCGTCTACTACAACCAGCTTCAGGCGATAGACGACGAAGAGGAGCGGGCTGCCAAGACAGAGGAGCTACGTCGCGAGTACGCCGCGAACATCGATCTCCTGCATCTCGCCTCCGAGCTGGTCATCGACGCCGTCGTCGAGCCCGAGCAGCTGCGAGCCGACCTGATCCGGCGTTTTGCTCATGCCGCAAGCAAGCGGCGTGAGTGGCCCGCCAAGCGCAACCCCGTCACACCCGTCTAGATGTAGTTCCGGAGCGGCGCGACTGCGTCCTCGGACCGATCAAAGATCGGCCAGCGTGCCGAGCACGCCACGCGGGCGGGTGGGCCTTTCGATCCTGTCTCGCTTGCTCCGCGACCGTCTAGGATGCCGAGGATGAATGCCACCGACCTAGCGTTCGCCGGCATCGCCGGACAGGCTGAGCTGATCGCCGCCGGCGAGGTTTCCTCGCATGAGCTTGTCGAGCTCTACCTGAAGCGCATCGAGCGCTTTGACGGGCAGCTGAACGCCTTCAGGGTGGTGTTCGCCGAACGCGCCTTGCTCGAAGCGGACCAGGCCGACGCGCGCCGGCGAGCTGGCAGCCCGCCCGCCCAGCGCCCGCTCCTTGGGGTACCCATCGCCGTCAAGGACGACATCGATGTCGCCGGTGAGGTGACAGCGCTCGGCAGCAACGCTCACGGTGACATACCCGCTGCCGCGGATGCGGAGGTCGTGCGCAGGCTGCGCGAGGCGGGCGCGATCGTGATCGGCAAGACCAACGTGCCCGAGCTGTGCATCTGGCCGTTCACCGAGACGCCCACGTACGGTGCCACCCGCAACCCGTGGAACCTGCAACGCGCGCCCGGCGGCTCAAGCGGGGGCAGCGGGGCAGCGGTCGCCGCCGGACTCATCGGTGCCGCGCTCGGCTCTGACGGCGCCGGCTCGATCCGGATCCCATCCGCATGGTGCGGTCTATTCGGGCTCAAGCCTCAGCGCGGCCGCGTCTCGATGGCCCCCAAACCCGAGGCCTGGTTCGGGATGTCGGTCAACGGGGTGCTCTCACGCTCGGTGATCGACACCGCCCTCTTTCACGATGTGGGCTCCGGTTCGGCTGCCGTCGACCGTGACCGTCCCGAGCCACCCACCACGTCCTTCCTCTCCGCCGCTCGCACCCCGCCTGGTCGGTTGCGGATCGCCTTCTCCACCAAGATCCCTCCGCTTGTCCTCGCCCGGCTTGACGGCGACGCGCGCCGCGCGCTCGAGGAGACCGTCGAGCTGCTGCGCTCGCTCGGCCATGAGGTCAAAGAGCAGGACCCCGACTACGGCTTCGACACAATGCCCGCCGTGCTCACGCGCTACCTGCGCGGGATTCATGAGGAAGCCCACGCCCGTCCCCATCCCGAGCGCCTCTCTCGCCGCACACGCTCGATGTCGGCGCTGGGTGGGCTGGTGCCCTTCTCCTTGCTCGAGCGCTCACGCGCGAATGAGCGGGCGCTCGCCGCCAAGCTCAACCGGGTACTCGAGGACCACGATGTGCTGATCACCCCGACCACGGCTCAACCGCCGCCGCACATCGGCCAGTACGACGGTCGCGGAGCACTATGGACCCTCAATGCGGTAACCGCGCTCGTCCCATACAACGCTCCGTGGAACCTAACCGGCCAGCCCGCCGCATCCGTTCCCGCCGGCTTTGGCTCGGACGGTCTCCCGCGCGGTGTGCAGATCGTCGGGCGGCCCGGCGCTGAGACGACATTGCTCTCGCTCGCCGGCCAGCTCGAGGTCGAGCGGCCCTGGGCGCAGTACCGCCCCGACGCGTTCGCGTGATCGCCGCGCCCGGGCCGCCAAATGCGGACGAGTCCGCCGGGGCGTGCCCGCGCATGGAATCGGACATGCCTGCCGAGGAGTTGCTCCAGCTAGCCGTCGGTCTCGCTCGTGACGCCGGTGCCCTGTTGCTCGAGCGCTTCGAGGGTGGCCGCGAGCAGGCGCTTACCAGCAAGAGCACGCCCACGGACCTGGTCAGTGAGGCTGATCTCGCCTCGGAGCGACTGATCCGCGGGCGGCTTGCTCGGGCGCGCCCGGCGGATGGCTTTCTGGGTGAGGAGGGCGGGGGAGAGGAGGGCCCCAGCGGCCTCACTTGGGTAGTCGATCCGCTCGACGGCACTGTCAACTTCCTCTTTGGCATCCCCCAGTGGTGTGTGAGCGTCGCGCTAGCGGACGCTCAGGGCTCGCTTGTGGGCGCCATCTTCGACCCCTGTCGCGACGAGCTGTTTACCGCCACGCGTGACGGTGACCCACTATTGAATGGCGCGCCGATCGCGGCGTCCGATCGCGATGATCTCGCGATGGCGATGGTCGCCACCGGCCTTGCCTACGACGCTAGCGTGCGCGCTGCCCAAGCCGAGGTGCTTGCGCGCGTGGTCCCGCGCGTACGCGACATACGCCGCTTCGGAAGTGCCGCGCTCGATTTGGCCTGGACTGCCATGGGGCGCTATGACGCCTACTTCGAGCGCACGGTGAAGCCGTGGGACATTGCTGCCGGGACGCTTGTCTGTGAGCGCGCCGGGCTTACCGTACGGGAGCTGCCCGAGCGCGAGGGTTTGCCGCTTGGGGTGCTGGCTGCCGTGCCGGCGCTTGCCGGGTCCTTGCTCGAGCTTGTGTCCTGATCGATGCGGCGGGTGGTGTGTGGTTGCAGGACATAGTGGACTGATGTCTCGGGAGATACTGGACACCAACGCGGTGAAAGGTGGCTGGTATGGGGACGGGACGACGGTCGGAGGGGCTGGCGCGCTACGTCGTGGACGCCGTGGTGCTGGAGGGA
>DATCDV010000039.1:0-58732 GCA_036510495.1 Solirubrobacteraceae bacterium
GCTCAACCAACTGCTTCTGATCAACGATATCTGTAGTCATAGACCCGATCATCTCCTCCTGATCGGTCAGACCGACTATCTCCGTCATGGTCCATCCCTTCGCTCAGACCAAGCCAGATCCACCGTTCATCGGACAGACCCGCGCCGGTGCCGTCGCGGCACGAGGATGGCGGAGTCGTCAATATTCTGGGATGTTCCAGAGCGCTGAGTTTGAAGCGGCGATCATGGCGCGCCGCATCGATATACACGCGTTTTGCGCCGAGGCTCGACGCTTGGAGGAAAGCAGAGGCGGGGATGGCTCGGAGCTAGGTGTCGGCATCACGATCCCTTGGGGTTGGTTGCCCTCACTAGCGGAGGGCCTTGACTCCGTGATTCGCAAGTGGGAGCGTGAGGACGCGGACGAGCGTCCTGCCGACGACACCGACTTCGACGCCGGGGAGCTTCTCGAACGGATGCGCTCGCTCGCGAGCGCGATTCGCGAAGTCGAGCCATCTAATGCTTACACCGTTGGTCTCTGTGATTACGACGCGCTGTTCAGGGGGATCGTCGGCGCACTGCATATCCAGGAATTCGAACTACGGTGTTTGCCCGAGGACGTTGATCCCCCCGCCCTGCGGTTTGTCGCCATCGAACAGCGAGACGCGCTCTGCCAGTTTTATAGCATTCTCTTTGATCTTTTGCTTGCGTGCGAGGAACCCTGACTTGGGGGTCACCAGGCTGTCTCAGCCAGCGCTGGGGCAACTAGTTACCGAGCGGCCGCTCACGCCAGCGGAAGCAACTGACCTAATAATCGACGGAGTTGTCAGGTGGCTCCGCCCGCACGCGGCATGATCCGTGGGTCAAGATCAGCTTTGGGGTGGCCGATACTGGTTCGATGAGTACGTCCCCGCCAGGAGACGACCAAGAGTCAGGACCGGACGAGCCGGAGAGCAATCTATATCGTCGGCTTCGGTGGCTGGCAGCAGTTGTGATTGTCGGGTTGGTTGTGGGAGTCGCTGTGATTGTTGGGTCGGGGTCTGGTTCCGCGGAGACTACGTACACCGCTGGCGAAAGCTGTACTTCTGCGGATGTGGAAGCGAACGTGCGTTTGACGGTCTATAGCAGCGGGGGGCGTTCGGCGTGCGAAGGGATGATCGCGCGTTGGGCCGTCAGGGCTATTACTGGCGGGTCCAGCCATCGGGCGCCGAACTCGAAGGCGAACTGGTCTGCTCGCTGGCGAAGGAACATACTTTGGTTGAAGTCCGCGACACGGGCGGGCACATATATGGCAATCGTTTTTGTGCGTTCTTCACGGGCAAGGGCTGGACTGAACAGGAGGGTCCGGGCAGTCAGGTCGAACGCGAACGCGCCAAGCGCGAATCCGAAGCAAAGGAAGCGCGAGAACGCCGCGAACGCGAAGAAGAAGCCGAACGTCAGCGCACGGAGGCTATCGAACAGCGCAAGCAGGAAGGGCAGGAGAAGGCCGAACAGGCCAAGGAAGCGGGCGAACGCAAGAGGGAAGAAGCGCAGCAGGCCGCCCAAGAGGCTAAAGAACAAGCAGAACGTAAGGCCGAAGAAGCCAAAGAGCAGGCCGAACAGCACGCTGAACAGCAGAAGCTAGGACGCGAAGAAACGCAGCGAAAAGAACAGGAAGCGCGGGAACACAAGAAAGAAGCGGCCGAACGCGAAGCTGAACAGCACAAAACTGAAGAAGAAAGCAAACAGACAGAACGGGAAGCGCAGCGCGAATAATACGTGAGGAGAGCTTGCCGTTGCTCACCGTCGCCGTAGCCGGTACCAGAGTCGTGGTACGCGTCGCATCGGTCCGGGAGGGTCGGGCCCGCTGTCGCTCTGCACCGAGAGGAGATCCCAGTGCTCCCCGAACCTCAGAGGCCCCGCTGGGAGCGCCGGGCCGGCGGGCGCCGGGCACGAACGCCATCAGCAGCAGCGTGGCGCCGGGCGCGGCGAGCGAGCTGACACCGTGGGCGTACCCGTCGCGCATCTTGGCGGGCAGGTCGTGGTAGCAGCCGCGGTCATGGAGCAGTCCGAATCCACGGCTCGCCAGCAGGGAACGGTCTTGTCGCTGCATCCGTAGAGGCACGCAAGCTGGCAGTCGAGCTGGCTGCCCTTATCGGTTATCAGACCGTGCCCCCGCTGCTGGATTCCGTTCAAGCGGCGGCAATCCTGAATGTACCGCGATCATGGATTGCCGCCGAGGCTCGCGCAGGCCGGATACCGCACGTCCGTCTCGGCCGATATGTGCGATTCAACCGCGACGAGCTAATCGCGTGGTGCGATGGCCGTGCGGTTGGCCCGCGAGTCAAGCGGAGGACATCGGCGTGAGCTATGGCGGGCGATGATGGTGAGGCGTAGCTATGGCACGGGCGCCCTATTTGAGCGCACTGACAGCGCCGGTCGTGTCACCTGGTACGGCAAGTGGCGCGACAACGGGACGCAGGTCAAGCGCAGAATCGGTCCGAAGCGTGTCGAAGGCTCACGAGAGGGTCTGACGCGCCGTGCGGCAGAGGCGGAGCTCCGGCGCCTGATCGGCGAGGTGAAACCTGTAGTCCCAGCGACCGAAGCGCCGACGATCGACGAGGTCGGTCGCCGCTACATGACCTATTTGGAGCGCATGGGACGCAAGCTCTCTACGCGCATGGCGGTGGAGACGACGCTGCGGGTGTACCTCGAACCGTTCTTTGGCGAGCGAACGATCAACTCAGTGACGCACGATGACGCAGTTGACCTGATGTCGCTCATGGAACGCAAGGGCATCGCCCCGAAGACAATCCGCAACCACATGGGAACTCTCGCCGCGATCTTCAATTTCGCAAAGGGCCCACGCCGCAAATGGGCGACATCCAACCCATGCGAGGGCCTTGAGCTGCCAGCCGTACCCGAGCACGACGGCTTTCGCTACCTGGAGCTCGACCAGCTTGACGCACTCGTGTCGAACGCACAGAGCGGGCCGTATCAGACACTCGACCGGGTGATGTACCGCACAGCGGCCATGACCGGTCTGCGGCTCGGCGAGATGATCGCCCTGCGCTGGCGCGACGTGGACTGGCACGCCAGCGCCATCCGGGTCCGCTCCAACTACGTCTGCGGCGAGTTCGGCACCCCGAAGTCCAAGCGTTCGACTCGAAGCGTACCGATGGCCGACGAGGTCGCCGGCGCGCTCACTGGCTACTACAAGCAGCGCAGCCAGCCAAGGGCAGACGAGCTCGTGTTCTCCAGCCCGAAGGATGGAGGGCCGCTCGACAAGTCATCGGTGATCCGTCGCCTACGGCGAGCTCTCGCGGCAGCCGGTCTGGACACATCGCATCGCTTCCATGATCTGCGCCATACCTTCGGGACCGACTACGCGCCAAGGACTCGCGACGCCGAGCTTGTCGCCGCCGCATTCACTCGCCCGGCGGCTTCCGCCCAAGTCTCCGATCAATATCTTCCCGCTGACGTCTGAGGCGTTTTGCCTCCGTCACTATCTTTGGATCGGATGACTGTTCGCAATCTGTGATTACTCTCCAAAGCGCGGCATGCGTCTCTGGTTCATCCAGTCGTTCGATGAGGATCTCAGCCACGGACTTCGCGATACAGCCAAGGTACCACCTGTGGTACCAACATGAGCGAATCTGGCGTGATCGGAGAGGCCTGGGCCCCGGATCTACTGGTGATGCGCTCTGGAGCAGCACGTGCGGCCGTTTCGAATCCCGTTGGCGGTATATAGGGCTAATTTGCAGGGGTTTTCTGGTGGTCATCGGGAATGGGCTTCCCCTCGGCTCCAGGATCTAGCGCTCGAGGTTGAGCCAGACGGGCCGCGGGGGAGGGGGAGGACCGAACCTTCCCTCCCTTCGTGAAGGTGGTCAACTGGCGGTGCTGATGATCGAAGTGCTTGATCTAGGACTGTTTGCAATGCGCACTTGCGTAGCGCGCGTAGTCCAGTAGGAGTCTCAGCGAGATCCTGTCGCGCAGCTCTTCGGCGGAGGCGATGATCGCCCGGCGCTGCTTCTCCCAGAAGGTCCTCCGATACACCTGTCTGTTGCGGTCGCGTCGGCAGTGCACTCGAAGCCCGGGTCGTGACCCGGAGACCGGGTTGGCTATAGGCCTTGACAGCTATATAGCCGTAGGCGTATATTGGTTGGGTGACGACACTCAATACCTTCCAAGTTCTGGGCGAGCCCAGCCGGCAGGCCATCCTTGACCTCCTTCGGGAAGGGGAGCGACCGGTAGGAGAGCTTGTGGATCATCTCCACCTGAGCCAACCAGCCGTATCGAAGCACCTTCGGGTGCTCAAGGAGGCGGGAATGGTCGAGGCTCGCGCCGATGCGCAGCGCCGCCTCTACCGCATTCGGCCCGAGCCGTTGGCCGAACTCGATGCCTGGCTGGCGACCTACCGCCGGCTGTGGACGACCCGGCTGGATCGACTGGAAGATCACCTCGACCACCGGAGGCAAACATGAACAGCGGAATACTCCTTGCCGATGGCGTTCGGCCGGCCGTCCGCCTCGAGCGCCATCTTCCCGACCCACCTTCCATCGTGTGGCAAGCCATCACAGATCGCGAGCAGCTCCGGTCTTGGTTCCCATGCGACGTGATGGTGGCGGGTGGACGGTGGAAAGTCGGCGCGACGATCACCTTTCGCTTCCCACCCGAGGTCATCGACATAACGCTCACCGGTGAGGTGCTTGCCGTCGATGAGCCGAATGCTCTTGCCTTCAGCTGGGGGGATGAGATCCTGCGGTTCGAGCTGTCTCCGGCGGACGGCGGGACCCACTTGGTGCTCGTCGATGAGCTGCCGGCGAGCATCGCCGCCCGGAACGCCGCAGGCTGGGAGGTATGTCTCGATCGGCTGGCCGGACTCGATCCTCTCCCGGACGCGTGGCGGCCACGTTTTGAGGCCTACCGAGTCGCATTCGAGCCAGCACTCGGTTCACAGGAGGGCCCGCCGGCCGGGTACAAAGGCGACTGACCAAACAGTCCATAGCTTCGTGCGGCCGAAAGCAACGGTGCGCCTGGCTCTGCCCGGCGGTAGCGCCTAGGATGTCGAGTCTGTTCACGTGTAGTCGACTATTTCTGAGGAGAGTCCATGACCGCACTGAAACGAGAGGCCTCGATCAGATGGCTGAGCCATCCGCCTGACGGCGCGCCGCGCCTCACTGTCGGAAGCCATTCGATCGCGCCTCGGCTGTCGTTTCAAGTGGATCCCGAGGTCACCGATCCACTGGCGACATCGCCAGGCGAGCTGCTCGCCGGAGCGATCGGCAGTGTCTTCACTTGGCTCGTTGCCAAGCAGCTCGTCGAGGAAGGCACCCACGCTCGCGAGCTTGTCAGCTACGTAACGCTGACGCTCTCAGGCAAGACCGACGACGCCACGGACGCGGTGCTGAGCGGGATTAGCTGCCGGATGTCAGGACGCGTAGCGGGCGTCGAGCAGACACATCTAGAAGTGGTGGCGCAAGCGGCGATGACCCAGTGCATAGAGAGGCTGGGCATGCGCACCGAGGGAATCAGTGTCACGGTCGAGACTTCGCTAGAGGGGAGTTAGTCAAAGGCTCCGGAGTGTGAGCGAGAACCGAACCACCTTCGGGACTCGGGCGTTGCCGTGAGCGTGAAGGACGGGCGCAGCACGGGCTCAAGCTGGGCGTTCGCGCTCACCCGGGGCGCAGGCCGAACGGGTTCGTACCTCCACGCACGGGTGGAGACTGACCGCGCGGACTACGACGGACCGACGCCGACGGCGGCGCCCTCATCTGGCGCATGGCGCTGCATGGCAGCCTCGTGCGCCCGCAGGGCGCTCGGCTCGAGCGTGGCCTCGAGGATCAGCACCGTCGCGCACAGCAGAGCCCAGGCCTGGGCGACGAGTGCCCACAGGCGCTCTTCGAGTCCCTGGTAGCCGACGAACGAGTCGTGTAGAAAGAATGTGACGATCCCTGCGGATAGAAGCACGAGAGCGCCGCTCAACACGAGTCGCGCGAGCCGGCTCGGCCACGCCGAGCGTGCGAAGGCGAAGCCGGTCAACAGGAGCGAGAGCTTGATGCCGAGGCTTATCCACTCGTGCGCGTAGTGATGCCAAGAGAGCTCGCCCGCTGCTTCGCGTGACTTACACACGGCACTTATCGTCGGCGAGCAATCCATTTGCAGCCATCCGACGAGGATCGCGCACACGCCGGCGAGCACGAAGAACAACGGCATCGCCAGCGGCCACTGCCGTGTACGCAGCGACGGTACGATCGCGACCGCGAGCGCGAGGAAGCCCAATCCCCAGATCCCGACGAAAATCGTGAAGATCCGGGGATTCGCCGCGCCGAGGCGACCCAGCTCGCTTATGTACTGGCGAACCTGCGAGTAATGGGGTTCGAGAGCGCCGGCCAGTACCCACCCACCGACGAACACAACTTGTGCGAGGATCGCAACCCACGCCAACAGCACCGTTGGGCGGCGCAACGCATCGGGCAGGAGCGGCCACCCTGCCGGTCTGAGCCAAAGCGCAACGTCTCGTAGCACGTTCTTCTCGATGTTACCTATCCCCGCGTTGAGCCGTCTCCGCTGATCATCCGGTCGGGCGCTCAGTCCTCGTCCTTACGCTGGATGGTCGGCTCGCGAGCGACGAGCTCTCAGCTCACCTCGACAATATCCCCGATCTTGAGCATCCCGAAGACGGTGTGGGCCGTTTCGATCGGGAGCTCCACGCAGCCGTTTGACTGGGGGAATCCATAGGAGGCGCGTGGATAGCCGTGCACGGCGTCGCCGCCGTTGAAGTAGTTGACCCAGGGCACGTCTGGCGCTACGTATTTAGTGCCGTCGGGGTCTGTGCCGGTCATCGTGGTGGAGACCAGGCGCGAGAAGATCGGGAAGATGCCTTGGGCGGTTTCGGCGCCGGGGACTCCGGTGTTGGCGGGTGTCGAAAGCTCCACGTGGCTGCCTTGGTGGACCTCGAGCGTCTCGGGCAGCGACTCGGTGACCGTCACGAACGTGTAGGGAGCGCGGCTGCGTTCGTCCTTCTCCGCGGCTTTCAGCAATGCCTTCCAGGTTGCCGCTTCTGGTGTTCCGGTTGGTTCGATTTCGTGTTCGGACTGAAACACCATGAGTGCGCCCTTGGTGGTCTCGTCGAGCTGACCATATTCGACAGGGGGAGCGTCGCTTACGCGCGCGTCGAGTGTGTCCGGGGAGGGGTCGAATGCGTCGATGGCGGCGATGCGCCTTGCCACGTGCGCCGGATCGCTCGAGCTATCCGCTTGTGCCGCGGTGGCGGGGTTCGACACGGCGCTGACCACTTCCGCCTCCAAGCTGCGCGCTCGCCTCGACGAGTGGGCCTCGTAGGGCAGGTAGTCGAGCCGCGCGAGCGTCTGCTGCAGGCCCTTCACCGATGGGCACTGCACGGACAGCGCGATGTTGCGTCCTCGGCCGAGGGGAGAGTGCCCGACTGCCGTGCTCGATGCAGGGATCGTGAGCGTGTAGCTGGCGCAAGGGTCGAGCGTGGAGGCGGGGGTGAAGATCTCCGAGTCGCCACGCGTCGTCCACGTGCCCGCGACAGCTGGGCTCAGCGTCGGTCGCGGAGAGAACGAAGCCGGGGGAGCCGACAGCCTTACGCGGAGCGCCAGCGTGCCGTCGAGGATCGGATGGTGGGGGAGGGCGGTCAAGCGGGTGGCGGAGAGCTCGCCCCGCTTGTCCGATGCGCTCGAAAAGCGCGATTCCAGTCCGCCCACACCGAATCCCACGCCCAAGCACAGCAGCGCGACCGCGAGCACAGCGACCAAGCCCAAACGCTCACTAAGTCTGATCGCGCTCATGTCTCATCCTCATCGGCGAAGCGGCGGACCGCACCATTGTAACCCTTCCGGAACAGTTCAAAAAGGCGGTAGCGGTAGGCGAACTCGCCCCGCATCTTGGAATCGACAACTACCCGCGCGAACTTTCAATCGGGCGCCGAACCTGGACTGGTATTCGTCGCCGGGGTCGAGACTCCTCAGTCGAACAAGGGGTTGGTCGCTCGAGGTCGAACAATCTCAAATGGAGCTGTCGCTTCCCTTCCCGCGCCGCGTGCCCCGTCGCGGAGCTCGCCGCGGATCTCGGCGCAAGGTTCACCACGCAGGCCTTTTGGGAGCACCCGTTGCTCATGCGCTGAATTGGCTCTCGGGCAACCGTCTCGCGTTGCGCGCGACGGTGGGCGTGCTTGTCGCGCTGCCGCTGCTCGGTGGGGGCTGGCTGTGGTTGCGTGGCTCGTCACTCGTGGCCGTGGAGCATGTGCACATATCCGGCGTTCACGGGACCGATGCGATCGAGATCCGTACGGCGCTCGACGATGCGGCCGCACGGATGACCACGATGGACTTCGACGCCGGGGCGTTGCGCTCCGCAGTTGCCTCTTACGCGATCGTGGGTGGGTTGCATGTGAGGACGAGCTTTCCTCACACGGTGAGCATTTCGGTGAGCGAGCGGCCGCCGGTCGCCGCGCTGGTCTCGGCGGGACAGCGCACCGCCGTGGCGGCGGACGGAACGGTGCTTGGGCCCGCGCTGCTGTCGAGCTCATTGCCGACGGTCAGCAGCTCGATCGAGCCCTCCCCAGGAGCGCACGTCAGCGAAGCCGCAGCGCAGGCCTCGCTCACTGTGCTCGGCGCCGCTCCAGCGCCGCTCGCGCGATTCGTTGTGCGTGCCTATGACGGACCTGAAGGGCTCACGGTGGCGATGCGCAACGGGCTGCTCGTCTACTTCGGCAACGCTACGCGGCCGCATGCCAAGTGGCTGTCGCTTGCGCGTGTGCTCACCTCGCCGAGCTCGGCCGGTGCTCTGTACATCGATGTGCGCTTGCCCGAACGTCCCGCCGCGGGATTCTCCTCCAGCTCCAGTTCGAGCTCCACATCCGCCTCCGCATCGTCGGGCGCGGCATCCTCCACGTCCGTCCAGACCGACACATCGGGTCCGACCGCCGCCGCGCTCGCGGCGAGCCTCGAAAGCGCGGTGGGTGGTAACACGGCGACGTCCCCGAGCTCGTCCGCGACCTCCGAAAACGAAACCGCGTCGCAAGAACCCGAAAGCACATCGGCCGCTTCTACGACCCCCGGCTCTGGCGAAAGCGAAGCCACTTCAGAAGGCTCAACCTCAACTGGAGGGTAACTACCGTCCTGGGCCAATTCTCAACCAATGGTCGAGGGTTCGCGGTTCTGCAACGATTGTTGCGAGAGTGAGGGTTGCCGTTGACAGGGCGAAGTTCCCTGCATAACTTGCGTATTCTGAAGGTTCGCCGACAATGCGTCGGCAAACCTTAAACACCTACTGAAGGCTTCGGACATCATGGAGAGCGGCGGCAGTTACCTAGCGGTCATCAAGGTCGTGGGAGTTGGCGGAGGCGGGACCAACGCGGTCAGCCGCATGGTCGACGCGGGGCTTCGCGGCGTGGAGTTCATCGCCGCCAACACCGACGCGCAGGCGCTTGCGATGTGCGACGCCGACATCAAGCTGAACGTGGGCCACGAGTCCACCAAGGGCCTTGGCGCCGGGGCCAACCCCGACGTGGGCTCCGCCGCGGCGGCCGAGTCGCGCGACGACATCAAGGAGGCGTTGAAGGGCGCCGACATGGTGTTCGTCACCGCGGGCGAGGGTGGCGGTACCGGCACCGGCGCCGCACCCGTGATCGCGGAGATCGCCAAGAACGAGATCGGCGCGCTCACCGTCGGCGTCGTCACGCGTCCGTTCGACTTTGAGGGCACCCAGCGCGGACGCCAAGCGATCGAGGGGATTGAGCGCCTACGTGAGGTCGTGGACACGCTGATCGTGATCCCCAACGAGAAGCTGCTGGCCGTGGTCGAGCGTCGCACCTCGATGCTCGATGCGTTCCGCGAGGCCGACAACGTGCTGCGCCAGGGCGTGCAGGGCATCACCGACCTGATCACGATTCCCGGTCTGATCAATCTCGACTTCGCCGACGTGCGCACGATCATGCACGACGCCGGCTCCGCGCTGATGGGGATTGGCACCGGTAGCGGCGAGGCCCGCAGTGCCGACGCCGCCCGCGCCGCGATCTCCTCGCCGCTGCTGGAAGAGTCCGTGGACGGTGCCACCGGCATCCTCTTGAACATCACCGGCGGCAAGGATCTCGGCCTGTTCGAGGTCAACGACGCCGCCGAGATCATTCAGAACGCGGCCGACCCGAACGCCAACATCATCTTCGGCGCCGTGATCGACGAGGCGATGGGCGACGACGTGCGCGTCACAGTCATCGGCACCGGCTTCGACCACCGTCCCGGGCGCGCCGTTCGTGGCGATCGCGCGCGCCGCGAGGGCCGTGAGGGTCGTCCCGACCGCGGTCCGCGGATCGACGATCGTCAGCGCTCGGCGCTCGAGATCTCCGACGACGACATCGACGTCCCGCCGTTTTTGCGTTGAAGTAAGCGTCGCGGCGCATGCGCCTTTGAATGCCGCGTTCCGGGACGGCGTATACGCCGTCCCGCCAGACCGTGCATGCACGGCTTCGAGGGAACGCATATATGCGTTCCCAGACGCGCCGCATGCGGCGCGTCTACCGCCGGGCACATGTGCCCGGCGGCGACCCGGCACATGTGCCGGGTCGAACGTAGACTCAGTAAGTGCATGCGCTGACCGCGCTGGTCTCGCTAACCTGCGCGCCGTGGCGACCCCCGCTCCCAGTGCGCTCCAGCGCACGTCTCTGTACGAGCGCCACGTAGCGGCCGGGGCCAAGCTGGTCGAGTTCGCCGGCTGGGAGATGCCCGTGCAGTACGCGGACGGCGTGCGTGCCGAGCACATGGCCGTGCGTGAGCGCTGCGGCATCTTCGACGTGTCGCACATGGGCGAGATCGAAACCGCCGGGCCGCAGGCCGAGGCGCTGTTGCAGCGGCTGCTCTCAAACGACGTCGCGAAGCTCGCGATCGGGGGGGCGCAGTACAGCGTGCTCTGCGACGAGACCGGTGGAGTGCTCGATGACCTGTTCACCTATCGCCTCGCGCCCGAGCGCTACCTGACGGTCACCAACGCCGCCAACCACGAGCGTGACCTCGCCTGGTTTCGCTCCCACGCCGGTGACTTCGACGTTGAGGTGAGCGACCGCATCGAGGATTACGCGATGCTCGCCATCCAGGGTCCACTCGCGCGCGAGATCGTCCAAGCCATCTCCGACGCGCCGCTCCCGGCACGCCTGACCGCCGCCACACGCCGCCTCGCCGGCGCCGAGGCGCTCGTGTGTGGCACCGGCTACACCGGCGAGGATGGCGTCGAGCTGCTGCTGGCCCCCGAGGACGCACCCGCGCTGTGGGACGAGCTGTGCCGGCGTGGCGCCACGCCGACGGGCCTTGCCGCGCGTGACACGCTGCGCCTGGAGGCTTGCTTTCACCTGTATGGCAACGACCTCTCGCTCGAGCGCAACCCGATCGAAGCGGGTCTTGGCTGGTGCTGTCGCGAGGACACAGGCTTCATCGGCGCCGAGGCGATCCGCTCGGTCAGGGCCGCGGGGGCGCCTGAGAAGCTGGTCGCCTTCAAGCTCGACGGCCCCGGCATCGCCCGTCAGGACAACCCTGTGGTCGGTGGCGGGGTGGTCACCAGCGGCACGCTCTCACCCTGCTTGGACGCCGGTATCGGCCTTGCCTACATCCCGGCCGAGCGCGCCGCCGTCGGCACCCCGATCCAGATCGACGTGCGCGGGCGCGTGCGCGACGCGACGGTTCACTCCAAGCCGTTCGTGGCCAAGCGCGCGTGACGCGCCGAGAGCCGTCCCAACCAGCGAATATCTTGTCCGTCCGAGAACAACGCCAAGACGAGGAGCCCCGCCGATGGCCGAGGTGAGCTATCCAGACGACCTGCTGTACCACCCTGAGCACGATTGGGCGCGCATTGATGCGGAGGACCCAAGCGTCGCCATGCTCGGGATCACATGGTTCGCGCAGGACGCGCTCGGCGAGGTCGTGTTCTTCGATCCGCCCTCGCCCGGCACGATCGTCCACAAGGACGAGCCCTACGCCGAGGTCGAGTCCGTCAAGGCGGTCTCCGACGTGGTCGCGCCGCTCTCGGGGGAGATCGTCGAGGTCAACGAGGCGCTGGCCGATAGTCCCAACGCGATCAACGACGACCCTTATGGCGAGGGTTGGCTCGTGAAGGTGCGCATGTCCGATCCCACCGAGCGCGACGCCTTGCTGGATGCCGATGCCTACAGCGCCACATTGGGTGGCTAACGGAGCGCTCGCGCGCAGCGGCTAGGCTCAAACCACTTGACTCAATACACGTCAGTCACCGACAGCGATCTCGCCGCGATGCTCGCGGCGATCGGGGTCTCCTCCGTGCAGGAGATCTTCGACCGCCAGATCCCCGAGGCGGTGCGTCTCGGGCGCCCACTGGACCTGCCCGATGGCATGGGCGAGCAGGAGGTCTACGAGCACCTGCGCGCGCTATCCGCCCGCAACACCAGCGCGGAGGATGAGCTGTGCTTCCTCGGGGCGGGTATGTACGACACTTACGTCCCCGCGATCGTGGACATGCTGATGGAGCGCTCGGAGTTCCTGACCCCCTACACGCCCTACCAGCCAGAGATCTCCCAGGGTGGGTTGCAGGTGATGTTCGAGTATCAGACCGCGATCTGCGAGTTGACGGCGCTCCCCGTCTCCAACGCCTCCGTGTATGAGGGACCGAGCGCGGTCGCCTCAGCCGGCTATCTGGCCAAGCTCCACAACAATCGATCCCGGTTCGTGGTCTCGGCCGGGCTGCACCCGCACACGCTCGCGACGCTGCGCACCTACGCTCACGGCTACGGCATCGAGGTGCTTGAGGTGCCTCTTCGCGACGGCGTGACGGACCCGGACGCTTGGGTCGAGGCGATAGACGAGGACACGAGCGCCGCGATCTTCGCTCAGCCAAACTTCTACGGCGCCGTCGAGGACGCCGCCGCGCTCAGCGCCGCCGCGAAGGCCGCGGGCGGCGAGCAACTGGTGACGATCGCCCAGGTGGACCCGATCGTGCTCGGCATTCTGGCCCCGCCCGGCGAGTGTGGTGTGGACGTGGCGGTCGGTGAGGGCCAGTCGCTCGGCAATCGCCTCGACTTTGGTGGCCCCTCATTCGGCTTCTTCGCCGCGCGCGACACCTACCTGCGCCGTATGCCCGGCCGCATCGCGGGGGAGACCACCGACGTTGACGGGCGGCGCGGCTTCGTGCTCACGCTGCAAACGCGCGAGCAGCACATTCGTCGCGAGAAGGCCACCTCGAACATCTGCACCTCTCAGGCGCTCAACGCGCTTGCCGGCGTCGTCTACCTGTCGTGGCTCGGCCGCAAGGGGCTCGTGGAGCTGGGGGAGCTGCTGCTCAAGCGCACCCATTACGCGCGCGAGACGTTGTGCGCGCTCGACGGCGTGACGCCGCTGCACTCCCAGCCGGTCGTGCGCGAGTTCGCCGTGCGCCTCGACGCCGATGTGGCCGCCGTCCGTCGTCGCTGCGCCGAGCGGGGCGTCAACCCCGGTGCGGATCTGCACGCACTGACCGGGCGCGAGCAGGACCGTGGCGGTCTACTCGTCGCGATCACCGAGCGGCGTTCGCGCGCCGATATCGATCGGCTGGCCGAGGTGCTGGAGGAGGCGATCGTCGCCGAGCGCATGGCCAGCGGAGATGCTGGTCGCGCGCTCGAGGTGGGTGCAAGCGTATGAGCCTCACATCTCCGGCGCCATGGGAGGTGGGGGTATGAGCGCGACGACGAGCGTCAGCAGGAGGCCCCCTGTGCAGAGCACCGACACCGCGCTGCAACGCGAGTCGGCTGTCACGATCTTCGAGCGTGGCGCCCCCGGCCGCAGAGCATTCCAGTGCCCTGATCTCGATGTCCCGGACGTGTCGCTCGATGAGCTGCTGCCGGCCAACCTGCGCCGCGCCGAGCCCCCGCGCCTGCCCGAGGTGACAGAGCCCGAGATCGTGCGCCACTACGTGCGCCTCTCCAAGCGCAACTTCGACCTCGACTCTGGCTTCTACCCGCTCGGCTCGTGCACGATGAAGCACAACCCGCGCCTGCACGAGCGCGTGGCGGCGCTTCCTGGCCATGCCCGCCTGCACCCGCTACAGGACCCCGAGCGCGCGCAGGGGGCGCTCGAGCTGATGTGGAACCTCGAACAGGCTCTGAGCGAGATATCGGGCCTGCCGCACGTATGCCTGCAGCCCTCCGCCGGCTCCCACGGAGAGCTCGCGGGAGTGCTGCTCACACGCGCCTACCACGAGGCGCGCGGCGAGACACGCCACAAGGTGCTCACGCCCGACACGGCCCACGGCACCAATCCGGCGACCGTCACGATGGCCGGCTTCGAGGTCGTCAAGATCGCGACCAACCCCGACGGGGGGGTGGACCTCGACGACCTGCGGGCCAAGGCCGACAGCGACGTGGCCTGCCTGATGCTCACCAACCCCAACACGCTCGGCCTGTTCGACCGTAACATTCAGGAGATCGCGCGGATCGTGCACGAGGTGGGCGCCACGCTCTACTACGACGGCGCCAACCTCAACGCGGTCATGGGCCTATCCCGTCCGGGTGACATGGGCTTTGACATCGTCCACTTCAACCTGCACAAGTCCTTCACCCAGCCGCACGGTGGCGGCGGGCCAGGCTCAGGGCCGATCGCCGTGTCCGCGCGGATCGAGCCGTTCCTGCCGGTGCCGCGCATCGTGCGTGACGCGAACGGGACCTTCGATCTCCTGGGCAGTCGACCGAACGGCGCTGCACAGCCAGAGGGCGGCTCCAACGGGGCGCGGTCCAAGGGGGCCGACACATCCAGCTCGATTGGTCGCTTGCGCGGCTTCCAGGGCAACTACGGCTGCTTCGTGCGCTCCTACGCCTACATCTGCTCGCTCGGTGCGCCCGGGTTGAAGGATGCATCCGAGACGGCGGTGCTGAACGCCAACTATCTGCTCGCGCGTCTGCGCCAGCTCGGGGTGAGCGAGCACCTGCCACTGGCCTTCTCGTCGTCAAATGCTCCGTCCCCGTCAGGGGATGGAGAGGATGGTGGCGGTGCCGGGGGGTTGTGCCTGCACGAGTTCGTGCTCTCCGGTGGCCCGATGAAGCGCGCCCTGAAGATCAAGACGCTCGACCTCGCCAAGCGGCTGCTCGACTACGGCTACCACCCACCCACGGTCTACTTCCCGTTGCTGGTGGAGGAGGCGCTGATGGTGGAGCCCACCGAGACCGAGACCAAGGAGACGCTCGACTCCTTTGCCGAGGCGCTGGCCGAGCTCTTGCGCGAGGCAGCCGAGGATCCTGCGATCGCCCAGAACGCGCCTTACACCACCCCGGTGCGCCGCTTGGACGAGGTCGCGGCGGCGAAGAATCCGGTGATACGCCAAGCGCTTTGAGGAGACCGACGCATCCCTCGGCGGCACTGGCGCCTTCCTTGTAGCCTGGCTGGCCATGCGCATCTTCTCCGGAATCCAGCCCACGGGCACCAAGCACCTGGGCAACTACATCGGGGCGATCCGCCAGTACGTAACGGGACAAGATCGTGGCGAGGGGCTGTATTGCATCGTTGACCTGCACGCGATCACCGTCGCCTACGAGCCAGAGGAGCTGCGTCGCAGCCTGTATGACCTGACGGCGCTGCTGCTGGCCTCGGGCCTTGACCCTGAGCGCTGCATTCTCTTCCGTCAGGGCGACGTGCCCGAGCACAGCGAGCTGTGCTGGCTGTTGTGCTCGGTCACGGAGCTGGGACGTCTGCAGCGCATGCACCAGTTCCGAGACAAGTCGGTCCTGCAGCGTGAGCTGGTGTCCGCCGGTCTGCTCGTCTACCCGGTCTTGCAGGCCGCCGACGTGCTCGCCTACCGCGCCCACGAGGTGCCCGTCGGCGAGGACCAGCGCGAGCACCTGGAGCTGATGCGCGACGTCGCACGCCGCTTCAACACACGCTTTGGTGGGGGTCGCGACGTGTTGATCGTGCCAGAGCACCGTATTCCGGAGGTGGGCGCGCGCATCATGGACCTGCAGGACCCCACGCGCAAGATGTCCACAACGAGCGGCTCGGAGCAGGGCACCGTGTACGTGCTGGACGAGCCCTCCGCGATCCTCAAGAAGTTCAAGAGCGCCGTCACCGACTCCGGCCGGGAGATCGAGCGCTCCCCCGATAAGCCCGGGGTCTCCAATCTGATCGAAATCCTCGCCGTCGCGCGAGAGACAGCACCAGAGCAGGTCGAAACGGACATGCGCGACGCTCGCGGGTACGGCGATCTGAAGACGGCGGTGGCCGAGGCGGTCATCGAGATGCTTGCACCCGTGCGCGAGCGCTACGTGGATCTGCGCGCCGACGAGCAGGCGCTTGAGGCCGTGCTCGCCGACGGGGCGGAGAGAGCGCGCGCGATAGCTGCCGGGACGCTCATCGACGTGCGCGAGCGCATGGGAGTCGGTCCGCCGCGCGTCGGCAGCTCGGGTTGAGGCGTGCGTTCGGCTTGAGCGGTGGTTGCTAGCCCACCCCCGCCCCGCGCGTAGGCGGGGGGCATGTTTTTTCGCAGACAGCGACCGAAGAAGCTCACGCCGTCGGGGGCGATCGATACGGTAGGCGCATGACGCTCCCCGCGCTCGACCTCGACCTGGAGATATTCAGCGGCCCGTTCGATCTGCTGCTCGCGCTCGTGTTGCGCGAGGAGGTGGATTTGCTTGACCTCGAGCTGGCCGACGTGGTGCTTGCTTATCTCGACCATCTCGAGGGACGCGGTGAGCTTGATCTCGAGACGGCCACGGAGTTCATCGTGCTGATCGCGGCGCTGCTCGAACTGAAGTCGCGCCTGATGCTCGCCGAGGACAGCGAGGATCTGCTTGACATCGAGCCCGGCGAGGCAGCTGAGGAGCTGCTTGAGCGGATGCTGCAGGCACGCCGCTATCGCTCGGCCTCCACGCACCTGCTGGACCTGTTCAAGCGAGAGGAGGGCGTGCGCTTTCGCAGCGCGCCACTGCCGGCTCATCTGCGCAAGTCGGTCGCCGCTCCTACCGACGGCTCACAGGACGCGGCGGTGCTCGGTCTGGCAATCGGGCGGCTGCTGCGGATGCCGCCCACGATCAACCTGCGCCACATCTCGATCCAGCGCGTGACCGTGGCCGAGCGCCTCGATCGTCTGCGCGATCTGCTCAGGCGCGGCCACTTCTCCTTCGAGGAGGCGGTGCGTGGCGAGGATCGCATGACCGTCGCGGTCACAGTGTTCGCGCTGCTCGAGCTCTACAAGCGCGGCGAGGCGTGGTGGGAGCAGGGAGAGAGCTTCGGCGAGATCGCCGTTCACGCGGCCGGCGCCGAGGTACTGCAGGCGCACGCCGGAGGGCTCGCGGGTTGAACGACACCCCCGGGGAGGCAGGTGAGCCGGGTCAGGATCAGCCGGCGCTTGAGGATCAGCAGCCATCTGCCGATCAAGAGCCTGTGTCTGTCACCGATGTCGAGTCAGAGCAGCTAAGCGGCCCCACCGACGCCGAGGAGTTCGAACACGTCGAGTTCGCGGAGGGTGTTGAGCCAGAGGACGAGGCGGATGGGCAGGACACCACCGGCGGAACCGTCACCAGCGCGCTGGACATCGAAGGGCTGCCAGAGCCCGAGCCGCGGGTCGTGCGCACGATTGAGGCGCTGCTGTTCCTGGCGCCCGACCCGCTCAGTCCGCAAGAGCTCTCAGACGCGGCGGAGACCGAGGAGCTTGCCGTGATCGCGGCGCTTGCGGAGCTGGCCGAACGGTATGCCCCCGGACGTAGCGGCATCAACCTGCGCGAGCTGGGCGGTGGCTTCACTTTTGCGAGCGACCCTGAGACAGAGGAGTCGGCCAGGCGCCTGTTCAGTCGTCCCCGTGCCTCCGTGCTGACGCCGGCACAAGCTGAGACCCTGGCAATCGTCGCCTACCTGCAACCGATCTCACGCCCGGAGATCACCCGCATCCGCGGCGTGAGCGCCGACTCGGCCGCCTCCACACTGCTGGAGCGTGGGCTGGTGGAGGAGTCCGGACGGTCCCAGTTCGGGGCGGTCATGTATCGCACGACGACACAGTTCCTCAAGCTATTCGGCTTGCGCACGCTCGACGAGCTGCCCGACATCGGGCAGTGGGACCCGAGCCCCGAGGAGGAGGCCGAGCTTCGCGATCGCTTGCTTCGGGCCGGCGAGGCCCGCGCGGGCGGCGGCTCTCAGCCCGAGCTTCAGTAGCGCTCAGGCCGCGCGCGCCGCGAGCTGTCCGCAGGCCGCGTCGATGTCGCGACCGCGCGTGAGACGCACCGTGGCCGGTATGCCGCGTGCCTCCAGTGCCCCCTTGAAGGCGGCAATCGACTCGCGACTCGATCCCTCATACGCCGAGTCGGTCGGGTTGAAGGGGATCAGGTTGACCTTGAACATGTGCGGCTGCTCGCTTGAGCCGCGGGGCTCGAGCAGGCGAGCGAGCGCGAGCGCCTGCTCGTAGCGGTCGTTGACGCCGGCGAGCATCACGTACTCGACGAACACGCGCCGGCGCTTGCGCTCATAGAAAGCGCGGCACGCGTCAATGACATCGGATAGGGGATAGCGCTCGTTGACGGGCATCAGCTCGCTGCGCAGCGCTTCGTCGGCGGCGTGCAGCGAGAGCGCGAGACGCAGCGGCATGTCCTGCTCGGTGAGGGCTTCGATGCCTGGGATCCAGCCGACGGTGGAGATGGCGGTGCGGCGATGGGTGATGCCGAGGTCGGGCAGCCGCTCGCACGCGGCGAGCACGGCATCGAGGTTGAGCATCGGCTCGCCCATGCCCATGAACACGCAATGGTCGATCGGGGCCATGCGGCGGAAGTGGAGCGCCTGCTCGACGATCTCAGAGGTCGTGAGGTTGCGTCCGAACTTCATCTGGCCGGTGGCGCAGAAGGTGCACGTGAGCGGACAGCCCGACTGGGAGGAGACGCAGATCGAGTTGCGCCCGTCGCGATAGCGCATCAGCACCGCCTCCAGGGGTCGCCCGTCGGTGGTCGTTAGCAGCGCCTTGATCGTGCCGTCGCTCGCGCGGCGCTCCTCGCGCGGCTCGAGGCACGAGAAGGGCACGTTCTCGCTCAGCCACTCGCGCAGCGGGGCGGGGAGGTTCGTCATCTGCTCATAGCCGCTTGCGCCCCTGGCAGCCCACTCCCACACCTGGCGGCCCCGGAACGGCGGCTGACCGCCTGCGGCAAGAGTTTGATCGAGGAGCTCGAGGTCCATGGGGACGGGTTTGGAGGGGAGGGAGGGGCGTTCTCTCGGTTGGACGCGCGCTGCGATCCGCAAGTCGCCTCTGCCCATCTTATGGTTGTGGGACATGCGTCCCCGGGCCAGCCGATGCGACTCGCCAAGTATCTAGCGCACGCGGGCGTGGCTTCGCGCAGGGCGGCGGAGGCGATCATCGGCGAAGGGCGCGTGAGCGTCGCCGGGGAGATCGTGCTCGATCCCGCGCGAGATGTCGATGAACAGTGCGTTCTCACGGTTGACGGGCGGCCGGTCACCGGGCCTGAGCAACCAGTCGTCTATCTGCTCAACAAGCCGCTTGGAGTGCTGAGCACCGCGCAGGACACTCACGGCCGCCCGACGGTGGTCTCGCTCGTCGCGGGTGAGTCGCGGCGGCTCTATCCCGTCGGGCGACTCGACGCCGATTCGAGCGGTCTGATCCTGCTCACCAACGACGGCGCGCTCGCGCAGCGCTTGACGCACCCGAGCTTTGAAGTGCCGAAGACCTACCGGGTGCGCGTGACTGGCGGGCCGGTTGGCGAGAGCGCGCTTACCAAGCTGCGCGAGGGGGTGCGCTTGGAGGACGGGATTACCGCTCCCGCGCAGGTGCGGCGGGCAGAGCGGGGAGTGTTGGAGCTGACGATCCACGAGGGACGCAACCGGCAGGTGCGACGCATGTGCGAGGCGGTGGGCCATCCTGTGGTCGCGCTCGAGCGCATCGCGTTCGGGCGGCTGAAGCTTGGAGAGCTCGCGCCAGGCGCGTCTCGTCGGCTCGGCGAGGCCGAGCTCGCGCGCCTGCGCGGCGGCCCGGAGGATCGCAAGCAATCCGTGCGGCCCGTCGCCGGTCCGTCAAAGGGGCGTCGGCCTGGGCGCAAGCAGTGAGCGGTGAGTCCGTGGGTCGGCTCTGAAAGAATCGCGTCGATGCCGCAACGCCTCTATGCCCTGCGGGGCGCTATCTCGGTGTCCAAAGACGACGCGCAGGAGATCCTCAGCGCGACGACCGAGCTGATGCAGGAGATCATGGAGCGCAACGCGCTCGGCCCCGATCGCATGGTGAGCTGCATCTTCACGCTCACCGACGACCTCACCGCTGAGTTCCCGGCAGTGGCGGCCCGTGCGCTCGGCTTCGAGCGCGTGCCGCTGCTGTGCGCGCGAGAGATCCCGGTGCCCGGCTCCTTATCCCGCGTGATTCGTGTCCTGATCCACTATTACGCGGAGGAGGGGCACGAGGCGAAGCACGTGTATCTGGGCGAGGCGGCCACGCTGCGAGCCGACCTGATGGCGGCTCAGTAGAGCGGCGACGGGGCCCGTGATGGGCCGTCCGCCACAATAGGTCACATGGCACTGGAGTTCTCAGAGCGCATCGCGCGTATTCCCTCCTATCCGGCGGCGGGCGGCTATGCCGAGCGCGCGCCGCGTGTGCGCCTCGCCTCCAACGAGTCGCCGTGGCCGCCGCTGCCGGCGGTGATAGAGGCGATCCAAGCAGCGCTGCCCACACTCAACCGCTACCCGGATCCGACCAACTCGCTTCTGCGCAAGCGCCTGTCCGAGCGCTATGAAGTGCCCTCCTCACGCATAGCGGTCGGCAACGGCTCATGCGACATCCTGCTCGCGGCCGGCGAGGCGTTGCTCGAGCCCGGCGCCGAGCTCGTGTATGCGTGGCCGTCCTTCTCGGTCTATCCGCATCTGAGCGCGGCCTCCGGCGCACGCGCGGTCACAGTGCCGCTCGACGCTGAGGAGCGCCACGACCTGGGAGCGATGCTGAGAGAGATCACAGCCGCCACACGGCTTGTGATCGTGTGCAACCCAAACAACCCCACGAGTACGGCGCTAGGGCTGGCGGAGATCGCGGACTTCGTCGCTGAGGTGCCACGCCACGTGTGCGTGATCGTGGATGAGGCCTACTGCGAGTTCAATCTCCTGGAGGACCCCGACGCCTCGATCGAGCTGCTCTCCCAGCATCCGAACCTGGTGCTGCTGCGCACCTTCTCGAAGGTGTACGGCCTCTGCGGTCTGCGCGTCGGCTTTGCCCTGTGCGGCTCCGAGGACCTACCGCGGGCGGTCGACCAGATCCGCCAGCCCTTCTTCTGCAACGCGGTCGCCCAAACAGCGGCCGTGGAGGCGCTGGCCCACCAGGACGCTGTGACGGATCGTGTGACGCGCACGATCGCCGAGCGCATCTCGGTGGATGAGCGTCTGCGTGCACTGGGGATCGAGCCGGCGCAGTCGCAGGCTAACTTCTGCTGGTTCGGTCTCGGCGAGGACGATTCCGAGCAGGCGACAGCGCGCGAGCAACAGGTGATGCAAGGACTGGCAGAGCGCGGCGTGCTCGTGCGTGGCGGTGGCGCGCTCGGAAGAGCCGGAGCGCTGCGCGTCACCTACGGCACGTCCGCGGAGAACGCGATCTTCCTGGATGCCCTTGCGGAAGTCCTCTGATGTCTGCTACAAACCTTTAGACGACTCATGAAGACGACCGCTTCGACATCAGCCTGCATCCGCGCGTCTTATTGGTCGTTTCGCTGCGCCTGGCGATTTAGCTAGGCGCTCTGGTCTGGCCTCCATTGTGAGCGGAGGCCCTGCAGACCACATCCGGGTTCCTCGCGGGACCGAGCGCCACTCAAGCCACGCTCGCACAGCCAACCCGTACTTGAAAGGATGAGCGAATGATGATCGTCATGAAGGAGACCGCGACCGAGGATGAGATCGGCTCGGTGGTCGAGAAGATCGAGCGAGCCGGCGCGCTTGCCCACCGCAGCCAGGGGGCGCGCGTGACCATAATCGGCGCGATCGGCGACGTCGAGCAGGACGCGAGCGTCGAGAGCCTGGGCCTTGAGGGCCAACCCGGTGTGGATCGTGTGGTGCCGATCCTCAAGCCCTACAAGCTCGCCTCCTCGCAGATGCGCCACGGCGAGCGCACCGTGCTGGACATCGAGGGACGCAAGATCGGCGGCGAGCACTTCGCCCTGATCGCGGGCCCGTGCACGATTGAGACGCGCGAGCAGACGCTCACGACGGCCGAGGTCGTCAAGGATGCGGGCGCCGCGTTGTTCCGTGGCGGCGCGTACAAGCCGCGGACATCCCCATACGCCTTCCAGGGGCTCGGCCAGGAGGGCTTGCGCTTGCTGGCCGAGGCAAAGGAGCAGAGCGGCCTGCCGATCGTCACCGAGCTGATGGACATGCGCGATCTCGAGCCGGTGCTCGAGGTGGCCGACGTCGTGCAGATCGGCGCGCGCAACATGCAGAACTACCCGTTGCTGGCCGAGGTGGGCCGCTCCGGGCGCCCCGTCCTGCTCAAGCGCGGCCTCTCCTCGACGCTTGATGAGCTGCTGATGGCTGCCGAGTACATCCTCAAGGAGGGCAACCCGAACGTGATGCTGTGCGAGCGTGGAATCCGCACGTTCGAGACGGCGTACCGCTTCACGCTCGACCTGATGGCGGTACCGGTGCTCAAGGAGCTCTCGCACCTGCCTGTGATCGTCGATCCGAGCCATGCGGCGGGCAGGCGCGACCTCGTGTTGCCTCTCTCGCTGGCGGCGGCTGCCGCCGGGGCGGATGGGATCATCGTCGAGGTGCACCCGAACCCCGATGAGGCTATCTGCGATGGCCCACAGGCGCTGATCGCGGACGAGTTCGCCGACTACGCGGCGGCAGTGCAAAGCGCGGCCGCGCTCGCGGGGAAGGCGTTCACCACGGCTTGAGGGCCCATCGAGGAATATGAGGGTGGCGGTACTCGGGGTCGGGCTGATCGGAGGCTCCATCGGCATGGCCGTGCGCCGTCGCACCGGCGCACATGTCGTCGGCTATGACGTCGAGGCGAGCGCGCTTTCGAGCGCGGTCGATCTCGGCGCGATCGACGAACCGGCGTTTGCGATCGCCGAAGCGGTGAGCGGTGCCGATGTCGTGTTCGTGGCGACCCCTGTCGGGGTTGCGACCCAAAGCGCGCTCCTGGCGCTGGATGCCGCCGGCACCGAGTGCGTGGTCAGCGACGTGGGCTCTACCAAGCGGGCAATCGTGGGCGCCATCTCCGACGCGCGCTTCGTCGGTGGTCATCCACTTGCCGGAGCAGAGATGGCTGGGGTGGGGAGTGCCCGCGATGGTCTCTTTGACGGCGCCACGTGGTACCTCACGCCCGTCGCGGGCGCGGCATGGCCAGCTGCGGGCGCCTCCTCACCCCAAGCGGGAGCCCCTTCGCCGGCGGAGGCGACCGGTGTCTCGTCGCTGACGGGCGCGGCGGCAGCGACGGGAGCCCCCAAGCCGGTGGACGAGACGGGAGCGCCACCAGTCGACGCCGCACCGTGGGCGGTCGAGCGCCTGCGCGGACTGATCGAGCGGATCGGCGCGCGTCCCGTCGCGATCGAACCGGACGTCCACGATCGCCTAATGGCGAGTGTCTCGCACCTGCCGCACGTGCTCGCCAACGTGCTCGTCGCCCAGGCCACTCGGGCGATCCAGGACGGCGCGATTGGTGAGAGCGATGCGCTTGGCGCCGGCCCGAGCTTCCGCGACGCCACGCGCGTGGCGGGCGCCAATCCGGCGATCTGGACCGACATCTACATGTCAAACCGGGACCTGCTTGCAGAAGTACTCGATAGGGCGATCGAGGAGCTGGGCAGCGTCCGCGAAGCGCTCGCCAGCGCAGATGCCGACGCGCTGGGCGCATGGAACGAGCGAGCGCGCGCCGAGCGTGAGCGTCTGCGCCAAGCAGGCCTGGTCCCCGGTCCGTAGGGTAGGTCCTGCGATGGACGTGCGCTTCGAGCCCTCGAGTGGGCTGTACGGCGAGCTGAGGGCTCCTGCCGACAAGTCGATCTCCCATCGTGCCGCCCTGCTCGGCGCGATGGCTTCCGAGCCGACGCGCATCGAGAATTATCTCCACGCCGCCGATACGAACTCCACGCTGGCTGCGGTGCAGGCGCTCGGCGCGCTCGTGGACGAGCGAGATGGGGTGATCACGGTGCGGGGCACAGGCCTGCGCGAGGCGCGCGTGCCCGGCGGGCCGATCGACGTGGGTAATGCCGGAACGCTGTTGCGCCTGCTGCCGGGCTGGCTGGCCGCCCAGGAGGGCCGCTCGTTCACGCTCGACGGGGATGAGTCGATCCGTCGCCGTCCGGTTGACCGTGTAGCCGAGCCGCTGAGCTTCATGGGCGCCACCATCGATGCGCGCGCGGACCGCTTCGCTCCCGTGACGATCCACGGCGCCCGGTTGCGTTCTATCGCCTACGAGCTACCGGTCGCATCCGCTCAGGTCAAGTCGTGTGTGCTATTGGCCGCGTTGGCCGCCGACGGTGCGACGACGGTGGGGGAGCCCGCGCGCAGCCGCGACCACACCGAGCGCATGCTGCTGCGAGCGGGCGTCAATATCCACCGCAACGGCAAGCACGTGACGGTCGTGAACGCCGACGAGCTTGTGCTCGACCGCGTGGTGGTCCCCAGCGACCCAAGCTCAGCTGCTTTTGCGATCGCAGCCGGTGTGCTCGTGCCCGGCTCGCGCCTGCTCGTACGCGGTGTCGGTGCGAACTGGACGCGCACGGGCTTCCTGCGCATATTGCAGCGCATGCGCGGCATCGTGCTCGGTGACCTGGAGGATGAGAGCGGCGAGCTCGTGGCCCACGAGCCGATTTGCGATCTGGATGTCGCTCACGGGGCGCTGGAGGGAACGATCGTCGAGCCGGATGAGGTTCCGCTCGCGATCGACGAGTTGCCGCTCGTGGCGCTGCTCGGGTGCTTCGCGGAGGGGGAGACGCTGGTGCGCGGGGCTCAGGAGCTGCGCCTGAAGGAGTCAGACCGGATTGCCACGGTGGTTGAGGGCCTGCGCGGTCTCGGCGCCGAGATCGAGGCGACCGAGGACGGTTTTGCCGTGCGTGGCACAGGCGGTCTGCGCGGCGGCACGATCGACGCCGCCGGTGACCACCGCATGGCGATGATGGGCGCGGTCGCCGGGCTGGCATCGCGCGAGGGGGTCATGGTGCTCGGGATGCAGGCGGCGGCGGTTTCCTATCCAGACTTCGTGGAGGACATGGCAGCACTCTCCTGAGTCGCGACCGGCGCCGAGGCTTGTGCCCTTTGCTCACTACGAGCGTATGCCCGCACGAGCCAGGTGGGACATGGCGAATGGAGCCGCGCTGTGAACTTTTCTCATCCCGGGCTTGACAACAGCCTCTAGGTCGGGTATAACACAGCCATGTCCTAGTGTTCCTCTTATTCGGGGAGCAGGCCGCTATGGGTCGGGGCAAACATAAGGTCGGGTTTTGGGTCGGTCTTCGTGGTCGACACCAACAGTATTGACGGGGACCTTGGGAGAGGGACCGGGTCGCTTCTGAGAGGGAGTTGTATTTCGCGTGGTTTCATTGGGGAATAACGTGTTTGAGAGTCCGTGTGTCACTGACGGGTCCGTAATAGGACGCGTCAGCGTCGCTGACGCGTCTCTCTCTCTCTCTCTCTCTCTGGGATCGCCGACGTCTAGGCGCTAGGTCCCACCGCCGGTCGCTTTCGCGCCGGTCGGCTTCCCCCGAAGGGGGAAAGGGTTCTCGCGGTCTTCAAACGCGCCGCCGCGGGAACGTTTCGTGGCTTATAGAGCGTAAGGCTCGACTTGGTCACTCGCGCGCACTAGGCGCGTCTATTGCTTCTCGTTCTTCTGCCGTCGCGGGTTTTGTGCCTGTGGCGGTTTTGTGCTGCCCGTCTTCCCGCGGGTTTGGTGTGGATCGTTCTTCTAGGAGGGGATGGGTCTGATGATTGCTCGTCGGCTGATGTTGACGACCGTCGTGTCGTTGTGGTCGCTTATTGGGTTCCTGTCCTTCTCAGCGCCCGCGGCGCTGGCTGTGACGCCGCCCGTGGTCGAAGAAGAGTCTGTGCTGGACGTGGCTGGTACGAGTGCGACATTGCAGGCGACAGTCGATCCTGAAGGGACTGAAACGACCTATCGGTTCGAATATGGAACGAGCGAAGCGTACGGGTCACAGATCCCGGTTCCCGATGGGCTTGTCGGCGCAGGCTCTGCCGGGGTGACCGTCAGCGCGCACCCACAAGAACTCACGCCGAGCACTACCTACCATTACAGGGTCGTGGCCCTGGTCGCGGGCAGGAGCGAAACGATCCCCGGCAGCGACGGGACGTTCGTCACGCAGCCTGCGGGCAGCGAGTTCGCCCTACCGGATGGCAGGCAGTGGGAAATGGTCTCACCCCCCAACAAAAACGGTGCGCTGATCGAACCAATCGGCGAAGGGGTGATACAGGCCGCTGAAGACGGCAACGCGATCACGTATCTGACGCGTGGCGTGTTGGGCTCAAACCCAGAAGCTAACGTGCTCGAAGGAGCGCAGGTCTTCTCCACGCGCGACGCTGATGGCTGGTCCTCACAGGACATCTCGACGCCCCACGACATGCCGAACGGGGCGACAAGCGGGCTAGGCGCGGAATACAGGTTCTTCTCGTCAGATCTGTCGCTTGGTGTCATTGAACAGTTGGGGGAAGATAGGGCTCCGCTGGCGCCCGAAGTGTCTGAACCGACGCTTTATCTGCACGAAAACGGCACTGCCCGCTACGAACCGTTGGCGACGGCCAGCAACATCTCGTCGGGTGCCAAACTCGCCAACTCAGATGGTAGCTCGGACCTCAAATTCCTGTCCGCCACGCCTGATTTTAGTCATGTCGTCGTCGAATCGCCGGAACGCCTCACGCCGAACGCATCCACATACGAGGATGGGCTGAACCTCTACGAGTGGAGTGGAGGGCAACTACGCCTGATCAGCGTGTTGCCCAACGGGGAATCGGCGGTTGGCGGTGAAGGAAACAATATTAGGTCAGCGTTTCTTGGTGCTGGACGAGAAAACGTTCGGAATGCCATATCCGACAACGGCTCACGCATCGTATGGGGTACTGAAGCGCCGCAAGACAGCCATCTCTATCTGCGTGACACAAATAGGGAAGAAACTATCCAATTGGATGCCGCACAGGGAGCTCCGGAACCAAAAGACACTCATTCGAGAGGGTCGCAGTTTCAGATCGCGAGCAACGGCGGGTCGAGGGTGTTCTTCACCGACGATCAAAGATTGACGGCTGATTCTACTGCGAGCGAAGGGGCTCCCGATCTATACGAGTGCGAAGTGGAAGAAGTCGTTGACAAACTTGCGTGCAAACTAGTCGACCTGACAGTGGACCAAAACGCTGGCGAAAGCGCTGCCGTCGAACGCCTCGTGCTCGGGACAAGCGAAGACGGGTCGCACGTCTACTTCGTCGCAAGGGGAGCGCTCACAAGCGCTGAAAACTCAGAGCATGAAAAGGCTGCTCCGGGCGCTGACAACCTTTACATGCTGCATGACAACGGCACCGAATGGATCACAACGTTTATCGCCGTGCTCTCGAGCGAAGATGCGCCCGATTGGGGGGGTGAACTCGGCCTGGTCGGCCTTACCTCGCGGGTCTCGCCAAACGGCCGTTATCTGGCGTTTATGTCGGAACGGCGCTTGACGGGGTATGACAACCGGGACGCCAATAGCGGTGTGCCCGACGAGGAGGTGTACCTGTACGATGCGAGTTCCAATCGTCTTGTGTGTGCATCATGCGACCCTACCGGTGAGCGGCCCGTAGGCCTATCCTACTCAAATCAGCGTCCTCTCGTCGACGGTCGTGGAGTCTGGGACGGCCGGTGGCTTGCCGCAAGCATTCCTGGGTGGACACCGCTCGATCTTACGGTCTCTCTCTACCAGTCTCGATACCTGTCAGACAGTGGGCGACTATTTTTCGACAGTGTCGATGCGCTCGTGCCGCAGGATATCGACGGCGTAGAGGATGTATATGAGTATGAGCCGACGGGGGTCGGCAGTTGTGAGGGTTCGAGTGTTACCTTCAACGAGCAGACGGATGGCTGTGTCGGGTTGATCTCTTCGGGGACATCCGATGAAGAATCTGCGTTTATGGACGCAAGCGAAAACGGGAATGATGTGTTCTTCCTGACATCGAGCCAGCTCGTGCCGCAGGACTTCGACACCAGCTACGATATCTATGACGCTCAGGTGTGCTCCGCTTCGGAGCCATGTCTGTTGTCGGCTGTCTCTCCGCCGCCGTGTGACACGGGAGATTCGTGCAAGGCCGCGCTTTCACCGCAGCCGTCTATCTTCGGGGCACCCTCAAGCTCGACGTTCGCGGGCGCGGGCAACATTGTGGCCTCGCCGTCCAAGACGGTTGTAAGACCGAAGTCGTTGACGCGGGCACAGAAGCTCGCGCGGGTGCTGCGAGCGTGCAGGAAGAAACCAAAGAAGAAGCGGGCGAGGTGCGAAAGGCGGGCACGCAAGCAGTACAAGGTAAAACAGTCCCGTGAGGCCAATCAGACGAAGAAGGGCAAGAGGTGATCGCGATGGGTTCGATTAGGAAGGTTGTTCTTGATGCGGTCATGTTCAGCGCGCTGCTGGTGTCCTTGACCTGCGCGTCCAATGCGAGCGCCGCTACCGTTCGGTGGCAAGTCAACTCCAGCGTTTCACCGACTAACCTGGCGCTGGGCGACGAAGGTCAGATCGTCGTGATTGCGACCAATCTAGGGGACGCGGAAGTCGACGGGGCGAGCAACCCGGTGACGGTCACGGACAAACTGCCGTCGGGGCTGACCGCGACCGCGATATCCGGTCGTGCGGGTCCCGTCGGCTTCAGGGATACCCTGACCGGTGTCAATGTGGAATGCTCGCCGATGCCGCTGAGCTGTACGTATTCTGGAGCTCTCCCTCCTTATGAATACGTGGAAGTCACGATTACCGTGAGGGACGAAGCGGGTGCTTCCTCTGGTGTCGTCAACGAAGCATCCGTCGTTGGCGGTGGGGCGCCCAGGGTGTCAGCGAGGCAGCCGATCGGAGTTTCCGACGAGCCTAACGCCTTTGGTGTCGAAAACTATGAATTCGCGCTGACTAATGAAGATGGGTCGCCCGATACGCAGGCGGGCTCGCATCCGTTCCAGTTGACGACCACGCTCGCGTTGAACAAGCAGTTGCGGGCGGGCGTATCGGTGCCAACTGCGCTGACAAAGGATCTGCGGTTCGATCTGCCCCCTGGTCTGATCGGCAATCCGACTGTGGTTTCGCAGTGCACCAGTCGCGAGTTCTCTGAAGTTGCCGATGGCGCAAATGGGTGCCCGGCCAAGACGGCGATCGGGGTAGCGTCCACAACCATGATTGTTCCTGGGCGGTTTGGATCTGTCCCATTTACTTTTCCTGTGCCGTTGTTCAACCTGGAACCGAATGTGGGTGAGCCCGCACGGTTTGGCTTCACGGTCTTCGGTGTGCCAGTCGTACTCGACACATCGGTTCGCACAGGCGGCGACTATGGTGTGACGGTCAGCATAAACGACATTAGCGAGACGGCCGGGTTTATGGGCGGTCAGGTGACATTCTGGGGTGTTCCGGACGATCCCAGTCACGACCAGGAGCGTGGGTGGGAATGTGTGGATGACGGGCTTTTCGCTCTGCTCCTTGGTATGCCGGCGTGTACTACCGTGGAGCAGCAGCATCCGGCCCCGTTCCTGACGCTCCCGACATCGTGCACGGGCTCGTTGAAGGCCCCAATGATAGGTGATTCATGGGCGGCGCCGGGCAGTTTTACGGCGCCTGTCGAACCTTTGTTTGAGTCGGCGCTCGATGGTTGTAATCGTTTGCCGTTTGAACCGTCGATCAGTGTGGCGCCGGATGGGCAGGCTGGTAGCACGCCGACGGGTTTGACGGTTGGTGTGCATGTTCCGCAGGATTCGGCGTTGAACCCGAATGGTCTGTCGGAGGCTAACGTGAAGAATACGACTGTCGCGTTGCCAAGTGGTGTAGCGTTGAATCCGGCGGGGGCGGACGGGCTTGAAGCGTGCTCTGAAGCACAGGTCGCGCTTTCAAGCGATAGTGCCTCGTCGTGTCCTGAAGCGTCGAAGGTCGGGACCGTTGAAATCACCTCGCCGTTGTTGCCCGAACCGGTGGTTGGCGCGGCGTATTTGGCGGCGCAGGACGCGAACCCGTTCGGGAGTCTCGTGGCGCTGTATATAGTCGCGGAAGACGTCAAGGCGGGTTTTCTCGTCAAGGTAGCCGGTGAAGTCAAACCGGATCCGGTGACGGGTCAACTGGTCGCGACGTTCGAGAATACGCCGCAGCTGCCGTTCGAAGATTTCAACCTGCACTTCTTTGGGGGCTCCAGGGCACCGCTATCGACACCGGCAGTATGCGGTGGGTATACGACGACTGCGTCCATAGCGCCGTGGTCGGGCAACGAACCGGCGACGCCGTCTTCGATGTTCGACATCACCTCTGGTCCGAACGGGTCCGCGTGTGCGAGCCCGTTGCCGTTCAGCCCCTCTTTGACGGCCGGTACGACGAATATTCAGGCTGGGGGTTTTAGCCCGTTCACGATGACGGTCTCCAGGGAAGACGGTCAGCAGAACATCAGTGCGATCCAGTTGCATATGCCGCCTGGCCTCTCTGGTCTTTTGACTGGCGTCGAACTATGCCCTGAAGCGCAGGCGAATGCGGGATCGTGCGGGGCGAACAGTCTGATCGGCGAAACGACCGTCAGTGTCGGGTTGGGCGGAGATCCGTTTAGCGTGACGGGCGGGAAGGTGTATATCACGGGCCCGTATGAGGGCGCGCCGTTCGGCATCTCTGTCGTGGTGCCTGCGAAGGCCGGCCCGTACAACCTCGGAACGGTCGTGGTAAGGGGCAGGATCGAAGTCAACCCGATCACATCGGCCTTGACGATCACGACCGACAGTACGGGCCCCTACGCGATCCCGCACATCCTCGACGGTATCCCTTTGGAGATCAAGCACGTGAACTTCGTTACGACTCGGCCCGGGTTCACATTCAACCCGACCAATTGCGATCCGATGGGCGTGACCGGGAGTATCTCAAGCGTCGAAGGATCCTCCAGTCCCGTATCGGTCCCCTTCCAGGTCACCAACTGCGCGATCCTCGGGTTCAAACCCGGGTTTACGGTCTCAACCTCAGGGAAGACGAGCCGAGCCGATGGGGCGAGCCTGCACGTGAGATTGTCCTATCCCAAAGCGGCGTTCGGGTCGCAGGCGAACATCAAGAGCGTGAAGGTCGATCTTCCCAAGCGGTTGCCCTCGCGGCTTGAAACGCTGCAGAAGGCGTGCCCGGCGGCGACGTTCGAAGCGAATCCCGCTGCGTGCTCTTCGCAGTCGAGGATCGGTACGGCGAAGGCCACGACGCCATTGGTCCCGGTCCCCTTGGAAGGCCCCGTATTTTTCGTTAGTCACGCTGGGGAAAAGTTTCCCGAACTGATCGTTGTGCTCTCGGGGTATGGCGTAACGGTTGATCTGCATTCGGAAACGTTCATCAGTAAGGCGGGGATCACGAGTAGCACGTTCAGAACGATCCCCGACGTGCCCGTCGGCACGTTCGAACTGACCTTGCCGGAGGGTCCCTACTCCGCGCTCGCGGCTCCCGGAGGGCTCTGCAACGGTGCGCTGAAGATGCCGACCGCGTTCACCGCACAGAACGGCACGGTGATCCACCAGAACACACCTATCGGCGTCACAGGCTGCCCCAAGCACAAGACGACAAAGAAGACAAAAAAGAAAGACAAGAAAGCAAGCCACAAAGGGAATACCCACGGGAAGAAGAAATGAGATGCGTGCCAATGAAAGGGCGCCGTCGATCCGGACTGCGCCCAACGGGGTAATCCGCGACGACAGCGACGCGGCGCGCGAGCTGGGCCGCGAGCGTGTGATCGAGATCCAGTGCGCGCGCCTGCTCGCGGCATTGGTCGAGGTTAGTGCCGACCGCGGCGCCGCGAACGTCGCCGTCGCGCACGTGGTTCAGCGCGCGGGCGTTTCGCGACGCACGTTCTATGAGCTGTTCGCCGATCGCGAGGAGTGCTTTCTGGCGGCGTTCGACGAGGCGATCGCGCGCGCCTCGCGCTACGTGCTCGATGGGTACGATCCCGGGGCACGTTGGGTCGATCGCGTCCGGGGCGCGCTGGTCGGGCTCCTGGAGTTCCTCGAAGCGGAGCGTGGCGTCGGGCAGCTCCTGATCGTCGGCTCGCTCGGCGCGGGCCACCGCGCGATCGAGCGCCGCCAGCGCGGCATCGCCCAAATGATCGCCCTCATAGACGAAGGGCGCAAGGAGTCAAGGGCGGCCGCCCAACTGCCGCCCTTGACCGCCGAGGGCGTGGTCGGCGGAGCGCTGTCGGTGCTGCATGCGCGTCTGCTTGCCTTTGCCTCCTCATCCAACGATGGTCATGTCGATGGGAGCTTGGCAGGCGACCGCGGATCCCCGCGGGACCTAACCGGTGCGCTGATGAGCATGATCGTGCTGCCCTACCTCGGTCCCGCCGCCGCGCGCAGGGAGTTCGCGCGCCCGCTGCCACGGCGACGCGTGAGCGCCGAGCCCGGTCTCGGCGATCCGCTGCGCGACGTGGGCATGCGGCTCACTTACCGCACGGTGCGGGTGCTCGGCTCCGTGGCCGAGCACCCGGGCGCCTCCAACCGCGAGGTCGGCCTCGGCGCCGGCATGGAGGACCAGGGCCAGATCTCAAAGCTGCTCGCGCGCCTACAACGCCTGGAGCTGATCCAAAACACCCGCGCGGCGGCCGCCCGTGGCGCCCCCAACGCATGGGGCCTGACCGAGCGCGGCTGGAATGTGCAGCGCGCGATAGCACGGGCAGAGCGAGCGCGCGTAGGAGGGCGCGATCCCAAATAGTGGCCTAGCGCGCTGGTAGCCTTGACGGCATGGCCGCCACCAACAAGCGACCGTCCGATTGGACGCGCGAGGAGCGCGAGCGGGAGGAGCGTGTTCGCGAGATCCGCGCGCGAGAGAGTTGCGAACAGACGCCCGAGGAGCGCTTGGAGGAGACACTGCGCCTCAGTCGTTTCATAAGCGAGCTCAGGCGAGGTCTGTCGGACGATGTTCGAACCGGATGACCTGCTCGTCGCGCTGACGGCCGCGAACGTCGAGTTTGTCGTTATAGGGGGAGTGGCGGTCGGTGTGCACGGTTTCGTCCGCGCGACAAAGGATCTCGACATCGTTCCCGATCCATCGCCCGAGAATCTGACGCGTCTTGCCCAGCTACTGGAGAAAATCGACGCTCAGCATGTGGGTATCGAGGATTTCTCGCCCGAGGAGTTTCCCTATGACCCCACCGACCCGGCACAACTCGCCGAAGGAGCCAACTTTCGCCTGGTGACCAGTCACGGGCCGCTGGACATCATGCAATGGGTCTCGGGTGTCGAGGCGGATCACGCATATACCGAGTTGGCCAAGCAAGCTCTTACGATCCGATTCCGCGAAGCGGAGATACGTGTTTGCGGAATCGAACATCTGCGCGCTATGAAGAAAGCGGCGGGTCGCGAGCAGGACCTAACCGACCTCGGCGAACTCTCCTCTGCTAAATGCTGATCGCGATCGATGGTCCCGCGGGGGCCGGCAAGTCCACCGTGGCGCGTGCGCTCGCGAGTCGGCTCGGCTTCACCTATCTCGACAGCGGAGCGATGTATCGGTGCGTGGGCCTGCTTGCGCTTGAGTCTTCCAACGAGGCCCCGGCTGCGCTGGCGCGCTCGGTTCGCATCGATTTCGTCGCGGGCGCCGATTCCGCGCCTCGGCGAGTGCTGCTCGACGGACGCGATGTCAGCGAGGCGATCCGTGCTCCCGAGGTCTCCGAGGCGGCTTCGCGCATCGCGGCAGATTCGGGCGTGCGCGAAGCGCTCGTAGCCAAGCAGCGTGAGCTCATCGCGGGTGGCGACTGGGTGGCCGAGGGTCGCGACATCGGGACAGTCGTTGCGCCCGATGCCGAGTTGAAGGTGTATCTCACGGCCGATCCCGTCGAGCGCGCACGCCGTCGCGCGGTCGAGCTGGGCGGCGATCAGAGGACCGTCATGGCTGAGCAGACCTTGCGTGACCAGCGCGACTCCACCCGCGTTCACAGCCCGCTGGAAACCGCCCCCGGCGCCGTCGTGCTCGATACGACCGGTATGACTATTGAGCAGGTGGTCGAGCACATCGCGGGGCTTGCGCAGGCTGCTCGCGCTTCGGCCTGAGCGTCATCTGAAGATCTCCAGGCCGAGACACACCTTCCGGGCGGTCATACTCCCCTGATGCAGAAGGTCGCGATAGTCGGGTATCCCAACGTGGGCAAGTCCTCGCTCGTGAACCGCTTGGCGGGCTCGCGTGAGGCCGTTGTGCACGAGCGGCCCGGCATCACGCGCGATCGCAACGAGATCGAGTGCGAGTGGGGCGGGCGTACGTTCACGCTGATCGACACGGGGGGCGTGGACTTCCAGGACGAGGATCCGCTGTCGGGCTCGATCCGCGAGCAGGCGCGCGCCGGGTTGGCCGATGCTCAGGTCGCGGTGCTCGTCGTGGATGCCAAGGCCGGCACGCGCCCGGGAGACGAGGAGATGGCTGAGCTCCTGCGCCGCTCGCCTGTGCCGAGCATCATCGCCGCCAATAAGTGCGACGGGGTATCCGACCTGCCGCTGGCCGCTGACTTTCACCGCCTCGGCCTCGGCGAGCCGCTCGCTGTCTCCGCCGCGCAAGGACTCGGTACCGGAGATCTGCTCGACCGGATTGTGGCATTGCTTCCGCCTGCGGAGGAGGACGATGCTGATGAGGAGGAAATCCGCCTTGCGCTGATCGGTAGGCCGAACGTCGGCAAGTCCTCGCTGGTGAACAGGTTTCTAGGCGAAGAGCGTGTGATCGTCTCGGAGGTCGCCGGCACTACCCGCGATGCGATCGACACGCCCCTGATGGTGGATGATCGCCGGCTCGTACTGATCGATACCGCAGGTATGCGTCGTCAGTCCAAGGTGGCCGACTCGGTCGAGTACTACACCACGCTGCGCTCCCAGCGCGCCGCAGAACGGGCAGACGTCGCCCTCGTCGTGTGTGACGCAAGCGATGGGGTCACCGCCCAGGACCTGCGTGTTGCCGAGCTCGCGATGAAGGCCGGTTGCGCCACCGCGATCGTGCTCAACAAGTGGGACCTCCACGAAGGCACCGAGCAGGACTTGGACCACGAGCGTGCCCGCGTCGCGGAAAAGCTGCGCTTGCGCCCGCGCGTGCTCACCGCCAGCGCCAAGACGGGCCGCAACGTCTCTCGTCTGATCGCCGAGACGCTCACGCTCGGCGACCGTCGCCGCCGGCGCATCCCCACGCCCGAGCTCAACCGTTTTCTCGCAGAGGCCGTCGAGGCGCGCCAGCCGCCCGTCGGCACCCGCCGCGGCTCGGGCCAGCATCGCCTCAAGTTGATCTACATGACCCAAATCGAGGAGCGTCCGCCGCGCTTTGCGATCCAGGTCAACTCGCGTGCCCGCGTCACACGCGACTACGCCTACTTCATCGAGAACCGTCTGCGTGCCCGTTATGGCATGGACGGCGTGCCCCTCATCATCGACTTCGTCGAGCGCGGCACCCGCACCGACGCGCGCACCCGCACTCGGGTGGCATAGCGTTCTCGGATCGACGTGACCGCTCTAAGAGCGTCGCCGGGATGCCTCCAGTCGGTGGCGGGGAAGCTCGATCGAGATTCCGGATGGGGCCGTCTCGTCGCATACACTTCCGCTCAACTTCAAGCCTCGACCGTGGAGCCGATCCCCAAGCCATGAGCCACCATTCCGATAGCGAATTCCTGTTTACCTCAGAGTCGGTCACCGAGGGTCACCCCGACAAGATCGCCGACCAGATCTCAGACGGGGTGCTCGACGCGGTGCTCACCGACGACCCCTACGGTCGCGTCGCCTGCGAGACACTCGTCAACACCGGCTTGATCGTCGTCTCCGGGGAGATCTCCACCAACACCTACGTCGACATACCGCTGGTCGCACGCGAGACGGTGCGTCGGATCGGCTATGACAACGCCGCCTACGGCTTCGACTGCGATACGTGCGCGGTCATCAACGCGATCGACAAGCAGTCTCCCGACATCGCCCAAGGCGTTGACGCGGCCTATGAGACGCGCCACGATCCGGCTGACGAGGACGAGCTCGACATCGCGGGAGCGGGCGATCAGGGAATGATGTTCGGCTACGCCTCGAACGAGACCGAGGAGCTGATGCCGCTGCCGATCGCCCTCGCGCACAAGCTCTCCAAGCGCCTCGCCGAGGTGCGCAAGGGCGACGTGCTCCCCTACCTGCGTCCCGATGGCAAGACGCAGGTCACCGTTCGCTACAAGGACGGGCGTCCTGTCGAGATCGAAAAGATCCTGATCTCAACTCAGCACGCCGACGGAATCGACTCCGAGACGCTGATCAAGCCCGACCTGCTCGAGCATGTGCTGCGCCCAGTTCTGCCAGCGGACCTCTACGACGAGAAGAAGCTGACGAAGAACTTCCTCGTCAACCCCACTGGGCGCTTCGTGATCGGCGGCCCGATGGGCGATTGCGGGCTGACCGGACGCAAGATCATTGTCGACACCTACGGCGGCATGGCTCGTCACGGCGGTGGTGCCTTCTCCGGCAAGGACCCCTCCAAGGTCGATCGTTCCGCCGCCTACGCCGCGCGTTGGGTGGCCAAGAACATCGTCGCTGCTGGTCTCGCCGACCGTGCTGAGGTGCAGGTCGCCTATGCGATCGGCGTCGCGCACCCCGTGTCCGTCATGGTCGAGACCTTCGGCACCGAGAAGATCGGCCGCGCGAAGATCGCGCAGCTCGTTGATGAGCATTTCGATCTGCGCCCCGGGGCGTTCAGGGAGGAGCTGAAACTGCACCGTCCGATCTACCAGAAGACCGCTGCCTACGGGCATTTCGGTCGCGACGATCACGACTTCACGTGGGAGAAGACCGATAAGGCGGAGGCCTTGCGCGCCGCCGCGGGGCTGCAGGCATCGGGCGCCGCCGTCTGACCGGGACCCACCGTAGCTTTGTAGGGTGCCTGCCCGCCTGTCCGCCCCCTCGCCTGCTCATCTGTCCGCGATCGCCCAGGTCGAGCCGATGACAACGGCCCGCGTATTGCGCGGGCCGTTTGACTATCGCCTCTCGCAAGAGCTAAGCGAAACAGTGGCGGTCGGATCGATGCTCGTTGTCCCATTCGGGCGGCGCGAGATTCTCGGCGTCGTCACCGCGCTCACCGATCACAGCGAGGTCTCCGAGGAGAAGCTATTGGCGCCACTGCGCGCTGTTGACGATGGCCCACCCACCCTTCCGATCGATCTGGTCGCGCTCGCCGAATGGCTGGCCGAGGAGTACTGCTCCACGCTCGCCCGCGCGCTTGCGCTCGTTCTGCCACCCGCGGCCACGCGCCGCCTGAGCGGGCGCAAACGTCGAACCCCGCCCGCGCGTCCCGAGCACGTCCACGTCGGCGCGCGCTCCGCCGAGCCGCCCGTGCTCACGGCCGAACAATCCGCGGCACTCACCCATCTCTTTGCGGCGCTGCGCGCCGGGAGCACGCAGACGCGGCTGCTCGCTGGCATCACCGGCTCGGGCAAGACCGAGGTCTATCTGCGCGTCGCCGCGGAGACACTTGAGCAGGGTCGCGGTGCGATCGTGCTCGTACCCGAGATCGCGCTCACTCCACAGATCGTCGGGCGCTTTGTCGATCGCTTCGGCGACACCGTCGCCGTTCTGCACTCGCGCCTGACGGTTGCCCAACGCCGCGCGGAATGGAGGCGCCTGCGCGTCGGTGAGGCGCGCGTGTGCGTGGGGCCGCGCTCGGCCGTCTTTGCCCCGATCGAGCGGCTCGGACTGATTGTGGTCGATGAGGAGCACGATTCCTCCTACAAGCACGAGGGCGACCCGCGCTATGACGCACGCACGGTTGCCGCACGACGCGTGAGCGACTGCGCTGCGTTGCTGCTGCTCGGCAGCGCCACTCCCCGCCCGGAGAGCGTGCACGCGCCTGCCATGTTGATCGACGCGGGTGCGAGTTCCTTGGGCATCGCGCCGATCGACGCGGGTGTGAGCTTCTCCGGCGTCGCGCCGATTGCTGCGCGCGGGGTGAGCGCTGCGCCGCTAGCCGGCCCCCCCTCTAATGCGAGTGGCCTGCTGCGCCTGGCTCACCGCGTCGACGGCCGACCGCTGCCGCACGTCACGGTGCTCGACATGCGCAACCAGGCTCCCGGCCTGCACCCGCTTACGGCTGAGGCCCTGAGGGAGGTGCGCGAAGCGCGCGGCAAGGCGATTGTGCTGCTCAACCGCCGCGGCTGGTCGAACTTCCTCACCTGCCGGGAGTGCGGGCGCGTATGGGGCTGCCCCGAGTGCGACGTCGCGCTCGTGCTGCACCGCGCCGGGGGCATCGTGGCTTGCCACCACTGCGGCCATCAGGAGCCCGCCCCACACCGCTGTACATGCGGCTCGATGTCGGTCGCCCGCCACGGTGCCGGCACAGAGCGCATCCAACACGATCTTGGCGCTGCACTGGACGACGGTGATTTTCCGGTCTTCCGCCTGGATGCCGACACGATCGGCGGCACGGGTGGGGATGGGACGGGCGCCGGCGTGGCTGGAAAGGAGCTCAAACATCGCGGAGTGGGCGATCTGCTCAGCCGCTTCGAGGCGGCGTCTGCCGGCGTTCTGATCGGCACGCAGATGGTCGCCAAGGGTCACGACTTCCCGGATGTCACGCTCGGCGTGGTGCTCGACGCCGACGCAACGTTGCGCTTTCCCGACTTCCGCGCGGAGGAGCGCACGTTCGCGCTCGTCACACAGCTCGCCGGCCGCGTCGGCCGTGGAGGCGACGGTCGCGTGCTCGTGCAGACGATCGCCCCGCAAGCCCGCTCGATCATGCACGCCGCCGCCCACGACAGCGACGGCTTTCTCGTAGGCGAGCTCGAGCGCCGCCAGGCGCTTGCCTACCCGCCCTTCTCGAGTCTGATCCGAGTCGTCTGCTCCGCCGAGCACTCCTCGCGCGCCCACGCCGCCGCCGAGGCGCTGCGCGATCGGTTGGGTACGTGTGGGGGGAGCACCCTGGGTCCTGCGGGCCTGTTTCGCCTGCGTGGGCGAGAGCGTCAGGTGCTGGTCGTCAAGGCGCCGCCTGAGGAGCGCTCGCAGGTCATCCGCGGTGTCGGCGCCGCGGTTCAGAACACGGCCAAGGCTCGTGCCCATAGTGGCGTGAGTTTCAGCGTCGATGTCGATCCCCAATAGCCGCGAACCGTGGGCTCGCCCTAAACTTGGAGGCCATGAGCGACGAAGAGGTGATGGATTCAGAGGTCGAGCCCGAGGAGGGCGCCTCGACGGTAGCCGAGCTTGATCCCGAGACCAGGGCGCGCCGCGACGTCGCTCTGCGTCACGTGCGCAAGTTCGGCGACCCGGTGCTGCGCACCACCGCGCTACCGGTGGACCGTTTCGACGAGGGGCTTGCCGCCGAGGTGGAGCGCATGGGGGAGCTGATGCACGACGCGCTTGGCATTGGCCTGGCCGCAACTCAGCTCGGGGTTCTTCACCGCGTGCTCGTCTACCGCGCTTACAGCGAGGATCCGCTCACCGCGCTCGTCAACCCCGAGATCGAGTGGTCCAGTGAGGAGCTGGAGGCGCTCGAGGAGGGCTGTCTCAGCCTGCCGGGTGTCCATATCGAGGTCGAGCGTCCCGCGCAGGTCCGCGTGCGGGCGCTAGACATCGAGGGCGCCGAGCTCGTCGTTGAGGCCGAGGGCCTGGAGGCGCGCGTCATTCAACACGAGATCGACCATCTCGACGGCGTCCTGATCCTCGATCGGGTCCCGCGCGAGCTGCGCAAGCAGGCGATGCGCGAAATGCGCGAGGCGGTCGCGGCCGCAAGCGCCGCGTAGGGCGAGTCCCGCCCTCGATGCGCACCGTCTTTCTTGGCACATCTGACTTCGCGGCTGCTGTGCTCACGCGCATTGCGGGCGAGGGCAGCGATGAGGGTGCGGATCGCGGGGAGGCCGGTGAGCGGGGTGAGGCCAGCGATTCCGGCGCGCGCCGACAGTCCGGCCGGTCAGACAGCTCCCAGCACCGTCCCGCTCTCGTGCTCACGCGCCCGGATCGTCCAGCCGGCCGCGGGCGCAAGCTCGTCTCGCCGCCGGTCGCCGAGGCCGCGCGCGCGCTCGGCCTGGAGCTCGCCCAGCCTGAGAGCGTCAACGATCCCGCCGCGCGCGAGCTGATCGCAAGTGCTGCCCCGGATGCCGTTGTGGTGTGCGCTTTCGGCGCGCTCATCAAGGAGCCGCTGCTCTCCGACTACGAACTGCTCAACGTTCACCCCTCACTACTGCCCCGCTGGCGTGGAGCGGCCCCGATCGAGCGCGCGATCATGGCCGGCGACGAGCGCACCGGCGTCTCGATCATGCGCCTTGCCGCCGGCCTCGACAGCGGACCGGTGTGCCTTGCCGAGAGCGAGCCCATCCATCCCGATGACACCTATGGCTCGCTTGCCGCGCGGCTTGAGCAGGGAGGGAGCGACCTATTGCTCAGCGCCCTCTCCGCGCTGGAGCTCGGAGAGCCACTGCCGTTCGCCGAGCAGGACGAGAACCTGGTCAGCTACGCGGAGAAGATCGGACCCGTCGACCGCCTGCTCGACCCGCTGCGAGCGGCCATTGAGCTGGAGCGCGTGGTGCGTGCTCTGAGCCCACACATCGGCGCGCGCGTCGCCCTCCCAGACGAGACCCTGCTCGGGGTGCAACGGGCAGCGCTTGCAACCACGCAATCCGACACGGGGGATCGCAACGGTGTGTATGCGCAGGACGGCAGGCTGTTGCTCGGCTGCGTCGACGGCGCACTCGAGCTGCTCGACGTCCAGCCGCCAGGGAAGCGCTCGATGGACGCGGATGCGTTTCTCCGCGGTCACGGATTGTCCTCACGGTGAGCGAAGACACACCCCGACGCTCAGATGGGCGTGCGAAGGCGACAGGCGGGCAAGCGCGTCGAGGTCAGGGCGGCTCTCGCAAGGCAGGCAGTCGCCCAGCTACCGCGCGACGCGCGATCGCGCCGGCGCGACGCTGCGCCTACGCCGTACTGCGCCGCGTCTTCGAGCAGGGTGCCTACGCGGACCGTGCGCTGCAAGCCGAGGCCGACGAGCTCGATGCGCGCGATCGTGCGCTTGCGATGCGCCTCGCCTATGGCGCGATCCAACGCCGTGGCACGCTCGACTACCTGATCGAACGGCTCGCTTCGCGTCCCGTCGCACAGCTCGACGCTCCCGTTCTGGCCGCACTGCGGCTCGGTCTCTATGAGCTGCTCTACCTGAGCGGCGCCCCCGACCATGCCGTCGTTGCCGACTGCGTCGAGCTTGCCAAGACGCAGCGGAGCTCCGCTCACGGGCTGGTGAACGCAGTCCTGCGCCGAGCCGCTCGCGAGGGATCTGGCGCGCTGCTTGGAGCGCTGAGCGAGGTCACGCCCGAGCAGGCGGCGATCGCCCACTCCCACCCGGAGTGGATCGCACGCCTGTGGTGGCAGGAGCTCGGCGCCGCCGAGGCACGGGCGCTGATGGCCTGCGACAACGAGCCGGGCGAGCTGGCGCTGCGCGTCAACACGCTTCGCTGCGATCCCGCGAGCGTTGCGCTCGCGCTCGACGCGCCCACCCACGGCGACCCGGAGATTCCCGAGGCGCTTGTGCTCGACGGGCCGCTTGACCTGCACGGCTCGGATCTCTGGGGGGAGGGCGCGATCATCGCCCAATCGCGCGCGGCGATGCTCGTCGCCCGCGTACTGGATCCGCAGCCGGGCGAGCGGGTGCTCGATCTGTGTGCCGCCCCTGGCGGCAAGAGCACGCACATCGCCGCGCTCATGGGCGATACGGGCGAAGTGCTCGCGGTCGAGCGCAATCGCGCGCGAGCCGCCGAGCTGGGCGACACCGCACGGCGCCTACACGCCCACAGTGTCCACGTCGAGCTCGCAGACGCCGCGCTGCCCAGGCCCGAGGGGCCGGTATTCGACCGTGTGCTTGTCGACCCGCCGTGCTCGGGACTTGGCACCCTGCAGGCCCGTCCCGACCTGCGCTGGCGCGCCGCCCCGGAGCAGATATCCCAGATGGCGCGCACGCAGGCGGCGATCCTTGCCGCCGGCGCGCGCGCACTCCGTCCGGGTGGCGTGCTGGTCTATTCCACGTGCACCATCTCCCCATCCGAGAACGAGCAGCAGATCGAACGGTTCCTCGCGGAGAACTCCCACTTCGCGCTTGATGACCTCGTGAACGAACAGCAAATCCATACCCATCCACGGGCCGCAAAGGTGCTCTTGACCCTGCCTCACCGCGACCGCACGGCAGGCTTCTTCATCGCACGAATGCGGCGAGTAGACGAGTCCTCCACGGGTAGGCTTTGAGCATGGACGACGCTCAGCGGGCAGCCAAGAAAGATCAAGTCGATCTCGGGCCGCTGTGTCCCAACTGCAGCGAGCCCTGGTTGCGTCCCACCAATCTTCCCGGCAGATATCGCTGCGTCTACTGCCTGCATCGCTTCGAGCTCTCCTCTGTGTGTCCCAACTGCGGTGAGCACTCCACGATCGTGCGCATGTCCTCCACCGCAATCCTCAAGTGCAACAACTGCGGCGACAGCATGTTGATGGCCATATGAGTGGAGATCTCCTGCGCGAGGTGCATGTGGCGCCGTCGATTCTCTCGGCCGATTTCGCGCGTCTCGGCGAGCAGGTCGAGGAGGTGCTCGCCGCGGGGGCGCGTGTCATCCACGTTGACGTCATGGACGGTCACTTCGTCCCATCGATCACGCTCGGCCCGATCGTGGTCGCCGCGCTACGCGAGCAGGTGGAGGGGGTCGGAGGGCTGCTGGACGTTCACCTGATGATCGAGCGCCCCGAGCGTCAGATCCCTGAGTTCCTCAAGGCCGGCGCTCACTCGATCACTTTCCACGCCGAGGCCACGCCCCACATCGCCTACACCGCCAGCCTCGTGCGCGAGGCTGGGGCCACCGTCGGGGTCGCCATCAACCCCGCGACGCCGGTTGGCGCGCTCGCGGAGGTCGCCGATGCGATCGACCTCGCGTTGTGCATGACCGTGAACCCGGGCTGGGGGGGACAGGCGTTCATCGAGCACTCCCTGGAGAAGATTGAGCGTCTACGCCACATCCTCGGTGCCATGGACGGCAACGGTGGCGTGGCGCTCGAGGTTGACGGCGGCATCGACCCCGACACCGCCGGCCCGTGCAGGGCGGCCGGCGCGAACCTGTTTGTGGCCGGCTCCGCTGTGTTCGGCGCCCAGGACCCCGCCGCGGCCTACCGTGCGCTCGTGGACGCCGTGGGCGGCGGGGCGCGCTAACCAACTAACGCGCAAGCGAGTGCGTCGGCGCGCTCGGATCTAGCTCGGTGCGCTCAGATCTAGCGCAGGATCGGAGACGGCACCGGCGCGCTCGGATCTAGCGCACGACCGTCGACGGCACTGGCTCGCTCTGACGCAGCGGCGTGCCTCGCCTGTAGACGACGCTGAGCATCAGCGCCAGCAGGCTTGTCGCGCCCAGATAGCCGATCTCGGTGCGCAGCAGTTCTTCTGAGATGAGTGGTAGGAGCATCCACACGACGAACACCACAGCCGCCACGATCCAGCAGGTCGCGGCCGTGCGCGCCTGGTTTCGCGCCAGCGCCGCCTGGTTGAGCGCGCCGGAGGTGAGGTGCATGCCCATGCCCAGCCCGATCAGAGCGAGGCCCACGCGGCCATATTCAAAGCTCTGGCCGAACAGCACTTTCATCACAGGCGGCCCGATCGCCAGCAAGCCGAGTGCCGTCGCCAGCGCAAAGACGGCGATCACCATCACCGTCACCCGGATCGCCTTCGCAAACGCCTCGCGCCCCTCGGTCACCTCGAGCCCCGTCAGGTGAGGGAGCAACGAAGTCTGGACCGCCTGGAACAGCTGCAGCGGTGCCCTGGCAATCAGCAGCACGTTGAACACGATCCCCGCCAGTGCCACGTTCGTCGAGGTTATGTCGACGGTCAGAACCGCCGCGTTCAGCAGCGTCTGCTCGGAGAGCATCACGCCCGAGACGGCAAACGCGAAGCCCGAGCCGCGCCGCAGCGAGAGCTCATCCGCCGCCACGGCTTCCTCGACGCCCATTGATAGGGACCCGCCCACCCCACCCACCACCGCCAAGGCTGCGTCCAGCTCCTCCGGGTCCTCCACCTCCGGCGCTCCGCGAGCCTCGCCGGCACGCCGTGCGAACGCGGCCGGCACCACCACCAGCGAGACGAACGGGGCGGCCGCGATTCCCAGCACCACCGCCGTCTGGCCGTGAGCGATGCCGAGCGCCACCGCCAGCGCGAAGCACAGGCGTGAGAGCGATTCGATCAGCACCAGGCCGCCGAACAGGGCGAAGTATTCGTGACCGGCCAGCCACCCGCGTGCGAAGTAGCTGGCGGCGTACGCGAGCGTCCCGATCACGAGCACGTAGTACAGAGCCGAGTAGTGGTCGAACACTTTGTCGATCAGCACGCTCCTGAGTGCCAGCGCGAGGATCAGAAAGATGAGCGCGAAGCCGGCCTGGATCGCGATCGGCACGCGCACGGAGTGCTGTTCGTGCCCCCGCGCGCGCCTGTCGGCAATCGTGCGCGAGAGCAGCTGTTCGATCGGCCTGTAGATCACCGAGATGATCACGAACATGATCGACCACAACAGGTCCAGCCGCTTGGCCGAGACTTCTCCGAGCACGTGGCTCGCGATCGAGAAGTAGGCGAACGTGAGGATCCCGGTCGAGGCGATCCCGATCGACAGGATGCGCGCCCCGCTGCCGTAGGAACGGCCCTGTTTGACTGTATTTTGCCCGTCCTCCGCGGGCGCGGGAGACGGCTGAGCGGCCGCGTCCCTAGACGCGGACAAGCAGCATCGTCCAGGGGAACGGCGAGCGGGCCTCCACGACGTCCCCGTAGCGTGAGAGCAGCTGCACGAACGAGCGCTTGGACCAGTGGTTGAGGTGCCCGGGAGTGTTGCCGAGATCGGACCAATAGGCGCCGCGCGCCATGTTCAGCATCCGCCACAGCGGCTCGCGCGGAACCGACACGAGCAGCCGGTGCTCGGCACAACGCGCCATCTCTGCGAGCGTGTGCCCAGGATCGGGCACGTGCTCGAGCACCTCGATCGCGCACACGACGTCGAACTCGTTCTCGGTGAACGGCAGGTTCTCGGCGCGCATCACTCTGTACTCCAGGTTCGCCGCCTTGCGCTGCTCCCATCCGGCCTGGATCGAGGGCTCCTCCAGATCGATTCCAACCACGCGCGACTCGCCGAGCTGCTGCGCCCACTTGTGTACGAGCACCCCCTCGCCGCAGCCCACATCCAACAGCGATTGTGGGGCGGCTGCCGCGAACAGCTCCTGCAGGGTGCGCTCGAAGCCCGCCATCATCCGGCGCACGGCCGGGTTGGTCGAGCCGTACTTGTCGTAGGTGTTGCCGGTTACCACCCCGTCATCGGACACCGTAACGCCGCTGCTCATACCTCAACCGCCTCAGTCGTCGGATCCTTGACGCTCCTCGCCCCGCCCTCGGCCTGAGCGGGCACTGACGTTGCTCCGCCGCTCGCGGCCACACCGCTCGGCGATGCCGGGCGGGAGGGATTCGATTCATAGTGAGAAGGCGCCACCCCGAGTTGCAGCTCGATCCTGCGCACCCGCTCGAAGGTCTTCTGCGTCATCACTCGCTGCGCGGCGAGCAGGTCACCAATCACCCCCAGCGCCCATAGCACTACGGCCGCGATAAACAGCACCGCGCCGAGGATCAACGACTGCACGTGCCCCTTGCCGTTGCCTTCCGCATAGGCGACCACGAAACGGATCCACACGGCCAGCGCGGCCACGCCAATCACCGCTGCGAGGCTCCAGAACACGCGCAGCGGCTCGTATTGGGCGTAGATGCGGAAGATCGAGATCGAGTTGCGCCGCACATACGCCCCCATCGAGGGGAACAGGCGCGACTCGCGTGTCTTGGGATTCGTGCGGATCGGGACGTGGTCGATCGCCACGAGCTGCTTGCCCGCCTGGATGATCGTCTCCAGGGTGTAGGTGAATTTGGAGACGACCAGCATCTGGATCGCCGCCTCGCGGTTGTATGCCCTGAAGCCCGATGTCGTGTCCGGAACCGAGGTCGAGGACGCCTGGCGCACGACCCATGAGCCAAGTCGCTGCAACGTCTTCTTCAGCGCCGAGAAGTGCTCGATGTTGCTCACCTCGCGGTCGCCTACCACCATGTCCGCTCTGCCTTGCACGATCGGACCCACCAGCTTGGCGATGTCCCCGCCGTAGTACTGGTTGTCGGCGTCGGTGTTCACAACCACGTCGGCCCCGAGCTTCAAGCATGCGTCCAGGCCCGCCTGAAAGCCGGCCGCCAGGCCCTTGTTGTTCGTGAGGCGCACCACGTGGTCCACACCGTGAGCGCACGCCACCGTCACCGTCTCATCGGTTGACCCATCGTCGATGATCAGCCACTCCACGACATCAAAGCCATCGACTTCGCGTGGCAGGTCGGCAAGCGTCGCCGGCAGCTGCTCAGCCTCGTTGAAGCAGGGGATCTGGATGATGAGCTTCACCAACGACAGCCTAGTTCGACCTGCGGCCCCCAACGGGGGGCCAGCACTGGGGCAGGGAAAGGAGCTTCACCGACGACAGCCTATCTCTCTAGGCTCTACGGCCGGATGGCAAGCGCGACGTTGACCCGGCACGGACCGGGGGATAGGGATGGGTCCCTGCAAAGACTGCGTGCCGTGCCTGCCTCACTGTGGGCGAAGCTCGCGTTCGCCGCGATGTGCGTCTTGGCGCTCGTGGGCTACTTCGCTTTCCCCACCTATCCCACCTATGACTCCTTCTACGCGCTGCTGTGGGGGCGGGACCTGTTGCACCTGCACGTGCCCGACTTCAGTGTCTATCGCGGTCCCACTGAGCATCCGCTCGCGATCGCCTTCGGGGCGCTCTGCTCGATCGTCGGTCAAAGTGGCGCCCGCCTCGTCGTGCTCGGCTCGATCGCCTCATTCGTCGCGCTGGTCGCGGGCCTCTACCGGCTCGGGCGGCTCTGCTTCGGCCCAATCGTCGGCGCCTTTGCCGGGTTGCTGGTGCTCAGCCGCTTCTTCATCGAGAACCTTGCCGCCCAGGGTTACCTCGACATCTCCTATGTGGCGCTGGTTGTGTGGGCCACGGCGCTTGAGATCGAGCGTCCCCGGCGCGGACCGCTCGTGTTCTTGCTGCTCGCGGCCGCCGGCCTACTGCGCCCCGACGCGTGGGTGCTCAGCGGCGTCTACTGGCTGTGGTGCGCTTGGCCGGCGGACAACCCCACGCGTCTGCGCTATCTCGCGCTGGCCGCGATCGCGCCCGTGCTGTGGATCGGCGTGGACGCGGTGGTCACCGGCAACCCGCTCTATTCGCTTCACTCCACCTCGGGTCTCGCTGCTGAACTCGAACGCACTCAGGGGTTCTCGAGCGTGCTCTCCTCCACCTGGAACTACGCCGTGCGGATCGACAAGCTGCCAGTGGTTCTCGGCAGCATCGCCGGCGCGTTGATCGCGATCTGGCTCACGCCGCGACGCGTGCTCGTGCCACTCGTCGTGCTCGCGAGCCTGCTGTTCGTGTTCGTCGCCGAGGGCGCGGCGGGTGCCTCGGTCGTGGACCGCTACATGATCGGCTCCTCTGTCGTGATGCTCGTGTTCTGTGCCGTGGCGGTCGGCGGCTGGTCGATGCTCGAACGGGGGACAGTGCTGAGGCGCGTGTGGATGGCGGCCGCAGCGCTGCTCGTCCTCTACGGAGCAGCATCCGCCGCCAGCACGCTCAGCCTCGGCAGCCTGCGCACCACGCTCGCCGACCACGAGAACTTCCACGAGGGGCTTGCCGCTGCGCTTCACAGCCCCGCGGTGGCAGCCCAGCTGAAGCGCTGTCCGCTGCTGTCGCTGCCGAACAACAAGTTGATCCCCGATGCGCGCTGGATCCTGGATAGCACCGGCCAGCGCAATATCGTGGCCCGCTCTGAGGCGAGCGCGGACGCGCTCAAGGGCGCCCATCAGCTCGAAGATCGAATCCTGCATGGCAGTGTCGCCGTCTATCCGCTCGGTGAAGCCGTGTTCGTCGAGGCGATCGTCGATGTCGGCGACGACCCGCGCGAGCAAGTGCCGCTAAAGGGCTTCAAGCTCGTGTACACGAGCCGCTACTACGCGGTGTATGCCAACTGCTGAGGGTCGGCGCTGGGCTTGGTGCGGGCTCGCGCTTGTGCTGCTCACAGCGCTCGGCCTGCGCCTTTGGGGAATCGAGCAGGGCCTGCCCTACATCTACAACATCGACGAGGCCGGCCATTTCGTGCCGAAGGCCGTCGCGATGTTCTCCGCGGGACTGAACCCGCGCTACTTCGTCAACCCGCCGGCGCTCACCTACGTATTGCACTTCGTCTTCGCCGTGTGGTTTGGGGGCGCTCATGGCGTCAGTCACGAATACGCGCTGCACCCCGGGAAAGTGTTCCTTGTTGCGCGCGTCACGGTTGCGCTGTTGGGCACTGCCGCTGTCTGGATGCTCTATCTGCTTGGGGCCCGCCTGTTCGACCGTCGCGTCGGCCTGCTCGCCGCCGCGATCGAGGCTGTCGCGTTCCTGCCTGTGTCCTATGGACATTTCGCACTCAACGATGCCGTCACACTGTTGCCGCTGACGCTGTCCCTGTTTGGCAGCGCTGGAGTCATGCGCAGGGGCAGAAGACGCGACTATGCGCTCGCCGGGATAGGGCTCGGCCTGGCGTGCGCGAGCAAGTACACGGCAGGCATCGCGATCGTGCCGCTCGCGGTGGCTACGGCCGTGCACTACCTCGACTCGCCCCCTGGCACGGGCCCCCGTGTGGTGCTCGGCCTAGTGCTCGCGGGCATCTGCGCACTCGCGTCCTTCCTGCTCGCCAATCCCTACGCGCTGCTCGACTTTCAGCTGTTTCACAGCGAATTGATCCACCAATCGAATCTCTCCGACGAAGCGCAGGGCAAGCTGGGCGCGCCCAAGGAGAGTGGACTGCTCTATTACCTGTGGTCGTTCACGTGGGGTCTCGGCTGGCTACCGGCGATCGCCGCGCTCGGCGGGGCGATCGCGATCTGGTGGCGCTTGGCCCGTATCGGCTGGCTGCTCGTGCCCGCGGCGGGCCTGTTTCTAGCGTTCATGGGCCTGCAGGACCGCTACTTCGGCCGCTGGCTGCTGCCGGTCTTCCCGATTGCCTGTGTCCTGGCGGCCTACTTCGCCGCGCTGCTCGTCCACGCCGTGCTCGTCCGCGCGGCGAAAGAGAAGGTCTTGCCCAACGTGCGCGCAGTGGAAGGTCCGCTCACGATGGGCCCTACAACATCCAAGCCGAAGGCTTTGCTCTCGCGGCGAAGGACGCTTGCCGGGGTCTTCGCCGGCTCGCTCATCGCGCTTGTGCTGCTAGCCCAGGGGCTCGTGTACAGCGTGCACAACGATCTCGTGCTCTCGCGCGCGGACACGCGCAACCTCACCCGGGCATGGATGCTCGCGCACGTCCCGCGCGGCGCGCGCATAGTGCTTGAGCCGGTGGTGCTCGACTCGTGGATCGAGGAAGGCGACGGTTCCAGCGCAAAGCACTGGATGAAGTATCAGGCGCTCACCTCGGTGATCGAAGCGAACGGCACGCTCGCTCCACAGGCGCCTCATACGGTGGCACTCGAGGATTACGAGACGACGCTCGCCCCCGCCCTGATCGGCTGGTATGAGCGACAGGGCTATTGCTGGGTGGTCAGTGGCTCCACGGAGTCGGGGCGCGCGTTCGCGGACCCCGTGGCCGCGCCGCTAGCGGTCGCCTACTACCGTGCGCTCGCCGCCGGGTCTGAAGTGGCCTATAGCGTCTCGCCCTACGTAGCGGGCGTAACGCCGCCCGCATTCAGCTTCGACTGGACGTTCGACTACTACCCACTCTCCTATCGGCTCCCTGGCCCGGAGATGACCGTGTATCGGTTGCGTGGCGGGCGCTGCGCTCGCGAAAAACAGGGTCCCATCCACCCCCAGCCCCTATCCTGAAGGCAAGCATGACGATCACCACCGACACCGACCGGGCACACCTCGGACGAGCGATCGAGCTCGCCCGCCGCGGCGCCGAGGCTGTCAAGCCGAACCCGCTCGTAGGAGCCGTCGTGGTCCGCGACGGCGAAGCGCTCGGCGAGGGCTGGCACGAGCGCTATGGCGGGCCTCACGCAGAGGTCAACGCTATCGAGGCATGCGGGCCGGCCGATCTCACCGGGGCCACTCTGTACGTGTCGCTCGAGCCATGTTGCCATGAAGGCAACACCCCGCCATGTACGGACGCGATTATGCAGGCCGGTATCGCACGGGTCGTCGTGGCCTCCGACGATCCGACCGAGAAGGCATCCGGGCGCGGCCTCGGCATCCTGCGCGACGAGGGCGTCGAGGTGGTCCTCGCCGACGGCGAGCTCGCCGCGCGCGCCCGGCTGCTCAACCAGCCGTTTCGCAAGCACGCGCGTGTAGGCCGCCCGTGGGTGCTGTTCAAGTCGGCGATGACGCTCGACGGCAAGGTCGCCACGCGAGCAGGCGACTCCCAGTGGATCAGCGGGGAGGAAAGCCGGCTGCTCGCGCACACTTGGCGCGCGTCTGTCGACGCGGTGATCGTCGGCATTGGCACAGCCCTCGCCGACGATCCGCAGCTCACAGCACGACCCGACGGCATCCTCGCGGAGCTCCCGCGGCAGCCGCGCCGCGTCGTATTTGACTCGCTCGCGCGCCTACCGATCTCCTCACAGCTCCTCAGCGCCGCCGACCGGGTCCCACTTACAGTTTGCGTCTCGCGCGCGGCCGCACGCTCGGACACCGACGCATTGGAGGCAGCAGGCGCCCAGGTGCTCGTCGCCACCGGCGAGAACGAGCCGGCACGCGTGCGTTCGGCGCTCGACCAGCTGGGCGCGAGCGGGGTAGCTTCGGTGCTGCTCGAGGGCGGTCCTCATCTTGCGGGAGCGTTTCTCGACGCGGGCGAGATCGATGAGATCCGCCTATTTCTGGCCCCGATCCTGCTCGGTGGGCGCACCGCGCGCGATCCCTTGGAGGGCGAAGGCGTCGAGCGCATCTCCGAGGCGCTGCGAGCGCTCAGCTTCGACTGCGATCGCGTCGGCGAGGACCTGTTGATCTCCGCGCGTCTGCGCGAGTGGTAGCTGATGGGCACGCATGATGGCGCTGGCGCCCACTACGCGGGCCCCGGTCCTACCGATCGGAGATCGATGAGATCTCCGATCGGCCAGCACATGTGCAAAGCACACTTCGCGGGACGGGTGGGCAATCGATCGACGGTCCCGCTTGTCCTGCGTGCCCATCAGCGGCCTGAGACATGGAAGAGGAAATGTTCACGGGCCTGATCGCCGATCTCGGAAGCGTTGCCCGGGTTGAGCGCGACTCTGCTGGAGCGACGCTTGAGATCTCGACGAGCCTCGGCGACGAGCTTGCCGAGGGCGACTCGGTGGCGGTCAATGGCGTGTGTCTCACCGCGACGCACGTGCACGCGCGGGGATTCGGTGCTCAGGCGATGGCTGAGACGTTGCGACGCTCGACGCTCGCGGGCCTTGACGTCGGCTCGACGGTCAACCTGGAGCTCGCGCTGCGGGCCGACGGACGGCTGGGCGGGCACATCGTGCAGGGACACGTGGACGGGACCGGAGTGGTCGAGGCCCTGCGCGATGAGGGCTTCGCGCGTGTGCTCGAAATCGCGGTCGATGCTGGGGCAGACAGTGACTTGACGCGCTATCTAGTTGAGAAGGGATCGGTGGCGGTGGATGGGGTGAGCCTCACCGTGAGCGAGCTACGCACGGATGGTGGCTTCTCGGTGTCGCTTATCCCCGAGACGCTTACTCGCACGACTCTCGGTGAGGCACAAGTCGGGGATAGGGTCAATCTCGAGGTGGACGTACTCGCCAAGCACGTCGAGCGTCTCTTGCAGGCAGAGAGCTTGCTCGATCGATACTCCAAGGAGCCCACAGGATGAGCCAGTCCAAGGCAACAATCGCAACAGAAGAGACGTCCCCACGCGAGCGCGCGGGCAGCCCATTCGCCACCGTCGAGGAGGCGATCGAGGAGATCAAGCAGGGCAAGATGGTCGTCGTGTGCGATGACGAGGATCGCGAGAACGAGGGCGATGTGGTGATGGCAGCCCAGTTCGTGACGCCCGAGGCGATCAACTTCATGGCCAAGGAGGCGCGCGGCTGGATCTGTCTGGCGCTCACCCCCGAGCGCTGCGATGAGCTCGAACTGGAGCTGATGACCGCCAAGAACGAGTCGGCTTTGCAGACTCCTTTCACGGTCACGATCGAGGCGCGCGAGGGGGTCACCACGGGGGTCTCCGCGCACGACCGGGCACGTACTATGCAGGTTGCCACCGACCCCGCGAGTCTTCCGGGGGACCTTGTGCAGCCCGGCCACGTGAGTCCTCTGAAGGCGAAGGCCGGCGGGGTGCTGGAGCGTACTGGGCACACCGAGGCAAGTGTCGACCTGGCGCGTCTGGCCGGGCTCATTCCCGCGGGTGTCATCTGCGAGGTGATGAACGAGGACGGCTCGATGGCACGGGTGAGCGACCTCGCGCTCTACTGCGAGCGCCACGAGCTGAAGATGGTCACGATCGCCGACCTGATCGCCTACCGGCGGCGCAACGATCGCCTGGTTGACCGCGTCGTCTCGACGCGTCTACCCACCGCCTTCGGCGACTTCGAGGCGGTTGGCTACCGCTCGCTGGTTGATGACAAGCACCACGTGGCGCTCGTCAAGGGGGACGTCGCTGGACGCAAGGATGTACTTGTACGGGTGCATTCGGAGTGCCTCACAGGCGATGTGTTCCACTCGCTGCGCTGTGACTGCGGCGAGCAGCTCACCTCGGCGCTGTCGATGATCGAGCACGAGGGCGAGGGGGTCCTGCTGTACCTCTCACAGGAGGGCAGGGGCATTGGCTTGCTCAACAAGCTGCGCGCCTACCGCCTCCAGGAGGATGGCCTGGACACCGTTGAAGCGAACGAGCGCCTTGGACTGCCCGCTGACCTGCGCGATTACGGGATTGGAGCGCAGATCCTTGTGGACCTGGGCCTCAGCTCGATCCGCATCCTCACCAACAATCCGAAGAAGATCAAGGGCCTCGAGGGCTACGGACTGTCGGTCAGCGCGCAGATCCCAATCGAGCACGCGCCCAACGAGCACAACGAGGCCTACCTTCGCACCAAGGCACAGCGGATGGGGCACATCCTGCACCATCAAGGCCTCAACCTCGACGCGGAGTTGCTCCACGCCGAGCGCGAGCACGATCGCGAGCAGGGCAAATGAGCTTCGCCGTCGTGATCGGGCGCTTCTATGCGGATCTGGCGCAGCGCCTGGAAAGGGGCGCGCTCGACGCTTTCCGCGAGGCCGGCCGCGACGACGTCGAGGTGTTCGACGTACCCGGTGCATTCGAGCTGCCCTTGGCGGCCAGCTACGCCGCGCGGTCTGGCCGCTTCGCGGGCATCGCCTGCCTCGGAGCGGTGATTCGCGGCGAGACCGATCACTACGACTTCGTCTGCGCCGAGTCCGCACGTGGGATCCAGCAAGTGGCGCTCACCACAGGTGTGCCGTGTGCCTTCGGCGTACTCACGTGCGAGACGATGGAGCAAGCGCTCGCGCGCGCGGGCGGCGGGAAGCGCGACCAAGGACGTCATGCGGCCGAGGCGGTGCTGCGGATGGCGGCCTTGCGTGAGGAGCTGAGGGGCGTCGTACAGCCGCCGGCGCCGACTGGGGAGAGATCCGGTTGAGCATGTTCTCGGCGAGGATCGTCGCGAGCGGCTAGACTGCCGATCGTCATGGCCAAGGTATGTCACAGCTGCGGGAAGGGTCCCGCGTTCGGCAACAGTCGCAGTCACTCGATGGTCGCAACCAAGCGGCGCTTCGATCCCAACCTGCAGAAGGTCAAGATCCTTGTTGGTAAGGCGCCCCGTCGCGTATACGTGTGCACGCGTTGCCTGAAGGCCGGCAAGGTCACGAAGGCCCTGTAGGTCGAGAGGCGGCGTCATGCTGCGTCCTACCGATCGTGAATCGACGGGATTCCCGATCGGCCAGCACATGTGCAGAGCACATTTCGCGGGGTGGGTGGGCTCGTCAATCCTTGCCTGACTTGCCTCTCGACCTACAGGCGCTTCACGTATTTACGGATCGACCGGTGGCTGTGGTGATATGAGAGGGCTGTGAGTAGGACCCTAAGAGCGCCTGAGGGGCGCGCGATGGAGGCGAGACGGTGACTGACACGAACCTGATCCGGTTCAGAGCGGCGGTGGCTGGGGCGCTGGCGCATCTGGAGTCCCGCCGCGAGGAGGTCAACGACCTGAACGTGTTCCCGGTGGCAGACGGTGACACGGGCGACAATATGGTGCTCACGCTGAGGGCGGTGCTCGACGAGCTCGACCGCCTGCAGGGCAGCGACTCCTCCAAGACGATCGATGAGATCGGACGCGAGGAGATCGTGCAATCGGTGGCACGCGCGGCGCTGCTTGGAGCGAGGGGCAACTCGGGAGTGATCCTCTCGCAGCTGATCAGGGGCGCGGCCGAGGAGCTGGTCAGCCGACCCGGCCAGCTGATCGACGCGACGCTGATCGGGGCGGCGCTCGCAAACGCGGCAGACCGGGCCTACGCGTCGGTGCGCGAACCGGCCGAGGGCACGATCCTGACCGTGGCGCGCGAGATGGCCCACGGCATCATGGCCGACCTCGCACACGGTGAGGACGATAGGCGCTTGGGCCCCGCGACCGAGCCGCGCGAACAGGACCTCGCGATCGCACAGACGCTTGAGCACGCGATCGCGGCCGGCACGGAGTCGGTCAAGCGTGGGCCCGAAATGCTCGCGGCGTTGCGCGACGCAGGTGTCGTGGACGCCGGTGGTCATGCCCTCACGGTGATATTCGCCGGCGTGGTGGCGGCGCTGCGCGACGAGGCGCCACCCGAGCTCGAGCACTATGCGCCGGCCAAGATCACCCATCCCGAGCACAGCTCGAGCACCTACCGCTACTGCACCAATTTTGCCGTCACCGGTCACGACCTCGTACCGTCGAGCTTCGCTGCGGCATTGGAGGCGCTTGGCGACTCGGTTCTGGTGGTGGGCGATCCAAGCACATTGAAGATCCACCTTCACACCGATGAGCCCGAGCGTGCCACCGCACTGTTCGATGGCCTCGGTGAGGTCTCGCACCTCGACGTGGCCGACATGCGCGCACAGGTGAGCGAGCGCGAGCAGCGCCTGATGGGAGCTGCTCGGACAAACGGCACCCCGAGCAGCGCGGACCCCGCCTCCAACGATCTTGGGACAGGCGTTGAGTCCCCAGGCAACCAGCCGCGCGTACGCTGCGGGGCCCTAGCGGTGGTCAGCGGGGCTGGGCTCACGCGAATGTATCGCGAGTTGGGCGTGCACACGATCGACGGCGGGCCAACGTTGAACCCCTCGACATACGAGCTACTCGCTGGGATCCATGAGGTGCCCGCTGAGGAGGTGGTGGTGCTGCCGGGTAGCGCCAACGTGGTGATGGCCGCCGAGCGCGCCGCGGATCTCTCCGACAAGCAGGTACTCGTCGTGCCAGCCACCAGTCAACAGGCGGGCCTCGCGGTGGCGGTGGCGCTGCGGAGCGATCGTGGGGTGGGCGAGAACGCGCAGGCGATGCACGAAGCCCTCGACGCGTTGCGCACGGGCGCAGTGGCTCAGGCAGCGCGTGCGGATGCTCAGGGACGCTTTCTGGAGGGTGAGGCGGTCGGTTTCGTGGAGGAACAGGTGGTCGCCTGGGGTGAGCCGCGCGAGACGCTGCTCGCGGTCCTTGAGAGGCTCGCGACGGACACGGAGCTGATCAGCGTGCTCGCCGGCTCCGGCGCACCGCTGAAGCTCGAGCAGATCGGCGCGATGATGGATGGCGAGGTCGAGCTCGAGCTGCGCGAGGGCGGTCAGTCCGCTTACTGGTGGTTGCTCGCCGCGGAGTAGCGCGCCTCGCGTGTCGCGTACGCGTTATCGACCGGCATATGCACCTATCACCGACCGGTGCCTCCTGGGGAAGCGACCGGACCGGTCATCATTCTTGCTGGGAGATGCAGCACGCAACGGTAACCGTGACCCCAGTCGCTCCTCACCACCCCGCGGAGGATCAATCCGCCGGCCCGCGCGCGTTTGCCCACTCGCATCGCCTCGCGTGGGATCAGATGCTGAGTGCACCCGTGCGCTGGCCTCGGCCTTCGCGGCTGCGGACCGAGCTCGATCTCCCGACCGGCAAGACGGCGGAGGGCATGGGAGCACTGGGAATCGAGACGGTCGGCGATCTGCTCGAGCATCTGCCACGCGACCATCGCGAGGCACGGGCCGTCGCACAACTGCGGGACGGCGAGCAGGCGACAGTGGCGGTCCAGGTGCGCTCGATCGCGAGTCGGCCGGTGCGTCGCCGCGGGATGCGCGGGCTTGTCGAGGCCACCGTATTCGACGAGACGGGCTCGATGAGGGCGACTTTCTTCAACCAGCCGTGGCTCGCGAGCCGCTATCCGCCGGGCACATTCCTTGTGCTGCACGGTAAGGCCGATCGCGGCGGGCGCTTCCGCGTATCCCATCACGCGATCGGCTCAGAGGTGGCCTCGGCCGAGACTAGCTCGGTGGCGCACTACCCCGCGGCGGAGGGCGTGAGCTCAACCCAGATCCTGACGCTCGTGCGCGAGCGCCGACACGGGCTGGGCGACCTTGTCGAGTCACTCAACGCGCGTGTTCGCGTTGCGGAGCGCCTGCCCGCGCGGGCGGCGGCGCTTGCCGCGATGCACTTCGAGGGCGCAGGCGTCCAGGCCGAGCAGGCGCGCGAGCGACTCGCCTTCGAGGAGCTGCTGCTCAGCCAACTGGTGTTCCTCATACGTCGAGGACAGAGGGCCGCACAAGGGCAGGCACAGACCCTGAGCAGCCCGCCGAGCTTGAGCGCGCGGTGGCTCGAGCACGGACTCCCGTTTGAGCTGACCGGAGACCAGCGCAAGGCGATTGGGAGGATCGCGACGGACATCGAACAGGCGCAACCGATGCAGCGGTTGCTGATGGGTGAGGTCGGCAGCGGCAAGACGGTAGTGGCGCTCCACGCGATGCTGCGCGCCGTCGAGCACGGCGCGCAGGCGGCTCTGATGGCGCCAACGGAGACGCTCGCCCAGCAGCACTTCGCCACGGTGCAACGGCTGCTCGGGAGCGAGTCGGTGACGGTGGCGCTGCTCACGGGCTCGACCCCGGCGAGCAGGCGAGCCGACACGCTCGGCAAGCTCGCAAGTGGCGAGCTCTCGCTCGTGGTGGGCACGCACGCGCTGATCGAGCCATCGGTGCGCTTTCGCAAGCTCGCGCTCGCGGTGGTTGACGAGCAGCACCGTTTCGGAGTGCGTCAGCGCGCGGCACTGGAAGAGCAGGAGCATGAGCAGCGCCCGCACGTGCTGCACATGACGGCGACCCCGATCCCGAGGACGCTCGCGCTTGCGCGTCACGGCGATCTCGATCGCAGCGTGTTGCGCCAGCTGCCGAGCGAACGCAAGCCGATCGCCACCAGGATCGTGACGGGCGAGGATGGACACGCGGAGGCCTATCGCCTGGTGCACGAGCAGCTGACAGCCGGCCGGCAGGCCTATGTGGTGTGTCCGCTCGTCGAGGAGGGACTTCAGGACGGGGCCGGGCCGGGGCAGGATGTCTCTGGGCGGGGACAGGATGGGGGAGGGCCGGGACAGGACGCCGCCGGGACGGTGCGGGGCGCGGGTGACGCACGGGCCGCGACAGCCGAGTTCGAGCGCTTGCAAGCGGGCGAGCTGGCCGGCTGGAAGCTCGCGCTGTTGCATGGCCAGATGCGTCCGCGTGAGAAGCAGGAGGCGATGGAGGCATTCGCGTCAGGGCGCGCGCAGGTGCTTGTAGCGACCACTGTGATCGAGGTTGGTGTGGACGTGCCGAACGCGACGATCATGCTCGTGGAGAACGCCGAGCGCTTCGGGATATCTCAGCTGCATCAATTGCGGGGACGGGTTGGACGCGGCGAGCACAGCTCGACGTGCCTGCTCGCTGGCCCAGAGGGCTCCGCGCGTCTGCGAGCGCTTGCGGAGCACTCCGACGGGTTCCGGCTCGCCGAGATCGACCTGCGCTTGCGCAAGGAGGGCGAGCTGGTGGGGACAAGGCAGTCGGGTGTCGGCCAGTTCAAGTTCGCGAGCCTGCCCGAGGATGCCGAGCTGCTTGAGCGCGCGCGCTCGCGCGCTCGCGAGATCCTGGTTGAGGACCCCGGGCTGGTTGGCCCATTGCACGGCTTGCTCGGCGAAGCCTTGGAGAGCGCCTTCGGGGCAGAGGCGTTGCGGCCGATCCCCGCATGAGGGTGATCTCCGGTCGCTTGGGAGGGCGGCGCCTGAGTGCGCCGCGCGGACGCACCACACGGCCGACTTCCGATCGAGTGCGGGAGGCGCTTTTCTCGATGCTTGGCGCGATCGATGGCGCGAGCGTGCTCGACCTGTTCGCCGGGACCGGCGCGCTCGGCATAGAGGCGCTCTCGAGGGGCGCGGCGCGGGCGCTGTTCGTGGAGCGCGACACGGCTGCGGTGGCGGCGCTCAGAGGCAATCTGGCACAGCTTGGGCTTGCCGAGCCGCAGGCACGGGTACGGGTGGGCGATGCGCTGGAGGCACTGCGCGCCGCACGCGGAGCCGGCGAAACGTACGATCTCGTGTTCGTCGATCCTCCATACAGCCAGGCACGCGAGTTGGAGCGCGGACTGTCGGCATTGCTGCCGGCGCTGCTCGCCCCCGATGCGCGCGTGGTGATCGAGAGCGATCGGCGGGCGCC
>DATCDV010000040.1:0-41527 GCA_036510495.1 Solirubrobacteraceae bacterium
ACGCACTTCTCGTCACCTCCAAGGTGAACCTCCTGGACGGGTGGATTGGGTCTTCGCAAACACAATCCTGCCCGTCCAGGCGGACGATTCAGCCCTCCCGCGCCACCACACCCCGCGCCACTACCAACGAATCCGGGCTAGCTCCCTGATTGCTGCTGTGCGGACGAGGCTTACGATCCCGGCGGGAAGGGTGATGGTGCTCATATCGGTTCCTCCTTGTCGTTGGAGGCACCAAGAAGCCTGCCTACGCGACCAAAACACCCCCCTGGTAAGAGGTTTCGATACGGTGTCTCAGCGCCGAAGGGGTTCCTCCTCGGTGCCACGCGGGGCGGCTGTTTGCGCAGCGCGCCCCGCATCTATGTTTGGACTCCGCGTATTCTACAGGATTCGGATGATCGAAACTAAGATGCGGTCGCTCGGGTTCCCGTGTGACGGCCCTAGGGATGCTCAGCCGCCCTAGCCTTCCGACCCATCTCATACAATACGCTACATACTGACCGCCGCAAAAGCCGGTCCGGCCTGGACTCTTGAGTTCTACGAAGAGGATGGCCGCGAGCCCGTCCTCGACTTCCTGCGTGGCTTGGACGAAGTCAAGGAGCAGGCATTGGCCGCAGCATTGCGCAACGTCCTGGCCTACGAGGGGATCGGGGTTTGCGGGTCGTCGTGGGGCAAGTGGGCTCGAGGAGCGCCAGGCATCTTCGAGTTCCGAGTGCGCCACGACGCCGCCACCATCTTGCGTGAGCGCGGCCTGCCCGTTCCGGCGAACCTGGACACATCGCACCGCAACGTCCTCCTGCGCGTCTTCTGCCACGCGCACGGTGAAAAGATCGTCCTGTTGCTTGCCGCATACGACAAGGGCAAGGAGCCAAGCACCAAGCGCCAGAGCATGGAGATCAAGCGGGCAAAGCAACGCCTGGCCCACTGGAAGGACGAGCAGGCGATGGGCAAGCGCCGGACCAAACCCTGAGAATATGCGGTATACTACATAAGAGTTCCGGCAACTTATCAGAGAGTCCGTGATGCCTACCAAGTTCGATGACTACGTCCGCGAGGTCGAGAAGAAGGCGAAGACCGGCGGCCCGGAGGCCGTCGCGCGCTGGGACGCCTTCAACACCCACTTCGCAATGGCTCGCGAGGTCCGCGAGCTACGCAAGGAGCGTCACTTGACGCAGAAGCAACTCGCCGCTGCCTCTGGCATCAACCAAGCGGAGGTTTCGCGGATTGAGCGCGGTCAGACCAACCCGACCGCAAGTACACTCGCCGCCCTGCTGGCTCCGCTGGGAGCCCGCCTTGGAGTCGTCAAGCGCGAGGGTCGCGACCTAGCTCACGCATAGAGCGCCCCTCGGCTCAGCCCAAGGCCTGCGGGAGTAGCATGGCTCCCATGCTCAAATCATTGGCAGCACCCACCACATCGGGGCGTCGCCAGCGGGACTGGTGTAGAACGCCTCTAGTCTGGGACTGGGTTTTCATGGGCGATACTGGGCTCGAACCAGTGACCTCCGCCTTGTCGAGACGGTGCGGGGTGGGTACGGCCGGGCAGCGACGGGCACAAAAAGGCAGTAAACACGGGCAAAACAGGCCCTATCAGGGTTCCGACCCTACCCCGCCATTCCCCCGCTTTCCCGTCGAGATGTGCGCCAGGTGTGCGCCAAGTATTCCGTGCGGTCCGCCGGCAGAGGGGCCAGCCGACGGGTGGATGTCTGCCTCCTTCGACACTTGCGCCCGCTCGCAGCTTATGAGAACGTGTGTTCGTATGTACGTGATCTCCACCCCAGCGCGACCGCATGTTGCCGTCGGCACCGCCGCAACGCTGAAGGGGATCGCTGACGTGCTCGCCGCGAGGTCTGAGCCTGACTTGGAGGTGTACGTCAGCCAGGACGGTCACAGTCGTGCTCTGGACGCGGCCGAGCAGGTCGAGCTAGATGACCGAGTCCGAGCTGCGCGGTGCTCCTTCGGGGAAGGGGAACGGTCGACGAGCTAATCCTCGGCGCGTTGGGCTCGGCGCAACTCCTTTGGCTCCTCGACCACGAGCGTGTCGTCGAGATCAGCCAGCAGCGCCCGCTTCATGGATTAGCTCGGCTGCAGGAGGCGGACTCTGAGCCGAAGGGTGAGACCACAGAGTGCGTAGATGATGGCGATGCTGATGAGCGTGAACTTGATGGCCGAGCAGACGGCCGCGAACGGTGGAGCGAAGCTCCCGCCGTTGCCGGCGAGTGTGAGTAGGAGGGCGACGTTTTCGGTCGCGTCGAACATCGCGGCAGCGAGCGCGAAGAATGGGACGACGACGCCGATGGCGGCAAGGCGCGTCCAGCCGCGTGCTCGCGCTGTGTCGCGGACGGCGAAGCCAGCGAGCGCGAAGAACAGGCCGTAGGAGAGCATGTAGCCGTAGTCGAGCAGAAGCGAGAGATGCGCGGCGCTGCGGCCTTTCGCTCCCCATTCGGCCATGATCTGCGCCGCGTGCGATTGGCTGCCGGCGAACTCGAAGTTGAGGATCGTCGGCCCGTGCGAGACGTGCGAGGGGTCGATCAGTTCGAGGATCACAGTGAACGCGACGGTGGCGATCCCGAGCAGGATTAGGGCGCGCTTGCGATTGAGCGAGACGGTTGCGGAATCGGACGGCATGAGCTGGAATCTACGCGACCGAAGTCAACACACGCGACTGACGACGCGCTGAATGCAGGCTGCGTTGGGTAGTCGGAGCGGCGTGGCGGCTCTCACGTTCAGGGCAAGCCCAAGAACTCTGGGAGCCTGTCCAGCGATCGGATGATCTCGGCGCCGGCGTTGCGAAGCGCGTGCTCGTCGCTGTCCGCCGCGTAACCGATCGCTCGCATCCCGGCGGCAACGGCAGCCGTAACTCCTGACGGGGTGTCCTCAATGACCGTGCAAGCCGACGGCTGAACGCCCATCGTCGCGGCAGCGTGCCGGAAGAGTGCGGGGTCGGGCTTGGGGCGAGGAACGTCATAAGCCGAGAACAGCGCGCCAGCGGGGAATAGTTCTCGAAGGCCGGTCAGCCCGAGCGTCAGTCGTGTCTTTGCCAATGCGCCTTGCGAAGCGACGCAGACCTTCAATCCGGCGGCCTTGACCCGCTGTACTGCCTCAGCAGCGCCTGGCACTGCTTTGAGCGAGCGGCGGAACTCCTCGGCGCGCTCACGCTCATATTCGGCGAGCCATCCGGGCGGCAGCGGTCGGCCGAGCTTCGCCTCAGCTTGGTCGCGGATGTCGGTGAGCAGGAGCCCCTGGCAGGCCCCGCGGGCCTCGCTGAGCGTCGTCGGCAAGCCCTCGCGCGTAAGCATCCGGGCGAGCACTTCGTTGGAAATTACCTCGGAGTCAACGAGTACGCCGTCGCAGTCGAAGATCACGAGCTCGTGCATGGGCGGCCGGGCACTCTACAGCCTGCCCTGGCTGCCCCTCGAACCGCGTCCGATTGTGACCTGGGCAAGTGGCGCGAGCTTGATCGTGCCGCCGGAAACGCCGAGTAGATTGCATTTGTCTATCCCGGCACCGAACACAGGTCCAGATGCGCTGGGGCGTGCGGCTACTCAGAGACGAACGCCTCGCACGCGCCCGCGTATGCTACGGCCGAACGTGTCCGGTGCGACGGTAAGAGATGCGAGCGAGGACGACGCGCCTGCGTGCGCGGCGATCTACGCGCCCTATGTGCGCGAGACGGCCGTCAGCTTCGAGGGCGAGCCGCCGACGCCCGCGCAGATCGCCGAGCGCATCGCGGTGGCGATGAGCAAGCACGCGTGGGTCGTACTCGAAGCTGAGGATCGCGTCGTTGGCTACGCATACGGCGGGCAGCACCAAGCGCGAGCGGCCTATCGCTTCTCGTGCGAGGTCAGCGTCTACGTTGAGCAGGGTCGGCAACGCACCGGCTCGGGCCGAGCGCTGTATGAGGCGCTGTTCGAGCGGCTCGTGGCTCGCGGCTACCTGATGGCGGTCGCGGGCATGACGCTGCCGAACGAGGCGAGCGCGGGCCTGCACCGAGCGATGGGCTTCGAGCCGGTCGGCGTCTACCGGCGGATCGGCTGGAAGCTCGGCGCATGGCACGACGTCGCGTGGATGCAGCGGGCGCTCGGCGTCGAGCAGGACCCTCCCCCCGAGCTGGTGCAAACCGTTAATCATCTGCTCTTGTAACGGCACCCTCGAACCCTTAACGGTTCTCGCGTGGGACGACGAGGCGGGTAGATGTGTGTGGAGCGGTTCGTCGCTAGAGCGTGCGCTCGTAGACGCGGTAGCGGCGCTTGATCTCGCCGCCCATGCCTTCCATCGCGCGATTCATCGGCGTGTTGGTCTCCAGTATCCAGCCCATCTCGCCGCCCTTCTGAGGGGTGCGCTCGGCGGCGTCGAAGTGCATTTGGTAGAAGCGGGCGGCGACGCCGGTGTGCTGGTAGGCGGGCTTGACGCCGAGCGCAAACACGCGCACCGCGTCGATCTTCTTTTTCTCGCGCAGAGCTGTGAGCCAGCCGAAGGGCAGTAGCCGTCCGTCGAGCTTCGCCAAGACCTGATTGAAGTCCGGGAGTGTGAGGGCTGCGCCGACGACCTCGCCGGTGTCCTTGTGTTCGGCGACCATCGCCCAGTTCTCGTCGAGTACGGGTTTGAGGTCTTTGGCGTAGTGGCGGACCTCATCCTCGGTGAGTGGCACGAAGCCCCAGTTGCGCTCCCACGAGGCGTTGTAGACCTCGAGGAAGCGTGTGACCTCCTGTTGCAGATCGCGCTTTCGGAACTGGCGGCAGACGATTCCGTGCTCGGCCTCGAGGCGGTCGGCGGCCTGCCAGATCGCCGGGTGGACGTGCTCGCGTTCGGTGACGTGCAGGCTCCACATGTAGAGGTCCATCGCCTTCGCCATGCCGGCGTCCCGCTCGAACAGGCGCTGGTAGTAGGCGTGATGCCAGGGACAGAGGATGATCGGCCGGTACTCGTGGCCGACGATCAGCACGCCAATCTCGTCGTTGGTCGTGAAGTCCATCGGGCCGACCATGCGGTCCCGGCCGCGCTCGCGCAGCCAGTCTGCGGCGGCGTCCAGCAGCGCGCACGCCGCCTCGGGATCGTCCTCGCACTCAAACCACCCGAACAGCCCCCACTCATTGCCCTGAAACTCGTTGAAGTTCTGATCGATGTGCGCGCTGACGCGCCCAACCGGCTGCCCGGCGCGATAGGCGAGGAAATACTGCGCCTGCGCGTGCTTGAAAAACGGGTTCTTGTCCTGATCGAGGCGCTTCTTCAAGTCCATCAAGAGCGGCGCGACCCACTTGGGCTCGTTGCGATAAATCCGCCAGGGGAGCTTGATAAACGTGTTCAGCTCGCGTCGGGTGCGGACGGGACGGACCTCGACGCTCATTGGCATCCAGCGTCTCGAAGTTGGCTCATCGTGAATAGCGAGCGCAACTCAAGATCCTCGGCGGCGAGGTTCTCCCGGCCGCCGGCCTCGCGGTCGATCACGCACAACACCGACGAGATATCGGCCTCTCGCGCTCGCAGCTCCCGGCACGACTCGATGACCTGCCCGCCAGTGGTCACGACGTCCTCGATCACGGCGACCCGACGAGCTGCGATCTCGCCGCCCTCCGCGAGGCGACAGGTCCCGTAGGTCTTGGCGGTCTTCCGGACGAATACGGCCGGCAGGCCGCACACCTGGGAGGCGACGACGGCGAGGGGCACGCCGCCCAGCTCAAGTCCGGCGAGCACATCCACATCGGCGGGCAACAGCCCGACCAACTCCTCGGCGATCTCGCGCAGCAGGTGCGGGTCTGACTCGAATAGGTACTTGTCGAAGTATTCCTCGCTCACCGTGCCTGAGCGCAGCCGAAACTCGCCCGTGAGACGGGCACACTCGTAGATGCGGGCGCTAAGCGGGGGCGGAGGCTCAGGCATTGGGCCGCAGCTTATTCGCCCGTCCCGCTGTCAATGTTGAGCAAGCGGCGCCAAGTATCGTGTCCGCGGATGACGCTGGCCTACCTTTCGATCTGCGCCATCTTCAAGGACGAGGCGCCGTATCTGCCCGAGTGGATCGAGTTCCATCGGCTCGTCGGGGTCGAGCGGTTCTTCCTGTACGACAACCTCAGCACCGATGGCGGCAGGGAGGTTCTTGAGCCGTGGGTTCGCGCGGGCGTCGTGTCGATCTCAGACTGTTCGATCCCGCTGGGACAGGGCGGCCAGGGCTGGGCCTACGCTGATGCTCTGGAGCGAGCCCGAGGTTGCACACGCTGGCTGGCGTTTATCGACCTTGACGAGTTCCTGTTCTCGCCAGGGCCGACGCCACTGCCCGACATGCTCGGGGAGTATGAGGAGTATCCCGGTGTCGTTGTCAACTGGCAGGTCTACGGCTCGTCGGGCCTCATGGCCAAGCCGGACGGCCTGGTGATCGAGAGCTTCGTGAAGCGCGCGAGGATGCAATGGGTCCGTAACCGGCGCATCAAGAGCATCGTGGACCCGACGCGCGCCGTGCGGCCGATTGGGCCGCACTTCTTCGAGTATGCCGACGGAGCGCTCGCCGTTACAGAGGGCCACGAGCCGGTGCGAGTGATAAGCGTCGATCCGTGGGCGCGACGGATGCGGCGCGGCCTCTCACGGCTGCCACTGATCGAGACGGACCCCTATGCGATCCGTCGGTCCTCGGTCAAGCAGGTTTCGGTGGGGCGCCTACGGCTCAACCATTACGCCGTCCGCTCGCGGCAGGAGTTCGAGCAGAAGACAGCTCGGCATGGTAGCTCGCGTCTCGCGCCGCGCTACTTCGCCTACCACGACCGAAACGAAGTTCACGATCCCACACTGGTCCCCTACGCAGGCAAGGTGCGCGCCCAACTCAAGGCGATTGAAGCTCGTACATGACGGGCGGCACAATTCGAGAAGTGAGCGCGCCGCGGCGGAACATCGAGTGCAAGGCAAGCGACCCGGACCCCTCCGGCTCGTTGGCGGTCTGCCGCACGCTTGGCGCGCAGGACCACGGAGAGATTCGACAGCGCGACACCTATTTCGCGGTGCCGCGTGGCGGGCTGAAGCTGCGCGAGGAGCAACCCGGCCGACCTCATCTGATCCAGTTCGAGCGCGCCAGTGAGCCGCAGCAGCGCGAGAGTCGGTATCGCATCGCCGAGATCGACGACGCCGAAGCGCTGCGCGCCGCGCTGACGGCCGCGATTGGCACAACCGTAGTGGTCTGCAAGACCCGGCGGCTGTTCCTCTGGCGCCAGGTCCGCATCCACCTCGACATCGTTGAGCGGCTAGGGAGCTTCATCGAGATCGAGGCGGTGGCCCCACCTGGCTCCGACCTGGCTGAGAAGTACGCGCTAGTCCAGACGCTGCGCGAGCGCCTCGGGATCACCGACGAACGGCTGGTCGCTCGCGGGTACGCCGAGCAGCTTCGAGCGCTCGGCGCGTAGCCAGTCCGTCCAGCCCGCGGCCAGGATGAGGCCGGCGAGTGCGTCATACCCCTCTGCCGCTGGGTGAGCGCCATCGCCTGCCATCACCTGCGTCATCCAGATGGGAGCGTCGAGCAATTGCTCGACGACGCCGATGAAGCAAACATCGGCGTTGGAGCAAACGTCCGAGAACGAAGCGGACAGCGCCTGGATGCGCTCGTTCTGCTGAGGATCGTCAACCGGCGCCGGCCCGATCACCAGAGAGACTAGGCCGAGTGCCCCGACACCGTCGAGGATGCCTGCCAGCGCCGCGCAAGAGCGCTCGCGCGCTACCCGCATCCGACCATACTCGACGGTGGTGTCGTTGGCACCGAACGACACAACGATCCTCGCATCGGCTTCTGGCAACAATCGTGGCAGCGCCTCGTCGCGCCAGCGTCCCGCGACCTGCTCTGAGGTCTCCCCTCTGACGCCGAGGTTGTATCCAGTCAACGGCAACCCGTTCTCGAATGACGCGGCGACCACGCGCCCGACCCAGCCTCGGCCGGTCGGATCACCCACGCCGGCGACGAGGGAGTCACCGAAGAACAGCAGTCGCCGATCACTCACCGCCGTCTGTCCTTTCGCGCGTCGAAAGCTCAACGCCATCATCGAGCGGGACGGTCATCGAGAAGTAGCCAGTCCGATCACGGACATGCTCCAGGTACGCGATCAGGTCAGGGTCCTCGGCGCTGAGGTCGGCGACGACCATCGCAAGCGGCGATAGATGCGGTTCGAGCAGACGAAGGATCGGCAGGTAGAGATCGTTGCGACCATCGAGGAACACAAGGTCGATCGGCCATGCGATGTCCGCGATGGTATGCAGAGCATCGCCGGCGCGCAGCTCGACGAGATCAGCTAGGCCGGCATCGGCCAGATTCTGCCTTGCGAGTCCGACCTTGCGCTCATCGCACTCGCTCGTGACGAGCGTTCCACCGCCGCGGTCGCGGAGCGCCGATGCGAGATAGATGCTCGACACGCCCAGCGAGCAGCCGAACTCGACAATCCGCTGTGCTCGCCCGCTCAGCGCGAGGAGATAGAGCAGTTGCCCGACCTCGCGGGTGATCGCCAGCGGCGCCTGGCCATACAGCTCGTATCTCTGCGCTTGCGGCAACCGCGCGCCAGTTTCAGCCTCGCGCGCGCGGACGCGCTGCGCGGCCAGCTCGTCCTCATCATCTGCGCGGGTATGCAGCCGCTCGAGGACACTCACCACAGCAGAAGACCTCAACGTCGAGGGCATCTCTTATTCCCCGGCGGTGTTCGCATGACGGCCAGCCGGCGTCCGAGAGCCGAGTCCGGGTTCGCGTGGTCTTCGTGCCAGGCCCTCCAGTTCACGATGCTGGGAGACTACGACACCATGTCACTCGCTGACCGTGGCTCGACAATCGCCGTCATCGGCGAGGCGGTGGTCGCTCTCGACGCCACGCTGGTCGACTTGGTAGAGGCAGTCCGCGCGATTCCCTACGGGCGCCCGAGCGACCGCACGGTTGACGGGATGCTCCGCGAGCAGCGCGGTACCTGCTCCACCAAGCACATGTTCCTTGCCCGCGTCCTCACCGAGCGTTTCCCCGATACCGAGCCCGTGATCGTCCACCGCGTCTACACCTTGGATCGGGGTCGCGCGCGCGAGCTGTTCGGCGCCTCCGTCGCGGCGGCCGTTCCCGACGACGGGCTTGTAGACGTTCACAGATACCTGACGGTCACTCTTGGAGGGCAGCGGGTAGAGATCGACGCGACGCTCCCTGGCCCAGCATGGGATGGTCTCTCGTCGCTGCCGCTCGCGTGTGGCGCGGGGATGGACTATCAGGCTGGCGATGACCCGGACTCGGAGAAGCGGGCGCTTGAGGAGCGGCATTGCGACCCGGAGATCCGCGAGCCGTTCATCGCGGCGCTCTCGTCAGCGCGACGCGACTAGACGCGCCCCATGCTCGATGACTGGCTCGCTGAGCAGCCTCGGCAGCAGGGCTCCGGGCGGTCCCCTTGTTTATCGCTCCGCCGTCTTCAGGACTGTGCAGACGTAGTAGAGACCCAGCAAGAAGCGCTCAGTTGTTACTGGCCCATAGGTAGCGAGATCGTCCCACGGGCGCGAGTAGGGATCGCCTGGCGCGAGCTTGGCCAGAAGGCGGGCGATCAAACCGAGCGCGCGGCGGTGCCTGGGGTCGGTTAGTCCCATGTCCATCACGACGAGCCGAGCGGAGGGACGCAGCAGCTTCCAGGCTCGTGCCAGCGCGGGGCCGGGTTCGGGTATGACCGAGTAGCTGAGGCTGAAAAGCACGGCGTCAACGTCGAGGCGATCGAGTTGTAGTTGAGAGGCGTCCTGGCGGAGGAGCTGAACGTTTGACCAGCCGTGGCGCTCCACGAGCTTGCGCGCCTCGGCCAGCATCCCCTCTGAGGCATCGACGGCGATGACGGTGCCGTTCGGGCCAACCGCGTCGACCAGGTAGGGCAGGTTGCGCCCGGTGCCAGCTCCGATCTCAAGAACAACGTCGCCGGCTTTCAGGTTGAGTGCTGCGACCGCCTTGCGTCGGGCGGGCGGGAAGATCAGGTAAAGCGGCTCCAGGGTGCTGTAGAGCCGGGCAACTCGGTCGTAGCCCTTGACGATCTCTCCCAGCGGCCTGCGGTTGGGGTAGTCCCCAACGACAGTCCGTGGCCGCTTTCCGTCGATGCGTCCCACGATGACCGGCGTACCGTGCTGTGGGACGAGCGTGATACCGCGCATCACCACGGGTTCGCGATCGGGCCGTGTCGGTTGGAGATCGACGCTTGAGACGACGGTGCGGATTACCTCAGCCATCTCGGCCTGGGCGAGCGACGCACCGATGCAGCGACGGATGCCGCCACCAAACGGCAGCCACGCGTAGGACTCCGCCTCGCCGTCGATGAACCGCTCTGGACGGAACTCGTGGGGCTGCGGGTAGAGATCCTCGCGCAGATGAACGACAGCAATCGCCGGGTAGACACGGATACCGGCTGGGAGGTCCCATCCGCCGATCGTGCGGGGCTCGGTGAGGGTGCGAGCGTTGGCGTCGATCACCGGCCGCAGCCGCAGCGTCTCTGTCACAACGGCGTCGAGGTAGGTGTCATTCCCGGCGGTCAATTCTTCTCGCAAGCGGTCAAGCACGAGGGGATTGCGCAGCAACAGGTCGAAGGCGAAAGCGAGGCCGGTAGCGGTCGTCTCGTGACCGGCGAGCAGCAGCGTCATCAGCTCGTCACGAAGCTCGACGTCGGTCATCGGCTCATCGTCCTCGTCGCGCGCGCGCAGCAGCAACGAGAGAACATCGGTGCGGTCGTCAAGGTCCGGCTCGGAGCGACGAAGGGCGATCTCCTCGTAGATCAGCGCGTCCGCCGCCTCCAAGCGGCGTTGAAACTGGCCCCACGGACTCCAGGAACCGAGATCGCGGCGCAGCATGTTCGGCAGAAAGAGCACGGCCTGCATATCGAGCACGGACACGAGAGTGCTACGCAGCCGCTTGATGCGCTCTGTGTCAGTTACTCCAAAGACGGCACGGACGATCACCTCGAAGGTGAGCGCCCGCATCCGCTCGCGCATGACAAAACGCTCGCCCTCCCTCCAGCTTCCGATGTCGGCTGCGGCGACATCGCGGATGATTGTGCGGAAGTTCTGGATGGCCGACCCTTGAAACGGCGGCAGCAACAGCTTTCGCTGGCGCAAGTGCTCGCGTCCATCGAGGGTCAGGACCGAGCGTTCGCCGAGCACCGCCGACAGGGGCGCGTTGGCCTCGCCAGCATGAAGATCGGATTGCTCGCCAGTCAGCATCTCGCGGATCGCGCTCGGATCTGAGACGTAGACGCCTACGCCAAAGACGAGGAGCGGCACGGTGAAAACATCTCCGTAGCGCTCACTCCACCCGAGCAGCGACTGCAACGGTCGTTGGACAAGACGGGCCGTGTTGACTGATGCTGGGGCGCGAGGACCCGGCGGCAGCGGCCCGTAGGCATGGCGGCTCATAGCCCGAGCATACACGACGGGAATGTAGTAGAGTCCCGCTCATGGCAGGAAGGCCAAGAAACGCGAGCCGTGGGTTTGCTCCACTTGAGTCCGAGGTCATGGACGCCATCTGGGACGCGAGCAGGCCGGTGTCAGTTCGCGAAATCGTGGACACGCTCAACGAGCGGCGGCCCGAGCCTTTGGCGTACACGACCGTAATGACTGTGATGAATCGGCTCGCGGCGAAGAACGTCCTGACGCGCCAGGGTGAGCGTCGCAGCTACGTGTATGAGGCGACGGCCCCGGACGCCGCCGGCATCGCGGTACGCGATGTGATCCGCACCTACGGCGATGCGGCAGTCGCGCATTTCGTGGATGAGGCGCGCACCGATCCCGGTGTGCTGCGCCGTCTGCGTGGTCTACTCGCGGAGGACGCATGAGGCTCGACAGCGCCAACCGCAGTTTCCTTGCCCTGATGGTCCTCGCGCTGCTGCTGGGGATGTATGTGCTCTGTGGCGCCGTGGGGAGCGTGCTCGTGCCGCTCATTCTGGCGCGGATTTCTCACGACGGGATTGCTGGGCTCTTGGACAGCGGCGGCGCGATGTTGCCCGTTCTCCTTTTCATCATCCTTGTAGCGGTTGGCCTGGGGTTCGGAGTCCGGTCGATTGTTCGACAGATAGTCGCCTCCTCCAGACTTGCGCGCCGTGTGCGTGGCCTGACGCTTGAGCTGCCCGACGAGCTGGCACTGACGGCATCAGAGGTCGGGTTGGGTGGGCGCGTGGTTCTCCTCGATGCGCCTGAGCGGTTCTCCTTCGCCTACGGGGTCCTGACTCCCCGCGTCGCGGTCAGCGGTGGGCTCCTTGAGGGCGTCTCAGATGATGAGCTGCGGGCGGTGCTTGAGCACGAGCGCTACCACGTATGCAACCTCGACCCGTTGAAGGTTGTGTTGGTGCAGGCACTCTCGGCCGCGTTCTTCTTCTTGCCCGCGCTGGATTCTCTACGCGCCCGCTATCTCGCGGGTCGAGAGCTGGCCGCCGACCGACGAGCGGTCAGAGCGTGTGGGCGTCGGCCTCTCGTAAGCGCACTACTGAAGGTCGTCCGTGGCCCCGACTGGAGCGAGATGGAGGGCGTTGCTGCGATCGGAGGCTCCGAGCTGCTGGACGTTCGTGTCGCGCAACTGGAGACCGGCATTCAGCCAAAGCTCGCCACACTCAGCATCACTCGTGCCACGGTCTCGCTCGTCGGCGCGGCGTCGTTCGCTGCCATGTTCCTCGCATCGGTGTTCAGCTTCGGCGGCCCCGCGGCGGTGTACCGGGCAACCGGCACCGGCCTTAGCACCGTCGATCTGCTGAGCGGGTTGATCTGTGCGGCTCCATTTGCAGCCGCAGGGCTGGTGGCTTACTGGCTCCTCGCCCGACGCGCGAGCCGATCGCTGGCCACAAAGCGGGAAAGTTGATGTCGCTTCTGATGTTGCTGTGCCCGTCGGGGATGGCGGCTATGGGAGGCATCTCCTGGGTGCTGACTAGGCTGCCAGGGAAGCGCACCGAGCAATCGGCCGGATGGCCCGCCACTCGACCCGCCTGCCGGTGGGCACCAAGCAGCCCGCCGAGGCCGAGCAGAGCACACCGGATACAAACGCCGAGCACCGGGTCGTAGAGCGTGTCTGAGCTCACCTCACAGACGGCCCAGCCGGTCGAGAAAGCCCACAGCCATCCGGTCTTTGCTCGTATCTACGAGAAGGTCGCGGAGATGGGTGAGCGTCGCGGCGGCGCCGAGCACCGCAAAAGGCTGCTCGCTGGCTTGAGCGGCCGAGCGATCGAGGTCGGTGCCGGTAGCGGCGCGAACTTCGCGCACTACCCAACGACCGTCAGCGAAGTCATTGCTGTCGAGCCCGAGCCCTATCTGCGCGAGCGCGCCAAGCGCGCGGCGGCGCAGGCGCCGGTCTCCGTCTCGGTCGCGGACGGGGGAGCCGATCGGCTCCCCGGCGAGCCTGGGTCCTACGACGCCGGTATCGCCGCGCTCGTTCTCTGCACCGTGCCTGACCAGCAGCGAGCGCTCGCGGAGCTGTTCCGTGTCATCCGTCCAGGCGGCGAGCTGCGCTTCTACGAGCACGTAGTCGGGCACTCCAAGTGGGAGGCGCGCTATCAGCGCTTCGCCGACGCTACTTTTTGGCCTCACGTCGCTGGCGGCTGTCACCTGGCGCGCGACACGAAGACGGGGATCGAGCAGGCCGGGTTTGTGATTGAGACGTGCGACCGCTTCCCATTCAGCCCCGCGCCGTTTCTCCCGCCGGACCCACACATTCTCGGTATAGCCCGGCGCCCGTGAAGCTCAGTCACCGACGGCGCTTGCCGACTTCTTGAGGCGTCGGCTGGCGGGTGCTGCGTGCTGGAGGGCAGCGCGCCGTAGTGTGTCGGCGATTTCCTCGCCGGTTGGGAGGCGGCTGGGGTCGAGCAGCCCTTGCATTATCAAGCCGTCAAAGACGGCCATGACGAGGGTTGCGGAGACCTCGGGGTCAAGGCGCCGCGACTTTGGCTGTGTTGCTTGAAGCTGCTCGACCCCGGTTGTGATGGCCGCCCGGAGCGCGTCGAAGTCCGCGGCCATCGCGCTGCGCAGGTCGGGGGCGTGCTGGGCGCGTAGGAGCGCCTGGAAGTAGGTGAGGACGAGCGGGCGGTTGGTCTTGAACGTCTCACGCCCACGGCCAGGGCCGCGAGTCGGAGGCGTAGGCGTAGGCGCGGCGTCAGGCGATCATCCAGCGCTCCGGCGCCGCCGTAGACTCCTTGATCCTACCTTCGTTCGCCAGCGCCACAAGGCGCGGCACTACGCGGCTCTCGGACTCGTTGAACGAGGCCGCCAGGTCGGCCGGGCTCTGAGTCGCGGCGCTGACCTCAAGGCGAGCGGCCTGCTCCCATCGGTTTCTCAGGCGGCTGAGGATCAGCTCGTCAAGTTCGTCATCTGTCATATCGCCGGGCGCCACTGTAGCCCACCCGGCCGCCGCGCAGGCGGTGGCCCGCGCGCTCCCCTTGCCGGACCTACGCGGCGAGCTTCCTGGATGCGCTGCCTTCGTCTATTGCAGCTGGCTTGCGGCGTCAGCGAGGAGCCCGGAGGACCATTGGTCGTGGCTACGCGACCCAGCGGGCGTCTGCGAGCTCGTGCTTGTACTTGCCGGTGGCTAGATAGGCGTGCAGGCGCCGTCCTGCGGCCAGCGGGCGGATCTTGCTGGCCGCCTGGTTGGGAGTTCTTGCCTCGGTGGCATAGATCTCGCAGTAGCTCGGGTCTTCCGGAGAGACGGCGGGGTCGGTCGCAAACACCAGGTATCCGCGGCGTCGTGCCCGCTCATCGTTGACCTTGGCGATTCGCTCGTTCTCCTGCTCGAGCTCGCGAGCCCACGCAAAGAGATCGATCTGGGTGTCGGTAGGTGGTGGCATGGATCACGGCCCCTCCCTGAGAGCTTAGGAGCTATCTTCCCACCGACTTGGGACGGCACTCTCGCGCCACGCTATGACTTGCTCTTGTCGCCTGCGGCGATGAAGCGTCGTAGACCGTCGAAATCCTGTCCGGTGTAGGCGTCAAAGGTCGCTTGGCCGACCTTCTCGTAGGCCCATTCACGGCCCGCGAGGCGTGTTGCGTCCTCGCACCAGCGCCGGGCGCGGCGGTCCTTGAGAGCGACGTCGAGATCTTCTTGGCCCTTGGTCTCGATGATCAGGCAGCTGTCATCGACCAGCCGCAATACGAAGTCGGGGTAGTAGTAGCGCAGGGCGCCCGCCTTGGAGATGTACTCCAGCGCGAAGCGACTGTTCATCGTGAGCTTCGCCCAGGCGGTGACGTCGGTCGCCCGGTCAAGGAACTGTGCGAAGCGGCCCTCCAGGGCGTTGTCGACGGGTGTGAGGTTGAAGATCGTGCGCTTGCCCTCGACTGTCTGGCGAGACCAGGGGAACGGCGGGGTCTGGGAGAGCCGGAAGGCGTTCTCGGTGATCGTTGGTTCGCGCTCGACGATCGCCAGCGCACGGATCGCCTCGCCAAATGCGTTCTCAACGAGCTTTTGGGCATCGTTCTCTGCCAGTCGGCGCAGGACAACCTTGTCGTCCAGCTCGACGGACTGCTCGAACACGCGGGTCTTGAGGTAGTCGCGGACCATCGGCGCGAGCGTGGCGAAGGCACCAGAGAGCCGGTCGACGCCAGCTGCCTTGGCAACGCTGCGGGTGTAGTAAGTGATCACACCGGAAGGGTCCTCTGCGTAGGGAACGAGGAACTCGTACTCCTCGATGACGCCCTTGTCGATCAGGTGCATGCCGCGGTACTGCACGTACTCGTCTGGCTGCACGTCGGGTACCGCGAGTCGATGCTTCGGATCGGGCACGTCGCTTGGATTTAGCTGGCTCAGGGCACTGTCTGAGCGAGCCAGAGCACGCGTGAGCTGCGGGATGACGATGTCAAAGCGGCGCTTGGCCTCGTCGGCAAAGATCGTCAGTGCTCCGGGCTTGATCTTGTCGGCGTCCTCGCGCTCGACGACGAGGCCCCCGTCGAGCTCTGTGCTCCATAGGTGGCGGAAGGCTTCGTGCTCGATCACGACCACGCGCTCGTCGAAGCCTGAGCCGGGCGGGGTCATCCGGCGCAAGCCACGCCCGAGGGCCTGCTCGGGGAGGATCTTGTTCGCGGCGGTGAGCGCGCGGAGCGTCACAATCACGCACACGTTGCGGACGTCCCAGCCCTCACGCAGCATGAGAACGCTGACGATGCATCGGATGGGGCTATCGGGTCCGTCCACGTCCCGTGCTGCGCGCCGCGCCAGATCGAGGTCGTCCTTGGTGATCTCACCCGAGCGGGTGGTGTGGATGACGAGCAGCCGGTCGCCGGAGAAGTCTGGAAGCTGGCGCAGATAGTCGCCCGCCTCATCAGCAGCAAGCGTGTTCTCGCACATCACAAAGAGGACCGGCCGCTTCCCCGCCGGTGAGAGCGTCTCCTGGAACATCCTCCATCGGCCTACAGCGACATCAAGCCACTGGCGGTTGCGCTGAAAGGAAGTATCCCCGAGCTCGACCTCAGCGCCCTTGACCTCTCCGATAATCGGCGTCTTGACGATCCCGTCAGTGACGGCCTGAGCCAGCGGATAGTCGACCACTACGTGACGGAAGACACCGCCCTTCTCGTACTTCGGAGTGGCAGAGAAGTCGAGCTGCGACACGACGCCTGCGCCAGGGTCGTCCGGTGCTCGTTTTCTCAACTCGGCGTGCAGCCTCTCGATCGTCTGATTCCAAGTGAGTTTCTCGTCGTGGACGTGATGAGCCTCATCGTTGACAACCATCACCCGCTGGCGCTCTGAGATGGCATCGAAGAGGCGCTCGGCGGAGGATGCGTCGACATCGCGGTTGACGCGGGGCCCGACCATCGCCTCCACCGGATTGGGAGCCGCTTTGTTCTTGCCGCGTGCCGTGGACGGCTCGTACAGCCGCTGGATATTCGTGAGGTACAGGACGCCGCGTGCGGTCACCGGGGACGGATCGTCCTGCAAGAGCACGGCGAGGTCGAAGTCATGCGTCCACTCAGGCGGGACCAAGGGGTCGCGACGAAAAGTCGCTCCGTCGCCGAAGTCGGACTTCAAGCGCTCGAACACAATCAGGTTCGGTGCAATCACGAGGAACGAGGTAGTCATTGGAGAGTCGGACTCATAGAGCGCATGGAAGTAGGACCAGACGACGCACAGGCTCATCGCCATCGTCTTGCCCGAGCCCGTCGCCATCTTCATCGCCAATCGCTGGCGCTTGGTTTCACCTGGCTGGAGCGTCATCCCGTGATCGGCGTACTCAAGGAGGTCAGCCAACGCACGAACCGGCTCGATCTCTGTCAAGTAGATGAACGTCTCAACGGCCTCGCGCTGGCAGAAATAGAAGCGAAATGGCTGACCGTCATCGGAGCGATGCTCATCAGCGAACCAAAAACCCAGCAGTCGCCGAGAAGTCACCGAGGCTTTCGGATACCCCTGTGCGCGCCAGGCATCGACATGCGCTCGCACTCCGTTCACTGCGTAGGTGCCTTCGCTGGGCTTGCGCCGTTCGGGAAGGGCGTACGGGTCACTCGCCGGAGCCGGGGGCTCCTCCGGGCTCATTTGATGCGAACCTCGGCCAACTTGGTCGTGTCGTTGCCGAAGATGTCAATGATCTTCACGACGATGGCGTAGCTGCCGGCCTTCGGATACTCGTGCCAGTCGCTCTGTGTTGCAAGCGTGGGGTCTTCGCGTGTGCGGTAGGCCTGCCACTCGTTGTGAAACACCTCGTCGCTGAAGTCGAAGTCCACCGACCAGTAGTCGATGAGATCCGACCACGACGCGATGCTCTCACGTACTTTCTGTGGAATGAGATCCTCGCTTGGGATCGCGAAGTCCTTGAGCACCACGCATGCCTCGTGCCCTTTGCGGCGCACGTCGAGATCGACGAAAGCCAGCTCAAAGAACCTCACGGCGTCGGCTTCGGAGATCTGGCGCTCCATCACCTCGCGCGGGATCTGGCGCGGACGCAAGTCGAGGCCGCGCCTTCGTGCCCGCTCGGTGATCGTGTCGTGGAGACCCATCTCCCACTCCCAGCCGAGCAGGTCGCATGCCTCGATCCCGTTGTCGGCCATCTCATCAATGACGTCCTCGGTCTCATCGATTGTGACCGGAGCATCAGTTGCGCCGACATGGACCATTCGCTCGGCCTTGCGGCCGTGGAGGTGGATAAATCCCTCGACAGGCTCGGCATTGTAGAAAGCCAAAATCGTGTCGAGGTACGCGCGCAACGCGCCGTTTCCTGACTCGATCTGCCAGCGCTGACGCTCGTACGCACCCAGGTTCTTGATGTCGAACGGGCGACAATCAGGAACATTCAGGAGGCGCTTCCGGGACGTGTGGATGGAGAAGCGGCCGAGATCGCAAGCAATCCAGCGGCGCCCAAGCTTCTCGGCAACTGCCGGCGTCGTACCCGAACCAACGAAGAAATCAGCAACGATGTCGCCAGGATCACTTGCCAGTGTGATGATGCGCTCGATGAGAGCCTCGGGCTTCTGGGTGTCGTAGCCAACGCGCTCCTTTGACCAAGACACGACGGGGAGAATGTCCGTCCAGAGATCCCCGAGTGCCTGACCCTTCGACTCGTCGAGATAGCGCTTGATTCGTGGGACGCCGTTCTTTGTGTAGAAGATCCGGTTCTCGGCATCAAGCCGCTCCATCGTCTGCTCCGGCACACGCCACACACGACGGATGCCCTTCCAGACGTAGTCGTATCCTCCACCTGAGAGTCCAGCGGCGCCGAGATCGCCTGACATGAACTTGCGCCCATCTTCGTCTTTGTAGCGGTAATACTGCTCCACGTACCAGTCTTCATACGGCACATAGATGTCCTGCCACTTCCAGTCGTCGCCCTTGCTGTAGACGAGAATCGACTCGTGGATTCCCCCGAGTGTATGCGCATCGCTATGCGCCGACGTTCGCTTCCAGACAACCTCATTCCGGAACCGATCTGCGCCAAAGATCTCGTCCAGCAATCCGCGGACAAGATGCGTTACACCAGGTCCTATGTGTACGAAGATGAGCCCGTTGTCGGCCAAGAGCTCGTGAATCAGCACGAGCCGCTCATAGAGCATGGTCAGATACGAGTCACGTCCCATCCCCCACGTGTCTCGATACGCATGCTCCTCGAGGATTGACGGCAGCTTCGTCAACGCCGTGTCGCCGATCGCGACACGATGTGAGAAGTCGGTCCCCGTATCGAACGGCGGATCGATGTAAACGAGGTTTACCTTACCGGCATACTCATCAAGCAAGCTGCTCATCACCAGCTTGTTATCGCCCCAGATCAGCAAGTTCCGCCCAGCTGCCAGAGGCGGGTCACTGCCGAATAGGGCACCCGTGTCTCGCTCGCGAGTCGCCCGGGACTCGTTGATGGTCTCGACGGTCTGGAACGGGAGGTGGATGCGCTCGACCCGCTCGGGCTTCCCGTCCCACTCGAGACGTACGGTCATGAGGCCGCCTCGTGAGGGGTCGTTGGGAGGTATCTGGGGGGCTGGACGCGCATCAGACGGACATCTTGGCGATCGGCTCGGTCGTATCGGAGGTGTCTAGGTCTCGTGCAAGCATTCCCGGTGTTGATAGGCTCTGACCCGCTCATCCTCGCGCAGCAAGCAGCCCCGATCGTGGTCCACATCGCGAGCGGCGAGCAATGGTGGGTGACCGCTGCAGTGGCCGTAGGCGCGGCTCTGCTTGGCAGCTTCGGCGGTGCCGTCGGCTTGTATTACGGGAGCGTCCGGCTTGAAGGCCGACGCCGTAAGGCCCTCTCCGAAATCCGGCGCAAGGCAAAGGTCTACACGCCGATCCGCGAGGAGCTAATCGCATTGCGACGCGCTATCGGTGAGGACCACCACCTAAGCATCGGCGTACGCCGCGAGCGCTCCGACGATCAATGGCCGCGTGACGGGCCCATCCTCATCATCTGGCGCGAGTTCGTGGACGACGGGCGCGCGAACACGACGGCGAGCGCGAGCGTCCGCGAAGCGTTGGAGCGCGTGGAAGGAGCCACGGACGTTTTCAACCTAGCCCTCAAAGCCACGCAAACCACCTTTGATGAGCGCGGCGACGCGATCGTGGAGCAGTCAGGCTTCGCTCCTGACTATCCGGGCCAGCTTAGGCGCGAGTTTGAGGCGCTGTACCGTCACGGAGTACGCGAGGCGAGGGTTTTCCGCGTGCACCCTGGCCCTTCCAGCCCTCACAAGGACGTGTCCCCGCTGACGAGCGTGCCCGAGACTCCCACACCGGAGCAGGAGGCGTTCGTAACCCTCTGGGAGGCGGACGAGGCCGTGCGCGACGCAGCAATGAAGCTCGGGGAGGCGGAACGCGGGCTGGACAAGGCGGCGGAGGCGGCGATCGCGGAGCTTGACGCGGCAATGAAGCGCATCGCGGATGATTACGAGCATGAGCCCGACTGATGGCGGACTATGGCTTCACGGGGGCGGAGGCGCGCCGGTTTCTAGAGGCGGAGTTGCGGCGCCACGCCGCGTCAACGAGCTTCTACTGGGAGTCGGAAGAGACGGAAGAACTGCTCGACCTTCTCGTAGACGCGATGGCCAAGCTGATAGCAGCAAACAACGCCAAGATAGCCCACGACTGGTCCGACAGGGGGATGCAGGACCTCAAAATGCCTCCTGGGATGTAAGGCCGTGGAGACCGCGTCTCTGGCGACGAGGCCAGCTTGCAGCTAATCGGCGGGCGTCGGCTTGACCTGCGTAGTCTTGCCGCCATCACCAGGGCCGATCAGACAATTCATTCCAGGCTGCGGGTGCCACACAAAGTGGCGGAAGCGCCGGAAGCGGTCAAGGGTGATTTGTCGAATCTCCATCGAGCGACTTGCCAGCGTAGTCCAAGCGACGGACGGCCGCATGGAATACTCACCCTACGTTTCGCTCGTCCCACAAGGCGATTGACTCTGGTCTCGATGTTGGCCTAGAACCAGTTGCCTGCTAGCGCCTCGTCCGGCTGGGCGAGGATGGCGATCACATAGAGGACGACGAGCTCGGGGAATGCCTGGCTTATGTGTCCGGTGTGGATATTGATCACCTCGCGCTGGCGTGGCTCGCCAAGCTCATAGCCGTGATGCGTGTTACGCAACTGGTGAAGTAGCTTCGCGATGAATACGTCCTCTTGTAGTGGTGGCCTACCGCCAGTTCCAAGTGTGACTTTGCCCTTCGCGCGGCGGCCGGGCATGATGTGCTCGAGTGTCTCCCGGCGAAGGACCGACAGCACCTCGTCCGCCCGCTTTCGGAGCATTTGCTTGATCTCGACGGGTGTGTTTGCGAAGGCCGCATTGAGGATCTTGCTCGCTGTCTTGGGATTGGCGAGCTTCTCCCAAATGTGATCGACACTGACCTCGCGATCTAGGATGTTCGGCAGGAGGTCGAAGAACTCAAAGGCCAGGCCCACCCGTATCACGTGATCACTCGGATGCGTCTGGATCCGGACGCAGTTACTGATGATGCGGTCGAGCGATCGGAGCTCGCGGTAAGCTTTGCCGGCGTCGAACTGTCCGACATCACCCCGGAATCGCCCAAGGTCTGTCGCCTCCGTGAAAAGCGCATTGAGCTGCCTTGTCCACCAACGGATAAGCTCCGGGCCGTCAAGATCGGCAGCGTGGTGGTTCGTCCTTCGCAGCCAAGTAGTACCTTCGCCGTCCGTCTCTCGAAGGTCGGGAAGGGCATCGTTATACACCTGTAGCCAGGTCACGTCAGCGTCCTTCATGGGAACGCCCGTCTTCCGGTTGATCAGCACAACGACAAGTAGCGTCCTCGTTACCTCCAAGATTGCCCGACTAGCCACAAACCCCCTGGAGAACGGGGAGGCCATCAGCACGAGTGGTAGGTACAGATATGCCGGGAAAATGTCCACGCCACTCGCGTGGTGCTGAAGTGGATATGGGCCGCCGAGGATTTCCGCAAAGGGACGCTCGGGTTGGGCCTGTGCTGTATGAAGCATGCGAATGATGGCCATCCTTCTTTGGAAGCGAGGGGAGACCTGGATCAAGGTCACCGCGCCTCCGTTTGGCTCCAGTGCTTGCTTCAACTCGCGGATCATTTGGTTAACGAACGCAGGCTGCTCTGTGAGGAAGGCGGCGCGCATCGCTGTCCATGCAATGCGCTCATCCGAGCTGCTCATCCGCTCGCGGGTTTCGGGCCTGGCCTCAGTCTCACCGATACTCTCGTCGAGCTCCTTGTCGACCAGGATCTCGAAGTAATCGCACGTCGCATCCCGACCATGCTCTTCGAACATGACCTCCGGGTCGTCGCCACCGGAAGACCCGACGACGGCCATGCCGGTAACTGGCTCGTGTAGCCCAGCGGCCTGCTCAAACACAGACTTGTCGCCGTGCATCCCTAGACGAACCGGCTTATGCGCACGCGAGCCGCTCATTAGTCTCAGTATGCCCAAGATGGCGGGGCGCAATGGTCGCCGCACCTGCGCTTGATCATGCGCTGGTTGCCGGCTACGCGCTCGGGAGCTGTGAGGGGTCGCGCCGGTGCGATGATAGTCCCCCGCTGGCCGCGGTCGTCGGCGAGTACGTCGTGCTCGCCGAGCACCTGGCATCTGTCCGCGCCGCATTAAGTCCAGAACGCATCGGTCCATGCGGCGAGGCAAGCGTCGATTAGATCCTCGCGATGCTTGTAAGCATGGTCGTCCAGCGGCGATCGCTCGTCGAGGAGACGCGGTCACAGGATAAGACCGGAGATCGAGCGAGTGGCGATCACTCCTGCTTCGCTGGCCCGAGCGGGCAGCCACGATCCCCGCACTCGCGCTCCCGTTTGGACGAGCACGAGCACAGTGGCCTGAGCGCTCGCAGTTGGCGGTCAATTCGGATTGCCCGGAATGCGGCGACCCAGCCGAAGTTGTAGGCGTCGATGATGATCTACCCGGCGAGCTAAAGGCAGTTGCGTCTCAGCCGAGGGGACTTCGCGCTTCTGCGGTATCCCTCAAGCGAGCGCTCCGGACGTGGCGCCGACTGAGGCGGCAGAGGTCGTCCTGCCGCACCACCAACAGCAGTCGAGCACCGATGGCTCGGTCGGCCAGCCAGTGTGAGCCGCCTATCCGAGCCCGCTCGCCCTGCGGCTCAGATCAGTCGGTAGCCGACTCCCCACTCGTTGATGACCCAGCGTTCACCTGCCGCGCCGAGCTTGCGGCGTAGGCGACTGGCGTGGCTGTCGAGCGTCCGTGTGTTGCCGGTCGAGCGGTATCCCCACACGGCTTTTAGCAGCTCGTGCTTGTGGAACACCCGTCGCGGATCGCTTGCCAGGTACAGCAGCAGCTCGTACTCCTGGCGGCGCAGCTCCAGGCGCTTGCCTGCGAGGCTCACTGCATGGGCGGCCGGGTCGATCGTCAGCGGGCCGATTTGGAGTGGTCCTACCCGCTGGTTGCTGCTGGCTGCCCGGCGCAGTAGCGCGCGCATGCGCGCTCGCATCTCCAGATAGCGGGCGGGGCGGCCCAGGAAGTCATCTGCGCCCGCCTCAAACGCCCGCAGCATGTCGAGCTCGGTTGTGTGCGAGCTGAGGACGATCACCGGGAGATTCTGTGGCCACGGTGGGGATGTCTGCCGCTGAGAGACTTCCGGGCCGTGTCCGCGAATCGTCTCCAACAGGTCGAGCCTGCCCCTCGGTGAGTCGAGTTCCCCGAGCACGACCAATCGGGGCGGACGGGCGCCCGCCATCATCTCGGCATGACTGGCGGTGCGGGCAAGCTCGGTCGGATGGCCGTCGGCGGCGATCTGCTCGACGAGCTTTCGTCCGAAGTCCGCATCGGCCTCCACGACGAGAATCGGCTCGCGGCCCGAACTCGGGCGCATATTCCGCGGCGACCGATCAGTCATTGCGTGCTCGCCTCCTGCGCTTGGCGGCCGGCGGCACTTCATCCAAGCGAAAGTGCAGCCGTAGAAGCTGATCGACACGGGTTCGGTTGAGCCCAACCCGCTCTCCGATCTCGGTGAAGGTCAAGCCCTCGACTGCGCGGAGACGGAATATCTCCAGCTCGCGCTCAGTCTCGATGTGTCCGCCGTAGCTTGAGAACGGCGTCAGACCGTGGCGGTGAAGCTCGCAGATCAGCTCGTACAGCTCCACTCCGCTGCTGAGCTCGGGGCGGCGGAGCAGCTCGCCGGTGCGGTGTCCGGCGAGCTGCTCGACCTCGTGGATGCCGACCTTGGCCAGGCTGGGGAGGACAGCCTGGCTCAAGGCCAGTTCGTTGACGCGCATGGCTGACCCGCGTCAGAGCGTCATGAGTTCGTCGAGGCGCTGCGCGACCTCCGAGGGGATCGCGCGCCCGCCACGACGTTCGATGAGACCGGCGCCGTCAAGCCGGTTCAGCGCGTCGGCAATTGCGAGCCGCTTCTTCTTCTTTTTGGCACCGAACGCCTTGTAGGTCTGCTGCTCGGTGATCGGCCCTTGCCCATCGGCGCTGCGCACGAGCAGACCTTCAAGGACTGCTCGGTCCCAATGGCGCTCCTCGACATCACCGGGGCTTGGGACACCGCCGCCGTGGTTGATCTCGTGAAAGCGCACGACAGGGCGCGATGCGACGGCGAGGTCGTTCCAACGGTGGATGAGTCTTGAGGTGCGCAGTCGCCGGAGGCTGTCGCGGACATCGCCGGGGACGCTGATGGTGCGGGCGATCTCGTCTTCGGCCCACGGCCGCTGCCTCTCGAGATCGACCATGAGGTCGAGCACAGCCCGGTCGATGCAGGCGTGCTCCTCCAACCCGTCTGGGGTACGGTATTTCGGCATGGGGAGTTACGGCTCCTTGTGTCACGGCGCCGGGGCAGTTAGAGCTGTCGCCGGCGCCAAAATGTGCAGTTGTGGACCGACCGTACAAAGCCTGTGCAGCGTTGTGAGCGTGTGACGCGAAGCTGACACAGAGCGCGTCAAAGATGTAACGGTCGAGATGGTTGGGCGGCTACTTCGGGGCCCACTCCGGCGGCGGCGCACCGGGCTTCCATGCCTTGGTGACGCCGCCGCCCTGCCGGCTAAGGAGTTGGGAGTAGTCGGCGAGCTGGTTCTGGAAGGCGAGCTCGTCGCGGGGGTCCTGGCCGGCGTCGTCCAGTTCTGCTCGCCAGACGGCGAGCGCGCAGAGCGTCTCGGTCTGTGAGTCGTCTTTCCACCACTTGTCTTTGAGCGCTTCAAGCTGGGTGGGGTAGCGGCCGTGCAGCGCGACGACGGCGCCCCACATCTGCTGGCGCCAGTCGGCGTCGCCGCCGTAGGGCTCAAGCCACGGCGCTCGCTCGCTGCCGTTGCCGCCGACGAGCGCCGGCGCAGGGCGCAGCGGGCGGACCTTGCCGTCCTTGGCGGCGAGCGCGACGCCGCCCGAGACGATCTGTGCGGCGAGCGTGGAGGGTGGCGTGTCGGCCCCGGCGGCGAGCTCGCGTAGCTGCTGGGCTACGGGGTCGGGTAGGACGATTTGTAGTCGGTGGCTCATCGTGTTCGCTCCTGTGCTGGTGGGTTGACGATGCGGTTGATCGTGCGGACGATCCCCGGTATCCGGCTGGTGCGGCTGGGCGCGATCGAGCGGTGAAAGTGAGTGCCGTAGTCGCGGTCTGCCAGCTCGGGATGCGCGAGCGATGGGGTCTGCGCGTGGCTTCGGCGCATGTTCTCGGCGAGGCGCTGGATGCGGGCGGCGTCGTGCCCTTCAACGCCGAGATCCTCGCGGGAGACGAACCAGTCGGTGCCCTGGCGAGCGCGAGACGCCTCGACGTAGGCGGGCTCCTTGCTCGTCTGCCAGCCTCCGGTCACGACGAGGGTGCGGGTGACGGTCGCGCCCTGCGCGCGGTGGATGTGCTGCGCGTAGCCAAGGCGAACACGGCCGAGATCGTCCCCGGCCAATGTTCGCTTGCGGCCGGTCACGTCGAACTCGATCAGCACCTCCCCGGCTGGGGTGACATCGAGGACTTCGCCGCGGCTGCCGTTCTCGATCCGCTCGACGCCCGACTCGTGGTGCTGGTCGATCATCGCTACCCGGTCGCCCTGGCGGATGCCGTAGTGGACTCCGGGCACCGGGACTTCGAGGTCGCCGAGTTCGCCGCGCTCTGCGCGGAAGTGCTGGGCGCGGGCGTTGAGCCTGTGGATCTCCTGGTTTGAGGCGTCGGAGATCAGCGCGACCTCGCTCGGGTCGTGAGTCTCGGTGAGCGCCGCCCAGTTCTGCGCGGCCTGCTCGACGGCCTCATCGCGGGTGCTCTCCATGTGCAGCTGCCCGCGTGCGTGGTAGTGCGCCATCGCCCTGTCGGATCGTCCGGCGCGTAGGTCTGACCACGCGCGCTGTTCCTCGGGGTCCAGGGTCCGGCGGATATTCGATAGCTCCGCGCTAGGAGCGATCAGAGCGAGCCGGTCGAACATGCCCCCCGCGCCGATCGAGGGCAGCTGCGCGGCGTCGCCGATCGCCACGAGCTTCGACCCGCTGTGCTCCACGGCCTCGGTGAGCCGGTCGAGGCGGTCAGTGTCCGCCATGCCGGCCTCATCGAAGTAGATCGTCGTGTCCCTGCCGATGTGGAGCTGGCCGTGCTCCACGCGCGAGACGAGCGCGTCCAGGGTCAAGGTCTGACCGGCGAGCGCCGGGCTGTCCTGACCGAGCCGCTGCGCGGTGGACCCGGACACCGCGATCCCCAAGGTCTGATGGCCGCCGTACTGCTCGGCGCGGGCGGCAGCGTCGATCACGACGCCCTTGCCGGTGCCCGCCGGCCCGACGAGGATCGCGCCGCGCTCGGGGCCGGTGATGACCTCCAGCGCATGGGCCTGCTCGGCGCTGAGGCGTCCACCGATCCGCTCGGCTACCTGATCGCCTGCTAGCGCGCGGGCCTCGATCCCGACATCGCGGCCACCGTCGCTGGCGAGCCCGGCGAATCTGCGCTCGATCGCCTGCTCGCGGGCGCGCACCGCGAGCGTCGTCATCAGTCCGCCCTCCAACGGCAGGACGCGGCGCTCGGCGATCATCGCCCGTGAGAGGTCCAGAGCCTCGCGTGGTGAGAGCTCACCGACGGACTGCTCGAGCAGCACCGCGCGAAACTCGCCCGGCTCGAACGTCGCGGCGCGCTCGGTCAGGCGCTCCTCGACGCGATCCTCGAGGGCACGCTCCGGCGCCGGCTCGCCGGTGATGCCGAGCAGCCGCGTGGGCTTATCGCCGGCGAAGTCAAAGCGCGCGGCGGTCTCATTCCAGACCACCTGCAGGTCGGCGCGCGTGACGAGCACCTTCGCCTTGCGGTTCTCCAGCTTGAGCGCTCGCAGCTCGCCGCGCTCGGGCGCGCGACCCCATTGCGCACGGAAGCGCTCGGCGGCTCTGGCGACCTCGCGGCTGCGCGCGGAGAAGGCATCGAGCAGACCGCGCGGCACCCCAGCGATCTCGAAGTAGCGCCCATGTTTGCCGGTGCCCCGCTCGATCGCATAACCCCGCTGCTGAAGCTGGTGCGCGAGCGCCGAGCGGTAGTAGGCACCGACCTCCCGCGCGGAGCGGAAGATCGGCCTGGAAGCGACCGCGACGATCTTCCCGTCCTCGCGGATCGCGTTCGTGATGACCACGTGGCTGTGCAGCTGCGGGTCGGGGCCGTCTCCTGCAAGGACACCCCGCGAAGTGGTGTGGCGGTACTCGGCGGCCACCACCTCCCTGGCGTGCTCCTCGACCTGCTGCCCGCCGTAGCGGCGGCGCACGGTCGGCACCGTCTCGGTGAGATGAGCCATCGCTTCGCTCACCGCCGCAGCGTGCGCCGCCTCCATCTCACGACGCTGGTTCGCGTCCCCGAGCGCCCAAACGGCAGACACCGACTTCGGGGCGCTGAAGGTCAGGTCGATCCCGCCGCCACGGCCGCCGGTGGCGCCCGCCCGGCGAAGGAACTCACCGCTTCGAGGGTGACGACCTTCCATCAGCGCGATGAACTCCGGGCCCTCGATCGAGCTGCCCTCGATCCCCAGCCGCGCGAGCGTGTCAGGGCTCGCAAGCCACTGGCCGGGGGCTTGGGTGGGCTCCCCGTCGGGGCTCAGGTAGTAGTCCCCGCGCTCTGGCTCCACGGTCTTTGACTCCAGGTAGCGCGCGTACCCGCCGCCCTTGGCGGCACCGATGCTGGCTGCGGTCATCACAACGGATACAGACCACGACCGCACGAAACCGGCCAACGAATTTGCACAGCGCGTCCACAGCGCCCGCTCAGGTGAGCATCTAGTCTGTCCGGGCTTGGTGCTGTGCGCCGGTCGCGGCGAAGCCGCGCAGGCCGGAGGGCTGCGAAGGTCGCCGCGAAGCGGCCGACCGTGCTGGCTGCGGCGTAAGCCAGCAGTCCAGCGAGCAGACCGTAGGCCGTCAGGCGTGCAGTGCCGGGGTCGGCAGTAGAGCCGACCCAGGGAGGCTCGGTTACAGCGGGCGAAGCCCGCGTGCGCTACCTGGCCGTTGCTGGTCGGCCACGCCGGCGGCGGTCACGCAGCCGGGGGGTCGGTGTGGCAGCCGCAGGCTGCCGAGCCGGGCGCGAGCCCGCGTGAGGGCCACCCCGCCGAGCGAAGTCGTGTTGGCGTCAGCGGGCGCCAACTCGCCGGAACTCCTTGAAGTTAGTCCACGGCGAGGCCGTGATCTCGGCGTGTCGGGTAGAACGTCATGTGCCGGGCCGGGCATCCTCCTCGCCGTCGGCGCGCTGCTGAAGCTCGATCGGCCACCAGTCGGCGTCGTCCCAGCGCGACGCGCGCGCCTCTGCTGCCGCCTGGCTCGGAAATGGACCGATGACGTCGAACCCGCCGCGTGGGTCGCCGACTAGCAAGACCCATCCTGTGAGCTGCTCCCGTGCTCGGCTCTCGCCGGCGGTGACGCCGGCCTCGAACGCATCGAAGCGATCCATCGCTTCGATGTCGCGGATGGTGTAGCCGTATGCCCACGGCTCGTCTCTGTCTGTCTCTGCGCCCGTCGTGCTCATAACTGCTCCCCTCTGTGTTGGTGTCTGGATGCTGTCGGTGCGACCGCCGGTTTCCGCCGCCACACTTCTCCGTCGGGCTACGCCGCTTCGACCTCGAGAGGGCTCGTGCCGAGGCCGTCGCGCGCGATGAGCGCGAGCACGTCGATGCGAATCCAGGGGCAGGGCTTCTGCTCGCCTCCCTCGGGTAGCTGGCCAATGCGACGGGCAAGCCAGCTTGTCTCTCCGCTGACGTTTCCGCGGGAGTCGCGCTTGATGCGCCCGCAGCGCAGCGCGATCTGACTCAAGGTCGTATCGCCCCGCTGGACCCGGTACTGGACGGCTTCGCGCAGGCCACGGTTGAGCACGATGGCGCTCTCGCTCAGACGCTCGAGCTCGGCTCGGAGTCGATACGTGGAAGGCGATGAGTCCTCACTGTGCAGAGCGAGCGCGTCGCTGGTGAGGGTTCGTGCTGGCTCGTAGGCTTCCAGGCGGGCGACGACATCGCGGAGGGTCAGCACGTCGAAGGTCTCATTGCGGCCGGGCTGGCGAGAACGTGTCCAGCGCAGCTCGGACATCGGCTCATTGGTGGCGAGTTCGCGGATGCGGTAGAGGTGGCCCTCGGCGTCTTGCAGTTGCGTGCTCTGCGCTTCGGCATGGGTGCTTGGCAGCGGCGGGGTGGCGTGGCGAGTGGCCTCGAGGTCCTCTGCTGTCAGCGCCCGGCAGCGACCCTTGGTGTCGTCGGCGAGGTACAGCTCGCAGATGATGCGCTCGTTCTCGCGTGGCTCATCGGGCGAGATGTGCGCGACCACGCGCCCGTCGCCGAGCGTGTCGAGGTGATAGTCGACGACGAGCGTGCTCCCGTCAGGGCGCTGCAGGCTGAGGATCTGGCGCGTCTGTCCGCTGTCAAGCGCGACATACCCGCCCAGGTGCCGGGCGCGTCGTGGGCTTGAGTCGACTTGCGCCGGAGCTGCGTAGGGCTCGGGTGCTGTGATGGTGCTCATGGCTCTCCTTCAGGTTCTGAGCCCGCGGGGCGCGGGCCGCTGCCCCAATCCCGCGCACGCGCAGCGTGCGATCATCGGGAGGGGCGAGGCCCCGTGGACCGCGCTCATGCGCTACGTCCACCGGCCAGCACGCGCAGCTCGCCGTGCCCGTCGGGCGCGAGGCGATAGCCGACACCCCGCACTGCGGTCAGCCACCCTCCAGCGCCGGCGTGAGCGAGCGAGCGCCGCAGGCGGCAAGCGTGGGTGTCCACGGTCCGCGTCGTGCCCTGTGAGCGATAGCCCCACAGCTCTCGCAGCAGCTCCTCCTTGGTGTAGACACGGCCGGGGTCACGCGCGAGATGCACGAGCAGCGCGTATTCAAGGCGGCGTAGACGAAGCGGTGTAGATCCGAATGTCGCCTGGTGGGCAGCCGTGTCGATCCGCAGCGCTCCGAACTGGATGACGCCGGTGGAGCTGACGGTGCTGCGGCGCAGCAGCGCCCGCACGCGAGCGAGCAGCTCCGCGTAGATGAATGGCGAGCGGATCACATCGTCGGCGCCGGCCTCGAACGCGCGCAGCACCTCGGCTGTCTCCTCGGTCGCGCTGACCCAGAGCACGCGGGCGCCTGGGTTCACCTCGGGAGTGAGCTCGCCCGCGCGCAGCGCACGCACTGAGTGAAGTCTCTCGGCCTGGTGCGGCGCTGGACCCAGGACGATGAGGTCGATGTCGCCGGGAGTCGACCGCGCTCGGAGTCCCTGCGAGTCGCTGGCGCGACGCAGCTGGTAGCCGTCTAGCGCGAGCTCCTGCGCGAGCGACTCGTTCTCGTGTCCCTCGCCGAGGACGAGGATCACCTCGGGACTGTTGCTCATTGCAGGGCCTCCGATCAGGACTCGGGCCCCGCCCGGTGCGGGGCCGCGGAGCCCGTTCCCCGGCACGCCCTGTGGGCGTGCCAGAATCTGGAGGGCGACGGCCTGCGACCTGGCCCCCGCGGATCGAATCACCCGCGGGGGTGCGGCCAGCGCCTCTGACACGCTAGGCATCCTGGGCCACCTGCTCGCGCCCGCGGCGCCGGCTCTTTGCCATCGGGATGCGCCCGAGCTGCTCAGCCTGCGCGATGTAGTCAGCCACAAGCGCCTTGACTTCGCTGTTGCCGCCTTTCTCGCACAGTTCCTCCTCGACTGTGTAGATGCGCCCCGCCTGATCGGCCGCCGCGTCGATGATCCGCGGCTTGCCGTCCACGCGGATGCCGTAGAGCGCTCGCTGTTCTCCTGCTTTCGTTTCATAGCGCCCGAGCTCGAACGGCTCACCCGCCGCTCGCTGCGGCGCCGGCGCCGAGCACCGCGGGGCTGGGTCTCCGCGCCGCGCGCTTGACCCGTAGCCGACAGTCTCGCCGGGCTTCTGCTCGGTCGCGTAGGGCTGTTCGCCTGGGTCCAGATCAAGCGGCGGAGCTTCGAGATAACGGCCCCTTGTTGCGTTGAGTCCCTTCAGTCGCTCGATTTCGCAGCTCGCGTGGCGTCGTGTCTTGGGGAAGGTGAACGTCGTGCCGGTCTGTAGAGCGAGCTGCTTGATGTATGAAAGCTGCCTGGGGGTCGCTGTGCTGCGTGCTGATGCGAGAGGGCTCATTGTGTGCTGCCTTTCTGTGGTTGTGAGCTTGCGAACTTGCCCTCTGCTCATCACGCCCCGGAAGGAGAGTCAAGCAATTGATAATGTGAAATCCGTGCGCCCCCGCTAGGGGGCGAGTCTCAATTGCTTGAAGGCGTAAGCCGATCTCTCAGGGAGGGGTGTGATAGGACCCTCGTGTTAACCCCTCGAAGATCGCCCACGGTGAAATCCGAATCGGACTGCTACTGGCCGACTTCCCTAACGATCATGCGTTGCGTTGCCCGTGAGCGCCGAGCGCGGCATTCAACTCGGCAGCCATGAACTCCAATGCTTCCCTGACGAGCTGGCGGTCGTTGTCGGGCCTGGAGCAGCCGGCTGGACATACGATGTTCTCGACATCGCGCCAGCCGCAGGTGACACCCGCGGCAGACCCGTGGATCGGATAGATGGCGAGGATGAAGCCGCCGCCGTCCGCGTCATCGTCGCCGTAGCACTCAGCGCGAAGCTCGCTCGGGATCACGAGCGCCTCAGCGGCCTTCGCCTGCTCGAATAGACGTGCCGCTACTTCGCCAGGGCAGCGATCCGCCTGGAGCGGATCGTTGCGCCCAAGGTTTGGCACCCACATCTCGCTGGTGATTCTTCGCCGCTTGACTGTCACGGGTGGCCCGCTGTAGCTGACAACGATTGGTGAGGTCGGAGCGCCTGGGTTATCTGTAACCATCGCTCTTTCACCTTCCTTCTGCTGGTTGTTGTGACACCCGCGTCTGCGGGTGCCGGTGGCAGCCGCTCGCGCACCCCGCAGGGGTGCGATCATTCGCGGCTGCCGGCAGCGCGCCGACCCTCATGCTGCGCACAATCTCCACACTCGCGCCGTCGAGGACGAGAACGTTGCATTAGCGGTATGTAGGCGAGCGACAGCGTTGCTTGGTGGCACGCTCATTGCCTGTGGTGCAACCATTCGATGTCGGCGTCGGTGGGATGCACGCCGTCTGGTAGGACAGCGCGCTGGATAAGACGGAGACGGCAGCGCTCGCATTCGAGGTAGCCGGGTCGAGGATGGATGAAGTGGTGCTCGGTGTCGGGGCAGCGTTTGGCTGGGTCGTAGAGCATTGCTCCTCCTGGTAGATCGCTTCTCACCAAAAGCGAGACGATCTGCAGCAGCCCAGAGGGCCTCGGCCGCACCGAAGCAACGCGCAGGTGCGACATAAGGCCGAGCCGCAAAGCGGTGCCAGATTGCGAAGCGTGGGAAGCGATCGGACAGGCGGAGCAACACCCCCAGCTGGTGCCGCAACCGCCGAGTGACAGGAACTGCGGCCGGGGATCGCCAGCAAGCGGGACTAGCTACATCGCGTGTCGCTCCTTCGGACGCGCGTTTGTGTTTGCGGGGACGCTGGTGGCGGGCCGACCACGGCAACCCCTGAAGGGGGTGCGATCCCGCCGGCGCCGCGCGCGTTCTATGCGGCGAGCGCGAGCCAGCGCTCACGCTCGAGGATGCTCGCGTTCGCCAACCGTGCCAGCACATCGCCGTGGCAATCGTGCGGCGCGCACCAACATCCGAGTACCAGCCCGCGCAGCTCATCGAGCGCCGCGAACAGCGCCGCGTTCTCGCGCAACCACCCTTCGTACAGCGCGATGCACTCGCCTCGCACTCCGTGCGTGCCGACCACGAACGGGTTGCCCCACTTCGAGGGGGCCATCCACCGTGGGTTGCGCCCTACATATACGTGGTGGCGCTCGCGCTTGCAGTGAACCGCGCGTGGCTTGCCGAGCTGCACATGCGCTGGGACGAGTAGACCGCTGGGTCGCTGTGAGTCCTTGCTCATCGCTGTCTCCTTGAGGTCGGGGTTGAGCACGCCCCGGCCTGAGCGGGCCGGCAAGGTGTGTCAAGCCCTGTCCCTTGGGGATCGCCGCCAGGCGACGCGAAGCGCAGGGCTTTACGCGCCGTTAGAGCCGGTCTGCTGGCCTAAAGGGGTGCGCTCGAACCCGGCCCGGAGTAACGAGCCGGTAATACCTGCGGCCCAGAGGTCTACTTGTCACTACACGGCGGTGAACTCAAGGTCTTGCCAGCAGCGGATGTGACATTGGCAGCCGTCGTCGGTTTGGAAGCGCGAGCCGCCCTGGTAGGTGAATGTGCTGTGTGACTCGTCGTTGGTGAATGTGAGCGCTTTGGCAAAGGTGACGGTCTGTCCCTTGCGTGGGTGCGCTCTGGCCAGGCGGGCGCGGCAGCGCTCGCGCCACTCACGCGCGTAGTCGTTGCTCGGCTCGGTGAGCAGATCGAGGATGCGGGCGGGGCAGCGATCCTCAGCTGGTCCCATGTCCTCGCTGATCGGCTTGGTGTAGAGGATGCCGCCGCGGCGCTCGGCGAGCAGCACCAGGCCGAATATCTCCTTCTCGTCGTGTGAGCGCACGGCGGCGTAGATGACGGTGCCGTAGCGCACGGTGTCGATGACCCGCGCAAGGAACTCTGCGCCTAGCTCAAACTCGATCGCGGCGCGCGCGGTGAATGGTCCCTGTAGCTGTCCTCCGGTCCAACCCATGATCTGTCCTCCTCTGAAGGCCGGGTGCGCCCCGTGCTGGGGCGATGGTTTGTTGGGCGTGCGGCGGAGCGGGGTGAGCGCCCCGCCGCACGGTCCTGGGTCGTTTAGGCGGCGAGCGCCATCTCGGGTGGGGCTGGCGTCTCGCTCTCGTCCTGCGGCGTGGCTTCGCCGCTGGGCTCCTCGGCGGTGGGACTGTCCGTAGGCTCGGGCAGCTCCATGAGCTTGCGGCTCTGCTCCGGCGGCATCGCGGAGAAGCCGTACTCGTGGCGCAGCCTCTGGATCTCGACCTGACGCTCATCGCACGTCAGGCTCGGGGCCTGCTCGACGAACTGCGCGACGACACCATCGCGCTCGCGCTCGCGGCGCTCCTCCTCGGCACGCAGCGCTTCGCGGTGTTCCTTGGCCTCGCGGATCGGGTCGGCGACCTCGGGGGGCAGCTTCTCGATCAGGATCTCATCGAGCAAGTCCTCGACTTCGCCTTGCCACGGCACGCCACGGTCGCTGTAACTCGTGAAGCGCAGCGTGTAGTTGCTGGCCTTTGAGTTGGAGACCGCGTGCTTCTCCTTCGCCCAGCGAGCGGCGGCCAGCAGCGCAAGCGTGCGTCCCGCGATCTCAGCTGCGGTGCTTGCACCCGTGAGGAACTCCTGGGCCTTTGCTTCACCCGCAAGGTAGTCGAGGTACTCGGCTTTGGTCGACCCGTTCTTTCGAGTCGAGAGCTCGGCCCAGCCGGGAAACGCGAGACGCGCTCCACGCGCAGCGATCTTGGCGAGGTCGGCAGAGATCGGCGCCGCGGTCAGGATCTTCAGAGCCCGCTCGTCGACCCTCACCTTGCACACATGCTTGATGAGCGCCGCACCTAGTCGCTGGTTGCGGGCGATCGTCTCGTCACACAGACGGCGGTCTTCTTCCAGCGCGCGCTTGCGGCCTGCCTCGATTTCCTCGTCTGACGGCCGCTGGGTGGCATCTGCCTCGCCCGATTCGCCGTCGCCACCGTCGACCCGGTGCCGTCGCGGAGCGCTCGCACGCTCAGCGTTCTCGCGTTCGTCCTGCGCCTGCTTGAGCTCAGTCTTCAAGCTCCTGTCAATCAGGTCGCCGGCGAGCTGGCGGGCGACATCGACACCGACGATCAGGGCCTCCGCCTTGTTGGCCGACAGGTGCGCGGCGTTCAGCGCGAGCGCCTGGTCGAGCAGCTCGCGGTCGAAGCTCACCGCGAACTCCTCGGGCTCGATCTGCAGCAGCTCGCACAGCAGGCCCATGCTCTCGGTCGTCTCCTCATCGAGCTCGAAGGCCGAGACGGGGTAGCTGCAACCCGCGACGAATACGTCCTTGGGCAGGTCTGCGAGCTGCTCCTCATATTCACCGATCACCACCGCGATCGGGTTTGCGAGGAGATGCTCCCAGGTGGTGGGCTCGTCCCATTGCTTCACGGGCCCACCGAGCACGCGCTTGACAGCGACCTCGGGAAGGTCGGGATGGATCTTCGCGAGCGCACCGAGGGTCTTGACGACCATCAGTGGGACGATCCCGGCGGCCACCTGATGGCGCAGCTTCTCGGGGAGGTCGAGGATCAGCAGTCGCTCACGAACCCGCGCGAGCGGAATCTGGAACGCCTCGGCGATCCCCTTGCGGGTATAGCCGGCATCGTTGATGAGCGTCTCGTAGCCGAGCGCCTCCTCGAGCACGTCCAGCGAGATGCCGAGGCCGTTGGCGAGCATCGCGTCCAACAGGTCAGCACCCGGCGCATCCCGGCGCGTCTTGACCAGCGCTGGTATCAGCTCGACCTGCGCTTGCTGGGCGGCACGCCAGCGCCGCTCACCGTCGATGATCTCGTAGTAGCCCTCCTGCTCGGCCGGCTTGACGAGGATCGGGTGGTTAAACCCGCGCGTGGACATCGCGTGCGCGAGCCGCTCGAGCTCCTGCTCATCAAACTGCTTGCGCGGGTTGTTCTCCGAGACCACGATGTGGCTCACCGCGATGTCACACAGCGTGTAGGTGCCCTGCTCGGCCTCCGATGTGGCTTGGTCGGCCTGGGTCATGGTTGGCATTTCGTCCTCCATTTGGTATCGCAGGCCCACCGGGACGGCGGGCCCTGTGCGACCCCCCGGCACGCCCGTAGGGCGTGCCACAATTGGGGAGCTAAGGGACCCGCAGCCAGGTGTCGGCACGCTCCGCTGCTGTATCGCGCTGACGCAGGTGCGTAGACCGCTGTTTCACTTCGGTGAGAGCTCCGCGCGCGGATCGTTCACCAGTGCCTGCTCGAGCATCGCTGCCACGTCCTCGATCGTGCCGGCGTGCCACTCATACGTCGGCACGTCCTCATATCGCTCGGGGAACAGGTAGCGGTGAACTGAGAGCAGAGCGCGCTCGGCGCCCTGTGGTGAGGAGAGGCCGTCGCTTGTCAGCGCTTCGGCGCGGATGATGAACGCTGAGTAGCGAATGTCGAGTGCTTGCGCGAGCGCGAGCAGCAGATCCAAATCCGCGTCCAGCCGACCAGCTTCGAGTGCCTCGAGCTTGCTCGCCTGGATGCCACTCGCGGTGGCGAGTGCGACCGCGCTGAATCCTGCCCGCTCCCGCTCTTGCCGCACCGCCTCGCCGAGGGCGCGCAAGGCTCGCGCTCGGGCTCCGCACTCGTCGTCGATGCGCTCCTCGATCTCCCGCAGGAACGCGCGGGCATCGCTGAGCGTCCGTGCGAGCACGACACCGCTGCCGTCGGGATCAGGTCCGGCGAGCTGCCAGGGAGTGTCGGGCATCGCCGTTCTCTGCACTTCGACGCCAAGACGCTTGTGCCGGTAGTGCCCGGCGCGGATGCGAGTGAGTGATGTACTCACGATTCGTCACACCTCCAGTTGTGTTCTCGGCCCACCTGTCGGCAGGCCCTGCGCGATTTCCCCGGCACGCCCAACGGGCGTGCGAGCATGGGGAAAGCCAGGGCCGCCCGGCTAGAGGCGCTCGTCGTCATCGGTGTCCTCGGGCTCGATGACGATGGTGAATCCGTCGACCTCGCTGAGGTTCTGAGGCAGCGGCAGCCGCAGCCATGTTTGGATGCCCTCGATCAGCCCCTCCGCCGTGCCGTAGCGACCCTCGAACTCGTGGAGGTCGCTCAACGTGAGCACCGGCTCACCATCGGGCATCACGGTGAACTCGCGCTCCACACGACTGCCGGGGTCAAAGGAGCGCGCGGTGCCTGCAACCTCAGTCTTCCTCGCGTCCCAGGCGACGTAGGAGACATCGGCGAGCCGCAGGGTGGCGAGCACCGCCTCGAGATCGGTGAGCCCGTGGAGCCGCTCGCCGGCGATTTCAAGAAGGAGCTCGCCGTCCTCGGTTCGCCGCGCGGAGAGGCACCCCGGAGCCGCCTGCGGCTCTGTGAGCGGTACGCCGATGGCGCGCAGCTCCTCGGCGACGCTCGCCGCTAGTGGTGTGGCAGGCCAGAGGATCAGGGTCGTGTCGTAGGAGTCGCGCATCACGACTGTCCTTTCCGTTGTGGACCCGCTGGCTGCGGGTGCCGGTGGCAGCCCTCCGCACCCCAATAGGGGTGCGATCATGGGGCTGCCGGCGCCCGCGGTCGACGCTCTGTGGCTTCCCCGCCCCGCGTCAGCGAACGTCGAGCGGGCAGTGCCTTGACAGCCGCTCGGCGTGCTCTGGACGGGCGAGGTTGAAGACCGCGACGCCGTGGTGATTGGCGATCCGAAGCGCCTGGCCAGTCCCGCCGACACGCCGGCCGCGACCATCGAGGCTGCCGTCAGGTGTCCAGCACAGGACGAAGCGCGCCGGGCTCGCCAGGTCGGGGCCGAGCACCTGATGGCAGTTGCGTGCGTGCAGGCGTCGCACACTCTGCGCTAGCCGCGACCAGGCCGGGTGAAACCGCGCCGCCATCTCGTAGGCGGCAGGGCTCGGCTGCCCGAGGACGTACTGCTGTGCGGCGCCGGCTGGTGAGCGAGCGTCGGCCTCGAAGCTGGGCCAGGGCAGGTAGAGCTCAAGCGCTCCGCCGACGGTCGCGCCCCGGTAGAACGCTTGGTCGGCGCCACCGGCCATCCCGGTGCGAAGGACCCAGCCCTGGATCGAGAGCTGCGAGGCTACGCGGCCCATGAGGTCGAGCACGCCCGGCGGTGTCTCGCGTGAGCCGATGCCGGCGTAGACAAGACGCTGCTGCGAAGGCCAACTGCTGGTGTGGGACGCCATCGCGCTTCCTTTCGGTCGGCGACCCCGCCCGGTGCGGAGCCGATCCCCGACCCACCGCACGCGCAGCGTGCGAACATTGGAGGGGTCGAGACGCGCGGCGGATAACGCCTTTTGCCGCGTGAAGGAAGCGTTGGTCTGAGCGACCGACGCGGGGCTCAGCGCTCGACTCGCTCCAGTTCCTCGAAGGCGTCGTCGGGCATGTTGATCCCAGCCTCGTAGCCCAGCCGGTTCAGGGTCTCGAGCACGATCTCAGCGTGCTCGTAGGCGCAGTCACGCGCCTTGAGCTTCGGATTGAGGCTTGCGTGCTCGTGTTCGACGGGCACAATCACAGGGTTCTCCCCAACGGGCCCGAGCGTGAGGTGAGTTACGCAGGTCGGCACGCCCTCGTGGCCGACGAAGATGGAATCGAGCTCCAGCGCGAGTCCGTGGTCGGGCAGCACGGTGGCAATCACGAGCACGTGAGGTCCGGCCCATACGCAGGTGGTCTCGCTGTCAACCTGACGACCGTTGAGCGTGACTGCAAGTGGGATTGTCCGTAGGTCACTCACGGCACGTCACCGTAGCGCGCCTCGATGACGGCGTTAGGTCGGCTGGCGTGCCTGCCGAGGTCGCGAAGGCAGGACTGCCGTGCGGCGTTCTACCCGCCGGGCGGGTAGTTGCGTAGGACGCGCTCGCCGCCGGCGAGGCGATAGAGCGCCGTCCAGTCGGTGGCCATCTCCTGCTGCAGGCGGCTCAGGGGTATGCGCCCGGCGCACGCCATCCGCGCGGTCCAGGTCTCAAGCTGGTCCTTCTGTTCGGCATTGTCGGGGCCGTTTCGTGGCTCGGGCCAGAGGTTGCTAGGATCGCGCGGCGCCCCGCCGATCGAGAGCGGCACTAGATGGTCCTCCTCGTAGGCCGAGGGAGATCCCGGCAGGCCGTAGGCGCGCATCTGTGCGAGCTTCAACGGCTCGGTGTAGCTCTCCGGTGGGCGGACGGAGGGACTGTAGCCGAAGGCGCAGATTGTGGACAGCGACACCCCGGCGCGCACCGCGCCGGGGGTGCAGCGCGGGTCCGGCAGGCCGTGGCGCTCGACGCAATGGCGCTCGGATGCGAATGCAGGCGAGCGCGTGCCGGGCTGGCTGCTTCCGGTGGCGGCCGGCGCGCAGCCGCTCAGCATCACCAAGACGATGAGCGAAGCGATGACGCGCGTGCGTCTGCCGGTGTTCACTGGCATCGTGTTCCTCCAATCGAGGTTGATGGGAGCCCGAAGACGCGGGCGAGGCGTTGGCGCAGCTCGAGGAAGTCTTGATCGCGGGTGCCGATGCCCCACAGGGCGGCAGCGAAGTCGAAGATCGTCCCGCCCTTGCGGCACGCGCGGTCCTTGCTGTGGCGGCCGTAGCAGTAGAAGCTGCCGTCGGGATACAGCTGAAGACTCGGGTCAGTCTCATGGTGAAAGGGACAGAGAACCTTGCCGGCTCTGTTGGGCACGAGGCCCGCGAGAACGCGAACGTACTCGGCGACCGGGATCGCGAGCAGTTCACGGTCGAGTAAGGCGCGCTCTGCCCTCGGGCGGACGGGTCCGGCGCGCTCGGGACCGCGCGGATCGGGGTCATCGGGCAGCCCATCCGTGAGCTGCGCAAGGGCATAGCGAGCGTCCTCTCGACACACGACAAGACTCACTGCTCGCGGCGGGTCGTGCTTGTGATTGAAGGTGTCCGGTGGCCGCAGGATGCGCGCGATGTCAAAGCAGCCGGGGTCGCCGCCCAGCTCCAGCGCGAGCCTGCGGTTGGCGCTCTCGACCTGTGCGTTGGCGGCACGCTGGTAGAGCCGCCAGTAGAGCTGCAGATGGCCGGGTGTGCCCGAGGCGGTCTCCATCGTCGGGGGATGCGCGAAGCCGTCGAGGCGGTCCTTGGCGTTCGGGTCGTCACACTCGATGTAGAGCAGGTGCGAGCCGTTGATCGCGCTCTTGCCGCCGTTCGCGCGCTCGCGCAGCGCCGCACCGACATAGACATCCGCTTCGCACGCCAGATCGGTGATCCGGCGTGCGAGCTGGTCGACGCGAAGCGCCGAGACGAACCGTTGGCACATCCTGCCCTCGGGCGTGAGATAGCGCATGTCGAAGAACTGGTCGCGCTGGGGGTTGCCCGCCAGCATCCGCAGGTAGGTGAGGAGATCCGCGTCGGTTTGCTGCTGGCTCCAGGTCACTCACACACCTCGGGGGTGAACACGGCGAGGTACTCGAACTCGCCGTTAAGCAGCGGCACCTGTGTGGGGTGACGCGCTGCCCATGCCGAGCACTGCTCGAGGGTCAGTTCGCCGCGTCGCATCGCCGCGACCCGTTGGGCTGGGGTCATCTGCCACAGCGCGCGAAGCCGGGCGTCTCGCGCGTTCAAGTCTTCGAGGATTTGGTCGATCAGGAGGCTTTGGCTCATGGTCACGCTCTCCGTCTGGGCTGGTGGTCCGCGCCCCGGGCTGGGGCGCGGACCGTTTGCCCTAGAACTGGATGTCCTCCTCGGCGCCGACGCCGGCCGCGACGAGCTCGCCGCTGTCCTCGCTGGATGCGCCGTTCCCGTTGCCGCTGCCCAGGAACTGCACCGAGTCGGCGATGATGTCCACTGCCTGGCGCTTGCTCCCGTCCTGGGCCTCCCACTCGCGCCACTCCAGGCGACCGTCGATCGCGACCGGGCGGCCCTTGGAGAGGTAGCGGGCGACGTTTTCGCCCTGCCCGCCCCAGACGGTGACGTTGAAGTAGTTGGGCTTGTCGACCCACTCCTCGCCGTCCTTGCGGCGGGTGTTGCAGGCGACCCGCAGGCTGCACACCGCGGTTCCGCTCGGCGTCGAGCGCAGGTCGGGGTCGGCGGTCAGGTTGCCGGTGATGACGACTCGATTGATGTTGTTCATTGCTTGTTCCTCCTATTGGTGGTTGTTGGTGCTAGTGACGCCGCCCAAAAAAGACGCCGACCGGCGCGCGGAGCCGGAGCCCGTTAGGGCGCAGGGAAGCCCCCCGCAGGGGGGCCGAAGCGCTAGTCCGGCGGTGTCCAAAATGGGGCAAGACACGACGTGCCGACAACCAACGGGGACTGCTTGAACAGCCAGTGAGCACAACTGCTCTGACCTGGCCTTGACTCGTTCTTTCTCGTTGCCTGTGGAGCATCGGCGTGTCTCCTTGCGTGTTCTGGCCACGGGTTCACCGCGGCTTTCCTGGGTTACTGACCACGACTGCGCCTGGGCGGCCAACGAGTTCGCCAAAGAGCTCTCGCAATCGGCTCTGGGGGCACCTGGGATTGGCGGTGCGGATCGGGCGAGTGAGCGCTCGCGCGTGTAGCTGAGGACCGCCGGCCTGAAAAGTCGTTGGATGCTTCTATGTTGTCAAGGGCGTTTTTGCGAGTTGGTTGTAGAGGTGGCGGGAGAGGTGTCGCTTGAGGGATCGCATGGCCTCTCGTTTGGTCTTTCCTTCGGTGATCTTGCGTTGTATGTAGGCGCGGCTTTG
>DATCDV010000041.1:0-35122 GCA_036510495.1 Solirubrobacteraceae bacterium
GCTCAACCAACTGCTTCTGATCAACGATATCTGTAGTCATAGACCCGATCATCTCCTCCTGATCGGTCAGACCGACTATCTCCGTCATGGTCCATCCCTTCGCTCAGACCAAGCCAGATCCACCGTTCATCGGACAGACCCAACTTACCTCTTGAATGTGAAAGGGTCAGGCGTGTGCGAAAAAGTAGGAGTAAAAATATGGCCTGTGCATCTACCATGGTTAGCCGATGTCGCCTTAGGTGAAGGCGTAGTTTTCTTACTACGCATCACTGAAGCTGAAACAGGTATGCCTAGTTATGAGGTCGTTTGTAAAACGCTCCTCGGTGAATTGACGGACGAATGCATAGGGTTAGTGAGCGGCCTTCTGGAAAATATGGCGACTAGCACTGAATTGTTAGCAATCTTCTCCTTAACGGAAATAGAAAAAGAACGTGAAGAGCTAACTTGTATCTTTACCAAAGAAAAAACGGCACATCTACAAGGGGAAGTATCGCTGACGGTCGCGGGCAAGGCGACGGCGGCCTCTTAGGGGACTGATGTTGGCAGTAGCGATGTGGTCAGGTGGGACTCGGAGCCTCAGCTGGCATGCCGCTCTCGCTAGACCGTAACTGCGGCAATATTTTCTTTAGCGGAACAGGAAATGGGAAACGAACAGGCGGTCTGTTCTTTTACTAAAGAAAAAACTGGCCACGTGGCTGGTGAAGGGTTACTTGTAGTGGCCGCTGAAGTATTGGCTGTCTCCTGAGGTCGCGACTCTAGAGGAAGTTGACGCCATGGGCAGGGTAGGCGAAGTCGCCACCCGGCCCAATGAAGCTTCTGTTGCTGGCGCTACGCGTAATGTCCGTCGTGCCGCGTGCGGGCCTTGAGCCAGTAGCTGACCCGTCAGGACCGCGAGCAGTCCTTGAAGCCGTCGCGGGCGGCAATCGCGTTCATCTGTTGCTGAGCTTTGCGCAGGATCGTGTACTCCGGATAGCCCAGCAGACGATGCGGATTGGTATGGGCGTAGATGGCGAGCTTGGCTGTGGCCTCTGCTGCTGTTTGGGCGTTTAGGAGGATCGTTTGCCAGTCGCTTGCCATCGATGTCGGTGGCTTTAGCTTCGTCAGTTCCGAGGCGGCGTTCTGCTCAGCGGCCGAGAGCTGTTGCACTGCCAGTGTGATCTGCTGCGAGGAGCTGAGCACATTCGATGCACGCTTTGCGTTGACCGCGTAGCAGATGGCATCGGCCTTTGTTATCAGTTCTGCCTTGGTGAGGGGACCGGCGGCGACGGTTGAGCTGGATTGCGTGCTTGAGGTCGCCTGGGTGGCCGGCGTGGTGACCGCGGCGGATTGCGTTGAGGAGGACGATTTCGTGCTGCCTCCGCATCCCGACGCCGCCAGCGTGGTTGCCGTGAGCGCAAGCGCTGCGATACGTGTGCCTTTCATTGCGATTCCTCCCCATGGTTGGTTGAAGTCCTGCCCACCCGAATCGTATCGCGATCAGGGCGCGCGTGTGTGCGAGTGAGAAACATTGACGGACGCTAACACGGGAGAAAGCGGCAGATAGATGGGTCCTGACGCCAGCACCAGCGTCCATATGGTGCAGAGTAGGAGACACGGGGTAATGCAGGCGGCCGCGCACGGTAGCATTTGCCACATGCTTGAGTATTCGCCTGATGAGCGCGCGCCGGTGAAGTTGAAATGGTTGTGTGCGTTGCCGGCGATCGGGCTGCTTGTCTTCAGCGTCACCGCGTGTGGCGGCGCAAGAACCGCGTCTGGCTCCCGGGCCTCGGCGGCGGGGAGCTACTTCGAAGGCGACGACGATGTCGACGATCGCGGCGAACCGCGCCCGGATCCCGATGAGAACAGCATCCGCTACTACGGCCACGCCGCGAGCGCAAACGAAGTGCGAGCGGCGACAGCGCTTGCCAAGCGCTACTTCGCCGCTGCCGCTATGGGCAACGCCGGCGCGGCCTGCTCGCTGATCTACACGAGCTTCACCACGGGTTCGCGCATCGCGAGGGCTATTCCCCCCGTTTACGCCCCCGCGCCTGGCTCGAACGTCTTCAGCGGCAAGAGCTGCACCCAGGTCGCGTCGGTCTTGTTTCAGCTCGACCATCAACGACTTGTCGAAGAGGCTCCCACTGTTCAGGTGACGAGTCTGCGCTTCAGCGGCTCTGAAGGGTTAGCGCTGCTGGGCTTCAGGAGCATTCCCGAACGTTGGATGCCGATGGAGCGCGAATGGGGCGCTTGGAGAATCGGTGCGTTCGTGGACAGCGAACTGCCATGAGCGGATTCGCCGCATCTTGGGGTAAGCGCTGCCTGGTGCTGATGCTGTTTGGCGCCTGCCTAGCCGGCTGCGGTGGCGCCAAAGGGACCCAGTCGAGCTCGCGCCCATCTTCGCTAGTCACGTCTGATGCCACGCCCGCACTGCACGGTCTGAAGGGCGACGGGGATGACGACGACACCCCAACCGAGGTCAACGGTAATCCAGGCATCAAGCTCGACAGCGACCAGGACAAAGACAACGACTATGCGGACAACGCCGCCAAGGGCTATTACGACAGCGATGACAGCGCCGTCCTGGCCTCGGGTCATCCTCCGGGACTCGCCGAAGGGCATGCGATTACAGCGGTCGTCGAACACTACTTCGCGGCGGCGGCCGCGAGTAACGGCGCCCGGGCCTGCTCGCTCATCACCTCCACGTTCGTCCACGTGATCCCCGAAGACTACGGTCAGGCCCCCGGCCCGGCGTACGCGCGCGGCAACACCTGTCCGGTGGTGACGGCAAAGGTGTTCGCTCACATTCACAGTCAGTTGGCGGACCCGGTCAAGGTGGTCGCCGTGCGGGTAAACGGTGGGCGAGCACAGGCGCTGCTTGGCTCAAAGGCTATTCCGGCCAGCATGATCGCGCTACAACGCGAACATGGGGCGTGGAAGATCGATTCGCTGCTCGGTCTCCCGCTGCCGTGAGGCTCGAGCGAACGGGCGCCTTTCGATACGGAGAGTCCCAGGCGCGGGCACTGGGTCGCCCATCGGGATAGCTCCACATATGCGACCAGTGCGGTGAGCAGCGCGAGATGAAGGTCGTCGGCGGCCCTCATATGGCGCCCGCGGCGGGCGTGGGAGTGCGTTTGGCTCGTATGTTCGCTGGCCCGCAAGCTCGCTGCGGAATCCTGACCCTCGACGCGGCATTGATCTACGGGACCGGGCCGCGTCGCGAGACGCTCGGCGAGATCTGCGCCGCCGCCTACGCCTGTGGCGCCACAGGCGTGCTCGGCTTCCCGGCCACGCTTGAGCGTCTGCGCATTCCCTCGGCCCTTTCGCGGATCGCGTTGCTATCAGCAAGCACCACCGCGGGTGCACCGCTCGACAAGGTCCTCGTCTCCAGTGTGGAGGGCGCTCTGCGCATTGGCGCGGACGCGCTGGCCGTTCAGTTCCATCTCGGCGCCCTCGCCGAGTCGAGCATGCTCGAGCGCCTTGGGACCGTCGCCGAGCGGGCGCACGCGCTGGGGCTCCCGCTGATCGTTACTTCCTACGCGCGAAGCGAGACCGGCGCCTTGCCCACGCACCGCCATACGGGTAAAGACGAGGCCGACTACTGCCCCCATACGCATGCGGCGTGCGTCGCCATCGAGCTGGGAGCCGACGCCGTCAAGGTGCAGTTCTGCGGCGATATCAGCTGCCTGGAGCACACGGTCTCGCTCTGTGCCCCTGTTCCAATACTGGTCGCGGGCGGAGACCTGCGCAACCTCGTCTCGTGGGGCTCGGACATGAAGTCGGCTCTGCGCAGCGGCGCGCGCGGGCTTTGCGTGGGGCGCAACGTGGTTCATCGCGGCGACTGGGGCGCGGCGCTGCAGATCTTCCAGAGCGCGCTCGTCGAGCCAGAGCAGGAAGCGGAGTCGAAAGTGATAGGCCTCTCGTGAGCTCCTCGTGGTGGGACAGCAGAGAATCGAAGATTCGATGGCTGATCGCGAACTGCGCACGCCTCTCGCCGCGAAGGATGACCTGGAGTTATGGCAGGCCATGGAAGGAGATCAGACAGGGCTATGAGAGGCGACTGCGTCTCTGCTCGGAGTGGCCTGAGCCCGCTGGATCCGCGTATCGCGGGTGGGCCTTCGTCCGTGAGAGCGAGTGTAGGACTCTCGCGAAGTCTGTCCGCGACAGATCAAAGCCTACATAGGAAGAGCTCCCGTGGATGACTACTTACACACTCGCTCTAGTGCACAGGTCGTGGCGAGCATCCTCGTAGCCGTGGGAGTCGGGCTGTTCGCCGCTGGAGGATGGCTTGTCAGCTACGCTCGCCCCCTGCACCCGCCGACTGAGCACGCGATCCACGCGATCGGCTTCGGCCTCGTCGCGGGCCTCTTGCTCGGGAGCCTTCACGCTCGTCGCAGCGCACGCGTAAAAGAGGGTAAGGACGATCTGATAGATGATCTCGACGCACAGGTGGATGTCATGCGCGTGGCTCAGCGCGCCTTCAGCGCGTTTGAAGACGGGTTTCTGTTCAGGCGCTTCTTTATCGGGCAAGCGCGAGCGCTCGCGCAGGAAATGGAGGCCGCCGCGGGACGGCAATCTCTCGATGTCACTCCACGAGGTCACACAACGCGCCCGTTGCTTGCGAGTCTGACCGGAATTGACTCCGATATCTGTAAGTTCGTGCACCATCTCGACAATAACGAGTTCTTCTTCAGCTCACGTCACAGCATCGATTTCTTTGTGCGCATATACGAGGCCGTGGAGGCGGAAGAGATAAGGCAAGTCCAGCGCGTTTTCGTATACCAGGATTTCACCACCGCCTGGAGCGATCTCGGAACTCAGAGGCTGCTGGCGTTTCACGAGAACGTCGCGCGCTTCGAGTGGCGCATGATAAGCACCGCGGATTTTCGCGCCTTGGGCGAAGACGAAGACATATACGACGCGCATCTGGATCTCGACTTGTATGGCGGCCGCTATGCGTACCTCTCCAGTCAGCGGCCTCACAATGGCTCGCAAGCGTCCGGCACGTTCGTGGCCGCCAACGCGGAGGTCAAACGTTACGAGGACTTCTTCGAGCTCGTGTGGCACCGAGCGAGCGCGGAGACTCCGAGTGCCCTCGGGACATGTACGTCGATCGACGCTCTGTTCACGGATGAGAGGCGACGAGTGCACGAGACCGCGAGCCCAGTATCAAGCGCTCGATGCTGAGGCCATCGAGGAGAGTGTCTCGGCAATCCTCTCGGAGGTCAACTTGTGTGCGGTAGCGGTTGCGGACTCGGCGGGGTCGTGGATCGCTTCCATGTACTACGCGGCCAAGAATTCGAGGGAGCTGTTCGTTCTCACCCCGCCAGCGTCACGCCACGCACGAGCATGGCATTTGAATCCGACAGTGGCGGTTGCGATCTACGACTCTACGCAGGCATTCGAGGGAATGAAGCGCGGTCTTCAGTTGCTTGTAGATGTCAAGGAAGTGGCAACTACAGATGCGCTCGATGCGCTGACCGCGTATGGCCAGCGGTTTCCCAGCATGAAAGAGTGGCTTAGCGGGCCCGATGATTTCGAGCACATAGAATCGCGTTTCTTCCAGCTGACCGTATTGCGCGCAAAGGTCTTTGACGAGCCCCGGTTTGGAGCAGAGATGTGGATCGAGGCTTCACGGGAAGAACTCGGCTGAGATGACCGACACGCAGTGCGCCTGGCGGTGGGGCACTGCTCGCGAGACAACCGGCACAATCGCCAAGCGGCCCAGCGGGCTGGGCCGGTGCGCGCGCCGGGCGGCGATGACCCTCGCGTGCTGGTGAGGCACGAACGCGATCGCGCTCTTCTCAGCTCGCTCGGAGTGCGGATCGACGGGCCATAGGTCGATCTCGCTGACCACGGTCCCGATCACCTGCTTCATGAGCATTTGCGCATAGGGAGCCGCCAGACAACGCCGTACGCCTCCGCCAAACGGGATCCACGTGTAGGTCCAGACTGGCGCTCTAGGAAGCGCTCGGGCCTGTAGCGCAGCGGGTCGGGATAGATGTCTCACGCAGAATTTGTGCAAGCCACGGGAATGTCGGGCAGAAAGGGCATTCAGGGCTGAAGGGCCCTTGCTTCGTAGATCGGTTCTCTCGAGGCCGTATCGATGGTCGAGGGATGTGATCGGCCATGTTCTTTCCCCTCGGTCGGAATGGGCGGGGTCGAACGACTGAGAAACATTCGCTAACTTTCCCCTTGACGTATAAGGGAGCATATGCAAGAGTGCTTCCAACCCGATATCCAGAACTTGGATCGCGGGCTGTAGGAAGGGCCCGGGAACCCGAGCGCTAGGCGAAGTCGGCGCTCGAGCTTCTCTACTGGGCCCCTAAATAAGAACCCAAGCAGCAGACGGAGGCCAGAACAGGGGATGCGCATACTGCGAGAGGCGGCGCCAGTGGCGCCGCATAGAGATCCCACAGAGTCGAGGCCACCGGTAGTCGGAAACACGTCTGGACTTTCAGCGCGCCAGGAGCGAGAATGATCCTGAACCATTGGGGAGGCTTTGCGTCTGGTGTGCGGTTCGGACTAAGGCAACAGCAGAACATAAGGGTCGGTTCTTGGCGCTCTCTGACCTAGGACGAGTGCTCTTGCCGACCATATCAAGCCTCGGAAGAGGCCAACCATGCCTCGGACGAGGGAAAGGTATATCAGCATGAAAAAGATACACGTACTAGGTCTGGCGGTGTTCGCGGTGTTCGCGGTGTTCGCGTTCGGCGCGGTGGCCGCGTCGGCTTCATTTGGAGCGGAAGTGCCCCAGTGGTTAGTCAGCGGCGCAACTATTGCGTTAGGAACTGAAGTAAAAACTACGCTGGAAATGGAAGCTGGCAACCTGCTCTTAGTGGAAGACATGAAAGCTCCAGGCGCGCCAGACATCTTATGTGAAGTCACAAAAGCAACTGGTGTGCTACTGTCGAATGGCGCCGACAAGCAAACTACGGGTGAATGTATAAAACCAGTCGACGACAAGAAAGTTTGTACGGAAATCAGTGTTAAACCCGTACATTTGCCGTGGACGACCCAACTCTTGTCGACATCCGAAGACGGAATTACAGCAGGCACGGGTGGCCTACCAGGCTGGGAAGTCAAATGCACGGTGCTTGGCATCCCTGTGACAGACATTTGCGAAACTGCTGGTGGTAAAACATTACTCTCCACGACCGAAGACGGTTTAATCGACGTTGAATTCATGGAAACAGAGACGGCGGCTGAAGAAGCAGTATGCTCTCTAAACAAAGAAAAATCTGGGTTAGTATTCGGCTTATTGTTCCTTCACGCGCTCAACGCTGCTGGAGAATTAGTTCCGGTAACGACGAGCCTGGCACCAGAAGTATCGTAGCGGTAGAAATATAGAGGTTGATAGGTTTGTATAGCGGTTTGGGGCACGGGCCGCCCGTGCCCCAAACCTGTTGCTTGCCCAGCCAGATAAGACTGGTCTTCGAGTGAGGGGAATCTACGGTGTGGGGATCGTATGGGGTTAATGAGAGTTCTGCCAAATTGTGGCATTCTGAGTGCACAAGCAAGAGGGTAGGGGCAGCCACGGCCCTGGTTATTGTATTCGCGCTGATTGGATCATCGCCGGCGATGGCATCTGGAAGACGCTTCCTACATCAGATTACTGGCACCCCATCTGGTGTATTTGGTGAATTGGGAGGAGTGGCTGTTGACGGTCACGACGATGTCTGGGTAGCTGAACAAAACGGTATATTCAACGAGTTTGAAGGGGCAGGATCATTCATCCAGTCGCTTGCCTTGAAATTTGAGCCCCCGACTCTTATCTCCAGTGCTACCAGTCCAGACAGCCTCGCAATTATGGAAACCGACGAACAGTTCCTTGTCACTGGCGAAGGAACAGCGGAAAATCGTGATCCACATGTGGAAGCATTTGACGCAACGGGTACTCTATTGGCCAGAAGCACCCACTCTTTCGGTAAGCCTGCACACGTTGCGGTAGATAATTCTGCCAACTCCACCGACGCATCTAGATGCGAACTCGCAACATGTACGATGTATGTCGATCACGCCGAAACCAATCCGTCAGAACCGTTTGGAGACGGTATGCCGTGGGGAGTCGAGAAGTTCACAGTAAATGGCAAAGGTGAAATGGTACCGGTGCCGTTTACAGACACGGCCTCTTATATTCTAGGTGATGAGATCACAGGCAGTCCGGCCGACCCCACTACCGGAGGCCTGGAAGAACCATTTGGGCCAGAAACGACAAAGGCGCCTGGCTCCGTCGCTATCGATACTTCAGGCGATATTTACGTGGTCGACGCTCGTTACAACAGCGTGGGACAACCGGAGAAGCCGAGAGGTGCGGTATTGGAGTTCGACCCTGAGGGCGCATTTATGCGTGCTTTCACGGGAGAAGAAAATCCCGGTCTGGGTCAGGACGATATGGGTTGGGGTGTCGGACCGGAAGGGCTACGTGGAGTGGCGGTGGACCCGATCACAGGGGATGTGCTCGTGTCAGTCATGACAAACGACCTGGCGGCTATCGATGAGTTCGATTCAACGGGCAAGTTCATCTCTCAGATCACTGAAGCCGCTGGGGAGCCTTTGGAGAGTGCCGGCGAAATGACCTTCGACTCGAGTGGGGATCTCTACTTCGTCGACCCCAAGCGCGATGCTGTCGATGTCTTCGGATCTGGTCGCCCGCCGGCCGTAGAGATCGATGAAGCAAGTGAACGCATAAGGACCAGCGCTGTATTGAATGGCTCACTCAATCCAGAAGGTGGGACCGTCGGATCTTGTGAGTTCGAATATGTGACCCAAGGCAATTTTGAAATGGGTGGGTTCAATGGCGCTAAAGTAGCGCCGTGTGGAGAATATGAAACGAACGATAAATGGGAACAGGTGAAGAGTCCGAGTGAAATCCCCGCTACTGAAAATTTCCACAAAGTCCGTGCTTCTATCGCGTCTCTCGTGTCAGGAGAATCTTATCGTTTTCGACTAGTTGCAAATACACTCGGAAAGTTTGGAGGCACCGCAGAGACAGAATCGTCGGCATTCACATCGCCGGCAACCCCACACGTAGATTCGGCGACCGTCGTAAATATATCTTCCGAGTCGGCTGAAATGCGTGCACGTATCAATCCCTTAGGGGCGCCGACCACGTATTATTTTGAATATGGCACGACCCCTGCTTACGGCACCGATGCGCCAACGCTGACTCCGGCGGCTCCACAGGGTGCAAGTATAGGCTCGGGCGGTCCGACGGGTGATGCCGATGCGAGTGTCGCACAGCAAATCGATGGATTGGCGCCGGGTGTGACGTACCACTATAGAGTCGTAGCCGAGAGTCATATCGAAGGTACAGATGAATTCGGTTACAGCGAAGACGCGACGTTCACGGCGTTGGCACAAAGTGCTGAAAATCTGCCAGATAAACGTTCATATGAGCTACTCACGCCTTCGAACAAGGGTAGCGCCGAAGACATGTTTGCGCAACCCGAACACGAACCAAACGAGTTCGAAAATCGCGATTTCGGAAATCCGTCGGAATCTGGTGAAGAATTTTTGTTGGAAACAACTGCAGCATTCGGTTCATTCGCGGCTTCTGGTCACAACGCGTATGTATTTCGACGTGACGAAACTGGTTGGCAGACGCTGCCGGTGGCTTCACCGTCGCTGGGAGTTCAGAGCCTGAGTCCCGGCGTATTCGATCCGGCCAACCTGTCACATATCGAGATATTGGATCGCGTGGGCGCCGAGTCGAGTCAAGCGGGAGTCCACGAAGAGAGCTTGTTCGGACCGCCCGGCGGCCCTTACGACACCATTCTTTCAACTCCCAGGCCCGAAAATGAATCGGTAGAGGGGGCGGTGGGTGCGTCGCGGGATCTCTCGAATGTGGTTGTGCAAACAGTCGATCCTCCTCTACTAGCGAGCGGTCAGGCCGAAGGAAGTCACGCATTGTACGAATGGAAAGAAGGGGCAGCGGACGGCGAATGCACTGTTGGAGCTGAAAATTGCGCACTTGCAAGTATTGATCCTAGCGGTTCCCCCTTTCGCTGTGGCGCTTGGCTTGGGCAGAGCAGCCTACCCGGATCGCGTCATAACGCGGTCTCTGCCGACGGATCAAAGATAATCATGACTTCACCTGATCCTTACGCCGAAAAACCGGAAGTAGCCAATGGCTGTTGGAACCGTGTGACCGGGGAAAACGCACCACAGCTGTATATTCGCTCAAAAGGGAAGACGGTCGAGTTGTCGACACCGGAAGCCGGATGGTCACCTCAGGGGCCAACCATGCCATCTGTCTACGTCGGCGCGAATGAAAGTGGATCCAAGGTGTTCTTCGTTAGTGAAACAGAACTGACGAGAAACGATCGAGGTCATGAGTCTGGTGCCGGCGCGCATGATCCGGAGCTATATGAGTGCGAAATGATAGAAGAAGGTGGTCAAGAACATTGTGAGCTATCGCGTCTTTCCGCTGGCGCTCCTGGTAGCTTGGCATCACAGGCAGGGAGTTCCGGATCTCATGTGTACACGGTTCCTGCAATCTCCGCAGACGGCAAAGAGGTGTACTTCACAGCGTTCGGCGCTTTGACATCTGGCGCGCCCAATCTATCTCCCAGGACACAGAATGAATCCCCCGGTCCTGTCAATCTCTATCGTTACGATACGACAAATGGGACCACTGCCTATGTTGGTACGGTAGATATGCGTGACTACCCCCAAAACACTCCAAATGCTTGGTGGCTCAGTCCCTCTATTGAAATTCCGGCGGAGGTGGCACTGGACACGAACGCAAGTTGGTATACGACTCCGAGTGGTCATTATCTTCTCTATATGACTACAACGGCGCAGACGGGGTACAGCACGGCCGAAGGTGTTGCTGGAACATGCCCTGTACTGGATAGCCAGAACACAGCGAAGTTTGGGCACTGCGATGAGCTATATCGCTATAACTCGCAACTACCTCTGTCTGAAGGTAAATCAGGCTTCGCGGAAAACCCAGTCTGCGTCTCGTGCGATCCGAGCGGAGCGAGTCCGGTGTCCGATGCCTTTTTTGGTCACGATGCAGCAGATAACAAATCTGGACCGCCGGCGGCAGAACCAGTGCGAGCCATGTCGGATGATGGAGCTTATGTATTCTTCGATTCCGCCGATCCGCTTGTGAAAAGCGCAAATAACCACACTCAGGATGTGTATGAGTGGGAGGAACAAGGCGCGGGAGCCTGCGATCTATCTGAGGGCTGCGTCCATCTGATCAGCTCAGGCGAAGGTTCCGCTCCCTCTTATTTCCTGGGCACGAGCGCGGACGGCTCCAACGTCTTCTTTGGAACGCATTCTCGCCTTACGGCACAAGACACAGATGAGGCAGGTGACCTCTATGACGCTCGTATAGGTGGCGGATTTCCCGGTCCTAATGGCAGTGGTTCATGTGAAGGTGCCGCCTGCGAGAGTCCGCCGCTAGCACCTGTTGAAGTTACGCCTGCATCGTCCACATTCTCAGGTCCTGGGAACGGGGCACCTAAGGCGGAAGCGAAAACCAAGTCCCTGACGAAGACATCGCAGCTTGCGCGTGCTTTGAAGGCGTGTAAGAAGAAGCGCGCGAGTAAGCGCCACAGTTGCGAAGTGGCAGCGCGCAAGCGCTACGGCAAACAGGCCAAGAAGGCGAAGCGGGGCGCGAAGACGAGGCGGACCAGTGGGAGGAAGCGATGAGTGGATTGAACTGGCACATGAGTGGCTTTGCCGCAGGTAGGACGGGAGGATGTAGGTGGATCAGTAGGAGGCTGTGCGGTGTACTCACGTGCGGACTGACGTTTGCATCTGTGCTTGTCATTGCGGCGAGTCTGGAGACTAGCTCGGCTCTGGCTATCTCCGAACCGCACTGGACGATAACGGCGGTGTCGGCGCCGACGAATTTCACGCCGGAAAAGGCCAGTGGCGAAGATCTTTACAGGATCGTCGTCACGAATACGGGAGGCGCGTCGAGCGACGGGACAGCCGTAACGATAAGTGACGAACTACCTGCGGGTCTCGTGCCGGCCGCCGGCGGCGTGTCTGGTGAAGACCATCTAGCCAATTATCCGGCCGAACAGTCAGGTGCCTTCAAATGCGAAGGGCTTGCGTGTACTTTCACAGGGCGGGTCGCCCCTGATGGCACGTTGGTCGTCACGTTGCCGGTCGACGTCATGGTCGGTGGCGAACACGTGGTCTCGAACGTCGCGCGCGTCACGGGCGGTGGAGCGCCAGATACGTCCGTTACCACTCCAACGACAATCAGTTCATCCCCGGCATCCTTTGGTATCTCGCCTGGTAGTGCGACTACGACACTGTCGAGTACGCAAGCGGGAGCGCATCCCGATATCACAACCTCCATCGGCTTCAATACTGTTAACGTCAAGGGTTCGCTTGCCGGAGAGCCGAATGATTTGGTCACGGAAGAGCCGCCCGGCTTCGCCGGGGATCTCGTCGATACGCCAGCGTGCCCGCCTGTCCAGTTTGCCAGAAGCGAATGCCCAATCGGCACCCAGATCGGGGTCACGACGCTCACCCTGCTCCAATTGGGGGAAAAAAAGCCGCAGATGTACACACTTCCTGTCTATAATCTAACCCCGAATCCCGGAGAAGTGGCCAAGTTCGGGTTCAGTGTGCTCGGGAATTTCGACATACAGGGGAACGTGGCGGTTCGGCCCGGCGATTACGGGTTGCGGGTGAGTTTTCACAACACCAATCAGACGGGCATCGTGCTCGACGCGGTTTCCCTGACTGTATGGGGCGTTCCCGCCGATCCGGCGCACAATACCTGGCGAATGGAGCCTGGCTCCGAAGGGCAGGTCGGCGTAGGGATAGGTGTGTTCGGTGGATCGTCGGACTCGGCACCGGCTCCGTACTTCACCAATCCGACGTCGTGCGGTGAAACGTTGGTGGCCAAGTTTACGGCTACATCTTGGGAGGGAGCTGAAACGCAGGCCGGAATGCCGATAGAAACGATCACCGGATGCGATCGTCTGAGCTTTCCGGCCACGTTTGAAGCTGTTTCAACCAGCAATCGTACCGATGTTGCGAGCGGCCTCAACGTGAATCTCAATGTGACACAAACATATGACAATGCCTATGGACTGGCATCGTCAACGTTGAGAAAGGCCGTTGTAACGCTGCCCGAAGGAATGACGGTCAACCCATCGGAGGCGGCTGGGCTGGGAGCTTGCGCGCAGTCTCAGTACGAAGAAGAAGGACTGGAAGTCTCAGCCGGCAAAGGATGCCCCAGCGATTCCACGATAGGCTCAGTTTCAGTCGAAACGCCGTCCCTGAAGGAAAAGGGCACAGGCACTGTTTTCATCGCGCAGCCGTACGCCAATCCGTTCCATACCCCTGCGCATCCGCAAGGTTCATTGATCGCATTGTACGTTGTCATTCGCTTCCCGGAACGTGGTGTGATCGCCAAGCTCGCCGGCGAAGTCGCTGCGAACGAAACGACAGGTAGGCTTGTCACCACTTTCGAAGGCGTGCCATTCGCCGATGGCTTGCCATCGGTGGCGGGGCTACCGCCGGTCCCGTTCAGCTCGTTCGTATTCAAATTCATCCAGGGGCCGACGGCGCCATTGGTGACCCCAGCAGCATGCGGGGCCTATCAGGTGTCGGCCGCCTTCACGCCGTGGGCACAGCCGGAAGATATCCTGAGCAAGCTGGCTCCACCGTTTACGATCAGTCAGGGCATCGAAGAAGGCAGCCCATGCCCTTCTGGGGGTATACCGCCCTTCAAACCCAGCGTGTCGGCAGGAACGGCAGACAACAACGCCGGTTCGTACAGCCCACTCGATCTACGCATAGCACGCAACGATGGCGAACAGGAGATCACGCGGTTCTCGTCTCAGTTGCCTCCAGGGCTGAGCGCGAATCTCTCGGGTGTTCCGTTCTGCTCGGATGCCGCCATCGAAGCAGCCAAGGGCAAGACGGGAACCCAGGAGGAATTGCAACCCTCATGTCCGGCGGCAAGTCAGATTGGCCACACGCTGGTCGGCGCCGGCGTCGGCTCGGTGCTCGTCTGGGCTCCAGGCAAGGTCTACATGGCAGGGCCATACAACGGGGCGCCGTTTTCGATAGTGGCGATCACCTCTGCGAAGGTCGGTCCGTTCGACCTGGGCACCGTCGTCGTTCGTGAGGCGCTCGAGATAAACCCTGTCACAGCAGTTGTCACCGTTGACGCGAAAGCATCGGATCCAATCCCGCATATCATCGACGGCATCGTAATTCACGTCCGCGATATTCGAGTCTTTGTCGACCGCGCCGACTTCACCTTGAATCCGACGAGCTGCGAACGCATGGGCTTTCAGCTCACCATAAGCGGAGGAGGCGCGGACCCTGCCAACCCGGGAGACGAGGTGCCTGTCACGGTTGATAACCCGTTTCAAGCAGCGGATTGTCAAAACCTGCTTTTCAAACCCACTTTCAAGGCTTCGACGTCAGGCAAGACGTCGCGTAAAGCAGGTGCGAGCCTTAGTGTGAAGCTGACATATCCCAAAGCACCTCAGGGCTCTCAAGCAAATATCCGCTCCGTGAAGGTGGATCTGCCGAAGCAACTGCCCTCGCGGCTGTCCACGTTGCAGAAGGCCTGTACGGATACGACCTTTGAAGCAAATCCTGCTATGTGCTCAGTGAGTTCTCATGTGGGCAATGCCACGGCCATTACGCCGATTCTACCTGTGCCTCTGACCGGCCCTGCTTATTTTGTGAGTCATGGGGGCGCCAAGTTCCCAGAACTGGTGATTGTCCTCCAAGGATATGGCGTGACGATCGATCTTCACGGTGAAACATTCATCAGTAAAGGGATCACCAGCAGCACATTCCGGACAGTCCCAGACCAACCGGTTACGAGTTTTCAGCTTACATTGCCGGAGGGTCCTGACTCTGCTCTCGCTGCCACCAGCAATCTCTGTAAGGTCAAGCTAAAGATGCCGACTGCGTTCACTGCGCAGAATGGGATTGTGATTCACCAAAGCACGTCGATCGCTGCCACGGGGTGCCCAAAGAAGAAGCCACCGAAGAAGGTTCGTAAGGTGACTCGGCGATAATCTCATACAGGAACGAAGGTCCTTGCACCCGAAACAGTAACAGGGAGGAACAAAACCGATGTTCTCGAAGATATCCAAGCGCTTTACGTATGCAAATGTGGCCCTGACACTGGCGCTTGTGCTCACGATGAGTGGTGGGGCATATGCGGCTAGTAAATACATTATTACCTCGACCAAGCAAATCAGTCCCAAGGTCATCAAGGCGCTCGAGGGGAAAACCGGATCGAAGGGGCAAGCCGGGACGCCGGGGCCGGCCGGCCTGGCGGGGAGCAAAGGTGAAACTGGAGCTGCGGGTGCAAAAGGCGACGTCGGCCCGGTCGGAGAAAAAGGGGAAGCTGGACCCACCGGCCCGCAGGGGCCTCAAGGCCCGCAAGGGCACCCCGGGGAAAAGGGTGAAAGTGGCTTCACGGAAACTCTTCCTTCCGGAAAGACCGAGACCGGTGAGTGGAGCTTGGTGAGGAGCGTATCCGGGGCCGAAGAACGCGATGGGACGGGCGTCAGCTTCAATATTCCACTCGGGACAGCGCCCGTCGCCCACTTTATCAGGACGACAGGTAAGGAACCTTTCTATAACGCGACTGTGGGTATAGAAAAAGAAGAAGAAAGGACGCAGCCTGAATGCCCGGGCTCTGCATCCGATCCAAAGGCTGACGCCGGAAGTCTTTGTGTCTATGCCTCAGGAGAAGAAGGGGCACTGAAGAATATATTGGGCAATAACATACTTCCAGCCGTCTGCTCTCTAGGGAGCCAGGCGGCCTGCATCGGGATCGGATCCGGCGCCGACAAGATGGGCTTCGGCGTCGAAACGCTTTCGGAAGGCGCCGGCTTGATCAACGTAGCCGGTAGCTGGGCTGTGACCGCCAGGTAGTTTGCGAGTAGAAGTTGTCTTGCGCTTGTGAGACGACATCTGAATACTGAACTTTGGTTGGCCCTGCGTTAGTCGTTTCATCGCAGGGCTAGCCAGAGTCGGTATAGCGTGGGATATTGATCTTGCTATCCCCTTTGCTGGCAGCAGTTGTCGGCTTGCTTGCGCCAAATCTTCTAGAAGAGTTCGCTGTCAAGCAGTGAAGATAGCTTCCATGTGTGGCCTTCACGAACGATGTTGACCTCGCGTTCAGGCAGTCCATCCCCGAAGTTCAACACGGCGTAACCCCCGCTTGGCTTGAGGCGCACCTTTGTGACCTCGAGGTCGGCGTCCTCTGTGACGAGCAGATGGTGTAAGTATGCGAACAAGCTGTGCATGACGGCTGGGCACGTCTTGCCGCGCATATATGTAGGCCCGGGGGCCTGTCCATAGTCTTCTGGGACCGATTTGGCGACAGTTGAGCGGATTGAGGAACAGGCAGCTGTCCCGTTCTCTGAGGCAGCGGCAAGGTAGTAGTGCGTTACCAACGTTGTCACCGATCTTTTGTCAGAAGGGTTCGCGGGGTGGCCGAAATCGAGCACGCGACTATTCCCCGGATCGTGATGCTCCGTGGGTCCAGTCGCGGTCGATGGAGTGCGCGGGCTCTCAGGTGGAGCGTGCCGGTCGGTTTTACTCACCGTGCTACACCCCGCCGAAGCCGCGCTCAATGCGGCAGCTGCGACCAGTGACCCGAGCCTACTCGCGGGTTTCATTGTTCTGACAAGCCGTCTTCAGTCGCATATTTGGATCTCAGTAATCTGCAGAACATATCTCACGATGTTGTCGCGCAATTCTTGAATCCGTTGCGCTTAGCCACGGAAATCATCTGCGTAAGGCTGACATTGCCGCTGGTGATCTCGCTGCGCGCTGAAGCGAGGTTGTTTGCTCGAGAGGCTTCTCCGAGCTTCCTCGTGTCATAACCGACAGCCTGCATGTCTGAGACGATGGTCCGCCAGTCGCTCGTCATTGAGATCGGCGGGTTGAGCCGGCCGAGTTCTTCGGCTGCAGTCTGCTCGTCGGCCGCCAGGGGCAGCACGTTGCCATAGTCTTGCAGTGACGTGACCGCGATGGTCGCTCGCTTTTTGTTGACGCGAGAGCAGATTGCTTCGGCCTTGGCGACGAGTTCTTGGTGCGTCAGGCGCCCTCCCTTTGGACTGATCGGGGCGTTTGCTGCTTCGTTTGCTCCCGAGGAAGAGCTGCTTGCCGGGGCACTGGCGACAGAGCTTGTAGGAGTACCTGCGTCAGAGGTGGTTTTGGCTTGTTCCCCACAACTGGAAATCGCAAGCGTGGTCGTGGCAAGGACGAGGGCCGTGAGGCGCGCGTGTAGCATAGTGATCTCTCCGGATGGTTGGTTTAAGAACTGCCATGTTCCGAGTAATTCTACATCTTGCTACCATCCGAGTCATCCTCGAATCCTGTCTTGGAGTCGGAAACATTTGTTGAAATCTGGGCTTGTAGCGCTTGTGCTCGTGCTTTCCGGTGCTTTCGCGAGTGCCTGTGCGCAGACGGGAAGGGACACTCGATCTGCCGCTGCGGAGTCATTGGAAGGCTCGCGACTGCATGGTTACATCAGAGGCGACACCGACGGTGATGGCGATGGCTACGACGACGAAGACGACCGCGTGATCGTTGGGTACGGACAGAAGGCCGACGCCGCGGATGAAGGTGCGGTCGCGTTGGTGGTCACCCGCTACATGACGGCCGCCGCGGCGCGCGACGGCCGTTCGGCCTGTCGCCTGCTGTATACGGGCATCGACAAAGTCACGAGTCTTGCCGACTCGGTTCCCCTGCCATGGACGCCCGGACCCGCCTCACCGATGCGCCGAGTGCGCAGTTGCGCGCGTGCGTTGACGATTCTTCTCAGAGAGGACCACACGAAGATCGATGCCGAGGAGGCCTCGCTGAAGGTGACCGGTGTGCGAGCCAGCGGCTCTCACGGGCTAGCCATGCTCACCTTCAAGACCGTGCCGGAACGCTACCTCCCCGTCGTGCGCGAAGGAAGCGTGTGGAAGATCGCGAGCCCGCTCGACCTGAAACTGCCGTAGCCGGTGGCGGGAGACAGCCGTGCCGGAAAGGACGGGGACCGGAAACGCTTGAAACATTGGCTAACTTTCCTCTTGACGATGGTGCGGGCGTGTGCAAGAGTGCGTCCAGCCTGATATTCAGAAATTTGGATTGCGGGTCGAAGGGCACAAGGGTCGGTTTCTCGGCGCTCTCCGATCTTGGGCGAGTGCTTTCGACGACCGTTATCGAGACTCGGAAGAGGTCAACCGTACCTCGGACGAGGGAAAGGTATGTGAGCATGAAAAAGATACATATATTGGGCCTGGCGCTGTTCGCGGTGTTCGCGTTCGGTGCCGTGGCCGCGTCGGCTTCTTTTGGGGCGGAAGTGCCTCAGTGGTTAGTCAGCGGCGCTACGATCGCATTAGGAACAGAAGTAAAAACTACTCTAGAAATGGAAGCTGGCAATCTGCTCTTAATTGAAGACATGAAGGCTCCGGGCACGCCGGACTTTTTATGTGAAGTCGCAAAAGCAACCGGTGTGCTGCTGTCAAATGGGGCTGGCAGGCAAACTACATGGGAATGCGTGAAACTAGTCGACGACAAAAGCACCTGTGCAGCCGGTAGTATCGTGTTCAAACCTCTACATCTGCCGTGGACGACCCAGCTCCTGTCGACATCAGAAGATGGAATCACTGCAGGTACGGGTGGCGCACCAGGCTGGGAAGTCAAATGCACGGTGATAGGTATTCCTGTGACGGACACATGTGAAACTACTAGTGGTAAAACATTACTCTCCACGACCGAAGACGGCTTAATCGACGTCGAATTCATGGAATCAATCACAGCTGCTGAAGAAGTAGCATGCTCTCTAACCAAAGAAAAATCTGGGTTAGTTGTGGGCTTATCGTTCCTTCACGCGTCGAATGCTGCCGGAGAATTAGTTCCGGTGACGACGAGCCTGGCAGCAGAAGTAGTATAGAGTGATGCAATAATCAGTAGATAGACGCTCATGAGGTTGGGGCACGGACGTCTGTGCCCCAACTTTTACTTTGACTGGCATTCTTGAGTCCGTTGCGCTTGGCCGCAGAAGTCATCTGGGCCAGGCTGAGATTGCCACTGGTGATCCGCTGTCGGCCGAGGCCGCAATGAACGAGCGATGTCAGCGGGCGGGCACCGCTGTAGTCAGACCGGAGATCCGTTCCGGCCTCACGTCCCCACGGGCGGTCGCGATCACCCAAGCGTGCCGATGTGGCACAAACGCAATCGCGCTCTTCTTGGCTCGCTCGGAGCGTGGCTCGACGGGTCGTAGGTCGACCTGGCTCACGACAGTCCCGATCACCTGCTTCATCAGCAACTGCGCATAGGGAGCGGCCAGGCAGCGGCGCACCCCGCCGCCAAACGGAATCCACGTGTATGTCCCGGCCGGCCGCTCGAGGAAGCGCTCGGGCCTGTAGCGCAGCGGCTCGGGGTAGACGTCCTCGCGCCGGTGCACCAAGTGCACGCAGGGTGCCACGGTCGCGCCGGCGGGGATCGTGTACCCGCCCATCTCCATCGGCTCGAGCAGCTTGCGCACGACGATCGGTGCCGCGGGGCATAGCCGCAGGGTCTCCTTGACGACCGCGTCGAGATACGAGGCTTCGTTCCCGTTGCCGCGCGTCCCGTCCTCGTTGGCGGGGTCCGCCCCGTTCGTGGCGTGCACCTCCGCGCGCAAGCGCGCGTACTCCTCGGGATGACGCAAGATCCGCTCGAACGCCCACGAGAGCAGGCTCGAAGTCGGCCCATCGGTAAGCAGCGTCACCAGTTCGTCGCGCAAGTCCTGCTCGGTCATGGGTGAGCCGTCCTCGTAACGAGCTTCCGCTAGCATCGAGGCGATGTCCATGCCGTCCGTGTACTCAGGGTCGCGCTGGCGCAGGCGCACCTGTTCGAGCACCGCGTCCTCCACAGGCCCCATCATCTCGCGATAGTCGCTGTTCCCCGCAAAGCGGCTCGGGCCGGCCGCCGCGAGCAGGTTGAGCCGGCGTGGGTCGTTCATCCAGTTCGTGAGCTTGCGCAGGTGGTGGCGCAGGCGGTGCAGGCTGTCGGTTTCTACTGGGCCGAACGTCACGCGCATGATCGCCTCGAGCGTTATCTCCTGCATCTGCGGCCATAGCGCAAACGGTTCTTCGATTGGCCATGTGGCGAGCGCACGGCGGGTGACGTCGGCCATCATCTCGCTATACCCCTTCATCCGCTCCCCGTGGAAGGGCGGCAGCATCAGCTTGCGGCGCTTGACGTGCTCGGGCTCCTCCAACAACATCACCGAGCGCGGGCCGAGCAACGGTCCCAGGATTGAGTTGGCGAGGCCCACCCCCAGCACGGCGTGGTCGGCTGTAAACACCTTCTTCACGTCGTCGGGATCGGCCACTATCACCCATGTCCCGGCGTGCTTTACGCGAATGGTGAAGATGTCCCCAAAATGTTTCTGACACCGCTCGAGGAACGGCAGCGGCCGCCGCGCCCACGCCACGGCCTGCAGCGTGCTTGGCATGCGCGGACCGGGAGGAAGGGCGGAGTTGTGCAGGGACCGCAGCAGGAGCGTTTGCGTAGCCTTCATGCGACGATTCTCATGTGTTTTGCTTGTGATCGGAAGGTGCGACAAGTCGCGAGATATGGTACTCTGCCGCCTTGCGCGGGACCCATAGGAGCTTCAATGGGATGGGCAACGGGCACCAGTACCTTAAGCGGTGAAAGGGGCGGACTTAAAATCCGCAGATCCGGGTTCGAGCCCCGGCTGGTGCATCGGGTTAGGATCGATGCGGGAGGCGGCGTGAGTGTCATTTCTCGACGCCGTCTCCCGCGACAGCGGAGGGCGCGGCGATCAATTCGTCCTCCATCTTGCACGTCGCGCTGATCACGAGCTCGAACAGGGCCGCGCTGAAGTCTGCCGGCAGCTTCACCTCGGCGCCGCGCGCCAGGTAGCGTTCGCGCACCTCGATCACGCGCTGCGGTTGCATCATCGGGATGTCGTGCTCGCGCTTGTGGGCGGCCACGCGCCGGCACACCTCAAAGCGTTCGCCGAACAGGCGGGCGATCTCGACGTCGATGAAATCCAGGCGGGTTCGGAAGGGCTCCAGCCCGTTGCTGCCCGACTCTGGGCCGCCCGCCGTACGCCCCGTGGGTGTGCCCGGCTCGTGGGTGCTCACTCGTCCTCCTCCATCAACAGGCCTGCCGCGAACGCCTCGCTGCAGTTCGCGAGCGAGTCAAGCGAGTATCCGCCCTCCTGCACGACGCAGATCGGCAGCCCGCTCCAGGCCAGCAGTTCGCCCATTTCCATAAAGATCAGCTGCGAGAAATCCCATGAGCCGTGCGGGTCGCTGGCGACAATGTCATAGCCGAGCGACAGCACCAGCGCGGCCGAGGTTTCCGCCAGGTCCTCGATGATGTCGCGCAGTGTGTCTATGTACATGTCCCGGTCCGGCGTGCTCGTGAACTCGACAAAGGTCTCCCGCGCTCCCGGCTCGATCCGGCGCCACGGCACCTCCGCGATCGTGGAAGCGTGCAGCGAGGACAGGCTCACGTGCTCCAGCGGTGCCACGATCGCCGAGGTTCCCGTGGGGAAGTGGAAGTCGACGTCGAGGATCGCCACCGGCTTCACGCCGCCCTCGCACAGCGTGTAGGCTGCCGCCGCCGCCGTGTTCAGGTAGCAGTAGCCGCCGAGCCACGCCGGGCCCGCGTGATGGCCGGGCGGGCGGCACAGGGCGTAGGTGAACTGTGCGCCCTGTACGATCCGCTCGGCGGCGCTGATCGCCGTGCGCACACCCTCAAAGGCGGTCTCCACCACCCCCGCCCACACGGGGCTGTCCGCGGGCAGGCCGGGGGGCGCCCACTCGGGCATCATCCGCGGCTCGTCCCAGCTCACCTTTCTGAGCGCGTCCAGGTAGTCGGGCTCGTGCAGGGCGGCGAGGATCCGCTCGACGTCCTCGCGGGAGGCGTCCGCCATGGCGGAGCGCACGCCCTCGTGGCGCGTCAGGCCCTCGCGCAGCTCCGCCGTGCGCCGCTCGTCGTCGCGGCCCTCCATCTTGCGTCCGTGACGGTCGAGGATGAACGGCGCGCCGTCGCCGCTCGTGCTACCCGTGAGCTGCTCCACCATCAACAGCTCGGGCGATCGTGTGACAGGCAGGGGGATAACGTTGTTCAAAGTAGCCTCCGCATGCGTGTTCCGATAGTGGTGAAACCGTTATTGACATAAAAGGCCTCGGTGGCGTTCAGGTGTGGGAAGCGCTCGCTCGGCAAGCCCACCTCCAGACGCGCCACGCCCTGCTTGCGGGCGATCTCGAACAGGGCCACGATCAGGTCGCCGCCGATCGTCATGCCGCGGAAGGCGGGGTGCACCCACAGCTCCTGGATCAGCCCGTAGCGCCCGGGGATGCGAATCGATATCTGCCAGCTCACGCCGAGCACGCCCACGATTTCTTTGAGGTTTTCCGCCACGAGCAGCACGCCGGCGCTGCCGTCATCGATCAGCGCGTGCGCCGTCTGCTCGTGCGCGTCGGTGGCGCCCGCTTTGCCGCCGAGCTCCTCGAGCAGGCTGCTCACGCTCGCCACCACCGCCGACACGTCGTCGTGGGTGGCCTCGCGTATGTCCCAGGTCACTCCCCAGCCCTCCTCGGCATCGGGTTCGGTCGGGCTCAGTTCGCTCACGAGGTCGTTCCCGCGAGCCGCGGCTCCAATTCGACCGTCCACGCATCGGGCGAGTCGCTGCCTGTCACCGCTCGCGCGATCGCCGCCATCGGCGCACGCGCCTTCAGCAAGATCTCCTCGAACTCCTCGGCAGGGTCCGATTGCATCACGATCGCCCCGCCCGCGCCGATCGTGGTCGCGCCGGCGCGCAGCACGATCGTGCGGATCACGATGCTCAAGTCGACGACGCCGTCCGCGCCGAAGTAGCCGATCGCGCCCGAGTACACACCGCGCGCCTCGCGCTCGATGTCATCGATGATCTCCATCGTGCGCAGCTTCGGCGCGCCCGTCATCGAACCGCCCGGGAAGCACGCACGCACGCAATCGATCGACGAGCGGCCAGGCTCGAGCGTGCCGACGATGTTGGAGATCATCTGATGCACGGTCGTATAGCCCTCGATCACCATCAGCTCGGGCACCCGCACCGTGTCCACTTCGCACACGCGTCCCAGGTCGTTGCGCAACAGGTCCACGATCATCAGGTGCTCGGCGAACGTCTTTTCATCCTCCTGCAGCTCCCTGCGCGTCGCCTCGTCCTGCTCCCGGTCGGCCGACCGTGGTGCCGTGCCCTTGATCGGGCGCGCCTGCACACGGCGATCGCGATCGACCGACAGGAAGCGCTCGGGCGAGCTGCTCACGATCGCCAGCTCGCCAAGCTTCAGATAGGCGGCAAACGGCGCTGGGTTGCTGCGTCGCAGGCCGCGGTACAGCGTCCACGGGTCGGGTTCGGCATCTGTGTGGATCTGGTCGGTGAGGCACACCTCGTAGGACTCGCCGGCGCCCAGCGCGCTCTGGCAACGGGCGATATCGGCGAGGTACTGCTCGCGCCCACGCCCTGGGCGGAAGATGACTGGATCGTTTGGGGGATTCTGGGTCGTACGGATCGTCTCCAGCGCGGCCTGGGGGGTAGTGGGCGCTCTGCCCGGCGCTTGCTCCCCGGGGGCCGCGAGCGCCGCCCGCACCGCTCGCTCCGCCTGCTCCAGCCACCGCTCGGCCTCGGGCTCCTCGCCTGTGGCGAGCGCCAGCACGTGCGTCACGCGCTTGACGTGGTCCACGGCGATCACGCGGTTGGCGAGCATCTGCACCGCGTCGGGCACATCCGAGCGATGCGCGTTCGTCGCACCACAGTCGCCCTTGCACTCGTAGCCGAGATAGCCCACGAAGCCCCCGACGAGACCACGCGCCGGCTCAGACGGCGACTCGATCGCACGAATGTGCAGCTCGCGATCGAGCACCTGGAAGATAGACCCATCCTCCTTACCCATCCCATCGGCGTCGTATCGCGTGACGACGCCTTGCTCCACGTCGTATTCGAGCACCAGCCGGCTCGGCCCCATCGAGGAGCCGAGATAGGAGCACTGGCCCAGCTGCGTCGCGGTGCTCGCGCTATCCAGCCAGAACGCATGCTCGCACTCCCCAAAGAGGCGTTCGAAGAGCAGCTCGGTGGACGGCTCGCCCTCGATCGTGCGCGTCAACAGCCTCACCTGCGAATCGCCCGCGTTGTGCTTGCGACAGCGTCTGGGCGGCACGCTCGGACGGTTCAGCTTGCGCCCGCTGGGCGGCTTTCGGCGCTCCCGCGCGAGCCCGTAGAAGTTCTCGAACAGCCTGTGCCCGTATTCGGTGCAGATCGACTCCGGATGGAACTGCACTCCCCACAGCGGGCGCGTCGCGTGTTCGATGCCCATCACCACCCCGTCCGCCGTCCACGCGATCTCACGACCCTCCTCGCCAAGCGAGCCACTGACCGCGAGTGAGTGGTAGCGCACGACATTGAAGTCCTGCGGGATGCCCTCGAACAGGCCGCTCTCGGTGTGCCTCACGGGAGAGAGGCGCCCGTGCATCACCGTCGGTGCGTACGTCACGTTCGCTTTGAGCACGTGCCCGAGGCCCTGGTGGCCGAGGCACACGCCGAGCACCGGCACCTCGCTGAAGCGCAAGATGTCCGCGCACACGCCGAAGTCGTGCCAGCGCGCGGGGTGGCCCGGGCCGGGGGAGAGCACGATCGCGTCGAAGTCCCAGCGCGACAGCGCCTTCCAGGAGACCATGTCGTTGTGGATCACGATCGGCTCCTCGCCGCACGCGGCGGCGAGCATGTGAAACACGTTGTAGGTGTAGGAGTCGTAGTTGTCGACGAGCAGCGTGCTCATCGTCCCGCCTCCAGCCCCAGCCCACGCGCGCTGCGGTCGAGCAGCGTGTGGATCACACGTTCCACGTGGCTGGAGCGCTCGCGCTCCATGTACCAGCGCGCAAGATGGCGCAGGTAGAGCGCCAGCGGCGTCACGTCGTAGCGCTCGATCGCCAGGCGCAGGTGGCGGCGGTAGATCTCCGACTGCACCACCGCTGAGCGGTAGTCGGGATCTTCGGCGGGCCGCTGACCGCGTGAGGTGTTCAGCTCGCCCCGGTGCGCCCGCGCTCGCACCAGATCCCAGCCAAGGCTCTCGCGCTCGACCAACAGCTTGTCCGTGTCGAAGTCCACTCGCGGGGTCACCGGATAGGGCAGGAAGTAGCCGAGCGCCACCTGCGCCGGTATCCGTTCCGGGGCGGGGTGCGCGCGACGCACCTCGCGCATCCGCGGGTCGGAGTCGAGCTGCGCCTCGATCCACTCGATCAGGTCATCGATCAACAGGCCGCCCTCATCGCTCGAGCTCACCGCGCGCTTCTGCTGAGCGACCATCCCGTGGAAGATGTCGTGCGTGGGGTGGATGCCGCGATGCGTCGCGCCGTTCTGCGCAGGGGTCAGCGCGGTCATCAGCTGGCGGATGCAGGTCGCGTGCGACACCCACTCGGTGCCGCAGATCTGAAGCGTGGTCACACCCTCAAGGCCCGGCACCCCCATCCAGTAGGACACGGCGCGCATGTGCTGCGTGGTCTGCCCGTCGGCGCGCAGCAGCGGCATCTCCTCCAGATCCTCCACGCCCGTGGCGTAGATCACGACGCCGTCCTCGCGCCGCTTGAGCGTTCCCTCGCGCAGTCCCCGCTCGGTCAGCTCGAAGCCGTCCTCGAGGAAGTCCGACTCAAAGAACACCCGGTCAAAGGACACGCCGAGACGAGCAAGCGTCTTGCGCTGGCCGGAGATCACCCATGCGCGCGTCTTGAACCACAGCTCCAGCGCCTCGCCCTCACCCTGCATGACGCGTTTGAGCAGCTCGTCCGCTGCGTCATTCTGCATGCGCAGCTCGCGCGTCAGCGAGTCCTCGCGCTCGTCCACTCCCTCCCCGACGACGGCGCCGGCGGCCACGTAGTCGGCGTAGCACAGCCCCACGAAGTGATCGCTCTTCTGGTCCCCGTCCGGCCACGACTGCGTGTGATGTCCGCTGCGAATGATGCCCGCCATCGCCTCACCCATGCTGCGCCCGGCGTCGGAGATGATGCTGCGCCGCTCCACCTGTCCGCCCGCCTGTTCGAGTGCGGCCGCCAGCGAGTTGCCCAGGGCGAGATTGCGCAGGTGCCCCACGTGCAGCGCCTTGGTCGCGTTCGCATCCCAGAACTGCACGGCGTAGCGCTCGCCGCGAGCTAGGTCCACCAGCTCGGCTTCATCGCCTCCACCAGCCTCGAGCGCCGCGCCCGTCGTCTCGATCCACGCGTCGTCGAGACGCAACTCCACACCGTCGTCGCGGCGGGTGAGCGTGTCCACCCATGGCTCCGCCTCGATGCGCTCAAGCCTCGTGAGCGACTGGGGGTCGCGCCGCCAGTCTGGAGCGCGCGGCACGAGCTTGATGTCGAAGCTCGCGTTCGGCCGCCTGGGCGCACGCGCAGCCCAAGGAGCGTGACCTCGCTGTCCAGCTACTTCCTCGAAATAGTCAAAAAGGTTGGTTGTCATCAGCGAGCGAAGAAGTCAAACCGAGCATACCGAATGCTACGCCTCCCGCAACGCCAAAAGTGAGAAACATGAAGGGTCTTTCGGGACAAGGTTTTAACTGTCGCCCGATGGTCCCTCCCGGAACCCGGAGGCTGTGCCCTCAAGTAAGAAACAGTTACGTTGTTTTGCTTGCGATTGACCGCCCGAGCGTGATAGGAAGCACGCGGCCCCTCCAGGCCAACCGGCGTTCGGGACGTCTCTGGCCTGAACACGACGAGCGCCCCGGCGTCGGTCTCTTTTGACAACCCCCTCGGGAAGGGATTTGGGATGCTCGCAATGGGTTGCACCATGGGCACGAGCACGACGAGCACGACGGGCATGGCGACGACGGGAACGGTGGGTTAGATCGTCATGCGCAGACACCCACACCACGAGTGGCAATGGACACCCTCGCGCGACGCGCCCGACGGAAGTCCGCGCTACAGCGTCCCGCGCCGCGAAACCTGGGATCTACGCTGCGAGGAAGCGCCCTGCGACGGCGTGCACGGGCGCATGACCCGCCGCTGGAAGCCCCGGCGCAGTCGCTGGAGGGCCGGAGGCACGTCGCGCTGAGAAAATGACTATTTGGACTAATCCGAGCCAGTCGTCCTGGACAGAAATCGCACCGATCGCGGCGTGCACGAGGTGTAGTCTTACGCCGTGCGTGAGATACGCCTGTACGATTCGCTGAGCGGCCAACTCGTGCCGGTCACCGCTGGAGACGCCATCAGGGTCGAGGTGCGCACGGCGCCGATCTCAACCGAAGGCGGGGTCGACGTGGAGTCCACGCGTCCGCTCGTGCTCTTCAGCTTCCTCGAGCGTTTCCTCCAGCGCGAAGGGTTCGGCACCAAGTTCCTGTTCGACTCGCCCAGCAGCGCGGACATGCTCTACGAGCTCTCCGAAGGTCGCGAACCGACGAGCGCCTCCGACGGCACCGAGCACGACCCCGAGCTGAGCGAGCACGACACCGAGATGAGCCTGCTCGAGGTGCCCCGCGCCGACGTCGACCGTTGGGTCAACGTCTGCTTCGGCGCCGGTCGCGACGGCGTCGACTGGGAGCGTGTATCCCGAAGCGAGCCGGTTCTGCTCAGCGACGCGCTCGAGCGCTTCGGTCACCCCGCCGTCGCGCTCTATCTGCTCGGCACCCACTACTCGCTGCCCCTCGGCGACCCCTCCACAGGGCTCGTCACCGGTTCGCGCAACGCGGGCCGCATCCGCGAAGTGGTCGGCACGCTCACCTCCGACCAGCCAAGCCCACCCGACATGCGCCACTACATGGACGCCTTCCGCGACGCCCTCGCCGACGATCTCGACACGCCGCTCGCCTTCGTCGTCCTGTTCGAGTGGGTGCTCGAGGCCGAGCGCCGCGGCGGCGAGATCGGCGACAACGACCTACGCGTCATGCTCGAGGTGCTGGAGCTTGACGATCTCGCCGCGCCTGTGGCCTGAGCAGCAAAGCCCGCGTTTCGGCCGGGCGTGGAGCGTGTCTCCAAAACGTCTGTCCCACGCGTGTACGCGCGCGGGGACGCACGCATGGGGGCGCGCGAGAAGCGCCCCTTGGCCGCATAGACTGCGGAGCTAGTGTCGCGCTTTCATGAGCCCCAGCACCCCGACTTCGTGCGGATGAACACGTCCGTCGGCTTCGACCGGCGTCTGTGGCCGCAAGACATCGCTCAGTCGCGGGCGCACGCGAAGATGCTCGCCGCGCGCGAAATCATCTCCGTTGCCGATCGCGACGCGTTGCTGGGTGGGCTGGAGGAGGTCGCTCACGAGCTCCAGGCGGGGAGCTTCGTGTTCGTGGAGGGCGACGAAGACATCCACATGGCGATCGAGCGTCACCTGACCGAGCTCGTGGGAGCGGTCGGCGGCAAGCTGCACACGGCCCGCTCGCGCAACGACCAGGTGGTCACCGACCTCGTTATGTATACACGCGCGCAGGCTCGTGTCGCGCAGGAGGCCACGACACGGCTGATGGCCGCGCTGCTCGAGCGCGCCGAGCAGCACATCGACTGGCCGCTGCCCGGCTATACCCACCTGCAACGCGCGCAGCCCGTCTACCTCAGCCACCACCTGCTCGCCTACTTCTGGATGCTCACGCGCGACCGCGAACGCTTCGCCTTCGCCGAGCGCCAGTGCTCGCGGCTGCCGCTCGGGGCGGGGGCGCTTGCCGGCGTGAACTTCGACACCGACCGGGACATGGTCGCGCGCGAGCTGGGCTTCGAGGAGCCCGTCCCCAACTCGATCGATGCCGTGTCCAACCGGGACTTCGCGCTGGACTACCTTGCCGCCGCCGCCACGTGCGCGACCCACCTTTCGCGGCTAGGGGCGGAGCTCGTGCTGTGGTCGAGCAGCGAGTTCGGCTTCTGCGAGCTGCCCGACGCGTGGAGCGCCGGCTCCTCGATCATGCCCCAGAAGAAGAACCCCGACGCCGCCGAGCTGCTGCGCGCGAAGGCCCCGCGTGTCGTCTCCCACCTGAGCGGCCTGTATGGGGTGATGCACGCGCTGCCGCTCACCTATAACAAGGACCTCCAAGAGGATAAGGAGCACCTGTTCGACAGCTGCGACACGCTCGAGCTGGCGCTCGCCGCCGCTTCCGGCATGGTCTCGGGCGTCGTGTTCAATCGCGAGCGCCTCGGCGAGGCCGCCTCCGACGAGCTGATCGCCGCCACCGACGTCGCCGACCTGCTCGTGCGCCGCGGACTCCCGTTCCGCGAGGCCCACGGCGTGGTTGCGGGCCTGGTCCGCACCGCCGTGGACGGCGGCAAGCGCCTCTCGGAGCTCAGTCGCGAGGAGCTGGCAGCCCAGAGCGAGCTGCTCGACACCCCCGAAGGCGCAAGCGACGAGTACTACAAGGTGCTCGCGCGCGATTCCTGGCTCGAATCGAAGGTGTCGATGGGGGGGACGGCTCTGCCGCGCATCCGCGAGCAGCTGGAGCTGGCACGCACTGTGCTGGCAGATGAGCCTTCCGGCTGACTTCTACGCGCGGCCGGTGCTCGAGGTCGCACGCGATCTGATCGGATGCGTAGTCGAGCATCGTGGCGTCTCCGGTGTGATCGTCGAGACCGAGGCCTACCACGAGAGCGAGCCCGCCTGTCACGCTTTCGTGGGCGTCACGGCGCGCACGCGCACGCTCTTTGGGGAGCCCGGGCTTGCGTACGTGTATCGCTCCTACGGGATTCACGCTCTACTCAACGCGGTCTGCGAGCCCGCAGGGGTCGGTGCGGCGGTGCTGATCCGGGCGCTCGAGCCGCTCAGCGGCATCGAGGAGATGCGCTTGCGACGTGGTCGCGAAGGCAGACATCTGCGCGATCGAGATCTCTGCTCCGGACCGGGCAAGCTCACGCAGGCGCTTGGGGTGGAGTTGTCGGAGAATGGGACAAGTCTGCTTGACGGCCCCATTGCGATCCGCGCCGGCGAGGAGGGTGACAGGGACGACGTGATCGGGGAAGATGGCGGCGACGGGCAGGTCGCGGCGGGCGACGGAGGAGGCACACAGGGCCAGCTTGTCGGGCAGTCGGCCGTGGTCGCGGGCACGCGCATCGGCATCACCAAGGCGGTTGAGCTGCGCTGGCGATTCTGCGCCGCGGGCAACCCGTACGTCTCACGGCCGTGGCCTCCGGTCAGTTGACGCTACCGATCAGCACACCGACCTTCCATAAGTCGCCTTCGCGTTCGACGACCATTTCCCCTAGACGCAGCATTTTCGATTTGAGTAGCGCAAATCCGTGGTTGCCGTTGACGCGTACCCCAATCACCCTGGTGGTGGCAAGGTCGGCCGTAGACAGATGATATGGGTGCCTGAACAGCTTCGACATGACTTCGGCACAGGTCTTGCCACGCAGGTCCGCAGGCGCGGGCGATTGGCCGTAGTCTTCAGGTACAGAGCTTGCCATAGCTGAAGTCAGCAGGGAGCACGCCGCTGCGCCATCATCGGCGCTGGCCGCGGCGTAATAGTGCTGAACGAGCATCGTGATGTCTCGCTTATCTGGTTCGCCGGCTGCGTGGCCAAGGGTCAATATCTTGCTGTTATTCGGCGAGGCGGTGTTACTTGGGGAGGTTGGGACTGACGTTGTTGACCCATTGTCGGAGCTAGCGGATGAGCTGGTGCCCTTATTCGTGCCTCCGCAAGCGCTATCGCAGACGCTTGACAACACCAGCAAAAGCAGTGCAAGCAATATTCTCGTGTGGGAGCGCTCCAGCTTCATGGCTCGGCTCTTCGGTGGTTAACCCAAGGGTAGGCATGATACAGCAGAGTCCTGATAGTGGGACAAGCCCGTTGGTCGGTTACGAAGACGGCCATAGGCCCAGGACGGCAATGGTGTGCTGGGCCCCCGTTGGGCGATCCTCAATTGCCTGGGCTGACTCCGCCTGTGGTGCCAGTGCCGCCGGATTTGGAGACGGGGGCGGCTTCCGTCGACGGTGTCGGGGTCGAGGGCGGCGGTGTAGCTGGGGCCGGCGTAGCCGGGGCGGGCGCCGCTTCGGACTTCGGCGATTCGCTCTTGGGTTCGCCGCCCCCTGTCGCGGGTGTGCCCGCAGGCGACGATCCTTTGATCGATTCCCCAGCTTTGGTCGATTCGCCTGTGCCGCTGGCTGGGCTGTTGGCCGCGGGTGGCGGAGTGGCGGTCGTTTCGCCGGTGCTCACCGGTGCTTCTTCCTGCGATCCCGACCCGGTCGAGCCGGCGGATCGGGTCGAGCCACCCTTTGCGCTCCTGGCCGCCGCGGCTTCGCTCGCGCGATCCTTTTCGACCTGGATCGCCGACAGCATGAAGTCGTGCCAGATGAGCGCCGGGAAGGTCCCGCCGAGGACCGGCGATCCATCGAAGTCGGTTGTCATCGGCACAAGACTGTTGGGGTATCCCACCCATACGGCGACGGTGTACTTGCTGTCCCATCCGACGAACCATGCGTCGCCGTAGTTGGAGGTGGTACCGGTCTTACCGGCGGCGAACTGACCCAGCGCAGCAGCCTTTGCGGTGCCGTACTGCAGCACCGTCTCCAGCACCGATGTCTCGGTGCTCGCCACGTCGGACGGGAGCACCCGCTTGGCGATCACAGCATTGCGATCGTTGTGCCGGCCGTCTGAGAGCACGTGCTTGCCCGCGCTCACTTCCTGGATGCCGACGGGTTGGAAGTCGGAGACGAGCGAGCCGCTCACGCGATCGCCACCGTGGGCGATCGTCTCATAGGCGTGGGCCATGTCGAGCGGGGTCACCCCGACCTTCAATCCACCGATCGTCATCGCCGGGTTGGTGGAGAGGGGTGTCGTGATTCCCATCCGGTGCGCCAGAGCGGCGATATGGGTGGTGCCCACCTTCAGTCCCACTTCCGCGTAGATCGAGTTGTCCGAGTAGGCGGTGGCATTGGTCAAGCTGTTCTCGCCCGTGTATGCACCTTCGTCGTTGTGCACCACGAACTTTTCCGTGCCGTGCGGGCCATGGACGACGAACGTCTTCTCACGTGAGGGCCACTCCGATTCGGGGGAGATGCCGTCCTCCAGTGCCGCCGCGAGGTCGAACGCCTTGAAGGAGGAGCCTGGCTGGCGCTCGCCCTCGGTGGCGAGGTTGAACGGGGTCTTGTCGTAGTCGCGACCCCCCACCATCGCACGCACCTCGCCCGTCGAGTTTTCGATCGCGACGAGCGCCGCCGTGGGACCTTCAGGGCCGGGAAGGTAGCCACTGACGGCCTGTTCGGCGGCGCGCTGCAAGCCGAGGTCGAGCGTCGTCTTGATGCGCAGTCCTCCGTTGAGCACACGTGGGGCGCCGTAGCGTTCGATCACCTGTTGCTGCACCCAGCTGGTGAAGTAACCGACGTCGGCCCCTTCCACCAGCGGCTGCTGGGGCGTCTGGATCTCACTTGCCGTGGGCAGCGCCTGGTTGACGCTTTCTTCGTACACCACCCTGTTTATGTAGCCCTGCTGCAACATCTGGGTGAGGACGAGGTCGCGTCGCGTTTTGGCTTCCAGCGGGCTGTCGGCGGGGTTGTACTCGGTCGGCGATTGAATGATCCCGGCGAGCAACGCCGCTTCGGCCGGCTCCAGCTCCTGCACGCACAGGTTGTGTCCGGGGGTTCCGCACCCGGCGTGCTTGGGCTGTGAGCCGAAGTAGGTCTGCGCGGCGGACTCGATCCCGTAGGCACCGTTACCGAAGTAGATCGTGTTGAGGTAGGCGGTGATGATCTTTTCCTTCGACCACTTGTGCGAGAGCTGGTAGGCGAGCGCCGCCTCGCGCAGCTTCTCGAGGATCGTGCGGTGCGACTGGGCCTGCAGCGCGTTCTTGATGAACTGCTGCTCGATCGTCGAGGCTCCCTGCAGGTTGCCTTTGTGCTGGACGTCCTGGACGAACGCGCGTGCGATCCCGCGAATGTCGATCCCGCTGTTGGTCTTGAAGCGCTTGTCCTCGATCGAGATCACCGCCTCCTTGACGATCGGGGGGATCTCTCCCGGCGTGACGATCACGCGGTTCTGTTCGCTGAGCACCCCGATCGGATGGCCGAGATCGTCGAGCAGCACCGAGCTCTGCGCTTCCTTCAGCTGCGAGAACCTTGTGAGCGAAGGCAGGTCGGACGCCACGGCAACGAACATGCCGAACACGAAAGAGATGAGGCCAAGCAGCAGGACGGCGAAGAGGATCAGCAAGAAACGAAGCCTCTTCAAGCGCGGCCGGCCGCCGGCAGGCAATGCGGCTAGCTCCACCGGGACGCGAGAGTCTAGCATTGGGCCCCATGCCGAATGCCCGCGAGGTCCCGTCCGAGGACGCTGCTGCACCGGTCCTTGCGCAGGCAGACGCCGATGTGGTCGAGGACCCCTCCGGCGAGGTTGGCGGAGCGGTGGACCTGGGCGCCAATGCGGTCGACTGCCTACCCCTGGGACGGCTTGCCGAGAAGCTCATCAGCGCCGCCACACAAGGGCGTCCGCTACGCGTAAAGCTCGGGATTGACCCCACAGCACCTGACATCCACCTCGGCCACGCGGTGGTATTGCGCAAGCTGCGCGAGTTTCAGAACGCTGGCCACCTGGTGGTGCTGATCATCGGCGACTACACCGCCCGCGTGGGGGACCCCTCGGGCCGTTCGACCCTGCGCCCGATGCTCACCGAGGCCGAGATCGAGGCCAATGCGGCCACCTTCCAGGACCAGGCGTTGAAGATCCTCGACGCTTCGCCCGAGCGCTTGGAAGTACGGTGCAACGGCGAGTGGCTGGACATGTCGATGGTGGATCTGCTCGCGCTTGTGCGCACCACCACCGTCGCTCAGATCCTCGAGCGCGAGGACTTCGCCAAGCGCTGGTCGGCCTCTGAGCCGATCTCGATGCTCGAGCTGCTCTATCCGCTCCTGCAGGGATATGACTCGGTGGCAATCCAAGCGGACGTGGAGCTGGGTGGCACCGACCAGAAGTTCAACCTGCTGCTCGGCCGCGACGTGCAGCGTGCCTACGAGCAGCCTGAGCAGGCCATCATGACGATGCCGATCCTCGTGGGCACAGACGGCACGCGCAAGATGTCCAAGTCGCTGGGCAACCACATCGGCATCACCGACCCTCCTGAGGAGATGTACGGCAAGACGCTGAGCATCCCCGACGAGGCGATGGGCGAGTACTTCCGGCTACTCCTAGGCAGAGAGCTCGACGCGGAGCAGCCCCCGCGCGAGGCCAAGCGCGCCCTTGCGCGAGAGCTGGTCGGCTGGCTGCACTCGCCCGAGGAGGCGCTCGAGGCCGAGCGGGCGTTTGATCGCGTGTTCGTGCAGCGTGGCGCCCCAGAGCAGATCGAGGAGTACGTGTTCGACGTCGGGATGCTCGACGTTGGGAAGGGAGCCAAGGGGGGGGCGGAACGCGAAGACGCAGCACCGAATGGGGTCGAGAACGGGGGCGTGCACCTGCCCGCACTGATCGCCGATGCCTTCGGCCTGTCGCGCTCGGAGGCCCGCAGGATGATCGACCAGGGCGCGGTCTCGCTCGACGAGCAGCCTGTGGCTGCGGGTGAGCACGACATCCCCGCCGAGCGCCTTGATGGGGTCGTATTGCGAGTAGGCAAGCGCCGCTTTCGCAAGCTACGCGCTCGCTGAGCAGTCGCGGAGATCCCTTCGGAGGGGGTGTGTGGGTGCTTCGATTCGGGATGCCCCACGCGACGCGTCCGCGTACGCACGAGGCGGCGTCGTGGCGCTCATCCGCACGATCCCCTATAGTGCCCGGGCACAGCAGCTCGGCTCTGCGACCGAGACGGTGGGCTACGCTCACAACAAGGTCCAGAGGAGAGCGCTATACTGCACGGTCGGCCTGCAAGCGTCTTCGGACGTGGGTCGAACGGTCTCCTCGGATGAGAAGTCCTCTCAAAGAGGCTACGACGGTCTTTGAAAACTCAACAGCATGCGCACCTTCGATCGAGAATCGATCGAGGTGTGCGTCCAGGTTCGACCCGTCACGGGAGCACTTCGGTGTACCCGGTGACGGCAAAGAGTCAAGTAGAGAAGTACCCCGTCATAGATGGGACCACGGTGTATGGGTCCCTATTACCTATGACAGCTTTTCGTGAAGTTCTTCACGGAGAGTTTGATCCTGGCTCAGGACGAACGCTGGCGGCGTGCTTAACACATGCAAGTGGAGCGACGAACCAGGGCTTGCCCTGGGGCAGAGCCGCGAACGGGTGAGTAACACGTGGGTTACCTGCC
>DATCDV010000042.1:0-26054 GCA_036510495.1 Solirubrobacteraceae bacterium
CAAAGCCGCGCCTACATACAACGCAAGATCACCGAAGGAAAGACCAAACGAGAGGCCATGCGATCCCTCAAGCGACACCTCTCCCGCCACCTCTACAACCAACTCGCAAAAACGCCCTTGACAACATAGAAGCATCCAACAAGTTTTCGTGCCAGAGCACGGCGTGGCTCTCGCCCAGCGCTAGCCATCCCAGCCGCACCGGACGAGCAGCGACACAGCGGCCCTCGGTGGCGGGTATCGGTTCGCGACACTTGGCAAGAGGGTGGACGCCGACGCGCTGCTGAGCATGGAGCGCGAAGAGTTGGCTGACACGTTGATTGCATCGCATTTCGACGCTGCGTCACGCAAGCGTGATGCGCTAGTCAACGTGCGCGACGACGCAAGGTTTAAGTATCTGGTCGCCCACAACTCCGATGGAGAAGGCTTCTTCCTTATCTGGAACGGGACGAAGGGCAACACTGACTTCACCGAGAGACATACGAAACGTGCGCCAAGGAGGCCAAGGCCGCAGGACTTGCACAGAGGTATCACGTCTACGCGTGGCTGTATCGCTTCCAGACGAGCAACGTGATCTTCTACCCAATCCCTGATCGCATACTCATGGACTTCGGACTCGATCTGCGCGGCGAGCCGTACTACGCCGTCGATGAGTCGTGATCGAGCTAAGGGACTTCCAGCAAAAAGCGGCCGAGCAGATTGCGGATCGGTTCGCCAAGTACTACAACGAACCGCCCATGCGCGGACGCCGCGGCAACCTGCGCGTAGTCCCGTTCTATCAATCGCTCGATTCGATTACGGCGTCTGGCAAGACGGTGATGCTCGCGGATGCGGTGTCAACGATCTCGACGCTGCTGCCGATTGCTCCTGTCGTGCTTTGGTTGTCCAAGGGCAAGGTTGTCGTCGACCAGACGTACGCCAACCTCGCTGCCGGCGGCAAGTACCACCACCTTCTCGGCAACGCGCGCTTCGGCTACCTGGCGAAGTACGACCAAACCGACGTGCGCGAATCGACAGAACCGCTGTTGTACTTCGCGACCGTCGGGACCTTCAACCAGAAGGACAAGGAGAAGGGCGAGCGGCTGATCTTCAAGAGCGAGATCGACACCGCCGAAGACAGCACGTGGGAGGCGTTGAGGCTGCGTTTGGACGCCAACGATCGCCGTCGTCCTCTGCTGCTCGTGTACGACGAGGGCCACAACCTGACCGACCAGCAGATGGACTTGCTGCTCGAACTAGAGCCCGATGGGCTGATCGCCGCGAGCGCCACCATGAAGCTGCCGGCGCAGCTCGGCGCCGAGGTCAAGCTGCTGCGCGAAGAAGGCTGGACCGACGAGGAGCTTGTGACCGATGTCGTCGCCAAGGCTGTCGCGGATTCCGGCCTGGCCAAGAACGCAATCCTGCTCGGCGGCTACGAAGCACCCATGGAGGAGACGATCGATTCGCTGATCGCCGACATGCACGAGGTCGAAGAGGAGGCGGCTGCACACGGAGTCGGCGCACCCAAGGCGCTCTACATCTGCAAGACCAACATCGTCGAGGGCAACAGCCTGCAGACCGACAATTCCAAGCAGCCATTTCTGCAGCGTAGGTCGCCGCCGATCCTTATCTGGCGCTACCTCACAGAGAAGTACAACGTCGACCCCGCCGACATCGCGGTGTATTGCTCGCTGAAAACCGACAAGGACTATCCGCTGCCGCCGGACTTTCGTCTGTTCAAGGGCGCCGACAAGGACTACGACGACTTCGTTGCCGGGGACTCCGGCACGTCATCTTCAACCTGAGCTTGCAGGAGGGTTGGGACGATCCGCTCTGCTATTTCGCGTACATCGACAAGAACATGGGCTCGAACATTGCGGTCGAGCAGATCATCGGTCGGCTGTTGCGCCAGCCCGGTGCGCAGCACCATCCGGTGGAGCGCTTGAACTCTGCGCACGTGTACGTGCGCGTCGACAAACGCGGCGTGTTCGCAGACCTTCTCAAGAAGGTCAACAAGAAGCTCAAGTCCGATGCACCGGGAATCAAGATTGTCGAGACCAGTCCGGGCAAAGCCAAGCCTGAATCGGTGCCGGCCAAGGAAGACAAGCGCATCTTCGAGACTGCGTACGTAACCGACGACGCCATCGGCCCGATCGCAGAACTACTCGACGGCCTGACCGACTACCGCAACGACGACGGTTCCAACATCAAGAGCGCGGGCGGACGCACGCTGATACAGCGCATGGTTGGCGTCGATGATGAGATGAAGCTGGAGTGGGAAGAGTTCGAGCACACCAGCCTGGTCGCCGCGCGCTGGCTGTTTCAGCGCGAGGTGCTGCGCCGCTTCTCGGGCGCACTTGGCGTTGCGCCTACGGACGCGCCGAAGTTCGACGCCATGGTTGGGTTCGGCAGCCGCGCGCAGACGCAGATCGCGCGTGTCGCAGAGGACGTTGTCAACGCGTATATCGAGAACGTCTATCTCAAGCAGAAGGCAGTCGACGAGTACGTCGTCGGTCCGGCGCTCGTGCGGCGCGACGAAATGGAGACCTTCGACAACGCGCTGCACGAGGGATACAGCGGCCTCAACGATATGGAGATCCCGTTCGCACGCGCAATCGATGCCACGGGCCTGACTTGGTCCCGCAACCCGTCGCGCAGCGGCTACAACATCCCGCTCATCAGCGTCGGTCCGACGCGGAACTTCTACCCCGACTTCTTGGTGTGGAAGGGCAAAGACGTGTTCGCGATCGACACCACGGGCGGGCATCTCCTGCAGGAGAAGACGGGCCGCAAGCTGTTGTCGATCGCGCCCGCGAAAGCGACCGCCGGTCGACTGCGCGTGCGCCTGGTGTCGGAGGGCAAATGGAACGCGAAAGTCGAACTAGAGGATTCGGAAGGCTTCACGGTTTGGGGGCGTAAGCAGGACGACACGCTGCGCGCGAGCTACGTCGACTCGGTCGAGGCAGCGGTGGAGCGGGCCGTAACCCCTGATTCGAGGTAACACGTCACGCGCCCGTCAATGCGTTCGAGGGTGGATGATCACAGCTCTACGCTGTAATCGAGCGTTCGCCACGACGGAATGTGACACAGCGTGCCATCGGCTGAGCGAAACCGCGAGCCGCCCAGGAAGGTCAAGGTACCGTAGGTGTCTCCGTTAGTGAACTGGAGCGGTTTGGCAAAGATGACCCTCTGACCATGGCGAGGACGTGACCTAGCCACGCGAGCGCGACAGCGCCGTCGCCACTCAGATGCATGCCGATTGCTGGGCTCCGTGAGCTGATCGAGAATGCCTGCTGGACAAAAGTCCTCGACTGGACCCATGTCCTCGCTAATCGGCTTGGTGTAGAGCACACCCCCGCGGCGCTCGGTCAAAAGCACCAGGCCGAATACATCCTGGCCGTTACTTGAGCGCACAGCCGCATAGATGACCCGCCCGTAGCGAACAGCGTCGACAACCCGCGCTGCAAACTCCCAGCCGAGGTCGAACTCGATCGCGGAACGTGCGGTGAATGGTCCTTGTAGATGTCCGGCCGTCCAGCCCATGATGTTCCTTCCTGTCTTGTCGACACCGTCCCAACGGAGGGCCCGTGCGACTCCGGCATGGGTCCGTGGGGCGTATCGCCGTCGAATGAGTCGGGGCAGTGCCGGTGCATCGGGCGCGAGCCGCTACTCGAATACGGGCGAGTAGACCGAAGTCGAAGAACTCAACGCTGCCTCTTCCTTGAGCGTAGCTTCGGCTTGGGATGGCTCGTTCGATCGCTCGCGGACCTCCAGCCATCGGCCAGACCTCCGAAGGCTCTCGCGCCCCTACCCACAACACCCAGGTCGCCGGTCGTGGGCGTTCCTAACACCGGGAAGTACCCGGCGCCACCGGCGTCTCACGTAACGACCTCCTGGGGTGCTCCACGCCGGCTACGATCGTCCGTGCTGCCCGGGCTCGATGTCGCCGCCGTCAGTCACAACTGCGAGCAGCGCGTTCCTCCTCACGCCCCGCATCAGGTCCGAAGCGAGCTTGTCCGCACCCGAGGGCGGTGACCATCGTCGAACGGCGCGCACCCTGGCGGGAGGATTACGGTCCCGAGTGGGCCAGCCGAGGCGTAGCACGCCTCCGCCATACAACGAAGGTCGGCCTCTGGACGCTGTACTGAAGCAACCGCAACGGCCGCTGGCACCGCTATGACCTGGTCGAGCCGGCACCGGACGTTCGCGTACTGCTCGACGAGGTTGACCGAGACCCGACCTGCATCTTTTGGGGCTGACAACTACAAGCAGCGCAACCGCCTCAAGAACAGCGAGCTAGCGAGCGCCACCGCCGCCTGGGCTTGCTGGCCGTGGGCGGTCAAGACCTTGTCACGTGGGCGGTTCGTGGGCGGACCGCGCAGAAGGCGGCATAACTCGACCACCGCCGTTCCCGGCAAGATGACCCCGCGATCCCACTTGCGAAGCCAAATCCTGCCCTCTCGGGACGTCCCCAGCCCCTCCCAGCATCCAACCGCATTTCTATCGGGGAGACAGGATTTGAACCTGCGACCGCCCGGCCCCCAGCCGGAAATATCCCCCCTCTTTCAGCCACAAAACCCAACGTTTACGGGCTTTTAGCGTCCGGCAGATGCCCTAGAATGAGCTCAAGATAGAACATGAATAGAACATGGATGCGTTCTGGAGGCAACTCATGGCGACGAAGAGCAACAGCAAAAGGCGCGGATACGGAACCGGCTCACTGCGCCTAGCAGGCCGCTCGTGGGTCGGCTCCTGGTATGGCGCGGACGGCCGTAAGGTCCAGCGCAAGGTCGGAGTAGTTCGTACGCCCGGTGAGAGCGATGGGATGACCAGGGCTCAGGCCGAGCGCGAGCTGGCCAGGATGCGCCAGCAGGACGCGATCGTGATCGCTGCGACGACCAGGGCGACGATGGAGGAGGCCAGCGAGGAACTATGCCGGGCGCTTGATATCCGCGGTCGCAAGAAGTCGCACCGGCTCACCGTAGCCTCCGACCTGCGTAAACACATCGTGCCGTTCTTTGAAGGAAAGGACCTGGCCCGGGTCACTCCTGAGGACATCGAGCGCTACATCGCTGTGAAGACCCGCACGCTGGCGGTCAAGACCGTGCGCAACCACCTCAACACAATGCACTCGGTCTTCGAGATCGGGATGCGCCGCCGCTGGTGCCAAACCAACCCGGTGAAGCTCGCGGATCGCCCGAGAACCCGCAAGAACGAGACGCGCATCCAATTCCTCGATCAGGCCGAGCTCGACAAGCTGCTTGCCACCAGCTATCCCGATGACGCGTTTGGGCGTATCGAGCCGAGCATCTACCTGACGGCGGCCATGACCGGCTTGCGCCAGGGCGAGTTGATCGGGTTGCGCTGGCGCGACGTAGACCTGAGTGCTCGACGCGTCCGTGTCGTCTCCCCCTTCGTGCGCGGCGAGTTTGGCGACCCGAAGTCCGAGGGCTCCGGACGCTCAGTCCCTCTTGCCGAGCGCGTTGCCAGCGAGCTTGAAAAGCACAGGAAGGGCTCCGCTTATGCGACAGATGGAGCACTCGTCTTCTGCCACCCGGAGACCGGACAACCTCTTGACCGCTCAAAGCTCACGAGACGCTTCAAACAAGCCACAAAACGCGCTGAGGTACGAGAGATCACCTACCACGAGCTACGCCACACATTCGGCACCCGCATGGCGGCGGCCGGTGTGCCGCTGCGCACGCTCCAGTACTGGATGGGTCACGCGGACTCCAAGACCACTCAGATCTACGCCCACTACCAGCCGGCCGAGAACGAGGCAGAGATCGTGGACCGCGCGTTCGCACCACCGACTTGATCGCTCAAAGGGACTTTTAGCGGGTTCAGTCCCGCACGGAGCATCCCTGACCGGTCGACGGACCCGCCTGCGATGTAAAGCCTTCCTTGGTGCTTGGAAGTAGAGGACACAGTCCGCAACTGAACTGCCGACCAAGGCCAGTGATGATCTCCACGAGCGCCGGCATGCCCGCCGGACGGCGCGAAAACCGGGAGCGAAGCGCGATCGGGACGCCCCATAAAGGGGAGGCTTTCCAACGCTAGGCCGGCAAATCAACCCCGCTTACTGGACTCGATGCCCCGCGACTTACTGCGTGCCTCTCGCCATCTGTATTGCCCGCGTTGCGCCACACTCCACTGTAGAGTTCTCGTGCAATGCCCAATTATCGTGCCGATCCCGACATCCGAGCAGTGTTGGAAGCGAACTTCACGATACCCGCCGATCTTGATCCAGCCGAGGCAGGGCGCCTTCAGGAGTTCCTGCGATGTGACCAAGCGCTGGAGACCTTCTACGCGAGTAACCAGCCGGGCCGCCCGAGACTGATCTCGCGGCCGCCGCATCGGCAGCGATGGCCGCCTATGACCAGCGATCAGAGCGTCTCCCCGTAGGCTGGCAGAAGCTACTCGTTCTACAGGCTGGCATTGCTGGCTGCGAGGCAAACCTCGACTCCTTCGAGATCCAGGAGTGGGCCTACGCGGCCATCGAGGAGGAAAACCCCAGTTGGCTCGGAGACTTCGATGAGGATGTCGATCTTGAGAAGCCGCTTCGGTGGCTGACGCAGGCGATCGGTGTAAGCGTCCTCATGGCCCGTCAACGAAAGTCGACGCCAGCAACACCCGCCGCACCACCGAAGAGGCGATGGTTCGGCTCACGGTAATCAGCGCCGTTCCGAAGGACACGACGGACTTTTAATCCGGCGGGGCGGGTTCGAGTCCCGCACGGCGCATCTTCAATCCCGCACAACCAAGCCATTTGCGCTTGGTATGTAGGACGCACCAGCCAATTGGTCGCCAATTGGTCGCGAAATCGGGACGAAAGCGCATAGCAGCCGATCCGAGCGGCCGTCCGCACTGCTCCAAGGAGCCACCGCAACACAACCTGCGGTCAAGCCGAGCTGGGGAGCAACGACCGTCCGCATCGCATCAGCGCTCGTCGCGATGACAAAAGAGCGTTTCCCGGCCAACTTTCACGAAAACAAGCCAGATCCGCGCCTCAATCCTTGATCCCCCGACCCATCGGTCGATAACTTCAATACAACCATCAAAACGCTATTGGCCCCGCGCGCGCTAACGCCGGGGCCGTGGCCTGGAAAGGAGATACACCTTCCCATGCAAACCCAAAATATCGATTCAAGCCGGCGCCCGTGCAAAGACGAGCCGAACTACGACGACGATCAAGGTCGGACGGAAGCCGCGATTATCGCGTTGCTGTTGAGCACCGACCATCACGGGCTGTGGTCGCGCGAGGAGCTGATACGCGAACTGAGCGCATCGCACCTTGAGGCGACCGATGCACTTGCAGGGCTCGCGGGAGCGGGACTGATCCACGAGCTGGGTTTCGACTTCGTCGCGGCCACTAGAGCGGCCCAGCGGATGGACGACCTCGAGCTATAGCCGAGCACGGCGGTAGACGCCGGTACATGCACACAAGCTGCGCAGTAAGCGCAGGCGGTTCATGCGGCGCAGCGACGGGACGTGGCGGCCGGTCTGGCCCTCGGGGTCAATCCTCCCCCGGCCTCCTGGCATCTCAGTCATGCGTGCGCATGGGCTCACTACGGGTTTGGGGGGCGCGCACGCCTTGCCGATTATGCCGCGCAAGCGCGGCTGGGCTGCGGCATGCACACCCCCCAAACCCTCGCAAAGGAGCCAACCATGAGCGACATGAGAGAAGACATGCTGCAAAGCCTCGCCAAGCAACGCGCAACCAAGCAAGAGCGCTCACAAACCCTCTGGAAAATGACCGCAAAGGAACGCGTCTCCGCGATGCGTCGCGGCGAGCTGACCTGGGGCCAACTATGCGAGTGGGCCATCAAGGCACGCCACGAGGTCCCACTAATAAACGGCGAGTACGAGTTCATCGCCGCCTATACACCAGAGGTGGCAGAGGCACCCGAGCACAAGTAAGCAACACCACCCAAACCGGGCGGCACGCACGGACGCGTGCCGCCCTAGCCTGACTCACCAAACTCCAAGCGCTCCAAAGCACTGGCTTGCTAGCTGGGCGATCGAGCAACGATCACGTTAAGACCAATCTACCCCCGTAGGCGAACCCTGCTGCGCACGCGAGCCCGCGGCTGGACCGCCGCGTAGAGGTCGATCTCCTCGCGCTCCTCGTCTTCCAGCGTGACCACGAGCGCGTATCGCTGTGCCTCTTTGAGCCACCGCGACGGTGCGTGCGCGACCACGGCGTAGTAGATATCGCCGTCGTCCACGTCGAGTCGGTCGGTACGCCAGGAGCGGACTTGCAGCGTGCTGTCACCGCATTCCTGGATGCCGGGCTCGAGTTTTGGCCGGCGGCCCTCCTCCGGCAGGCGCAGACGCTGTCCGGAGTCGGTGGGTTGACGCCGCCAGGTCACTTCCACCTCCTCAAGACTCATCGCGCGGACGAGCTCGACGCTCATCGACGTAGCGCGATACTCGCGGCGTGTGCGCCGCACAGGCGGGTCGAAGGCGAGGGCCAGAGTGATCCGACGCCACGAGCGCTCCCGCGCGAACACCTCAGGGATCGGGACGGGATGGATCATCACCGTGTCGGGGTCGATGCTCCCGTCGAAAGTCATCGCCACGCGCTGGACGCCGCTGTCGAGCGCGTTGGCTTCGACAGGCAGGCCGTTGCCGGTGATCCGGCGCCGCTCCTTGCGACTGAGCCCTGCCGGCAATGTAATCGGCGCGCAGGCGCTCCCTATCAGAGCGCGGATCAGGTTTGCACTCGCGCCCGGGTAGCGATGCAGAACCTGCGCCGCCAGACGCGTTATGCGCGGTGCAGCGAAGCTCGTGCCGTTGGCCACACCGAACAAGCGCTGGTCGCTCACAACGAGCGAGATGACGCTCACGCCGTGGTCACGGACCTGCAGCACGTCCACGTCATTGAGGCTCCAGTTGCCGCCGTGGTGGACGAGGTCGGGCTTGGTGGCGTCCGCCGTCCCCGGGCCGCTGCGGGTGAAGGGCGACGGTTCGCGCACACCCGCGATCGCGCGTTCACCGGGACGCGATTGACCATCCAAGCGTTGCGGGGCATCGGCGTGCGCGACGCTGCCAACGCTCAGCACGTTGACGGCGATCGCGGGCTCTGCAACACGCGCAGCGTCGCTCAGCAGATAGCGCGGATAGGCACCCAACAGATCGGTGTTGTCCGGCAGCTCGGTTGGAAATTGGTTCCCCGCCGCGATCACGATAACGATGTCCAGCTCGCGCACGAGTTCGTCCATGCGCTCGCTCCAGACGCTCACGTGGGGGCCGCTGTAGGGCTCGGGGTCGGTGATCGACAGGTTGAAGACGCGAACGCCGTGTTCCTCGTGCAAGCGGCGGATCGCATCCTCGATCACGAGATGGGCAGGCTGGTCGGTGGGCAGGCGGGTCACTTCTCGCTCGCCGGGAACCGGCTCCAGAACACGCACGGAGTGAATCGGGCCGCTCGCCACCCACGGTTTGCCCCCGGCCAAGGCATCCTCGACGCTGCCATATGCAAGCAGGCCCGCAACCAGCGTGCCGTGGTCGCTTGGCGGCTCCCACGCATGCGCCTCGGGAATCCCGCGGCGCGATGCGATCACACCGTCGAGCAGTGGGTGGCTCATCACCTCGTCATCGATCAAGCCCACCGGAGCGAAGCGCTCAAGCACGGGGATTGGCAGATCCTCCAGCTGGGCGTCGCGCCAGGTCGAGGGCTCAAGGCGCGGCATGGGCGGAGTTCTGATCGTCTCGACGACGGATAGGTCGAGGAGGTCGTCGAGGCAGTCGCTCTGCACCCGCGCTCGCACAACCGTGAAGCGGGCTCGCTCGTCGGCGGCCAAGATGCGCGCCTTATGGTAGGCAAGGACTGTGCGCACGTCCTGCACGCGGGCGCGGGCAGTCGCGGCGTCGGGCGACGGCCACACGATCACGTCCACGAGCAGCGGCTCGCTCACCCGCTCACCCGTGGACGGTAGGCCCCAACCGCGGCGATCATCGCGGTCGTAGGGAAGCATCTCCTCGATCTGCTCGAACAGGCCGCGACCCTTGGCCTTGCTCCTGTCCTCGCCAGCCGCCGTGTAACTTCCTAGACGCTCACGCAGCTCGGTGGGATCCTCGCCCGAGGCGAGCACGAAGTAGGTCCACTCGGCCGTGTCCCCGAGGAACTGCAACTGGTTGGTCGCGAGAGCCGTCTCCTTGAGTTCGCCCGTCGCGCGCAGCTTGAACACGCAAGCTGGATCGACGCCCTCGATCGTGCGCGCCGGGCGCTGCGCTGCGATCGCCGCGTCGAGCTCTTGCTTGAGCTTCTCGCCGTGCGCGCCAGGCGAGCGCTGGTGGGTCTTACCGCCGCCACCGCCGGCGCGACGACTGTCGAGCCTGACCGGAACTGGCAGCAAGAGGTGGTCGGCCATCGGCTACCAGGGTCGGGTGAGCGCGTCCGCTACCGCACGTTTCAGATCGTTCGGCCCGACCGTCTCGCGGTCATCGAGCACCGCGTAGCGCACGGCATCCCACGCCACCTTCTCCACTGCCGAATGGGGCTTGCCTTTGAGCTTGGAGGCGCTCGCGTCGATGTCCAGGCGCTCGTGCTTGACGTTGCGCAAGCGCCTGCGCAACAGCTGACGAGACTGGTGAACGCTGGGGCGCGGCAACTCCAATATCTCGTCAAAGCGCCGCCACAACGCCGGGTCCAGCAGCTGCTCGTGATTGGTCGCGGCGATCAACAGACTCGGGCCGTGGAAAGCGTCGAGCATCTGCAGGAACGCGGTGATCACGCGCTTGATCTCACCGTGCTCGGTCGGATCGTCTCTCGCCTTACCGAGCGCGTCAAACTCATCGAACAGCAGCACCCACGAGCCATTACGCACGAAGTCGAAGATGCGATGCAGGTTCGACGCCGTCTCACCCAGATAGCTCGACACCACAGCGTCGATGCGCACAACGACGAGCGGCAGGCCCATCTCACAGGCCAAAGCCTCCGCGACGCTCGTCTTGCCGCAGCCCGGCGGGCCGTACAAGAGCAGGCGCTGGCGGCGCGGGATGCCGCGCCGGTCCAAGTCCTCCCAGCGCCGGTACTCCTCGGCCAACGACTTGAAGCGACCCACGAGATCTCCGGCAAGCACAAGGTCCTCGAAGGCGTGCTCAGGATGGCGCACCTCCGCCAAGGGCCACTCGCCCTCGCGGTCACGCGGCGGCTCTGGCAGCACGACATCGGAGGCCACCGCACGGGTGCCGCCCGCCACGAGAATCGCGCGCAAGTCGCGCGCCAGGGCTGTGTGGTGCTTTGACTCCTCCTCCTCCACTATCTCCTGCGCTGCCCTGCGAAACGCAAGCTCGTCGCCCTCGCGATAGGCGCGGAACAACTGCTTTAGCTCACGTCCAGCCACAGCAAGGAGGCTAACCGTTCCGGCGGACCCAAGCAGCTTGCAATGATCGATCCGCCACGGAGTGCGCACAACCACCCGAGCACTGTGCTGCAGACCTAGCAACCTCCAACTCGCCCGCCGCGAGCGCTAGCTTGCAGGCGATGGCGTACCGCGAGAAGATCCCCGTGATGATCGCGATCGACGGGCAAGCCGTCCCCTCGGAGACACTCGCGACCAGCGTCGGCGCGTACATCCTCGTCATCGAGACCGTCCTGCCCGACCACGCCATCGACCTGCACTCCATCTACACCGGGCACGCCCACGTCAAAACACAGGCCACCCACCTGATCCTCACCCCCGAACTGCGCGAAGCCACGACCGTCGAGCACGACCACGACCAGATACCCGTCATGCACGCACGACGAACATGCCTCTACGACCACCTACACCAATTCCAAAGCCTCCTGCAAGACCACGGCATCGACGCCCAACTCCCCATCGAAGACGACGCAATCGAGGCCATCGAGCGCTAAAAGCTCCTCTGCGGGTCTCGCGAATGAGTGCGCGCATCTCGACGGCCGCGCTCCGCAGAGGGGTTTAGCTGGCTAGAATCGCACGACCTTGTCGCTCCAAGGACTTCTCACGACCACGGTCGCGTTCTTCTCGCTCGCTGCCAGCTTCCCCAGCACCGCGTTGGCCGTTCCTACCGGCGCAAACACACCTATCACAAAGGTGCAGGCTGTCGCGTTTGCGCAGGCAGTCAACCTGAAGGCCAGCGAGTTGCCGGAAGCCGAGGCGCTGCCGACAAGCGTAGAACACACCCGCGAAGAACCCGCTGGGCGAGAACTTCGGTGCGGCAGTCACGACAAGCCATTCGACCGTCCACTGCTTGACGAAGCATCCGCCCTGTACATCCCTTACGGGCTGCTCGCGTCCGCCGTCGTCGTGATGCAAAGTGAAGCCCTGGCCGAAGACCTGAGCACGGCACTGGCCTCACGACGTGCCAGCACGTGTCTCGTGCGCTCCCTCGGCGGCAGTCTGCGCATCGAAGGCGAAACGACCGTGCGCTCACACGCGGTGCAAGTCAAGTTAGTATCGCTCGCACACACACTCGGCCCCGGAGCCTTCGCGGTCCACATCCTCGCGGTGCTGCCCCCGATCAAGCTACCGCGCGGTCTGCACCATGAGCTGAAAAAGCCACTGCCGAAGCCAAAAGCGACCTTCACACGTATCGACGCCGCCTTCTTCCGTGTCGGTCCGGCAGAGATCGTGCTATTCAGGATCGGCAAGAAGCCCTTCCCACCCGCATATGAATCCCAAGCGCTCTCCGTGCTCTACAGCCACGCCGAGGAAAACAAGCTCTAGCCGACGAGCTGAACCTGCTTGAGGTCGAAGCGGAAAATCATTTCGGCGATGACATGGTCCTCGGCGCCTCGCCCACACGGGATCGAGCACTCGCTCGACGGCGGTCCGCTCGGATTGGGATTGGATATGGGCGTTCCCATCGGTCCCAGTGAGCCGCGACCACGTTCGCGTGGTCCACGCCGCCAGCCATCGTTTGCCCGTCCCTCGAACCCGGGATCGACGGCCTCGACCCCTTCGCCATTCCTGCAAGCCTGCTGAGCCCGCGCCCTGGAGAGACTCAATGCGAACACCTCAACCACGCCACGACACGCTGGTGCCGAAACCAGGTGCAGTCACCTTACCGACGGCCCATCAGCGCGATGCAGACTATACGCACCGATGGTGCTGTGACACCAATCTCCCTCTCGGAGAAATGTTAAGAGTAATCGTCTCAACTGAGATGAGCCCTCCTGAGTTTTACTTTCATCCTCGCGCCCTTGTAGTGCTTGTCTGCGAGTCGTACGTTCGAAAGCATGCAGACGACTCACAAGGTGCAGGGCAGTGATGCCGGTAAATATGCGACCTATCTGACCTCGACATCTGAACGGGGCGACTACTACATCGACCCGGCGGATGAGAGCGGCGAGGGTGCCGCCGGTGAATGGCACGGCAACCCAGCCGTCCTCGCATCGCTCTGTCTCTCCCCCGAAATGGTCGTGCAGCGCGACCAGCTCCTGTCTCTGATGAACGGTCAGGCCCCGAACGACGGTCGCGAGATCAGAGCCGTCGGCGGCGATGGGACAAGGGTCGCGGGGATCGACATGAGCTTCAGCCCACCCAAGGACGTGTCCGCGCTATGGGCCGCGTCCTCGGCCGAGTATCGCGCGCAGATCGAGGCCGCGCACAAGGACGCCATCGCAAGCGCGATGGGCCACCTCGAGCGAGATGTGGAGTTGGTCCGCGTGCGCGAAGCAGGCGAGCTGAAATGGCAGACCGCGAAAGGGGTCGTGGCAGCCAAGTTCATGCACAATGCGAGCCGCCTCACCGCGACCCAAGAGAAAGACGGGGTCCCCGACCCGCAACTGCACACCCACGTAGTAGTCCTCGCCGCTAAGCGCCACGACGGCAAATTCGCTGCCGTCGATTCTCGCCAGGTCTTTCTGAGCGCGCGCGAGAACGGGGCTTGGTACCGGTCGGTGCTCGCACAGAACCTCCAAGAGCTTGGGGTACAGATCGAGCGCGGCACCGGCAAAGACGAACGCTACTTCCAGGTCAAGGGCATCCCACGGGAGCTGGCGGAGCGCTGGTCAACCCGCACTAGTGAGATCCGCCAAGCTGCCCGCGACTTCAGATCACAATACGGGCGGGAGCCGAACGCGCGTGAGCTGGCGGAGCTGACGACCGGCACCCGCGGCACCAAGTCATCGCTCGCAGCCGAGAAGGTAGACACGGCCTGGCGGGAACTGGCCGCCGAGCACAGTCTCACCCAAGATCACGCTCACAGCCTCTTCAACACGCCCGAGAAGACGCCCGCCAGCGAGCGCACTGAGGGTCCGCCGATCGGCTTCTCGCATGAGCTTGTCGAGCGAGTGACCGCGAAAAGCTCGATAGTCAGCGAGCGTGAACTCTATGCCACCGCCTACGAGCTATCAGCCGGCGTGTGTCATCCAGGCGGAGCCCAAACCGTCGTGAAGGATCTTGTGCGTTCGGGCGAGCTGATCCAACTCCAGGGCGGCAAGTGGACAACCAGACAGTTGCGCGAGCGCGAGCAGCAGACGATCGCGACCGTCAAGCAACGGGCGGACGAGCGGATGGCCCCGGTGAGCGACCAGTCTCTTCGCGCTGCCGAACGTGAGGTGGCGCGCGAGATTGGCGGACCCCTCAGCAAAGAGCAACAAGAGGCACTACAGACCATCACCGGCAAGGGCGGAATCACAACCCTGATCGGCCAGGCCGGAACGGGCAAGGGCGTTGTCCTTCAAGCCGCGACGAACGCGTGGCAGAAGGACGGCTACAACGTGATCGGGACCGCCATCGCTGGCGCGACCGCCGAGCGCCTCGGAGCCGACGCCAAGACCGACCAATCCATGACAACCAACGAACTGCTCGCCCGCGAGAACAGCGGCATAGTCAACCTCGACAAGAACACCATCGTGGTGATGGACGAGGCCGCCATGGCCGACACCAACCGTTTCTCTCGACTGGTGAAGCAGACTGCTGAGAGGGAATCAAAGCTCGTGCTCGCCGGTGACAGCGCGCAGCTCTCTGCGATCGGTGCTGGGGGATTGTTCGATCACATAACGGACTGCGCCCCCAACGCAAAGCTCACCGAGGTCCACCGAGCCGAGAACCAATGGGAGCGAGAAGCCTGGGCACAAGTCCGCGAAGGCAACGCCACCGCCGCACTTGCTGCCTACCAAGCCCACGACCGTCTACACATCACCGACACCCGCCAACAAGCAGCGGAACAAATGGTCGCCGACTGGAACGAGCAACGCCTCGAACACCCCGAGGGCCGCACCGTGATGTTGACCGACAACACCAACGAGGAGCTAGACCGGCTCAACAAGCACGCCCAGGAATACCGCGACCTCGCAGGCGAGCTCGGCAACGACCGCGCAAACCTACCCGACACGCCCTACCAGCTCGCAGCAGGCGACCACGTCATCTTCACCAAGTCCCTCTTCCAACCCGGCAGCCAACCACGGGTCGAGAACGGGACGCTCGGCACCGTCAAAGACATCCAAGACCAAAACAAACTCACGATCGACACTCACGTAGCAAACCAACGTGAAGTCAACGTCGACACCAACAACTTCAAGGACCTACGCCTCGGCTATGCCCAACACGTATACAAGGCCCAAGGCCTCACCACCAACACCGCACTCGCACTCATCAGCGGCTGGCAAACAGACCGCGAGCGCGCCTACGTCGCACTCACCAGAGCCCGCGAACAAACCAACATCTACGCCAGCAAGGACAACCTCGGCACCCAAGGCATGACCCCCGAAGCAATCGAGCGTCTCGCCGAGAAGATCGAGCAGAGCAACGCCCAACAAGCGAGCATCACCCGTCAGGCCATCACAACAGAACGCATCCCAGACCGCGCCCCTAGCAACACCCCCGAGCCGGCAGCCGAGACCGTCCTCTCAGCCTCACCAGGCCAGACCATCGAAGACGGGGTCGGGGCCGCCGCCCCAAACGGCCCCGACCCCTCGCCCGAACTCTATGACCGCGAGACCGCCGAATCCAGCCGCGAACAACAACCCGACCGCGAGCCAAACCAGCTCACACACGAACAACCCGAGGAGCACGACCCAGAACAGGATCATGGGTTCGGCCTGGAGATCGGGTAACGGCAAAATCGAGCGACGCTCACCGCAGGTGCGGCGAACATCCGCCATCTTGAGGATACTGAGAATTATGAGCGGTTCGCGCACACATAAGTCGGTTCGTCTAGGAATGCACGGCGGCAAATCTGTGTTCGAACAGGCCGCTGGGCTACACGAGCCAGTCACTGGCATGGCCGTCGTCGGGCCCTCCTGTGGCGAGGACCCCGAGGTCATGTTCGAAGAGCATGGTCAGGACGCGACATGCGATTACTTCGACATCTTGGTCGACAAGGAGCTCGACGAGAATATCGGCGCGACTGACGCCAGGCCCGAGACCCGCGAACGGATGAACAGCTCTGATGAGCGCATTGCGTGGTCAGCGATGCGCGCCGCCTTCCTCACAGAGCAGCCTGCGTTCGTCAACCAGATGATCCGCGATTTGAAGCGGGCACTGGAGCCCAACGGAGGTGCGGTGACCCTGATCCAGGTTTCCCCTCGCTTCCAAAGGAGGCTCGCCATCATTCGCATGCTTCATACAGCACAGGCCCAGCCCGAGCGTCCCTTTGCGGAAATCCTCGGTGGCCCATATCCACTTCAGCACCACGCGAGCGGCGTGGACATTTTCCCAGCATATCTGTACCTACCACTCGTGCTGCTGGCCTCCCCGTTCTCCAGAGGGTTTGTGGCTAGCAGGGCGATCTTGGAGGTAACGAGGACGCTACTTCTAGTTGTCCTGATCAACCGGAAGACGGGCGTTCCCATGAGGGACGCTGACGTGACCTGGCTAGAGGTGTATAACGATACGCTTCCCGGCCTTCGAGAGACGGACGGCGAAGGGACTACGTGGCTGCGAAAGACGAACCATCATGCCGCCGATCTTGACAGCCCGGCGCTTATCAGTTGGTGGACAAGACAGCTCAATGCACTTTTCACGGAGGCGACAGACCTTGGGCGATTCCGGAGTGATGTCGGACAGTTCGACGCCGGCAACGCTTATCGTGAGCTCCGATCGCTGGACCGCATCATCAGCAATTGCGTCCGCATTCAGACGCATCCGAGCGATCATGTGATACGTGTAAGTCTAGCTTTTGAGTTCTTTGACCTTCTGCCGAACATCATAGATCGTAAAATTAGCGTCGATCATATTTGGGAGAAGCTCGTCAATCCCAAGGCAGCAAGCAAGATCCTTAATGCGGCGTTCGCAAATGCCCCCGTCGAAATTAGACAAATACTCAGAGCACGTACAAACGAGGTGCTGTCAACCTTTCGCCGGGAGACACTCGCCCACATCCTGCCCGGCCGCCGTACAAAGGGCAAAGTCATACTTGGAACTAGGGGAAGGCCTCCTCTGCAAGAGGACGTATTCATCGCCAAGCTACTTCACCAGTTGCGCAACACACATCACGGCTATGAGCTTAGTGAGCCAAGTCAGCGCGAGGTGATCAATATCCACACCGGTCACATAAGCCTGGCATTCCCTGAGCTCGTCGTCCTCTATGTGATCGCGATCCTCGCCCAGCCGGACAAGGCACTAGCAGGCGACTGGTTCTAGCTCTGCGGCACCAAGGAATACACCTTGCCTATGCGTAGCCCATAGGCGGGGCCGCCCACCTGACCATGTCCCGCGCTCATGGATGGTCGCGTCCTAGCCCCCTACAAGGACACCACGCTCACGCGGAGGTGCCTCTACGTCTAGCCCTGGGCGGTAGCGATTCGCTTCCAAGGCAACGTCCGATACCACGGTGTGCTGCGGATGAGCCCCCAGCGAGTCCCTTGCAGGTGCAGCGCGCGTCCGGGTGGTAGTCCTGCGATCTCTCCGGGTGAGAGCACGCGTTGTCGGTTGGTGTGGTAGGCGACGCTCTCCGTCTCGGTCGACTTGGGGGCGTCGAAGAACTCGGGCTCGGTTTCCGACCGTCCGAGCGTGTGGGTGACGAGCTGGCGGTCGTATTCGCCGAGGCACAGCGAGATTGCCTCTAGCGTTTTGGGGTCGGCGATCCCGTTGAGCACGACCTTCGTTTGGAAGAGTGAGAGGAATCCGTCGGCGCTGTCGTCGCCCCAGCGTTTGCGTGCTTGGGAGAGGTCTTGTAGGCAGATCATGACGTGCAGGCCTTGGCCGCCGGCTTCTGAGATGAGCGCTGGTAGATCGTGGATCGGTGCGATGTTCGCGACCTCGTCAAGACACATGTAGACGGGCGGGCGTCCTCGGTCGATCGTCTCTGCGGCGTGTTGGTAGGTGGCGTGTCGGATCTGCTCGAGCAAACCAACCACCAACGGTGCACACAAAGCCTGCTTGTTAGCCGGTGCTGTGATGTAGAGCGTATCGGTAGACCGGACGAAATGGTCGGCGTCGAAGTTGGGGTGGGCGGCATTGCGTCGCGTAGCATCGGCGTTATATGCCGAGAGCACGCCTGCGGTGGCGGACAGGATCGAGGAGCGCTCCCGCTCATCAGTTTTCGCGATCCCAGCCAATACGTCGGCCGCGATCTGCGCGCCATGATCCTCTAGGGCTTTCCGTGCGGACTCTAGTTCGGCTCGTAGGACCCATGTCAAGACCTGTGTGATCTGCCGGTCGGCGACGAACGCCGCATGGAGCAATGGAGCGAGGAGGGCGGTGGAGCGCTCGCGCCAGTGCTGTTCGTTGGTCGTGCCCTTCGCGGCCGACCCTCCCGCAGCCATCGCGCGAGCCATCAACAATGCGCCGTCCCAGGTCGCCGCGGCGGGCACGGGTGACCAGCACAAGCGTCGTATCCCCCTTGGCCATACCTCGCGCTCTCCTGAGGGGTCGTACAACCAAACCTGCCCAACCTCAGACCGTGCGCGCCATGTAGCGTTAATCACATCGGGCTTGGTCGCAGTCGAGACGACCGGACCGGGCGCCGCGAGCACTGAGGGGATCACGATCGAACCTGTCTTCCCTGACCGTGGCGGCCCCAACACCATGACCGCGTGCTCGGGGTCGGCTGTGACCCACCTTCCCCCTGGTCCGAGTCCGAGGTAGGCGCCGCCGCCGAGTCGTGCCGACTTGGCGCGCACCGCTGCCGCATTGAGGACAGGCAGCTGTGTTGGTGCTGGTGGGGGCGTGTATGTGCGGGATCCCCACAGGGACTGCGAACCCCTAACAAGCAAGGCGAGCACCCCAAGCCCAAAACCCCAGCGGGCCATCGTATGAACGGTGAACGCCGCCGCGCCCACGCCACCGTCGCTGAGTGCGTGGTGAGCAAACAGCTCAAACGCAACGAAGCAGAGCCCCAGGCTCCAGGTCAGGACATGGTGTTTGCGTCCGCGTGGCGGCGGTCGGTACTGATGCGATGGACCCCAACCTTGCCCTGATATAGACATAAGAATAATAACGTACTATTATATTCTTATCTTTGCAAGTACGAAAGTAAGGGGAATGGACTAATGGCCGATAAGCACTCGGGTGTTCGCGGGGTACTGTCCGGCATCGAGGACGAGCTGGTCCGCGTGGATAAACAGCTCGCCGGCTATGACGAGCTCGTGGCCGAGCGTCGCCGACTGCTGGCCGCCCGTGCCGCATTGACTGGGGAGCGTGGCGAGACGATCGGGGCTTCTGGGAAACGTCGGATCAGCCAGGACGAGGTCGCCGCATATCTGGCTGAGCATCCCGACTCCTGGCCCGCCGAGATCGCCCAAGCACTCGACGTTCCCGTGACCAACGTGTCCGCGCACCTACACCGCGGAAAGGACACACGATTTTTGAGGGGGGGGTCTGGATGGCAGTTGCGACGACATACCTAAGAACACTTCCCGTCACCTGAGCAATCAAGGAGGAACAATGCGAGCGCCACGGACCGGCGAATACCTAATCTCGCCCAAAGAGCTGTCCCCTAGCTGGCTACTGCTTTATCTCGCGACCTTCGCCCTACAAGTGCCCTGCGCCGCAATCAGGGGATTCGTCGCCTATCCCGTCCTCTGGGTGTTCTTCAAACTTCTCGGCCAACCCACCAGTCCTGTCCACCTGATCGCGCTCGTAGTCGGCTACGGGCCACTCGCCCTATCGCTCGCGACACTTGTGCTGCCACTCGGCAGCTGGTGGTGGGAGCAACAAGCAGGCGGACGCTCACCCTCTGAGCGCGAGCAGCTGATCTACCAAGACGCCATCGCCCAACTCAGAAACGTCGATCCCGGACTGCGTGAGCCTCGACGCTGGTTTGTGCTCGATGAAGAGATCGAGAACGCCGGCGCCTACGCCGACACCCTGATGGTCACGCGTGGCCTACTTGACAGCGGTTACCTCGAGGCCGTGCTGGCACACGAGCTGGGACACCTCAACACCAGCGACGCCAGACTCACCGCCGCGCTCTGCAGGATCACAACCCCACCCCGCGGCCAAGTCCATCGCGGCCTGAAAACGCTCGCCTTTCTCGCTACCGGCGCGATCGGGATGTGGCCACTCCGCGCCGCCTGGGGTGCCTACTGGCGCAGCCGTGAGCACCACGCCGACAACTACGCCGCCCACCTCGGCCAAGCCAACACACTCGGCGACTTCCTCGACGAACGCAGAGCACTCATCGACCTACCCGTCCCCTTCATATGGCTCACCGAGCACAGCCACCCCCCGACAGAGCACCGCGTCGAGCGCCTCACCCGCGCCGCCACACACCACCCCAACACACCACGCCCAACCAAGAACGAAACAAGGCCAGGCGTCAACCAACAGACCCGCCCACAACAACCCGGCCGCCAGTCGACCGACAGACCAACAAGAAGTCACCTAGCGGACGCCCACGCAGCGACTCCCGCCACCAGTCCCCGAACGCATAGCCGCCGAATAGCGGACCGCTCAGAACCTGTCAAGGAAACCCCTTCGGGGCCGCCTAACGGCGGGTCCTGACGGACTTCCCTTGACAGAACCATGACCGGCCCGCTGATAGGCACCCAGGTCGGCAAGGCCGACCTTGCCGAATTGACATTCGACCAACAACGAAAGGATGGGCAAGATGCGAACCCTGACCGTGATCCCCCAACCCAAAGAGCAGCGCAAACGCACCAAAGACACACGCCCGAACATGACCGGGGCCGGAAAAGGCAACAACAGCACCGGCAAAACACCATCCCCCGTAAGCCTGCAACGACACACCCACCAAAAGTTCGCCGGACGCATCGGCCAACACATCCGCCGCGCCTTCACACCCCTAATCGACGCCAAGGCCGCAAGCATCCTCCTTGGCGTCCCCTATACCTGGCTACTAGCCCAAGCACGCGCCGGAAAGATCCCCCACCACCGCCTCGGCCACTACGTCAGATTCGACCCCGACGATCTCGCACACTGGCTACGGGAGACAAGAAGCGAGCCGAGCACAAGACAGACTCGACGTTAGGTGCCATTCCACGGGACTAAGGTGATCCTGCTGCTGGGTTCGATAGAGCCACACGCTGCTAGGAAAATGAAAACCAAACTGCCTCTTTGCGGCCGGTGCCATCAGCGGCTCAGCGCTGGCAAGGGAGCGCAGGCCATCGCTCGTACATCTTTGCGGCCGGTGCCATCAGCGGCTCAGCGCTGGCAAGGGAGCGCAGGCCATCGCTCGTACATAGGCATCCGGATCATCTCGCGCTATCTGGGCTCGCAACTGCGGCTCACGGTCACCGTCGCGCAAGAGCCCGAGCAGCGTAAGACGCACACCGACATCCGCGTCAGTCAAGAGTCGCTGAAGGATCGCTAAGGCGGGAACATCGTGTCTACGCCGCCAAGCCGCAAGCGCCGCCCGACGAACCCTTGCGTCTGGATGCACCAGCGCAGAAGCCAGTTCTGACGGCAGAGCTATCTCGTCAAAACGTGCGATGGCCTCCAAGGCCCCTACGACTACCGCAGCTTCCGCACTGAACAACGCATTTTCCAACAGGTCGGTGGGCCACTGTGGACGCTCCTGGAGACAGGCAGTAAGAGCAGCACAGGCAAGCACCGCTGCGGCGCGCAAGCGGTCGGCACTGGCGTTTTCCCAAAACGAGTTGCGATTGAAGGAATGTTCTATGACCTCGCGCGGTTCATCCCATATTGAGCCCTGAAACTGCCCTTCGGCGATTACTCGCAGCCGATCCGCAAATCGCAATGCTATGGCGGCATCAAGTCCTCCGGAGAGATTGAAGATTGCGTTGACAGCCGACGCGCGGCTGCTGTGAGGCTCCCGGTCATCAATGGCGAACTCCAAGAGCTTCTCGGCCACCTGCTCGCGAAGCTCGGCGTCCTCACTCACGCACGCAAAGAGGCCCCACGGCTCAAGTCGTAGCCCCCCAATGAAATGCCCCTCCTCGTTATGTCCGATACGCCGCTCGAGCAGCGAACGCAGCTGTTCGTTCAACGCCTTACGCGCCGCAGCGTCAAGGACCTCCGTACCTGGGCAGTCGACCTCAGCTGTGGCACAAACCTCCAGAGCATCCAGTCGCCCTTCGCCTGCCGCAGCGAGTACGCGACATCGGGCCGAGGCGTGGTCATGCAGATGACTGGAGACAAACCACGCGGAAACCCGCGCATGCCGAGACTCAAGGAACGCGACAGTCAAAGCGTCCGTGTAGTCGCCGATGCCCGCGTTGGTCAGCAACTGCAGGGCCGTGGCGGCAGGCTCAGCGAGGAGAAGGTTGCCCGACGAGAGGTCCTCTTCTAGTAACGCAAGCGCTTGATCGGCTGACTCGGATGGCCAGGTGAAGATAGTCGCAGCCAGCGCGCTGTGCGCGGCGAACACGAGATCGCGGTCGCGCATCGACTCGATTGGTCTCCTCGCTTCTAACAGCACCCAGTCGGCAAGACCAGCCATCTGGAGGGCATCGAGGCGACGTCCTCCAGCTGCAAGCGCTGCCAGGCGCGGTTGGCGCGTCCAGATCGGCTCGTCGCACTGGAGCGCTTGGAGCAACTCTGAAGGAGACACATATACGGCCAGACGCTCTGCGTCTGCGACACGGCCACCTTGGATCGCCGCATCCAGCGCAGCACCGTACTCGCCGGCGTGCTCGTAAAGCTCTGTGAGTAGCTGCGTGGCGTAGAGCTCCCCGCGAAAGTGCCCCGCGCGGCGATGTTCTAACAGCGCCAGGGAAAAGCGATTTAGGGCATCAAACCCTCGCCCGATTACACGCGCGTTCAGTCCTCGCAACTCCAGGCGCTCCGCGATCGCATCAGGAGTCTGCCCTTGTCCGCGCAAAGCAACGGCCACAGCACGTCGATCACTATGGGGGGAGGACCACGGATCGCCGACCAGACTCTCAGCGGACTGTGCGCTGAAGTACTGCTCTGCAACCTCGTCCTCGGCACCAGCAACCTGCCCCCACAAGAGCGCGGCATCGGCGAACGCCTCCTGCGCACGCTGTAGGCATCCCCTTCGAGCAAGTGCAACTCCTCGGCGGGCCACCAAAGTTGCGTGCAAGGGAAGACGGTCTCGGAGATATTTGTCGGCCCAGTGGCTCACGCGATCCCAGATCATGTCGGCCTCATCTACACGCTGCAACGAATCGAGCGCCTCCGCCCTTAGAGCCTGCAGCCGCACGAGCGGATCAGAACTTTCGCCATCTAGTGGAGGCAGGGACTCAATCTGTCTCAGCGCCGCCACACTGTCGCCATCAATAAGCAGCAGCTCGACAAGGTGCTCCTGCCACAGCCGACGATCTTCACTACTGACGAGTGGATCTCGAGGGCCCTCAAGTGCCACAGTCAATGTGTCGATTGCCGTCTGCAGGTCTTCCGGCCAATCCAGGCACACCCTCCAAGAGTTTGCGATCCACCAGCGCTCAGTCGAAAGCCAGCCACGTAGTGTCTCAATATGAAAGTTGATCGGTTGGCTTGCACATTCCACACATCGGCGCACGACCTCTATCAACGCGCTACAGGCCATCTCAATATCTCCGCCTTGAGCAGCGAGGCGTGCAGCCTCGCCACGTAGCCAATCGCTGGCGGCCTCGAGGTTTCCAGCGACATCAGTGTGATGATCATCGAGCTGGCCCGAGAGTTCCAACAACACCTCTGCCGCCCGCCGCGGCTCCTCCGCACGCAGAGCGAGAGCCTCGGCATAGCGCTGTTCGCCACCATCTAGAAGCGCGAGCGGCCCACGCTGCAGCACATTCGCCCAATCCACCGTTAGTGCTTCAGGCGAAGCCCTGGCCAACTCCCGCAGCAACCCTTCGCACTCGACAGCAAGCTGCTGCGAGAACGGGACCTCAATCTTCCAACGATCTCCGGTGCTCCGCACGGTCTCGTCGCGCACCATCTGCCAGTAAGCAACTTTGTCCTCCGGTTCGTAGAGGACCACCAGCACCGGCAAAGAATGGCCCAGCCAGTATCTGACGTGGCGGTCTGAGCACCGGTGAACGGCGTACGTCTCGGTCCGCTCCGAGAATTGGCTCTTACCCGACTTGACCTGAAGCGCGAACATGCGACCGTTGGCAACGCCATTGATTGCCGTCTCGACCAGCAAGTCGATGCCATGGTCGGGATCGCTGGGCTCTCGCGGATACCAGCCAAGTTCGACTAGCAGCGAACGTACGGCCTCGACACCCTGGCGAGTCGTCAGATCCGTATTGCCACCCACTCGGACTGAATCTACCCCAAGCAGATAACGGGGTTGAGGCCGTCAGCTACAAACAGCATTTGAGGAGGCCAAGGTCCTGCTCGTTCTTTGACCCGAGACAGACGTGCAAGCGTTCGCTGCCCTAGAGGCCGATCCACAACGACCAGATGTAGATCCATACAAATAGAACATGAATAGAACACGGAGTCGATTATCGGGCTGTGGTAACAAGCCTAGTTTTGGCTCAGATACAAAAGATTCTCGGTATCGGGGAGACAGGATTTGAACCTGCGACCGCCCGGCCCCCAGCCGGGTGCGCTACCAGACTGCGCCACTCCCCGTGGTGCTCCTCGATTCTACGGACAAAGCCCGCGACACACCATCCGCCCCCTCGGATCATCCTCGGACCACATGGTCGCGCTCCGCTGGGCCGGTCGCCACCGACCAACCAGAACGAGGAAAGCCCGGACCTCTAACCCAGATCCGCGCCTCCCTCAAGATCAAGCCGCCGCCGGCGGCTTCGCGCGCAGCCTTGGCAGATGGATCCCAAGCATCCCACGGAGCATGGCCGCGGTGAAGTTGACGTAGTCGAAGTAGTCGCGCCAGAGCACGATCTGTCCGTCGCGAACGTCGAACCGCCCACAAACCCAAAGCTGGACGCGGAGCTGACGGAACTTCAAAATGTCGGTGCGCTCGGTGAGGACAGACGACCCATCTGCGGAGATGGTGTGGATGTACACGTCGAACCCCCCTCCACCCCCCGACATTCCCCGAAAGAGGCGCCGAACACGTTCGCGTCCATGGACGGTGGGCAGTCCAACGTTCTCGTACTTCACGTCCACCGCCAAGAGCCCCACTGCCTCGTCGACGTCGCCGCCGCGCAGAAGATCCAAGAAGCGCTCGACCACGAGCGTGGGCGACGAAGTGATCCCCAGTTGGTCTACCGTTCTCCCTGCAAGGTCGCTCGCCAACTCGGTCACCTGTTCAGCATAGGGAAGATCTTGGCCCCAATCACCGGGGCGCTCCTCCAACACATAGTCCCCACCCCACGGAAAGCGCCCCAATGATCACCATCAAGCGGGCGACGGGAATCGAACCCGCCCTCGAAGCTTGGAAGGCTTCTGTGCAACCACAACACCTCGCCCGCGCAAGGGCCCCCATCGTACCGTCCCGCACGCCCACTAAGCTACCGGGCGTGCGCCCCAGGGCCTTGGTCTTCCTGCTCGTGCTCACGGTGGCCGACTATCTGCTGTGGAACTGGTCGATCGCCAACGGTCGCGACATCCTCTCGCTTGTGGCGGGCCTCACGCTGCTGCCCTTGGGGGCAATGAGCGTCGCCCAGCTGGCGCTCGCCGGGGCACGGCTCATGGGCCTCGTGTTCGGGACCCCCTCCGCTCGTGCGCGTGCGCGGGTGCGGGTCGCGTCACATGGGGCATCCGCAACGGAGCACACAACGCCCGCCTCGGCCTCGGAGTCCGACCCGCCGTCGAGCCGACTCGCCGCCTGAGGGCGACTACGGCTTGAGGAGCAACCGATGAGCGGCGGGCGACGCTTTCGCC
>DATCDV010000043.1:0-20574 GCA_036510495.1 Solirubrobacteraceae bacterium
CAGGAGGTTGGTTGCGGTGTGCTGATGGTCGCCTCAGATGACCTCGCGGCGATCCCATCTGACGTCGTTTGGAAGCTCACGGGCAAGAAACTCAGGCTGATGGCCGACAACAGGACCAACAGCAACATCACACCAATCAACGATGCGATAATTGCCCGTCGTGCCTCATAGGGGCGCCCCGATGCTCGCGGTAGAGAATCTCACCAAGCACTTCGAGGACGGCGACCGCAAGCGCATCAACGTCCTTGACGGGCTGACGCTAAGCGTCCAGGCCGGTGAGTTTGTCTCGGTCTACGGTCCAAGCGGATCAGGTAAGACGACGCTGCTGGAGCTCATCGCGGGCTTCCAAACCCCAGACGCTGGGACCGTGAGCGTCGCGGGGCAGATCATCTCCCATCTCACCCCACGCGCACATGCCGACTACCTCCTTCGCGTGCTTGGCATCGTCGGCCAGCCGCACGAGCTGATGCCCGGCGCGAGCGCCCAAGAAAACGCCGCGCTGAAGCTCCTGCGTGACGATGCCCTGCACGCCAACAAACGGATTGTGCCTTTGCTAGAGCAGCTCGGTCTAGCCGACCGGATGAAGCAACGAGCTAGCAAGCTCTCGATGGGTGAGCGCCAGCGCGTGCAGATAGCCCAGGCACTCTCAATGGACCCAAAGCTCGTCCTCGCGGACGAGCCAACTGGCCACCTCGACCCAAGCCGCAGCCGGGAAGTCCTCGCGCTCCTCGCTGGCCTTTGCCGCGAGCGCGAAACGGCCGTGCTGCTGGCCACCCATGACTCGCAGGCGGTCGCCTACGCCGACCGTGCTCTGATCCTTCATAAAGGCCACCTAGAGTCCTACGAGCCCGAAACAGCGCTCCCTCCGATGTGCGAGGTACGAACATGACCGAGCCGATGAACGAGGCAAGTTCGCGGTGGATGTCGCTCGGCGAGGTCTATTGCGTGAACCGGGCGTGGCTCTTATCCAGACGTGTGCTCGTCTTGGAGTGTCTCGCAGTTTTGGGGCTTGCCATTGGCGTGGCTCTGCTGTTCGCCTCACAGGTTGCTAGCACCAGCCTTGACTCCTCGGTGCGGGAGCTGACCAACCGGATCATCGGCTCCACCCAACTACAACTCGACTCCCGCGACACGGAAGGCTTCAGCGAAACGCTCGTCGCCCAGGTAGAGCGAATACCAGGGGTCAAGGCTGCGCTGCCGGTGCTCGAGCAGCCAGCGACCATCACTGGACCCAAGGGCGAAGCATCAGTGGATCTGCTCGGGGTCGACCCGCGATTCGCCCTTGCCGAGCGATTCTTGTCGCACCTGAGCGCGAAGCAACTCGCGCGTCTGAAAGCACTCGTGCTGCCAACATCGCTCTCCGCGTCAGTCGGGGTCGGACCCCTGGAATATGCAAGGGTCCAGGTTGGAGCGAAAGTTGCCGAAAGCTATATCGGGACGACACTCGGAGCGTCCCAAATCGGAGGACTCGCACAAAGCCAGATTGCGCTCGCGCCGATTCCCTACGTGCAGACCCTCGCAGGAAGCCCAGGCCGCATCACTCGCATCTTCATTCAGGCGCGCCCCGGTCAGGAGGCGCAGGCTAAGGCCAGTCTGGAAAGGCTCGCCACCCGCGAAAACCTGATTCTCACATCCGCAAACTTCGATGCCCGACTGTTCAGCGTTGCCTCTGCGCCAGCCCAGCAAGGAGAGGGACTGTTCTCGGTGATCTCTGCGATCATTGGCTTCCTGTTCGCTTTCGTAGCGATGCTCTTGACCGTCCCCGAACGGCGAAAGTCGATTCAGGAAATGCGCGACCGCGGCACCACGCGTCTTATGACGGTGCAGTTCCTTTGCTGCGAGGCGGCCATGCTCGGAGTGTTCGCCGCTGCGGTCGGACTAGTGTTCGGCGAGCTGCTCTCAGTCCATGTTTTTCGTTCCGAACCAGGTTATCTATCTTTCGCGTTCCCGGTCGGTTCGGCGCGATTGGTGACAGCGCCGACCGTGGCACTCGCGGTTGGGTTGGGAATGATCGCGGCGTTTGTCGGGGTGCTAGCCCCGCTTTGGACGACCCTGGCCCGACCTTTGCAGCCCCCGATCGCTACTAAACACCGCCGGTCTTGGACGACCGGAGTCCTTCTCGTCACCGGCGGTCTTTGCCTAGTAGTCACAACGCTCATCGTTCTCCTGCGTCCACAAGCGGCAGTCGCGGGGAACGTGACACTACTCGTTGCCCTGCTGTGCCTGCTCCCCTTCCTGTTTCGCGGGATCATCGCGGCGTTCGGCATCGTGCAGCAACCGCTTGGGGCCACGTCTACGGGGCTCGCCCGGATCTCCCTTCGAGAACCGACGACACAGACCAGCGCGCAAGGTATCGCCGCGATGGGAGCAATGGCGGTGTTTGGGATCGTCGCGATTCTCGGGGCTCAGCAGAACCTCGAGAATGGGCTCAACCGGACAGCGACCGAAGTGAACGACGTGGCCAATCTGTGGGTGTCGCCTGGCGGGGTGAACAACACGCTGGGTACTACTCCGTTCTCTAGCGGGGCGGCCTCGCAGCTACGGCACGTACGGGGTGTGCAGTCTGTCTCGATCTACCGTGGTGGGTTCCTTGACATCGGAGATCGGCGCACCTGGATAATCGCGCCGCCAAGTAGCTCACCACAACCGATCCCGCCCGGCCAGCTCACCGAAGGCAACCTCGCCGTAGCGTCCGCGCGACTACGGGGGCACGGGTGGGCCGTAGTATCCGAAGCGATCGCCCACGAAATGCACCTGCATATCGGCCAGCGGTTCACGCTCCCCTCGCCCCGTCCGAGTACGTTCCGAGTCGCCGGATTGAGTACCAATGGTGGATGGCCTCCCGGAGCGATTCTCATCAATGCCACGGACTATGCTGAAGCCTGGAAAACCTCGGCAGCTAGCGCGCTGATGATTACCTTGCGGCCCGGAGTGTCTCCTTTGCAGGGCCGCGAAGAAGTAAGGCGGACTCTCGGTCACAACTCAGGACTTGCAGTACAGACCGCCGAACAACGCGCGGATGAGTGGCAGACCATCAGCCATCAAGGTCTGGCACGTCTCACTGAGATTGCGACGCTCGTTAGGATCGCGGCGATACTCGCGATGGCTGGAGTGATGGCCTCAATGATGTGGCAGCGACGTGGTCGTATCGCGTACGACAAGCGTGTGGGGCACACGTGGTTGATTATGTGGCTGGCACTGTTTTTTGAGAGTACGGTTTTGCTGGGCGCCGGTTGCTCGATCGGGGCTGTGTTCGGCGTGTTCGGCCAACTTGTCATCTCGCACGCGCTGGCGACGATCACAGGTTTTCCCATTGTGTTCTCCACGGGGGCGGTGATCGCCGTTGTTAGCTTCACGATCGTCAGCGCCGCCGCACTTGCGATCGTGGCTATTCCTGGGTACTTCGCGGCTCGCGTTCACCCGACGAACGTCATGCCCCCCGCCTAGCAGTCCCCCGGACAGCGCGCCGCTCACGCGCCGCCAAATCGCCGCGCTCGCCGCCGCTACGACACGCGAGTTGGTATGGGGCCTGCGGGCCGTATCCCGCGAGGTCGGGCACTGGCGGACACTCGCGGCAATCATCCCGGATGACGCGCTTCGCCAAGACGCACAGGCGGCGATCACGCGCAAGCGCGCGAACATCGACGGGGCGGCGCTGTTCTGGACGATCCCGCGTGCCCGCTCACTGGTCTTGCTGCGCCTACTCGTGGCCTACGAGGTGCTCGCGGACTACTTGGATTGCACGAGCGAGCGGGGCGCCCACGTCGGCATCGCCAATGGCCTACAACTTCACCGCGCGCTAGCCGACGCGCTGGATCCGAGCGTAGAGCTCAAGGACTACTACCGCCACCACCCGTGGTCCCAGGATGGCGGATACCTGCGCGCGCTGTTGGGGACCTGCCGCGAAGCGTGCAGTCAACTGCCGTCTTACCCGACCGTCAAGCCGCTGGCGTTGCGTGCGGCGCGCCTCACACAGGTGCTTGGCATCAACCACGAGCCCGACCCCAAACGCCGAGACACTGCACTGAGGAGGTGGGCGACCGACCATTTCCCGGACCCCGGCGAGCTGGCGTGGTGGGAGCGCACCGGCGGCGCGAGTGCGTGGCTCACCATTCTCGCCTTGTTGGGACTAGCCGCCGAAGAGGCAGTCACAAGCGATCAGGCGCGCGACTTGTACGGCGCCTATATGCCGTGGATCTCACTCGCCGGGACGATGCTCGACAGCTACAGCGACATGGCCGAGGACGCCGCGGCCGGCGACCACAGCTACATCGTCCACTATCCAAACACGGCCGTGGCTTCGCAGCGCCTCGCCGAGATCGTCCAGCGTTCGCTACTGGAGACACAAAACCTCCACGATCACGAGCGCCACCTCGTGATCGCGGCCTGCATGATCGCGATGTACCTCACGAAGGACAGCACGCGCACTCCTGAACTGCGCCCCACGACTCACGAAATCGCTCGTGTCGGCGGCTCACTCACTCGTTCACTCGTCCCAGTGCTCCGCACCTGGCGAGTCCTCTACAACCAACGATCCACATAGGAGGTTGCAACAACCATGTCCTCGATTAACAATTACACATGCCAGTCTCGCCGGTTAATCTACACGGGACCCCGGGAGGGCACGAACGACCCCGGGCGCCTTCCGCCGGCTCTGCCCCTGCCGGCGGCTCTACAGACATGGGGTTTCTGGCGCTCGCCACACGCCTACCTCGAGTTGTGCAACAAACTGTACGGAAGCCCCTTCACCATAAACGCGCTCGGCAAGTCGCCGATGATATTCATGTCGCACCCCGCGGAAATCGGGAGCATCATCAGCGCACACCCCGACATTCTCCATTCAGGCGCGGGCGCCGCTGTGATAACACCACTCGTAGGCGAGCGGTCATTCATGCTGCTGGAGGAGCCCGAGCACATGAGAGTGCGCAAAGCGATCATGCCTGCCTACCACAGCGTTGTCATCGCTGAGCACACAGCGATGGTCAGGGATATAGCCGAGAGGGAGATAGCGAGCTGGCCCGCGGACCGAGCGTTTGCCGCTCATCCCCGGTTGCGTTCGTTGACGTTGAGGGTGATCCTGACGAGCATATTCGGCAGCGAGGACCGCCGAATAGGTGACCTACACGCTCGACTACTCAAAATGCTCGCTGTGACGGGCAGCCTCGCGTTGCAGGAGCCAAAACTGCGCGCCGCGCCGCGGTGGCGAGCAGTCTGGAGGTCATTCCTGGCCGAGCGCGCCCACGTGGACAACCTCTTGCGGCGTTTGATCGAGGATGGGATTCATAGTGGCGGCCGGGAGCGCGGGGTGCTTGCCTTGCTTCTCGACGAGCACAGCGGCGACGAACTCGCCATGAGCGTAGGCGAGGTGCGCGATCACCTGATGAGCCTTGTCCTCGCAGGACACGAGACGACCGCCTCACAATTGGCGTGGTCGTTTCAACTGCTCGCCCACGATCCCTCCGTGCTCGCCATGCTCACGGACGAGATTGACCGTGGCGGCGACGCCTACCTCACGGCCACGGTCCAAGAGGTGATGCGCCACCGCCCCGTGTTCCTGTTCACCATCCCACGCGTGCTAGCAGCACCCGTGGAGATCGCAGGAAGGCACTATGAGCCGCCGGGGCAGCTTGTCGGCTGCATCCATCTGATGCACCACGATCCCGGCCTCTACCGAGAACCGCAGCGCTTCCGTCCCGAGCGGTTCCTAGACTCGCCGCCTCGGCCCGACACCTGGCGGCCGTGGGGCGGCGGGCGCAAGCGCTGTCCGGGCCACAGCCTCGCGACGCTCGAGATGCAAACGGTCCTGCGCGAGACCCTGAAGCGATGGGCGCTCAGGCCCGGCGGAACGGCGGTCGAGACCGCGCGATGGCGCAGCGTGATCGTCACCCCCGAACACGGATGCCGGATCATGCTGCGCCGCAGGACATCACGCCGCGCGGCCGTAAAACGCGATCCTGGTGCCCTATGAGAACGTTTCCCTTTCCATAGGGCGCGTTTTCGTCGCATGGGGTAGAAATTTGACCCACTCGAACAAACAGCCGTCATCATGGGCGCGTGGTGCACAGGAACCAAAAGCGGTCGGGCCCAGCCCGATTACTCCCAGCGGCGGGAGAGACGCAAACCTCGCTGCCGCACCCGAAGCCCATTCGGTCCCGGGTCGCCGGCACCTCGATCGGAAGCGAAGTCTCCGTGTTGGGATGCTTCTCCAGACGACAAACGCTCATCTCATGGGAGATCGCCGAGAGGCTCAACCTCTCGTCCGAGACCGTTGACGTAATCGCCAATAAGCTCGTGAGCCTTCACTGTCTGGAACAGGTCGCTCCAGGCGCGTACACGCTCGCCAAGGACTGGCAACCCCCGAGGGCGCGAACAGCACGCCCAATCAGGTCTCCAAATGAAGACGTCTACGTGACCGTCGTAGAAATACGGTGTGCGACATGGAGCGCAAATGGGTGAGTCGCCGGAAAGCATCATGCCAGACGTGTCCGTACTGGGCCAGCTGATACCTGACATTGAGCTTGACTCGACTCTAGGCTACCCGTTCCGTCTGGCCGCGCACGGTGATCTGGTCGTCTACATGTATCCGGGGGCCAGCGGGATCATCCGTGGCGATGAGACGCCGATGGTGGACGCTGCTCAACACCGCGGCTTCCGAGACCACCTCGACGTGTTCACCGAGTCCGGTTTTCACGTTGTGGGTCTGAGCAGTCAGTCTACTCATCGACAGCGCGCCGTAGCTAACCGTCACAAGCTCTCGCACGCGCTCGTAAGCGATCCTACTTTTCACTTCGCCGACGCACTCGGTCTGCGGACTCTGCGACTCGCAGCGGTAAGGGTTTATGAGCGTATAACGCTTGTCATCAAGGCTAAATGGACGTGCCTGGCGCTAGACCCGCTCCCCACGCCCGAAAGTCATCCTGCGCTCCTAGCGGAGTGGCTACGACGCAGCATCCAGGGAGAGCCGCCGCCTTCCCCGAGCGTCTGACGCTAGATGTCACATGGCGATGCGAGACCCGAAACACGACTTACTGGTGAGCCTGCCCGCGGAGGTCGTACCGCTGACTCTCGAGCGGCTAGCGGAACGCAGCGAGATCAAGAGAATGGAGCATCGTGCCGCAGTCATCTCGGCCAGCTCAACCGAGGCCGAATATCTGGCGATGCTGATGGCGATGTACGACGCGGACAGGTGCCTGGCGTTTTGGCCCCGCCATCGTCTTTCGGACAGATTGCATGAGCGTTGCGACTTCATGCTCCTCAAAAAGCAAAAGCTCAGGCCGCTGCGTGCCGAGATAGTCAACGTGCTGCGAATACATCTCCGATGGTCAGTCGTCCTGGTGAAACGCACATGGAATGAGTAGGCCAGCCAGCTCGCTTGCGAGGTGCTCGACGAAGCGCGCAGGAACGACTGAGGACGCGAGGGGTTGTCACGCGGACACGGATTGATGTGATCTCACATGATTTACACAACGTCAGTGACGGCCGCGATCACCGTGGCTGTCACCGCCGTGAAACCCTTACCAAGGTCGCTCGCAGCACGCGCCCTTTCGTCCTTGTTACCAGCGACGAGTTCAAGGACGCAGCGATCGGGCTGCGCGTTTTCGATTGCTTTTCCTCACGTGGGCCAACACTCACGGCGCAGCAAGTCAGCGAAGTACTCGAGGAGTCACAGGACGTTGTCACCCGCCACGCCGAGCACCTGGCGAGAATCGACTATCTGCGAGCGGACCCATGGGGCGAGCCGGACGTGTGGACCGTGACTCGTCATGTCCGGTGAGGAGGACTGGCCAATGTCTGAGGCCAGTCTCTACGAGCAGGAACTGTACATGGCTATAACACTGGCCTGGTATCAAGCACAGCCACAAGGATTCCACCTGGACCGCGTGTTACGGCCATTCGTGCTGGGGACCGGATTCGCGGAATCGGTTGAAGGCCATCGGGTGTATTTGGAGCTTCACCGTGTAGCCGCGATCTGCACGCTGTTGGTCTGCTCGCGGCCTTGGGAACTGGATGGACTTCAGAAGGTCTTGGACGTTCAAGGCATCGGTCGCGTGCCGAAAGACGAGCTGGACCCGGTTTGTGCCTGGTGGTATCCGCTGGCCCCGTCGCCGAACTTGCTTGGCATTCACTATTGGGAATTGGGAAGCGGCATCGTGGAGCTGAAGAGGCTCAGCAAATTCGAGAAGCCACCGGTCCTTCAGTTCGGCCGGTACGCGGCACAGAAAAGGCAGCGCGGCGCCGCAGACACCGGTCGTCGCAGGACGAGCAGCCGGTGAGTCCACGCGGCAACCCCGACTGGCAGAAGGGGCTTATGAGTTTCGGCGACGGCCGGTACTCTCAGGGCCTAGAGGTCGGGCTCGCGATCCTGCACGCCTACTCGCCCGAGCGGCCCGTTATGGGGATCGCGGATATCGCGGACAAGCTAAACATGACCCGCTCCACGACGCACAAATACGTCGTGACGCTAGCGGCGTTAGGACTGCTGGAGCAGGTAGCTTCCCGAAAGTACCGGCTAGGGGCGCGTGCGGCGGACGTGGGAAGGTCGGCGCTCGACGCTACCGGCCTGAACGATTCTGCCCTGCCATATCTAGCGGACCTGCGAGATCGACTCGGGTACACGGTGAGCCTCGCGATACTCGACGACAGCGCGATCCTGTACGTCGCTCGCGTATGCAGCCACCGCGCAGGCCAATATGACGCGGACATGGGGCGCCGCAGAGGGTCACGGGTACCTGCTAGTTGCACAGCGATGGGCAAGGTGCTGGTCGCGGGCTTGCCGCCGATGGACGAGCGGAAATGGACACGAGCAATCAAGCTCAACCCAGTCGGGCCTAAAGCGATTGTCAAGAAGATAGTGTTTCGAACCGAACTTGAGCGAGTGCGCGAACAAGGCTTCGCCGTGAACAACCGAGAGCTCGTCTCACGCATGGTCGCGGTGGCCGTTCCCGTGCACAATGGTGAAGTTGTGAGCGCCGCAATCGGCGTTGCGGCAAACTCCAAACTGATCTCTGTCTCCAAACTCGCCGTCACATGCCGCGATGAACTGCTCGCGACTGCCAGCGAGGTTGCTAAGCATGTGGACTACAACCCGCAGACGAGACGGCGCAACACATAACCAGATTTCGAGCGCGCGGCACCCGTGCCTTAGTACCAGGCGTCAATATCCGTCTCGCATCTAGCAACCACGACGGTTCGCAGGAACGGCGTGATCGCGTACTTCTGGGGCCGTGGCGAAGAATAGATCGTCGCCGGTCGCGCATCTACTGGCGCGGATTTGGCGCGGATCGCTGGTGGTACTTGAGGGTTGAAACCCTCGCGCCATCACATCCGTCGTCCGCAGCAGGCGTGGGCGACGTGGATGATGGCTTTGTCGCCTCCGGTTTTGGCTCTGTTGAGCCAAAACCTCGACAGTCTCGAAGACCTGTCACCAACGGAGTCCGATGCGGTGTCCAGAGGTGGTACAACCCCCGTCGCTCCCGCGACCTCCTATACGCCGATCGCAGCGGGCCGTACGTGATGCCGCCTGATCTGCTCAGCTTGCTCGCAAGTGGCCTGATCGCCGTTCTCGTGGTGTGGCGGCTCGGCGGGCTCGTGCTCCGCGTCGTGGGCACAACGTTCGCCACCCTTGGACTCGCGCTGACCGCAGCGACGGGCTCGCTCCGCCGATGACGCCGCCGCGCGGCAAGCCGGTGCCCCATTCGCGTACAAGTCGGGCGAGGCGACCGATCTCGGCTGGAAGACCGGCGTGAGGCGGTAGCGATTGCGGCAGATCACGGCGTCGCGCTGACGGGACTGGTGAGCGCCGTGGCGCACAGATCGCACCCCGGACACCGCTTGGTGTTGGCAGGCCGGGCGCAGTTCGGTGAGTTGTGCGCCCAGGCCCTCCGGGACGGAGGCCGCTACGCGATCCCTGAGGGCTGTGTCGAGGTCGGCTATTACGACACGATCGACGGTGAGCTGCACCCGCAGCGGCGCGGCGTCGAGGCGCTGGAGAGTTGGCTCGGGTACCCGACGAACCGCAGCGAATAACCGCGTGGCGCGGCGCTAGCGAGCGCGCCGACTGCTCATGCAGGGCCGCTACGCCGACGAGCTTGGTCGCTACCGGCAGCTTGTGCCATGCGCAAGCAAGCAGCCACGCGGAGCTGTTCGCAGTTCTCTAGGGAGAGGTCGCAGACCACAGCCCGTCCACTAGGTCAAACTTCAGGAGTACATGCCCGCCGAGTCCGACGCCACCCCACTCGTCGCGATGGTCACGGCCAAGATGGACCGGACATCACCGCACTGGTTCGCACGAGGCGCGCTACCCGCAGCCAAGTCGGCGATGCTCTACGCGGATCGCGTCACCCTCTCCGAGTTCTTCGCTTTGACGGGCGGATGGCGGTCGAACCGTGAGCACTACGCTAATTCCGACAGCACGGGGGTGGTGTCGGTCTTTGAGGCGATCCGCGGCACCTATCACCACCCGTGGAACGATCCGTACACAGCGACAGCCTTCCCGGTGCCGCCGGGCCTGGAACCGATCGTTAATGAATTGAAAGCCGCGAAGGAGGCTGGTGCCCTGGACGTCCCGGAGCGCGGCTGGAACGACGAGGATTCCGAGGTTTACCTGCGCAGCAACCGCTTCATCAACGTTGACACCGAACTCAAAGATCTGGGGCGCAACCAACCCTACGATCGCAGGCATACCTTGGAGGGCACACTGGCTTCAAGGGTCCTTGGAAGCTTGGAGGCGTTCCCTGATGCGGAGATGGACGTGCTCCTCGACGTGCGCGATGCCGATATCAGCGACCTGGACGATCTCATCTCTGAGGTCAAGCTAAGGACCATCGATCCGGCAATCGAGAACCTCCATGACGAGCTTGACTCTTTGCGCGTGCGTAGGACGCTGCAGCGTCTCACATCGGACCCACGCGCACTCACTGCCGGTGCGGCTGCCCTATCACTCGGACTTCAGGCATCCGGCGTCGTTACAGCGTTGGGCAGCGCAGGGGGAGCGATGATCGGCTCGTCCGCACTGGTAGCTGCCGCGGCGCGAGAAGCCGAGCTCCGCCAAGACGCGCAATCTCAGCTGCGCCAGCGCCCGTTCTGGCTACTGCACGAGGTTGACCGGCTAACCCGTAGGTCCGGCCGTCGCTGACGACCGTCCAGCGCTGCCCAGGGCCTCCGTCGGACGCCCTGTGAGGGCACGAAAACCCGCGCCCGAGTTGGCGCAAATCCGCGCCCACTACGTGCAAGCCGGTAGGATCGGGGTCGCGGCGAGATAGCTCAGCTGGTAGAGCACTCGACTGAAAATCGAGGTGTCGGCGGTTCGAGTCCGCCTCTCGCCATACGCTCGACCCGCCCCGTTTGGGTTTGGGCCGACGAGCGGGATCCGTAGGCCCAAACCCACCCGAATCCGTGGGTATCTGCGGGTATCTCGGCCGGTGGCGTGGCCGTCCTCTGTTGCGGGAGACCACACTAAACGCCTGTAAACGCGTGGCTTTTTGCTATGGTCCACGGCGAGTCGGGGTGGTCGGCCCACCACTGAAAATCGAGGTGTCGGCGGTTCGAGTCCGCCTCTCGCCACTCAAAGCCCTGCAAGTGGGCGCTGTTTGTTGGCCAGCACACACTTAAGCTCTTTGAGGTGTCACGGCCCTCGCCATTCGCGGACGGACTCCTATTCGCCGCGTTCGAGTGGGCGCCTACGTCCGGCGGCGCTTGCGGCGAGAGTTCCCAAACCGACCAAGATGCCGCTCAAGCTGACCCCCGTCAGCTACCGCCACCAGGGCCTTCAGCGCCAGCATGGAGCGGCGCGAGGACGACCCGCTTGCTTCGTTGCGATCCGGTCGCCGGTGCAGGCCCGCGGAGGCTATCGTGGCGAGCAGGAGCGTCAGCGCCAGGTTCGTCTCCCCCGGCAGCACCCGCACAGCGAGACCGACCCCGATCAGGACCACGCCGGCCACGTTCGCCACGCTGGTCAGCATGAAGAAGCGACTGACCGATCATTAGGCGATCAGGTCGACGACGACGCAGACGACAAGTGCGACGAGTGCAACGGCGATCAGAAGGCCGGCGAGCACACGCCGTGGCGTGTCTACCGTCCCGGACTCTGGTTGGAGTGACTCCAACTCGGCGTCGAGCAGCACATCGTGCGCGATCTGCGCTGCTGACGCCGGGACGAGCACGTCGCGTGGACCGGCCGCGAGGAAGTCCGGCACGTCGAAGCCGCGAGATCGTCGCAGCAATGACGGTATTCCCTCCTCGCGCAGCAGTCCTTGGAGGAACTCGCCCTCGACTTCGTCGTGTGCGAAGGCGACTTTGACGAGGTCGCCTTCTGTGAAGCTTGGCTCGGTCATGAGAAGATCCCTTCTGGCAGCAGGGCGCTGACGATGTACTGGCCGCCGTCGACGATCTCGGAGATCTTCAGGTCGACCGCGAGACTGCACAGCACGTAGGCGTCCTCGGGGCTGAGGTTGTAGGTCGTGGTGATGTGATCGATCATCGCCCGTACGGACTCCTGCGCCGCGGTGTACAGGTCGCCGTTCACGCCCGTCGTCGCGTAGAACGGTGCCGAGTCAACGCGTGCCGTTAGTGGTGCCGGGGTGCGGTACTGCGGCGCTGGGATCGAGCGACCCTTTTCGAGGGTGAAGCGCAGCGAGGCGAACATCGGCGCCTCGACGCCGGTGCCGCAGACCTCGCCGTCGCCTTGAGCGCCGTGGGCATCGCCGCAGGAGAACAATCCCTGCTCGACTTCCACCGGCAGATAGAGAGCGGATCCGCGGCCGAGATAGCGGATGTCCATGTTTCCGCCGAACCTGCCAGGCGGCACGACTGCCTGTTGCTTCGCGCGGGCCGGGCAGACACCCATCGTCCCGAAGTAGGGATCGAGTGGGATCGCGATGTCCTCGCGAATGTAGGCGAAGTCACCGTTGGAGAGGTCGAAGGTGCGTAGGTACGCGTCAGGGAAGTCCTCGGCTAGGAGTCCGAACCCGGGTAGTACGCCGGTCCATCCCCAGCCCTGTGTGTGGACATCGAGGACCTCGATCTTGAGGGTGTCGCCGGGCTTGGCGTCGTGGATCCCGACTGGGCCGTTCAATGGGTATGAGCGGTCCCAGTCGAAGTTCGCGAGCACGTTTGCGTCCGCGTCCGGGGTGACCTGGTTGTCACTGATATCGCGGGTCCAGATCACGACCGTGTCACCGGAATCGACGACGAGTGCCGGCGCGGTGCGGGTGTCCCACTTGTGGTGTGCGTGTTTGTCGGGTAGGTAGTGTGTATGTGCCATTTTTTTTTACCTCCGGAGAGTGATTGGTTTGTAGTCACATCACAGTTGCGCTTGGGCGTTTCTGTCGCGCCTGGGTAAGTCCCTGGTCGGCGCCCTGGTTGGGGCTGGTTACTCGAGGGCGAGCTGGTGGATGTTGGTTTTGGCGACCTCGAGGACTTCGTCGCCGCGGCCGGAGAGGATGCTGCGCGTGGCCCACAGCGTGAATCCCTTGGCCTGGGCGGCGGAGATGCTCGGTGGGATCGATAGCTCCTGGCGTGCGGTCATTACCTCGATCAGCGCCGGGCCCTCGTGTGCGAAGGCGGCACGCAGCCCGCCGGCCAGTTCGCTGGGTTGCTCGATGCGGACGCCGTGGAGTCCGATCGCACGGGCCACCTCGGCGAAGCTCGGGTTATCGAGATCGGTGCCGTAGTGGACGATGCCGTCTGCCTTCATCTCGAGCTCGACGAACGACAGCGCTCCGTTGTTGAACACGACCACCTTCACCGGCAGGTGCTGCTGGCGAAGCGTGAGTAGCTCCCCGAGCATCATCGCGATGCCGCCATCGCCCGACAGCGTCACCACCTGACGTCCGGGATGGGAGGCTTGCACGCCGATCGCCTGGGGCATCGCGTTTGCCATCGTCCCGTGGTTGAACGAACCGATCAGCCGTCGCCGCCCGTTCATGCTGAGATACCGAGCCGCCCACAGGGTGGGCGTTCCGACGTCGGCGAGGAACACGGCGTCATCCGTGGCGAGCTCATCGATTGCCTTGGCGAGTGTCTGCGGATGGATCGGGCCGCGGTCGCCGTGGCTCACCGTCAGTCCATCGAGGCGCTCGCGCGTGCGTCGGTAGTGCGACCTCATGCGGGCGAGATGTGTCGCGTCGCACGCGGGCTCGAGGTGTGCCAGCAGCGCCGGGATCGTGTCCTTGACGCTGCCAACGAGGCCAACCTCCACCGGGATACGGCGGCCGATGTGCTCGCCGCGGATATCGACCTGCACAACCTGTGCGTGCTCGGGATAGAACGGCCTGTAGGGGAAGTCGGTGCCGAGCATCAGCAGCGCGTCGCAGTGCTCCATCGCCCGGTAGCCGGATGCGAACCCGAGCAGGCCGGTCATGCCGACGTCGTAGGGGTTCTCGTACTCGACGAGCTCCTTGCCGCGCAGCGTGTGGACGACAGGCGCCTTCAGGACGCCGGCTAGCTCCACGAGCTCCTTGTGCGCGTCCTGGCAGCCTGCGCCGGCGAGGATTGTGACGCGTTCTGCTGTGTTCAGCAGCTCGACGGCGGCGGTGAGGGCCTTGTGATCGGGGCGAGTGATCGATGCGCTCGCAAGGATTGCGCCCACCGGGCTGTCGTGTCGCGCGTGGTGTAGGAAGATCTCACCGGGGATCACCACGACGGCGACGCCACTGCGCTCGAGCGCGAAACGCATCGCGATCTCCAACACCCGCGGCAGCTGCTCGGGCACGCTGACGAGCTCGGAGTACACGCTGCACTCGCGAAATAGCTCCTGCGGGCGGGTTTCTTGGAAATAGCCTCCGCCGATCTCCTCACGCGGGATGTGGGCGGCGATCGCGAGCACCGGCACGCGGCTGCGGTTCGCGTCGAATAGACCGTTGATGAGATGCAGATTCCCGGGGCCGCAACTGGCCGCGCAGACGGCAAGCTGACCGGTCACCGCCGCCTCGGCGGCGGCCGCGAAGGCCGCTGCCTCCTCGTGACGAACGTGCTCCCAGACGATCTCGCCATCGCGACGCAGCGCGTCGGTGAGCCCGTTGATCGAGTCTCCCGGCAAGCCGTATACGCGGCGCACGCCCGAGACCTTGAGCGTTGCCACCATCACGTCCGCAACGGTGATTGGTGCTACGGCTCCCTTTGCGAGGCTAGGTTGCGCCGGGTCGTTTGGCCTGTTCCGGCTCGTCATGCTGTGCCTCTGCTCGACGCGGACAGCAGGCGGAAGGCAGTGGCCGTGCCGAGGCCATAGACGAGGTGGGCACTTAGATCGTTGAGCAGGGTCTTGCGGTCGTACTCCCAGATCGGCTGGTAGAGCTTGGCGGCGGGTAGGACCACGTACCCGGTCGCCCACACGCTTGCGCCGAAGGGCAACCCGTAGCGGATTCGCGGGTTGCGCAGCGATCCCGCGAGGATGCCGTACTGCGCTGCGCCGGCGACCCCGGCTGCCCAATGGGTGATGTTGTTGACCAGTCTGACGCGCTCGGGTGGGAGCTCGCGTGCGAAGAGGGCCTCCGTTAGGCGCTTGCCGACCTGCGCCGGCGCGGGCGCGTCCTCCCAGCCGCTCAGGTCCTTCGAGGACTCCCATGCGGCGAAGCCGCTCTCGCCGCCCTCGCGCTTGTAGCGGGCGAACAACAGCAGGTCCATCGCGAGGGTGCCGACCGCACCGGCGAGGAGCCCGCGGCCGATCGCGCCGAGCGGCGTCGTGGTCTTGGTTGGAGTGTTCAGCGAAGTGCTCATGGTGTGCCTCCTGTGTGGTTGGGGTGCTGGCAATTACGGTTGCGTTTCAGAGGGCCGATCGCGCCCGTGGAAGTGCCTGGTCGGTGCCCTGGCGTGTGAATCCGCGGCCGTAAAACGCAGCGCCCGACTCGCCGTGAGGGGTCACGGGTTGGCGTACAGGAGGGCCGGTCGCGAGGACCAGGGCTCATACCAGTGCCTCACCCAGGCGCGAGCCCGCCACCGTGACGCGATTGTTGCCGCATGGCCCACCCACTCCCACCGCTCCAGCCTCCATACGACGGACCCCTACCTGCGATTGACAAGCAAGGGTCACTGCACGAGCGGCCTCGCAACTCACGCCGCCGGCTCGTCGAGGCGTTGCGGCATGTGGCGGGGGCGCTCTGGCGTGCCTCCTGCGCGGTACTGACTTCCGCTGGGGCGGGCACTGCGCTGCTGTTGGGTGCGGGGTCGAGCTGGATGCTCCCCTTTGAGGGAGACCCGCGATCCGGATCCCTGCCCGTGTTCGGCATCGAGCCACCCGATGTACATGCCGACCTCGGAGGGCTGTTCTACCCAGGGTGCCCGGGAGCCGTCGTGCGCTTCACGGCCGCGATGGCCGGCACGCATTTCATGGCCGACTACCCCTGGAGCCCAGAGCGCGGATGGGTCGCGAGGAACTAGCAGATGCTCGACCCCGCCAACACACTTCCCGGCGTTCGCGCGCAGTCGCCCTCGGGCGTCAAGCTCGGACGTACACCAGCCTTCTGGCTGCTCGCCGTGATCCTCGTGCTGCTGCTGTTCGCCTCCAGTGCGCCCTCGCCGCTTTACGTCGTGTATCAGTTGCAGTGGGGGTTCTCAGAGATCACGCTGACCAGCGTGTTCGCCGTCTATGCGCTCACGCTGGTGATTGCGCTGGTGCTCGCGGGCTCGGTCTCCGATCACGTCGGCCGACGGCCCGTCCTGCTGCTGGCGCTCGCGCTGGAGATCGCGAGCATGCTGCTGTTCGCCGAGGCCCGGAGCGTCGGCTGGCTGCTCGCGGCCCGGGCCGTGCAGGGCTTGGCCACAGGGCTCGCGCTGGGGGCGATCAGCGCCGCCCTGCTCGACCTGCAGCCACAGAGCCGGCCGCGCCTCGGCGGTCTCGTCGGAGCGACAGCGCCGCTCGTCGGGCTCGCGACCGGCGCGCTCGGCGCGGGCCTGCTCGTCCAGTACGGGCCGGATCCGACGCGGCTCGTCTACTGGCTGTTGCTGGGTGCCTTCGTGCTCGCCATCCCGATCGCCGCTGCGCTCCCGGAAACGATGGGACGCGAGGGAGAGTGGCTGGGGGCACTGGCACCCACGATCGGCGTCCCCGCGCCGCTGCGCTCGGCCTTCCTCGCCACGGTCCCCTGCCTGATCGCGACGTGGGGGCTCGGCGGTCTCGTCCTCGCGCTCGGCCCGTCGCTGATCGCCAGCGTGCTGGGAAACACGAGCCACACCGTCGGTGGCCTGTCGATCTTCATCATGACCGGGGTCAGCGCGACCGCCTCTGTTCTGTTCCGCAACGCACGCGCCCGTCCAAGCGCACGCGGTGGGCTCGCGGCGCTGATGGCCGGCGTGACGATCGTCCTCGTCGGCCTGCAGACCGGCTCGCTCGCGGTGTTTCTCGTGGGCGCGGCGACCGCGGGCCTCGGGTTCGGCCCGGCGTTCTCCGGCGCCTTCCGGGCGCTCTCGAGTCTCGCCCCCAGCGACCAGCGCGCGGGGCTGGTGTCATCGATCCTCGCCGTCTCCTACCTCGCGTTCAGCTTGCCGGCGGTCGCCGCGGGCGCCGCTGTCACTCAACTCGGACTACATGAGACAGCCAACCTCTACGGCAGCGCCCTGATCGTCCTGGCCGCCGTCGCGCTCGCGCTCTCACATCAACTTCAGGAACCCCAGCCTGCCCTCGTGACAGAAGCACTTCAGGCGCAGGGATGAATCAGGATGGTGCACCCAGCGCCCTCGTGGGCGAGCTGGAGCTGCCCGATGAGCTGAGCTCTCGCAAGCTGCGCACGCAGTTGCTGCTCCTGGCCGCGATCCTGCTCACCGGGGTCGCGATCGTGACGCTGCTTCCCGGGCTCGCGGCGTTGCGTACTCGCCTCTCGCACGCCCAGCCCGGGTGGATTGTCGTTGGCGCGGCACTGAAGGTGCTCTCGAGCTTGGGCTATGTCGTGATCTTTCGAGTGGTGTTCGGCCGGCGCATGAGCCGGCGCGTCAGCTACCAGATCGGCATGTCCGAGATCGGTGCCAACGCGGTCGTTCCGACTGGCGGAGCCGGGGGCCTCGCGCTCGGAGCCTGGGCGCTGAAACGAGGCGGGATGCCCACGCCTGAGATCGCCCGGCGCACCGTCGCGTTCTTCCTGCTCACGAGCGTCGCCAACGTCGCCGGCGTGGTCCTCCTCGGAGCTGCGCTCGGCCTCCGGGTGCTTGCCGGGGAGAAGGATCTTGCCCTGACACTCCTGCCCGCCACAGTCGCCGCGCTGGCGATCGCCGCATCGCTGCTGGCGGGATGCTGCGCCGCCCGCCTGCACCGGCGCCTGGAACACACCGATCCAGCGGAGCCCGCGCGCCGCGAGACCCTGCTGCTCAGGAGCCTCGTTGCCATCGCCGACGGTGTCAACGATGCCGTTGCCCTGCTGCGCGAGGGCGACGCATGGCTGCTCGGCGGGATCCTTGCCTATCTCGTCTTCGACATCCTGATCCTGTGGGCGACGTTTCACGCGTTCGGGGTCGTGCCGCCGCTGGCGATCCTCGCGCTCGCGTACCTCATCGGCGAGCTGGGCGGACTGATCCCGGTCCCGGGAGGCATCGGGGGCGTCGACGCCGGTCTGGTGGGGACCCTCGTGCTCTACAACGTTCCAATCACAGCCGCGACCTCGGCCGTGCTCGCCTATCGCGCGATCACCCTGTGGGTCCCCGCGATCCTCGGCTCCGCAGCCTTCCTATCTTTGCGCCGGACGGTGCGCAATGCGGCTCACGAGATCCTCGGCGATCCCGAGACGAAACGCGAGCATCCCAGGGCATCGACCAGGGCTCTACACGGGCGCGACAGACACGCCCACACGCGATCGTGATCAAACCACAACCTACGACCCTGGAGGTCAACATGAGTAGCGTCGATGTGAGCAGTGAGAGCCAGACCGAGATTCTCGGAACCGGCACCGTGCAGATGAAGCTCGAGATCGTGCTGGTGCCCGTTTCCGATGTCGATCGGGCCAAGCGTTTCTATGAGAGGTTGGGGTGGCGGCTGGACGCCGACTTCCCGATCAGCGATGACTACCGGATCGTGCAGCTCACGCCCCCCGGATCGGAGGCCTCGATCATCTTCGGCAAGGGCGTTACTTCAGCGGTGCCGGGCTCGCTTGAAGGTCTGCAGCTGACCGTGTCCGACATCGAGGTCGCCCGTGACGAGCTCGTTGGCCGTGGCGTGGATGTCGAGCTGTTCCACGACGTAACCGGTGCGTTTCACCACGCCGGGTCCGAGGGACGGGTGCCGGGCCCGGACCCCGCGCGGGCCGACTATGGCTCGTTTGGTTCGTTCAGCGATCCCGACGGCAACGGTTGGCTGCTGCAAGAGGTAAAGGTACGCGCGCCCGGACGGTGAGCGGACTGACGTCGCCCACAAGGGGAGATGCGACGTTCGCGCCGGTGTGCGACGTGGGCCGCACCGAGCGAGAGCTGTGCGCGACCCGCGCTGGGCACTCGTTGCGAACCGTCGCGATCGAGCTGGTGATCGTCAGCGTAATCGCGCTGGCAACAATTCAAAGGAGACCCCATGCAGACCACATTTGATTCCGCGAGCGACCTGGCACAAGCTCTTCAGCGGGCCGCGCAGGCGCACGGTGAGCACGAGGAGCGGACCGGACAGGAGGATGCGCACTGGCCAGACTGGTACGCCGAGTACATCGTTCGCGAGCAGGCTGGAGAGGAGCTGCCCACGTGAGTAGTGGCCACGACGCCCTGGTCTTCGGCGGCGGTCCGGCGGGTCAGCACCGCGCCGGCGCGCTCGCCGAGCCGGGTGTTCGCATGCCGTGGGTGCGACGGGGCCGGGCAGCGGTAATCTCTGCCGTCTACATGTCAGATAGTGGCCCCGCGTCGAGTTTGCGTGGCCGGCACAGCGAGTGCGAGGCGCTTGATCGTTTGCTGGCCGGCGTGTCTGCGGGTGGGAGTCAGGTGTTGGTGGTGCGCGGTGAGTCGGGGGTTGGCAAGACCGCGTTGCTGGGGCACCTGTTGGGCCGGGCGTCAGGGTGTCGGATCGCGCGAGCGGCGGGTGTTGAGTCGGAGGAGGAGCTCGCGTTTGCGGGGTTGCACCAGTTGTGTGCGCCGTTCCTCGATCGAATGGAGCGTCTTCCCGGACCACAGCGTGATGCGCTTGGCACGGCGTTCGGATTGAGTACGGGCGAGCCGCCGGATCGCTTTCTGGTTGGGCTTGCGGTTCTCAGCCTGCTGGCGGATGTGGCGGAGGAGGGGCCGCTGCTCTGCCTGGTGGATGACGCGCAGTGGCTTGATCGAGTCTCCGCGCAGACGCTGGCGTTCGTCGCGCGGCGCCTGTTGGCGGAGTCGGTCGCGGTGGTCTTCGCGGTGCGTGAGCCCGACGACCATCATGAGCTGGCCGGACTGGACGAGCTCGTCCTCGACGGTCTAAGCAATCACGATGCACATGCGCTGCTGGACTCGGTGATCAGCGGACCGGTGGACGAGCGGGTGCGCGAGCGGGTCGTGGCCGAGACGCGCGGCAACCCTCTGGCCCTGCTGGAGTTGCCGCACGGGCTGACAGCGGCCGAGCTGGCGTTTGGCTTTGGAACGCCCGATGCGATGCCCCTTGCGAGCCGCATCGAAGAGGGATTCCTACGGCGGCTCGAGCCG
>DATCDV010000044.1:0-25900 GCA_036510495.1 Solirubrobacteraceae bacterium
CACGCGCGCCGCCAAGCCATTCCCACTGCAGGCTAATGCACGCCCAGATGCGCTCGGATACGCCCAGGGCCATCGCCAGGGATGGACGCTCAGCGACCGGGAATCCGAGTGCTCGCCCACATCGGATGGTGACCTTACGCGGGCGTATGCGCCAACCCCGGCGCACATCCTCGGTGCCCATGACAGCGACGGGGACGACGCGCGCGCCCGTTTGCAAGGCAAGCCGCCCGACCCCCCGATGGGGGCGGCCGAGCGGACCGGGACGCACACGGGTGCCCTCGGGAAAGATCACGACGCAATCGCCCCGCTGAAGGATGGTCCGAGCGGTGGACATGGCATCCTCGTCGCCGCTGCCGCGGTCCACTGGAAAGGCCCCGAGGCCATTGAGCAACCATGCTTGCCAGCGGCTCTCGAAGAGCTCGCGCTTGGCCATGTAGTAGACGGGTCGGCGGGTGAGCGCACCGATCACGAACGGGTCAAGGAAGCTGCGGTGGTTGGCTGCAAGCAAAACCGGACCGGAGCTCGGGATGTGCTCGCGTCCGAGGCGGGCGAGACGGAAGTAGAGCAGGAAGAAAGGAACCAGAAGCGCCCTGACGAGCCAGTAGAGCACTGGGTTGACCCCGCAGTCCACAGCGTGCTCCCGGAAGGCGTTCAGTTCGCTTGCCCTGGGAGGGCAAGCAGCAAGCTCATCGGCTGGGGCATTAGTCTCGTGCACAGAAGACAGATGCCCGCCAGCCGACGGATCTGGGACTGTGGAGTCCCGCTCGCGCTCGATGACTCCTGTGCTTGGCTCCATGCAATGGGATACCCGCATGGGAAGGCCGCGTTACATCAGCCGGGCCGCTACCCTCGATCCTTCCCGCCGGAGTAGCTCAGCTGGCCAGAGCACCTGTCTTGTAAACAGGGGGTCACGGGTTCGAATCCCGTCTCCGGCTTGGTACAGAACTCCGCGGAGCACCCATGCGCCTACGGAAGACATCCCCAGCGACCATCATTGCCACCCTGGCGCTCTTCTTCGCGCTCGGGAGCACAGCAAGCACAGCCCAGCCCGTGGCAAAAGCGGCCTGCACCCAGGACATACCAGCGACCATCGGCGGCAAACACAAGTGCCTAGGCGCAGGCGAGTACTGCGCCACGCGGTATGAGCGCCAGTACGAACGCTATGGGTTCGAATGCAGCACCCGCTACAACCCACCTAGGCTTAGGCGAAAGTAGATCCAGACGCCATCGCCCTCGGGCACGACGGTGATAGGCGACGTCAACTCACGTCGACCTGGCCAGACGTCAAGAATGATGGCCGGGAAGACCGGACAGCCGAAGCGCATTAGCGGGGTGGCGCACTCAGACTTGAAGGCGACGGCAACCCCGCAGCGCGCGCGAGAGACACAAGGCTGTCTGGCGCACCATCAACGAGCACGCGGCGATCGACATCGCGGTTGAGATAGCCGAGCAGAAGCGGGGCGGCCAATGAATAAGCCACGCCGAGCGCCAAGAACAAGCCCAGGAGATGAGGAACGAATAGCGCCACAACGGTGACGGCCATCCACGCTTGGAGGACAGCCGCAAGCACAGTGAACCGTATCCACAGATGCCCCTCGTGCGCCTGCTCCGGCGTTAGATGATCTCCGCGTTTGGGCCTCCGTCGCGCCATATAGCCGAATCGGCGCTCGAATGACTCAACTTGAGCCACGTTGAGCGACACGAGCAAGCGTCCGATAGACAACCATGCCGATCTCCAGGGAGCGCGTAGACGCCGAGGATGCCTTCGGCGCGACATCACCTCCGCATGCGGGACAGGCATTTGGCGCGTCTCCAGAATCGAAATCCCTACGTGTGGCGAAGTGGCTCGTCCTAGAGGCGCGCCTTGCAATGCTCTTGGTAGGCCTCGGGCTCGCGACGGTGGGGCTCATCGGGAACCACAACATGTTCGTCGCAGGAGACTCCGCCTCCTCGGGCACCGCCTCGGAACAATCCGAGTGTGGAGCGAGACGGTCGCCAGTACTGGCGACCGTCAGCACCAGGCAGATCCTCGCCTTGCGCGCGATCGTGCAATCCGTGACGCGTCGTGCGGGTGGACACGAGTATGAATCGGGCACGGTCCTCCCGATTGACGCCTGGGCGGACAATTCGCCTGAAAACTCAGCAACGGAAGGTTCCAGAAGGACGCACTGGAGGGGGAGCTTCGAGGTACGCCAGTGGGCGCCAGACCCTCAGTGGGGAGCCTCCTATTCGGACGACATCGTGGTCGACGCGTTCATGTTCCCCACCCCCCAAGCAGCGCTTCGCTTCTTCGGTAAAGCCGCAAGCACTCGATGTCGGAACTCCGCCTCGACGGCAGTGGCCACACGACCCGCAGACGCTCGTGAGCTGAACTGGGTGAACCCAGATGACGCGACCGAGGAGGACCTATGGCTGGCTCGAGGGAGAGTCGTGTATCGACTTGCCGACGTGCGCCCCGGGGCATCCGATCAGCCGCCCTCAAGCCCAGCGGATCGGGTCGGATTCAAAACGGTCGAAGCACTCGCATGCGCCCTCCCTGAAGCGCGATGCTCATAACGACGCTCACGTTTGTTTCTGACTCTCCGGACAGCGGCGATCGGCATGGGGCTCATCTTCGAGAGGCACATTCCTGAGCGTTGGCCCGACGAAGACGCAAACTTCGCCCGCCAAGCTCGGATTCGGGGTCGAGGACCACGAAAGCATGAGGCGCTACGGAAGTCGCGAATCGACCAAACCGAGGCGCCCTTCGACTATCGTCACGTACTTGTACGAAGTCCACTGGTTGGAAGGCAGGTCGGAGACCGGTGTCTGCTAAGCATGCTGTTCTCGGGCTGGTGATCGAGCAGCCGAGCTATGCCTACAGGATCGCTTCCGGTGTGCGCAGGCAACTGCGATTCGCGGATCTGGCCGACTCCTATCCTTACTGGGCCCTAGAGAAGCTTGAGACCGAGGGGCTCGTACGACGGGTGGACGAGAACGGCGATCCCCTACGCAACGGAACATCTGGACGCAGAGCGATCTACGAGGCGACTCCGAAGGGAGTGCAGTCCTTCGAGGATTGGCTGCTATCGACCTCAGCCGAGCCGCCGCTGCGCGACGATCTGCACTTCAGGATCGCATTGTGCCGCCCGCGCGATGCGCCACGCATGATCGAGTTGATCCACGGGCAGGAGCTCGTGTGCCTGGGACGAGTGCAGGATCTCAAGCGGGCCTCGGAAGCCGAGGCAGCTGACGGATCTGAGTGGGACAGGATGGTGAGAGTGGTATCTCGCGATGCCGAGCTCGGCTTTTGGAACGCCAGAATCGAATGGCTGCAAGGGGTGCGCGAGAGACTCGAAAGACTCCCCGCGGAATCACGGCAGAGCTAGCCACAGCGGGGTTCAGCCCTGAAAGATTCAGAGCTGACTAGCTAGAATCGGTCCAAATGAGCAACATTGTGGAGCTGTCACCCGACAGCGATGCGGACACGTGGCGAAAACGAAGGCAACCGAGAGCCCACTCGATGACAACCATGTCCCCCATCCGTGGAGGCATCTTGCATCTCCCCACATCCCATGAGGGTCGCTACTCGCAGTCGCTCGAGCGCGGCTTGGCGATCCTCAGAGCGTTCACTCCAGATCGGCCGTGGCTGGGGATAGCTGAACTAGCGGATGAACTCGAAATGAGCCGGCCAACGACACACCGGTACGCGTCGACGCTCGTGGCGCTCGACTACTTGGAGCAGGGACCAAGGCGCAAGTACCGGCTCGGGATGCGGGCAGGCGACCCGGGTCGCTCGGCTGTGAGCTCAACGGCGCTGGGCAAGCTCCCCCATGAATATCTCGCCGACTTGCGTGACCGCAGCATGTGCACGGCTAGCGTTGCGGTACTCCACGGCAACGACATCGTGTATATCGACCGTGCGAGGAGCTCCTGGCAAGGGCACAGCGAAGTCGCTGTGAGGCTCGGGCGTGGCTCGCGCCTTCCGGCCGACAGCACAGCGATGGGAAAAGTGCTGCTCGCGCATCGCTCCTGCGAGCAACGCGAGGCACTCGACGGGTCAGCGGAGAGCCCAGACCCCAAAGAGGCGACAAGGACGAGGGCGAAGCCGAGCGGGGAGCTCGAGGGAATCCACCAGAAGGGGTTTGCGCTCGCCGACCAGGTGCACGTGGACGAGCAGAGATGCGTGGCGGCCCCCATCAGGTCGAGATCGACTGAGGTGATCGCCGCCGTGGACGTAGCGGCCCCCAAGGCGACTTTCTCCCAGACACAGGTACTCGAGCGCTTGATGCCACTCGTCGTGGAGTGCGCCGAGAGGATGTCGGCGCACCTGGGCTACGCCCCCTCCGACTGAGGGCAAGCTCAACCGTCGAGCAAGCCGATGTCGCCCGCGCGAGTGACCGCCTGCGAGCGCGAGGAGACGTCGAGCTTGCGATAGACCGCATGGGCCTGGGTCTTGACCGTGTTGGTGGAGACGTGCAGGCGAGCGCCGATCTCACGGAACGAGAGGTGGGTGGGCAGAAAGCGCAGGATGCGCAGCTCAGCCAGGGTGAGGGCCGCGGGCCCGGCAAGCGCGAGTGTGGCGGCGGAGTCAACGAGCCCCCAGGTTTCCTCGAGCCAGCCGCCGAATACGACGGCGTCCGGTACCCGGCGCGCCAGCTGTGACGCCTCAGCGAGCAGGGTGCGAGCGGTACGGACGTCCGCGAGTCTCAGGGCGGCACGCGCCAGGGCGATGCGGGTCTCGGCCTCATACCAAGGGATGAAGTCGCTCAGGCCTGACAGCAGATGCGCCGCGCGGCGGGCGTCGCGCTTGCCCTCATCGACTTGCCCGACCTCTGAGCGCAGGTGTGCGGAGACGGCGAAGGTGAGCGCGGAGCTGGGATATGCGGAGAGACCGTGACGCTCGACCTGGCCTACGGCCCGAGCGATCAGGTCGCACCCTTGGTCCCAATCGCCTTCTTCGACGGCGATGATGGCGAGCTGGGAGAGGCAGAGCGTCTCGACCGGTGGGGCTGCCACCGAGCTGCGATGGATGCCGTCCTCCAAATGCTCACGCGCCTGCTCGCGATCGCCCGTGAGATGGTCGGCGACACCTTGAAGCAGGCAGAAGACTGCACGCCACGGGCTGTCCTCATCCTCACGGGCGCTGGCGCGAGCGGCGCCAGCGCCCATCGGGGCGATGCCATGCCGACCGACGGCAGCCTGGATAACGGCGACTCCCGCCGACAGGGAAGGGACCGACGGAGGGGTGGTTGACCGCGTGAGGGCGGCCGCCGCGATGAGACCCCAGTGCTCGGCCTGACGCAGGTCGCCGCGCGCGAGGGCGCTGTGGGCCGCGGTCAGCGCGAGCGAGGGATAGGTGGAGAGATCATCCGTGGAGAAGTGGCGAAGCCATCCCTGCACGACATTGCCCCGCCCCGCAGCGAGCTGGCGAGGAAGGCTCTCCCACAACAAGTCTCCCGCCAGCTGGGCATCCCCGGCGGCAGTAGCGTGCATGACTGCACTATCGAGCTCGTCGTGTGCCATGTACCAAGAGCAAGCCCGTAGGTGCAGTTGCGCTTCGCGCTTGGGCTGGGCGTGCAACTCGCCGAGCAGCATGTCGCGCAGGAGTCCGTGACAGCGATAGCGCTCGTGGCTGCGATCGAGCGACTGCAGCGGCAGTCCGCCACAGGCGAGACGATCGAGCAGGCGTGTGGAGGCGGTACGGTCGAGCACCGCGTCGCAGATCGCTGCCGATAGCTCCTCAAGGATCGAGGCTCCAATCAGGAACTCGATCTCTTCGGGACTGAGCTCGGAGAGGAATTCGTCTCGGAGATAGTCGGCGACCACGTGGTCGTCTCCGCCGAAGCGCGCCAGAGCGGCATGGCTGTCGCGCTCTTCGCGCGCGCAGAGCGCCGCGAGATACAGGCCCGCGGGCCAGCCCTCTGTGCGCATCGCGATCGCATCGACCTCGGTCGAGCTGACTCTCACACCGGCCGCTCGCAAGAGCGAGGAGGCTTCAGGTGGCGTCATTGCCAAGTCGCCTGCGTCGAGCTCGAGCAAGGCCCCATGTGCGCGTAGGCGACCGAGGGGAAGAACAGGACGGGCGCGTGAGGCGAGGACCAGTTGAGAGGCAAAGGGGAGATGCTCGGCGACTGTGGCGAGTACCTTCAGGGTGTCCGTGCCTGTGAGCCTGTGAGCATCGTCGAGGATCAGCACCAGCGGATGGGTACGGCTTTCCAGCTCGACGACCAGTAAGGGCAGCACGGTCGACGCCACGTGTGGCTTCGATTCAGACTCGTCGAGCGCTGAGCACAGGCGCGGATCGACAGGCGCGATCTCCTCGAGGCCGGCGACGATCGCACGCACAAGCACCAGCGGGTCATCGTGCCAGGGCTCAAGCGACAGCCACACACTCGGGCGAGGGTCCTGCGCCGCCCATTCGGCGAGCAGACTCGTCTTGCCGTAGCCGGCGGGAGCAGCGAGCAAGACGAGTGGCGTGTCGCGTCCGTCGATCAGCTTCGCGAGCAGCCTTGACCGCCGGACGAATCCCTCTCTGACGAGCGGGCGCCCGCTCTTGACGGCAAGCGACATTGCTGAAAAGTACGCCCAGGCCGACGGTCGGTCATCCGCGCTAAGACGCAGATTGCGGCCGTGACTACGGAGCTGGTGTGGGTAAAAACAACGGACGCTCAAACGCGGCCAGTAGCCGCTCAACAGCAGGGAGCGACAGCTTTCGATGGGCGCGTGTGACTTCGCTAGTCGCCTGCTGCGTGCAAGTCAAGCCCGAGCGCAAGCATGATCTCCGGTGCCGCGGCAACGACCCGCGGGCCGCCGACCTGTGGGGCTACGGCGCGCAGCACGCCTGTGATGTCCTCGGGCGTGGCGCCTTCGGCGAGCGCGTTGGGCACCTGCCACGCGTAGGAGGCAGGGGGTGAATCGAGCGCCACGAGCGCCGCGATCTTGACGAGCGCGAAGGTACGCCCGTCAAGTCCGCTCGCGGCGAGGTCCACCTCGCGCAATCCGACAGCCGTCTCCAGCATGTCTAGCTCACCAGCCGAGATGCCCTCGAGCGTGCGTCGTGTGTCTTGCGTGACGGCTGCCATGGTGACTCCTCTTCATTGAAAAGACTCGATGGGTGATCCCCTTGTGTGTGAAAGACGACGCTCAGGCGACTGTGCGCTGGCGGCCACCGTAGGCGACGAGGCCATAGATGACGAGGATGTCGAGCGCGAACAAAGCCAATGATGCGAACGGGTAGGCTGGAATAAAGATTAGTTGGATGATGGCGTTGACGGAAGCCGTCAGTATCCCGATCCAGCGTCCCCACTCGACGTGCGCGAAGATGGCGATCGATGCACAGAACTGGATGATGCCGGTGATCATGAGCACCCAGCCCCAGGTATTGAGCCCACTCAGGATGTAGGTGACTTCGCGTGCGTAGAAGTGTGAGCCTGAGATGGCCGCTATGCCATATATGAAATTGAGAACGCCGACAATCGCGATCATGATGCCGGCGAATGCGACCCAACCTTCACCTTCGTACCAGTCGCCGCCTGAGCTTGACGAGACGCTCCGCGAGGACTGGGAGCTCGGTGGTGCGTCGTAGCCGCTATCCATTTTGCACTGCCTCCTTCGAGTGGCCAATTGAGTGGGAGACGTTCGTCCGTGAACGCTCCCGAAAGCAACGTAGGCGCAAGCGCTCTTACGCGCATCATCCACAACGGGTGATGTGCCGGTTCGGCGTGGGCCCTAGCCTCGGGCTACAGGCGCAGAATCACGTTTCCAGCAGACGAGGCACGACACCCAGAACAAAACCGAGGAGGCAACATGTCCGACTTGATCGCCATTGGCTATGACGACGAAACCACGGCGGCGCAGGCAGCCGAGGAAGTGAGACGACTCGCTGGCGAGTTGATCATCCAGCCTGATGCTGTGGCCACGATCGTGCGCGACAAAGATGGCGATTACCACGTGAATACCAACCATCACTTCGTCGGCGGGGGCGCTACCTGGGGGATGTTCTGGGGGTTGCTGTTCGGGCTGCTGTTCTTCGTGCCCGTGTTCGGCCTGGCGATCGGCGCCGGCTTCGGCGCACTGTTCGGCAAGATCGAGAAGACCGGGATCGATCGCGAATTCCAGCAGCAGGTGCGCGACATGATCAAGCCAGGGAACTCAGCGCTGTTCATGATCGTGGAGAAGGTGACCCCTGACAAGGCCGTGTCGGCACTCAGTAAGTTCGGCGGGACGGTGCTCAAGTCCTCACTCTCCAACGAGGCTCAGGATGAATTGCAGGAGGCACTGCACGGGAGCGGCACGGTCGCCGCCTGAACCCACTGCAAAAGACGGCCCCGGCTCTGGCTCGGGGCTCGGGGCTCCGGGCTCCGGGCTCCGGGCTCCGGGCTCCGGGCGGAGAATCACGAAGCCTGGGGCCAACCATGGCCCAGACGAGCGCGGCCTCGGGACTGGGCCCAGTGACCGGCGCCGGCCACGCTCAGGGGAGGGCCACTCAGTAGTCCGCCACCCATTCCCGGGGTATTCCACGGAGGCGGACAGCGCCCAAGCGACGGATGATCGGGCAATGCTCCTATTTGGCACAAGGATGCAGCTGCAATGCTCCGGTTTGGTGTGAGGGCCGATCGTTGATGCGCCAGCGAGTGCGCTGTCCCCACTGCCATCACTGGACCGACGCTTTGCTCGTGTGGGCCGCGGGAGACTGTTGCCCAACCTGCAATGCTCCGATCGCTGGCTTTAGCGGCGGGCGCGAGGGGCCCGAGGAGGAACGGGCATTGCGCGGACCGGGCAGGATCTCGGGATCCAGGCCGGAGCGCGCGAGCAAAGAGCGCCTGAGCGAGCGACTTTAGGCAAGCAGCCAAAGCATTTGCAGCCGGCCCACCTCCCTGGCCGGCTGCAAGCCATGACGACCCTTCCCTAGGACTGGCCCTCTGGTGGCGTCGTCGCGTTTTCCGGCGCTTCGGGCATAAGCGTGGATGCGGGTGTCGGGGTCACCTGGATCGTAAACGGCTGGCTGGCCGCGCCTTGGTTCTCGGGGTCGCCCGGGATGTAGACACGCACCACCTTGCTCCCCGTGTCATAGAACTGATGGGCGATGGAGTAGGCGGAGCCCGCTCCGATGAATGACAGCTGGATCACATGGAATCCGGTCCCGCGCGCGTTCTGGCGTTCGAGGTAGATCACATGACCTGTGTGGTCTGGCGAGACGGTGCCCGAGAACGTGACGCTTTGACCAGCCTGTGCCGTAATGGGCGAGGCCTGAGCGGTGAGAACGTCCTTGACCCCCTCATAGAGCACAGCGGAGGACACCGGCCGCAGCGCTATGTCAGGGCAGGCCGTTGCTACCGGCCCCGGCAGGCATACGCTCTGACCGGCGTCGACCCGGTAGAAGGTGCTGTTGACCGGGGACTGTGCCAAGAAGCTGTATTCACCCGACGAATTAGTAGTCGTTTGCGCCACCGGGGAGAAACCGGGCTGACGCGCGGTATGGGCCATCAGCGTCAGCGAGCGACTGGCCCCGATCGCGAGCTTGCCGCTGATTGTGACGGCTTCGCCAAGGATGATCGGGTCAGCTGACGCCTGGATCGTCAGTTCGGGGTTCTGAGCCTGGGAGACGGTGTCCGCAAGTATGTTGGATTCACTTGGGACGTTTCGTCCCTGTGAGCGCACGAGCACCCTGAGGTTGGCATCACCAGGCACGACGAACGTGTGCGTGATCCTGAAATTGCCCGTAGGTTCCACAACACCTGAATCGATGCGACGCCACTGGTTGCCAGTGAGGGCGTTTTGGCGCTGGAGGATCACACGTGCACCCACATCAGCGGGTGACACAGTCCCCGTGAAGCTGACGCGGTTGGGCACACCCGTGAGCAGCTGACCTTCACTGGAGCCGCTGAGTGTGACCTGCGCGGCGACCTTGACCTGCTTGGTGGCGCTGCGCGCACCGTGCGAGCGGACGTAGAAGGAGCGGTTGGTTTCGACCACGCCGTCCGCTCGGCTGAACTCGTAGAAGCCGCTTGCGTCGGTGGTGGCAATCTGTATCGGTGCGAAGGCGGGCGAGTCGGCGAGATGGTGATAGAGAACGACCTGTTGACCGACGGCACTGGCCCGACGGATGCAGCGGAGCCGCCCGAAGATGACCACCGGATCCCCCGCCACCGTCTGGCGAGGAGCTACCTGCATGCTTACGATGCAGCGTCCACTGGGACTGGGGTGCTTGCGGGCAAGAGCGCTCGATGGCGCGAGCGCGAGCAACGATATGACGGCCATTACGGCCGGAACGGGCATACGTGAACGCATTAACGCCTCCCATTGCGATAGCTGCGTGACTTTTGATGTGCTCCGCTGGTGCTAACACCCAGAGTGGGTGTTTGATTCGCTCGGACGAAGAGAGCGTCAAGTCAAGCGTCTAGACCGGGCTTTGAAGTGGGGCTTGAACCGAGCTTCACAGCGGACGCGGGTCACTTCGAGCGCTTGGACTGCTGCTCGAGCACCTTGCCGAAGGCGCGCTCCACCTGGGTTGTCATCCTCTGCTTGAAGACCGCCAGAAGCGCCTCTGAGGCGATCGGGCGCAGAGCGTCGATCGCATGGATCATCTCGTCCCAGCGCTCGTCGGGCTGACCGGCCTGCTCGAATGGCTCCCACAGCTCTCTGAGGAACAGCCTTACGAAGGCCCTGGAGATCGACTCGCAGTCGCGGCTGACACGCTCGACGAGCGCCAGCGCCGCGTGCAGTGAGATGCCGAGCGCAGTAACTTCCTCGGCGGCTTTCATGAGCGCGGGGCTCGGCACTTCGAAGCGTCCGTCACCGAGCGGGACAAGCAGCTTGAGCTTGCGAATCCGCTCGACCGTCTTGCCGTCGACCTCGCCGAAGCGCTTGGCCAGCTCCTCGGCGGTGACAACCTCCGGGGACTCGGTGGCAAACGGCGTGGTCATGGCATTTCTCAAACCGAGCAACCGCCCGGCCGCTCCACCGGAAGAGCTCATCAGGCGCTCGATCGCCGCGAGATTGAAGCCGTCGGCCTGGAGGTCGAGGATCAGTCGCAAGCGGACGACGTGATCGGCGTCGTAGTAGCCGATCCGGGCACGGACCTCCGGGGCGGGCAGCAGACCGCGCGACTGGTGGTTGCGGATGTTGCGCACCGACATCCCGACCTCGCCCGCAAGCTGCTCGATCGTGAGGCCATCCTCGAGCGAGGTGTCGATCTCCTCGCGAGCGGGTATGTCCCGGTCACGAGCAGATATGTCGCGATCGGTGGACGCAGACCTCCTGGAAGTGGAGCGTGTGCGCGTTCGGTTCGTCGTCTCAGTCATATCAATCCGCGATCTCGCCACCTGAGATGAGGATACCATTTTGCATGTAACCTGATTTGAGGTAGCATTGATCGAGGTCAGATGAGTTTGCCTTCCCAATACAGCTCCACGTGGAACCATGGCTGAGCGCGGCGCCACTCCCCGCGTGCCCGCTGGCCGTCGTCGAGCGCTGGCTTTGGTGAGATCGTTCACCTCGCCCCTGCTCCCGGACGACTACCTGGAGCTGGTCAATCCGCTGTGGTCAACGCGAGAGCTGCGCGGACGGATCGAGCGCATCGAGCGCGAGACACCAAGCGCCGTGACAGTGCTGATCAAGCCGGGCTGGGACTGGCAGGACCACCGGCCGGGACAGTATCTCCGCCTCGGAATCGAGGTAGACGGAGTGCACCACTGGCGCGCATACTCGCTGACATCCGATCCCAGACGCGCCGACGGATGCATCTCGATCACGCCAAAGCTCGTCGAGGGGGGCAAGGTCTCCCCGTTCCTTTTCGGGCGGGTGCGTCCAGGGACGATCGTGCGTCTGGGCGGCGTGGAAGGCACCTTTGTGCTGCCCCAGCCACTGCCAAGGCGTTTGCTGTTCATCAGCGCCGGTAGCGGGATCACGCCGATCATGAGCATGTTGCGCAGCCTGGCACGACGCGGACCGATCGAGGACGTGGTGCACGTCCATTGCGCACGCTCCGCCGACGGTGTCATCTTCGCGCGCGAGCTCGGCGAGATGCAAGCCCGCGATCCTGGCTACAAGCTGCACCTTCGGCTGACCGGAGAGCAGGGTCGCGTGACCCCGGATCAGCTCGACGAGCTATGTGACGACTGGCGCGAGCGCGAGGCGTTCGTGTGCGGACCGAGCGGCCTGCTGGAAACGATGGAGGAGCGCTGGCGAGAAGACGGCGATCCCGAGCGGCTGCACGTCGAGCACTTCCAACCAAGCACGACGATCGGAGACGGGGAGCGCGGCCGGGGCGGCACGATCCGCTTCCGTCGCAGCGGCGTGGAGGCATCCAGCGACGGGGAGCAGCCGATCCTCGTGGCGGGAGAGAGCGCGGGGGCCGATCTGCCCTACGGATGTCGCATGGGGATCTGTCACACGTGCGTGGGGAAGCTGCGCACGGGACAGGTACGCGACCTGCGCACCGGCAACGTGCACGGCCAGCCCGGAGAGATGCTGCGCACCTGTATCAATGCGCCCGAGGGCGCAATCGAGATCGACCTCTAACCCGATAAGACATGACGACCGAAGGAGCCCCAGTGTCCACCATCCACGCCGAGAAGCCATCGATCCCCCCCAACGCGCCCCCCACGGGCGGGATGGCGGCGACGGCTGACCCACGGGTGGCCGTGCCCTCGAATCCCGATGAGATCGAGAGCCCCCTGGCCCGGCTCACGCCCGAGCAGATAGAGCAGCTGGGTCGCGAGTTCGACGCGATCCACGACGAGGTGCGTGCCGACCTCGGCGATCGCGACTCGCGCTACATCCGCGGGACGATCAAGCTGCACCGCCAGCTCGTGCTGACGGCGCGCGCGATGCTGCTCGGATCGCCCTACAAGCCGCTGTGGCTGGCGGGCACCGCGTCGCTGTCGATCGCGAAGATCCTCGAGAACATGGAGATCGGCCACAACGTGATGCACGGGCAATGGGACTGGATGAACGATCCCGACATCAATTCTCAGAGCTGGGACTGGGACACGGCCTCGCCGGCGGACGCGTGGCGGCACTCCCACAACTACGAGCACCACACGTTCACCAACATTCGCGGCAAGGATCGCGACTTGGGGTACGAGATCATGCGCATCGATCCCCACCAGCGGTGGAACCCCGTGTACCTGCTGCAGCCGTTCTACAACCTGCTGCTGATGGGCTTCTTCGAGTGGGGCGTGGCGCTGCACGATCTCAACTTCGACGCGATCCACGCCGGCGAGAAGACCAAGGAGCAGCTGGTCGAGGAGCTGAAGGCGATCGGCGTGAAGGCACGCAGGCAGGTCGTCAAGGACTACATCGCCTTCCCGCTGCTCTCCGCGGCCGTTGCCGGAGCTGTTCAAGCGGCCACCGCGCGCGCGACGGCTCAGAGGCCGCCGGTTCACGAGAAAGGCCGACGGGTCAGAGCCCGAGCGAAAGGCAGGAGAGCCACGCTTCACCAGAGCGGCCGTGGGGGTCCGATCCGCGACGCCGTGGCTCGAGGAGCGGAAGGCCACGCGGCGCGCGCGTTCAAGTCGACGCTCGCCGCCGACTTCACCGCGAACATCGTTCGCAACGTGTGGGCCTACTCGATCATCTTCTGCGGGCACTTCCCCGACCAGACCTACACGTTCAGCCAGGCCGAGGTTGCTGAGGAGACCCGCGGTGGCTGGTATGTGCGCCAGCTGCTGGGCTCAGCGAACATAGATGGTGGACCGCTGTTCCACCTGATGGCGGGCAACCTGAGCTTCCAGGTAGAGCATCACCTCTACCCCGACATGCCCTCCAGCCGCTACGCCGAGATCGCTCCACGCGTGCGCGACATATGCCAGCGCTACGGGCTGCCGTACAACACCGGTCCCCTGAGCAAGCAGCTCGGGAGCGTCCATCGCACGATCGTGCGCCTGGCGTTCCCCGGCGGCAAGCCGCGCCGCAAGCCCGGGCCCTACCGACCCAAGTAGAGCTTCCGTCGGTCTCGCCGGTTGCCTCGGATCGGATCCGAGGCCGGCATAGACCTCAAACGAGCCGCGGCCTCGAGGGAGCCGCGGCCATTAGTCCCTCCTCCGGAGGCGGTGACTCTCGGTCAAGACGCTACGAGCCTCGTGCGCAGGTGGGCGCCGACCTTGCGCTTGACTCGCTGCAGGGCGTTGTCGACCGTCTTGGTGTCGCAACCGAGCCGCTCGCCGACCTCCTCATAGGAACGGCCGTCGAGATACAGCGAGAGCACGCGGCTCTCAAGCTCAGACAGAGCCGTGGAGAGGCATCCCACGAGCGAGCGCAGCTCCTCGGAGGAGATCACGCGGTTGACCGGGTCGTTGACGCTGGGCCCGGCGATCGTCTGGTCGAGCGTGGGCACGTCATCGCCGCCGGCGGCGGGTGTCGAGGAGAACGAGACGTACTGGTTGAGAGGGGTGTGCTTGTTGCGGGTGGCGGTCTTCACGGCCGTGATGATCTGGCGTGTGATGCAGAGCTCCGCGAAGTTGCGGAAGCTCGACTCGCGATCGGTGCGGTAGTCGCGGATCGCCTTGTAGAGCCCGACCAGGCCCTCCTGGATGAGATCGTCGGAGTCGCCCCCAGCGAGGAAATACGACGAGGCCTTTAGACGCACGAAGCCGTGATAGCGACGCACGAGACGGTCATAGGCATTGCGATCACCCTGCTTCGCGAGGGCGATTAGAAAGCCATCTTCAACCTTAACTTCAGATTGAGGGTTATGGAACATACGTGCCACGAGCAGATCCTTTCTTGGCTTATTCCAGCCAAAACATGCTCAGTGGCGCACTCCTCCCCTGGCGCCAAAGCTATGAAGTCAACCTTAGGTTGAGCGTTATGGGCGGCAGCTTCGCACAGTTATGGAGCCTTGTCAAGGCGTGATTCACGGTCGTGCAAGATTCCGTACAGAAGAGCGGCAGCAGCGGCAGCTACACCGAGGGACTCCATCTGGCCGTGCAGGGGTAGCGATACGAGCTGATCGCATGCATCTGCCACGCGTGGACGCAAGCCACTGCCCTCGCTGCCGAGTACCAATACGACTCCGCCGCTGTAGTCCGGTTGCGCATAACCGACTGTCGATGAGGTAGGAGCACTCGCGCCATAGGACCAGCAGCCGGCGTCGCGCGCGTCTCCAAGAAAGTCGGCGATGTTGCGCACCCGCGCGATGCGGATGTGCTCGACCGCTCCTGCCGAGGCCTTACACACGGCCGGGGTCACCTCAGCCGAGCGACGCTCAGGTATCACCACACCCGTTGCCCCCGAGCACTCCGCCGTACGGCAGATGGACCCAAGGTTCTGCGGATCCTGGACCTGGTCGAGCGCGACGATAAGCGGCGAATCGACCGCCAAGAGCTCATTCGAGCCGACGTAGGGATAGCCGCCGGCGACTGCACAGACTCCCTGGTGGGCAGAGGAGCCACAGTGACGCTCAATCTCCTCTGCTGTGCACACCTTCGCCTTGACGCCGTCCAACCAGGGCTCACGAGCGGCGCTCGCGGTCGCCCACACCTCGGAGATGCTGTGGGCACGACGTCCGCGCAGGGCCTCTCGCACGGGATTGCGGCCGTAGACGATCACGTCAAGACCAGGATCACTGCGACAGCGGAATCAGCTCGGGGCCGGCCGCACCGTCGCGTATCTCCCAGCCCCTCTGTCTGATCTGCTCGCGCAACCGGTCGGCCTGCTCGAAGTCGCGCTCACGACGGGCTGCCTCGCGTGAGGCCAGCAGAGCCACCGCCTCCGGGTCGATCGTCTCGACGTCCCGCGCGGCGCCCAATGGCTCCAGGCCCTCCAGGCCAAGTGTGCTCAGCATTTCGCGCAGATCCCCATCGCCAACTGCCTCGCCGCGCCGGTTGGCCTCGCGGATCCACTCGAACAGACAGGCGAGCGCCTTGGGCGTATTGAAGTCATCGGCAAGCGCGGCAAAGAAGGCCTCGGCGCGTGGCGCCATGTCGGCGGGACTGGGCGCACCGGGATCGAGCCGTCGCAGCGCGTCGCGAATGCGGTGGATGCGACGGTCGGCGTCGTCCAGCTCAGACGGCGAGAATGCCAGTGGCTGACGATAGTGGCCCCCGATCAGGTACATCACGACAGCCTCGTGCCCATACTGCTCGGTCACTTCGTGCAGGAGCGCGATGTTGCCCGCCGACTTGGCCATCTTCTCGCCGGTGAGCTGGATCATGCCGTTGTGCATCCAGATGCGGGCAAGCTCATGGCCGCGCGCGGCGCGCGTCTGGGCAGCCTCGTTCTCGTGGTGGGGAAAGACAAGGTCTGAGCCGCCACCGTGGATGTCAAAGCCCACGCCGAGCAGCGACTCGGCCATCGCCGAGCACTCAATGTGCCAGCCGGGACGACCCTGTCCCCAGGGTGAGGGCCACGACTTGTCCTCGTCCTGCTTGTGGGCCTTCCATAGCGCGAAGTCGAACGGGTCCGCCTTGCGCTCGGAGCCCTCGATGCCCTCTCCTTGATCCATGTCGTCAATCCGGCGGTGGGAGAGCGAGCCGTAGTCAGGATCGGAGCGCACGCGAAAGAACACGTCGCCACCACTCTCATAGGCGTGATCGGAGTCGATCAGCTCCTGGATGTAGGAGACAATCGCATCCATCGTCTCTGAGGCAAGCGGCTCGCGGTCGGGGCGACCAAGGCCGAGCGCGTCGGTGTCGGCGGTGTAGAGAGCGGTCATCTCAGCCGCGAGCTCCACACTCGAGCAGCCTGTACGCCGCGCCGGATCGGCGCTCTGTGGGTTCGGACGCGCCGCGTTATAGATCTTGTCGTTGACGTCTGTGACGTTCACGACCAGCGTCGTGTCATAGCCCTCGTGCTCGAGAAAGCGCTTGAGCAGGCTGAACACCACGAAGGGGCGCGCATTGCCGATGTGGATGCGGCTATAGACGGTGGGGCCGCAGGCATAGATGCCGACCTGGCCGGGATCGCGGGGCTCCAGGGGCAGCAGCTTCCCGGTGCGCGTGTCGTGCAGCTTGATCTCTCGCATGGCCGGCCAACAGTAGCGTGCGCCGTCGCCACCGGTCCTTCAAGCAGACCAATCGGGAGCTGCCGGAGAACGCTCCTCAGTCGGCGATACGCAGGCTGACGATAGCCAGGGCTGCCACGCCCTCGCCGCGCCCCACGAACCCGATCCCCTCGCCCGTAGTGGCCTTGACGTTGACGCGCGGGATGGCGAGTCCAAGCGCGACGGCCAGGCGCTCGCGGATCGCCTCGCGGTGGGGGCCGAGCTTGGGACGCTCCATCACAACCGTGCTGTCCACGTTAACCAGCTCCAAGCCCTGTGCGACCACGCGTGGGAGCACCCTCTGCAGCAGCTCGATCGAATCGGCGTCGCGGTAGCGCTCGTCGTTGTCGGGGAAGTGCTCGCCGATGTCGCCGAGCCCGGCGGCACCGAGCAACGCGTCGATCACCGCGTGAGTGAGCACATCGGCGTCGGAGTGACCATCCAAGCCCAACTCGCTCGGAATCTCCACGCCACCGAGGATCAACGGGCGACCCTCGATCAGCCGGTGGGAGTCATAGCCGATGCCGGTCAGCGTCATGCGGGTCCGCCCCTCGCGAAAGCCGCGTCCAGCTTGGGCGCGTGGCGACATCGCCCGCGTCTCACACGGCTCACACCACACCCGCGCCGCATGTGCCCGCAAGGGTGATCGGCTCCAGCCGGCGCTCGCGACGCTCGAACACGCACAGCTCCGTCACACCCGCGCTCTCCAGCAACTCGAGCGCGCGGTCATAGTCGGCGCCGACGTCCTCGGGTCGGTGGGCATCGCTCGACAGCGCGACGGGGACACCCGCTTCCACGCACATCGCAAGCAGCGCGGGCGCCGGATAGATCTCTTGGGCACGCTTGCGCAACCCGGCGGTGGATACCTCGATGGCCACGCCAGACTCGGCGATCCCGTCCATCGCAAGCTCGTAGTAGCGGCGCAGGTCGCCTTCTGGGAGCGGACGGTCACGGCCCCATACCTTGACCAGATCTGGGTGCGCAAGGATGTCAAACAGGCCGCTACGAGCAGCCTCGCCTAGCGCCAGGAAGTAGGCACGCCAGATGTCCTCGGCGCTGCGCCCGGTTCCCCACACGCTGTAGTCGTCCATGTCCAGTGCGTGGTCGCGGAGAAAGTGCACCGAGCCGACTACGTAGTCGAAGTCGTGCGCCTCCAGCAGATTGGCGATACGGTCCTCCGCGGCAGGGATGAAATCAGCCTCGATCCCCAGGCGCAGATCGGTCTCCTCGCGCACGAAGCTGATGTACTCGTCGATGTCGTCGCGCGCGAATTCGCGCCACAACGGATGCTGCCAGATATCGAGCGCTTGCTTGAAGCGGTAGATGTGCTCAGACACGCCCAGCTCTGAAATATCGCGCTCAGATGCCATATCGCGATAGCGCTGGACATTCGTCTGCGTGAAGAACTCGGCAGGCGTCGCGCCAAGCTCGTCGGGACGCAGGTGTAGGTGGTAGTCAGTGAGCATTCTTTTCAGTCGGTCGGGATCCTCGTAATCGTGAGCCACGCCAGGGTAGCTATCACGAGCCCGATGTCCCAGATCCACCGTTCGCGCGCGAGCCTGACGCGGACCTGCCATGAGGGAAACAGCAGCCTGTCGAGTGCTACCCCTCACGCCGTGCCAACAGTAGTTCGGCAAGCTCCAGGTCAAGCGCAGTGGTCACCTTCAGGTTCTCCTTCGGCGCCGGCACCACCACGACCCGCCCTCCGGCGCGCTCCACGAGCGACGCGTCGTCGGTGGCTTGGGCGAGCACTTCGCGTGGGACATCCAAAGCGCGCTCCAATGCGCCGCGGCGAAACACTTGCGGCGTCTGCACCGCCCACAAGCCGGCGCGATCGAGGGTTTGCCTCACCACGCTCTCGCCGTCGGCCTGCTTGATGGTGTCGGTGACCGGAGTGGCGGCAATCGCGGCATCGACCCCCTTGCCTTCCGCGGCCGTGAGCGTCGCCTCGATCAGCTTGACGGTGAGCAGCGGACGCGCTGCGTCGTGCACGAGCACCAGATCCGAGTCCTGTCCCTCTCCGACAGCCGCCAGCGCGAGGCGTACAGACTCCGAACGTGTCGCACCGCCTTTGACGGCGATCGCGTCCAGTGAGGACGGCAGGCCAATCGACACTTCGTCAACGCCTCCCTCGTACTCATAGGCGGGTGGCGTCGCGATTGCGATCCTTCCGATCGCGGCTACTTCGCGGAGTGTGCACAGACTCCATTCCCACAGTGGCCGCCCAGCGAGCTCGACGAGCGCCTTGGGACGTGAAGCTCCAAGACGCTCGCCGAGCCCGGCGGCAACGATCAACGCGACGGCCATCGCGGCCCGTCCTTCATCGGGTCCTACCGCGCACGCGACGGAGGATGGCTGGCTCGAGCAACTGCCGCGTGCGCACCCTCACGGGCACGAGCGAGAGCCCGCTACTTGGCGGCGGCAGCCGCGAGCTGGCTCGACGCGGAGGTGGCCAACAGCTCGTCCAGGTAGGACTCTGCCTCGTCCTCGTCCTTGTCGAGCGCGTACATGAGCTCGGAGGCGAGAATCTTCTTGGCGCGCGTGAACATCTGCTTCTCGCCCGTGGACAGGCCCTTCTCGCTCTCGCGCAGGGCGAGGTTGCGGACCACCTCGGCGAGCTCGTAGATGTCGCCTGTCTTGATCTTGTCGCGATTGTGCTTGAAGCGCCGGTTCCAGTTCTTTGGCATCTCCGACACCTCGGCGGTGAGCACGTCGAGAACCTTCTTGACCGTTTCTTCATCGATCACGCGGCGCAGGCCTGCCAGGGCCGCGTTCTCGGTGGGGACCTTGACGGTCATGTCGTTGTGGAGGATCTTGATCGTCAGGTACTCGCGCGTGGTACCGAGCACCTCCATGTCCTCCTTGCTGAGAACCTTGCCCGCGCCGTGATGGGGGTACACGACGTGGTCGCCGAGCTCGAACTCGATGCACTCAACCTCGCGGGTCGCCTCGAGCTCCTCGATGAATGATGTTGCCTCGTCAATTGCTTGTGCGGGAATGGTGTCCTCCTTCGTCGCGCCGGCAATGGGGACCGGCCTTTGTGTCGGAGCCGGCCACGGACCGGCTATGGGTCAAGTCTGTAGGTAGCGATCCACGAGATTGATCTCCTGCAGCCGGCGAAGGCCCTCGCGGATGTCCTTCGCCCTGATCTCCCCCACTCCCTCAACTGCCTCGAGCTCCGCGTCGGTTGCGGCCAGCAGCTCGTCGAGCCCCCCGAATTCGCCCACGATCTGGGAGACGACAAGCTTTGGCAAACGCGGGATGCGCCCGAGGATGCGATGGCCACGCGGAGAGACCGGATAGTCGAGCGTGTTGAGCTTGCGGTCATAGCCAAGCAGCTCGGCGATGCGGCCAAAGTCGAGTAGGTCCTGGTGGACGAGGCGGCCGATCTGCTCGTGCGCGGAGGCGAACGCCTCGTCGGTGTAGTCAGCCAGGTAGTCCTGCACGAGCGCGGCCTTCTCGGCGGTGGTGCCGAGGATCGTCTCCTCCAGTTGCATCTCGATCAGGCGTCCCTCGCTGCCGAGCTCGACGATGTAGCGCTCGATCTCGACCGCCATGCGCGTGACCAGCTCGGAGCGCTGCAGCACGGTGAGCACGTCGTGGAGCGTCACTCCCCCCTCGAACTCGAGCGCCGTCAGCCGCGTGGAGACCTGGTCGAGGCGCTGGCGGTACTTGTCGAGCGTGGCGAGCGCCTGGTTGGCCTTTGAGAGCACCACTGTGATGTCTTCGAGGATGTACTTGGCCCCGTCCACGTACAGCGAGACCACCTCGCGCCGCTGGGAGATGGCGATCACGAGCGCATCCGTTTGCTTGGAGACGCGCTCGGCGGTGCGGTGGCGGGTGCCCGTCTCGTGCGAGAGGATCGTGGGGTCCGGCATCAGCTGCACATTGGCCATCGCGATCTTGGTGGCATTGGTGCTGACGATGATCGCCCCGTCCATCTTGGCCACCTGGTAGAGGAAGGCGGGGGTGTAGTCGATGTCGAGCTTGATGCCACCCGAGAAGAGGAAGCTGAGCTCCTCTGGGTCGCCGATCACGATCAGGCCACCGGTGCGAGCGTGCAGGATGCTCTCTATCCCCTCCCGCAAAGCGGTGCCGGGGGCCACCATCTCCAGGGCCCTCACCAGGCCGGGCTCGGGTCGCGCGTCCGTGTCGAGTTCTTCGCCGGATCGTGAGGCCACAACTACCCATTCTAGGGCATTTAGGCTTTTTTTATCGCCTCCCTAACGGGTTCGGAGGGAACGAATCGGCTCACTCGGTGGTTACCGTGGAAGAAAAGCATGAATTTGGAGTCCAGCAACCGACTGGAGTCAGCCAGCCGTGCGTGTCAGGAGCACGGGTCCGGTCTCATGCGGCGGCGCGCGCGGGCCGGCGCGCAGCGATGGGCAGCGCCGCAATGAGGGCCTCCCGCAGAGTGGAAGCCTCACGCGCCTGCGCACCGCTGCCGGCGGGTGCGTGCACGTCCGCGAGGCCATGTCTGGCGGCCTCGGCGAGACGGCGCTCAGGATGACCCACCCAGCGCAGCTCGCCCGTGAGCCCCAACTCGCCGAAACAGCCGCACGGAGAGCCGTCGAGCGCCACTCCCTTCGCGGCGGAGGCAACCGCCAGCGCGATCGCGAGGTCCACCCCGGGCTCATCGACGCGCACGCCGCCGACGACGTTGACGAATACGTCGTGGCCGCCCACCCCAACGCCTCCATGGCGTCCGAGGATCGCGAGCACGAGCGCGAGGCGATTGCGGTCGAGGCCCGACACCACCCGGCGCGGTTGCTCGAGCTCAGAGGGGGCGACGAGCGCCTGCACCTCCACGAGCAGTGGACGCGAGCCCTCCATCGCCGCGAGCACCACGCTGCCGGGAGCGCGGGTCGCCTCAGCGACAAAGCGCGCGGAGGCGTCCAGCACCTCCACGAGCCCTCCCTGGCGCATCTCGAACAGACCGGCCTCGTTGGTCGAGCCGAAGCGGTTCTTCAGGGCGCGCAGCTCGCGGTAGGGCCGCTCACGCTCACCCTCGAACTGCAGCACGCAGTCCACCAGGTGCTCGAGCACACGCGGACCGGCGAGCGCGCCGTCCTTGGTGACATGCCCGACGAGCACCACAGCGATCGAGCGGGCCTTGGCGAGGTCCATGATGCGCGCGGCCACCTCGCGCACCTGCCCAACCGAGCCAGGGGCACCGGAGAGCTCGGCGCAGCGCAGCGTTTGCACCGAGTCGATCACGCACACGCTCGGGGCGTGGGAGGCGATCGTGTCGAGCACGGCGTCGAGGTCGGTCTCGGCAAGCACGGGCACCTCAAGCGCACTCGGCTGCAACCGCTCGGCGCGCAGGCGCACCTGCTCGGCCGACTCCTCGCCGCTCACATACAGCGTCTTGTGCCCGGCGCCGGCGATGTTGCCGAGCGCCATGTTGGTGAGCGTCGACTTGCCGATCCCGGGCGAGCCGCCGAGCAGCACGAGCGAGCCGGGCACGAGCCCGCCGCCGAGCACGCGGTCGAGCTCCCCGATACCGGTCTTTAGGCGAGCCAGCGGAGCGGCCGCAACTTGTGAGAGCGCCACGAGCGGTGTCCCACCGGCACCGGCTCGCGCGCCCGCGCGGCCGCGCGCGTGGGGCATGCCATTTCGATCGATACCACCCCCCGCCGAACGCTCCTCCACGAGGGTGTTCCACGCCTCGCAGCCCGGACATTGACCGTGCCACTGGGCGGACGAGAGCCCGCACTGCGAGCAGATATGGACGGTTTGAGCACGAGCCATAGGCTCAGCCTATGGCTCGACCCCGACGGTCTCGCTGCGGCGCTCGTAGAGCACCACGTCACGCCAGCGACCGTCGGGCATCTGGCCAAACCGCTCGTGCGTGCCGACCGTGCGGAAGCCAAAGCCCTCGTGCAGGGCGATGGAGGCGACGTTCTCGGGAAAGATGCCCGCCTGCAGCGTCCAGAAGCCCGCACGCTCGGACGCGCGGATGAGCTCGTCGAGCAATGCTCGTCCGACGCCGCGGCGGCCATGGGCGGGCGCGACATAGATGCTGACGGCGCCAACGCCTCGGTATACGTGACGCGCCGACGCTGGACTGAGGGCTGCCCAGCCGATCACCCCGGAGGCGTCGCGCGCCACGAGCCGTGGCTCAGGGCAGCGCGCGGCCGACCAGCGCTCCCAACTGGGGGCTGAGTGCTCGAAGGTGGCGTTGCCGGTGGCGATGCCCTGCTCAAAGATGCGCGCGACCGCAGGCCAGTCCTCGGCCTCCAGCGGCACGATGCTCACTTGCACGCTAGCGGTATCGGCTGTGCGAGGCGAGGAGCTCAGCTTCGTGCGGCCTACGGCTCGGCTGGGTGCTCGTCGTCGCCCACGTGCTCGTCCTCGCCCGCCGGGAGCTCTGTGCCGGGCTCGGACTCGCCGCCGCCGGCGCCGACCCCCACTGGGGTCTTAGCCTTCTTGGGCTTGACGATCGTGAGGCGCACCTCGCTGTCGTCGCCCTCAGGGGCGGGATCGACAACCACAGTGGCGCCGGGCATCAGCTGCTCGCGCAGAACGAAGTCGGCGAGCGGGTCCTCGATGTAGCGCTGGATCGCACGGCGCAGCGGCCGGGCACCCATCGCCGGGTCCCAGCCCTTGTCTACCAGCAGGTCCTTGGCGGGATCGGTCAGCTCGAGCTGCAGCTCGCGTTCGGCCATCGACTCGCGGATGCGCACCAGCAGGAGCTCCACGATCTGGCGGATCTCCTCCTTCTGGAGCTTGTGGAAGACGATCACGTCGTCGATCCGGTTCAGGAACTCGGGCCGGAACACCTTCTTGAGCTCGCCCATGATGCGGTTCTTCATGTCGTCGTAGGTGATCCCCGTCTCGTCGTCGGAGACGGCGAACCCGAGCGGCGTGTTGCGCGCTATCTCGGCCGCCCCGATGTTCGAGGTCATGATCACGATCGCGTGGCGGAAGTCCACGGTGCGGCCCTGGGCGTCGGTGAGGCGCCCATCCTCGAGGATCTGCAGCAGGATGTTGAACACATCGGGGTGGGCCTTCTCGATCTCGTCGAGCAGCAGCACGGAGTAGGGCTTGCGACGCACGGCCTCGGTGAGCTGGCCGCCCTCGTCGTAGCCGATGTAGCCGGGAGGTGAGCCCACCAGACGCGAGACGGCGTGCTTCTCCATGTACTCGGACATGTCGATGCGGATCATCGCCTCGTCGTCGCCGAACAGGAACTCGGCGAGCGTGCGCGCGAGCTCGGTCTTGCCGACGCCGGAGGGGCCGAGGAAGATGAACGAGCCGGTCGGGCGCTTCGGGTCCTTCAGGCCCGCGCGCGAGCGGCGGATCGCCTTCGAGATCACCTCGACCGCGGGGTGCTGGCCGATCACGCGCTTGTGCAGTTCGTCCTCCATCCGCATCAGCTTCTGCGTCTCGGCCTCGGTCAGCTTGAACACGGGGATGCCGGTCCACATCGAGACGATGTCGGCGATCTCCTCCTCGCCGATCGAGGGGCGCTCGCCGGACTCGCCCGCTTCCCACTCTTTCTCGAACTCGTGTTTCTTGTTCGTCAGCTTGCGCTCCTTGTCGCGCAGCGCCGCGGCCTTCTCGAACTCCTGGGCCTCGATCGCCGCCTCCTTCTCGCGGCGCGTGGTCTCGACTTCGCCCTCGAGCTCCTTGTTGGCGGGCGGTGAGGTCATCGACTTGATGCGCATCCGCGAGGCCGCCTCGTCGATCAGGTCGATCGCCTTGTCGGGCAGGAAGCGGTCGGAGATATAGCGGCTGGCGAGTTCGCCGGCGGCCTTCAGCGCCTCGTCGGTGATCTGCACCTTGTGGTGCTGCTCGTAGCGATCGCGCAACCCCTTCAAGATCTCCACGGTCTGGTCGATCGAGGGCTCCTCGACGCGGATCTGCTGGAAGCGGCGCTCCAGCGCGGAGTCGCGCTCGAGATACTTGCGGTACTCGTCGAGCGTCGTCGCGCCGATCGTCTGCAGCTCGCCGCGCGCGAGGGCCGGCTTGAGGATCGAGGCGGCGTCGATCGCGCCCTCGGCCGCGCCGGCGCCGACGAGGTTGTGGAGCTCGTCGATGAACAGGATGATGTCCCCGCGCTGGGTGATCTCCTTCATCACCTTCTTCAAGCGCTCCTCGAACTCGCCGCGGTACTTCGAGCCGGCGACGAGCGCCGCCAGGTCGAGCGTGTAGATCTGCTTGTTCTTCAAGAGCTCGGGCACGTCGGAGTTCGTGATCCGCTGCGCGAGGCCCTCGACCACGGCGGTCTTGCCCACGCCGGGCTCGCCGATCAGAACCGGGTTGTTCTTCGTACGGCGCGAGAGGATCTGCATGATCCGCTCGATCTCCGTCTCGCGGCCGACGACCGGGTCGAGCTTGCCCTCGGCGGCGAGCTTCGTGAGGTTGCGACCGAACTGGTCGAGCAGCTTCGAGGACTTCTTCCCCTCGCCGGGCGAGCCGCTGGAGCCGGAGCCGCCGGAGCCGCCCGCGGAGCCCTGACGGCGGCCGCCGGGGCCGGAGAGCATGCGGATCACCTCGTTGCGGATCTTCTCCGAATCGGCGTCGAAGTCGAGCAGGATCCGCGCGGCGACGCCCTCGTTCTCGCGCACGAGGCCGAGCAGGATGTGCTCGGTGCCGATGTAGTTGTGCCCGAGGCTCAACGCCTCGCGGAGGGCGAGCTCGAGGACCTTCTTCGCGCGCGGCGTGAACGGGATCTGCCCGGAGGTGACCTCCTCGCCGGAGCCGACGATCCGCACGACCTGCGCACGGACGCGCTCTACGGTGATGTCGAGGCTCTCCAGGACACGCGCGGCCAGGCCCTCCTCCTCACGCAGCAAGCCAAGCAGGATGTGCTCGGTGCCGATGTAGTTGTGCTTGAGCGTGCGCGCCTCCTCCTGCGCGAGAACGACCACCTGCCGGGCTCGTTCTGTAAATCGCTCGAACATGGTCTGTTTCCTTCCTCGAGGGTCG
>DATCDV010000045.1:0-2361 GCA_036510495.1 Solirubrobacteraceae bacterium
AGGGCGACGATGGTTGGATCGTGGCGTCGGTGCCAGAGGTTCCTGGCGCGCTGAGTCAGGGCGCGACGCGCGAGGAAGCGCGGTCCAACGTGATCGACGCGCTGCACGGGATCCTGGAGCTTCGCTTCGGAGAGCACGCCCTTGTCGACCCGGCGCAGGACAGCGAGCAGCTCGAGCTGGTCATTGCCGCGTGAAGCGGCGCGATCTCGAGCGACATCTACGAGAGCAGGGAGCCCGCCTTCTGCGGGAGGGCGGCAACCACAGCTTCTGGGGATTCGACGCGGAGCGGTCGACGGCGGTGCCGCGCCACCGAGAGATCGACCATTTGGTTTGCGTCTGAGTCAACGCCACAGATTCGGGTTTTGATTACGCAGCATCTGCGAGGCTTCCGGCGCTAACACGGAAGGGGTCTTTGATGACCGAGCGGGGACGTTTTTCAGGCGGCGCTGGAGGCGGGCGTGGTCGCAAGCGGTTTCTCTCGCCTTCGCAGAAGTATGAGATCTGGATCGGGTTGCTGCGCGGCGAGTACAGCACGCGCGAGGCGGCTGATCGGGCGGGGGTGGATTGCTCGACGATCATGCGGGTGCGTGATGTCGCTAAGCAGGGCGCGCTCGATGCGCTTGCTTCGTCGCGGCCCGGGGTTCGCCAGGGCGCTGGGGATCCGGAGCTCGCCGAGGCCAAGGCGGAGATCGCCCGGCTCTCGGAGGCGATCAAGGAGATGGGCGTCCGCTTGATGTTGGCGGAGGGAAAAGGGCGCTGGGACTGAGTGGCCGGGTCCCTCGCCGTGTGGACGCGGTCACCAAGCACGAGCTGCTGTCGTTGATCGATCAGGCCGTCGCCGGCGGCTGGGAGCATCGCCGCGCGTGCACCTATCTCGAGCTGGATGAGAGTCGCGGGTGGCGCTGGCGACGCCGGCGCGACGCCGGCTGCCTGACCGACGAGCGCCCCGGCGGGAACCCGGTTCATGGCCTGCGCCCCGAGGAGGTGACCGCGATCCTTGAGCTGTTTGAGACCTGGGGCGAGGTCGATCGCTCGCATCGCAAGCTCGCGCACCGCGGCAGCTACACGCACACGGTGTGGGTCTCGCCGGCCACCGTCCGCCGCGTTTTGGCTGCTCACGGGCTGGTTCTCAAGCGTCCCCGACGCGTTCGCGCTGAGCGCAAGCCGTTCCCGGAGTGGGCGGACTATCGCCGCAACTCGATCTACATCTATGACGTGACCCACTTTCACGGCTGTCCGAAGCACGCCGTGTTCGCGGTGATGGACCTCGTGACGCGCAAATGGATCTCAGAGCTCGTCTCGATCGAGGAGACCTCCACCCAGGTGCAGGTCGTGTTCCTCGACGCGTTAGAGAGCGAGGGGCTGCTCGAACTCGTCGAGGCCCGCCAGGACGCGGTGCCCGCCGCCCCCTTCCCCTTCGATGCCGCCGTTGACGAGCCCGAGCTGGCGCCGATCCTGCTCGCCGTCTCTGACAACGGGCCGCAGATGACCTCGACCGACACCCGCGCGTTCATGGCGATGTGCGCGATCGCGCAGCACTTCGGCCGGCCCGGCACCCCGACCGATCAAGCCTGGATCGAAAGCCTGTTCAGCCACGTCAAAGCCGACTGGCCGCACCTGGACCGCATCCGCGACCCCGAGGTCCTCCGGGCCGAACTCGCCGACGTCCGCCGGCAATACAACACGATCCGCCTGCACGCCGGCATCGGCTACGTCACCCCCGCCGACGAGCACGACGGCCGCGGCCCCCGGATCCGCGCCGCGCGCAAACGCCGGCTACGACACGCCCGCTTCGACCGCATCATCTACCATCGAATCCAGCAATCCAAAGCCAACCGCCGGAGCCCCGCCGATGCGGCGTAATTCGCTCCCCGATCTGTGGCTTTGACTCAGAAACACCTCAGCTATGGCAACCGGTGGTGGTGCCTCGACGGCCGGCCGACAGCCCGCGGCATCCACGGCCAGCTCATCACCGTGCAGCGCGCATCCCGGATCGTCATCACCGTCCTCTCCTCGCAGCCCGAGGCGCTCGACCCACGGCTCGTCCGTGCCCACCGGGACTTCGCGAACGCAGTGAACGATCGGCTCGCCCCGGCTCGATGACCGGCCGGGGAAGCGCGTCAGGCATCGAAGCCGTTCTCGGTCAGGATCGTGTCGATCCGGGCGCGATGGGCCTGCTCCCATTCGTCGAGGGTTTCCTGGGAGTCTTTGGCCTGCTTCGCCTGCGCATCGAGGAGCGCCTGCTCGTGGCTGGTGCGGGGGGTGACCACGATGCCCTCTTCGTCGGCCACCACGATGTCGCCGCCACTGACCTTCACACCGCCGCATCGGACCGGAGCGTTCAGCGGCTCTACGGCCGTC
>DATCDV010000046.1:0-6050 GCA_036510495.1 Solirubrobacteraceae bacterium
CTACCTGCGTTTCTACAACACCGACCGCGTGCACCACGGCCGACTCACACAAGGACGCATCCCCGCAGACATCGTCTACCGTGCCCGAAAGATGGAGGCAAGATGAGCCACACCTGTCGGCACATCCCGGAGGCTGCCCACCTTAGAGGGCTCGCACCCGCGCGAAGTCGCCGTCCACGGACACCGCGGCGACCGCGGCGGGGTCGCGCCCCGCCAAGCCGGCGACGGCGCGCTCTGCTCGGGCCAGGCCGTTGGCGCGGGCGAACAGGCCCACGACCGTGGGGCCGGAACCACTCACGAATGCCACCTCCGCGCCGGCCCCCAGTGCCTGCCCGAGCGACTGCTCAATCGCGGGACAGAGCTCGACGGCGGGCGCCTGCAGGTCGTTGTGCAGGAGATCCACGTCGCCGGGCAGTGCGGCACCCAACTCGAACGCTTTACCCAGCACGTTGCGATGTGCCCGCAGCGAGAACGCCTCACGGGCGATGCCGAGGCGATCCGCTGCCGCGTACACCTCGGCGGTGGAGAGCTGCGCCGCCCCCGCCAATACCAGCACGCCCAGTGGCGAGAAGGGATCGGGGAGTGCCTGAAGCAGCTCCCCGGCGCCGCTCGCCAGCCAGCGCCCGGGGGCCACTTGCGCGGGGACGTCCGCGCCGAGCTCCCCAGCGAGCACGAGCAGCAAATCCTCATCCCCTAGTCCCGATGCCGCTCGGGCAAGGCGCAGCGCGGCAGCCGCATCGGCGGAGCCCCCGCCCAATCCCGCGGCGACGGGTATGTGCTTGTCGATCTCCAGGCGCACGCTTCCCGCGTCCCAGCCGGTGGCCTCGCGAAACAGCGCGAGCGCGCGCGCCGCGAGGTTCTCGCCCGTGACTCCCGGGCACACCACCTGGTCGTGCTCGGCGTCCGGCGCGGGCTCAAGCGTGAGCTCATCCGCCAGCGAGATCGACTGCATGACGCTCACGATCTCGTGGCGCCCGTCGGCGCGCGTCGGGCCCACGAACAGGCCCAGGTTGATCTTTGCGGGGGCCAACGCGCGCAAGGGGAGCGCGTGATCGGCGGAGGTCATCGGGCGGGATTCGTTCTCGCCGCGAGCCACACGCGGCGAGCGAGAGCATGTGGGCGCAAGCGATTCACAACGCGAGCATTCTCGCGAGCTCGACGAACTCGTGTGGGGCCAGTCGCTCGGCGCGCACGTCCGCGGGATGCCCGAGCTCGACCACTGCCTCACGGATCTCCTCCCGCGAGCGCTGCACCCCGGAGAGAACCAGCGACCTCGCAAGCGTCTTGCGGCGGTGGGCGAACGCCGCGCCCACGAGCGCGCGCACGGTCGCGCTCGGCGCCGGGGCCAGGCGGCGCATGCCCACGAGCACCGAGTCCACGTGAGGCACCGGGTGGAACACGCCCCGCGGGATCGCCCTCAGCACGCGCACCTCGCACGCGAGTTGTGCGATCGCCGACGGAGCGCCGTAGGCCGACGTGCCGGCACCGGCCGCGAGGCGTTCACCCACCTCGCGCTGCGCCATCGCCACCCATAGCTCGACCGCGGGCAACTGCTCGATCGTGCGCAGCAGTGCGCCTGCCGCAACCCCGTATGGGAGGTTCGCCACGACCTTGGTGGGAGCGGGCGAGAGCGCCGCGAGATCCATCGTCATCACGTCCGCCCAGTGCACGCTCACGTTGGCGTGCGCGTCGGTGGCGTCGAGCAGCGCCTCGCGCAAGCGCTTGTCGATCTCGACCACGTGCACGTGCTCGGCGCGCGCGGCCAGGTGCTCTGAGAGCACGCCGAGGCCGCCGCCGATCTCGAGCACCACGTCGCCTCCCTCCACCCCCTCCACCCCCGTGTGAGGAGCTGCTTCCCCCGGAAGGGCAGCCTCACCCGGAGGGGGGGCCTCGCGCGCGGGACGCAGCTCCGCTGCGCGCTCGATCACGCCGAGGATGTTCGAGTCGACTAGGAAGTTCTGGCCCAGGTCGCGGTCGGGACGGATCGCGAACTGGCGCATGCGCCGCAGACTCGGCTGTGCTGGCTCGCCATCACCGCCCGCTGCCGACGCGCGCTTGCGCGAGTCAGGCTCTCGCCGGGATCCGATCGCCTCGCTCTTCACCATCCGAAGACGCGTGCGGCGTTGCGCTGCACCGTCTCCCCCAGCTCCGCCACCGACACGCCGCGCAGCTCGGCCACGAAGGCCGCGGTGTGCGCCACGAACGCGGGCTGGTTGCGGTGCTTGCGTACGGCTTGCGGCGTCAGGTAGGGCGCGTCGGTCTCCACGAGCAGCCGTTCCGCCGGCACCACGCGCGCGGCCTCGGCGAGATCGGCGGCGCTTTTGTATGTGACGTTGCCGGCGAACGAGATCATGTACCCGCGCTCGACGCACTCCGCGAGGCGGTCCGGCATCGAGAAGCAGTGCATCACGACCGTCACCCCGTCGCCCTCGGCGGCGAGCCGTGCGAGGGTGTCCTCGTCGGCGTTCCTTGTATGGATTATTAGCGGCGTTCCCGTGGTCTGAGCGAGCGCGATCTGGGCTGAGAATGCTCGCTCTTGGTCCTCCCTCGGCGCATCCTCCCGGTAGTAGTCGAGCCCGGTCTCGCCGATCGCAACGCAGCGGGGATGCGCGGCCAGCGCTTCCAGCTCGGCGAGGTCGGCGCCGTCGAAGCCGCGCGCCTCGTTGGGGTGGCGGCCGATGGCCGCGTACACCTGGGGGAAGGCTTCCGCCGCCGCCAGTGCAGCGCGGCAGGAGGCGCCATCGGTGCCGACGGTGAGCATCCGCGTGACGCCTGCCGCTACCGCCCACTCCACCAGCTGGGCGTCGGGAGGCTCACACAGGTGCAGGTGGGTGTGACTGTCGATCATGCCGAGCCGCTTGGGATGGTCACGTAGAAAGGCACAGTTGTCCCAGGCTACTGGGACCCAGCCGCCTCGACATGGTCCTCAACATCGAGATGATCGCCGGGGGGTGGTCGGCATGGCTTCAGCTAGACGACGCTAGACGAGCTAGACGACGCTAGACTGTTGCCCGTGAGCCGTATTGAGAACCCATATCGCCCTGGTTTCAACGAGCCCCCCAAGGAGCTTGCTGGCCGCGAGGCGGTACTTGAGGATCTGCGCGAGGCAATCGAAGTCGCAGCGCTCGACGGCCGAACTCCACGGCCGACCCTGCTTGCGGGGGCGCGCGGTGTCGGGAAGACCGTACTGCTCGCCGAAGCCGGGGCAATCGCGGGATCTCGATTCGGCTGGCCTCGCGTCCATGTTGAGATGAGACCCGAGACGCCATTCACCCCAGATCTCATCGACGCGACCCGGCGCGCAACCGAGCTACTTGAGCAGCCGCCGGCCAAACGCGCGCTGCGAGCGGAGTCGGTGACCGTGCGTGCTGGAGTGCCGGGTGTCGGCGGCGAGGTTCGGTTTGCTCGCACCGCTGCAACCCAGGACGATCCGACACCTGCCCTGCGCCCGGCGCTCACCGGACTCGCCGAGCTCGCGACCCGGCTCGGTAGCGGCGTGGTCATCACCCTCGACGAGGCACACCTCGCCGCACGCCGGGAGCTTGCGGCGCTCGCAGCGCTGTTGCAGGAGGGCACGGGAGAGCGCTGGCCGGTCGTCGTCGTTCTCGCCGGCCTGCCATTGATGCGCGCCCCGGAGCACTCCGTGACATACCTCGAGCGCGGCGCCTGGCATGAGCTGGGAATGCTCACCCGGGAGGACACCATACGGGCCTTGCGCCGCCCGGCCGACGCGGCGGGAAGGCCCATGGATGAAGAGGCGGCCCTGATCCTGGCCAAAGCGTCCGGCGGCTACCCATTTGCGGTGCAGCTCTACGGACACTACGCCTGGCGAGCCTCGAACGACAGCGAGAAGATCGACATGGCAGCAGCCAATACCGCGCTGCCTCGTGCCCATGCAGAGCTCGAGCGCGGACTCTATGCGGCCCGCTGGACAGCCGCAAGCCAGTCGCAAAGGCGGTACCTCGCGGCCATCGCAAGCGTTGCTGCCACTGGACGCACTGCGACAGCCCGAGCAGTGGCCGACGAGCTCGGCCGCACACCCAAGCAGCTGTCAACGGTGAGGGATGACCTCATCAAGCAGGGAACGCTCACCGTCGAAGGCGACGAGCTGCGCTTCACGATCCCAGGAATGAGCGCTTTCGTGCTCGCGCGCTGAGAAGCACCTGAGCGAGCGGCACAGCGACGGAACCAGCGAAACTCACGAAGAACGTGCTTCGAGCCCCGCGACAGCCTTAGGGAACAGCGGCTCTAGCTTTTGCACCTGCCGTATCTCCCCTTCGCCGAAGCTGGCCCCGACGAACGACAGGTCGGGGGCGCCGAGTGCCACGAGCAGCTTCTCGGTGGCATCGGGTAGGTAGGGGTGCAGCAGCACGGAGACGACCCGCAAGCCCTCGGCAAGCGTGCGCAGTACGCGGTCAAGGTCACCCGCCCGCGACGGGTCCTTGGCGAGCTGCCACGGCGCCTGCTCCTCCACATACCGGTTGAGTCTGCGCACCCGTGTCCAGATCTCGTCGAGCGCATTCGTCAACTCGACGCGGTCGAGCAGGTCGGCGACGCGCTCCGGCAAGCCGGCGAAATCGTCGTGGAGCAGTCCGTCGGGGTCCCCCCCATCTACGACCCCATCGCGGTAGCGCACGATCATCGCGATCGAGCGGCTGGCGAGATTGCCGTAGTCGTTGGCGAGCTCGCTCTCGTAGCGCTGTTCGAAGGAGGCGGTGGACACCGAGCCGTCTTGGCCGAAGGACACATCGCGCAGCAGGTAGAAGCGCAGCGCGTCCGCGCCGAAACGCTCGATCACCTCGAACGGGTCGAGCACGTTGCCGAGCGACTTGCTCATCTTCTCCCCGTCCATCAGCAGGTACCCGTGCACGAACAGCCTGCGCGGCAGCTCGATGCCGGCGGCCATCAAGAGCGCCGGCCAGTACACGGCGTGGAAGCGCAGGATGTCCTTCGCGATCAGATGCACGTCGGCCGGCCAGAAGGTCTCGGTGAGGTTCTCCGAAAAGGGTTGCCCCCCCCGCGCGCTGGGGACGCTGAGATTTGCGCGCACCGCTCCCTCCGCCGCCCCCTCGTCTGGCGCTGCCCTATCGAGCGCGGGTGCGTAGGAGAGCGCCGAATAGTAGTTGAGCAGTGCGTCGAACCACACGTAGAACACGTGCTCCGGGTCCCACGGCACCGGCACGCCCCACGTCAGCTTGTGCCGTGTCAGCGGCACGTCGCGCAGGCCCGACTTGATGAATGACAGCGCCTCGTTGTAGCGGGTCTTCGGCGCCACGAAGTCCTCGTGCTCGGCGTACAACCGTTCGAGCGGCTCCTGGAAGGTGGACAGCGCGAAGAAGTAGTTGTCCTCCTGCTCGCGCGTCAGCTTCACGTGGTGGATCGGGCACAGCTCGCCTTCGTCCACTTCGTTCTCGGCCTTGAAGTCGGCACACTTGGGGCAGTACCAACCCTCGTACGTGCCCATGTACACGTGCCCGTTCTCGCGCACCTTCGCAAGGATGTCCTGCACGACCTGCATATGCTCGGGGTCGGTGGTGCGGATGAAGAAGTCGTTCGTCGCCGCGATCTTCGGCGCCAGCGCCCTGAAGCGCTCGGAGTTGCGGTCGGCGAGCTCCTGGGGCTCCACTCCAAGCGCATGCGCCGCATCGGCCACGGGCTCGCCGTGCTCGTCGGTGCCGGTCAGGAAGAACACGTCCTCGCCCCTTTGACGATGATGGCGGGCGAGGATGTCCGCCGCGATCGTGGTGTACGCGTGGCCCAGGTGCGGGGCCGCGTTCACGTAGTAGATCGGGGTGGTCACATAGAACGACACGGTCCTCTCAGGCTACTGGCGTACCGCGAGGAAGAACCACAAGGCTCCTCACAAGGCTCTCGCTGAGAGGTTCGCGATCGACTCGTGCACCTCCCTCCCTGTGTTGGTGAGTGTCCAGGCGTTGGGCTCGCCGCGGGTGGGGTCTCCGCCTTGGTTCTCGATTAGGTCGAGCTTGTGTAGGCGGGCAAGTAGCTTTGACGCTTGGCCTTGATCGCCGATACCGGCCCTTTCGCCGACG
>DATCDV010000047.1:0-38698 GCA_036510495.1 Solirubrobacteraceae bacterium
CCGCCGAGCTGCCCCTGGAGGTGGCGCGGCGCAAGCGCTACGGCGACACCACGATCACAATCCACCGTCACGTCACAGAGGACAGCGATGAGCGTTGATAAGTCGATAGCCGTGTGCCCCGGTTCCTATGACCCGATAACCAACGGCCACCTGGATGTGATCCGCCGTGCGGTCGACCTGTACGACGAGGTGGTGGTGGCGGTCGTGAACCGGTCGGTGCGCAAGGATGCGACGCTGTTTGGGATCGAGGAGCGGATGGCGTTCATAGAAGAGGCGCTTTCAGACGTGCCGGGAGTGCGCGCGGAGCCGTTCAACACACTCGTGGTGGACTTCGCAAGGCAGGTCGGGGCGAAGACGATCGTCAAGGGATTGCGGGCGATCTCGGACTTCGAGTACGAGTTCGAGATGAATCAGCTCAACCGCAGACAGGCTCCCGAGATAGAGTCGGTGTATCTGATGGCCAGTCCGCAATATAGTTTCCTGTCCTCGAGCGGTGTGAAGGAGCTCGCGACGTTCGGCGGGCGCATCGACGATCTCGTGCCTGCACGGGTCGCTGAGCGCTTGCAGGAAGAGTTGACGCGCTGACGAACCTTGGTTGACGTGAGACCCCTCATACTCTGCTCATATGTCGTGGGGCCCTATCTGACGCTCCGCGGAGGTGATCGCTGATGGACGTACTGGTACTGATCGACAAGCTCGACGACCTGGTGCACAACGCCAAGTCGGTGCCGATGACCGACCAGGTGAGGGTGGACAAGGAGGAGATCTACGACATCCTCGACCAGATGCGGGCGACGATCCCCGAGGAGATCAAGCAGGCGCGCTGGATCGTCAAGGAGCGCCAGGAGATGCTCGCCGAGGCCAAGAAGGAGGCCGAGCGCATCGTCAAGGACGCGCGCGAGCGCCAGGAGACGCTGGTGGGCGAGGAGGAGGTCACCAAGCAGGCCGAGCGCGCCGCCGAGGACATCGTCGAGGACGCCCGGGCGCGCGAGCGCGAGATCAGGCTTGGGGCCGAGGACTACGCCGATGAGATCCTGGGCACGCTCGAGGTCAATCTGTCGAAGTTCATCGCGGCCGTGCAGCGTGGCCGCGAGCGCTTGCAGGGTAAGGACGAACCCGCCGAAGTCTCCTAGGAGGCCCGTCGGCGCGGCGCGATACTGCGTCCTCGGTCGCTCGTGTGCGAAGCACACTTCGCTCTCTGCGTCCTTACCGATTGGAGATCGATGGGATCTCCGATCGGCCAGCATGGCCGACGAACCTCCTAGACGCCTGTCGTCTTGAGGTCTTTCAATTTCAGGAAGACCGTGCCGCATGCGGCACGGTCCCGGACCGCACATGTGCGGTCCGGCCAGTCGGTGCATGCACCGACTGGAACAGCATCATTTGTGAGCTGAAGGTACTCACCCGCGTTTCCCACTCGCGTATGCGTACGCGTGGACTCGAGCATTTTGGGTAGGGTGCCCGCGTGAGCTCGGCCACTAGATTCAAGCTGGAAGCCGCCAAGGTGCTGCTCGGCACCGGCATTCTCACGCCGGTCAGGCCGGATCGCGCCGTGCGCTCGGTGATGGCCCTGCGGAATTGGGGACCCACGCCCGCCGCGGCGTACACCGGCTCTGCCGCACGCTTCCCCAACCGCGCCGCGATCGTCGATGAGCGTGGGACGTTGACATTCGAGGAGCTGCACCTGCGCACGAACGCGCTCGCCCACGAAATGCGCGCGGCCGGCATCTCCGAGGGGGATTCGGTCGCGATCATGTGCCGCAACCACCGTGGCTTCATCGAGGCGACGCTCGCCTGCTCGAAGCTGGGAGCGAGCGCGCTGTATCTGAACACCGCGTTCGCGGGCCCGCAGATAACCGACGTGATGCGCCGCGAGAACCCGGCCGGGCTCGTGTACGACGAAGACTTCGCGAACCTCGTGCACGACGGCGGCGAGGGTCGCATCCGCTTCGTCGGATGGAGCGAGCCGGGTGCCGATCCGGCCGACCCAACGCTTGAGGATCTGATCGGGAAAGGCAGCACCGCCGATCTCACCCCGCCGGCGGAGCCCGGCAGGGTCGTGATCCTCACCTCCGGCACCACCGGCGCGCCGAAGGGGGCGGCTCGCAAACAGCCCGACTCGCCGCTGCCGCTGGCGGCGCTGTTCTCGAAGATCCCACTGAAGGCGCGCGAGACGACGATGATCGCCGCGCCGATGTTCCACTCGTGGGGCTTCGGGCACTTCACGCTCGCGCTGCCCTTGTCCTCGACTGTAGTGCTGCGCAGGCGCTTCGACCCCGAGGAGACGTTGCGGGCCGTCGCCGAGCACCGGGCGACGGCGCTCGCGGTGGTGCCGGTGATGCTGCAACGCATCCTCGAGCTGCCGATGGAGACGATCGAAAGCTACGACACCCACGCGCTGAAGATCATCGCGCTTAGCGGCTCGGCGCTGCCGGGAGAGCTGGCGATCCGCGCGATGGACACGTTCGGCGACGTGCTCTACAACTTGTACGGCTCCACCGAGGTTGCGTGGGCGACGATCGCCACGCCCGCCGACTTGCGCGCGGCGCCGGGTACGGCCGGCAAGCCTCCGCTTGGGACTGTCGTGAAGCTGCTTGACGAGCAGGGCCACGAGGTGCCTCAAGGGCAGAACGGGCGCATATTCGTTGGCAACGAGATGGTGTTCGAGGGCTACACGGGCGGAGGCAACAAGGAGATCATCGCGGGGCTGATGAGCACCGGCGACGTGGGCCGGATGGACGCCGCGGGCCGGCTGTTTGTGGACGGGCGCGACGACGAGATGATCGTCTCCGGCGGCGAGAACGTGTTCCCGCGGGAGGTGGAGGATCTGCTCGCCGACCACGAGGCGATCGAGGAGGCGGCGGTGATCGGCGTCGAGGACGACAAGTTCGGCCAGCGCCTGAAGGCATTCGTCGTCTCGCGCGACGGATCGGGTCTCGACGAGAACACAGTGAAGGAGTACGTCAAGCACAATCTTGCGCGCTACAAGGTGCCGCGTGAGGTCGTGTTTGTGGACGAGCTGCCACGCAACGCGACCGGCAAGGTCCTCAAGCGCGAGCTGCACGAGATCGTCTGACGGTCCGGGGCCGGCGTGGGTCGGCGCCTTACTAATCTGAAGGAATGCCTGCGGTGACAGACGTTCTCGACCTCGGTGGCCTGCGCTTGAGCGCCGGTGAAGGACGGCTCTTCGAGCTGGCGGTGCACATCGAGCCACTAACGCTTGGAGGCGAGCCATACGAAGTGCAGCCCGCGGCGGTGCCGGTGAGGCTTGACGTGTCGCGCATGATCGGCCACGGGTATGCGCTGCGCCTGCGCTTCGGCGCGATGCTCGGGGGGGCCTGTATGCGCTGTCTGAAGGACGCCGCGCCCCAGACCGAGGTGGACGCGCGCGAGGTCGATAGGCCGGGCGGCGGGGAGGAGCTGTCAAGCCCGTATCTGGAGGATGAGACGCTCGACCTTGCGGCTTGGGCCAGAGATGCGCTTGTACTGGCGCTACCCGCGCAGGTGCTGTGCCGCGAGGATTGTGCGGGCTTGTGTTCGGTGTGCGCTGCCGATCTCAATGATTTGGATCTCGCTCAGCCCGAGCACACACACGAGCGCGCGCCAGACCCGCGCTGGGCGAAGCTGGGCGAGCTTGAGCTGGAGTAGTACCGGTGCGGCTAGTCCCGACGCGGGCTAGTCCCGACGCGGACTAGTTCCAACGTGGCTAGTGCGAACGTGGACTAGTCCCAACGCGGCCAGTACGAACGCGGCTAGTCCCAACGCGGCTATTCGGTCGCTGCCCTGGTAGCCTGTCCCGCCGATGGCAGTCCCCAAGAAAAAGCAATCGCACAGCCGCACCGCGCTGCGTCGCGCCAACCACAAGATCGAGGCGCCCACGGTGAACGAGTGCCCGCGCTGCCACAGTCCGCGCAGGCCGCATCGCGTGTGCCCTGAGTGCGGAACGTATGCCGGTCGTGAGGTGGTGGCCCCCGAAGCGCACGGCCACGATCACGATCACGACCACGAGTAGTCCCGGGGATGACGGGGTTGGCTAGCCCCGGTGGCCGTGCATCGGAGCCGGACGGGCGCGGGCGCATAGTCGTGGCCGTCGATGCCAACGGTGCTGACATGGGACCGTCGGAGGTCGCAGCGGGCGCAAGGATCGCGGCGCAGCAGGGCGTGAACGTGCTGTTGTTCGGCCCGGCGGATGAGATCAAGGCCCTCCCACCGTTGGGGTCGTGCGTGGAGGTGATCGATGCGCCTGTGTCGGTGGCCAAGAGCCCGAATCCAGCACGAGCGGTGCGCTCCACGCCAGAGGCATCGATCGTGCAGGCGGCAAGAGCCGTGGCTGAGGGGCGCGCCCAGGCGCTCGTGTGCGCGGGTGGCACCGGAGCGGCGCTCGCGGCGGGCCTGTTCAACGTCAAGCGCGCGCCTGGCATCCACCGTCCGGCCCTCGCTCTGCCGGTGCCTGTCCCCGGCCATGCGGTGACGCTGCTCGACGTGGGGGCGAGCGCGCAGGCGCGCAGCGAGCACCTCGTGCAGTTCGCGTTCATGGGAGCCGCGTTCGCAAGCGCCGTGCTGGGAGTGGAGCGTCCGCGTGTGGGCCTGCTCTCAAACGGCGCGGAGTCACAGCGCGGCAGCGAGCTTGTCGTGCAGGCGAGCGCCGAGCTCGCGGAGCGCTCGAGCGACGGACAGTTGCGCTTCGTCGGCAATGTGGAGGGCGGCGACATCGTGGGAGGGGTGGCGGATGTGATCGTCACCGACGGGTTCACTGGCAACATCGCGCTGAAGCTGATGGAGGGTGTCTCCCAGACGATGCTCGGCGCTGTCAGAGAAGCGGCGCTTACCTCGCTGCGCGGCAAGCTCGGCGGAATGCTGCTGCGCCCGTCGCTACGCGGCTTTCGCGACGAAATCGACCCCGAAGGGGAGGGTGGGGCGTACCTGTTGGGGTTGCGCCGCCTTGCAGTGGTCCCGCACGGGCGCTTTGGCAGGCGCGGCTTCGCCCAGGCGATCGTGCGCGCGGAGCGGGGCGTACGCGAGGACGTGGTGGGGGCCACTCACGCGGCGCTCAGCGAGGCTGGCGCGCTGAGGAGGGCTCCGGTGTCCGGCGATCCGGCTAGCCTGCCAAGCGAATGACCCGTGAGGAAGTGTTCGTCTTGATACAGGCTCACCTGGCCGACGAGCTCGATGTAGAGCCGCAGCTGATCGCGGAGGCCACCCACTTCAAGGACGACCTGGGAGCAGATTCCTTGGACCTGTATACGCTTGTGCAAGAGCTAGAGGACACCTACGGAGTGCAGATCGCGGACGAGCAGGCCGCGGAGATTCTGACGGTCGGTCAAGCAGTCGATTTCGTCGTGGCACACTCAAGCGATGGGTAGAGCCGAGGGCGAGCAAGGGGTGGCGCTGCTGACGTCGCTGCTGGACGAGTTGCCCGAGGAGCTGGCGCGCCAGGTGTTCACCCACGCCTCCTGGACGGAGCGGCGCAGCGACTCCTACGCGCGGCTTGCGTTCCTTGGTGACAGCGTGCTTGCGCTGGCGGTGACAGCACATCTCTATCCGCGCCTGGAAGCCGAGCGCTTTGGTGCGGGACGACTGACGAAGATCCGCGCGCAGGCGGTGTCCGGCCGCTCATGCCGGGCCGTTGCCGAACGCTTGCACGTCGGTGAGCGCCTGCGTGCCGCGGCGCCTGAGAACGGCGAGGGCAGGCTCGTCGGGCTGCTTGAGACCGAGCGAGTGCTCGCTTCGGTGATTGAGGCGGTGATCGGAGCGTGCTATCTGCACTCGGGCTATGAGCCAACCGCGCAGGCCGTGGTGGAGGCGTTCGCGCCGGAGATGGAGGACGCACTGGAGCATCCACTGGATTTCAAGTCCGCGCTTCAGGAGCAGCTGGCACGGCGCGGGGAGACGATCGCCTATGAGGTGACCGACGAGCACGGTCCGCCGCACGACCGCACTTTCGTTGTCGTCGCGCTGCTCGAAGGCAAGCCGCTTGGTGAGGGCCGGGGACGCAGCAAGAAGCACGCTGAGCAGCAGGCGGCGGGCAAGGCGCTGGAGAGCCTCGCTAAGGCGTAATCCTATGCACCTGAAGTCGCTCACCCTGAAGGGCTTCAAGTCCTTCCCCGACCGCACCAAACTGGACTTCGGCCCGGGCGTGAGTGTCGTGGTCGGGCCGAATGGCTCAGGCAAGTCCAACGTCACCGACGCGTTGCTGTGGGCGATGGGCGAGCAGTCGCCACTGGCCGTCAGAGGCCAGTCGATGCAGGACGTGATCTTCGGCGGCGGCCGCGGCGTCCAGGCGCGCAGCGCCGCGGAGGTGGAGATCGTGCTCGACAACTCCGATGGAACCGTCGATCTGCCGCTTGCGGAGATTTCGATCTTGCGGCGTCTGGACCGCTCGGGCGATGGCGAGTACCGGCTCAACGGCGCGCGCTGTCGCCTTGTGGATGTGATCGAGGTGCTCTCCGATACGGGTCTTGGCAAGGAGACCCACTCGGTCATCTCCCAGGGGCGGGTGGATGCGATCGTGACCTCCAAGCCGCGCGATAGGCGCCTGCTGATCGAGGAGGCGGCCGGACTGGGCAAGCACCGCAAGCGTCGTCGGCGGGCGCAGCTGAAGCTCGAGCGCACGCAGGAGAACCTGGATAGGGCGCTCGATGTGGAGCGCGAGGCACGCACGCGCCTGCGCCCGCTCAAGCGCCAGGCTGAGGCCGCCGAGTTGCACGAGCGCCTTGAGCACCAGATGCTGCAGGCCCGTTTCGAGCTCGCCCGCGAGGCCGTTAGGGCCAGGAGCGAGGAGTTGGTCGAGGCTGAGCAGGGCGTGCTGGCGGCGAGGGCGGCGCGCGAGCAGATCGAGTCGCGTTTGCGCACTGTGGTGGCGCGGCGCTCGACGGCGGAGAGCGCGTTGGCGCAGCGCAGCGAGCGCCACGATGCGCTCGCCAGGCGGGCATACGACGCCCGCTCGGCCCGCGAGCGCTTGCAGATGCGCGGCGAGCAGGCGGCCGCCACGGCCGCGACGCTTGCCCAGCGCGCGAATCGCATCCAGATCGAGCTCGGGGCGCTCGAGCAGGGCTCGGGCGAGGTAGCCGGCGAGCACGGTGAGCTTGCACAGGAGCAGGCAAGCGTCGATCGCGTGCGGGCGCTCGAGACGGCGCTCGCGGGGATTGAGCGTGAACGTGAACACGAGCTCGAGCGCGAGATCGAAGGACTCGAGCGCGAGCGCGAGCAGGCCAATGTGCGTGTGGCGGAGCTCCAAGTGCAGGCGCAGGCGGCGCGCGAGGCACGCGAGCAGGCGGACGCGCTGGCCGAGCAGATGCGCTCGGGCTTGCGCCAGCTTGAAGCGGAGGCTGAGGCGGCCCGGCGCGAGGCGGCCAAGGTGGGCGCGGAGCTCGCCGCGGCCAACCAGTTCTTGCGCAGTCATGCGGGTGCCCATGGCGCTCGGGCAGACGCGCCACGCGCGCTGAGCGACGCGCTGCAGGTGAAGCCAGGCTACGAGCTTGCGCTCGCGGCCGCTCTCGGCGGACGTCTCGATGCGGCGCTGGTGCGCGACATGGACGGTGCTCGCACATTGCTCGACAAAGTCGGTCAGGATGGTGGCGCCGCGCTGCTCGCGGGGGAGGCGGCGGTCGAGACCGATGGGTCGGCGGAGCAGGACGGGCACAGCAACGTCGAGCAAGACCGAAGGAGCCGCGCGGCGGAGCCGGCCGGCAAGCCGCCCGCCCCGGGAGCGCTGCGCTTGATCGACCTCTTGGGAGGATCTGCTGCGGTGCTTGCGCTCGCTCACAGGCTGCTTGCCGACGCTTGGGTGGTCGAGCGCTTGGAGGACGTGGAGGAGGGCTTCGGTGGGATCGCCAGCACACCCTCTGGGCGAGTGTTGTTCGCAGGATGGGGCGAGCTGCGCCAGGTGACCGAGGGCGGGGCCGAGCGGGTACTCGCACGCCGCAACGAGCGCGATCGACTGATCGCCGACAGCGAGCAGGCGGTCGCTCATGAGCACGTCGCAAGGACGGCGGTCGAGCAAGCGCTGGAGCGGGCGCGCGAGGCCAACCAGGCGCGCGACCAGTCCGAGGGGACGCTGCGCGACAGCGAGCGCCTGCTGGGCGAAGCAACCGAGGCTCAGCGCAAAGCGACCTGGTTGATCGAGCAGCGCAGGGCCTCGCCCGAGCAGGGGCCGCTGGCGGTGCGCCGCGCCGAGCTACAGGGTGAGCTTGCCGCCGAGCGACGGCAGGCTGAGCGTAGGCAGGCAGAGCGGGCGGAGCGCGCCCGGCGGATCGAGCGTCTGCGGGCCCAGCGCGCCGCCGATGTTGAGCTGGCGCCCCGTGCAGAGCGTCTAGCGGCCGTGCTCGCGCATACAGGCGAGGCGATGGTCGGGCTGTTGGAGCAGATCGAGAGGCTGCTCAGCGAGGACCGCGCTGCCGGTGAGCAGGTTTCGGCGGAGCTGCGCGCGTGCGCGCAGGAGGAGGCGGAGATTCAGGCGGCGCTGCGCGTCGAGGGCGAGGCCGTCACTGGGGCCGAGGTAGCCGCGCAGCGCTTGCGCGATCAGGCGGCCGAGGCCCGGGAGGAGCTGCGAGCAGTGTCAGAGCGCCTTGAGTTGCCGCTGCCGGCGGTAGAGGCGATGCGTATGTCGGGTCCCGAGCAGCCGCGGTTGGAGCCGGCGTCCGAGTCGGTGGCAGCGTCAGAGCGGGCATCGGAGTCGGTGGCAGCGTCCGATCCGGAGACGACCTCAGAAGCGGCATCGGAGACGACGGTGGCATCGCAGGCGACCTCCGCGCCAGTGGCGTTGGAGGCCGTGGAGCCGCTTGGCGAGGAGCAGGAACAGGCATTGCGAGCGCGCCTGGAGCGTTTGGTGCGCCGCCGCGAGCAACTTGGCCCGGTGAACCCGCTCGCCCAGGAGGAGTACGCCGAGGCGATCGCTCACGTCGAGGAGCTGGAGGAGCGACGCACCGATCTCGAGACCGCCCTGCGCGAGCTACGGTCGGTAATCCGCGAAACCGACCGCCAGATCCATGAGACCTTCAACGAGACCTTTAGCGCGGCGGCACGCAACTTCGAGGAGCTCGTAGGTGACGTGTTCCCTGGTGGCAGCGGGCGACTGCGCCTCGTCAAGGACGAGCAGGGCCCGCGCGCGGTGCTCGGCGGCGAGCCGGCGCCTGAGGATGGCGGGAGCGCGGATGCGGAGGCGGCCGCGGAGCTCGAGGACGACGCCGAGCGGGAAGAGGCGGAGGAGATGCTGGGGGTTGAGATCGAAATTACGCCCGCTGGCAAGTCGACCAAGCGCCTCTCGCTGCTCTCCGGCGGTGAGAAGTCGATGACGGCGCTCGCGTTCATGTTCTCGGTGTTCTTGGCGCGACCGTGCCCCTTCTATGTGCTCGACGAGGTGGAGGCCGCGCTCGACGACCTGAACCTCGATCGCTTCCTCACGCTCCTGCGTCGCTATGCGGACCGGGCTCAGTTCATCGTGATCACCCACCAGAAGCGCACGATGGAGGCCGCCGACTGGCTATACGGCGTCTCGATGGCCGAAAACGGTGTCTCGAAGGTGCTCTCCAGGCGGCTACCCAAGGAAGACCCCGCCCCGCAGGTCGCCCCAGTAGCGTAGGCGGAGTATGCCGCGCGACTGGTCCGAGCTATTCGTCGTCGATGGACCTCCCGGATCGGTCGAGGGGGAGCAATCCGAAGAGGGCAAAGAACGTCGTCGTGGGCTCTTGCGGCGGTTGCGCGAAAACCTCTCAAAGACCAGACAGGCGCTTGGATCGGAGATCCAGGCGACATTGTTCGCCCAACTTGACGAGCACACTTGGGAGCGCCTCGAGGAGGCTTTGATCATGGCGGACGTGGGCGCGAGCACAACCGCCGCGGTCGTCGAGACACTGGAGAGCGAAGCCACCGAAGGCGGCTTGACCAGCGGCGAGGCACTATCGGAGCGGCTGATCGAGTTGCTGGCCGACACGGCTCGCAGCGAGCACGACAAGATCGACATTCGTGCCAAGCCGACCGTGATTCTCGCCGTCGGCGTCAACGGTACGGGCAAGACGACCACGATCGGCAAGCTCGCCTGGCACTTGCGCAAGGAGCTTGGGGTGAGCGTGCTGCTGGGCGCCGCGGACACGTTCAGGGCGGCCGCCACAGAGCAGCTGGAAGGATGGGCGCGGCGTGTGGATTGCGAGATCGTCACGGGACCCGAAGGCTCGGACCCGGGGTCGGTCGCATTCGAGGCGGTCGCTCAGGCTCGCGCACAGGGGATCGACGTGGTGATCGTGGATACCGCCGGGCGGTTGCACACCCAGGACGACCTGATGGAAGAGCTGGCGAAGGTCAGGCGCGTGATCGCACGACAGCTCGAGGGCGCGCCGCACGAGACGCTGCTGACGGTCGATGCGACGACCGGCCAGAACGGGTTGCGCCAAGCGCAGATGTTCGCCTCCTCGGCGGGCGTGAGCGGAATCGTGCTCACCAAGCTCGACGGCACCGCACGCGGTGGGATCGCGCTTGCGATCGCACGCGAGCTGGGATTGCCGGTGAAGCTGATCGGGATCGGTGAGCAGCTCGAGGACCTGCGGCCGTTCGACGCGGACGATTTCGCCCGCGCTTTGGTGGCGGCGGCATAATCAAGTCATGGACGCTTGGATTCTCTGGCTGGCGGTAGCGTGCATCCTCGGTGTGGGAGAGATGCATCAGGGTGGCTTCTATCTGGCGCCGTTCGCCGCTGGAGCGGCGCTCGCCACCGTCGTCAGCCTGTTGGGCGTCGGGACGCTGCTCGCCTTGGTCGTCTTCCTCGTGTCCTCGGGCATCGCGTTCGCGACGCTGCGACCCGTCGCGCGCCGCCATCGCAGCCTGCCCCCCTCTATCCGCACAGGCGCTGCCGCGCTTGTCGGTCGCAAGGCGATCGTCTTGGAGCGAATCGCCAATGACGAGGGAGTCGGCTGCGTGAAGATCGAGGGCGAGGTGTGGACCGCCCGTAGCTTTGACGAAGATGAGACATTCGACCCAGGGGAACGCGTCGAAGTCGTCGAAATACGTGGCGCGACGGCCCTGGTCATGCATTGAGACACTTGTTGGGCTAGGGCCCACCAGAAAGGAAGAACCCAAACAATCATGGTCGCTCTCATCGTCATAGCCGTTGTGGTCGTGTTCGCGCTGATCGTCGCTGCGCGCACGGTCCGTGTCATACCTCAGGCGCGCGCGGGTGTTGTGGAGCGGCTCGGTCGCTACAGCCGCACGCTCGAACCGGGTCTCACACTGGTCACGCCGTTTATCGATCGCGTGAAGCCGCTGGTGGACCTGCGCGAGCAGGTGGTCAACTTCTCCCCCCAATCCGTCATCACCGAAGACAACGTGGTGGTGGCGATCGAAACGGTGCTCTACTTCACGATCACCGACCCCCGCTCGGCGACATATGAAGTGGCCAACCCGCTGCAGGCGATCGAGCAGCTGACCGTAACCACGCTGCGCAACGTGATCGGCGGACTGTCGCTTGAGGCGACGCTCACCGCTCGTGAGAGCGTCAACACGCAGTTGCGAGTCGTGCTGGATGAGGCAACCGGCAAGTGGGGCATACGCATCAACCGAGTGGAGATCAAGTCAGTCGATCCGCCACAGGACATCAGGGCGGCGATGGAGAAGCAGATGCGCGCCGAGCGCGACCGTCGCGCCGCGATCCTTACAGCCGAAGGCGAGAAGCAAGCACAGATCCTTACCGCTGAGGGTCAACAGCAGGCTGTGGTGCTGCGCGCCGAGGGTGACCGCCAAGCCGCGGTGCTGCGCGCCGAGGGCGAAGCGAAGGCGATCGACACCGTGTTCAAAGCGATCCACGATGGCAAACCCTCACGCGAGCTGCTCAGCTACGAATATCTGCAGATGCTCCCGTCGCTGGCAGAAGGTGACTCCAACAAGGTGTTCGTCATCCCCTCGGAGTTCGCCGAGGCGTTTGGCGGGATCGGCGAGGCGCTCACGCGAGGCGGGGATCGGAAGCCGCCGCTGCCCGCTCCCCCTGACCGCGAGTAGATGTCGTACGTGAGTCTGGACACGTCGGAGGTGGGCTCGCTCCCAGCCGCGACGTGCCGCTCGCTTGAGAGGCTGCGAGAATTACGCGTCTGATGTTCGACTCCCTCGCAGAGAAGCTGCAGGCCACCCTGAGCGATGTCCGCCAGCGCGGCACGCTCACCGATAAGGACATCGAGAGCGCGATGCGCGAGATCCGCCTCGCGCTGCTCGAGGCGGATGTCAACTTCAAGGTGGTCAAGCGCTTCACGAGCGATGTGAAGGATCGCTGCATGGGGGCTGAGATCGTCGGCAAGCTCAACCCCGGTCAGCAGGTGGTCAAGATCGTCACGGACGAGTTGACGGCGCTGATGGGGGGCGCCTCGGCCGGACTGAGCTTCTCGCCACGGCCGCCCACTGTGATCCTGATGGCGGGCCTGCAGGGCTCGGGCAAGACGACAGCCACGGCGAAGCTCGCGCGCTACTTGCGCGAGGAGCACTCCTCCTCGGTTGCGCTCGCCGCCTGCGATGTGTACCGCCCCGCCGCGGTCGACCAGCTTGTGAAGGTCGGGGCTCAGGCGGGCGCAGCGGTCTATTACCGAGACCCCACCCACCCCGACCGTGATCCGGTGCAGATCGCTAAGTGGTCGCTGGAGCGTGCACGTGAAGAGGGCAAGGACGTGCTGATTGTCGACACCAGCGGACGTCTGCATGTCGATGAGGCTTTGATGGCCGAGCTCGTGGAGATCCGCGACGTCGTTAAACCGCACAACGTGCTGCTGGTCGTGGACGCGATGACAGGCCAGGACGCGGTCAACGTCGCCGAGCAGTTCGCCGCGGCCGTTCAGTTCGACGGGGTGGTCATGAGCAAGCTCGACGGCGATGCTCGCGGTGGTGCCGCCCTGTCGGTGAAGGCAGTGACGGGCAAGCCGATCATGTTCGCCTCCACAGGCGAGAAGCTCGATCAGTTCGAGCGCTTCCACCCGGATCGCATGGCCCAGCGCATTCTTGGCATGGGCGACGTGATGAGCCTGATCGAGACTGCCGAGCGCCAGTTCGACGAGACGCAGGCCGCCGATTTGGAGCGCAAGCTGCGGCGCAACGAGTTCGGCCTCGATGACTTCCTCGACCAGCTCAAGACGATCCGCCGAATGGGCCCTCTCACTAACCTGCTCGGGATGATTCCCGGCTTTGCGGGGGCACAGCTCAAAGGCTTGAAGGTCGATGAGCGCGAGCTCGACCGCATCCAGGCGATCATCCTTTCGATGACCGCCGAGGAGCGCGCCCGCCCCGAGCTGATCAAGGGCTCGCGTCGCCTGCGGATCGCACGGGGATCCGGCACCAACGTGCAGCAGGTCAACCAGCTCGTCAAGCAGTTCGGGCAGATGCGCAAGATGATGCGCCAGGTCGGGCGTGGCAAGATGCCGGATATCGGCGCCATGATGCGCCAGGCGCGCTGACGGGCGGCGACCGTCTAAGCTCTCAAGCTGGATTCGTAAGCACTCAGAGAGGAAACCGTGTCGGTAAGGCTTAGGCTCACGCGTGTGGGCGCAAGGAAGAACCCGGTGTGGCGCGTGGTCGTCGCCGATCAGCGCTCCCCGCGCGACGGGCGTGTGATCGAGACGATCGGCCACTACAACGCCCAGACGGATCCTTCGACGATTGTGATCGACGAGGATCGAGCCAAGAGCTGGCTCGCTCGCGGCGCTCAACCGTCGAACACGGTTGCAAAGCTGCTGCGCATCCGAGGCATCACCCAATAGCTTCGTGTTTCAGATCGGATCGCACGATTCCGCGACCGGCGTAAGGGTCATCCAGGAAAGGTGATGGGATGTCCTCCGAGGTCATGAGAGAGCTGTTGGAGTACCTGGCCCAAGGCTTGGTCGACCATCCCGAAGAGGTGTCCGTCGAGCAGTTCGAGGAGGACGACGGGACGGTCGTCCTCGAGCTGTGCGTCGCCGACGGGGACTATGGACAGGTGATTGGCCGCGGTGGACGAACCGCTCATGCGCTCAGAACCGTCGTGAAGGCCGCCGCGGTGAACGACAAGCGCCGCGTGCTCGTCGACATCGTCGATTAGGAACAACCAGGTGACCGCCGGCGCGGGCGATTCCAATGTGAGCAACGAGGGCAGTGGCTCACGCACCGTGCCCGCTGGCCGCGTGGGTCGAGCTCATGGTCTGGATGGCAGCTTCTACGTTACGGGCGCGCGCCCGCGACTGCTCGCAGTTGGGACAGCGGTCACGCTCGGTAGCCGCGCGGGCATCATCGTTCGGCGAGCCGGGACAGACGAGCATCCGATCGTGCGCCTTGAAGAGATAGGAGATCGAGTCGCCGCCGAGTCTCTGCGAGGGCAGGAGTTGACGGTCGAGCTCGCCGGGGCGCCCGCCCTGCAAGAGGGTGAGTGGTGGGCGCAGGAGTTGGAGGGCTGCGAGGTCGTGGACGGCGAGCGACACGTGGGCATGGTCGTCGGGCTGATGGAGCTCCCGTCGTGCGAGGCCTTGGAAGTGCGGCTTACCGCGTCAAACGCTGACGCCGAGAGCGTCCCGACCCGGGCGTCGGTGGGTGCGCTGCTCGTGCCGATGGTGCGCGACGCTATCCGCCACGTCGATCCCGTGGGGAGACGGATCGACGTGAACATGGCCTTCCTTGGAGACGCCTGATGGAGATCGACATCTTCACCCTGTTCCCCGAGTGGTTCGAGTGGTTCGAGGCGCAGCGTCATGTGCGAAACGTGCTCGATCTGGGGTCGCGTTTGCGCTACGTGAACTTCCGGGAGCACACCCCGCTGAGCGGCGGGCAGGTCGATGACACGCCGTTCGGAGGTGGCGCGGGGATGGTGTTGCGTGTCGATGTGATGGACGCGGCTCTGCGTGCCCACTACGGAGTAGACGCAACTCAGGTGCGCGCGGATCGGCGGGTGATCGCGCTCGCCCCCGGAGGACGGCTGCTCGACGAGGCCTACGTGCAGGAGCTGGCAGACGAGCCGGCCTTGACCTTGCTGTGTGGGCGCTATGAGGGCTTCGACGAGCGGATCGTCGAGCATCTATCGAGCGAGACCCTGTCGATCGGTCGCTACGTGCTCTCCGGCGGCGAGCCGGCGGCGATGGTCCTCTGCGACGCGATCTTGCGCAAGCTGCCGGGGGCGCTCGGACACGCGGAGTCGGCCGTCGAGGAGTCCTTCAGTGAGGTATTGGACGGCGGCCCCGAGTACCCGCACTACACGCGTCCCGCTGAGTATCGCGGCTGGCGCGTACCTGAGATCCTGCTCTCCGGCCACCACGAGCGGATACGCCAGTGGCGCGTCACGCAGAGCAAGCTCCGCGGTGAAGGGCACCACGCAGACAGCGTGCCAGCCCAGGACTAGACAGGCTTTCAAAGGATTCCCGTACGGGGACTCATGCACTGGCGGGCATGGATCTGCACAGGGACCTGCGCTCTAGCGACCGGCGTTCGCTACCATTCGCGAGCGCGTCGGGCAGTGCAGCGACTTCCGCTCACTCGACGCCTTCTTTTTGCCATGAGCACCGTTATCGAAAGCATCGAGCGCAAGCAGTTGCGCCGCGTCCCCGACTTCGGGCCGGGCGACCGCGTCAAGGTCCACTTCCAGGTGATCGAGGGTACCCGTCGTCGTATTCAGGTCTTCGAGGGCGTCGTCATCAAGCGTCAAGGACACGGAGCTCGCGAGACCTTCACCGTGCGCAAGCAATCCTTTGGGGTCGGGGTGGAGCGTATGTTCCCGGTGCACTCCCCGAAGATCGAGCGCATCGAGGTGGCTGCCAGGGGCGACGTGCGACGGGCCAAGCTCTACTACCTGCGCGACCGGGTCGGCAAGCGTGCCCGTGTGCGCGAGCGCCGCTACACCGGTCCTGAGGAGACCGTTCAGCCAGGTCTTTTGCACGAGGCCACCGACGCCGAGGGGGCGACCGCGGCTGAGACGACCTCCGAGAGCCATAACAGCGAGGGCTCGAGCACTGAAGCACACGGCACCGAGGCATCCACTGGAGCCGACGGGGCAGAGCAGGCAACCGTTGCGACGGATGGCCAGACAGAGTCGTCCGCTTCCGCCGCGCCGGTGTCCGAGTCGGATGAGGGGGCTCCCGGCAAGGAGAGCGCAGCCGCGCAAGACGATGCAGGTGCGTCGATGGTGGCCAAGGACGAGGCCGATACCCCCTCCGACGCCGGCGACACTGGAGCCGGCGACCCGTCAGCGTGAAGGAAGGACCCACCTCGGTGAAGCGCGCTGAGGACAGGGACGAAGCAAAGTCGAAGACGAACTCCATCGTCGAGTTGATCGTGATCGTGCTGGTGGCGATCGGTTTGGCGCTCGCGATACAGGCGTTCATCGTCAAGCCGTACAGAATCCCGAGCGGCTCGATGGAACCGACGTTGAAAATCGGCCAGCGAGTGCTCGTGAATCGCGCCGGCATGCGCTTCAACGGCCCGCACGTGGGTGAGATCGTGGTGTTTCATCCACCCAAGGACGCCGAACAGCAGGTGTGCGGACCGGCACCTCACATGGTCACTCCGGGGGGCGCGGCCTGCGACGCGCCAGAGCCCGAAGAGGCGAGTGTGAACTTCATCAAGCGGATCGTGGCGGGGCCCGGCGACACGATCTACGTCAAGGAAGGTCACGCCTACGTCAACGGTAAGCGCGAGAGCGACTCATACATCGATCCTTGCGGTGGTGCTTCTGAGTGTAATTTTCCCACGCCGATCAAGATTCCCGCCGGTCATTGGTTCATGATGGGGGACAATCGTGGCGAGTCGGACGACAGCAGGTTCTGGGGACCAGTCCCCACGAGCTGGATCATCGGAGGGGCCTTTGCCACCTACTGGCCTCTCGACCGCATCGGGACCCTCTAGGGCATCCGGCGCCTCCAGGGCGCTCAACTCCAGAGCTCCGTATGCCAAGCGTGCCGCTCGCCGCCGGGCCCGCGCCGGGTCAAGTGGGCAACGTCTGTTCGCTTTCGACCGCCGGCTCGGCGTTCGGCTTGTCGCGGGGGCCGATGAGGCCGGCCGTGGTTGCCTAGCTGGACCGCTGGTGGCCGCGGCGGTCCTGTTCGACTACGAGCGGCTTACCACGCGCGAGCTACGCGCGTTGGGGGCGCTCAACGACTCCAAGCAGCACAGCGCCCAGGCGCGTGAAGAGCTCTATCCGCTCGTGCTCTCGACCGCCACTCGCGTCACGGTCGTCTCACGTTGTGTGAGCGGGATTGACTCCCGTGGTCTGCACAAGACGAATCTTGCGGCTTTGAGAGATGCCATACGCGGCGTCACCAGCGACGTGGATGAGCACGTCGAGTGTCTCATCGACGGGTTTGCGGTGCCCGAGTTCGAGCGCCCGCAACGGCCGATCGTGAATGGGGACGCGACGAGCGCGGCGATAGCCGCTGCCTCGATCGTGGCCAAGGTCACGCGGGACCGCTACATGCATCACGCGGACGAGCTGCACCCGGGTTGGAGCTTCGCCGAGCACGTTGGCTACTCCACCCCGATGCATCGTGAAGCGATCGGCAGGCAGGGCGTCTCTCCTCTGCACCGCATGTCTTTCCAGTCAAGGGCCTACCAGCAGCTGGCGCTCTGAGCGCCGAGTACTTGCTGCGTAGTGGACTCGCCGCAAGGCCTCTCAAAGCAGGGTTCACCACGCGCCCTCGATGTGATCGAGGCGTAGCAGTTGACCGGAGCCGTCGACGATCACTCCGACGGCATCGAAGCGGATCGTGTGCGCCTTGGGACGCGCGTGAGTGTTCTCGTACAGCCACGCGCAGGCCAGTCGCTTCAGACGTGTGCGCTGGCTGAACTTCAGCCATGCCAACGGTTGTTCGTCCGGGCAGAGACCTCGACGGCGGTTGCTCGCGCGTCTTGTCTTGACCTCGGCGAAGGCCAACACGCGGCCGTCAAAGGCGATCACGTCGATCTCGCCGTGGCGAGTTCTGACGTTTCGCGCGACCATCACGAATCCGAGCCGCCGTAGGTGGGCAACTGCGAGATCCTCGCCGAGCGTGCCCAATGCGCGACGGCCGTCGCCCGGGGTCGGCGTGCCGGGTGGCGGTGCGCTCGCAGAGGACATGCTCCGATCCTACGGCGAGAAATGTGACGTAAAACACACAAGTGTGTCGATTTGCAGTCGGGTGATGAGGGTTCGCTAATAGTCGAGCAACCTGCCTAGGGTGAGGTGGATGCGACGCGGCGAGAAGGTGCGGGGGTGCGGGGGTGCGGGCGGATATCCTGGGCGTGGGCTTAATCGAGTCCGCTCCCGTGAACGACGATCCCGACAACTCCAGCGGCTCAGCCATCGCTCCTGCAGCGTCCACAGGCGATCGGAGTCCTGGCACCTCAACCGCCACTGCCGCGTCCTATGCGGACGATCGCGGGGCAACTCCAGATCGCTTTGGCATCGATGGCGTAAGCGGCTTCATGGGCATGCGCTGGGACAGCGCGGACACGGTTCGTCTGGAGATCCGCCCAGAGCTGATCAACGCCGGCGGCCTGCTCTCGGGTGTGGTTACCTACGCGCTCGTCGACTACTGCATGGGCTCTACCCTGTGGCCGCACACCAGTGACCAGGAGCACATCGCGACGCTCAACATCTCGATCAACTACATCCAGACGGCCACCGAAGGCGAGATCGTGTGTACCACTGAGCTCGACCGGCGCAACCGCACGAATGCGGTGATGCGCAGCGAGGTGCGCCATGTGGATGGCCGGTTGCTCGTGACGGCGATCGGTAGCTACGCGATCTTTCCCGCGCGCAAGCGCCCACCCGTGTCCTGACGCTCCGCGTCGTGTCCGACACCATCCACACCCCTCGCGCGCTCACGATCGCCGGATCGGACTCGGGGGGTGGGGCGGGCATACAGGCCGACCTCAAGGCGTTTGCGCGTTGTGGGGTGCACGGCATGAGCGCGATCACGGCGATCACGGCGCAGAACACGCTCGGTGTGAGCGCCGTGCACTCGGTACCGCCCGACGCGATCCTCGCTCAGGTTCGTGCGGTAATCACAGACATAGGGGTGGATGCCGTCAAGGTCGGAATGCTCGGCACGGTCGATGCGGTCCGCGCCGTAGCACAGGCGCTGGGGGAGCTACCTGCGGGAGTACCCGTGGTAGTCGATCCGGTGATGGTGAGCGAGTCCGGCGCCCAGCTGCTCGATCCCGAGGCCCAGAGCGCGCTCGTTGCCGAGATCCTGCCACGCGCGACGATCCTCACTCCCAACGTGCCGGAGGCGCGAGCCCTTGCCCGCCACGCGTCGTACGCCACCAGTGGGGCATCGGCGACGATGCGGGACGACGAGACGGAGACGATCGCCCTCGCACGCGCGGTGCTGTCACTTGGCCCCGACATCGTCGTGCTCACCGGCGGCCATCGCGCCCAGGCGATCGATCTGTTCCTGCAGGGCAGCGACGACGCTGAGCAGATCGTGAGCATCCCGGGTGAGCGCCACCTCGATGGCGCGGCGCACGGCTCCGGATGCACTCACTCCTCCGTGCTCGCGGCCCAGCTGGCGCTCGGGCGTGCCCCGCTGCAAGCTGCTTTCGCGGCCCGCGCGCTGGCGGGCGCCGCGGTCGCCAACGGCCTGCGAGACGTGGGGGAGGGTCCTGGTCCGGTTGACGTGCTCGGTCTCGCGCGCATACGCTCGCGATAGGTCGCATCAGGTGGTTTTGAGGCCGGGTGGAGGTGCGTTTGCCCCGATGGGGGACTCAGAGCTCAAGGGACGAAGCGGTTGCGGCGCATCTGGGCTTGCCGTGGAGCCCGCGCCAGTCGCCGCACCAAGCGCTGGCAGGTCGTGTGGGGATCGCGATCCTGTTTGTCATAATCGCTGGGCATGAAGCTGTTGCGCGTCAAGCCGGGTCATGGCGAGGTTGTGCTCGCCGAGGGCGACGTGACCGTGCCGGAGCAATACACGGAGCTACTTGAAGCCTTCCGGCGTGAACTTGAGGCGGGCATGTGGGCAGCGGTCCCCACCTCGACGCGCTCAGGCAAGCGCGAGGCCGAGCTCGTGCGCAGCTTCGAGGAGGTTCCCACCGACGCTGAGCGTGTGATCTTCTTCCCTCGTGCGGCCGGCGGCCGCTAATGGCCGAACGAGCGATGCATGGGTATACCCGCTGCCGCATGGCGCGTCGGGCCTCCTAGCGCTGTCATGCCGCTCGCGCTCGCTACCGCGGCACTCGTGCTCATGGCGCTGCTCTCCGTGCTTGCCCTGCCGCGCCTACAGCACACGCTGATCCGTGCGCGCCAAAGGATCTCCGAGCACATCCCTCGCGCGCGGCACGTGCCGGTTGACGAATACGACCCGGGCCGCGAGTTGCGTGCCGAGCAGCGCGCTCGCACCCTCTTGCGCTCGTGCGTCAACGAGGAAGAGTGGGCCATGTATCGCGAGCTCGGCTTCCTACGCGTGCAGGGCACACTGGATCAGCGACCCTACGCCTATCTCATATATCCCCACAAGCCGATCCTCGCCTATGTTCCATCCACGAATCACGTTCTCGGCGAGTACTGCGTCGAGTTCCCCGATCGCACACGCCCATACGGCAGCTCCCGGCTGCCCGACTCAGACGATGTGCTTGCCAAGTGGATCGCACTCTCGGCCGACGAGCGCTCTCTGATCGAACAGGCCAACATGCACCTTGCCGGACGTCAGATTCGCGTCGCCAAGGCACGGCGCGACCTCGTTCGCCTTGCCTGCTGGGAGCGCGAGCACGCCGCTGCGCGTGAGCCAACCTTTCACCACGCCGAGGGCGCTCTCACGCAGTAGCGGGGCGTGCCGGAGGTCTTGAGACAGACTCCGAGTCGCCGACATACCGGCACGGACCGAGCCCGAAAAGCCCTCAAGCGGCAGGTCGCTTCATCCAGGTAGTGTTTCCCGCTGTGAGCAGCCCACCCTTCGACGTCAGGCATCGCTCGCGCGCGCTCACCGAGGGTCCCGAGCGAGCCGCCGCGCGCGCCTACCTGCACGGGATCGGATACACAGCCGAGGACCTGGCCAAGCCGATCGTCGGCGTCGCCCACTCGTGGATCGAGACGATGCCCTGCAACTTCAACAACCGCGTGCTTGCCGCGAAGGTCAAGGAGGGCGTCCGTGCCGCCGGCGGCACGCCGATGGAGCTCAACACGATCGCGATCTCCGACGGCATCACGATGGGCACCTCCGGGATGCGCGCCTCGCTTGTCTCGCGCGAGCTGATCGCCGACTCGATCGAGCTCGTCGCCTCCGCCCACGCCTTCGACGCGCTGGTCGTCATCTCCGGCTGCGACAAGACGATTCCCGGTGCGGTGATGGCGCTCGCACGCCTGGATATCCCCGGCTTGATGCTCTACGGCGGCTCGATCCGTCCCGGCCACTACAAGGGTCAGGACGTCACAATCCAACAGGTCTTCGAGGCGGTCGGCGCTTATGCCGCCGGCAAGATCACCGAGCAGGAGCTGCACGACCTTGAGGAGGTCGCCTCGCCCGGGGCCGGCGCGTGCGGCGGGCAGTTCACCGCCAACACGATGGCGATGGCCTTCGAGGTGCTGGGCATCTCGCCCGCGGGCTCCTCGATGGTGCCCGCCGAGGATGGCCGCAAGCTGCAGGTGGCAGTGCAATGCGGAGAACTGGTGATGGACGTGCTCCGCAGAGGACTGCTCCCCAGCCAGGTCATCACCAAGCCCGCGCTTGAGAACGCGATCGCCGCCGGCGCGACGAGCGGTGGCTCGACCAACATTGTGCTGCATCTCCTTGCCGTCGCCCGCGAAATGGGAGTGCCGCTGTCGATCGACGAGTTCGACCGCATCTCCGACGCGACCCCGTTGCTGTGCGACCTGCAGCCCGGTGGCCAATATGTCGCCACCGACCTGTATGAGGCCGGTGGCGTGCCGCTGGTCCTGCGCCGCCTTCAGGAAGCCGGCGCGTTGCGCTCCGAGGCGATCACCGTCACCGGGCGCACGATCGGCGAGCACGCCGCCGATGCCCAGGAGACCCCCGGGCAGCGCGTCGTGCGCCCACTCTCCGATCCGCTCAAGCCGACAGGCGGCTTCGCCATCCTGCGCGGAAACGTCGCCCCGGACGGATGCGTGGTCAAGCTCGCCGGCCACGAGCGTCGCCACCACATCGGCCCCGCACGCGTGTTCGACGGCGAGGAGGCCGCGATGGCCGCCGTGCTCGCCCACGAGATCTCCGAGGGCGACGTGGTCGTGATCCGCGGCGAGGGTCCCGCCGGCGGCCCCGGTATGCGCGAGATGCTGTCTGTTACCGCCGCGATCGTCGGTGAGGGTCTGGGAGAGACCGTCGCGCTGATCACCGACGGGCGCTTCTCCGGCGCCACCCACGGCTTCATGGCCGCCCACATAGCCCCAGAGGCGATTCGAGGTGGTCCGATCGGCGCTCTGCGCGATGGGGATGAGCTCACGATCGACGTTGAAGCTCGTCGCATCGATGTCGCACTCACAGACGCACAGATCGCCGAGCGTCTGTTGGCCTACAAGCAGCCACCGCGTGCCGACGAACACATCGACGTGGCGGTCCGCAAGTACGCGAAGCTCGTCGGCTCCGCGGCCGAAGGCGCCGTCACCAGCTGACCCGCGCTTTGTCGTGGACAGACGCTATGCGCGGGCGTGAGGTACCCCGCGCGGTGAGCGGCGGCCTGGAATGCCTTCAGGCTCGATACGGCCCGCCGCCAATCGGCCTCCAATGCTTGTGGGCTCGCCCCCAAAACGACGGGCGGCGCGTCGCTACTCGCCGAGGAACTCCTCGAACAGCTCGTTGAACGCCGCTGGGCGCTCGAGCATCGCCATATGGCCCGTGTCCTTGAACAGGACCTTGCGCGAGCCTGTGATCAATTCCTCAAACACGCCTGCGTCGCGCACCGGGATCACCCGGTCTTCTTCGCCCCACACGATCAACGTCGGGCACACGATCTCCGACAGGCGCTCTCTGATCGGGTAGTCGAGGTTCGCCTGCAGCGCCTGCATGAAGCCCGGCTTGCCCGCCCCGCGCAACTGCTCGGCTGCCAGCGCCGCGTTCAACCGGCTTGGATGGCGTGTCACGAGCCCCAGCGCCGCATTGCGCAGCCCGGGATGGCGCGTTACCGCGTCGGAGTGAGCCGCAATCCACGTTGTGTACGCCGCCACCACCTTCTCCATCCTGCGCAACGCCGGCAGCACCCGCAACGCGTCGCGTTGTCCATTCGTGCTGATCCCGGCCGCTGAGACGAGCACAAGCCGCTCGACGCGCTGCGGGAAGGCGATCGCGAGCTCCGCCGAGATGAACCCTCCCATCGAATTGCCCACCACCGCGGCGGCATCCACGCCAAGCTCGCCAAGCAACTCGTCGAGGATGCGAGCGTAGGTGGAGATCGTGATCGTCTCGGCCGGCATGGGCGAGTGTCCGAAGCCGGGTAGGTCCATCGCGATCACCCGGTGCTCTCGCGCGAACACCGGCAGTTGCTCCAACCAGTTCGGCCATGAGCCCGACAGGCCGTGCACGAATACGATCGGTGGACCCTCGCCCATGTCGATCACATTCACCGGGGTGCCCGCCACCTGAACCCAGCGCTGGTGCTCGCGCCAGTTCACGTCCATCCATGGCGAGCGTCCCACGGCCCCATACGGTTGAGCGCTGTCATCGAGGAGGAAAGTGCTGACGCCGCTCATCAACCAATAATCTACCTGGCCATGCGCGTCGCCATCGATGTCGACTCAACCCTGCACCACTACTGGGACGTCCTCTCGGAGATCTCAAGGCGGCGCTTTGGCATCGAGTTGCCCTATGAGGAGCAGTTCACGTGGGGCATCACGCGACTGCGCCCCGACCAGCTCGAGCTTTGCATAGAGGAGAGCCACAGCGAGGAGACGATTCTTGCGGGGCGCCCCTATCCGGGGGCAGTCGAGACGATCCGCGCGTGGAGCAAGCAGGGGCATTTCATCCACGTCACGAGCCACCGCTCGGGCGCTTGCGCCCCAGCCACAGCCGAATGGCTGACCCAGCTTGGGCTTCCCTTCGACGACCTCTGTTGCTCCTATGACAAGGTCGCCCGCTGCGTCGAGCTGGACATGGACCTCCTGATTGACGATAGCCCCCTGAACATCAGCGCTGCGATCGAGCAAGGCATCGCGACCGCCACGATCCTGCATCCCTGGAACGCCGAGCTGTGCGAGATGGAGGGCGTGCTCGGCGCGCACGACTGGACAGAGCTGGCGCAGTTGCTGGCACCGCTTCTCGCCGCGCCCTCGCGCGCGCTCGCGACGGGCGACTGACCGCAGGCCGGGATGCTTGCCCAGGCTCATCCCACGGTCATGAGACGCGAGCTGGGCGCAGAGGACATCCTGGGCTCAGCAGGCGCGGGGCCTGTCGCGGCGAACTATCCATCGTGATGAGCGCAAGTGAAGCAAAGACGCCCCCGAGTCTCAGCACGCCATGGAAGGGTGCGCTAGCGGGGCTCGACGAGGATCTACATCGCACGAACGCCGCGCCTCGCACGCGCCGCGCGTACGCGATCGACACACTTCAGTTCGCTGCATGGGCCGACATGCACGGGCTGACTCCCTCGACCGTCAGCCCGCGCGATGTTCGTCGCTACATCGCCCATCTTTCCGAGCGGGACCTCTCCGCCACGACCACAGCCCGCAAGCTCGCAGCGATTCGCGCGCTGTTTCGCAGCCAGCGCGAGCATGGGCTGATCGAGCAGAGCCCGGCGGACCTGCTTGCCACTCCCCGTCGCGGCTCGCACCTGCCACGTGTCCTGAAGGCCCCCGAGGTCGGTCGCCTGCTCGACAGCATCCCGGCCGGTGGGGAGGGTGGGGTGAGTGGGCCACTCAATATCCGCGATCGCGCTCTGTTCGAGCTTGCCTACGCATGCGGCCTGCGCGCCGAGGAGATCATCTCGCTGGATCTCCCCGACATCGACTACGAAGGCGAGCAGCTGCGGGTGGAGGGCAAGGGCTCAAAGACCCGCTTCGTCCCGGTCGGTGAGCTCGCACTGGCGGCGGTGCGGCTCTACGTCGAGCGTGCGCGGCCCGCACTTGTTGCGGGCGATCGCGAGCTCGCGTTGTTCCTGAGTCGCTCGGGTCGGCGGCTTGGCACCAGCGACGTGCGCCGCCGGCTTCGCACGTGGACAGCACGCGCGCGCGTGCCCGGCGATGTCTCTCCACATGCGCTTCGCCACAGCTTCGCCACTCACCTGCTCGACGGTGGCGCCGACCTACGCTCGATCCAGGAGCTGCTCGGCCATTCCAGCATCTCTACCACGCAGGTCTACACTCGGGTAGAGTCCGCCAGACTAAGAAGCGCCTACGCGCGCAGTCACCCTAGGGCCTGATCGGCGGGAGAAGACCCTGCAGACGAACGTCAAAGCGATTGAGCTGCGCGAACTGTGGCGGCGCTATAAGTCAGATGGAGATGCTCGCGCTCGCGAGCGGCTGGTCGTCGCCTACTCACCGCTGGTCAAGTACGTGGCCGGCCGCACCGCGGCCGGCCTGCCTCCGCATGTCGAGGAGGCGGACCTTGTCTCCTACGGTCTCGTGGGCCTGATCTCGGCGATCGAGCGCTTTGACATATCGCGTGAGATCAAGTTCGAGACCTACGCCATTACCCGCATCAAGGGCGCCATCATCGACGAGCTGCGCTCGATTGACTGGGTGCCCCGCAGCGTGCGCGCCCGTGCACGCGAGATCGAGCGCGCCAACACCAAGCTCGAGCACCGTCTGCAACGTAGTCCCACCGATGAGGAGATGGCCGTCGAGCTGAGCCTCACGGTGCCCGAGTTCCATGAATCGCTGCTCGCGATCTCCCACTCCTCCGTAGCCGCGCTCGATGAGCTGTGGACCGTGTCTGACTCCAGTGGCGATCAGGTCTCGCTGATGGACACGATCGAGGATCCCAACGCGCCCGATCCCTCGCGCGCGCTCGATGTCGGCGACCTCAAGGATCGCATCGCCGACTCCATCGCCTCGCTGCCCGAGCGTGAGAAGCTGGTGATCGCGCTCTACTACTACGAGAACCTTACGCTCCGTGAGATCGGTGAGGTGCTGGGCGTGACCGAGTCGCGCATCTCCCAGCTTCACACCAAGGCCGTTCTACGCCTGCGCGGACGGATGCAAGAGCCCTCCCTGGACTAGCGCTCCGCAGCCGGCGTCAGCTGTCGCTCGCTTGCAGCGGGCAGCGCCGTTTGGCCGGTCCGGCTAACCTGGAGGGCCGATGGCCACCCGAGCAATCGTCACGTCGCACCCGGTCGTCGCCTGCGACGTGTGCGGCCGAAGCCTCTTGCGAGGTGAGAGCCCCGACGTGTTTCTCGCCGGCGGTCAGCGCCGTACCGTCTGCGAGCTGTGCATACCGAGGGCCGCCGCGGGTGGTTGGCTGCGAGAGGCCGACAATCATGGCGCGAGCGTCCTTCCTACGCGCTCCCGCCGTGCCGGTTCGCTGCTCGGGCGGCTACGTCAGTTACGCGAGCCGGCCCAGCGTCCGCTCAGGCGCGCGAGCGAACCGATCGCGGCTACGGAAGGCACCGCGGAGGAGGATCTGCCCCAAGATGGCCTCTACGATCTTTTCGAGGGTGACATCGATCGCTCGGAACCCAATGAGCACGAGCTCTATATCGGCGCGGTGCAGGCGGGCGAGCCCAGCGATGGCGCCTGGATTGGCGAGCAGGACGGCGCAGGAGAGGATCGGTCACCACGCTTTGACGAGGGCGAGACGGCGGGCCGTGCGACCGAGCGCTCGCGTCCCGTTCGTGCCGCCCAGCCGGCTCAGGCTGTCTTCACGAGTGGTGAGCTGAAGGTCGCGCGGGCCTTGGAGGTCTTCAACGCCGGTGAGCAGCCGCGTCGTGTGGCGGGCGTCGCCCGTTCGCTCGGTGCCCCGACTGTCACGGTGCGCCCACTCGAGGAATCGGGAGGCACCGTTGCGATAGTCGTTGCGTGGGAGCTGTGCTGGTACCGCTATGAGGTCGATCTCGGCGACGAGGCCGCTGGATCGCAGCTCGTCGCCCAGGGCATGGAGCTCGACGAGCTGCCCGAAGAGGATCGGCTCGCCAACGCCGCCGCTGATGAGCGCGGCGAGCTCAGCCCGTTGCTCGCCTGAAACTCTTCATGGCTCGCGGGGGCCTGCCGGCTGCCAAGCGCAGTACGATCTAGCAATGATCTACTGCGTGGTGCCCAAGCCGCTTGAGGATGAGCTCTATTCGAAGCTCGTCAAGCGCTATGAGAACGACGACAACGTGACGGTCATCATCGATCGCCGCGAGTCTGACCGACGCGCGCGCGGCTCGCGCCCTTCAGAGAGCGACCTGCAGCGACGTGTGATCCGCGATCGTCGCCGCGCTCGCGTTCCGGGGGACCTCCCGCCGCTGGTTGACGGCTCATAGGGTCTGTGCCTGCAGGAGATGTGCAGCCGGCGTGGCTGGCCGGGGGAGAGTCAATCGGACTCCCATGCACAGGTGTGCGATCGCGATGAAGGTCGTTGTGCATGTCGACGGTGGCTCACGTGGCAATCCAGGGCCTGCGGCAGCCGCTAGCGTCGTATCGACGCCCTCTGGCGAGCTTCTAGACGAGGCATCGGAGTTGCTCGGGACGGTTACGAACAACGTTGCCGAGTACCGGGCGCTATTGCTCGGCCTGGCTCGTGCCCGTGCCCTGGGAGCGAGCGAGGTTGAGGTCGTCAACGACTCCGAGCTGATCGCCAAGCAGGTGCGGGGTCTCTACAAGGTCAAGCATGCTGCGATGCGCCCGTTGCACGCCGAGGCAATGGCCGCCTTGCACGCGTTCGCGGCGTGGAAGATCCGCTCAGTCCCGCGTGCCCAGAACGCGCATGCGGACGCGCTCGTCAACGCCGCGCTCGACGACGCTCGGGCCACCGCTTGATCTAGCGCCGTAGCGCCGTCGCATGCCTGCGTGACGCCGGGCAGCGGCAGTCTGTAATCGCGAGCCGTCGCTGCTCCCCAGCGCGCGAGTGCCTAACCCAGGGGCCTAACCCAGGGGCCGCGTGGCCCGTGCGATCGCGATCATCTGCGAATTCGAGAGGTCCTCGAGCAGCGTGTTGCACACGAAGTAGATGACCTTCCCGACGCGCCAGCCGATGTCATGGATGTGTTCGCCGTCGTCCACGATCAGGTAGCTGCGCCCGTCGATCTGCTGCACGCGGGCGTGGGCGAACAGCGGGATGTTCACCCAGTCCATGCCCTCCACGTCGTAGTAGCCGCCCAGCGTGTTCTCCTGCCAGACTGCCACGTAGGCGTGATGGACGTGTTTCTGCTGGTCTTCGAGCGTGTAGGAGTGCACTTCCAGTGGCTCGGCGGGGCCGGTTTGAATGGTTGGGTACTCAAGCGGGAAGGGCACGCCCGGGGCCGCTGTGAGCGCCATCGTCTTGCCCGAGGAAGACACGGGGTAGAGATCCAGCGAAGCATCCGAGGGGCTGTGGGAATGGTGGTGGGAGGAGTGGTGTGAGGAGGACGAGCTAGCGGGGAGCTTCAGCTGTTCGTGGCCGTGCAGGAAGTCATCGACGGTCGCTTTGATGAGCGCCGGCGAGGAGGTCACGTAACTTTCACCGCCGATCATCGCGTCGACGTTTTCGGCCTGGAACTTGACCTGGCGTAGTGGCTTCTCTTGGGAGAACGCGGCGAGTTCGGCGAGTTCGATCAGCTGACCGGCTGAGGAGTGAAACGTACTTATGACCGCTTTCCCCACGGCCTTTGAGACCTTGTCGATCTCGCCGATCAAGGCGCCTGCCGGTACCTGCTCGCGCAACTCGCGGATGAAATCCTGCTGGCGGGCGACCCGCACGAAGTCCGAATCGTCGTGGCGATAGCGCACATAGCTGAGCGCTTTTTCGTAGCAGAGCTTCTGGTAGCCGGGCTGCAGGTTGATCGCGGAATAATTGGTTTCGAGGCTACCGTTCGGTTCATTGAAGTAGCGATGATCGACGTTGACGTACACGCATCCGAGCGTGTCAACCACGTCGATAAAGCCCTTGAAGGTGACGTCGATCACTCCGTTGAGCTTGACGTGGAGGAGGTGCTCGATCGTTTCGGCGGCCAGTTCCGCGGCGCGGTCGCTCCCGCCTTCGAGGCTGCCGATCGTGTAGGCGGCGTTCACCTTGCGTGGGTAGTAGACGTGCCCCGAGCGTGTCGTGATCGTCGTGAGCAAGTCGCGCGGCACCGATAGCACGGAGGTCTGTCCTGTTCCCGGATCCAGGCGCACGAGCAGCAGCGTGTCACTGTGCGCCGCGTTGTTGCGGTCATAGGCGTCCTTGGACCCGACACGCCGGTCGGAGCCGATGATCAGGAACGTTTGCGGTTCGCCCCTGTAGGACGTCTGGATCACGCCTTTGGCGACGTGCAGCTGGCTGGTGCGCGGGAACACCTCGTTGGCGATGTGGTTGAGCTTGGTCAGTGCGAACGTGGCGGTCGCCGCACCGCTCAGGAGAAGGATCAGCACGCCGGCGAGCGCAAAACGCAACCACATACGCCGGGCCAGCGAGGGCGGGCGCTCGTCGTCGAGTGGTGTCACTGGAGGAACGCTCATATGAGAAGTCCGGGTAGCCACCGCCCACAAGGGCCAGCCCGTCGGCTTAGCCTAGCGAGCGGATCGGCCGTCGCGCGCCGCACATCCCGATACGCTCGCCCTGTGTTGAGGCCCCGCAATCGTGAGCTGCTTGGCTTGATCCCAGCGGCCCTACTGGTGACCGCCGGCTTCACCGCGATCTTCATCCAGGAGGAACACAGCTCGCTGGGAGCCTCCACGAACGTCACGCTCAACCACGCTTCGAGCCTGTCGCTCACCTATGGCCTGCTGTTCCTCGGATTGTGTCTTGCCGCGCACCTGGTGATCCGCTTCGTGCTGCCCTACGCGGATCCCTATCTCTTTCCGCTGGCGGCCGTGCTGGCAAGCGTGGGCATCGTGATGGTCTACCGCATCAACCCCTCGCTGGCGCGCCAGCAGGCGCAGTGGATGGTGCTCGGGCTGGTCCTGTTCGCCGCGACGATCGTGTGGCTGCGTCGCACCGGCCTGGGGATACTCGAGCGCTACCGCTACACGATCGCGGCGGTTGGGATCGTGATGGCGGTGCTGCCGCGCTTTCCGGTGATCGGGGAGCAGGTCAACGGCGCCTATCTCGATATCCACTTTGGATCGGTGTCCTTCCAGCCGGCGGAGCTCGCGAAGGTCGCGATCGTGATCTTCCTCGCCAGCTACCTACGCGACAATCGCCAGATCCTCGTGACCGCGGGCCGGCGTATCCTCGGCCTCACGCTGCCGCCGATGAAGCAGTTTGGCCCGATGCTCGTCGTGTGGGGCGCCGCGATGGCGACATTGCTACTGACGCGCGAGCTTGGAACCTCGCTGATGTTCTACGGAGCGTTCCTGGCACTGCTGTATGTCGCCACGGGGCGCTTCTCCTTTCCGCTTGTCGGGCTCGTCCTGTTCGGGGTCGGCGCGTGGTTCGTCGCGACCCATGTCGGACACGTCGAGAGCCGCGTGCTCGCCTGGGAACACCCATTCGAGAAGACGCTGTACTACCAGGAAGGGGGTAGCTATCAGCTGGCTCAATCGTTGTTCGCGCAGGCCGACGGAGGCCTGCTCGGGACGGGCTTCGACCAGTCGTTGCTCGTTCTTCCCCATACTCGCCAGCCGATCCTGCCTGTGCCGGAAAGCGACATGATCTATGCGGTGATCGTCAACGAGCTCGGCCTCGTGGGCGCCGCGGCGTTGCTGTTGACGTATCTGCTGTTCGTAGCGCGAGGACTGAAGACGGCGATGCTGGCGCGCGACTCCTTCTCGAAGCTGCTCGCCGTGGGCCTGTCGTTCGTCGTTGCGATGCAGGTGTTCGTAATCGTCGGCGGCGTCACCCGCGTGATCCCGCTCACCGGGGTCACGCTCCCGTTTGTTGCCTACGGTGGCTCGTCGGTCGTCATGAACTTCGTGCTGCTCGCCCTGCTGCTCGTGGTCTCAGATCGAGCGCGAAGACCATACTCGCCCTCGCGCTGATCACTTTTGGGCGTGATTCTGCACTTTTGAGGAGGTTCGTTGCTGCCTTCGGTCGAAAACCTCCATATACCCGGGTGCGCAGGAGTATTTCGGGCGTCGTGAACAAATATCTGCCGTGATGCCAACTTCCACAACAGAACTCAGCTCCAGCTTCGTCGTTCGGGCGCGCGACATGCGCCCCAAGGAGGATCGGCGCAGGCGCTACCCCGCACCCCTCGCCAACTTCTCCTCACCCGCCGGGCTACACCCGAGGCCATGGTTGAGGCGCTTGCGTCACGCGCTGCGCGAGGACCTGTTTGTGCTCCACTACCAGCCGATCGTGTCCCTGCAAACGGGGACGGTCTCCCACTACGAGGCGCTCATTCGGCTTGCCGACGACCTGGATGAGCCGCTCACGCCGCCATGCAGCTTCCTGCCCGCGGCAGAGCGCTACGGCCTGATCCAGGAGATAGACCGGATGGTGGTCGGCAAGGTGATCGCGCTGATGGGCGACGAGCTTGCCGAGCGCGATGCCCGTGTCGCGGTGAACCTCTCCGCGCTGTCGATCACAGACCGCGGCATGCTTGCCCATATCGAGCAGCAGCTGGTCCGTCACAGGGTCGATCCCGAGCGGCTGATCATCGAGGTCACCGAGACCGCGGCGATTGGTGACATGCGCCGTGCGCAGCGCTTCTGCGAAGGCGTCCACACGCTTGGCAGCTCAGTCGCGCTCGATGACTTCGGTGCGGGCTTCGGCTCGTTCCAATATCTCAAGCACCTGCCGTTCCGCTATCTGAAGATCGACGGCGACTTCATTCGCACGCTGCCCGCTTCGTACAAGGATCAGCTCGTCGTACAGGCTCTCGTGGGGGTGGCGCGCGGAATGGGCAAGCAGACGATTGCCGAGTACGTCGGCGACGAGCCCACGATGCGCCTGTTGCGCGATTACGGTGTCGATTACGCCCAGGGCTTCGAGGTCGGACGGCCCTGCGGCCAGGTTGAGGCGTTCGCCGCTTAGCGGGGCTCGGGCATCTGGGTGCGCAGCATTGCGTCCCAAAGCCTGTCGGACAGCAGTTTGCGCTGAAACACCGTTAGGCGGGCGGATGGAGTGAGCAGCATGCGCGATGGCGCGCGCCGCCGCGAGATCGCCTTCTCTATCGCCTTCGCCACGACATCCGGACCGCCGCCGAGATGGCGCATCGGGCCCTCGTACACACCGGCGGTCATCGCGGCGAGCTTTGCGTTGAACTTTTTGTAGGGGTCCGCTGTCCCCTCGGTCGCCGCCGCGCTCTCCCCGTCGCCGCTCTCATGGCTCCCATTGGAGTCCGCTTCATTGACGGTGGCGACCGCCGTCTTGCCAAACTCGGTCGTGATCAGGCCGGGCTCGATGAGCACCACGTCCACGCCAAAGCCTCTGACCTCGAAGCGCAGCGCGTCGCTGATCGCCTCCAGCGAGTGCTTCGTGGCGTGGTAGAGGCCGCCGCCGGGGAGCGTCAGCTTGCCACCCATCGAGCCGATGTTCACAACCTTGCCCCAGTGCTGCGCTCGCATCGCCGGCAGCACGAGCTGTGTCAGCGCGATCAGGCCGAACACGTTCGTCTCGAACTGGCGACGGACCGCCTCGAGCGGCACCTGCTCGATCGGGCCGCCCTGCGAGTAGCCGGCGTTGTTGACGAGCACTCCCACGGCGCCGTGCTCGCGCTCCACGGTTTCGACCGCGGCGCGCATCGACCGCTCGTCGCACACGTCCAGTTGCAGCAGCTTGCAACCATCCTCGGCCAGGTGCTCGATCGACTCCAAGCGCCGGGCGCTCGCGTAGACGCTCCAGCCATGGCCGGCCAGTCGCCGCGCGGTTGCCTCGCCAATGCCGGACGAGCAGCCGGTGATCAGGACCGCCTTTGACGCGCTGGGAGGCACCCGCTCAGCATACGGAATCGGGTGGGTGGAGGATCCGACGGCCACGCCTCGGTCGCTCGCTTTTCTCTAGGGTGCGTGTCGATGCGCGCCGTCACCTTCCAAGCGCCCGGCGAGGTGCTCGTAAAGGACGTCCCCGAGCCCGAGATCTCAGATCCAGGCGACGCGATCGTGCGGATCGAGGCGACCGGTGTGTGCGGATCGGACTTGCACATCTACCACGGTCGGGTGAAGATCGAACCTGGGTTCACGATCGGCCACGAGTATGTGGGGACCGTGCTCGCCATTGGCGATGGGGTGCACAGCGTCGAGGTAGGCGACCGCGTGCTGGGCTGCTTTCAGACGGCGTGCGGACACTGTTACTTCTGCCGGCGGGGGTGGTTTCACAAGTGCGAGCAGTCGCGTACGTTCGGTCACGGCGCGGCGCTCGGCTCGCTGCAGGGCACCCAGGCCGAGCAGGCGCTTGTTCCCAGCGCCGAGCTCGTCTTGCGCAAGATTCCGGTGGGCATGAGCGATGAGACGGCGCTATTCGCTGGCGACGTGATGGGGACGGGCTTTCACGCTGTGGTGGACAGCGGGCTGCGCCCCGGTGACGTCGCCGCGGTGCTCGGGCTCGGTCCGGTGGGTCTGTGCGCGGTACAGGCCGCGAGGGCGTGCGGTGCCGCTCGTGTGATCGCGATCGACACGGTGCCAGAGCGGCTTGCGATGGCCGAGAGCTTTGGCGCGGAGGCCGTTCACCTGACTGAGGGAGATCCCCGAGCGGTGGCGCGTGAGGCCAGCGAAGGACGCGGTGTGGACGTGTGCATCGACGCGGTTGGTCACCCCCAGGCCTTTGATCTGGCGCTGAAGCTGACGCGCAAGTGCGGCACGGTGCAGGCGATCGGCGTGTACGCGGAGCGCGCGGAGTTGCACATGGGGCTCCTCTGGATCAAGTCGCTTCATGTCTGCGCCGGTCACGCAAACGTGATCGGTCATGTCGATCGCGTGCTGGCGATGATGTCGGCCGGCCTGCTTGACCCGAGCCCGCTGGTCACTCACCACATGAGCTTGGAGCAGGCTCCGGAGGCATATGCCCTGTATGACCGCCGCGAGGCGCTGAAGATCGTGCTGAAGCCGTGAACATGCCCGCGGTGGCTTGCGGCTCGCTCTCCCGCGGCTTCACGCTGTCACAATCGTCCTAGCTGCGCCGAGGCGCTGCCGACAGGACTCCCCGATGGCCGACAAGGAGCTTCGATGACCACCGCTTTCCAACCAACCCTCCCCGACGCGCTCGGTGATGCCGCGCGGGATTTCGTCGCCAAGCAGCACGGCCTGCTCATAGGCGCAGAGCGTGTGCAGGCCGCCGACGGACGCACATTTGCCACACTCGATCCTGCAAGCGGTCGCGAGATCGCGACCGTCGCACAGGCAGGTGCCGAGGATGTCTCGCGCGCGGTCGCCGCCGCACGGGAGGCGTTTGCGAACGGGCCCTGGTCCTCGATGGCGCCCGCGGCCCGCGGCCAGTTGATGGGTGCGCTGGCGGACGCAATCGAGGCGCACGAAGAGGAGATCGCCCAGATCGAGTCGCTCGACAACGGCAAGCCGGTGAAGCTCGCCCAGTACGTGGACGTGCGCGGCACGATCGCTCACCTGCGCTACTTCGCGGGCTGGCCGACCAAGATCGAGGGCAGCGTCCTGCCGGTTACGGCGCCCAACATGCTCTGCTACACGCGCCGCGAAGCGGTCGGCGTGTGCGGGCAGATCGTGCCTTGGAACTTTCCCCTGCTGATGGCCGCCTGGAAGATCGCGCCGGCGCTCGCGGCAGGCTGCACGATCGTGCTCAAGCCGGCCGAGCAGACGCCCTTGAGCGCGTTGCGCCTCGGCGAGCTCGCATTGGAGGCAGGATTCCCGCCAGGCGTGCTCAACGTGATCAGCGGCGACGGCGAGACCGGTGCGGCGCTCGTCGATCATCCGGACGTGGACAAGGTCGCGTTCACCGGCTCCACCGCCGTAGGGCGCGAGATCGGCGCCAAGGCCGGGCGTGCGCTCAAGCGCATGACGCTCGAGCTCGGCGGCAAGTCGCCCAATGTGATCCTGCCCGATGCCGACATCGAGGCGGCCGTCAAGGGCTCCTACCAGGCGATCTACTTCAACTCGGGCCAGGCTTGCAATGCGGGCTCGCGCCTGTTCGTGCCAGCGGAGCGCTTCGACGAGGTCGTTGGCGCCCTGGCCGAGCAGGCAAAGGCCACGCGTCTGGGTGCGGGCCTGGACCCGACCACCCAACTCGGCCCGCTCGTCTCCGCCGAGCAGCGCGACCGCGTCATGTCCTACATCGACGCCGGGCGCGAGCAGGGCGCGGAGCTGCTGGCGGGTGGGGGACAGGCGCTTGCCGAGAGCGGCGGCTGGTTCGTCGAGCCCACACTGTTCAGCACCACCTCCGACGATCTGAGCATCGCAAGCGAGGAGATCTTCGGCCCCGTGCTCGTTGCCTCCCCGTATGACACGCTCGAGGAGGTGGCAGAGCGCGCCAACGCGGGCGACTATGGCCTGGCGGCGGGCGTATGGACGCGCGACGTCGGTAGCGCCCACCGTCTCGCCGCGTTGCTGCGCGCAGGCTCGGTATACATAAACCACTGGGGCGGGGCGGATCCATGCGCGCCGTTCGGCGGCTTCAAGGCATCGGGGGTGGGCCGCGAGCACGGCCATGATGGTCTCGACGCATATCTGGAGACGAAGACGGTCTGGACGGCGCTCGGCTGAGCCGGCTCTCGGCAAGCGAGGTAGGGCTCGCGGAGCAGCCTGCCCGTGCACTAGAGTCCGCACTATGAGCGGCCATGGTCCGAAGCCTGGGGGCCTTGAGATCTCCAGTGCGCTCGTCGATGGCGCGGTTAGGGTCTCTCTGCAAGGCGAGTTCGACCTCGCCTCCACCCGTCAGGTGGAAGAGCGCTTCGCTGCCATCGACGAGCAGGGGCCTGCGCGCGTGGTCGTCGATCTCAGCGGTCTCGCCTTCATCGACTCGAGCGGCCTGCGCGTGCTGCTGCTCGCCGATGCGCTGGCCAGCGAACATGGCTACGAGCTTGTGCTGCTACCAGGCCAGGAGCCCGTGCAGCGAGTGTTCGAGATGACAGGCGCGCTCGACGTGCTGCGCTTCGAGTCTTGAGCACCGCCGCCGCGCAACGAGCGCCACGGGTGAGCGATGCGCGCTCAAGCGAGCGCGCTCCCCGTTGGCTGCCGGTCCTCGCCGGTGCCCTCACGGTGGTGCTGCTCGCCGCGACGATCGAGATCGTGCTGGACGCCGCGGTCGGTCACTCGCCGCTGATCCCCAAGTCGCCCGACATCTCCTCCTGGCTCGTGGGAATCGGTGAGCGCCTTGGCTATCGCGTCTTCCTGATCGCGCTGCTCGCCTACACGGCTGCCTTCGTCGCCATGCTCGCGCTCGCGCGGCGCATCTCCTCGCGCTGGGCGATCGTGTTGACGGTGTCCCTACAGCTGATCGTGTTCGCCGGCCCGATCCTGATCTCCACCGACGTGTTCAGCTACATCGCCTACGCGCGCATGGGGGTCCTGCACGGCGTCAACCCATACCTGCACGGCCCGCAGGCGATCGTCGGCGATCCGATCTACCACTACGTGGGCACGGACTGGAAGGAGGTGGCCACGGCCTATGGTCCGCTCTACACGCTGCTGTCCTATCCGCTTGCCTGGCTGGGCGTCGTCGGGGCACTGTGGGGGATGAAGCTCGAGGCGCTGCTGGCAAGCGCCGGCACGCTCGCATTGACCTGGCGCTGCGCGCGCCTGCGCGGGCTCGACCCCAAGCTGGCCCTGATCGCCGTGGGGGTGAATCCGCTGTGGGTCATCTACGGGCTCGGCGGCGCCCACAACGATCTGATCATGACGCTGTTGATGATGGGTGCCGTCGCGCTCACGATCGCGACCGACTTGGGCTCCGCGTCCGGGGGCGAGCGCTCGAGCGGGCACGGCCCGAGCGGGCAATCCCCGCGAGCGCACGAAATGTACGCGGGAGCAGCCATCGTCGGCGCGACCTTGATCAAGGCCACCGGGGTCGTGCTGCTGCCGTTCATACTGCTCAGCCGACGCCGCCTCGCTCCGCTGCTGGGCGCCGCGGTGGCGGCCGTGGGCTGTGCGCTGATCGCTTACGTCGCGTTCGGCAGCCACGGCGTCAACATCGTCTCCGCGCTGAATCGCGACGCGGCGTTCGTCGGGACCGACAGCTTCCCCACCGAGATCGCGCACCTGCTCGGCAAGCCAGGGGTGTTCCCGGTAGATCACGACCTGCTCAAGGCAGGTCTAGTGCTGATCGTCCTGCACCTCATGTGGCGCACGTGGCGTGGCTATGACTGGGTGGCGGCATCGGCGTGGACGCTGCTTGCGATCGCGGTCACGAGCACCTGGCTGCTCGCGTGGTACACGCTGTGGTCGCTGCCACTGGCCGCCATCAGCCGCGACCGGCGCGTGCTCTACGCGACGTTTGCCGTGCAGGGCCTGTTCATCCTCCACCAGATCGCGCCCTTGCTGGCGCCCGTCTCGTGAGCGAGGCCCCGATAGCATCCAAGCGGGATCCTTGGGCGCGTCTGCCCGAGTGGGCTCGCCCGCGCGAAGAGGAGCGCAAGGGCCTCGGCAGCCTGCGCCTGGCCGAGACGACGATCCTGATCCTGCTCGGCGTGTTCCTGGCCGTCGCCACGATCCACGACGTGGTGCAGCAGACGCACGTCAACCATCGCCTCACCGCCGACCTGCTCACGTGGCGCACGGCGACCAGTCGCGACTATCGCAACCTGGCGATGGAGGAGGACCAGAAGACGCACACCACACGCGACACGATCTGCGGCAACGTCTCGCCGGGCGCCCCCGGCGAACACGCGCAATTGTGCCTGACGATCACGGGCCCCGTGGTCGCCGGCAAGAGGACCGTCAGCGGCGGCTACTACCTGCCGCCGCGAAGCATCGACATAGCCAAGAATCGCTACGCCTGCTTCGGCGAGCCGCTCGAAGCGGGCCTGTGCGGCCTGCACTCGCCGCCGGCCGGCTCGCCGCCGTCCCCGTCGCTGCCGCTCGGTCGTCCGTGAGTGGATCTCCCTCCCGGCTGGCGCCGTGGTGGCCGCTGCTCGCGATCATGCTGCTTGCCGCGGCTTTGCGGCTGAGCACCCTCGGCGAGCAGAGCTTCTGGTACGACGAGGCCTTCACGCCCGTGCACGTGCTGCGCGCAGGGCTCGGCACGACCTTGCACAACGTGGTTCACACCGAGAACACGCCGCCGCTGTGGTACGTGCTCGAGTGGGCCGTCTCGCGCGTGCTCGGTACCGGCGCGGTGGCCTTGCGCCTACTCTCGGCGCTCGCCGGGATCGCCACGGTGGCGGTGGCGTGGGCGCTCGGCTCTGAGCTCGCCGGCCGGCGCGCGGCGATCGTCACGGCGGCGCTCGTGGCGGTCAATCCGCTGCTGGTGTGGTACTCGCAGGAGGCGCGCGCGTACGGCCTGTTCGCGCTGATGGCTTCGCTGGCGCTGCTGTGCTTCGTGCGCGCGCTGCACGAGCCGACGAAGCGCAGGCTCGCGGAGTTCGCGCTCACCGCTTCCCTGGCGCTGCTGACTCACTACTTCGCTGTGTTCCTGGTGATCCCGATGGTGCTGTGGCTGGCGTGGAGCGCGAGGAGGCATCTCCAACGCGTGCTGCTCGCAATCGCGCTGCCGGCGCTCGTCGGGCTAGCGCTCATCCCGCTGATCCTCGCGCAGGGGGGACACGGCACGCAGTGGATCGGCGAATGGCCACTGGCCGCCCGTCTCGAAGCGATCCCGCAGTACTACCTGACGGGATACACGGGATCCTCGCTCGGTCATGGCGTGGAGCTGCTGGTGGCGCTCGTGATCTTGGCGGGAGTCGTGTACGGCCTGTG
>DATCDV010000048.1:0-17090 GCA_036510495.1 Solirubrobacteraceae bacterium
ATCCGCGTCATCGACCTCCAAGGCCAACTAATCCGCGAACTCACACTCGACCCCACCCACAACTACCAACCCCTCACACCCACCTAACCCGTCAACCATCACCCGAGACACCAGTCTCCGATGTCCCGCGACACAACAAAACGGAGAGGGAGGGATTCGAACCCTCGAACGAGGTCAACCCCCGTTACGCGATTTCCAGTCGCGCCCATTCAACCGCTCTGGCACCTCTCCAGGGCACGCGATGCGACGGCGGCATCTGAAGGCTACGACACGCCGGCCCTCGGCGTTGGTAGGCTCCCTCCTGAACACCGCAAGCGAGCGCCCGCGGGCGCCACCACACGATCCGGAGACCATCAATGCTTGTCCTCGCCAGCGCAGCCACCACCAAGGATATTGGCCTGCTCGCCACATTCTTGGGGATCGGCGTGGTCGTGAACGTGATCGTCGTGTTCATCGCGGTTCAGGTTCGCGGCGAGCGCCAGCAGAACCAGCAGCGGCGCTAGCGCGACGCGCATGCGGGCCGTCCAGATCAGCGAGCTGACGGGCCCGGAGGGCGTCCGCGTGGTGGACGCGCCGAGTCCCGACTTGAGCCACATGCTGACGCCCGGTGAGGGCGTCGTGATCGACGTGGCAGCTGCCGGCGTGTCATTCCCGGACGTGTTGCAGACGCGCGGGCTGTACCAGCTCAAACCGGATCTCCCGTTCATTCCGGGTGCGGAGGTGGCGGGCACCGTGGCCCACGCGCCCGCGGGCAGCGACCTACGCAGCGGCGACCGGGTGATGGCGTTCACCGTGCTCGGCGGCATGGCCGAGGAGGCGGTTGCCCCTGCCTACCTCACGTTCGCGCTTGCAGAGCAGCTTGACTTCGCCCAGGGGGCGTCGGTGATCCTCAACTACCACACGGTGTACTTCGCGCTGAAGCTGCGCGGCCGGCTGCAGCCCGGCGAGTGGGTGCTCGTGCACGGCGCGGCCGGCGGTGTGGGGACCGCGGCATTGCAGGTGGCCAAGGCGCTCGGTGCGTCCACGATCGCGGTTGTGTCCACCGAGGAGAAGGAGCGCGTCGCGCGCGAGGCCGGCGCGGATGAGGTGGTGCGCTCTGACGGCCCGTGGCGCGAGCGGGCGGTGGAGCTCAGCGGTGGCGGCGTGGACGTGGTGCTCGACCCGGTGGGCGGCGAGCGCTTCACCGACAGCCTGCGCTCGCTCAAAGAGGATGGGCGCGTGCTCGTGGTGGGCTTCACCGAGGGATCGATCCCCGAGGTCAAGGTCAATCGCCTACTGCTGCGCAACGTGTCGGTCGTGGGTGCCGGGTGGGGCGCGTACGTGATGGGCAATGTCGAGCGCAATCGCGCCATCGGCGAGGCCGTGAGCAAAATGGTCGACGAAGGGTTTGTAAGGCCGATAGTTGGGGCGTGCATCCCGTTGGAGGACGCGGGTGATGCGTTCCGCATCATCGACGAGCGGCGTGCCCTCGGCAAGGTTGTGCTGGGCCTCGCATGAGGTCCGCCGCGCGCTGTGCGCGGTGCCGTCGCGTGAGGTGAGCATTGATGGGGTCGGTCGGCGCGGGCCACCGCATGGGCGTTCGGGTCGGTGTGAGAGGGCCTGTCATGGCGTTCTGGTTGGTATCAGGACGCCGGCCATGCGTACGGGTCGGGGGGAGGGCGCTCAGGGTGTGACGATCGCGAACGCAGGGTCGCCCTCGTCGAGCAAGCCCAGGAACTCTCCGAGCTTGGCGCCATCTCCCTCTACGGCGATGGCGCCACTCGCGAACAGGGCGGCCCCGTCGCCCTCGCCAAGCAAGACCGCGTCGAGCGCCGCGCGGGTGAGCGTGATCGTGGCGTGGGCGTCCGGTGCGAGTTGGTCCCGCACGGCACTGAGCGCGGCGTTCTCGACGGTGACGGTCCAGCGCTCCCGCACGTCGGTGAAGTGCCAGGCGATCACGAGCCGTGTGTCCCAGGCACGCGGGCCGTCAAGACGCGCGCCCATCGCGTCCCACAGCTGCTCGATCGACAAGGCCCGTGCCACGTCCGCGCTTGCCATGCGTCGCCCGCTTGGTGGGGGCGGCGGTCCATGGCGCAACTCGTGGGCCCCGACGAGGTACAGGTTGCGCCACACCGCGCTCTCGGACTGGTAGCCGAGCTGCTCCAGGGCTTGTGCGTGCAGCTCGCGCGCGGGTGCGCACTCGGGCTCGGCAAACACTGCGTGCGAGCACACCTCGGCCACCCAGCGGTACTCCCCGTCCTCGAATGCGGCGCGCGCGTGGGCGAGCAGCGGCTGCATCCCTCCGGCGAGTCGTACATAGCGACGTGCCCCGTCGATGGGCGGGAGCGGGTCGAGGTGGGCCGGGTTGCCGTCGAAGAAGCCGAGGTAGCGTTGGTAGACGGCGCGCACGTTGTGACTGACAGTGCCGTAGTGGCCGCGACACGACCACGTGCGCGCGAGGCTCGGTGGGAGCGTCACCTCGGCGGCGATCTCGGTGGGGGTGAGGCCGCGGTTGGCCAGACGCAGGGTCTGGTCGTGCAGGTAGCGGTACATGTCGCGGTGGCGCGCGAGGTGGTCGACGATCCGCTCCGAGCCCCAGCGGGGCCAGTGGTGCTGGGCGAACATCACATCGGTGCGGGCGCCGAATAGCTCGATGGTCTCGCCCAGGTACTTGGACCAGCTGAGCGAGTCGCGCACGAGCGCGCCACGAGGGGTGAGCACGTTGTGCATGCAGTGCACGGCATTCTCCGCCACGCACAGGACTCCCAGCTCGGGGAAGTGAAAATTCATCTCCGCCGGCGCCTCGCTGTCCGGGACGAGTTGGAACACCATGGGAACGCCATCAATATTCCCCTCCTCACCAGTACACGAGACCTCGTGGGTTGGCGGGATCAAGGTAATGCTCCCGCTCGAGGTGGTCTTGCCGATGCCCGCGTCCACCTGGCCCCGGGGTCCGCGCGCAAGGCCCGGCGCGAACATGTAGGAGGCGCGCCGCGCCATTGCCCCGCCAGCGAGCACGTTCTCCACGACAGCATGCTCTAGAAAGCCGGCGGGCGCCCACACGGGCACGTGGCCGGCGCGCACCGCGTCCTCACTCACCACTCCCTTCACCCCGCCAAAGTGATCGACGTGACTGTGGGTGTAGATGACAGCGCTCACCGGGCGCTCCCCGCGATGAGAGCGATATAGGGCGAGTGCGGCGGTGGCGCACTCCGTGGAGACGAGAGGGTCGATCACTATGACGCCCGTCCTCCCCTCCACAAGGGTCATGTTGGAGATGTCATAGCCCCGCACCTGGTAGATGCCTGGGACCACCTCGAACAAACCGTGCATACCGTTCAGCTGGGCCATGCGCCACAGGCTCGGATGGACCGTGTCGGGCGCGTCCTCGGCCGTGTCGATGAATGCGTAGCTGTCCATGTCCCACACGACACGCCCGTGCGCGTTGCGCAGGAGGAGGCTCGGGGTGGTCGCGATCAGGCCGCGCCGCGCATCCTCGAAGTCCTCGCGATCCTCGAACGGAAGCTCATCTCGCACGCGGTTGTGCAGCGCGCGCGTGTGTGTGCTCGCCGCCGCAGGCTGGGCCATTGCGCCTGAATCGCTCACAGCAGCTCGAGCACACGCTCGATCGGTCGTGCCAGCAGCGCACGCTCACCGCTCACTACGATCGGTCGCTGCACCAGCTGAGGGTGCTCCACCATCTGCGCGATCAGCTGCTCGTCGGAGACCTCGGGCTGGTCAAGCCCCAACTCCTCGACCAGTGGCTCACGCGTCCTCAACAGCTCCCATGGTCGGACATCGGCCTTGCGCAGCAGCTCGCGCAATTCACTCTCGGAGATGCCCGTCACGTGGTAGTCGACGCTCTCGAAGTCGACAGCGTGTTCGCTCAGCAGCGCGTGCAGCTTGCGGCAGGTCGTGCAGGTGGGCTTTTCATAGACGGTGAGTATTGTGCAGGCGACTATGTCAAACGCCTACGACGGGACGACCCTCGCGCGTGGACAGGACGGCTATGAGCGGGCCCGCCGGGCCGCCGTTTGGAACGCTCGGACACCGGAGCGCTACCCGCAGCTGATCGTGCTCGCCGAGAGCGAGGAGGACGTGCTCCGGGCGGTGTCCCACGCGCGCGCACACGACATGAAGATCGGTGTGCGCTCAGGTGGACACTCCTGGGCAGGCAACCATCTGCGCGACGGGGGCATGCTGCTCGACCTCTCGCGCCTGCGTGCGATAGAGCTGGACGGCGAGGCGCTGACCGCGACGGTGGGGCCCGGCTGCCGTGGCGATGAGCTGCTGGCGATGCTCGCCGAGCATGACCTCTTCTTCCCGGCGGGTCACTGCCCGGGGGTGGGCCTCGGTGGTTATTTGCTGCAGGGTGGCTATGGCTGGAACGGGCGTGTGCACGGGCCCGCGTGCATGAGCGTCGCGGGGATCGACGTGGTGCTCGCCGACGGCTCGCTGGTACATGCGAGCGAGCGTGAGAACGCCGACTTGCTGTGGGCTGCGCGCGGCGCCGGACCCGGCTTCTTCGGCGTGGTGACGCGCTTTCATCTGCGTCTGGTGCGCAAGCCCAAGCTGGTGGTGAACAGCGTGTTTCTCTATCCGCTCGACGTGCTCGAGCAGGTGTTCGCTTGGGCTCGCGAGATCGGCCCTCGGGTGGCGCGAGTGATGGAGCTGATGGTGTTCATCCACCGCACTGAGGAGGGCGAGCTTGAGATCGCGGTCACCGGGCCGGTGCTTGCCGACAGCGAAGAGCAGGCGCGCGCGGCGATTGCGGTGCTCGAAAGCTGTCCCGTGCTCGACCATGCCAAGCTCGCGCTGCCGTATGTGCCGGGCGAGCTCGCGGACCTGTACGCGGGCGCCCACGCCGCCTACCCCGACGAACATCGCTATTCGGCCGACAACATGTGGACACACGCGTCGATCGAGCAGCTGCTGCCGGGATTGCGCCGTATCGCCGATACGATGCCACCCGCGCCCTCGCACATGCTGTGGATGAACTGGCAACCCGGGCCGAGCCCACAGCCTGAGCGTCCCGACATGGCCTATAGCGTCGAGGACGACACCTACATCGCGCTGTACGGCGTGTGGGAGGATCCCGCCGAAGACGAGGCGAACGTGGCGTGGGCGACCGAGCGAATGCGTGAGATGGAGTCGCTTGCCAGTGGTATTCAGCTCGCCGATGAGAACCTCGGCAAGCGGCCCGCGCGCTTTGTGGGGGAGACTCAGCTTGCGCGTCTGGACACGCTGCGAGCGAAGTACGATCCCGAGCGCCGCTTTCACTCGTGGATGGGGCGTCCCGGTTCTTTGGTCGCATGAGCTTGCGAGCGCTCAGCGACTACCTCGTGCGTCCGATGGCTCCTCCCGAGCAGGCGACGCTTGAGGCGATCGAGGGCGGGCCGATCGATTCTCGACAGGCGCTGGCGCTTGAGAGCGTGGACCGTCTGCTCGACCCGGTGCCGCTCGAACGCGAGACCGGCTGGTGTGTGCTGGGGGATGGGGTTGCCTACGTGGCGGTGCGCACTGCGATGCCAGGCGTGAGCGGGGAGATGGTGGACTGGTGGTTTGACTGGCATGCGCGCGATTCGCTGCGCTATCGCATCTGGCATCCCAGGGCGCACCTGGAGAATTCCCTGCGCCCGCCATCCGTCGTGGGCGCCAAGGCCCACTGGGGTGCCGTGCACCATCCGGTGGAGGACGTGGGCACGGGCCTCGTACACGCTCGCATCGAGTTCAAGGCCCCAACCGAAATGGGCATGCGAGGCGACGCACTCGAGGACTCCGACGTCGCGAGCATCGTGTGCGGCTATGCGGGCGACGATCGTCTGCGCGTGCGCCACTCTCCGATGTTCCACGTGTTCCTGCGCGAGGGCGAGGGCGAGGGCGAGGGCGTCGTGCTGCGCAGTCGTTTCTGGCTCGGAGCCGCCTTGCGCCCGTATGGACCGCTGGGTGCTCTCGCCGAGCCCCTGCTCAACACTCCCTTTGTGCGTCGTCGGGCGCTCCCCAATCATCTACCGAGCGGGCTCGCGCGCCACTGCGCCGAGGAGTACGCCAACCTTGGGGCGCTGCTCCCGGAGCTATATGAGCGCTTCGGTCCCGGCGCCACTCCCGCTTAGATCACGGCACAGGTGAGACGAGGCGTGCGGAGTATGACGGCGCTGGGTCCTCAGACTGTGTGGCCGTGACCGGGCCAGGCCTCGATCTCGCCTTCGACAGCGAGGGCGAAGATCCTCGCTTGTCAATCTCCTCCTCACGCAACTCGAAGGCCCGCGAGCGCGAAGACCAGGCGACCGTTCAGCGCTTACCGCTCCACTCCTTCTTGTGCATTTTCTTGGCGGCCTGGTAGTCGATTAGTGCCTGCGGAGAATCCACGTCGCCGAGCGTGGGGTGCGGCGGCACGAGTGCCTTGGCCGCCTTGACGCCATAGCGCTTAGCGAGCACGGCGCCCATCGACTTGACCTTCATCTCCCCGAAGCCGGGAAGCGCCTCCAGGTTGGCGCGCAGCTCGCCGGAATCAGTTGCGTCGGTCCAGACGCGGGCCGCGTCGCCGTCGTAGCGGTCCTCGACGTGGACGGCCAGATCGTGAACGCGCTTGGCCATCGAGCCGGGGTAGCGGTGGATCGCCGGCTTCTCGCGAAACACCGGCTCCAGGTCCGCTTTCGCGAGCGTCGCCGCATCGAACGCGCCAAGGCGCTGCCTCAACGTGAGCGGTCCGCCGAAGGCTTGTTGCACCGTGATCTGTTGGTCCAGGGCGAACCCGACCAACAAAGCCATCGGATCGGAGGCGATCAGCTCGTTGGCGGCGTCGGACTCGGTGAAGTACAGGCGATCCGGCACGGACCTCACTTCTCGGGCGCAATGATCGCTGGCATCGCTTCGTTCACGCCAAGGCCGCGCGCGTCAGCCGACAGGTGGGAGGCCACTCGGGCACAGCCCAACAATACCGAGCGTAAGATCGGCCCAGGCTGGAACAGCGGCGGACGGTGCACGGGACAACTCCTCGAAACATGGCGCCGCTGGAGGGACGACTCTCGAAACATGGCTCGTGTGGCAGCTCATCTGTGAGCTATGCGCCGAGCGGTTTGGCAAGCGACAAGGCAGGCGCATATGAGCTCATCAAGCATCTTGGCGGACGTCCGTACAGTCGAACCGCCGCCATGCGGCGACCTCCTACTTGGCGGGCGTCGTGAGTCTGAGCTGCACTGACTTGCTCGCGTGGATCGGCGCGCTGCCGCCTCGACCGTTGATCACTAGCTGCGCTTGCACGCGCCCGCGGTGCGCGTGCAACAGGCGAATGCCCGTACCGCTCAGCACGATCCCTACCTTTGCGTCCTTGCCCCCCGCGATGGTCCGCTGCGCTGAGCCCATCGGGACCGGATGCTCAACGGTGCGCGCCACAATGGCACCATGAGGGCTGCTCCCCAGGCTCAACTCTATGGAGCAGGAGGCATCTCCGGAGCATCGAACCGGAACGACCGCGCGACCCTGTGATACGACCACCGTTGCATCTCGCGGCAGGGCTATCCGGCTGTTGGCCTCGCTTGGTCCGGGTTCTGGTGAAATCAGGGTGGCACGTGATCTCGGTTGGACAGCCACGTTTGGTTCAACGGTCACGCTGGGTTTTAGTTCGACCTGCGGGTCGAAGGTGGTCTCTTCATCGTCTGCGACGATCGTGCACTGGGTGAGTTGGGGACACGCAATCGCACTCGCGAATCCGCCCCCGATGCCATTCAACAATGGCGGGCGTTCAGGATCGAGCGGATCGAATGTGGAGGTTTCGAATTCGCCGACGGCGGTGCACTGTTCGATCGAGGAGCACGCGACGTCCCAGGGCGCCGAAATGCCGATAGGGCTTGCCTTGGCGCCGGTCGGCGCGGAAGGATTGAATGTTATCTCCTGCCCGTCGAATTGGACCGCGGTGCACTGTGTCAGCGTCGGGCACGCGACCGCATGTACTGAGCCTCCCGCGCTGATCGGCACAAGCGCTGCATTGTCAGGCGCAGCCGGATCGAACGTGATCTCGTTCCCCAGTGTCGTCGCCGTGCACTGCGAAGCCGCCGGACACGACACTGCTCCGAGCCCGTCCAGCTGCTCGATTGGGAGCGTGATCGATGGAGGCGGCCCCATGGGATCGAACATGACAGCTGTGTTCTGAGGATTGCCCACGCCGACGCATTCGGTGGTCGAGACGCACGCCACCGCAAAAAGGCTCACAGCGCTCACCGGCCAGGTCCCGACCGCAGCGGGCGTGGCCGGATCGAACGTGAACTGGCCGCCATGATTGTCGACCGCGGTGCACTGCGAGATGGAAGGGCAGGCGACGCCCGAGAGGTCGCTCCCCCAGTCGATCGTCGTTGGTTCCGGCGGCGTCGGCTGCTGTGGGTCGAATGTATTCACCTGGCCCTGCGTGTCGACGGCAGTACATTGAGCCGTCGATGGGCAGGCCAGCGCATCGGCTCGGACGGCGGATCCGCCAGTGCTCCCCGGTGGGACTTCCGGAGACCAGCTGAGGCTCGCCGCGCTGGCGATGCCCCCGGGGAGGAGAACCAGCCCCGCAGCCAAGAGCGACAGGATGAGCAGCCCTCTGGCCCTCAAGCTCGGTTTCCGGTCCATCTGGATCCTCACCCCCTTCGTCGGCAACATGCGCAGAGAGGATATTCGCCGCATCGACCTTCGATAACCCGACGCTCGGAGTGGAGTTGCGCAGCTCGGCGTCCAGGCAATCGCCTCGGCCTGATTCGAACTACGAGTTCAAACCCGACCAAAACGGGGCTGGCGGGACGACGACTGAACGCAGACATAACCCTGGACCGGCTGGTTGAGGCACTGATGGAGCCGGTCGGGCGGCAGGCGCGCTGGCAGGTGGCGGAGGCGATCAGGAAGGCCGATCGCTGACACCCAATTGTCGCGGAGCCTGCCAAGCACAGACCGCCCGGCAGCTTCGCTACGGTGTCGTCATGGTTCCGCAGGAGGTCATCGAGATGGCAGGCCGGACTTTGGTCGCTGTCGCTGCCGATCCGGTCAAGATCGTGCTCTTTGGCTCGCGTGCTCGCGGTGACGCTGGTCCGGACAGCGACTTCGACTTCCTCGTCGTGGAGCGCAGGCCTCAGGACCGACACGCCGAGATGGTCCGTCTCGGTCGAGCGCTCCGCCCACTCGGGATGCCTTTCGATGTCCTGGTCGTAAGCGAGAACTACGCCGAGGATTGGGGAAGGGTAGAGGGCTCGATGATCCACGCCGCTCTCACCGAGGGTCGAGTGCTTCATGCCGCCACATGACCGACTCGATCTGGCGCGCGTGCTGCTTGCCAGGGCGATAGATGACGAGACACTCGTACGGAAGGTCTCGCCAGACACCGACACGCCGACGCGATTGTCGGCTTCCATGCCCAGCAGGCCGTCGAGAAGCTGATCAAGGCCGTCCTCGCCGCACGCGGCGTGGCGTTCATGAAGAGTCATGCGCTGAGCTATCTGATCGGACTTGTGGAAGAAAACGGGATCGAGGCTCCGAAGGAGCTCTCCGAGGCCGACGTTCTCTCCCCCTGGGCGGTCGAGTTCCGCTACGAGGGCGACGAGCCACCGGCTCTCGACCGGCCCGCAGCCCTCACGACGGTCGAGCAGGTGAGGGCGTGGGCCGAAAACGAGCTCGAGGACCGTGGGTCGGCCACAGCAACCTCCGGAAGAACAACCGCAATAGCCACTCAGCGGCGACGCCGCGGGAGAGCCTTGGGTCCGGACATTACCCAAGTTCTCATGTCCCATCGGTCGCTCGTTCTTGGCTTCACCAAGTCAAATTCCGGCGAAAACGGAGAGGGCGGGATTCGAACCCGCGATGGAGTTTAACCCCCATACTCGCTTAGCAGGCGAGTGCCTTCAGCCGCTCGGCCACCTCTCCTGGAACTTCGGAGGCAAGTTTAGAGGCTATAAGCATCCGTAGTACGCCCCTCCGCCGATCGGCTGCGGAGGATTACCTACCGTGAAGCCCTCCACGCTGTTCAGGCCGGGATTCAGGCGGGCGTGACCACTGGTGCGCGAGAGCTGCAGCCCCCTAAGCTCCGGGTTCCGGTGCGCACTCGGCGCTCAATGCTTGCGGCGATGATGCTTGTGCTTCTTGTGCTTGCTGGCGCGGATGATCGTGATCGATGTCGTGCTCGTGTTGTTTTTCTCGTCGAACGCCTTGGCCATAAGGGTGTGCTTGCCCGGGTGCAGCAAGCGCGCGCCGTACCACACCATGTGTCCGCTCAGCGTCGTGGTGCCGCCATGGACGTAGAAGCTGCGGATGATGTGCCCTTCCTGGTACAGGGAGATTTGGTAGACCTTCGCGCTGTCGCTGGCGGTCACGGTGATCGGCAACGTGTTCGTGTAGCGCACCCCGGTCTTGGGGCTCGTCAGCTTGACTGAGGGCCCCTGCTCGCCGCCGCACTGTTCGGTCAGGCGATCGCCGTTGCGGTCGTATTCGGCGAGCGCGCCATATGCGGGCCTGGGGAGGAGGTTGGGATCGAGCAACCCGTAGCTACCACGGGCGCTACCGAACGGTTCGGTGTCTTGCAGTCCGTACCAGATGCCCACCTGCACGTAGGGGTCCTGGGCGAGGCAGTGGTAGGCCTGCAACAGGAACGTCGCCTGCTGCTCAGGGTTCACGCCGGCTGGCTTCTGACCTGCCCACGCACCCGAGTTGCACACCTGAGTGTCGGTGCTCCAACCAAGCTCGGTCATCCAGATCGGGCTGTCGTCGCCATGGGCGAGCATGACTTCGTGGACTGTCCGGTAGCCCAGGAACGACCAGCGGTTGATGCGCTGGTCGGTGCGCCCGTTGCGCAGGATTTCATAGGGGGACTCGACGTCGCAGATCGTGTCCGTGTGCACTGCCACCGCATCGAACGAGCCCTTCGCCCCATCGGCGTAGAGCTGGGACAGGAATTCGTAGTCGTTGCCGGTCAACCCACCGAGCACCACCGTCGCGCTCGGATCCACCGCCTTGATCGCGGGGTAGGTCGCCTTCAAGAGCGCGGTGTACGCCGCTGGTTCTGGACCGCTCGCCCACCAGAGCGATGCGTCCTCCTCGTTCCAGATCTCCCATGCCGCCACGCGGCCCGCGAAGCGCTTGGCCATCGCGCCGGCGAAACGGGCGTAATCGGCCGGGTCGCGCGGGGGCATCTCGGGATTGCTCGAACCGGACTCCCATTCGGGCGTGTTCACCACGTCGACGATCACCTTCGTGCCCTTGGGAAGCGCCGCTAGTCCCGTTTCCAAGGCATCGATCTCCGGTTCGTTGAGATGGCCGCGATTTGGTTCAAAGATGTTCCAGGCAGCGAACACCCGCACCCAACCGACGCCGAGGCCGGCGACCTCTTTGACGCTCTGCAGGGAGAGCCCCTGCGGACCGTTGATCACCACGCCCGTTTCCGCCGCCTGCGCCGGAGCGCCCGAAAGCGCGAGCATCAGCACGAGGGTGGCAACGGGGGCGATGGTCAGGCGAAGCAGCCGCATGGCGTATGCATCGACAGGGCGCCCGCCAGGCTGGACAGACAAGCGTCCACAATCCATCGTTCGTTGAATGTCCTCTAACATTTGCGGTTGGGACACCCCGGCCGGCGAAGTCAAGGTCTACGGACTGGATCAGCTGAAAGAAGCCAGGAGCTACGTCGCTGCCTGAACGTCGCCCAGGGCTTGATCATGGAGTACGCCGTTGCGCCCGACCGCTGGATGATCGTCCTCGCCAGCGATCCAAGCCGACGGCGACTGAGCCAGCCGAACGTCAGCGAACGACGCGTTTTGCAGAAGCACGTTGCCCAACGTTCCCCCGAGAGCCCTCATGCCACCTCCCACTATTCGTACCGCGAGTGTCGATGATCATCTGCCTGCGGTCACGGCTTTTAGCTCTTCGAGCGACTCTCGTATGAGTCGCGGCAAGTCTTGCTGGTCGGTCTCGGTGGTCCAGTGTTCAAATGCAATTCTGAAGACAACGATCCCTGCCTCGGCAGTCAGACTCGCGGCTGGGTCTTCGACGCCGCGCTGGCGCAACGAGTCGGCGAGCGCAGAGGCAAGTGACGCGAGCTTGATGAGCTCGCGCTCCGTCGAGCGCCAACACGCCGATCAGCCGCTGCTGTCCGTCGAGATAGAGCGCTCCCGGACCGCCGTTGACCTCGACGGGGCGCAATGACATGCCCGGAGCGCGGGCGGCCAGGCGGAGCCAGTTGATCACCTCGCTCACATCGCGATCGGCATCGGGGAAGAAGGCAAGCGTCTCGCCGCCCGGGCGGCGAGACTGGCGTGAACGCCGACATCAAACACGCTGCTTGCCTTCGGCGTCATGCTCCGAGTACGCGCCCATGTGGCTGAAACGTCCGAATCCACTAGCCTTCGTGCTTCGCATGGAAGGGTGGCAGAGCGGTTGAATGCACCGGTCTTGAAAATCAGACGGGCCTCAAGTCGCGCCTCGCAGCAGAATGTCGATTTCTTGGCTCTACTGAGCCATTTTCGCATGGTTGGGCGGGATTCATCGGGACGGGGACCGCGTTGGCGAGTCGCCCTTAAGCCGCTAGAGACCGCTAGAAACCGCTAGATCCGCGCTTGGACTGGCGCGAGTTTGGCGCGAGCAGGGCCAAGTTAGTCGAGGGTTTGTGGTTACCGCCGTGATTGGAGCGATACTCCATATCGTGTATGAGATACCGCTTTTTACGGTATCTTGTACAAATCATGCCTGGGCGTGTCTACACCGAGCTGCTTGATCTGGCGCAGGACCACCACGGGTATCTGCGTGTCGAGGACGTGCGCGACGCGGGCTTCGACCCTAAGCGCCTAGTCGACTATGAGCGACGCGGCGTGGCTGAGCGTGTGGCCTATGGCGTCTACCGGATGAAGGCCATTCCACCGGACGATCTGGATGAGTACATGCGCGCGGCGCTATGGCCGATGGGCGCCGGGCTGCTCTCGCACGAGACAGCACTCGACCTGTATGAGCTGTGCGACGTGAACCCTGCCGGTATCGACGTGACGGTTCCGCACAGCTATCGCACTCACCGACCGGTGCCGGGGCTGTACCGGCTACATCCTCGTAGCCTGGCGAGCGAGGAGACCGGACGACTGCGGGGGCTGCCGATCGTGACACCGCTGAGAGCGGTCCTCGACGGGATCGAGACTCATATGCGCCGCGAGCTGATCGAGCAGGCCATCCAGACTGCCGAGCAGCAGAGCCTCATCACGGCTGACGGCGTAGCTCTGGCGCGGGACACCCTCGCCGAGCGTCACTTGGAGGTCTCCCGTGGGCGGTAGACGCTATGACGTCCCGCCGAAGAACAGGCGTGCGCTGGAGCAACGCCTGCGCAATGTCATCACCGACACAGAGCTCCAACAACGCGCACGCAGACAGCTCGGCTACGTCGCCCTCGCCGCGACACTCATGCGCCATGCACGCGACGAACACGACGAGCCCCTGTTCCTGATCAAGGGCGGCGTGGCGGTCGAGCTGCTGCTCGGACTAAGGGCACGCGCGACGAAGGACCTCGACGCCAGCGCGCGCCTCAACAGCGAGGACATCGGCCCGCGGCTGCGGGCAGCGCTAGCTCACGGCTGGGAGGGATTCACCTTCAGGCTCACCGGGCTCCAGCAGGTACGCGACACCGCGGCCCTCCGCGGCGACGTCAAGGTCAGCTATCAGGGCGACCCTTGGAGCACCGTGCAGTTCGAGGTCTCACCGGCCGAAGGGGTCGCCGGTCACCAAATCCAGTGGACCGGGAACACGTTCGTCGATCCCGAGCGCCTGGGTCTACCGTCCCCCGGCGAGCTGCCGCTCGTCACGATCGCCTACCTCGTTGCTCAGAAGCTGCACGCCTGCACCGATCACACCTACTCAGAGCGGCCAAACGACCGCTACCGCGATCTCATCGACTTGATCCTTGTGGATCGACTCATGCGCGATGAGGATCGCGCGGGAGTGCGAGAAGTGTGCGTGGAGATCTTTCGCCTACGCGGCAAGCACACCTGGCCTCCACGCATCACGGTGCTCTCGGATTGGCCGGAGGGCTATCGGACACTTGCAGGGCAACTCGGTTTCGCTCCCGCCGATGTCCACCAAGCCGCGATCGACGTCCACGAAATTATTGCGCGCATCGACGCAGCACACGCGATGACCTGACCTATACCTCACCCGCGTACTGTCGCTCTGGCGTTTTCATCGAGCCATCAGCGGACAAGTAGTAAGCGGAGGGGAAGGGACGAAGATCGAACCCGAGCCTTGTATGGAAGCGCATCAGTAAGTTGCACGCCGAACGTTTACGAACGCGCCCGGAGGGGGCGCATGAAGACGGCTACTCTGCGCCAATGACCGATACCGGGGGAGATCAGGCGCCTGATCGTTGCGCGCGTATCGTCTACGCGGGTACGGACATTGTTGGTCCGGCTACTGCCGCCGGGATCGGGCTTGCCGTCGGCGGCCCGATCGGTGCCCTCCTTGGAGCCGCAGCGACCAGTCCCCTGACGCGCACGCTACGGTCAGCTTTGGGCGAGTTTGCTGGCCGACATCTCGGTAAGCGGGAGATCGAGCGAACAGGCGCGGTTCTTCTTGCGGCACAAATCGAGATCGAAGCCCAACTCGCAGCAGGTAAGAAGCCGCGTAAAGACAACGTCAAGTCAGCCTCATCGGGTGCTCCGCCAGCAGAGGAAATCGCAGAAGCAGCGATCCTCGCCTCGCAACGAGACGCGCAACAGCTGAAGGCTCCTCTAATGGGCCGTCTATTGGCTCGGCTACAGTTTGAGCCGGATGTCGATTCAGCCTTTGCCTATGAGTTGATCCGCCAAACGGAGTCCATCACTTATCGCCAGCTATGTTTGCTCTCGCTCTTTAACCTCAACTATCGCGATAGGTACAAGCTTCCAGACAAGATTGATACAAAGACTTTTAATGGCCCCTATGAGATCCGTGTAGGGCTGCTCCAGGAAATCGTCGATCTTCACAGCCGAACGATGCTCCAACAGCGAGCTATCGATCACCCTGGCACCGATTTGATAGTTGCAGCAGTTAATATCGCTCCCGCCCGTCAGGAGCTCGTGGCACTCGGAGGTTGGCTCTACCGCCTGATCTGGCAAGACGCAGATCTCCCACTTGAGGAAATGGCTAAGATCGCAAGCACGTTGCAATCTATTGGCCAGATCCGTGAGTGAGACATGAGGAGAGTTAGGCTTCGGGTGGCATTGCAGCTGCTGCTCAAACGGATCGACGAAGGGGCATCACCGCCACCATCGCCCCACCTAAAGCGACGCTCTTCTACAAGTGCTTGGGCTCTACCTCAGAGCCGCACACCATGCGCTCCGCAACGCCGAATGACCTGATCGTTCAACCGCAGCTTGTCGCGGTACTAAGCGCAGCGCATCGGGCAGCGATCTTCTCAGGCGAGAGCATCGTGTCATCGTCTCCCCAACGCGATCTCATGGGACTTTGGAGAGCTCGTCGTCGTTGCTATCAGTGTGCCCGCGCTGTATCGCTCGCACCGCGACCTCCGCGTCATGCGCTCCTGTATGGCGGCGTATCCGCGAGCTACACGCGAAGCGCTTCGGCGGCGGCTAGGGCCGACTCGGCCGATGCCCTGGCTCCGTGGCCTCGATGGGCGACCGCGCGTTGCGTGGCCCGAAGTGGGTCGGAAATGACTTTGGGGACCGAACTTGCTGCAAACTTGCAGATGAGTCATGTGCTTGAGCAACAGGCCCGCACGAAGCTGAGCATGCGGGCAAGCAGACAGGTCGCCGGGTTCGCCGATCGGTGCGCAAATCTATTACGGGACGCCTAGCCCCCACTGGGATCACAGCCTTGACATAGGAGGTCCAGATGACCGAGCACCCCTTCCCCGCCGCTATGTCCCTGCCAGAGATCATGGGCGACCCGTGCGCCGGAGAGCTGCGCAAGAGCTCCCTGGCGATACTCCGCGCCGTGGCGAGCTCTCAGAAGCTCATCCGCTCACACCCGCAGGTACTGCAGGAACTACGCGATAACGTCCAGAGCAACGTTTCTGAGGTGCTGAACACGCTTGCCGACGAAGCGGGCATGCCAGCCGAGGGCGAGTCGATCTCGCCGCTGCGCACACCGAATGGCGACTATCGAGTAGACCGATCGAGCAACTGCTGGATCTGGATGAGGACGATCGACCGGCGTGGATACCCGTTCGTTGGCCGCAAGGCTAACGGTCGTGAGAATGTACCCGCCAAGATTTATTGGATGCTCGCGCACGGCCCACTCGCCGAGCACGAGATCGTCGTGCGGACGTGCGGCTTGCGCCTATGCGTGAACCCCGACCACGGGCAGGTTCGCGGTCGCGGCGAGCACACAGCCGAGCAGATGCGCCGAGGCAGCCGGCTCGATTGGGATGCCGTAAGTGAGATCCGTACGAGCTTGTGTGCCTCGCGCGAAGGCATGCGTGAGAGAGCTGCCGAGCTGGCCGCCCGCTACAGTATCGGCGAGCACAGCGTGCTCGATGTCTTCCGCAACAAGGTCTGGTTAGACCCGTCCTATATCCCCGGCTTCGATGTCGTCTGCGCTGGCCCAGCCTGCGATATAACGTTTCGCACAACTAGCACGGTGCGCAAGTATCACAGCAAGGACTGCCAAGCGGCTGCTATTGCCGCTCAGGCGGGTGCTTCACGGCGACGATATCTAAGCGCAGCACTTCCAATGAAGTCGCCACAGCGCGAGGCGCGCGAGCAGGCGACGCTGCAAGCGGAGCTTGCTACAGCGGAAGCCCAATGGTCGGACGTCGTCGTACAGGACAATCGCACAAGCGTCTGGACGGTCACAAGCATCGATCAGCCACTGACAAATGACGGCGCTACTCTGCACGACATCCTCCCGTCGCGCGAGCACACTGGTGACCCGGCGATCGAACTCGAACGAAAGCAGGTCGGTGAGCTGCTCGGCGACCTCACGGAGGACGCAGTAGCAGAAATGGGCGAGGAGGAACTGGCGCCGTTTCGCAAGCGTCTAATGTGGGCAGCCTCCGGGATGTGCCGACAGGTGTGGCTCATCTTGCCTCCATCTTTCGGGCACGGTAGACGATGTCTGCGGGGATGCGTCCTTGTGTGAGTCGGCCGTGGTGCACGCGGTCGGTGTTGTAGAAACGCAGGTAG
>DATCDV010000049.1:0-2627 GCA_036510495.1 Solirubrobacteraceae bacterium
GCGCCCTCGCCCGGCATCACTACCACGCAGCGCTGCACTCAATCCTGGGCCGCCGGCCGCTGCACTGGAAGCTCGCGCGAGGCCACCTGCCACCAGGGCTGAAACTCACGCGCGCCGGTCTCATCACCGGCACCACCACACACACGGGCACGTGGAGATTCACCGTTTGTTGAGCGACCACGTTGGGATTGTCCGAGGAACTGTGTAGGCACGAGCGAAAGAGATCGCTATGCCTACGACTACGAGAAGCAACACGCAGAAGAGCAGGGCCAGGACCGAGCTGGAGCAGCACGCCGCGGAGCTTGAGGCTCTCGGGTTGGGGATCGCGCCGGGGTTGCCCGGCGTCGAGTGGAGCGAGTCCGTAGGGCGAGCGGAACGAGGCGCTGGGCAACCCCGGCGCGGCGCGCCCGCCGCAGACCCCCTGACGGTCCGGCCCGAGCTCGTCGATGAGGCTGTGGACCGGGCTGCTGGCCGCCGCCGGGTCCGGCAAGCTCTGCAGATGCCGGCCGACAGGCGGATCAGCAATGACGTGATCGATGAGCTGCTCGCCGGCGCGTCGACCGAGGAGGAGATCGCGGGGCCCGGTGGGCTGCTCGCCGAGCTGACCCGGCGCCTGGTGGAGCGGGCGATGGAGGTCGAGCTGACCGATCACGTCGGCTATGAGCCGCATCAGGAGCCGCCCGGCGGTGCCGCCAACCAGCGCAATGGCACGACGCCCAAGACGCTGATCACAGAGCACGGGAAGGTCCCGATCGACGCTCCCCGTGATCGGGACGGCAGCTTTGAGCCGAAGATCGTCCGCAAGCGCCAGCGCCGGTTCGTCGGGTTTGACGAGAAGATCCTCGCGCTCTACAGCCGCGGGCTCTCGACGCGCGATATCGAGGCGCATCTGCAGGAGATCTACGGCGTCAACGTCGGCCGCGACCTGATCAGCCGCGTCACCGACGGCGTGATGGACGACGTGCGCGAGTGGGCCAAGCGGCCGCTGGAGGACGTCTACCCGATCGTGTTCCTTGATTGCATGGTGATCAAGGTCCGCGAGGGCGGCACGGTCCAGCGCCGTGCGCTGTACCTCGCGCTCGGGGTCACGCTCGACGGCGACCGCGACGTGCTGGGCATGTGGTTCCAAGAATCGGAGGGCGCGAAGTTCTGGATGCAGGTCCTCACCGATCTGAAGACCCGCGGTGTGCGAGACATCCTGATCGCGTGTGTCGACGGGCTGACCGGCTTCCCTGACGCGATCGAGGCGATCTTCCCGAAGACGACCGTCCAGACGTGCATCGTGCATCTGATCCGCAACAGCCTGAAGTACGTGCCGCGGCGCGAGCGTGAGCAGGTCGCCCGTGACCTGAAGCCGATCTACACGGCCAAGGACGCCGACCAGGCCCAGGCCGAGCTCGAGGCGTTCGATGAGAAGTGGGGCGCCCGGTTCCCCGTGATCACCCAGGCGTGGCTGAACGCGTGGGAGTACGTGATCCCGTTCCTCGCGTTCCCTGACGAGGTTCGGCGTGTGATCTACACCACGAACGCCATAGAGGCGCTCAACCGCCAGCTGCGCAAGGCGATCAAGACCAAGGGCAGCTTCCCCAACGAGGACGCCGCCCGCAAGCTGGTCTACCTCGCGCTGCAGAACGCCGTCCCGCAATGGACGCGAACCCGGAACTGGACGACCGCGCTGCTCGCGTTCAAGATCCACTTCGGTGACCGCGTCCCCGACACCGCAAGCTGACTGTCACCCCTTTCATCGCCACAAGAGTAACTGTTACCATTAACCAAGAACCCGCCTACACAGTTAGCGGGACGCCCTCCACGGTGCCAGCGCAGGCGTGACCGAGCCACATCCGGGGGTCCGGCAGCTGCCTATGTAGCGCCGCGGTCCTGCAGGTGGTTCTGGGAGCCCTGTTATCGGCGATGCGCAGGCCCGCGGCGGACAGCCCCTTCTGGCTGCGAGCAGCAGCCAGACCTGCCCCGCGTGCGCTGGCCGAGAGTGCCGCTGTTGCGTGGATCCGGTAGCGCGGCAGACTTCGCCTGAGACTTCTGCATCGACCCGGGCTTTAGCAGCGAGCGTGCAAGCACCCGATGTGCGGATATGGCGAGCAGCAGGTCGGTTGCCCCGATCGGCGAGGCATCCGCTTTTCCGAGCACGCGCAACTCTGGTCTGGTCCACGGCACGCTGTGTGTGTACTGCTCCGTCCGTTCCAACTCAGGGCTTTTGGTGGGTCTTGTCTTGGGTGAAGACTGCTCGTGGTGGTGGCTGCGAGCAGCAGCGTTGGGAGCGTCGGGCACATGCTCGCGGTTAGCCGCTGAGCGGTCGTCTTCCCGGGGGCCGTGTGCTCTCTTGCGCGGTGCACGAGAGTGCAGGATCTGACCGTCGGCTGGCGGGCGGCGCCTCCAGCGGGCGGGTACGTTTCTAGCTCCTTGACCCGGGCCCGGTCAGGAGCGAGACTGCTGAAGTCTTGGACACGGGGGGACCTGATCAGGCAGCGAGATCCCCGGGCGGCGCCTCGCCCGTCTGTCTGCGTCGCCGGCTGGGGGTCATCTGGGTCGTCTTGATCGTCGCTGCTTTCGCGGGCGTCGCGGTGAAGAGCGATGCCGCGGCCGCGGCGAGCGCGGTGGTCAGGGTGTCG
>DATCDV010000050.1:0-93986 GCA_036510495.1 Solirubrobacteraceae bacterium
GCGATCATGATTTGTCTCCTCGTCTAACTGGTTGGCGCTGGTGTGATGTGGAGACCGCCAGACAAAGCCATGTCGAGCTACAGGCACGCTTCTATGAAGTCATGGCGGCGTCCGTGACAGGCGGCGGGAGACAAATCCAACGTAGGGCACCCGACAGCCGGGGCCAGCCGTTTTACTTGAGTCATCATGTCACCTGCCACACCCTCCACGGGGCACCGGACACCACTACCTAGCCATCACGCCACACAGCCCGAAACAGGCACCGCGAAACCAACGGCCAGCCCGCACATCACTGGGCCCCAGCAGACCAAACCAAACTACATGGCCGGTTTGCCCTGTTCACGGTCATTAGTAGTAGTGACCCCGGAGAAGACGACCTCAGATTCGACCGTTGGATCGGCCCTGTTGGCCGACGAGCCGTTGCTGCGTCCCGAGGATGCCGCGCGGCTGCTGGCGGTCAAGCCGAGCTGGATCTACGAAGCGGTGTGCGCCCGGCGTATGCCCTGCCTACGCGTCGGTCGCCACATCCGGTTCACGCGCACGATGCTCGAAAAGTGGCTCGTGGAGAACGGGAACGCCTGATGGAGACCTCGGGAGTGGGACGCAATGTCGGATAGGCGCTCATATGGCAGCGGGCGCCTGTTCGAGGTCGCCGACAAAGCAGGGCGCATCAGTTGGTACGGGTCGTGGTGGTCAGGAGGCACGCGCGTAAAGCGCAAGATCGCCCGGTACAGCGGACGGGCTCACTCGTGCCCAGGCCGAGAAGGAGCTGCGCAAGCGGATCGAGCGCGACGTGATCGTGGCCACCGCCGCGCGACGCACGTTGGAGGAGGCCGGGAACGCCTATGTCGATCATCTGGAGCATGTGATGGAGCGCAAGCGCTCCACGATCCAGGACTATCGTGGACACCTGCGCCGCCATCTCGTGCCGTTCTTCGGCGAGCGTCCAATCGACAAGATCGGCCCGGCCCAGGTCGCGCAGTACCTCAAGCGCAAGCGCAGCGACGGGCTGTCCTCGAAGACCGTCCAGAACCACCTGAACTTCCTGCACGGCGTGTTCGCCTTCGCGGTCAAGCGCGGCTGGGCGCAGAGCAACCCGGTCGCCTACGTCGACCGCCCGAAGAAGAACCGCTCCCCCCACCAACGCGTCCGCTTCCTACAGCCACCCGAACTGGACAAACTGATCGACGCGGTGCCCGAGGACACCATCGGCGGGATCGAGCGGGCGCTGTATCTGGCCGCTGCGCTCACCGGCCTGCGCCAGGGCGAGCTGCTCGCGCTGAAGTGGCTGGACATCGACTGGCAGGTCGCGCGCGTGCGCGTCGCCGACAACTTCACGCGCGGGCAGATGGACACCCCCAAGTCCCACGAAGGCCGCTCGGTCCCGATGGCCGCCCGGCTCGCCCGCGAGCTCGAAGACCTGCGCCGACGCTCCCGCTTCCCCGCAGACAGGGATCTCGTCTTCTGCCACCCCGACACCGGACATGTCCTCGACCCTTCCAAGATGCGCAAGCGGTTCAAGGATGCGCTCGCCGAGGCAGGCGTACATGAGATCACCTTCCACGAGCTCCGCCACACCTTCGGCACACAAATGGCTGCGGCCGGCGCCCCGCTGCGCGCGATCCAGGAGTGGATGGGCCACGCCGACGCCAAGACAACCGAGATCTACCGCCACTACGCACCCGACCCGTCCAACGGGGCGGCGTTCGTCGAACGGGCGTTCGGCAACGGAGATCACGCTTCGTCGGACACGGCCTGACCCCCTCTAGAAGGGCATTGTTCCAGGCGCTCCGACGACCTCGGGGACAAACCGGCTACGTTTCGAGCGTGGCGAAAGGGGACGACAACGGGCAACCAAACGGCCACGCGCTATTTGAGGCGGCGAACAAGCTCCGTGGCTCGGTCGAGTCGGCGGAGTACAAGCACCTCGTCCTCGGCCTGATCTTCCTCAAGTACATCTCCGATGCCTTCGAACAGCGCCGCCGAGCGCTGGAGGCCGACCTGTCCGACACGAAGAGCAAGGAATACGTCGCAGACCCCCTCGCGCGCGCTGAAGAACTTGACGATCGCGACGCGTACGCGGAAAAGCAAGTCTTCTGGGTGCCCGAGGAGGCCCGGTGGCCGGCCATCCTCGCGTCGGCCGCGAGTCCTGACATCGCCAAGCGCATCGACGACGCGCTCAGCGCGATCGAAGACGAGAACCGCGAGCTACGCCGGATGCTGCCGCGCGTCTACTCGCGAGCACCGCTTTCAGCAGAGCTGCTCGGCTCACTCGTGGACACGATCGCAAAGATCGGCTTTGGCCAGGACCCGAGCGAAGCACGCGACATCCTCGGGCGCACCTACGAGTACTTCATCAAGGAGTTTGCGCGCGCCGAGGGGCACCGGGGCGGCGAGTACTTCACCCCCGCGCCGGTCGCCCGGCTGCTCGTCGAGATGCTTGAGCCGTACGAGGGCCGGATCTTCGATCCCGCGTGCGGATCGTGCGGACTCTTCGTGCAGTCGGCAAACTTCGTTGAGGCCCACGGAGGGCGTCCCGAGAAGATCTCGGTCTACGGCCAGGAGCGAAATCAGGCGACGTGGCGCATCGGTCGCATGAACCTCGCGATCCATGGCCTCTCAGGTGACGTGCAGTACACCGAGCGCGGCTCGCTGCTGGACGACGCCTTCCCACGGCTGAAGGCCGACTTCGTGATGGCAAATCCACCCTTCAACCAGAAGGAGTGGTCGACCCCCGCAGTTCTCGATGACGTCCGGTGGGGGCACGGCGTGCCGCCCACCGGTAACGCCAACTACGCCTGGATACAGCACTTCCTGCACCACCTCGCGCCCAGAGGCCGCGCCGGTTTCGTGATGGCCAACGGCTCGCTCACGACGATGAGCGGAGGCGAGGGCAAGATCCGCGAGAACTTGATCAGAGCCGACGTGGTCGACTGCATTGTGGCTCTCCCGGCGCAGCTCTTTTACACGACGGGCATCCCTGTGTGCCTGTGGTTCTTCGATCGCGACAAGGCATCCTCCAGCGAGCGCGACCGCCGCGAGGAGACCCTGTTCATTGACGCCCGTCAGATGGGCAGCAAGATCAGCCGCACGCAGATCGAGCTGACCGACGACGACGTTGAGCGGATTGCATCGATCTACCACGCTTGGCGAGGAACGACGGATGCCGACTACCACGATGAGGCAGGATTCTGCCGCGGTAGTGACATAACCGAGATCGAGGCCGCTCGCTTCTCGCTGTCTCCTGGCCAGTATGTAGGGGCGCCCGAGAGCGAGGACGACATGGTCGATTTTGAGGAGCGCGTCGCGCTGCTCGTAGACCAACTGGCGGCGGAGATGGCGGACAACGAGGGACTTGCAGGACAGGTCCGGAGCGCGATGGCCTTGCTCGGATATGACGTCTGAAAGGCCGACCAGCTGGGATGTTCGCCCGCTGGCCGAGTGTGGGGTATGGCTATCTGGCGGAACTCCCTCGAAGGCACGGCGCGAGTACTGGGGCGGCGCGATCCCGTGGGTCGGCCCGAAGGACCTGCACGTTCGATACGTCGACAGCGCCGAGGAGAGTCTGACGCCGGAAGGTGTTAAGCGCGGCTCTCGGCTCGCTCCGCCGAGTACGATCCTCGTGGTCGTGCGCAGCATGGCGCTCGGTAAGGCGCTCCAAATCAGCTTTACCAGGAGGGAGGTCGCGTTTAACCAGGACATCAAGGCGATCATCCCCGGCGAGGGAATCGATCCACGCTTTCTGTTCTATGCGATGTGGGGCACCCACGACTCGCTGCACGCACTGGTCGATGAGGCTTCGCACGGGACGAAGCGTTTGCGCACCGATGTTCTAGGTGCGTTTCGTATGCCTCTCCCTTCCATCGGTGAGCAGCGGCGAATCGTTTCGGTCTTGGCTGCGCTCGACGACAAGATCGACAGCAATCGTAGGCTGGCGACCCCGCTTGAGGAAATTGCAGTCGCGTTTTTCCGCGCGCGGTTCGTCGACTTCGTCGGCGTCGAAGCCTTCGAGGAGGGCGAGATCGCGCCGATACCGGCCGGCTGGAAGGTCGTGCCCATTGGGCAGGTACTCAAGATCGTCGGCGGGGGGACGCCGAGCACCAAGGAACCCAACTACTGGGAGGGCGGAACTCATTGTTGGGCTACTCCCAAGGATCTGTCTGGCCACGACTCGCCGGTGCTTCTCGGTACGGCGCGACACGTCACCGACGCGGGCCTGAAGCGCATCAGCTCCGGGATCTTGCCCCCGGACACGGTGTTGCTGTCGTCGCGCGCCCCAGTTGGCTACACGGTCATTAGCAAGGTCCCAATCGCCGTGAATCAAGGATTCATCGCGATTCCCCCATCGGGGGACATTCCGAGCGAGTACGTCCTGTTCTGGCTCCGTCACAACATGGACAAAATCAAGGCCAATGCCGGGGGCACAACGTTCGCGGAGATCAGCAAGCGCGCTTTTCGCCCAATACCGATGCTCGTGCCCCCAAAGCAGCAGTTGAATGAGTTCGGGCTGATCGTTCAGCCTATACTCAGCCTGATCGCCGGACTCGATCGTGAACGCCTGACTCTCGTGGCGGTCCGTGACGCCCTCCTGCCCAAGCTCATCTCGGGCGAGATCCGAGTGCCGGACACAGTGGATTCCAAGGAGGTGATCGGCTCGGCGGTCGAGCAGCTCGCAGGAGCGAAGGCGTGACCTCCTCGGCTAGCGAGGACGCGCTCGTCGAGCAGCCGGCGCTTGACTGGCTGTGTCAGGCGGGCTGGACGCATGTCCACGGACGCGCTCTCGCACCAAATACTCCCGCCGCGGAGCGCAAGCTGTGGTCCGACGTGGTGCTGATCGAGCGTTTGCGTCACGCGGTCGCGAGGATCAACCCAGGCCTCCCAAGCGATGCGGTGCGGCGAGCCTGCGAGCTCGCGATGACGGGCACCTCCCCGTCGCTGATCGAGGATCACCGAGGCTTTCACGAGCTGCTCACCGCGGGTGTGCCAATCCCGTACGTCGATGAGGCAGGAGTCGAGCAGGCCGACCGTGTGAAGCTCATCGACTTCGAGAACCCGGAGCGCAACGAACTGCTCGCGGTCAACCAGTTCACGATCGTCGAGGGTGGGCATAACCGGAGGCCGGACATCCTGCTGTTCGTCAACGGACTACCGCTCGGCCAGCTCGAGCTGAAGGCGCCCGGCCTCGCAGAGTCTGCGCAGGGTGCGATCAATCAGATCCACCACTACACCGACACGATCCCCAGCCTCTACCGCTATCTAGGGATCGTCGGCGTGTCAGACCTGATGTCGGCGCGGGTGGGCACATGGAGCACGGCTGCAGAGCACTTCGCTGAATGGAAGGAGATGGGTGCGGTCGACCGCCAGCCCCATGGTCGCTCGCCGCTGCAGACGATGATCGAGGGCGTCTTCTCACCCGCACACCTTCTGGAGCTGATCCGTGACTTCGTCCTGTTCGAGAGCGACGGCGCGAGGACGTGGGAGGTGATGGCCAAGTACCACCAGGTCGACGCCGTTCACGCCGCTGTGGAGTCTGTCGCGGTCGCGATGGGTGGCGACCGCCGCGGCGGGATCGTGTGGCACACGCAGGGGGCCGGCAAGAGCTACACGATGGTGTTCTTCGCCAACAAGCTGCGGCACGACCCACGCTTTGCCAACCCCACGATCGTGGCGGTGACCGATCGCACCGACCTCGACGACCAGCTCCAGAAAACCTTCAGCGCCACCCACCTGGAGCCCTTCTGCCACCAAGCGCAAGAGATCTCTGGCGGCAAGGAAAGCTTGCACGAGCTGCTGAAGGTGCCCGCCGGTGGCATCGTGTTCACGACGATCCAGAAGTTCGCGCCGGCCAACGACGAGGCCATGCCGGTGCTCTCAGAGCGGCAAAACGTGGTCGTGATGGCCGACGAGGCGCACCGTTCGCAGTATGCGGCCTACGCGCAGAACATCACGCGCGCGCTTCCCAACGCGACCAGGATCGGCTTCACCGGCACCCCCGTGGAAGGCGCCGACCGCTCGACGCGCCTGGTGTTCGGCGACTACATCTCGGTCTACCGAATGCGCCAGGCCCAGGAAGACCAGGCAACCGTCCCGATCTACTACGAGTCGCGCCAGATACCGCTGTCCGTCGAGGACCAGGAGCAGCTCGCGCAGGTCGGGGAAATCCTAGAAGCTGAGGAGCAGGAGGCCGCGGGCAAGCTCATCACCAGCTGGGCAAAGCTCGAGAAGGTCGTCGGATCGCCAGAGCGGATCGAGACGTTGGCCAACGACATCCACCTCCATTTCACGACACGCTGCGAGGCGCTACCGGGCAAGGCACTCGTCGTCGCGTACTCGAGGCGAATTGCGGCCGAGCTCGCCGGGAGTCTTCGGGAGCGCTTCGGCGAGGAGACCGTCGACTGCGTGATCTCCGCCAGCGCGACCGACGAGAAGCCGATCTCGCCGTTCCGCCGCTCAAAGCCACAGCTCCTTCAGCTCGCGAAGGACTTCCGCGACCCCGACCACCCACTCCGGATCGTCGTCGTCAAGGACATGTGGCTGACGGGCTTCGACGCCCCGGTGCTGCACACGCTCTACATCGACAAGCCGATGCGGGACCACGGCCTACTGCAGGCGATCGCACGCGTAAACAGGGTCTTCCGCGAAAAGAGCGGCGGCCTCGTGGTCGACTACATCGGCATCGGTGAGGATCTGCGAGCCTCTCTGCGAGCCTACGACGAAACTGAGCTGGAAGATCCCGCCATCCCAATCGCCCAGGCGATCGCCGGGCTCTGGGAGAAGTACGAGGTGCTCTGCGCGATGCTCTACCCCGCCGGGTATCGCAAGGGCGAGCTCAATATCGCGGCGGACCCTTCCCGTCTTATCCTGGACTGTTGGGACTACGTGCTGGCCGACGAACAGCGCATCCGCGAGTTCCTCGATGAGCAGGCAGCACTCGCGAAGTGGTACACGCTGATCGGCACCCAACAGGCCGTCATCGACCTGCGCGAGGAGATCTCCTTCTTCGAGAAGCTCGCGGGCGAGGTGCGCAAGATCGCCACACCGGTCCCGCAGGCAAGCGCCGAGGCGGAGCAGGCCGTGCGACAGTTCATGTCCGAGGGCCTCGCCGCCGGCGAGGTCATCGAGACGCTCGCTCTCGCCGATCAAGACCGTCCTGACATCTCTGTCCTCTCCGAGGAGTTCCTCGACTCGATCGCGGCCAAGACCGAGCATCCAAACATTCAGATACGGCTGCTCGAGAAGCTGCTGAAGAACGAAGTCAAAAGCCGAAGCCGCACCAACCAGGCACAGGCCAAGCTTTTCGCAGAGCAACTGGACGCCGTCCTGCACCGCTACGAGCTGCGCCAGATCTCAAGCGCCGAAGTTGTTCAGCGCCTCGTTGAGATCGCCAGGAGCCTGCGCGAAGCCGGTCGCCGTCACGAGCAGCTCGGTCTCACGGCGGAGGAGGCCGCCTTCTACGACGCGCTCGCAGGTGGCGCCGACGCGCCCAACGTCGATCCGCAGCTCGCAAAGATCGCGCGAGACCTCGTCAAAAGCATCAGGGAAGACCTGACCGTCGACTGGGCCGACCGGGCATCGACCGAGGCTGCCATTCGCCGCAAGATCAGGCGGCTCCTCCGCGAGCACGAGTACAAGCCACCGATTGCGCCGCCTGGGGGAGGAAGTGTCCAGGACATCAACCACTTTGCGCAGCTCGTGCTCGACCAGGCCAAGACTCTCTACAGATACTGGCCGGACGTCGAGGGCAGGCTGTTCGAGTAAGGACTGCCAATAGGTTTACTGGTTGGGGATATTTGCGAGGACAGCAAAATAGCTGGAACAGGCAATCTTTTCTGATATTCTATTTTCGCTATGCTGGCAAATGGGCCCATCGAGCAAACAGATCTCATCGACGCAGCTGTTGTGCAGCTCCGCGAGATGCTCCCGGCGAGCTGGACCGTAGAACGATCGAACAGGGCCGAGGTAGCCGCAAACTCGGGTGAGGCACGCTCGCTGGCGGACGGCGCGATCGACCTTCGCGACCCCCGGGGTACCTACGTGACCCTCGCGGTTGAGGCGAAGCGATCATTCGATCCTCGCGCTGTCGAGCGACTCTCCGGCGGGCTGTCGAGCGTCATCCGCTCGCTCGCCGGCAACACCCCGATCCTCGCCGTCTCTCCATGGATGAGTGCACGAAGCCGAGAGCTACTGGCCAAGGACGGCATCAACTTCATCGACCTGACCGGTAACGCGCTGCTCAAGCTGGAGAACCCCGCGCTCTACATAAGTGCCGTCGGAGCCGCCAGGAACCCCGAGCCCATGCCTCGCGGCCGGGCGAGGGTCCGCGGGCCCAAGGCCGCACGGCTGATCCGTCTGCTCATCGACGTCAGTCCGCCCTATGGAGTGAGCGAGATCGCCGCCGTCACGGGCCTGACGCAGGGATACGTCTCGCGGCTGCTCGACGCGCTGGACCAAGACGCGCTTGTCGAACGCACCCGTCGAGGACGGGTGCAGGACGTCGACATGCCCGGGCTGCTGCGGCGGTGGGCGGAGTCATACGACGTCCTCAAGAGCAACGATGCGTCCACCTTCCTCGCGCCGGGCGGGGCAAACGATGCGCTCTCGCAGCTCGCAGAGCTGTCCGGGCCGCCGTTGATGGCAGTCACAGGATCGTTCGCCGCCGTGCGGCTCGCACCCGTCGCCGCGCCGGCACTGCTCATCGCGTACTGCAACGAGATCGAGGCACTGGCCAACACGCTCGGCTTGCTTCCGGCCGACGAGGGAGCCAACGTCGTCCTGCTCCGAGCGTTCGATCCGGTCGTGTGGGAGCGGGGGACAGAAGACGCGGGCCTGCGCTACGTCGCGCCCTCCCAGGCCGCCGTCGACTGCCTGACGGGCACAGGCAGGATGCCGGCCGAGGGCGAAGCGCTCATCGCGTGGATGGCGGAGAACGAGCCGCGCTGGCGGCTGCCCTCGATCGCCGATCTTCACCTCTCTAAGGCGGACGCGTGACCGGCGCGAGCGATGTTTCGCGACCGCAGGACCTCGACGCGCGATACGTAGCTGCCCGGCGAGTCCTACTCGACGCCCTGACCGTGCTCGCACCACACGGCGACGCCATCATCCTGGCCGGTGCCCAGGCCGTCTATCTCCACACGGGCACCGCCGACCTGGCCATCGCCCCCTACACCACCGACGGCGATCTCGTACTGGACCCGCTTCTCCTCGGCGAGGCTCCGGAGCTCGAAGCCGGGATGTCCGCAGCAGGGTTCCATCTGCAGCAGCAGCCCGGCGGTCACGTCGAGCCGGGCATCTGGCTGGCGAGCGCGTCTGCTGCCGGCGAGGAGTTCGTGGTTCCGGTCGATCTGATCGTTCCTGAGGGCGCCGCGTCGGGCACCGGCAGACGTGCCGCACGCCTGGGCGGCCACGGCGCTCGTGCTGCTCGGCGCGCGGTCGGACTCGAGGCAGCATTGGTCGACAACAGCACGATGACCATCGCGGCGCTGGACCCAGCAGACGAGCGCTCGCTACAAGCGAGGGTCGCCGGCCCCGCCGCGCTGCTCGTCGCAAAGGCCCACAAGCTCCACGATCGCGTCGCAAGCGGTCACGCCGCCCGGCTCGACGACAAGGACGCCTCCGATGTCGTGCGACTCATGCAGACGACGAGGCCGGACGAGATCGCAGTCACGCTCAGCGCCCTCGCCCAGGATGCGATCGCCGGGCCTCCGACGACCGTGGCGCTCACCTACATTGAGGAGCTGTTCGGCAGACGTGGACGCCCCGGCATCGAGATGGCCTCAAGAGCATTGCGAACCGCGATCCCCGAGGATCGGGTGCAGGCGATCTGCGTCGCATACGTCACCGCTCTGCGCCCGACGGCGCTCTGAGTCAGCTGAGCTGGGCCGTGCCGTCGGCTCTCATTGAAACGCCAAGCATGTCGCCGGGGTGCAGAAGTTCAAGCGCGGCGGTCCGGCCGATACGGATGACGCCGGAGCGCTCCTTCTCGCCGTAGCGCGGGTCCCACCGGCCGGTGAGCTCGCGACCGCCCAATAGCACGGGGATGTCCTGACGCTCCTGCGGAAGGATGGTCTTCGTCGCGCCGATGGGGATGCGTACCTGCCCCGCCTTTATGTCACTCTCGGTCACGCACTGAGAACGGAAATGTGAGGTTGTGGGCGACTTGCCCGTTCGGGCTGGGAACGCGGTCGAAGGTTTGGACCCTGTCACCTTCGTTGTCTTTGGTACGGCTCCCGTCGACCTTGCAGCCTCGCTGGTCGCTCCTCGGATGCCGTGGCGCTTGCGCTGCCAGTCGCCATCGCGCAGGTTCGCAAATGGCATCACCGGATCGCCGGTGGGCAGCGCGGCGCGGCTCGTGTGCGAGACGCCAGCAGCAAACGCTCGCAGCATCTGCTCCTCAGCGCCCTTGAAGTCGTCGGTCGGGGCGTAGTGGATGTGCAACTCGCCGAGGACTGACAGTGTCTTTAGCCACCAGCCGCCCTTGTGAGGTTTCGCAGCCCCTATTCGCGTCTTGTAGTACTGGCGTACTCGGGTGCGGAGCGGCTGTCCGGCCAGACCGATGTAGAGCACGCTCATCCGGCAGCCAGTAAGAGCCGATGCGCTTTGCGACCTGCGCGCGTGTCGGGCGCTCACCGTCGAGTGTCAAGGCCGGACACGAGATCAGCAGCTCGTCCAGTGCTGCGTCGCTCAAAGGACAGTCGGTCAGCGCGTCGGCGACGTGGCCGGTCGTGGTGAGCGATACGCGGTATACGCCGGTTCGCGTCTCGGGAACTCGCGCTCCCCAACCGACGCAGCCGCCCGACTCAAGGCCCGCTACGGCGAGCAGGCTGGCGACGGTCGAGGGCACGTGCGCATCCTAGATCGCAGTCGGACTCCAACGATGGGTCTCTCGGTCGGTGTGAGAGACCCCCTCGGTCGTCGGCTGGCTTGACGACTCCCTGTGCAGCCTCGAGAGCCCGAACTTGGACTGGCCCCGGCAGTGCGTCTACTTCGTGGGGTCTGAGCGGTCGCGGTAGCCATCGTGGTCGGCTGCCACCTGCTGCTCGTGCCAACGACGGTCGCTGCGAGCGCGGCCACGATGGCGCTCGGCCTGGTGCTTGTGCGGCTTGCACAGCAGACATCCGGCGCGCGTACTCTTAGGACCGCTGCGACGGTGGTGTGCCATCCGAAGGATGGTTGCATGACTCGCCACGAACCGGCGTGCCGTGCTTTCCCAGGGTTCCATTCAAGGTTCCGTTTTGAGCAAATCCGACCCCACCGAACCCGAGCTAACCCCAGCAAACACGGGCCGTCCGGCCCCACCTGACCCCCCAAGGGCGACCTCATAACCCGAAGGTCGCGTGCTGGGGATCGATCATGCGCCTGATCCTCTGCTGGGGACGTATTTCTCTCGCTCGGCGCAAGCCGGGCAGAGTGTCTTGCACCAATGGCTACGCGCGGGTGTACGGTGCAGCACGCCGGTCGTACCGCAAAACTCGCAGGTGACACCTGCCCACCGCTCGGCGGTGTCTACGAGCTTCTCCGCGAGCTTAACGCGCCTCTCCAGATCGGCGATGCGCGCCTGTCCTTCTGGCGTCTGCCGGTAGGCATCCAGGCGCTCGTACCATGCGTCGTGCTGTTGTCTCCATCTGTCCCATTCAGCCTCGTTGCCGCCTCGTCTAGGTGCCGGCGGCTCGGGGTCCTCGGGGTCATGTACATTCTCACCGGATTCCCAGTAGTACCGTAGGCCGCCGAACTTCTCCTTTACCTGGTGAAGCACATAGTTAGGCAGCAGCGTGCGCAGATGCTCGTCGAGATCGACCAGTAGCGGATACCAGCCGCGACTGCAGGAAATCCAGCGTCCCCAGCCGTCGGGAATGCGGAGGAGTATCCCTCGCAGTGCTTCGGCGTGCTCGCCGGCGTCCTCAGGCACGTGTATCGCGTTGAGCAACTGCTGGTAATCAACGTCGCGCATGGCTCTGCCTTGTCTTATTTTCTTTCACACTCCGTAACCGCATTGTCGATCGGTCGCGTAGTCGCTTGTTTGTCACAGTTGCCGCCGGTCATCACACAGTCCCCTTACCCACCCTCACCGGCAAGTCAGCGTCAGGTGGTGCTCGATCCGGGATACCTGGTGTGAGTTGCGGGTTGCTGGGCTGACGGTGCTCTGGGTTCGGGCTTCCGTTTGCGCCTGCCCCCGGCGCTCCCGCCAAGGGATTTCGGGATTGTGCGACCTTTGGCCGGTCGCGGGCCTCGACGCTCGCTCTTGTCGGCTACCGACTGTTTCACTCCATGAGCGTCGCCTGCCAGTTGTGTTCTTGCAACCGGTTGTCCAGCTCACGTCGCTCTTGGGCAAACGCGTCGAGTCGGCTCTGAAGCTCAGCAACCTTGACATGGCGCACCATCCTGATCTCAGAGCGGCTATAACGCGTCAGCCCAAAGCCTGAGCCACCCGTGGCCGCTTTGATCGCGGCACGCAACGCGCCCTGGCGTAGAGCGATGACGTCGCGGCGTGCAATCCCCTCTGTGACGGTCTCACCGGTTGCGAGTTGGGCCCGCGCGTTGGTGTGGTTGATCTGGGCGATCAGCTGCTGCAATTCGTCACAGCGCCGATCGAGCTCGGCCAGTAGCTCGGCCGGGCTCTCGGGAGGCTCCTCGTCCTCCTGGGCCAGCACACACTTGGACAGGCGATCCTGAAGCTGCGCGACCCGCTTCTGCAGGTCGGCCCGACGGTTCAGTGCTTCTCCAACGATTAGCGACATACTCATAGGATCGCACACAATTGTCTGAGGCGCGTCTCGGGTACTCTCGCATTCTCTCGGGGAAGACAGGGCCGCATGCGGCCCTGTCCCGGACGGTGCATGCACCGTCCGGCCGGTCCTTGCATGCAAGGACCGGGGGGCCGCACATGTGCGGCCCCCATCCGGCGCATGCGCCGGATGAACAGCAGCAGCCGCCACATCTCTGCGGAGGCGCTCGCGGAGGGTGCTCGGCCGGCTCGTGGAGTGGGGCGACCTGCGCGTCGATCCCGACACGAGCCGGGTCACGACGGTCGAGGACTTCCATCGCGCGCGCTTTCTCTACCAGCTGACCCACGCGGGCGAGGCGGCTGAGCGCGCGCTCGGTGTGTATGAGGAGCAGCTTGGCAAGCGCGGCGCCTACAGGCTGTCGCTCTGGCCGACATCGCCACCCAGCTGCGTGCTCTGCGCGAGCTGGCCGGCGAGGCCGATCCCGATCCCGCGCGCTTGGGCCTACTGTTGCGCGCCCGTTAGAAGCGGCAAGGAGCAGCTGTTTGTTGCGCTCGTGTGAATTTAGCGACTGGTTGTTTGTGGCTGGCGCCGACCGGGAAGGACGATGGAACCGTATTGGTTGTGAGGACGTGCGTGCAGGTGAAGGAGACGCCCGCTCCTGGTGGCAAATAAGAACGCGACGTCCGACGGCGTGCTGCTCACCGGTGTGACCGGGTTTATTGGCATGGAGTTGTTGGTGCACTACCTGGAGTGCACCAACCGTCGCGTATACGCGTTGGTGCGGGGCAAGGATGATCGCGAGGTCACGGCGCGGGTGGAGCGTGCGCTGCTGTCGCTGTTCGGCGCCGATCATCCCCACGGGGAGCGCGTGGTTGCGGTCCGCGGTGACATTGCGCGTCCCGGTCTCGGGATTCGCCGTGGTGGCGATGAGCTGCCCGCTCGTTAGGCCTCTCGCCCAGGGTCTGCCTCCAATGTTCCGAGTCGCTCGATCACCTCGTCGCGGTCGGTGCCGTGTGCGCGAAGCACGCGGTCGAAGTCCGCGCCGTAGAAGTGCATAACGGCCATCAGCACGTCGGTCGTTGCGACTCCAGTGGCACCTCGCCGACTGGCTATGTGGAGGGCGTCCTCGGTGACCTGTGCAACCGCGTCGCGATCGGCGACACTGACGGAAGCGGTTTACGCCCGATCGGTGCCCTCGCCCTGCACGTGGAGGGATCCCTCACTTACGCCGAGCGCTTGCAGCGCGATCCCAACTTCGCCATGTAGACGCAGGACTCGTAGCCAGCGCTCGGCCTCATCCTCGGGAGTGCGGGCGAACGGCATCGCTGTGCATGCGATACCCAACACCATTGTCGCGTCTGGGGTAAGGGCTGGCGCGGGGTTCACTGCGACACCCTGAGATCCGCTTGCCGTCTCACGTGGGATGTGTGGAGAAGCGCGACATTGTCGCGTCCCAGCGCGACCTCCGGCGGCCCGTCGCCAAGGCGCAACTCGAGGATGACGGTGCCGGTGCGCTCGGCAATGACGTGCGCAGAGCGCACGAGCTCAGCGACCTCGCGGCGCTCGACTCCACAGGCAAGGAGGAATCGCTCGGTTCGATCGCCCGTGGCCTCCTCGCGGTCGAGCTCGAGCTCCTCGACGAGGATCGTCGGCGCGGTGGCGCCTCCCTCGATGTTCAGTAGGCACGCAGCCATGTCGTCGGGGTGCGCGTCGGTCTCTTCGGTCACTTGGTCGAGGAGCGCTGATGCTGTGGCCCCCTGCCCGAGCTCGGCGAGCGTGCGCGCAAGTCGCTCGGCGCCGAACAGCTCTCCGGCAACCCTTGCCTCCGTGATGCCGTCGGTGTGGAAGCAGATCTGTGAGCGGCCCGGCACGGACACCACGGTCTGTCGAGTCCCGGTCCGGAAGCCGGCTCCGATCGGTGGCGAGGAGGAGACGGTGATCGGTGCGATCGACCGCGAGCCAAGCACGATTGGTGGTGGATGACCGGCGCAGGCGTAGGTGAGGATGCGCTCACGCGGCTGATAGGTGGCCGCCACGACGGTGACAAATGACGCCCCAAGCTGGCGCTCGAGCACAGCTGCAGCCGTTTGGACGGCAGCCCGCGGCGAGAGACCGGCCTCGATCGACACGGCCTGGATGCCGGCTGATGCGCTGGCCGAGCCGGCCGCGGTCAACACAACGACGCTGACGATGAGAAGGTGCAGCAACCTCCGACGCATCCCAGATGGCAGAGTAGTGTCGTTACAGTCGAGCGCATGACGATCCAACGCATGGACCACGTGGGCATCGTGGTTGACGACCTCGCGGGCGCGACGGCGTTCTTCGTTGAGCTCGGGCTCAAGCTGCAGGGCGAGGGGTTGGTCGAGGGCGGTTGGGTGGACCGCGTGGTGGGGCTCGAGGGGGTCCGGGCTGAGATCGCCATGCTGGAGACCCCGGACGGCCACGGACGGCTGGAGCTGACGAAGTTTCAGGCCCCGTCGGGCCGGGGCGGCGACCGGCACGCGCCGGCGAACACCCCGGGCATCCGCCATGTCGCATTCGCAGTCGACGATATCGACGCCGTTGTCGCTAGCTTGCGAGCCCGCGACGCGGAGCTCGTGGGCGAGGTGGAGCGCTACGAAGACAGCTATCGGCTCTGCTATGTCCGCGGCCCGGAGGGGATCATCGTCGAGCTGGCGGAGCGGATCGGCTGAAGGCCCCGGTCGCTGAGCGCTAGGGAGGGTGTCGTAAGCGATCTGTTTGATCAACGCCCCGCGAAGATCGTCGGTGCGATCAGAGCAGAACATGCGAGGGGTCGCACGGGAGCACGTAGTCCTCTCGTTGCTTCCCCGCTTGCTCCGAGCGCGGCTAAGCGCTCGTCCGGCGGATCGAGCAAGATGGAGCGGTGGCAACCCCCGAACTCGTGATGGACGCGCCCGAGCACGAGCGGTTGTCTCTTGAGCGCGTCCGACGAGCCGCCTGGGAGTCGGCAAACATCTTGAGGTCGGCCGGGCTCAACCTTCTTGACACCGTAGACCACACCAGCTTCTTCCTCTTCCTACGAATGCTTGAGACCGATGCGGCCGACGACGGGCCGCTAGCTGACCTAGCTGAGGCGATCGGCTTCCCGCCGCTCAGGCAATGCCTTGAAAGCCGAAGCCCCCTTGAGGACTTTAAGACGGGAGTCCTCCCAGCCGTGCGCGAGGCTATCGCGCGCAGTTTCGCTGATTCCGCCTACTCGCATGTCGTCGCCGGGTTCGTCCCCAAGATTGAGGACGAAGCTGCTTTCCGCGACTTCGCCGGGTCGATCGAGTCGATGAGCTTGGATGCTCGTCAGTGCGATGCAAATGGCGCTATCTACGAGCGCCTCCTTGCTTCGCTTACACAGGCCGGCAACCTTGGGCAGTTCTTCACGCCGCGTCACGTCGTCGACTTGATGATCGATCTTGTCGCGCCTGCACCCGGCGAGCACGTGCACGACCCCGCTGTTGGGACCGGCGGTTTCTTGATCGCTACAGGAGACCACATGCGCGGTGGTCAAGAAGCGCACCTGAGCGGCCGCGAGCTGGACCCTCTCGTTAGACGCCTATGCGTCATCAATCTCCTGATGCACGGGCTCGATCCCAACCCAATCGAGGGCGGCGACTCGCTCGCACCGATCGCTCAGGGCGCTCGCCCGTTTGACGTGATCGTGACGAACCCGCCGTTCGCGGCGACGGCGGCAAGCCGAGCTGAGCTCTCAGGCTTTCCCGTCATGACCAGCTCGGTTGAGGCCTTGTTCCTCCAGCACGTGACCCGCGTGCTGGCGCCGGGCGGCCGCGCCGCCGTCGTTTGCCCCGAGGGTCTCCTTGCGAACCTCGGAACGGACAGGGATGTTCGGCGGCACGTGCTCGGCACGACGAGCGTTGAGGCGGTGATCTCACTCCCGTCCGGTGTCTTCAATCCATACACGGCTGTGCGCACCGGCATCGTCTTGCTTCATAACATTGGACGAAGCGCGCCCACGACCTGGATGTTTGATGTCCGCTCCGACGGCTTCGGATTGAACGCGCGCCGGCGCTCCACCGGCGATAGCGACTTCCCGGCGGTTGTTGCGGGATACGAGGGGAAGCTCAAGACGCCGCAGTCTCGAGCCGTCCCATACGAGGAGTTGTCCACGCAGGATTTCCGCCTGGTCGCATCGCGATATGTGCGGGTCTCAACAAGAACCTCGTCGCATCCGGTAAGGCCGCTAGGCGACCTGGTGCGAGTGCGCAAGGAGTCGGTGAACCCGTCCGCGTTGGGTGCCGAGCCTGTCGTTTGCCTAGGCCTTGAGCACGTAACGTCGCGAACCGGAAGCGTCACGAAACCAGAGCCGGTGCCTGCGCACACGCTCAAGAGCGTAAAGGTCGTCTTCCATGCCGGAGACATCCTTTACGGAAAGCTGCGCCCATACCTTGCAAAGGTCGCGCTCACCGACTTCTCGGCGATAGGGACAACCGAGTTCGTCGTGCTAGAGGTGGTGGATGAAGCTGTGCAGCCGGACTACCTAGCCCGCGTACTCCGATCCGCCGAGTTCACGGAAGCGGCGACTTCATTGATGGTTGGAGCGAATCATCCACGCATCCACCCCAAGGACCTCTTAGGGATTCCGATACCTGTCCCTCCGATTGAGTTGCAGCGATCGCTCGCAGAGAGCGCGGCAGAAATGCAGGCTCTCGCATGTGCAGCGCGGCAGGACGCGGAGGACCTAGAGCGCCGCGCCAACGCGATCCTTTGCGAGATCTGGAGCGACGAGGGCGACGCTGCCTAAGACCGAAGGCTGGGGAAATCGTTAATGAAGTTGACGTACTCAGCCCGCTCGGAGTGAATCATCTGTTCCCTGAGGGTATCGCGGGCTGCGCCTCTCGTCTTGATCATCCTCGTCAACCCGCCGAAGTTCGCCGCATGGGAAATCTTCGCACCGCGAGTCGCCGCAGGCCCAAAGCGGCGCTCGCGAATTTCGGAACTATTGAGGGGCTCTCCGTCATGGAGGCAGCTAGCAGGATTACAGCCGTCGGGGCACCGAGCGTCGCTAACGAATAAGCCGCCGCGCGCGACGTGCAATGCGTCACGCAGCCGTGCGATTTCGAGCGCGTTGCCCAAGAACTCACCAAGAACCTTTGGGTAGACGATCTGTCCTCCGTCAACGAGCGGGATCCACTTCCACACGAGAACCAAGAGCAGATCATGCTCGCCGATCTCCTTCTGCAACGCATCAAAGTGCCCCTTGGTCTCATCGGCGTCAAGGTTCATCGACTTCGCCTCAATCCGCAAGATCTCCCCGCCGCGACTCGCAGGATCCCATACGACCTCGGCGCGGACGACCGCGAAGTCGTTGTATGCGTTATCCACCATCCACGCGATCTCGTAGTCGCGAGAAAGCGCCTTGCTTAGCGTGTGCCTAGCGTAAAACGCCCACAGAGCCTCCATGAGCGATCCCATCCCGCTACCCATCCGGCCACCTAGGCAATGGAAGTGGGAAGCCGTGAAGTCGTTGATACCTTCCCGAACCTCCAGCAGCGAGGCCTTCAGTGCGCTTGTACAGAGATCGGGATCGTCGGTTGCCACGTAGCGTGCATTCGCCGCTGAGCGCGGCGATCCTCCGCCCATCGCTGGAACTCGAAATGGTCGGGGCGTTCGGCGGACCTGATCTTGGTGGAGGCGGTCAAGGCCAAGCGAAAGAAGCCCAAGGGGAAGTGACTAGGCCGATTAATTGGCCGTCTCGGCGGCGGCAGTCTCGAGAGCGGGCAGCCCGTCACCCACCGGGGCTGATTCGTCGATCGTCGCGGTCAGCGTGTCATCGGGGAGATCCGGGTGAGGCGCGTGCTTCCGCGCGTCCTTCTTGGCCTGCTTGTCCAGCCTACGCTCGCGGAGCTTGCTTTCACGGGTGAGCTTTGCCATCGTGGTCTTCTTCTTGCCGCTCGAGGCCATGTCTATCCGTCCCTTGTCGTGGAGTTCCGAGTGCGTCCCTGCTCGGGCCATCCGGCGTGATGATCCGAGCGCTGGTCGCCGTTGAACCATTGACGGTTCCTGTGGCCCTCTCTGTTCCCCTCCGCGGAATGTGCGCTGCGAGACGCGGAGGGTGCTGCGCGACAACGACTGCGGAGACGCGCGGCATTGCTTAGTTGAACGGACGCTCGATCGGTAATACCACTCTAGCGCCTCGTCGCTTGGTGACCCTTGATGAGCCGCATTCGGCCGCCGCGGTAGACGTAAATCAGATGGCCTGTTTCAAGACGACTGCCGCTTTAGCTGCCGAACAATATAGACGATCGCACGTCTATATTGTAGGATGTATCCCATGTGCCGAGTCGTCAAGGGCGTCCCGCCGGACTTGCGCGTTAGCCCGGACTTTTTGGAACACCCATGACCCCGGGACGCCCGGAGCGGCTCATCAAGAACCCGTCCGCACAGGCACCCACCGATGGGCGCCGCGTGCGTGGCATGCGCAGCAGGGCAGCGGTGCTCGAGCGCTCTGTGCAGATGGCCTCGCGGGATGGACTGGAAGGCCTGACGATCGGCCAGCTCGCCACGGACCTCAAAGTGCACAAGAGCAATGTATTCGCGCTGTTCGGGTCCAAGGAGGAGTTGCAGCTGGCCACGCTCGCCGCCGCGCGCGGAATCCTGATCGACCAGGTGATCGTGCCGGCGCTCCCAAGCGAGGAAGGGCTGCCCCGGCTGCTGGCAATCGGGGATGCGTGGTGTAGCTACCTCCTATCCGACGTGTTCGCCGGCGGCTGCTTCCTATGCGCGGCCTCGACGGAGATGGACGGTCGTCCGGGCCCCGTCCGCGACGCGGTTGCGGACGTCATGCGCGAATGGGTAGCCGTGCTGAGCGCCAACATCCAGGCAGCGATCGCCGCGGGGGATCTGCGAGGAGACGTCGCGCCCGCGCCGATGGCGTTCCGGCTGAACGCACTCGGAATGGCCGCCAACTGGCAACGACAGCTGCTGGATGACCCCTCCGGCGTCGAGTACGCGCGTGCCAGCTGGCGGGCAGAGCTTGACGGGCACAGACCCAACGATCGCTAGAGGAGATCGCCCCACTCGCCCGCGAGGGACGCCCGCGACGTCTGATCGACCGATTCATCGAGAAAGGAGCAACGAGGATGCCCAGACCGAACATGAACGAGGACGATCCACTTGAGGACTTCGATTCACGCGAGGTCACGCTCGACGGTGTCACGAAGGTGGTGCACGTGGCCGGCACCGGACCGGCGGTGATCGTCATGACAGAGATGCCGGGCATCAGTCCGCATGTCGCTCGCTTCAGCCGCTGGGTCAAGGACGCGGGATTCACCGTGTACATGCCCTCCTTGTTCGGCCGGGACGGTGCGGTGCCGGGGGTGGAGGAGGGCACCGCGATCTTCCAGCGGGCGTGCGTGAGCGCCGAGTTCCGTGCCTTCGCTGCCAACGAGTCGAGCCCGGTAACCGTGTGGCTCCGGTCGCTGGCAAGGCTGGCGCACGGGCAGTGTGGCGGTCCGGGCGTCGGCGCGATCGGGATGTGCTTCACGGGCAACTTCGCGCTCACGATGATGCTTGAGCCGGCGATGCTCGCACCGGTCCTGTCCCAGCCGACGCTCCCGCTGGACGATCCCGCGGGGATCGAGATCGCTCCCGGCGAGCTCGCCGCGGTCCGAGAACGTCTCGAGCGGGATGACCTCACAGTCATGGCCTACCGCTTCAAGGGAGATCGGTTTTGCAAGGCTCAGCGGTTCGCGGCCTACTCCGAGGCGCTGGGCGAGCGTTTCGTCGCACGAGTGCTTCCCGACAGCGCGGCCAACCCCGAATCTCCGCCGTTCTTCGAAGATGTGGTGGGGAGCCCGCACAGCGTCGTTACCGCCCACCTGATCGACGAAGCGGGCCAACCGACGATCGCCGCCCGCGACGAGATCCTGTCCTTCTTCGCCCACCGGCTCGCCTCATGACCACTGGCGAGAGCACATCCACGTGGCTTCCATGTCGGGCGGGACAGCCGCTGTGCAGTGGGGCCAGGCCCCCATGCGGCTTGGGGGATGACCCCCTTGTGATCACCGCGAGGTGCGGCGATCCTGTTAGGAGACATGATTGACTAGAGAACGAGGTGGCAGATGACTGACGAGCAATCACGAATCGAGCAGCACGACAATCGACCTGAGCGCGCCACCCCGCTAATGATCGGCTTGCGCTATGTCCTGCCGGCCGCGATAGTGCTCGCAGGGGTGATCGTGATGGTGCTCGGGAGCGAAGCTGACGCTGAGGGTGGCGCCGGCATCGTGAGCGCCGGACTTGCTGTGTATGCCATGAACTGGCTATATCGCGCCTCGTTCGATGATGATCGGGTGCGCGAAGAAGAGGAGGCAGCGCGGACCTACCTCGACACACATGGCCACTGGCCCGAGGAGGACTCTCGGCACCTAGCCGCGTAGCGGCTCCCGTTGCCCTCGTGGTGGGGCTACGCATCGTGATCGGCGAGGACCAGGTTCTCTTGCGGGAGGGCATTGCGCGACTGCTCCAATGGATTGTTGCGTGGCTGGATCGGCGCCCCGGTCCGATCCTTGAAGGGCAAGGAGGCGGCTGGCAGGGCCTTGCATCGACAGGCATCAGAAGCGGATGCTCGAAGGGGAGTACTACGGTCACTACGAGAAGTAAGGCTCGCGACCTATACGGGACTTTTGGGGAAGACAGCGCCGCATGCGGCGCTGTCCCGGCCGGTACATGTACCGGCCGGCCGGGCCGTGCATGCACGGCCCGGAACTTGGGACTCAGCCGCTTGGGGGAGTGGGCAAAGTGAAAGTCGTCTCAGGGTGCCCATCCTTCAGCACGGTGGTGGTGCCCCGGTACACCGCGATCTGACTCGCGGCTCCCGTGGGTGCGGGCACCGTTGCGCTGAACTTGCCCGAGCCGGTGAGCTTCACCTTGGCGATCACCTTTTCCTTGGAGCACGTCACGCGCAGCAGGATCTTCACCACGGCCCCTGCCTTGAAGCTGCCGGTGACATAGCCGGAGAGCAGAATGTGGGTGCCCGAGCGGGTGGCGCTGACCATGTACATGCGGCGGTCGAGCTTGAGGTTGAGCGAGTGCAGCGAGCCCACGATCGCTTCGTAGCGTGCGAGGTTCGATTCGCGGATTTTTGACGGCGGCAACACGGCGCTCGCGCTGAACGTTCCGTTGGCGCCGATCGTGGCGGTCGCAACCGTCTTGTGGGTAGCCAGGAACTTGATGTCCACGCGCTTTCCGGCCAGCACCAGGCGCGCGGCGCCGGTGATCTCCACGTGCGAGCCTTGCTGCACGACATTGATCAGGGCTACCTGGGCTGTGGTGCAGGCCAGGGCGGGGGAGGGCTGGGGCACGACTGTGGGGCCGACGACGTTGGGAGGCGTCGTCGGTGTGGTTGCGGTGGTTGTCGGGGTAGTCATGGCAGGGATCGTCGTGGTCGGGTTTTTTGATTCGGGACTTCCGCCGGTGTTCGGGGCCGCCACCGTCGTGAACGTCGCGTCGTTACCGGGCACTGAGATCGTGGCGCCGGCCTCGTCATGGTCGGCAACGATTCGGTAGTGATAGGTGGTGCCCGGAGTGAGACTGGTAAGAGCCTGTGACTCGGAGTGTTCTGAGTGGTCGCTGCCGACGCTCTGATCGGGTGTGGGCTGGCTTGCTCCATAGGTGGTCGTGGTGCCGTATTCAAAGCGGTAGCCGATTGGGCGGCCCTGCGGGTTGACGGAGCCGCCGACTGTGTCGGATTCGGTGGTCGCCGTTCCGGCGGCGCCTGTTGTGGCGGTCGGCACCGAGCCGGATATAACGCGGATGCGACTGTTGTACTGGTCGGCGATCAGGACGTCTTCGCCCGGCATCAACGCAACCGACGTCACTCGCGCCGGCCGAGGCCGAGAGGAAGGCGCAGGCGAGGATGCTCGCTATGCATGCGATTCGGGCTATCTGAGACGTGCTGCGCATACCTACCCCCATACGACGTTAGGCGTCCGGGAATCCGGGCGCGAGCTGGGAAAAGACTACTGCGCATATCCTCCGTCGGAGTCTGTTCTGCTCATCCCCGCCTCGATTCCATCCAAGAGCTGGCGCAGGCCGTGCTCGAAGCGGTCGGGCTTGGAGATGATCTCCATCACACGCCTCGTGCCCTCGGCGACGCTGTCGGTGTGTAGCTCGTCGGCGATCAGCGAGCTGATGCGGGGGTAGGCGCCGCTGCGCAGCTCGCGCTCGAACAGCTCGAGCGTACCCGGGGGCCACTCCTCGCCTTCATCCTCGCCGCCGAAGTCGATCGTCTCGCGCAGGCTGTATCCGAACACGTACTCGTCCACGAGGCTGATCAAGCCCAGTCGCTCCTCGGCGGGTAGCCCGGTGTTCTGCACCGCCTCCAGAGATTGCTCGAAGTGCTTGATCCCGTTCGGCCCGATCGATATGTCGGTCACTCTGTCCAGCGTCCACCGGTGGCGCTCGAAGGCGGCGCGCGAACGGCGGGCAATGGCCGTGATCGCCTTGCGCCACCCGCTCGGCAGCTCCCCATCGGGCACAAGCACTTCGCCCATGACTGTGTCGTTCATGAGCATCACCAGCTCGTCCTTGTTGCGCACGTAGTGGTACAGCGTCATCGTCCCGGCGTCCAGCGACAGGGCGACTCGGCGCATCGACACGGCGTCGAAGCCCTCGGTGTCCGCGATCCGCACCGCGGCCTCCGCGATTTGGGCGCGCGAGTGGCTTGGGCGGCGCGTCCCCGGCTCGTCTCGCAGCCAGATCAGCCCGGGAGCCTTGTCTGGTTGAGGAGGTGCCGACATCTAGTACAGCGTACTGCTAAGCTAGGCGTACGATGTACGAGACCAACGTACGAGGTACTAAAATGAACCAGGAAAATTCTTCATCTGCAATCCTCGCCCACGGCCTGGGCAAGCGCTACGGCGAGCAGTGGGCCTTGCGCGATTTCGAGCTCGACGTCCCCGCCGGCTCGGTCTTGGGCTTGCTCGGGCACAACGGGGCCGGCAAGACCACCGCGATCCGCATCCTCACTACGCTCGCCCTCCCGACCGCCGGCAGCGCCACCGTGGCCGGCTTCGACGTGCTCGCCCAACCCGGCGAGGTGCGCCGGCGCATTGGCCTCGCCAGTCAGACCGCCACCGTTGATGGACTGATGAGCGCCCACGCCAATCTCGAGATGATCGGCCGCCTCTACCACCTCCCGCGTGCCGTCGCTCGCACGCGTGCTCGCGAGCTGCTTGAGAGGTTGCGCCTCGCCGACACCGGCGATCAGCTCGTGCGTGACTTCTCCGGTGGCATGCGCCGCCGGCTCGATCTGGCGGCCAGCCTCGTCGCCGCTCCGCCCGTCCTGTTCCTCGACGAGCCCACCACCGGCCTCGACCCCGAGAGCCGCAACGAGCTGTGGGAGCTGTTGCGTGAGCTCGTGAGGGAGGGGGCGACCTTGCTGCTCACCACCCAATACCTTGAGGAGGCCGACCGTCTCAGCGACACAGTCGTCCTGCTCGAGCATGGGCGCATCACGGCGACCGGCACGCCCGCGGAGCTGAAGGCCCGCTACGGAGGCGAGCGCATCGAGGTCGCCGTCGCCGACGCCGGCCAGCTCGAGCCGGCGCGAGCCGCGCTCGAGCAGTTCGCCGACGGCACCTGCGGTTCCGATGAGCAGCAGCTGCTGCTGACCGTTCCCGTGCGTACCGACACCCGTCTGATCGAGGTCGTCCGCGCGCTGGATGAAGCGGGCGTCGAGGCCAAGGACGTCCACCGTCGCGAGGCCACGCTCGACGACGTCTTCCTATCCATCACCCATTCCCCCCACGAGCAGGAGGCCCTAGCTTCATGAGCTCTCCCCCGCAACCCATCCTTCAGCAGCCCGCCATGCTTCAGCAACCTGCCATGCCGCTGCGTCAGCTGGCATCCGACAGCCTCGTGATCGCCCGTCGCAGCCTCTCCCACATCCGTCAAATCCCCGAGAAGCTGATCGACGTAACCGTTCAGCCGCTCATGTTCGTGCTCCTGTTCGCCTTCGTCTTTGGCGGCGTCATCGCAGTCCCCGGAGGCAGCTACCGCGAGTACCTGATCGGGGGAATCCTCGTGCAGACGCTCACGTTCGGCATCATCGGGCCGGCCACCTCGATGGCCACCGATCTCGGTGAGGGCATCCTCGATCGCTTTCGCTCACTGCCCATGCACCGCTCGGCTTTCCTGCTCGGCCATCTCGCCGCCGAGCTCGCCGCCTCGGTCCTTGCCATCACGGTCATGGTCATCAGCGGGCTGATCGTCGGCTGGCGCATCCAGGGCAGCGTCCCCGACGCGCTCGCCGCCTTCGCGATCCTCGGCCTGCTTGCGGTCACGATGCTGTGGGTCGGCACGCTCGTCGGCATCCTCGCCCGCTCGCCCGACGTCGTCACGGGGATCGCATTCCTGATCGTCTTCCCCCTCACTTTCATCGCCTCCACCTTCGTCCCGGTAGCCGGCCTTCCCACCGGCCTGCGTCAGTTCGCCGAATACAACCCGATCAGCTGCTGGTCGGCCGCGATTCGCACCCTGTTCGGCAATCCGACCGCGATCCCCTCAGCCGCCGCATGGCCGTTGCAGCATCCGGTCGTCTCCTCGGTGCTCTGGTGTGTGGCGCTGATCGCCGTCGTTGTGCCGGCCACGCTGCGCGCCTACCGCTGGCGCACTACCGGATAGGGCGGGGCGACCCGCTAACGTGGATCTGTGCTCACACAAGCAGATCGCGCGGCTGAGCAGCGCCGCGTGAAGCTGGAGGAGATCCAGGCGCAGGTCAAGGGTGGCTCGCTGACGATCCGTAGCATGACCCCGGCGGAGCGCAAGCGCTATCCCAAGAAGCCGTCCAAGGCACGCGGCAAATGACGACTTTCTTCGTTGCCGGGATTGAGGGACAGGGCACGCGCGCGGAGGCGGCTTACAGTGAGTTGCGCGAGCGCTCTGAGAGCGTTGTTGGCTCCCCGGCGAGGTTGACGCGCATTTTCAAATTGAGCTGCCGATTTGACGGCCATGATTGTGAGATCGAGGTGGGCAGGCGCCTCTCACACGGCAGTGAAATTGTCTCCGCGATCCTTGATCACGGCCGCGACGAGGCGTTTGTCGTTCACACCGCTTGTGACGGCGTGGATGCTGAGGTACGCGTTGGGCGTCCCGTATATGCCGTGACAGAGTTCTCGTGAACCAACCCGCGGACACGGTGGACGATGATGAGATTCGCGCCCTGGTAAAGCGGCTCGCGCGTCCTCACGGCTCCGGTGGCGAGGTGATCGAGCGTGCGGCGATCCTTGCGGCTGGCGCTGACTCAGCGGCGGTCTTCGCGTGGATCACCGCCCACGCCGGGATACCCGAGGCGACGAGCTCGACCCCTGCCAGGCAAGGCCTGCACGGCTCGCGCATGGGCGATAGCGGTGGGACATCATCCCGAGCACCGCTTCGCTTCGTGCTGCCGGCCGGCGCACTGGGCTGAGCGGGCCTAGAACGTGTTTCAAAAAGATCGGCACGTCCGGGTGCGGGTGGGTGGGCCTTAATCTCGGCGCTGGATCGCCACGTGACGTCTTGCGCGTACCACCAGTCCGCGCTGCGACATCCCGCGGCGCCCAGCTTGGTCCATGACTGCACCGGACGCACCGCCTATTTTGAAACACGTTCTAAGGCAGATCGAACGAGAAGCGCCCGACGGTCCTCTCGTCGTAGGTCGGCCCCGCGAGGGGCGCGCCCTGGCGCCCTAGGAGGATCCGGCCGTAGATCATGCCGTGACAGCCCGGCTTCTGGTTAACAGACATCACGACGTGCACCCGCTGGCCTCGCTTGATATCACGCTCGATCGGTTGGCCAGCTCCGCCGGCTTCGCAGGGATAGCTGCCCCGCATGGTGTATTCGGCACCGTACGCGGTGTTGGCGTTGTGCACGGCTGCGGGCGCGATGAACGTGAGATCGAGGGCGTAGCCCTCGGCTCTCTTTCGCGCGACGAGTGTGACCCGGGAGTGCAGATTACTCGCGGCTGGAGGCGAGAGCACTGGGGTGGCTGTCCTTGAAGCAGTGCACGCTGGAGGTCCCCCGGGCTGGTGTTCTGGTCCCGTCTGGCAGCGTCGGTCACCGAAGCGGAACACGATCGTGGACAGTAGATATCCCTGGATCGCGGCAACCGGGAGTTGTTCTGTTGGAACGATGCTTGCTGCCATGAAGTCGCCGTTTACCGGTGCCTGCGCCGGAGGCCGCGGGAATACGATCAGGTATGCGCCGTGACTGCCGCTCGTCTCCACCGTGTGAACCCGGTTCGTGGCCTTGTAAGACACGCTCACGGCGTGTGGACCCAGGACGCCGAATGCGATCATCCGCTCGTCCTGTGCCGGACAGGAAGGTGGGGCTGAGGGCTCGGCTCGCGGAGAGCCTGGGTACGAGCACGACGGGATCTCTCCTGGGAGCGGGCTAGCGGCGGCCGGCCCGAATTCCCTGTAGAGCGCGACGACGTCCGGCTGACTACACGTGGATTGGTCCAGCGCCCCGGCCGGGAGTTCGTGGAACAGTCTGTCGTTCTTGAACTGACCGTCCTGGCCGAGGACTCCCAGGCGATCGTCGAGCAGCCTCCCGATCTGCACACAGAGCAGACCACGTGTAGTGGTGACGATTCTCATCCCCCAAGGAAGCCCGCCGGCGGGATCCGGGACCGATATCGGTAGCAGGCTCGCCGAGCGATGCCTGCTGTGCGAGCCCTGGACGGGGATGCCGACGCCCGTCGAGAGCGACGATCTCTCCGGGCCACCCGAGGGCCTGACCGGCGAGCCAACTCCGATGATCCGACTGGCCGCGAACGCGGCCGCCGCGAGCAGCAGAGCGCCAATCATGATCGCCACTAGCACCGGCAGGCGCCGTCGGCTGCGAATCTGACGCGCTGGATTCGAATGGGGGGCGCCGAACAAGGCGTCGACAGCTCTCAGAAGTTGGTGCTTGTGGTCGCTGTGGAAGTCGCTCATGTGCTCCCTTGCCTTGCCTGTCTCAGCGTTGAAATCGCGCGGCTGACCCTCTTGCGCACGACGGCGGCGGAGCACTCCAGTTGCCGTGCGATCTCCTCATAGCCACGCTCGTCGAGGATGCGGGCACGAAGCGCCTCGAACTGGTCAGTCGGTAGCTCTACGGCGAGTCGAACCAGCAGATCGGTCTCGGCCGCGACTTGCAGCACTCGCTCGACATCGCTGTCGCTGATCGCCAGCGGCTCGAGCGCCAGTCGCTGGCGGGCGGCACTCTCGACCTTGCCGTGCCTGTAGCTGTCGATCAGGGCATTGCGCGCGATCGTGAGCAGCCACGGCGCCGCCGAACCGTCGATCGCCGGTGGCCTATCCGCGAGAGCGACGAGTGACGCCGCGAACGTCTCGGCCATCAGGTCCATCGCTACCTCTGGATCGCGGGTGCGCTTGAGCAGAAATGCCAGCACAAGCTCGTGGCGGCGCTCATAGAGCACGCCAAACGCCTCGCGGTCGCCTGCACGCGTGCGGTCCAAGAGTTCTCCATCGGTCAATGCGGCCATATGGGGTGCCACACATCCATAACGATCACGCGAGGCTATTTGTGACCACAAGCCAGGAGGAGGCTGGTCTATCAACGCCGTGAGCTCGCCGAGGAGCTGAGGCATTGCACCCAATGTCGTCTGTCAGCGTCCGCCTCCTCCGATCGGCGCAGCGTCCGGTCAGCTGGCAGGGCCCGTCTCGACCTCATCAAGCTCGCGCCTGAGCTCCTGCTTCAGTTCCTCGCTGTCGGCGTCGATTTCCTTCTCGGTCGACTTCTCCGCGCGCTGGAGCGCCTTGTCAAGCTGCTCTTCCACGCGGGACTCCCCGATCACGATCAACGCCGCCTCTCCATTTTCCAGCAGCTCTCCGAGCTCTTTTGCGTCGCCGCGTGAGATGCCCTTGCGCAGATGCGCGCCGACGCCGCCAACGACGCCACCGGCCGCCGCGGCGCCGATGATCGAGGGCGGGAACAGAACCCCAACGAGCGCGCCAACCGCGATTCCGCCCCACGCTCCGTGCTGGGTCGGCTTCTCGCGCTTCTCGACGTGGACCTTGCCATCTGGGTCCTTCGCGATGACCGCGACGTCATAGGTACCTATGAGCTTTGCCGCGTGGAGGTGGATCAGGTTGTCGTAGTCGGCGAGAGCATCCGCCCGCTCGGCGTAAGTCGCTGCGTAGATGAAAACTGGCTTATCGCTCATCGTATCTCTTCTCCCGTTCTTGGCTTAATCGAGCGACGCATGTCACAACGCTCGCGATTGGAGCTAGAGCGAGCCGCCGCCCCAGTCACGGCACGACCGGCCGGTGCTCACACGGACGAGTCAACCATCCACATAAGCACCCGTCATCAGTAAAGATCCGCCGCCGGGATCGCCGGTTTCCCGCATACAACACAGTGCTGTGGTCAGAGTAGAAACTACTGAGCGGGAGTGCGGCGCTCACGCGATTACAACACAGCCTGTCGGCGTCAGACTTCCGTCCAGCAAACCGGCTCTCTGTGCCTCCAGGCCGCTTGGCAAGGGGGTGGCCTCATTCCCTCGACCGATTGGACAGGTCCCGATGGTTCTTGCAGCCAGTTATCCGTTCCTCGAAGTGTTTTGGACGATGCTGATCTTCTTCGCATTCGTCGTATGGCTCTGGCTTCTGTTCACCGTGCTGGGGGACATCTTCCGCCGTCACGACACCTCGGGATTCGCGAAGGTCCTATGGATCATCTTCATCATCGTGCTGCCCTACCTCGGGGTGTTCGTGTACCTGATCGCCGAGCAGCGAGGGATGGCCGAGCGAGCTCAAACGCGCCAGAAGGCGATGCAGGCGCAGTTCGACGACTATGTCCAGTCAGTCGCTCCCAAGGCCGATCCAACTGAGCAGATCAACAAGGCCAAGGGCTTGCTTGACAGCGGCTCGATCACCCAGGCAGAGTTCGAGCGTCTGAAGCAGAGCGCGCTCACGGCCACGTGAGCTGTGGCTCAGCGGAGCGAGGAAGACCAAGCGGGTCTTAGGTCAGAGCATTGCGCAGTGCGGCTGGGGTGCTTCCGGTCTCTCGGCGGATGACTCGGCACAGATGACTCTGGTCGGCGAAGCCGAGGTCGGCGGCCAGACGCGCGAGGTCTTGGTCGCCGTCCGCCAGGCGCTCCAGCGCGGCGCGGGCGCGCAAGCGCATGCGATGACGCGAGATCGTGTGGCCAGTGACTGAGCGGAACACGCGGCTGAGATGGTGGGGCGAGACCGCCAGCTCGCGGGCTAGGTCGAGCAGCGACCGCTCAGGGTTACCAGCGAGGATTTCGCGGGCGCCTTCAGCCGCCGCGCTACGGGCGCGTGTGGTTGGTCGTCCGGAGTTCACCTGACGAGGATCATTCTGCTGGAGCGTGCTGGCGGCCAGGACGAGGGCCCGTTCTACGAGCTCGTGCGGATCGGTCCCCTCGCGGCTAGCGCTCAACAGCAGGCGGTGCTCGAGGTCGATCTCGGGTGAGGTGTGCAGTGGTATTGAGGGAAGGCGCTGCTCGCCGCCCCACAGCGACGCTATGAGATCAGGGTGAAGCACCAACGAAGTGCAGTCGTCACCGTCATCGCCAGGGTGATCATAACGTTGCTCCGCGCCCGCATTCATGCAGTAGGCGACTGTCGGATCGAGCACGCTCTCGACTCCGTCGGCACTGCGGACGAAGCATCCACGACGGACGAACACAATCGTGTGGCCGGTAGTCTGCTCCTCGGCATGGCCGCGCCCGCGCGGGTGTCGGCAGGTGACGTCGGCGAGTTCGACCCCTTCGCGCTTCACGAGCGTACGCATGCTCAGCATGCGTGGATTGTCTCATGTGAGCACAATCGTCCAAGACCGTCTCTGCGCCCGCGGGCACACTACATGGCTATACGCGCGCGGTTCGTCGCTGCTCGCCTTCACGGGCGGATGGTCCACGATCGCGCTCCAGATCGGACCGACAGACAGGAGACACGATGGCTTGTATCCGCACCGAGATCTCGATCGACGCGAGCCCGGATGCCGTCTGGGACGCGGTCCGGGATTGGGGCGCTCTGCACGAGCGTCTCGTTCCGGGCTTCGTCGTGGACACTCAGCTTGACGGAGACGACAGAATCGTGACGTTCTTCAACGGCACAGTGGTTCGTGAGCTGCTCGTGGATCTCGACGAGAACGCCCGCCGGCTCGCATGGTCGATCGTCGGAGGCCCCTATACCCACCACAACGCCTCATCGCAGGTCTTCCCCGAGGGTGAGGGCGCCGCCAGGTTCGTTTGGATAGCCGACCTACTGCCCAACGAGCTTGCCGTACCGACCGGGGAGATGATGCAGCAAGGAACGAACGTTGTGAAGCAGACGCTCGAGGCGAGCACAGCGAGCTCGTAGGTCTCAGCGCTTCTTCACGTAGACAAGCTGCCCGTCAGCGAGGCGGTAGACGGTTCCTACCGGCTGTCCGTGGCCGCTGGCGGCAGGCGCGCCTGAAGGTGGCAAGAGAATTGTTTGGGTGTGTTGAATGGCCAGCGTGCGCTGTTGCACGCGGTGGGTGCGCTGGTTGATTGTGAGGCCGAGCCCGACGACTAGGAAAGCGACGGCGAGGACGATGCCGATGTCGAACAGGTTGACGAGGCCGTCGAGCGGGTCACCGGCGGCGTCTTCGCTGTGTCCGTACCGGCCAAGCCCGGTGCGACGGGTCACGCGTCGATCCCTGCCGCGATCATCGTAGGGGCCACGGCACGCTCGAGTGCTGTGAGGTCTTCGCTGTACATGCGGGTGCGCGTGAGCGTCAGCGCGAAGGCGACGGTGCCCACCAGCAGTCCGATCGTGGTCGCGGCGAAAGCCGTGCGCAGGTCCGTCGCGAGTGTGCTCACTTCGCCCCGACCGAGAGCCGCAAGTCCCGGAGCCAGTGGGATCAGGGTGCCCATCAAGCCGAGCGCGGGGCCGGTGCGAACAAGGATGCGAGTGTGGTCCAGACGGCGCTGTACCGCGAGCTCGTAGTCGGCGAGTGCGTGCTCGATGCCGGTGTGCTCACCCGTGAGGGTGGTGCGGGCCAGGTTCAGGAGCGCATCTCGTGCGAGCGAGCTGGGCGCCCGGGCTGAGAGCGCGGCGGCTCGCTCGGGGTTGGCGAGGACCTGGCGGGCGAGTCCGCGTAGCGTCCCTCGTCCGGCGCGTGCGCGTGAGCACAGCTCGATCGCGAAGCGCCCGACCTCGACCGCGCACACGAGCAGCACGATCAGGGCCAGGATCAGCACGGGAACGCGCAAGGACGACGCGATCCGAGCCAGCGCTTCGCCGAGGCCGTCGCTGGCTGCAAGCGTGCTCATAGGATCGCCTCAGGGCGGCGACGCTCCAGTTGAGCGCCAAAGAGGGCACACAGCAACAGCGCGCCCGCTATAGCGATCGCCAGCCAAGGTGTTTGATTTCCTCCGGCCCCTGCACTGTGAAAGCCCGGAGCTCCCGGGTCGAGCGCTTGCTGACCAGTGGTGCTGGAAGAGGCATCGATCAGGACACCTTTCACTCCTTGCCCGCCGGCCTGCTGGGCGCCGCCGCGCGTGGCTGAGACGTCATCCGTTGACATAGAGGAGCCGGCGCCGCTCGTGGCGGCACCCAAGCCCTTCGTGGCCGATCCCCATCCGTTGCCGTGTTTGTGACTCCCGGGCTTTGGTGTGTGAGTTATCGGTTTGACCGGCTTTGATCCCGACGGAGGAACTTCAGGCTTGACGGCCGTCAGAGTCGTTGTGTTGCGCCGAAGATTCGGCTCGCGGCGGTGTTTGCTGGTGCTCTCCTGGTCGCGGATGCTGAGCAACCGAGCTCCACCGGGGGTCTCGCCTCTGCTCTGTGGCTTGGGCCGGCTGAACAGCGCGGCGCCATTGCCTCCGCCATCGGCGATCACGCCGCTGCCGGGCTGGGGGGACTCGCCGCCCTGGCCCGCTTCGGCCGTTCCCGGCGATGACGGGTCGCCGATGCGCCGCTGGATTTGGTCGGTGCGGTCCGTACCTCTCTCGGTACGGGGGTGGGTGGCAGCGCCTGTCCGGCGAACGCGGGAGCTACGTAGGCGGTCATCCACACAGGGTTGGCGTCGCTGCTTTCCCTCCATTGGACGCTCCCGTCTTCCTGTTGCATCGATTCCAAGTAGCCAAGCGGTTCCGCGCCCATTCCTGCCACCCAGGTTTCCGGGTTCTCGCCCGCTGACCAGATGGCCTGCACAGTCCACGCGGTTGAGGCCGCGTTCGCTTCGCTTTCCCCTGGGTACTCAGGGAAGCCACCATCCGCGTCCTGGGCGAGGTGCAGGTATTCAAAGGCTTTTCTCTGGGCCTCGGTGTAGTGGCGCCCGGCGGCATTCAGCGCCTCGATCGCGGCGGCGGTCATGTCCACTTCCCCTCGTTCTGGCCCACTCTCAGCGCAAGTAGTGACCGCCGTCTTGGGGCAGATCCCGGGCCAGCTGCCGTCGGGGTTCTGCTCGCCTTCCAGCCAGCCGGCCGCCCGCTGGACCGCTTCTCCCGCGAGCGGTTCCGCGACCGTGCTGAGCGCGAGGATCGCGAAGATCGTGTCGTTCATGCCAGCCGTTTTCGCTGCGGCTTCGTGAGTAAATGATCCGTCGGGGAGCTGGCGTTCCAGGATTTGGCGGACCAGATCCACTCCGCCGAAGTCGTGCGGTGTGCTCTCCGCGGCGTTCACCACGAGCAGCACACGCTCGAAATCGGTCGTGGATCTCAGTTCGCCGGCGTGCTCGGCCAGATAGGTGTAGGCGTCCACCCCGCCGGGTTGCGCTTGATCCATGGGGTTGATCCCGGCGGCGACGAGCGCGAGCGCGACCCAGGCACTGAAGTCAGGATCCGACGGCGCTCCCCGTTCACCCCCGAACCCGCCATCCATGTTCTGCCCGTCCTGCAGGTAGCGCACTGTGCTGTCCAATCGCGCCTGATCCTTGGCGTTGGGCGCCGCCGCGCTCGCGCCCGATGCGCAGCCGGCGAGCAGCGCGCACACGACGAAGGCCACCGGCAATGTGTGGCGGGGTAAGCTCGCGGCCGGTAGGGGACTCAACGGCTATGCCGCCTGAGTTGAGTGTGGCGCTTGGGTCGGGTGTGGCGCTTGGGGGTGGCGGGTTGCGTCCCCTCGACCTTGCACTTGCGCAAGGCGCGACGGTGGCCGCCCGTGCGTCGGCCTTGCACGCGACGACAGCGAACGAGAGGATGTTTCTTTACGGCAGGCTTTGCGCTGTGTACGACGTTCGCTCCCGGGGAGGTGCCCGCGCCGAGGGGCATCGTGCTCAGAGCGGGCGCCGAAGTGGAGGGGAGCACTTCTGATTCGTCCTCCGGTGCGCGTTTGACTTCCGCCTCGCGCTCAGATTCTTCTTCACGGAGCTTGGCTTCTTCGCGACGCTTGACTTCTTCTTCATCGCGCTTGACTTCTTCTTCGTGGAGCCTGGCCTCTTCCGCGTGCGTCGCTTCTTCTTCCTTCTCGATCTCTTCAGCGGTTCGCTGGACCGCGCGAGCCTGGTCTTCGGCGGGCGCTGCTCCACAACCGCTCTCGCCTTCCGCAGGGACGCACACGTCCAGGCGGTTTGAGCGGATCGCGCTTTCCCGGCCGCCGCTGCCGAGCGCGGTCGCCTTGATCCTGTGCCACCCCCGTTCGGTGAACGTGATGCTCGCCTTGCCCTGAGCATCGGTGGCGACGCTCGCCGGGCTTTCGCTTTCGACCCTCTCAAAGCCCTGGGCGCTTGTCGCGACGGGCGAGACCTCAGCGCCTTCGAATGGAGAGGAGCCGGTTCGCTCGGGATGGGCCGGCGGCACGTCTTCCGCGTCGTCGCTGTAGTCGAGGACTTCGACTTGAAAGGGCTTGTTCAGTTCGGCGGTGGCGATCAGGGGACGAGTACCGAACGTGTCACCAGCGGGAAACAGCGCGAGGGAGGGCCTGTGGCCGAAGGCGTTGTAGGCCCACAGCACTTCATCGCCCGTGCTCAGCTCGTACTGACAGCCTCCGACGTTCGTGAAGACGTTGTTGACGAGGATGCCCCACGACATGCCTTCTTCTTCGCGGCCTGGGCCCCAGCGCGTGATGAAATAGTCGCGGTAGCCCGGATACCACTGCCCGTCGAACGTTTCTCCGATCAGGCTCATCGCGTCCACCGATGCCGCCGTCGGCGTCGGGCCCGCCGTCTTGTTCTGTGGGTCCAGCGGATTGATCCCGTCGCACGGGCGCTCCTGGGTGTCCGAGGACGCCTCTACATCGTGGCCTTCGGTCAGGATCGGGCCTTCGAACAGCGTTTCGTCGCTGCCCTCGATTCGCACGTTGACCTCAGTCGGCGCCGCCTGTACCTCACAGGCGGCGCCGATCGTGATCAGAGACGCGACGGTCAGCGCCGCGATAGTCGCGCGCATGCGCATATCTAGGTGAAGCGCAGGTAGATCGTGTCGCCTAGATGGATTGCGCTAGTTAGCGTCGCTTGTTTTTCTGTGCCTCCATCGATGGAATAGTCCCACAGCGCTTTGGGCGCGGCGGGGAAGCTGTTGATCTGGCTGATCGCTCCCGCTTCCGCTGCGTGTCCGGTGACACATCCCGTGGGAGCCGATTCCGCTTCGGCCGCTACCAGCACCTTTTCGAGCGTCGTGGTAGTCGCTTTGGGCGCCACCAAGACCGAGCAGACCTTCAGCGCTGAGCTTTCATTGTTGATAATCAGTGTCACAGGGCTCTTCACGGTTTCGCTGGTGCTGAATCCGCTTTCGGCAAACCACTGTTCGGATCCCCCGGTGGGCGTCGGAGGGGTGACCGTGAAACCGGCTCCGGCGAGCGCCCTGACCGCGTCCTGGCTCGAGTATTCGCTCGCGGTCGAGCCGCTGGTGAGATATCTGAAGGCGCCGCTCGTCGCCCCACTCGTGAGCTGTTGGGAGATTAGGAAGTCGATCGGCGTCTTTTTGGTCCCCGGGGCTGTGAATTCCGTCCCCTGAGGTTCGATGCCGCAGGCGTCCAGTCCCTGCACCGCCCACGCGTTCGAGTCCGTGTTCGCTCCGAATTCTGAGGAGAAAGCTCCAGTGGAGGCGGTAAGTAGCGACTTCAGGTAGGCCTCTCCTTTTTTGACCACGGCGCTCGAGCTTTCCACGTGTGCGTTGCACAGGGCGGCCATCGCGGCGCCCGTCATGTCGGGTTCGGCGGCCGCTTTGAGCTTCGCTTCGCTGCCTTCGGCCTTTTCCCAGGCCCAACCTCCGTCGGTGTGCTGGTTTTTTTCGATCGCTTCGATCGACTTTTTGAACAGCACGTTGGGAACGCGCTGGACGCCGCCGGTGGTCTTCGTGTCGGCTAGCGCCAACAGCGCGAATACGGTGCCGTTGAAGTTCCCGGGGGGACCGTAGTAGCCGGCATTTTCAGGCTGGTAGTAGGAGGCGATCCCGGCGATCAGGTTCTGTGTCTTTGCGACGCGCGCTGGATCGATCCCGGCCGCGTAGGCGATGAGCGCAGCCCGCTCGTATTCGGTCACCAATGCTTCTTTGGGCCATTTGGTCGCGGTTTCGTTGCCGACCAGCTTGCGGTACCAGGTCCGTGCATCGGTTTCGGCTCCAGCCTTCTTGACGTTCGCGGCGGCCACGCCGGCCGCCGCAAGCGAGTTGATGTCCCAGTCGCTGAGGAAACCGCCACTTGCTTCTTGTAGTCCCTCCAGGTAGGTGACGCCTTTGCTCTTCGAGTTCAGGATTTGTTCCGCGGATGAGGTCGCCGAGGCGGCCGAGGGCGAGAGCGCTCCGCAGAGGCAGGCGCCGAGCAGCGCGAGCCGACAGGTCAAGGTACGCATTGGGATGGATCTCCTTCTGTAGGGACGGAAGGACATCTCCGTCCCCACCCCGGAGAGTGAGAGCGATGAAGACCTAGCCGTCCGTTCGCGAGAACAGGGTCCGTATGTTTGGTGTCACCCGTCGAGTAGTCGGACTCGGGCAAGTGAAGCCTTGCGGCTCACTGCCCATACCGTTGCGCGTCAGTCCCGGATTCCCACCGGGTTCCCTCGAGCGCGTGACCGAGCGAACAATAGCCGCCGAGCGGACGACATGCAAAACGGCGTGCGAAATGGCGCCGCCGGCACGACGCACAAAATGACTCGGACCCGGTGCGCTAGGCTGTCGCCAAACTAAATCCACGGATCGGTGGACGGGGAAGCCGGTGAGAGACCGGCGCGGGCCCGCCACTGTGACCGAGCGATGCCCGCCGCATGCCCATGCGGCAGCCACTGGCCCTTGTTGGGTTGGGAAGGCGCGGCGGGAAGACTCGGAAGCCAGGAGACCTCCCTCCGATCCCTTCCATCTAGCACCCTCGTGGAAAGGGGTCCCCGGATGTTCCAGTACAAACTGTCCTGCGCTGCTACGCGCGGGCGCATAATAGTCCTCTCGACAGTGCTCCCGATGCTCGCGCTGGCTGTCTTTGCGCAAAGCGCCGGCGCCGCGAGCGATGAAACGGTCGGAGATATGTTTCCCGTGTCGGTTACGCCCCGAAGTGTCTATGCAAACGGCGAAGGCACAGTCTTTTACGGACCGGTATCGATCTCGGACGACGGGCGCTATGTCGCGTTTGAGAGCAGCGCCACCAAACTTGGCGGGGAAGGGCCTTCGGGGGTGACAGAGGCTTTTGTCAAGGATCTGCACACGGGGGAAGTGCAACTGGTGAGCCGTGCCAACGGCGCGAGCGGTGAGCCCGCGGACTCACCGGGTGTCGAAAACATGAAGATCTCCGGGGATGGGCGCTATGTGATCTTCAGCTCCAAGGCCACCAATCTCCTGACGGGCTTGCCCGACGAAGAACCCGAAGAACAGCACGTCTACCGGCGCGATCTGCGGACTGGTGAAACCGCATTGGTGGATCGCGCGACTGGCACCCAGGGCGCGATCCTCAGCCGTGGGGCCGTCGCCGAGGCGATCTCTTCCGACGGGCGATACGTCGTGTTCGCCGCCGAGGTGAGCGACCTGGAAAATCCCGCGGGTGCACATGCGAAGAGCGGTATCGAAACCGTGTATGTGCGGGATATGCACACAGGGACGACGACGGCGGTCAGCCGTGCCGGCGGTCCCGCAGGAGAAATCGCCAACCAGGAAAGTCAGGCGTACTCGATCTCGCCCGACGGCCGCTACGTTCCCTTCGCCTCCAGGGCGACCAACCTCGTGCCCGGGACGCAGTCCAATATCTATCAGCAGGTATACCTGCGCGATCTGGAGACCGGCACGACGACGCTCGTCAGCCAAATCGCAAACGGGGAAGCGGGCGAAGGGCGCTCTGAAAACCCGGTGCTCGTGGGTGAAAGCGGCTGTGAAGTGGAGTTCAACTCCGAGGTCTACAACCTGCTGGAACCACCGTCGATCGAAATCGGGGGCGAGCTCATCGAAATCAGTGGACCGCAGGTATACCTGCGCGATCTCTGCTCGACTCCGGCGAGCACGACGCTCCTCAGTCAAGATGAAACAGGCATCGCCGGTGACGCGTATGGGGTCTTTGGCGGGAGCGCCGACGCGAGCGAGATCCTGTTCGCGGGTGAATTCCTGAGCGGCTACCACCTCTTCCTGCGCGATCCGGGTACCGAGCAGACGATGCAGCTCGACAGGGCCAGCGGCGCCGAGGGGGAATCGGCCAACAAGGAAGCTGAGCAGGCCGCGATCTCGACCAACGGCTGCCGCGCCGTATTTGACACTCAAGCCACCAATCTGCTGGGCCAGGGGGGACCGCAGGAAGGGCCCAACGGAGAAAAGCCGACCGAGGTGTACGTTCGTCAGCTGGCGGCGTGCAACGAAGAACCGGCCGTAACGCCCACGGGCTTGAGCTTTCCCGTGCAGGCGCTCGACACGATCGGCTCCGGCCAAATCGTGACTGTGACGGCGGGCTCGGAAGCGCTCCAGATCCACAACGTGCAGCCCACCGGTGCGGACTCCGCGGACTTCATCGTGACAGCGGACGAATGCTCCGGGGAAACGCTGAGGCCGGCTGGAAAATGCACGCTCCTGGTCAGGTTCGCGCCGACTGCTGCGGGGCCGCGGTCGGCGTCGCTGATCGTGCGCGCCGCCAATGCCACCGGCCTGGAAGTTCCCTTGTCCGGTACAGGCGGCGAATTGCCCTCTGACGAAAAAGGGGCGCAGGGCGATCCCGGCGGATTGGGTCCCCAGGGCTCCCCGGGGCAGCAGGGTGTCTCTGGGCCCCAGGGCGTCGCCACTCAGGGGGCAAAGGGTCAGACCGGCGTGCGCGGCGCCAAGGGGGAGAAGGGTCAGCAGCGCGGCAGCGCTGGGCGCGATGTCAAGGTGGTCTGTCGGCCCGCCAAGAATCGCGGCAAGCTCATCTGCTCGGTGCGCTCGGTCGCCGCGGTCAAGTGTGCGCGCCCGCTTCGAGCAGGCCGGCGACGAGCGCGACGAAGTCGCCGTAGAGACGTGTGTCGAGCGCGCCGGGCTGGTTGAGCGCCTCCACGGCAAGACCGATGCCGAGCGCGCGCAGAACCAGCGCGAGGTCGGCGGCGGGCAGCGGCAGGGTACTGCCCGACCGTGTCTCGCGGCTGCTCAGTTGACGCTCGATCTCCAGGCGCAGCGCCGCCATGCGCTGACCGAGCTGCTTGCTGAGGTGGGGGTTTCGCGCGGCGTGGATCATGAACTCGAGGTGCAGCAGGAACGTGTCACGGTCGGCCGCGAACCGTTGCATCCACTGGTCCGCACCCGCGCGAGCGCGCTCGGCGAACGACCCCTCGATCTCGCTCGCGCGCGCAACCTCCGCGACGCGCTCGGCCATGTACTGCTCGAAGACAGCGAGGAACAGGTCCTCCTTGCCGGCGAAGTTCGAGTACACCGCGCCGTGGGAGTAGCCGGCCTCCTCGGCGATCTCCTCGACGGTGGCCGCTTGAAAGCCGCGCCGCGCGAACACACTCGCGGCGGCGGTGATCAGCTGCGTGCGCGTCTGCGCCTGCTTGGCGGCCCGCGTGAGCCTTTGCTTGCTTGCCACGTATGGATGATGACAGCAACTCAGATTACGAGTATCATCTGAACGGCCATCTCCATCCCGTGAGCGACGGGCGCAAGCAACGGAAGGACAGAACCCCATGAACGAGATCGAGCCGCTGCTCGCCGAGCAGTCCCGCTACTACCGCGAGCGAGCCGGTGAGTACGACGACTGGTGGCTGCGTCGCGGGCGCTACGACCACGGTCCGGAGACGAACGCTCGCTGGTTCTCCGACGGAGCCGAGGTGCAGGCGGCTCTCGACCGATTCGAGCCGGCCGGGGAGGTGCTGGAGCTCGCGTGCGGTACCGGGCTGTGGACCGCTCGCCTCCTCTCACGCGCCGAGCGAGTCACGGCGGTGGACGGTGCTCCGGAGATGCTCGAGCTGTGTCGCGCGCGCGTGGGCGATGAGCGTGTCCGCTACATACAGGCCGACCTCTTCGCCTGGGAGCCCGACGGCGCCTATGACGTGTGCTTCTTCAGCTTCTGGCTTTCACACGTGCCCGAAGAGCGTTTCGATGCCTTCTGGGAGAACGTCAAGCGAGCCCTGCGCCCGGATGGCCGAGTGTTCTTCATCGACAGCTCACGCCACGACCTGGCTTCGGCGGTGGACCACAAGCTCTCCGAGCCGGAGGATCCAACGATGCTGCGCCGGCTTGCCGACGGACGCGAGTACCGGATCGTCAAGCACTTCTATGATCCAGCCTCGCTGCAGGCTCGTCTCGCCGCGCTCGGCTGGAGCATCGAGGTTCGCTCGACGTCCGAGTTCTTCATCTATGGGCAGGGAGGACGGCCGGCAGGCTAATCGAGCTGGAACTCGCCGCCGCGATAGATCACGCGCTCCTCGCCACCGCGCAGCTGGGCGGTGACAGTTCTGTCGCTGGTGGAGACGATGTCGGTATGCACGGTTGAGTCGTTAAACCCAAGCCGCTCCCACTCCTCTGGCTTGACCTCAGCGGGATCGCCGGTGTAGGCATCCTGGTAGGAGCGCCCGAGCGCGATGTGAGTGTTGCCGAAGGGGCCGCCCACATTCTCGTCGTACAGCGTGTGCGCCATGAAGTGCGTTATCCGCGAGAAGCGTTTGTCGGTGAGCGAGAACTCGCCCACCCTGTCGGCCCCCTCCGTGGCGATCATCTCGGTGAGGATCCCCTCGTTCTCCTCGGCGCTCGCCTCGGTCACGCGACCATCGGCGAAGGCCAGGCGTATGCCCTTGACGAGGTTCCCGTAGCGGTACAGCGGCTGGTTGAAGCGGATCCAACCTTCGGTGCCGCGCCAGTCTGGGCTCGTGAAGATCTCAAAGCTCGGGATGTTGCGCCCGCGACCACCCAGCCATCGCCGCTGCTCGCCGAGACTTACCCATAGATCCACATCCTCGCCCTGTAGGTGCACGCGCTCGATGTCCAGTGCATCCAGTCGCTCTCTGGTCGCATCCAAGCGCTCTCCGATCTCACGCCAGCGCGCGATCGGGTCCTCCACGTCGAGGAAGCAAGCGTGCACGATCTGCTCCCAATACTCCTCCACTCCAAGCTCAGCCTCAGCGGCCATCGCCGGTGTCCCGTACAGGCCGAGCGTCCAGCTAAAGCGACCCGCGTTCTCCTTCTCCGATCGCCAATCCAAGAGCTCTCTCATGGCCTTCCCGCGGCGCATGATTCGGGCGGGATCAACCGACTCGAGCGCGTGGGGATCGCTGTCGGCGAGGACAGATACCTGGTGATCCATTTCATCGACAAGACCGCGCATGTAGCGGGCTGGGAAGTAGTCGAGCTGACCATCGCCGGCGGCGTCATAGAAGTCACGCGAAAGGTTCAGGCTTTGGTCGTCGTCGGGTTCGTACGCGCCGATCACGTGTCCGCCGGCCCGCCACACCGCCTTGCGCAGCTCGGCGTACAGCGGCTTGGCGCTTTCAGGCGCCGCCACGCGCACCACCTCGCCAGGCTTGACGCCCTCTCCGCCACCCAGGGCGAAATCGATAAGGACGGACGCGTAGCGCTCCAGGATCTCTTTGGGGGGGACATATGTCATGCCCGTGACCTTAATGGTTGGGCTGACGGGCCGCGATTTCGCGCCGGATCAGCGCTGCCGTGTCGGCCGAGCAGGTCTGCGCGGAACTGGTCATATGGCTTCGAGTGACTCAGACACCTCTAGCCAAGCCGTCTCCAACCGTTCGCGCTCGGCGACGAGTCCTTCAATCTCCGTCTGGAGCCCCGCGAGCCGGCCGTGGTCGGTGGCGCTCTCCGCCATCTGCTCGTACAACACCGCCTCGCGGACGGCGATCTTCTCGATCTCCCGCTCCAAACGTTTCGCGTCGCGTTCAGAGCGTTGGGTCTCCTTGCGGGTGGCGCGTACGGTGGCGCCTGGCGATAGGTCGTTCTTCGCCAGCCCGGACGCGTCCCGCTCGGCCTTTGAGGTGGCATCCCTCCTAGCCGAGGAGCGACTGGCGGGTGGATCCGTCGCACCGCTGCGCTCTTGCAGGTACTGGTCGATCCCTCCCGGGACGTGGCGCACACCGCCCGCTGCGGTGATCGCATGTACGTTGTCGCACACACGCTCCACGAAGTAGCGGTCGTGGCTCACCACGACGAGCGTGCCGGGCCAGCCGTCGAGCAGGTCCTCAAGCGCGGTGAGCGTGTCGATGTCGAGGTCATTGGTGGGCTCGTCCAGCAACAGCACGTTTGGTCCCCCCATCAGCAGGCGCATAAGTGCGAGCCGTCGGCGCTCGCCGCCGGAGAGATCTTGCACAAGCGTGCGCGCCTTCTCGCCGCGAAAGCCGAAGCGATCGCACAGCAGAGTCGCGGTTATCTCGCGCCCATCGCTCAGCACCGCATTGCTACGCACCTCCTCGAGCGACTCGAGCACGCGCAGATGCCCGGGTATCTCCACCGCCTCCTGCGATAGGTGAGCAAGGCGTACGGTCGCGCCGCGCTCGACCCGGCCCGAGGTTGGCTCGAGCTCCGCGGCGAGCAGCTTCACAAGCGACGTCTTGCCCGATCCGTTCACACCCACGAGCGCCAAGCGGTCGCCTGGGCCCAGGCGCCACGTCACCCCGCGCAGTACCTCCCTGGTGCCGAGTGTGAGCGATACATCCTCGGCGTCCAGCACCCTGTCTCCCAGACGCGAGCTTGCAAAGCGCAGTAGCTCGGCACGGTCGCGTACCTGCGGCTCGTCGGCGATTAGCGCGTTTGCCGCCTCAATGCGGAACTTCGGCTTGGTGGTACGCGCCGGCGGCCCGCGCCGCAGCCACGCCAGCTCCTTGCGCATCAACTGCTGGCGCCTGCTCTCTCTCGCGCTCTCTTGGCGGTCGCGCTCGGCCCGCGCGAGCACGTATGCGGCATACCCGCCCTCATACTGGTGCACGGCTTCGTCGGCCACCTCCCAGGTTGCGGTGCACACCGCGTCCAGGAACCAGCGGTCGTGCGTCACCACCAACATCGACCCCCGGCGTGCCGCGAGATGTCGCGCGAGCCAGTCCACCCCTTCCACGTCCAGGTGGTTGGTGGGCTCGTCCAGCAACAGCAGCTCGGGGGGCTCGAGCAGTAGGTGTGCGAGCGCGACGCGTCGTCGCTCGCCTCCCGACAGACCCGCGATCGGAGTATCCATGCCGGTGGGGAAGCGCTCCAAGCTCACACCACCCAACAGCCCGTCCAGCACGCTGCGAAACGCCCTGTCCGCGGCCCACTCGTGATCTACGCGCTTGCCCACAAGCGCATCGCGGATGCTCAGGTGCTCGTCAAGCTCATCGTGTTGGCCCAGTAGCGCTACTCCCACATCGCCCGCACGGGTGAGTGCTCCTGTGTCTGGCTGCTCGATTCCGGCGATCAGCCGCATGAGTGTCGACTTGCCACCCCCGTTCTGTCCGACGATTCCGATGCGCTCCCCGGCTGCCACCCCGAGCGTGAGGTCATGCAGAACCGACCGGCTCCCGTAGCCCTTGCCGACTGCCTTCAGGTTTAGGAGGTTGCGCGCGGGGGGCATTCCCTGCATCGTGGCGGATCGCGGCTCGTCGGCATCTGCCGGTCGTTCGCGCTATCGCTTCTACGTGCCCGTCTCTATGGCGCCGCGGGTACCACCACGACCGGTCCGTCCGCTGCCGCGAGATCGCTCGTCTCAAAGCGGGGCGCATCCAAGCGCTCGACGCGGTCCATCAGCCCGAGGAACTCCTCGGCATCCTCCAGGAAGCCGATGCGGGGAGTGCGATAGTGCATTGGCACGACCCACTTAGGTTGCAGGCGCTCCACTATCGCAGCGGCGCCGCTCGCGCCGATCGTGGGGCCGCCGCCGACCGGCAGGATGATCAGATCCACCTCGCCGATCGCCGCCGCCTGCTCCTCGCGCAGCTCGCTCTGGCCGAAGTCTCCGAAGTGCGCGACGCGCATTCCGTCCAGGGTGAACACGAAGATCGTGTTCGGTCCGCGCTGGGTGCCGGCCTGCTCGTCGTGCTCTGAGGAGACCGCGACCACCTCTCCGATCGGAGACTCAAGACGACCCGCTGTGGAACGCAGGATTACGGGCTCGCCGGGGATCGCCTCCACGCCGTTGTGGTCCAGATGCTCGTGGGTAACGAGCAGCAAATCCACCTCGCCCGACTCGATCGCGGGATAGTCGAATTGCATCCCACGCTCCGCCAGCGGCGAGAGGTCGCCAAAAGGATCGACGAATACTTTGGCATCTGGTGCTGTCAGGGCGAAGGCGGACTGTCCGAACCACTCAATGTGCATGCTGCTCCTCCAGTTGTCGAATTTTCTCAGGCGCTGCCGTCTCAGAAATCGGCTCCTCGGTGTGTTGGTAGCGCCCGCCGCGCAACATCGACGCGGCGGCTGCGATCAGGCAGGCGATGATCGCGAAGACGAAGGCAGTGTGGAGCCCTTCGCGGAAGGGAGCCGAGATCAGGTGGGGGAAGAAAGCAGGTCCGGTGAGCACAGCCTGAGCATGCGCGCCGAGGGCGCTCAGGGCGTGCGTCCCCACAAGCTGTTGGATCGGGTTGTAGCCGAGGAAAGCAGCGAACAGGATCGAGATCGGCGGCGCATGTGCCACGCGTCCGGCCACGTTCGCCGACAGGCCGTGTGCCTGCAGTCCCGCTTGCGCCGTAGCCGGCAGGCTCGAGGCGAGGCCGATGATCAGCAGCGTGAAGAAGATCCCGATTGAGAGCACCTGCGCAGAGTTCTGGAAGGTCTGGTTCATGCCGCCGCCCGCACCGCGGTCGCCTGGCGGCAAGCTATTCATCACGGCAGCTCGGTTGGGCGAGGCGAACATGCCCATCGATATGCCAGTCAGCAACAGCACGAGCGCGAACACCCAGTAGGTGAAGTCGGTTGGGAGCAGCATCATCAATCCAAAGCTGAGCGCCGCGCCGAGCATTCCACCGGTGGCGAACCCGCGGGCGCCAAAGCGGTCTGAGAGATAGCCCGAGGTGGGACCTGCCAGCAGCATCCCCACCGTTAGCGGCAGCATGTAGATGCCCGCCCATAGAGGTGTCTCGGTGAAGGAGTACCCATGCTCGGGAAGCCAGATGCCCTGTAGCCAGATGATCAGCATGAACATCAGCCCGCCGCGCGATATCGCGGCAAGGAAGGTGGAGAGGGTGCCGAACGTGAAGGCTCTGATGCGGAACAGCGCGAGGCGAAACATCGGCTCGGCGACGCGCTTCTCGATTCCCACGAACACCGTCAGGGAGACGATCGATGCCGCCAATAGGCCGAGTACGCGCGGAGATCCCCAACCGGTTGCGTGGCCGTGGTAAGGGCGGATTCCGTATGTGACCGAGACCATCACGAGCACGAGCCCGAGCGCGAACGTCACGTTGCCCCACCAGTCGATCGAGGAGCGTTTCGGCTCGCTGCGCTCCTCGAGCTTCAGGTAGCCCCATACCGTTCCGAACAGACCGACCGGTACCGAGATCAAGAAGACCAGGCGCCAGTCGATCGGGGCGAGCAGTCCGCCGAGGATCAAGCCGACGAACATGCCGCTCACGCCGACAATGTTGTTGATGCCCAGGGCCATCCCGCGCTGGCCGACCGGGAAGGCGTCGGTGATGATCGCGGCGGCATTGGCAAGCAGGCACGCGCCGCCGACGCCCTGAACGATGCGGAACACGATCAGGTAGTCGGCGCCCGCCTTGCCCGTCATCCAATCGACGGCGAGTAGCAGCGAGGCGATCGTGTAGATGACGAAGCCGAGGTTGTAGATGCGCACCCGCCCGAACATGTCTCCGAGGCGGCCGAGGCTCACGATCAGCACGCTCGAGACGACGAGATAGCCAAGGATCATCCACAGCAGGTAGAAGCTGTTGGCGGGCACGAGCGGGTTGAGCTTGATGCCGCGGAAGATGTCGGGCATCGCGATCAGCGTGATCGAGGCGTCAAGTGTCGCGAGCAGCACCGCAAGCGTCGTGTTCGAGAGCGCGATCCACTTGTAGCGGTCGGGGTGTGAGGCGCCGGCACGGGCCGAAGGCGTGGGGGAAAGCCGCAAGCCAATGACTCTAGCCGCGCCGAGCGCGTCTCGGCGCGGGTGCCTTCAGAGCGACATTTCCAGCCGAGTCGGGCCACGTGTGGCACCTGCCGGAGCGACGCTCGATAGGCGTCCGTGGTGCTAGTTTCAACTCGTCATGGCAGCGCAGCCGTCATCGCCAGTCGGGCTCCCCGAGCCACCGTCGCGTGGGGGGCTGAATCCGCGCATCCTGCTCGCGCTCGTCGTGATCGTGGTGATCGCTGGCGGCGTGGCCGTCCTGACGACCTCCAGCCCGAGCAAGCGTCCCAGCGTCAACGGCATCCACGGGGTCGCGTCCTCCAAGTACAGCGGCTCGCTCGCTTCGCCCGCCCAGCCCGAGCCGCCGCTGTCGTTGCGCAATTACAAGGGCGAACGCGTGAACATCGCCCAATACAAAGGCAAGGCCGTGCTCGTGACCTTCCTCTACACCCACTGTCCCGACGTGTGCCCGATCATCGCCTCCAATCTGGGCGTGGCGCTGAACATGATGGGTCCTGCCAAGGCCTCCAAAGTGCAGGTGATCGCGGTATCTGTGGATCCCCGTGGGGACACTCCGACGGCCGTGGCCTCGTTCTTGCAGCGTCACGGCGTGGCGGGACGGATGCAGTACCTGATCGGCTCGGCAAAAGAACTGGGAGCAGTATGGAAGGCGTGGGGGGTGGGCGCCGAACAGGATGCCCAACAGCCGCAGCTGGTCAATCACAGCGGGCTGGTGTACGGGATCAGCGCTCAGGGCAAGGTGACGACGTTGTACGCGGCGGAATTCACCCCGCAGGAAATTGCTCACGACGCGCCGCTGCTGGCGACGAGCTGAGCCGCGCCTCCGCTGAGGATGAGCTGAGCACCTCGGCTGCGCGCTCCAAGCGGCGGCGCATCTCTGGCCCGCGACCGGCACCAACAGCGCGTGCAGCGCGCTCCTCGCTGAGCTCTAGGCCGTGGGACTGGGCGAAATCCAGTAGGTCCTGGCGTTCCTCGCCGTGCTTTGCGGTGCGTAGGAACAGCCAGCAGAACAGGCACAGCGTGAGGATGCTCTCCTCGATCATCATCACAGCGCCGGCGAGGTTCTGGTCGGCGATCGGCGATATGTGCCACACCGAGTCCCCGTGGACGTAGAACGGGTAGAACACAGTGCCAGACCACAGGAACACATTGCCGAGCACAGTGCCGGTGAGGCGCACGGCGACGATGTAGCCGAGCTTCGCGGAGTTCCCGAACCAGCTGGGCGTCGGCAGCGGGCCGAACAGGCACATCCACATGTTGATGCCCAATCCGAGGAACATCGCGTGCTCGAGCGCATGCACCCCGGCGTGGCGCAGAGCCGCCTGGTAGAAGATGGGCAGGTGCCATACGTATAGGTCGATCGCCCATAGCGGGAAGGCGATCAGGGGATGCGCGAGGACACGCAGGCGGTCGAACAGCTTGACGCGCAGGATCGGCGCGATCAATGGCCCGGTCAAGCCCAGCACGATCAATAGCGCTGCTATATCGCCCAGCAGCAGATGCTCCACCATGTGTGCGGTGAGCAGTTCCTGGCTGGCGCCCCCAAGCGAGGTGAGGGCCACACCGATCGTGATGAACCCGCCGTAGAAGCACGCCTGGCGCCAGCCCGGCACGGGGCGTTTCTGGCGCCCGAGCGTGTGCACACGCTTGGCGTAGGCGAGGCCGAAGAGGGCAAGCGGCCCAAGCTGGGTGAGGGCCGCGAAAGCGGTCGATGTGGCGAGGGTGGGGGTGAGCACGAGGGTTGCAGCCTACGACTTGAAGGCAGTCGTGGGCGGCGTACATAGACAGGAGTCCATCGACCGGATGGCGGGCGGGCCCGTGGGGGAAACTGCCGACGCGTTCGCGGATCGTCTGAGACGTCGCGCTCGGATGCGAACCGGCTGACGACCGCGTTGGCTTGGCATAGACTGGCGCGCGCATGTTCTCCACGCGTCGCCTGTTGCCGGCTGCCCTGGGTGGCCTTGGCATCGTGGCGCTGCTGTTTCCCGCGGTCGCCTCCGCGCACGGGATCGTTGGTAGGGCCGACCTGCCTATCCCCGTATGGCTATTCAGCTGGACCGCGGCGATCGTGCTGGTTGTGTCCTTCGTAGCGCTCTCCACGCTGTGGATGCGTCCGCAGCTGCAGAGCGAGCATCGTAAGCGGCTGTTTGCGATGCCAGCCGTGCTCGCGTGCCTGGCAAGCCTGATCGGGCTGGCGCTGTTCGCGCTCGTGCTCTACAGCGGCTTTGACGGCGCCCAGGTGTGGTCGGTGAACTTCGCCCCGACGTTCATCTACGTCATCTTCTGGGTCGGTTTCCCTGTAGCGAGCGTCCTCTTCGGGGACATCTTCCGAGCGTTCAGCCCGTGGCGCTCGTTTGCACGCGCGATCCGTTGGAGTGGCCGCAAGATCGCGCCGAGAGCATTTGCGCAGTCACCGCTGCGCTACCCCGGGCGCTTGGGCATGTGGCCCGCGGTGGCCGTAATCGTCGGGTTCGCCTGGATGGAGCTCGTGTACATCTTCCCCGATCGCGACCAGCCCTCCACGCTGGCGGCGCTCTCGCTCGCCTACTTCGTGGTGATGCTCGCCGGAATGGCTTTGTTCGGGGTGGACGAGTGGACGGAGCGCGCCGACGGCTTTGGCGCCTATTTCGGCCTGCTCTCGCGGATGTCGGTGTTGTGCGAGGACGAGCACGGTGTCGTGTACTCGCGTCGGCCGCTGAGCGGGCTGCCCGACATGCCGATCCGTGCCGGCACGATCGGGCTCATATGCGCGGTTATCGGGACGACCACGTTCGACGGATTCAGCAACGGGGGCATCTGGCGTGCCAACGAGCCGAGTCTGCAGAGTCTGTTCGCGGACCTCGGCTTCAACCAGACGCCCGCTCTGGAGCTCGCTTACTCGCTGGGACTCGTGCTGTGCGTGTTGCTGATCGCCGGCATCTACCGCCTTGGGATTGTCGGTGTGCATAGCGTGAGCCACCGCTTCGACACGAACGAGCTGCGGCACACATTTGCGCATACGCTCGTGCCGATCGGCTTCGCCTACGTGCTGGCCCATTACTTCTCGCTGCTCATCTGGCAGGGTCAGGCGATCGGCTATCTGGCATCTGACCCGCTCGGCAACGGCGCCAACCTCCTCGGCACGAGCGCGTATCGGATCGACTACACGATCATCTCCTATGCGGCGATTTGGTATGTGCAGGTGGCCGCCCTCATCGCCGGTCACGTGGGAGGGCTCGCGCTCGCGCACGATCGCGCGCTCAGCATCTATCCCAACCAAGAGCAGGCGATTCGCTCGCAGTACTGGATGCTTGCGGTGATGGTGGCGTTCACCAGTTTCGGGCTATGGTTGCTGTCGGCGGTGGGGACGTGAGCGCGATGCGTCGCCCGCCAGGAGTTCGGAGGAGTACGATTCGGCCCGTCGTGTCGCCTCGGATGAATCCGAAGAGTCGCACCCCATCGCGCGGGAGTCGCACGCTGGCCCTGCTCGCGCTAGCCGCGGCCGCTCTCGGGATCGTCGCGCTCGCGGGAATCGATCCGAACGCGCTATGTCTGCTACCGGCCTTGGCCCTAGCGGCGCCGCTGCTGCTGCGTCGCTATCCCGGCGAGCGGATGCTTGTTGGCATTCGTGGGACCCGGCACTTGCGTTGGCCCCGTCCGCGCTCGAGCGTGCCGCTTGCCGCGCGGACGCTCGCGGTGGCTGTGCACGGGGGCCTGTTGATCGCACGCTCGCTCGCGGTTCGTCCGCCGCCCGCGCCGCACCCGGCGAGCTAGAGCGCCGCGCCCGGGAGGGACGCGGCGACTCGCCGTGAGCGAGTGTCTGTACATGGCCCGCTGGGACGTGTACAGCCGCGCTTGTCCTGAGCGAACGGCCGTGCGTGGTCCGAGGGACCCGTGCCGTCGTCGCTCTCCATGTGTCCCCTTCGAGCTCTGAGGAGCATCCATGTCACGTCGTCTGATCCCCGTTGCCCTGCTGGGCGTGCTTGTGCTGGCGTCTTCCACCTCCGCGCTTGCAAGCAGCACCACCCAAACGGGCTCTACCGCCGAGAGCGAGAACCCGATCAACGACCAAGGCAGCAACTACAACTACCGCTCGGAAATAACGTCGATCTCTCCGAAGGTTCAAGGTCTCGGCATCGAAGTGCTCGAGTTCGCCGATCGACTCGTGCTCACCAATCACACGGGTAAGACGGTGACGGTCTACGGCTACTCCGGCGAACCCTACGCGCGGGTGCAAGCCGATGGCACAACCGAACAGAACGTGCGTTCGCCGGCGGTATACCTGAACACGAACTTCTACGGCAACGTGACGGTGCCAACCTCGGCGAGCGCTAGCGATCCGCCTAAGTGGGTGGTGGTAGATCGCAGTGGCAGCTTCGAATGGCACGACCATCGAATCCATTGGATGAGCCCGGTAACGCCGCCGCAAGTCAAGGACAAGGGCAAGCGCACGTTGATCTTCCATTGGAGCGTGCCAATCTCCGTCGGCGCGCAGAAGGGGGTCGTCGACGGACAGCTGTTCTGGGTGCCGGAGAGCTCGAAAGCACCTGTCGCCGCGATCGTCGCCCTCGTGGCGATCCTCCTACTTGCGCTCGTTTTCGTGGTCGTCGTGCGACGTCACCGTGGGGGCCTTACTCCGACGAATCCGGGCGCCGAAGAGTCGGAGGGCGCGTCTGGGAGCAAGGAGGCCTGGTGATGGTCGCGCGGATAAAGCACAAAGAGGGCCTCATCGTGGGCAGGCACTACGCGCGCACCGCGAACGAGCCATTGACACGTTGGCGCGCCTTGCCAAAGCGCACCTTGCCAAAGCTGATCCTCGCAGTCGCGCTGATGGGCGTGCCCCTGCTTGCCGCGCCACCGGCGGCGCTGGCTCACGCGCAGTTGCTCGGCACTTCGCCGTTGTCGGGCTCGACGGTGCCAAAGCAGCCTGCCGAGGTCATCTTCAAGTTCAACCAGGCGGTCGGCGGGACGCTTGGGGCGGTGCGCGTGTACAACGCGCAGGGCGCAGAGGTGGACAACCTCGACGTGGCCCATCCCGAAGGCAAACAGCATTGGATGGGCGTCGGGCTGAAGCCGAACCTGCCGGATGGCACCTACACCGGCACCTATCGCGTTATCTCGGCCGACACTCACATTGTGTACGGGGGTCTCGTGTTCAGCCTCGGCCACGCCGGCGCGGCACCGAAGTTCACCGTGGCCGGTCTGATCGATCGCAACAAGAGCGGCCAGGTCACCGAGGTCGCGTTCGGGGCGGTGCGCGGTCTGGACTACGCATCGCTCGCGCTGGGGCTTGGCGGCCTCGCGTTCCTGCTGTGGGCGTGGCTGCCGGCCCTGTCCTCTGTGGCCGACGCCGAGAGCGGCTGGCCGGCCGCCTCGCGGGCGTTTGCACAGCGCCTGTGGCTGTTGCTGATCGTCGCCGTGGTACTCGGCATCGTGGTGAGCGTGCTCGGCATCCTGCTGCAGGGAGCGAGCGCTGCCGGAGTATCGCTGTGGGCTTCGCTCAAGGGCACGATTGTCAGCGACACGCTGAAAAGCCGCTTTGGCGAGATTTGGGGATTGCGTGGGCTCGTGTGGGTGGCCTTCGGGGCGCTGCTCGTCGGTGCGCGCATACGCAGGCATGAGGAGATCCCGGTGCTGTCCGCGACCAGGCCCGCCGCCGGCGTCGGTGGCGCCCGGGAGTGGGAGGCCACGGCGACCGTCGGCCGCGTCGCGGACGGGGCCACGGTGACCGCTGCCCGCGCCACCACATTCGGCTCGCATTCGCGACGAGCTCTACTTGTCGTCGTCGGGGTTGGCGCTGCCTTCCTTGCGATGACACCCGCGCTCAGCGGCCACGCGAGCGTGCAGAGCCCTACGGGGGTGTTCTTCCCCATTGATGTGATCCATGTGCTCTGCGCGAGTGTCTGGGTGGGTGGGATCGCGTGCCTGCTCCTAGCGTTGCCGGCCGCGACGCGACAGCTCGAGGCGCCGCAACGCAGCCGGCTGCTGGCGGCCACACTTGCACGCTTCTCGCCGCTCGCGCTCGCGTGCGTAATCGCGATCGCCGCTACCGGTGTTGTGCAGGCGTATATCGACGTGCGCAGCTTCGAAGGGCTCTTCCACACGACCTACGGAGCGCTCGTGATCGTGAAGGTCGTGCTGCTCTCGGCGCTGATCGGGCTCGGCTGGGTCAATCGCGAACGGGTGCTTCCCGCGTTGCAGCGGCTCGCCGGTGCCGGCGGGTCGCCGGGGGCGACCGGCATACTTGCGCGGCGCACGATGCGCGGCGAGCTGGCGCTGATGCTTGTTGTGTTCGGAGTCACCGCTGCGCTAGTCAGCTACGCGCCGCCGATCGATGCGGCAAGCGGGCCATTCTCGATCAACGCCACACTTGGGCCGGCGGAGCTCGAGATGACCGTCGAACCGGCGCGAGTCGGTGTGAACACGGTCCACATGTATCTGATCGACGCGAAGACCGGCACTCAGTTCACGGCAACCAAGGAACTCACGGTCACCGCGAAGCTGCCCACCAAGGGCATAGGGCCGTTGCCGTTGCAATCCAACCTGGCGGGCCCCGGCCATTACGTGCTCAGCTCCGCCGAGTTGAGTCCCGGCGGCACGTGGCAGCTCCAGATCCTCGACCGCGTATCGGAATTCGAAGAGTACGAGAAGACAGTGTCGGTCCCGATCAGATGAGCACGATCGGCCCACGGCAGTGCAAGAAGCCGGGGCGCTCGCTCGGGTCGTGGCCCGGTCGGAGCTCCCATACCCACAACAGGAGGCACACATGAAGCGAATCGCCGTGGCGGCGCTCGCGATCGGGGGCCTGGTGCTCCCGGCCGCTGCGCAAGCCCACATCAGCCTGCACCCCAACACTATCCCCGCGGGAGCATTCGTCACGCTCGACGTGCGCGTTCCGGGCGAGCAGGAAGGGGCCTACGCCTACAAGGTAGACATGCTCGTTCCGCCCGGGTTTATCGAGATCGACACGCAGAGCGTGCCTGGCTGGAGCGTCAAGGAGGTCATCACCAAACCTGCGACCTCGATCCAAACGCCGGAAGGCCCGGTCGACGAAGAGGTCTCGCAGATCGTCTGGACCGGCGACCGCTCGAAGCTCGGGCGGCTTGAAAACGGCAGCTTCATCCAGTTCCCGCTGTCGATCGCGATGCCGAGCGACATCGCCGGCCAGTCGCTCGCGTTCAAGACGGTCCAGTACTACTCCAATGGCAAGGTCATCCACTGGATCGGTCCGCCCAGCGCCGAATACCCGGCGCCGACGGTCAACATCACCGCCAAGGGCGGCGTGATCGAGGATGTGGCCGGCGGTGAGGCCGGGCCGACGCCGGGAGAGACGCCAAGCGGCCAAAGTGTCGCTGCCACGCCGCCAAGCACGAGCTCGTCAGGCGGTGCGAGCGCTCCGGTGGGCGCCAGCAAGGGCCTTGCGATCACAGCGCTGGTGCTCGGCGCGCTCGGCCTGATCGCGGGCATCGGCGGCCTATTCGCCGCACGCCGCGCTCGGAGCACGGCCCGAGCCTAAGCGGATGAATGGATGGCAGGCGAGCGTGGTAGCTTAAGCGACGATGACCGTGCTCGCCTGCATGATGCATTGGTATGCCTCGGCGATGTTCGTGGTGCCCGTGGTCGCCGTCGGCGGTTGGAGCTGGTGGAGCACGCGTCACGCGGATAGCGACGAGCAGCAGGGCCCCACCGCGCAAGCGTAGGTTCCCGACCGCGCGCTTCGGCGGCGAGCAGACTCGGGTAGCCAGATAGATGCACGATCTCCAGCTTGTCATCTTTGACTGTGACGGCGTCCTGGTCGACAGCGAGACGATCTCCAACGACGTGCTCGCACGGATGCTGAGCGAAGAGGGCTTGCCGACCACGCTCTCCGAGTCCCGTCGCGACTATCAGGGGATGTTGTTGAGTGAGGTCTTCGATCTGGCCCAGCAGAAGCTCGGCCGCCCGCTGGCGCCTGACTGGCTGGCTCGGTATGAGCGTGTGCGAGCCGAGGCATTCCAGCACGGACTACAGCCTGTGCCAGGAGCAGTCGAGGCCGTCGAGCGCGTCCGCGCGGCGGGGGTTCGGGTCTGTGTGGCCTCCCAGGGCAAGCTCGAGAAGACGAAGCTGTCGCTCGACATCACGGGAATGCGTGGGCTCTTTCCCGAGCGGGCGCTCTTCTCTGCCTATGGGGTTGCGCGTGGCAAGCCCCACCCTGACCTCTTCCTGCACGCAGCGGCGCAGATGGGAGTCCCCCCGGCTGGCTGCGCCGTTGTCGAGGACACGCCCTCGGGGGTCATGGCCGGCGTGTCCGCCGGGATGCGCGTCTTTGGCTATGCGGCAGACAGCGACGAGTCGGCCCTGGAGGCCGCGGGTGCCGCCACCTTCAGCTCGCTGGAGTTGCTGCCCGAGCTGTTGGCACTACCGCCCCGAAGCTGATCTGGACACGGGCTCCCCCGTCGGGCGCGTTCTCGGCCGTGACATAGCCGCCGTGCGCTGCGGCTGCTTGGCGTACGATCGCCAACCCCAGGCCCGACCCGGGTAGCTTGCGAGCGCGGTCGGCCCGATAGAAGCGCTCGAACACATGGGGGAGGTCTGCCTGCTCGAAGCCCGGGCCGCGATCGCGGATCGTGAGCACACCAGCGTGCAAGTTGACCTCAACCGGCTCACCCATGGGGCTCCACTTGCAGGCGTTGTCGAGCAGGTTCGACACCGCGCGGTTCATGCGCTCGGCTTCGCCCCTGATGATCGTCGGCTCGAGGTTCACCTGGAAAGGCGTGTCTGAGCGTCGCTGTGCACGCTGCACCGCGCCGTGCACGATCTCATCCAGGGACACGTCGTGGAGCGCGCCCTTGGGCTCAGCGCCGCGTGCCAGCTCGACCACGTCGCCCACGAGCCGCGTGAGCTCGTCGAGCTCGCTGACAATGTCTGCGCGCAGGCTGGCCTGATCCTCGGGCGGCAGGCGCTCGGCGTCCGCGAGCACCTGGATGTTCGCGCGCAGGCTGGCGATCGGCGTGCGCAGCTCGTGGCTTGCGTCCGCCACGAGGTTGCGCTGAGACTCGACTGAGCGCTCTAGCGCGTCGAGTGTCGCGTTGAAGCTGACGGCAAGCCGTGCCAGCTCGTCCCGGCCGCTGTCCGGCAGACGCTGGGAGAGATCGAGGCTGCCGGCAAGCGTCTCGGTACGCCGCGTGAAGCGCGCGATCGGCGCGAGCGCGGCGCGTGCGACAAGCGCTCCGAGCGCGGCTGCGATCGCGATGCCCACCACACCGACGATCGCGAGGATCAGCAGGAGACGGCTCAGCTCGTTGTCGAGCTCTGTCAGCGGGCGCGCGACCAGGACCGCGCCACGGGCACCGGTGCCGAGCGTGAGCACTCGCAGCTGCGTTCCTTTGACGGTGCGGTCGCTCAGAACGCGTCCGTGGCCGCTACTCGCGATCGCCTTGTCGGCCGCGTTGAGCGGGATGGTCGTCGAGCTGCCCTGGCCGGCAGGCACATGAACCGCGCCGTTGGGTGAGATGAACTGCACATAGCCGGAGGGCCCCCCGAGCGGTGTGGGCTCGACGCTGCTGGGAAATCCACCGCGATCGCCGGCGCCGGGCGGCGGTTGCCCTCCGCTTGGGGGAGTGCCCCCGCGCGGGGACAAGCCGTTTGCGGGGAGCGAACCACCTTCGGGCGCGTGGGGAGCGCCCACGGAGGCTGGCGCGACGAACGCCGCCGCGCGCTGGTTCAGTGACTTGTCGACTTCGCCGCGCAGATCCGAGCGCACCGCGACATACAGGCCGATGGCGGCGACGATCACCGCGAGCGCGACGGCGAGCCCAGCCACGGCCGCGATGCGCGCACGCAGGGTCATCGCTTGTCCGGTGCTGTCACGGTCCCATGCAGTGTCATGGTTGGATGCTGCGTCGTGGTTCCGTGCGGCGTCATGGCTCGCGCAGGACGTAGCCCACACCCCTGACGGTGTGGATCAGCGAACGTGCCCCCGCCTCCTCTAGCTTGCGACGCAAATAGCCCACGTACACGCGCAATGCGTTGGATGCGGGCCCGAAGTCATACCCCCACACGCGGTCGTAGATGAGGCTGTGTGGAAGCACGCGCCGGGGATTGAGCATCAGCAGCTCGAGCAATTGGTACTCCGTTCGCGTGAGCTCCACGAAGCTACCGTCCACCTCCGCGCCATGGCGTGCGCTGTCGAGTCGCATCTCGGCAAACACGAGCGAGTCAGGATCGCCGTGCGACCCGGTCCGGCGCAGCAGCGCGCGCAGGCGCGCCTTCACCTCCTCGACGTCAAACGGCTTGACCAGGTAATCGTCGGCGCCGGCGTCGAGCCCGTCGATGCGGTCGCTGACCACGTCGCGCGCGGTGAGGATCAGGATCGCCACGCGGTTGCCGAGCAGTCGCAGGCGGCGACACACCTCCAGCCCGTCGATCCCCGGCAGGCCGATGTCGAGCACGACCGCGTCGGGCACGCCTCGCACGACCATCTCGATCGCCTGCTCGCCGTCCTCCGCGGTCTGTGCTTCGTACCCGCCGAGCGTCAGCGCGCGGCGCAGCGCTTCACGCACGGCACGGTCGTCCTCAACCACCAGAATTCTCACGCTCCCGATTCTGACGCGCCGGTCGGGCTTGCGGGGATATTCCTACATTCGGCTTACGCGGCTCATAGCTTGCGCTTGTGCGGCCCCTCGATGCTGAGCGCCTGAGCAGTTCGATCTTGCGTCAGCTCGAATGAGGATGACGCGCTAAAGCGCTCGTGCTCTATCGCCGGTCTTGATCGGCGGCACGGCCCGTCGCCCACGCGCGGGCCGCGGGTGAGATGGGAATGCCATCGGCCAGGCGTGGGTCGGGTGCGGGGTCGCCGGCGACCACATCCAGGGGGATGATCCCAGCCCACGTGTCGAGCGCATAGTCCTCCTCGTCGTCCACTGGTGGGCCGGCGCGCAGCTTGGCGGAGGCCTCATCGAGCGGCAGTGTGAGTACCTGGATCGCCTTTAGCTCTTTTGCGGTGGGCGGGCGCACCTCGCTCCAGCGGCCCGGAATCAGTCGCTCGGTGAAAGCCTCGATCGCGACCATCCGCTCACCGAGGTCCTCTACCGAGGTGGCTTGGCCGAGTACGAGGACCGACCTGTAGTTGACCGAGTGGTGCACTGCCGAGCGCGCAAGCACGAGCCCGTCGAGCAGGGTGACCGTCAGGCACATGGGAGCGCCGGCCGCCAATGCGCGCACCGTACGACTGGCGCTGGACCCGTGGAAGTACACGGTGTCGCCCACGCGCGCGTGCAGCGTCGGGATCACGTAGGGCTGCTCCTCCACCGCGAAGCCGACGTGTGCGACCAGCGCCTCGTCGAGGATCGCGTCGATCGTCTTGCGGTCATAGTCGCCACGAGCAGGCATCCGTGACAGGCGGGTGCGGGGAGATGGGGACTGGCGTTTGGGAGGGGACGCCGAGGACATGGCAGTCAGCTTACGTATTCGCGGAGGATCTCCGCTCGGCGCCCAGGGATCCGTCGATCACGGCGCCAGTTGAACCGGCAGCGTCTTGAGCTGGTTGATGAATGCCGATTCCGCCATCACAGGCTCTCCCGCAAGCGCCATCTTCGGGAAGCGTGCCAGCGTCTCCTCGAACAAGACCCGCAGCTCAAGGCGCGCGAGCGCCGCGCCGAGGCAGAAGTGGCGTCCGCCGCCCCCGAATGCCTGGTGCTCCGGGTTGCGGGTCACCTCAAAGCGGTCTGGATCCTCGTAGAGGTCCTCGTCGCGGTTGGAGGAGACAAACCACATCACAACCTTGTCGCCCTCCTTGATCTGCTGGTCGCCGATCTTCGTATCGCATGTGGCCGTTCTACGGAAATGGGGGAAGGCTGGGAACATGCGCAGCGACTCCTCGACGGCGCTGGTGGTCAGCGAGGGATCGTCGAGCAGGAGTTGACGTTGCTCAGGGTGTTCGATGAGCGCGCGCATACCGCTGCAATACGTCGCCTTAGTGCTGTCATTTCCGGCCCCCATGAGCAAGAAGAAGCCCATGATGATCTCGTGTTCCTCGAGCTTCTTGCCGTCCACTTCAGCATGCACGAGGACACTGGTGAGATCATCGGTTGGTTGGTCGCGGCGGACTGCGATCATGTGTCTGCAGCGCTCGAAGATCTCTGGAATCTCGCGCTCGACCAGTCCCTTCATGCCTTCCGGGTTGAGGTCCGTATCGCCGATTCCAAACGTCGATGTCACGAGTTTCGCCCAGATTGGATCGTCCTCCTCGGGGATACCCATGAAACTGCCGATCACGCGCGAGACCACTGGCGTGGCGACGGCGCTCACGAGATCGCATGTCTCCTGGCTTGAGACGCGCTCGAGCGTCCTCACGACGATCGCTCGGATCGCGTCCTCGTGCTGGGCAATCCGTCTCGGTGTGAATGCGGTCTGGAAGAGAGCCTTGAGGCGATCGTGCTTGGGCGGATCCATGGCGACGAACATCGCCCTCGTGAGCTGAGAGGAGAACCCGCCCGTCAGCACGGTAAAGCCCCCCTTTTCCGAGGAGAACGTCTGCCAGTCGCGGCAGATCGCCTGGGCGTCGTCGGCCTTCGTGACCGACCAGAATCCAGCCTCGAAGGGATAGTCGGTGATGCGCTCTGTCCAATGGACTGGACACTTGCTACGCAGCTCTTGGAACAACTCGTGCGGGGGACCGTCTCGCCACAGGTCGGCCTCCAAGACGAGTACGTTCTCGAGATTGGTCTCTTGCGTCACGGCCCCTCCCCATAACTTGCTGGCAAGGGACCGCATGTTACTAGCTGATGTATCAAGCCATGAGGATGGCCGACCGAGCCGTCCCGCGAATGTCAAGGGAGCGTCACGTTTTCTGCGGCACTGACACATTGATGGTGATGGCCAGCTACCGGGAATTCGATGATCTGTACCAAAGGGAGAGTGAGGGCCTGCTCGTGTTTTTCACGCGCCGCACATTCGATCCTGAGACAGCGCTCGACCTGACGGCGGAGACGTTCGCGCAGGCATACGTCGGTTGGCGGCGCTTGCGCGGCCGCTCGCCCGAGGAGCGCCAAGCGTGGTTGTACACGATCGCTCGTCGTCAGCTCTCGCGCTATTTGAGGCGTGGCCGGGTCGAGCGCGAGGCACTCCTGCGCCTCGGCATCCAGATGCCCGTGGTGCATGAGGACGATTTGCGGCTGATCGAGCGGCGTGCTGAGCTTTCTGAGTTGCGCCGCGCGCTTGGCGAGGAGCTCGAGCGTCTGAGCGCGGAGCAACGCCGAGCGCTCGAGCTACGCGTGGTGCAGGAACGACCCTATGCGGAGGTAGCGCGCGAGATGGGGATCTCAGAGCCGGCAGCCCGAGCGCGTGTGTCGCGTGGGCTGCGCACGCTCGGCCGCGCGCTTGACGTGCGACCGGCGACGCAGGGGGGATCGTAATGGTCGATCGGTCATGTCCAACCTTGCGACCCTGGCGTGTAGCGCCAATTGGCGAAAGGGACCCACGCGGACGCGCTCGAGGGGAGACTTCATGACAGAGCCACTTGTCCCACTCGATGCGCTCGGCGAGCGCTTCCGCCGACTCGGAGAGCCGCCTGCTCCGCGCCGTAACCCGGTGCCAAGAGCACTCGTGATCGCAGTGGCGCTCGCACTGCTGCTCGCTGGGGTCGCCGCCGCCGCGATCCTGATAACGCGTGGCGCGCCGTTGCCCGCGCCCAACGCGGAGGATCTGAGCTCGAGCGGGGTGCCCATCCCTGGCAGCGCTCACCTGGCAGGGCTCGACGCTCGCGACCCCGACGCCGCCGCACCGCCGTGGGACATTCGCATCTCGCGTACGCGCGCTGGCGAGACCTGCACGGCGGTCGGCCAGGTGCTGGGCGGCCAATTCGGCATCGTCGGCTTGGACCACGTATTCCGCGCGCTGCCACTCGGTGGCGTGGATGCCTGCGGGGTGCAGTCCCCCAATGGCCCGCTGCTCGCGGGCGCGCGCGTGTTCCTGGGCGATGCGAGCACCGAAGCGCGCACGGTCGTCAATGGGATCGCTGGAGCAGGTGCTCGCTCAGTCACCGCTTACGGTCCCGAAGGCGCACGACATCTGACGCTCGGCCCGGACAGCAGCTTTATCACCGTCTATCGCGGCTATCTCGAAGACGTGCGCCCACACATCGTCGTCGTCACGAGCGACGGACGAAGTCACACGATCGCGTTCGCCTCTTCCGTGGCCTTTGAAGTGGCGGATCCAGATGGCGGCTCGCCGTGGAAGGCGAGTGGCGACCCCGCGCTCTCGCGAGGCTCCTATCCCGATGAGAGCTGTGCGCAGGTCTCGCAGGAGCTCGGTCGCTCAGACCCCAGCCGCGACGGAGCTTCGATGACGCCAGAGGTCTGCGGGCGACTGGGACAGCAGCCGCTATTCGTGCTGATGCGTCGCTTCGTGCCCGGCAGCGGCGAAGCCACCGGGTATCCATGGAGCAACAAACCTGCTCGCACGCTCGTATACGGCGCGGTCTCGCGCCGCGTCGCATCGCTCACGTTGAGCGGCGTAGGTGCCGTGCGGGTGGTACCGATCGATGCCCACGGCGGCGTGTTCCTCGCCGTGCTCGACGGTCACATCGACCCGCACGCGCTGAAGCTGACCGCACATCTGCACGATGGACGTTCTGTCTCCTACAACCGCTCTACCGACATTCGCGAAGAATCGGGCGACAGAGTGTTCAACAACGCGCCGCCCAAACGTTGGCTGAGCGAACCGGACGACCCTCCCTATCGCGAACCGCTTCCGACGAGCGAGGAATTCCCGCCGAGCTCGGTCCCGATTCAAAGCACGGTGAGGGAGACGCTGCACGCAAGCGATCCGGCGGGCGGCCCCGAATGGGCGCTGCGCAGCTGGCAGGGGCGGCCCAATCCCCGCGCCCGCTACGGCGAATCTCCTCCCGCTCGCCTGGTCTGCTTCCAGGTAGGCATCCGTCGCGGGGGCACGCTGTTCGAGCCGCGTCCCGGGGCGAGCCCGCGTCCGCTGGAGGTTGGTCAAGAAGAGGGTTCGGAAGCTGGGGGTTGCAACGCAACCGCCTATGTGGCCGACCACCCTCCAGTAGCGATGGTCGAGAGCTACACCGACCATCCCTATGCCTACACGCCAACGCCCGCCCGCACCGTCGTCGCCGGCATGCTCCCGCCGGACGGGACCCATCCGCTGCTGCTTGGCGCGGGCGCGCCCCGGGCACTGTCCACCGACGCCAACCACATGTTCCTTGCAGTTCTACCCGGCCGCTACTGGGACGCGCCCTTGCGGGTCTCGGTGGTCGAGCACGGACGCACGATCGCCGCAAGGGCCGCCTCCACGTCGCAGGTCCCCCCGGTGTTGATGGTGCCGCAGGCGCGCGCTCCCGACCCCGATGGCGGCGCGCCTTGGGGATATGCCGAGGCCGCCAATGGGTCCTCGGCATATGGGCGGATCGTCGATGGGCGCCTCGCCGGCCTCTCAGAACGCGAAGGAGCCGTCAGAAATGGGCCGATGGGCTGGGGCGGCGGCGAACCCTGCTTCGCCCACCGCCGTAGCCGAGCCTGCCCGTATGCCGATCGCCACCCGCCTGCGGTCCATTTCGACGTGCAGAGCGGGGCCGGAGAAGGCCCATTGGAAGGCGCCACGCCAGCGCTCACGCCGCCGCAGATTCAGCGGCGCACGCTGGAAGGCCACACGATCGTCACCGCGCGCGCCGACCCCGACGTCGTATCGGTCACGCTGGCGACGCCAAGCGACGTGCGCACGCTACGCCCGGGCGGCCCGCAGCACGTGTTCCTCGTCGTCTATGACGGACAGTTCTTCCGCGGCGCGATCACCGCGACGATCCTGCTGCGCGACGGGCGAACGGTGACCCAGTCGGTACAGAACGGGGCGAGCAGTGTCGGTAGCGCCACGCCGGAACTGTCGCTGGCCGCGGCTCTGCATAGAGATCTGCGCGAACTCGCGCTCGCGGGAGCTAATCGCCACAATTCCTCGGCGATGCAGCGGCAGGGGCTCACCTTCTTGGAGGACGAGGCACGACTGATCAAGCAGCGCATCGCTTACGAAAGCAGCCATCCGGACGTCTTGCCCGAGAGCTGACATACGGCGGCATTATTGGCCGTATGTGTAACTGCGGCTTGGGATTCCCCGCTTGGGGACGCGTCGGAAACGGCTCACTAGCTCGTGCCGTCAGGGGGCACGGCTCACGAACTCGTGCCGTCAGGTAGCTCCTGCGCGGAGGATTCTTGCGAGAGCCGTTCCTGGACAGACGGCTGCGGTGCCCGTCGCGAGCGTCCGGCGAAATTGCCCACGAGCACGCCGATCACCGTGACCAGATAGAGCTGGCCGAGCAGCATCTCGACGACCGCGAGCGCCCGACCTATATGCGTTGCCGCGGTCAGGTCCCCGAAGCCCGTCGTGGTGAGTACCGCGAAGCTGAAGTACACGATCTGACTCGTCGAGGCATTCGCCTGCTGTGCGAAGTACTGAGCGTTATCGACCTCGGCAACGAACCCGATCACCCAGGCGAACACAAGACCCAGCAGCAGATATAGCGTCAGCGCTCCTGCCACGGCCTGAGGCGTCACTCCATGCGCGCGCACCAGCCGCATCAGCCCGCCGACCAGGGCAAGGGGAATCGCGGCTGAGAGGAGGCCGCTGATGGCGAACAACACCGCGTGCGGGAGCGCGCCCGCCGCCTCGCCCACCACGGTAAAGCTCGTCAAGCCCAGCAGCACGATCGCCACCGGGCGGCGCACGCTGGTGCTGGCGCGCGAGGTGGCCACTACGGTGAGGAGTGCCAGCCATTGCAGCGCGCATCCCACCGCACGCGCCCAGTTTGCGCTGGGTGCCACGATCACGAATACGAGCAGCGTGAGCGTCAGCAGGAATACGGCGCCATACCGGAATCCAGCGTCGCTGTCCTCGGGGGACCCCATCGCGACCCATTGTGGCCTATGTGCTGCGAGAAATCCGATAGCGGGAGCTGGCAGACGTCGCCGGGATGATTCGTGGACCGGTCAGACCTCGGCCGGGCTCATCAAAGCAACCGGTACGGCGAGGCCCGCGGAGCGCCGTACGGTGGCGATTCGTCGCCCTGGCTGGACCGCCGCGCGGATCTCGCCGGAGTGCTCACCGAGCCGTCCGACCGTCCGCTCCAAGTCCTCGCTGAGCAGCGCCAGGCCCCAGAAGCGCGCCGATCCGTCCACGCCGTCCGAGCGCGCGACGATCACCTCGTCAGGCTCCTGCACCAGCTCGAGAATGACCTCGCCAAGACGGAAGAATGCTTGGCGGGGCGCGCCAGCGGGAGTTGGCTGCTCGCGAATGCGGCGTAGGTCGAGCCCGGCCGACTGGAGCGCATGCACGCTGCGATCGAGGCTAGGCGACATCGCAACCACGTGATCGATCGCCGTGATGCCGTTGAGGTGCGCCGCTGCTTTGGTGTAGGGGGATGGCGCTTCGATGCGTCGTGGGATGTCGGGTTCCGCGCTCGGCGAATCTTCTGTGTGCGGCATCGGCGCATCGGACACGGTGGTAGGCAGGCCATCGAGCTCGACACCCGCGATGTCGCGCAGCGACCAGCCGAGTATTCCCCGCCCCGCGCCGTGCCCAGCGAGCTCGACCCGAACCGATCCAAGTCGCACCGTGTTGCCAGACATGGCAAAGCCGAGCGATTCCCAGCGCTCGGGGTCGTCGGCGAGGATGAGTCGGTCGATCGTCGGCCCCCGCGGGCTGTCGCCGAGGCTCACTGAGCGTTCAGTCGTACAGGCAGCGTCTTGAGCTGGTTGAGGAATGCCGACTCGACCGCCAGCGGCTTGCCGACGATCTCCATCTTCGGGAAGCGCTTGAGCGTCTCCTCGAAGAGGATTCGCAGCTCCAGGCGCGCGAGTGCCGTGCCGAGGCAGAAGTGGCGGCCGCCGGCGCCGAAGGCCTGATGCTCGGTGGTACGGCGCACGTCGAAGTGGTCGGGGTCCTCGTAGCGCGACTCGTCGCGGTTGGAAGAGGCGTACCACATGACCACCCGCTCGCCCTCTTTGATCTGCTTGCCACCGAGCTCGGTGTCTTTGGTGGCCGTACGCCTGAAGTGAGCGAAAGCGGGAAACATGCGCAGCGACTCCTCCACGGCGCCGGGCACGAGCGAGGGATCCTCGAGCACCAGCCGGCGCTGCTCGGGATCTTCCATGAGGGCGCGCATACCGCTGCAGTAGGTCGCCTTGGTGCTGTCGTTGCCGGCCGCCACGAGCAGGAAGAAGCCCATCACGATCTCGTGTTCCTCGAGCTTGTGGCCGTCCACTTCGGCGTGCACGAGCACGCTCGTCAGGTCGTCGGTGGGGTTCTCGCGTCGAGCGGCGATCATGCGCCCGCAACGCTCGAATATCTCGGGGACCTCTTTCTCCATGACGGCCTCGATGCCCGCGGGATTCAGGTCGGGATCGCCCGCGCCGAGGGTCGAGTTCATCAGCCGCGCCCAGGTCGCGTCGTCCTCCTCGGAGATACCCATGAAGCTCCCGATCACGCGCGAGACCACTGGTTGGGCGACGTCGCTCACAAGGTCGCAGCTTTCGCGTCCATCCAGGCCGTCGAGCGTCTTCAGCACGATCTCGCGGATCGCGCCCTCGTGGGCGGCGATCCGCTTCGGGGTGAACCCCGCCTGGAAGAGCGCCTTGACGCGGTCGTGTTTGGGTGGGTCCATGCCGATGAACATCGCCCGCGTCAGCTCGAGCGGGAAAATATTTGAGATGACTGTGATGCCACCGGTTTCCGAGGAGTAGGTAGCCCAGTCGCGGCTAACCGTGTGCACGTCCTCCGCGCTCGTCACAGACCAGAAACCACCCTCCTCGGGGAATTCGCCGATCTCCTTGGTCCAGTGCACCGGACAGCCCTGGCGCAGCTCTTTGAAGAGGGCGTGGGGAGGACCCTCCGCCCATACCTCGCGCTCGAGCACGAGCTGATCCTCGAGCTTGGTGTCGGTCGCTGCCATCAGAGCCTCCAGTCGCCGCGTGGGATGCGATCCCCGATGGTACAGATCCTGCCGGTAATTTGGCTACGCAGCCAGTCAACGGGCAGGGTACGCACGGGAGACGCGGGCGCTCAGCTTTACGTGTCCCTCGCGCGTGCGTAGAGGGAGACGTTTTAGACCAGGTCCGCGATCGTTCGCGGACAGACTTGAAGAATCTCTTGGCATGCCTTATCATTTTTCGCATGGCCGCCAAGGAAAACGTGCGCTCGCCGGCGATAGAGGACTACAGCAAGGCGATCTACACGCTCGAAACCCGCGCGGACAGCCCCGTCTCCACCAACGCGCTGGCCGAGCGCCTGGAGCTGACCACGGGCTCGGTTTCGGGGATGCTCAAGAAGCTCGACGAGCTGGGCCTGATCTCGCATGTGCCCTATCGTGGCGTGCGACTTACTCCCGAGGGACGCCGGGTCGCACTCGAGGTGATCCGCCACCATCGACTGCTCGAGCTCTACCTTGCCGAGGCACTGCACATGCCCTGGGATCGCGTGCACGACGAGGCCGAGGTGCTCGAGCACGTTCTCTCCGACGAGCTAGAGGAGCTAATCGCGGCGAAGCTCGGCCATCCCACGATTGACCCGCACGGCGACCCGATCCCGAGCGCCGACCTGGAGCTCGACGAGCTTCCCACCAGGAGCCTTGAGAGTCTCGTGCCAGGTGACGAGGGCACCTTCGTGCGCGTGTCCGATGCCGATCCTGAGATGCTGCGCTACCTGGCCCAGCAGGGCGTCCTGCCGGGCGGGCGCATCCACGTGCTCGAGCGCCAGCCGTTCGGCGGTCCGCTGCTCGTGAGCGTCGACGGACGCGAGCGCACACTTGGTGGCCAGTTGGCGGGCGCGATGCGCATCGAGGTCGACCAGGCGCAACAGAGCCGGCCCCGTGCACGGGGGGAGCTGGTCGATGGCAACGGCTGAGGCCACCGCTTCATCCGGTCTGCTGCTGCCGCCGCTGACCGACGAGGACGCCGCACGATCCCTAGATCGCTTGCGCGTGCACCAGGCTCGCGGACGCGGCAAGCGGTGGTGGTTGTTGTGGCTGCTCGTAGGTCCCGGAATACTTGCCATGCTCGGCGAGAACGACGGGCCGAGCATGATCGCCTACGCCTCCGACGGCGCTCAGTACGGGTTTGGGTTCTTTGTGCCGTTCATCCCGGTGCTCTTCGCGATGGCGTTCATCTGCCAGGAGATGTGCATGCGCGTTGGCGCGGTCACCCACCGTGGATATGGCGAGCTGGTCCTACAGCGCTACGGAAGAGTGTGGGGTTGGTTCGGCGCCGGCGATCTCTGTCTCACCAATCTGGTCACGCTGGTAGCGGAGTTCATCGCGATTCGCGTCGGGCTGTCCTACTTTCACCTCGGCTCCGGCGTTGCCGTCGCGCTAGGGCTGGCGCTGGTCCTGTTCACGCTCAGCGGCGGGCGTTACTGGCGCTGGGAGCGCATCGTGCTTGGCCTGGCGCTCTTCAACGGCCTGTTTCTGGTGGCGGCGATTCTGGTCAAACCACACGTCGGGGCGATCGCCGGCTCGTTTGCCTTCAGTCCGTTCCCGGGCGGGAGCTTCAATACGTTGCTGTTGCTACTGGCCTCCACGATCGGTGCGACGGTCACGCCTTGGATGATCTTCTTCCAGCAGAGCGCCAGTGCCGACAAGGGCATGACTCCCGGTGATGTCAAGCACGGTCGTTATGACACGGCGCTCGGCGCGGTGCTGGCGGCGATCTTCGGGATCGGGGCGCTGGTCGCCGGAACGGCACTGCTCGGCCACAATGGATCTGGCATTCAGGGCTTCGCCGGAGCTGGGTTTCCCGAGGCGCTGCGACACGCCGCCGGCAGTGCCGCCGGTACCGTGTTCGCGCTGGGGCTGATCGAGGCCGGAGCCGTCGCGATCCTCACGATCTCGGCGAGCACCGCCTATGCCGCCGGAGAATGCGTCGGCGTCTCTCACAGTTTCAACAGCTCGCCGCGCAACGCCACCGTCTTTCACGCCGCGAATATCGGGATCGCGCTGCTCGCCGCCGTGGTCATCCTCATTCCGGGCGCGCCGCTGCTGTCGATCGCGCTCAATGCCAACGTGCTCGCGACCGTGCTGCTCCCGGTCAGCCTGGTTCTGATGTTCATGCTTGCCAATGACAAAGCGCTGATGGGCTCGTGGGTGAACAAGCGCTCGACCAATGCGATCGGGATCGCGGTAATCGCGTTCGTCGGGCTCTGCGGAGCCGCATACGGCATCGACTCGTTCCTACAGGCAACCCACCTCATCGGCTCATGAGCACAGACGCGCTCGCCATCCACGACGCAGATCGGAATGCCGATATCCAGGAGCGCGACCTGCAATCGCAGGAGCGCTTCGAGGACGAGTTGATCATGCACCTCGAGCGTGACCAGTTCGTAGCCGAAACCTCACGGCCCGTACCTCGGGCCATACTCAGCGCACGCGTCACGGCTGGACTATGGGCGCTGCGGGTCTTCGTCATTCTCGTCAGCCTCATGGTCGTCTACACCTTCATCGACCAGTTGCACTGACCAGGTCATTTGATCCAGGAGCGGCTTATGTCACCTCCCCGGCGCCCGCTCACTCGGTCGGAAACAGAGCTCCCGCATGTCCGCTCACTCGGTCGGAAATGGAGCGAGGGAGACACCATGGTCGCGCTCGCGCATACCCAGCTCATAGGCCGCGCCGTGAGCGGTGTGCAACGTACGGGCAGCCTCTCCGCGCCGGCGGACATTGAGCGCGAGCGCGGCAACCGAGCAGTTGACGACGTGGCGCTCGCTCGCGGGACCGTGTGCGCTGGGGTCCGCATAGCGCCATTCGGCGGAGCTGCCCGGCGGCGTGTCGACGTGTGCTTGCACCGTCAGACCGCCCTCGCCGGGCAGAGATAGCGAACAGCGGGCGGTGCTCTCGGCGACCTCTAGCCCGTGCGCCCCCAGCCCGCCCAGGCGCAGTCGCTGCCCGGCGATGGAGATAGCGCCACTCGCAATCCACGGTGAGAGGCGTCCCGCGACCAATACCCTCCCGAGCGCCACGTCGAGCCACGCGGTGGGGTCCTCGCGAAAGCCGATCCCGTGTAGCCAGATCCAGCGCTCGGCATGCTGGGAGCCCCAGTTGTGCCCCATCATGCCCCGCCACCGGTTCAGTCGCAGGGTGCGGTCGGGTAGCTCGATCGTGCCGTCGAAGCGTGCCGCCGGTGCGGGGCTTGTGAGCTTGGTGCGCGGCAGCGGCGCTCTGTAGAGCCATGGCTGCTTGAAGTGTCGTAGCTCGGGCTCTTGGTCTTGGATACGCAGCGCCCAGCGAGCCTCGCCGGATCCGCTCTCCTTGGAGCCGCCAGGCGCAGTGCCATGACCACCGGGTTTGGCGCCCGAACGGGGGTCCCGACCGACTGGGATGCGACCGTCGGCGCGCGTGGCCGCGAGGCGAGAGTCCGGCCCGATCTCGATCCAGCCGTCGGCGGGCGCCGCCAGTTCCGTGGTGGTGTGCTTTTGCATGAAGGGTGCACCTGCCCGCGCGTCGAACACGGTCAGCCACAGCGAGCCTTGGGGGGCCTCCCCGGGGCGCTTGTGGACGGTGTAGCGGATCCATGCCCCGACCGGCTCGTCCGGTGAGACCGCCCGTAGGAAGAAGGACTCGTACATGCCGTCGTCCGGTGAGGCGTCGGTGAATTGCGCATGAACAACCATTCGCGCGATCGTAACTCCTGGGAGGGTCACTCATGCGAGGATCACGCCATGAAGCGTGACCCGCTCGTGACACTGCCACCGGCGCTCATGTCGGGCGCCGGCGTGGACCGGGTCGCCGCGCGCTTTGTGATGGGCGTCGACGGGGGCGCCACCAAGACGCTGGCTGCTGTGCTCGACGTGCAAGAGCAGACACTGCACCTTGGCCACGGCGGCTCGAGCAACCCGGACGCGGTGGGCGCACGTGCGGCAACCGATTCCCTTGCGAAGGCGACCGACGAGGCGATCGTGCGCGCCGGGATCGCACGCGAGCAGCTTGACGCCGCGGTGCTGGCGATCGCGGGCACCGACACCGACGCGGTTACCGCGCATGTGCGCGAGCGCTGTCCGAGCACATGGGTGGTGGTCAACGATGTGGTCGGCGCCTGGGCCGCCGCCACCGACGCCCGCCCAGGAGTCGGCGCGATCTCGGGGACGGGCAGCAACGTGCTCGGGATCGGCCCCGACGGGCGCGCATGGCGCGCGGGCGGTTGGGGCCACGTGTTGGGCGACGAGGGCAGCGGGTACTGGTTGGCGGTGCAATCGATCAAGGCCGCGCTTGCCGATCGCGAGCGCTCAGGCCCGGAGACGGCGCTGAGCGCGGCAGTCATGGACTTCTTCGGGGTGCAGAGTGTCGAGGCGCTCGCCACGCTCGTCTACTCAAAGCCACTCTCCAAGGGTGAGATCGCCGCGTTTGCTCTCGAAACCGCGCGAGTCGCGCACGTGGGAGACACGGTGGCGCGTGAGCTGTACGCACGCGCTGCCGGCGAGCTCGGCCGGCAGATAGCGGCGGTAATCGAGCAGACGGGCCTCGTGGGTGAGTTCCCCGTGGGCCTGATCGGAAGCGCGTTCAAGGCGGGCGAGCTGTTTGTGGGCCCGCTCGCGAAGGAGATCCGGGAGCTCGCGCCGCAGGCGCAGGTCGCGGTTGTCGAGATGGCGCCCGTCGGTGGCTGTGTGCTGCTCGCTGCTCGCTCAACGGGGGCTTCGCAAGCGGTCGATCCGGCGAGGCTAAAGCCTCTGCTTGGCGCGGCGCTCGCGCACGAGGGCGTCTTTAGGGAGTGATCCCGGCGTCGATCTCCTCGCGCCGACCGATTGCGCCGGGCCCGACGCCCGCCACGCGTACGGCCGCCGCGGCGTTACCGAAGTTCGCGGCCTCCTGCGGGCTGCGTCGGTCGGCGAGGGCGATGAAGAAGGCGGCCGCGAACACGTCGCCGGCGCCGAGATCGTCGCGCGTCTCCACGAGCGGGGGCGACGTTGTCTGCACGACCGTCATGGCGCCCCCGCCTGGGCTAGCCCCGAGCTTGGACTCAGCGTCGGCTTTGGGCTCAGCGTCGGCTTTGGGCTGATCTGCGGCCTTTGACTGATCGGCGGCCTTGGGCTGATCGGCGGCCTGGGACAGATGAACGGTGGTCGGCCGCGCACCGGCGGTGACCGCCACGCACGCCCCGCTGTGGCGCGCAGCGGCAAACAAAGCGCGGCAGCTTTGGCACTCGTGCTCGGAGATCACGGCTGCGTCGAAGTGCTCGGGAAGCGCTTCTGGGTCGAGCTCGACAGGGGAGATGTCGCCGGCCAATGTCTGGTCCGCGCTCGCGCAGAGCGGTATGTCGCCCAGCAGCGAGCTGGCGTCCAGCTGCACGAGCGGCACCTCGTCCCCTTGCTCCCAATGGCGCACGAGCCCCTGCGGGGTGATGCCGAGAAAGCCCACGTCACCGTGCCAGGCGACAGGTGTCTCGCGGGCGACAGGAGCGAGATGCAGGATCGCGGTGTCGAGCCTGGGTGGTGCGAGGATCGGACCAGCCCAAGCGAGCAACCGTTGCGAGCGCTGTGCGCCGGAGCCGCGCGTGCTCAGCGTGGTCGTGTGCTGCGCCGCGATCACACGGAGCTCGAGCTCATCGCGGTAGGGCTCGAGCAGCGCCTCGATCTCCCGTGGGACTCCCTGGGTGACGATCAACGTGTGCAGCCCCAGGCGCGAGGCCTGTAGGGCGCTGTAGAAAGCGCCTCCGCCGGGTTGGGCGAGAGCGCCCCCGGAGCGGTTCTCGATCAGGTCGCGCGTCACATGGCCGACGGTGACGTAGTCGTAGGCTGTGCGCGAGTCGTTAAGGGAACGATCCGAGTGTGCCGAGCGATCCATTGCAAGCTAGGAGAAAGGGTTTTGTAGGTTGTCGGCTTGAGGCTTGCTCAAGGCTTGTGGGCCAGTGGCTGCTCGTGGTCGGTCGATGCTCGTGATATTGATGCTCGTGGCGTCAGTCGACGTGCGGGGGAATGCGCACAGGCAGCTCCGCGCCGGCGATAGTCGCCGCGGCCAGTCGGCCTGTAAAGACGCATCCGCCGAGGAACGTTCCCTCGAGCGAGCGCTTCCCGTGGACACCGCCCCCGCCGAAGCCGGCGGCCTCGCCGACCGCGTACAGGCCGGGGATCGCCTCTCCGCCCTGCTCGCGTAGGACGCGACAGCCGAGATCGGTTTGGATGCCGCCGAGGCTCTTGCGCGCCATCGGCTGCAGACGAATCGCGACCAGCGGCATCGCCTTGGGGTCCACGATGCGCTGGAAGCGCGCGGTACGCAGCCGGTCACCGCGCCAGTTGCGCAGCTGGCCGATGCGACGCAGCTGATCGTCGTTGAAGAGGCCCTTGCCGCGCGCGATCGTCTCGTCATAGCGTCCGATCTCGCGCTCGAGCACCGCGGCGTCGATCGCGCTATCGCCGGTCACCTCGTTCATCTTGACCGCCAGCTCGCCGAGCGTGGTGGCCGAGACGAAGTCGGGAGAGCCGTCGAGGAAGTGCCGCACGAGCCCGGGCTTGCCGAGCAGCACACTGAGCAGGAACGGCACGAGTCGCTTCTCGCGCAGATTGGGATTGTGCTGGGAGCCCGATACGTCAAGCTCGCGCTTGGCGATCTTGAAGTTGCAAACGAGCCACGAGTACTTGCGCTCGTCCTCGCACATGCGCTCGAGCGCCGCATAGGCGTCGAACGTGGGCATGACCGGCACAGGTCCATAGCGGCGGCCGTCCGGGTCGAGCATCAGCCCCGATCGCGGCGGGATCAGCTTCAGCCCGTGAAGCTCGCGCTGCGGTTTGGGATGGCGTACGGCGTCGGCATAGTTCCACATGCGCGGGAGATGGGTGATGTTGCCGCCAAGCCGGCGCACCTCTTCGTGCATGGCACCGTCGGCGTAGTAGTGGGAGCCCATCAAGAGTCTCTTGGGCGGGCTGCCCAGCCGCGAGGTGGGCCATTCGCGGCGGATTAGCTCGAGGTTGCCGCCGATCCCGCCGGCGGCGATCACGACGGCCATCGAAGCGCGCACCTCGTAGTCGTTCGGGGCCGCGGAGGAGGTGGGCTCGGTGCGGTCGCCGGGCTGGGAGCCTCCATCGCCCGTCTCACCGACGCTCGGCTGTCCGTCAGGCTCCGTGCTCACGCGACAGCCGACGATGCGGCCTTCCTCGGAGACGAGTCCCGTGACTCGCGAGTGCAGGCGAAGCTCGAGCGCACCGCGGCGCGGGTGCGACTCGATCGCTCCCCATACCGCCTGTACGAGCGCCTTGCCCGTGCCCCACGTGAGGTGGAAGCGCGGCACGGAGTTGCCGTCGCCGAAGTTGCCACGCTCAGCCCAGTTCACGACCGGGAAGAAGCGCACGCCGATCTCTCGCAGCCAGCCGCCGACGTCGTCGCGCGCCCGGGTCACGTACTGTTCGGCCCAGCGCCTGGGCCACACATCCTCAGGATCGAAGTCGGCGATGCGCAGCCAGTCTTCTAGCGCAAGCCGCTCGCTGTCGGGGATGCGCGAGCGGCGTTGCTCGGGCGAGTCGACCATGAACATGCCGCCGAACGCCTCGCGTGCCAGCCCCCCGATCTCCTGAGGCTGGCAGCGGTCGAGCAGCAAGACCGTATGTCCGTTGCGCAACAGCTCGAGCGTGCTCACCAGCCCGGCTAGCCCGGCGCCGACGACGATCGCATCTGGCCGAGTCTCGCTCACGCGAGTGCCATCCCTGGAGCGACCCTGACTTCGACGAGCTCCGGCTTGCCCGAGGCGAGCGCCGTGCTCAGCCCTTCGCCCAGCTGCTCGGGGCCGTCCACGACGCGTGAATTTATGCCGTAGCCGCGCGCGACCGCGGCGCAGTCGAGCGCCGGCAGGTCCAGGCCCGGGGCGTCAACGATGTCCTCGAGCATCCCGAACCACTTGAGGATCGCGTACTCGTCGTTGCGCAGCACCAGGAACGTGACGGGCACGTCGTATGCCGCTGCGGTCCACAGGCTCTGAATCGCGTACTGGGCGGAGCCCTCGCCGATCACGCACACGACGGGTCGGCTCGGCTGGGCCAGTTGCACTCCGATCGCGGCGGGCATGCCGAAGCCGAGTCCCCCGCCGGAGGAGAAGTAGTAGCTGCCGGGTGCCGACAGCCGCAACTGGTTGCGCAACGCGAGCGTGGCCGATGGCGACTCGAGCACCACGATGCCGTCCTGGGGGAACACCTCGGCCAGGGTGCGCACCGCGGTGGACGGGCTCATCGGGTCTGTGAGCGCGACTGGCTCGGGCGCGGGTCGTATCGGCGGTGCCGGGCGCTCAGACTCGCCGACGGCGTCGGCGAGCGCCGCAAGCGTGAGCGCCGGGTCCGCGAGGATCGCGTCGCCCATCGGCGCGCGCGCCGCCTCATCGGGATCGCTCGTGATCGCCACGAGCGCGGTGCCCTCGGCCAGCAGCGGGCCGGGCACGTTGGGGTAGTAGGGAAAGACGGAGGTGCCCACCGCCAGTACCAGGTCGTGCTCGGCGAGCATTTCCCCGACGGGGAGCACGGCCGGCGGGAGGATGCCCTGGAAGAGCGGATGATCCTCGGGGAAGCCGATTCGCCCGCCGCCCGGGGCGGGCGTTGCGTATACGGTCAAGCGTTGGAGTTCGGCGAGCCCGATCGCGGCCTCCCACCCGCCGCACGCGTCGATCTCGGGCCCGGCGACGAGCGCGGGGCGCTTCGCCTCACGCAAGCGCTCGGCGAGCCGGGCGATAACCTCGGGCCCGGGCTGCGCGGCACCGGAGACCGAGCGGCCGGACTGGTGGCGGACCGCCTGCTCATCTACATCAGCACCCCAGTCGTCCATCGGGATCGACAGGAAGGAGGGTCCGCGCGGGGGCAGCGCCGCCATGTGGATCGCGCGTGCGAGCGCGTGCGGCACATCCTCGGCGCGCGGGGGCTCATAGCTCCACTTCACGAGCGGTTGCGGCACGCGTGTGGCGTCGCGGTTGGTCAAGTTGGCTTGCAGCGTCATCAGCGAGCGGTATTGCTGGCCGGCGGTGATCACGAGCGGGCTCTTGTTGGCCTGGGCGTTGAAGATCGCTCCCATCGCGTTGCCCACCCCCGGAGCTGTGTGCAGGTTGACGAGCGTCGGTCGCCCGCTTGCCTGGGCGTAGCCGTCGGCGAGGCCGACAACTGTTGCCTCCTGAAGACCGAGTACATAGCGGAAGTCGGTGGGGAACTCGGTGAGCATCGGGAGCTCGGTGGAGCCCGGGTTGCCGAATACGGTCGTCATCGCGCGTTCGCGGAGCAGCTCGAACACGGCCTCTCTAACAGTCGTCACGTGTGTCTCCTCGGGCGATCGATCTCATCACCGTGTTCCTGGGGTCTCGGACGCACCTCTTGCGACGGGCAGATGCGCACCTCTTTTGAAGGAGGTTCTTAGGCGGGAGACAATACCCTCAGCGAATCGTTTGCGAGTGTGGTCTGTTCTGAAGCTCGGGACGGGCATGGCCGGCCACGCGGGAGGCTGGCGCCGGGGAGCCCACCACGCATTGGGATAGCTACTTGTTGTGGAGGTCTGACGCGGATGAGATTGAGAGGGCGCATCCCGGAGAGGAATGTCTCCTTGATGGCAGTCACGGTCGTCACTCTCCTGTGTGCGCTCGTGTGTACGGGAGCGCCGGCTTGGGGCACGGTCCAGCGCGGTTCAAAAACAGACCGCTCGCGCTACCCGGCGGGGGCCGAATATCCGCGCAGGGTCGCCCGGCCCAGCGAATTCGCTCACAGCTCCTCGAGCGGTACCGGTGGCGTTCCGGCGGGATCGTCCGCCCCCGCGAGTGCCCCGAGCACGGAAGCTCCGAGTGCAAGTAAGGCGCCGAGCGCGGAGGCTCCGAGCACCAGCAAGGCGTCGAGTAAGAAGAAGCCGGCCAAGAAGCCAAAGCCCGGCCTGCACGGCAACCCAGCGCGAGCGCTGCTCGCCTTCGCGGCGATGCAACAGAACTTCTACATTCCCGGCACCGGCCTCTACGAGGGGGAACCGTATTCCTATCTGTGGCCATTCTCCCAGGCGCTCGCCGCCACCGTCAGCGTCTCCAACATCCCCGGTCAGGTGGCGAGCGCGGCCAGCACCGACTCGCACGAACTGCAGGTGCGTATGGTCGGCCTTGGGAAGTATTGGGGCGCACCCACCCCCGTGGCCGGGGAAGCCACCGGGGAACAGCCCGAAAGCGAAGAACTCGGCGAAGGCTCGGAACCGGCCGAAGCCGCGGGCATACCGCCGCCGCCGCTGCCCTCGTTCAACGGCGAGGTGGTGCCGCCCGGCGGCGCGAGCTACTACGACGACAACGAGTGGGTGGGAATCGAGCTCGCGCGGCTGTACAAGCTGCATCACGAACCGGCTGCGCTCGAAAAGGCCGAGCAGATCATGGCGTTCGTGATGGCCGGCTGGCAGAGCAATCCGAAGCTGGCGTGTCCCGGTGGTGTGCCGTTCTCAGATGCTCCCAGCAACACCGATCGCAACACGGTCACCGACGGCCCCGCCGCCGAGCTAGGCGTACAGCTCTACAAAATCACCGGCGACGCCACGTATCTGCAGTTCGCACAGATGGCCTACGAATGGGTTCGCGCCTGCCTGAGGGCGCCGAACGAACTGTATTACGACCACATCCGTCTGCACGGCGTGATCGACCCGACGGAGTGGAGCTACAACCAGGGCTCGATGATCGGCGCCGGTGTGCTGCTCTACCAGGCGACTGGCAACAGCGGCTATCTCTACGAGGCCCGCCAGACCGCCAAGGCGGCGCTCGCCTATTTCACGATCCCGCGACTGCTCGGCGAAAACCCTTTCTTCGTGTCGGTCTACTTCCGCAACCTGATGTATCTCGACTCCGTTACGCGCGACCCGCCCGGGCCGAAGCTCGCGCAGACCTATGTGGACAGCGTGTGGGTGCACCAGCGCTTGAGCGACAACCTGTTCGCGTTCGGCTCACCGCCCTCCACGCAGCTACTAGACCAGGCGGCGGTCGTGCAGATCTACGCGCTGCTCTCCACCGCGGCCAGCACCTACTTCTGATCGGGGCGGTCCCCGTTCATGGGCGGGGCGGGTTGCTCGTGTGCGTGGGCTGGGCCGATCGGGCGCTCATGTGCACGACAGCGGCGGCGGGAGCACCCCGGCGACCTATTTCCAAGCGTGGCCGAGTAGGCTAGGCAACAGATGAGCGCCGACGCAGCCAACATGGTCACCGCCGAGGGGTTGAGCGAGCTCGAAGCCGAGCTCGCGGTGCTCGAGGGCGAGGGCCGTCGTGAGATCGCCGAGCGCATAAAAACGGCACGCGAGTGGGGCGATTTGAAGGAGAACAGCGAGTATCACGACGCCAAGAACGATCAGGCGCACCTTGAGACCAAGATCGCCAAACTGCGCGAACGGATCTCAACCGCCGAGGTCGTGGAGACCTCGGAGGTCACCAACGGGGCCGTCGCGTTCGGCTCGACAGTCGTGGTTCGCGACGAGTCGGGTAAGGAGCGCAGCTGGCATATCGTCAGCTCGCACGATGCCTCCCCGTCAGAGGGGCGGCTGTCGGCGGACTCTCCGGTTGCGCGCGCGCTGCTCGGGCGTCGCGCCGGCGAGCGGGCCTCGGTCGTGCTCCCCAAGGGGGAGAGCCTGCTCACCGTCGTCAGCGTCGCCTGAGGCCGGCGGCTCGCCGGGCGCGAGCGCGCCGGGCGTGAACTCGCTGGAGACGGTCTCGCCAGGCGTGAGTCTTTCGGGTGTGAGTGTGTCGAGCGTGAGCTCATCGGGCGTGAACTCGTCCGCGTCGGAGAGGGCGGAGGCAAGCAGCTCGCTCGCGGGGTCGCTGTTCAGGTGGGCGGCCGCCCGCCGCGCCGCCGCTTCCTCCTTGCGGCGGTAGAGGCGCTGGTCGGCGAGCTGCAGGATCGACGCGGGATCGGCCACCTCCGCGGGGACCATCACGGCGCCGTGGGAGGCTGTGATCGAAAAGCTCGGAGCGTGCTCGCAGAGCGCCGCCACACTCAGGCTCACGAGATTATCCTCGTCGCGCTGGGAGCGATCGAACAGCACGCAGAACTCGTCACCGCCCATCCGGTAAGCACTGCCATACGGCTCGACGACGCACTTCAACCGCTCGCTCAAGCGCATGAGCAACGTGTCGCCCGCTGGATGGCCGAAGGTGTCGTTGTAGAGCTTGAAGCCGTCGAGGTCATACAGCACAAGCTCCCACGGGGCGTGCGGAGTGGCGGACTTGCAGGCGAGGTGCAGGTCGCCCATCAACAGGCGCCGGTTGCCGAGGCCCGTGAGCGGATCCGTCAGCGACAGGCTCCGCGAGTGGGCAAGCAGCCCAAGGTTCTCGCGCAGGGTGAAGATCAGGTGCACCCCCACGGCCAGCACCGTCGCACCGGCGAGGATCAGCGCCGGCAGGCTGAGCCGCGGGCCGACGTTGCCGTAGACCAGCACGCCGAGCGCGCACAGCAGCGCGAGCGCCGGTACCGACATCATTTGCCAGCTCTTCATCTGTTGCTGGCGCACGCGGGCGGTGGGCATCCACGCGGCGGTGGCCAGCAGGATCGCGGCTAGTGGCCACAGGCATTCGAGCCATGTGCCCGCGTGGTAGGAGTCGGTGGCGGTTCGATAGACGTAAGTCGAGTCGGCGATGCCGCTGACGAGCATGCTCATCGCGATCAGCAGCCATAGGTTGCCGGCTTGCCAGCCGGTGACGCCGAGCGCGCCGACGGCGAACATCATCAGCAGCCCGTCCCCGATCGGGTAGGCGAGCGAGACGACGATCGAGCTGTGGCCGCCGGTGGCGCCGGCGAGAACCGGGGGAAGGACAAGAGCGGCGGCGACGCTCGCCGCGCCGAGCCCGGCGATCAGGCCGTCCAGCCACATGCCGACGCGCAGGTCGCGCAGGTGGCGGCTGGCGAGCAAACCTAGCGCGACATAGAAACAGGGGTACATCGCCAGGTACAGGACGTCGGCGAAGGAGACGCTTCCACCGGCTTCCCCGCTCGTGCCTTCGATGACCAGCGAGTAATACAGTTCGCCGAGGCTCCAGAGCAGCAGGCCCGCGCCCATCGTCAGCCACGCCGCGCGATCCTCGCGCACGAGCGTTCCGCGCGCCAGCACGACGAGTGCCGAGCCGAGCATCAGCACGTTATAAATCCAGTCCTGGAATAGGCTCTCGCCACCGGGCCCGCCGAAGCCGAGCGTGGTGTGCAGCGCAAAGACGCCCAAGCCGCCTATCAGGGCGGCCAGGACGAGCGTCGAGGGATGGAGTCGAGGATGTGCGCGCATGGGTATGCGGGTCGCCAATTACATCGGCTGTTCACGGGAAATCCCTGAATGGATCACGCGGCCGGCAAGGCCGATTCGTCGGATCGTTCGGTCTGCGAGCGGAAGCGTCCGTGCTCGTGGATCAACCGGCGAGCGAGCGGCCCATGCGCCGCGTGAAGCTCCCGGGTTTGCGCTTGTACAGGCGCCCGCCGAGCTCGAGGGCGCGCTTGCGCAGGCGCTTGCGGCGGCGTTCGATCCGTTTCAACAGCTCCTGCCGCGCGGCTTCGTCGCTGCCGAAGGCCTCGGGATGCCGCTCCACATAAGCACACAACATCCACAAATCGTGCTCTTCGCCCAGCAGCTCGCCCAGGCGATCGGCGCGCCGTGTGAGCCCGCGCGCTCCCTTGGCCTTCTTGCCACCGAGCATGTCGAGCGCGTAGTACAGGCTCTTGACGCGCTTGCGCCAGTCATGAACGTCCTCAGCGTCGCGCCCGTGCTCGCGCGTGACGTGGGCACCGCGTCGGCGTCCTTCTCGATAGATGCGTCGCAGCCCGGGGGTCACCGCGTCGAAGTCGGGGTCGACGAGGCTCCAGTGGGCCAGCTGCCGGCGCATGGCGGCGATGTCGCGCAGCACCTCCTCGCGATCGGAGGGCTCGACCGTCTGCCCCCGCTCAGCCTCGAGCCGCGCATCCAGCCGGCGAATCCCCTCCAGCGCGAGCGCTTCTGGGTGGCGCTCGACGAGGCTTCGCAGCGTCGCGAGCCGCACGTCGGCGTCGCGCGCCCCAGCCAGGCGCTGGCCCGCGGCGCGCAGTGCGTTGTTCACGCGCTTGAACTCCTGCTCGCCGAGCTCATGGCGTAGTAGCCGCGCAAGCGCGCGCATGCGCTTGATTGCCTTGCGCGCCTCGTGCACCAACTCGGGGGGGTTTGCCTTCGTCGCGTGGGAGCCCGCCTCGTGCCCTGGCTCGGCGGGGTCTCTCATCGGCGTGCGAGAGCGTGTCTCGTGCAACGGCTCGGCGGAGCCTGTCATCGGCGTGCGGGAGCCCGCCTTACCGTCCTTAATTGGATCGCTCCTAATAGCCATTGCGCATCGCCACCCACCGTGGAGGCTATCGCCGTGACAATGCCAGTCATGTCCAGATTGCCCGCGGCGCGCTGGTGGACCGTGCGCAACGCCCACAGCCACAAGCCCGCGACCTACCGCTGCCCCATCTGCGGACGTCACCTGCCAGCGCTCAGCGAGCACGTGCTGATGTTCCCCGAAGACGACAAAAGCCGTCGCCGCCACGCCCACACCAAGTGCGTGCTGGCGGCGCGTCAGCGAGGGGAGTTGCTGTTGCGCGAAGACTGGTTGCGCACCCAGCCACGCCCCCCGTCGTTGTGGCGGCGGCTACTGGGCCGCGTCAAAGGGGATTGACGCCACTCGGACTGTGTGCGCCGGCGACGGCGTCAGACCCCCGTAGTCGATGCGAACCGGCGCGGCGATCTCGCGGGAGCGAGCGTGTCAGCCGTTCACGTGCACGTATTCCGGGTCGACGCGCACGATCACCCGCTGTTCGCCCGGCTGGCGGAAGGGGTAGGACTCCTTGCCCATGTACTTCATGGCGAGCGAGTCGATGTGCTCGTCGGCTCCCTCGGTGGTGCGCTCGGCGACACGACCCCGAATCGTGACGTACTCGTATGGGTTTTCCATGTTCTGCACGGTCAGCGTCACGCGCGGGTCGCGCTCGAGGTTGCGCGGCCACGCGCGTCCCTCGGCCGTGTTCAACACTGGGCGCCCATCCTGCACATCCACCCAGGCTGGCGCGGCGTGTACCGATCCATCCGGGCGGATGGTGGACACGAGCACGAAGTTCTTGTCTTTCAGCAGCTCCTCGGCGCGACCTTCGATCGCTTGGCTCATCGGATCCCCTTCCAAGTTGACGGTGGTCAGGAGAATCTACCCGCAAGCGGGGCTCTACTCTCGCTATTTGCCGGAAACGTGCGGCTTGTCCGTTGGATTGCCGCTCGGATATTCCTGGCCCATGCGCCAAGCGGCTGAACGGGCCGGACGCGGGGCGTTCAGCTACCCGTGCGAGAGGCGGTCGGTGGGATCGGGTTGAGCGCCACGAGATGACCGTTGTTCAGCTGGAAATGCACAGTCCTTTCGCCCCCGCTCGGGTGACTCAGGGGGTCGCCCGGTTTGTAGAGCGGGTAGGCGAGCGTCACTTCGGTGTCGCTCTGCCCTACCACCTTGACGCTCGCGCTCGGTTCGCTCGCGTCGGTCCCGATGTAGCGTCCGTCGACAAAGAAGAAAGCCTGCTGTCCGTATCCGTCACTGGATCCGGTGCGGGTCCCGACAAGCACACGCAGGGTCTGTTCAGGGCGATAGTCCGACGTTTCCCCGGCCGTGAACCCATGGGATTTGACCACTGCCTGCGCCGCGCTCAAGCCTTCGACGCTCGTCGATTCCTTGGTGAACGCCGGGGCGGTGCTTGTGCGCGTCGCTTCCGCGCCGCGGGTCCCGCTCGAGCTCGTCGTCGTGTTCGTCGGCGCTGCGGTTTTGGTGGGGGAGGGGGTCGTTCTCGTGGTGGTCGTTGACTGCGTGGTCGTCACCGGGGGGATCGCGCTCGAGACAGACACGGTCTTCGTGCCTCCAGATCCGCATCCGCTCAGCGCCAACGCGCCCACTGCCGTGGCGAGGAGCAGCCTTGGGACTGGGCCGGGCAGCGGACCTCGCCATGCTCCTGCCGCGAGCGGTCTGCGATGTCGGGTCCCCCTCACCACGGGCTCCGCGTGACGTCGCTTGCCGAGCTTCATACGTGTGCCTCTCATCGTGCGGACTCTATTCGCCATTGCTCGCTCCCATCCTCGCATCGGTACATCCCTTGCGCGCCATCTACCCGCTTGGGGATGCTCGTCGCGGCGACCTGCTCGGTCGCCTCCCCCTGGAGTCTTCGGAGCTTGAGAACGACCCATTCCCAAATATTATTAGCCGCTGCTAAGCTGGGGCGTACGAATAGGAACGCGAGCATGGGAGATCACGCTATGGCAACCCACATGACACCCACCCGCAGGAACTGGACCCTCGGAATCGTCTCGGTCGCGTTGTTCATGACCGTGCTTGACAACCTCGTGGTGTCGGTCGCCTTGCCCAGCATCCACCGTGACCTTGGCTCATCGATTCAGTCGCTCGAGTGGACCGTCAACGCGTACGTGCTCTCCTACGCCGTGCTCTTGCTCACCGGTGCCGCGCTCGGCGACCGCTTCGGACGCAAGCGCATGTTCTTGCTCGGGCTATCCGTGTTCACGGCCGCCTCCGCCGCCGCGGCGCTTGCCCCTACGAGCAACCTGCTGATCGCCGCGCGCGCCGTCCAGGGCGCCGGCGCCGCGATCGTGACGCCACTCACGCTCACCCTGCTCGCCGACGCTTTCCCCGCCGAGCGCCGCGGCATCGCACTCGGCGTGTGGTCTGGCATCTCCGGCACCGCCGTGGCGATCGGTCCGCTCGTGGGAGGTGCCGTCGTGCAGGGCATCTCCTGGCACTGGATCTTCTGGATCAACGTGCCCATCGGCCTTGTGCTCGTGCCGATCGCCATGCGTCGCCTCTCCGAGAGCCGTGGGCCCTACGGCACGCTGGACCTGCCCGGGCTCGTACTTGCCGGTGCGGGCGCCTTCGGGATCGTCTTTGGCCTCGTGCGCTCCCAGTCACTCGGCTGGGGCGCCCCTTCGATCCTCGTCTCGCTGATCGGTGGCGCGCTGCTGCTCGCGGCGTTCGTCGCCTGGGAGCTGCGTGCCCCAGAGCCGATGCTCCCCATGAGCTTCTTTGCCAAGCGCTCCTTCGCCGTCACCAACGTGGTGTCGCTCTCGATGTACTTCGGCATGTTCGGCTCGATCTTCTTCCTCTCCCAGTACATGCAAAACGTGCTCGGAAACACTCCCCTGCAGGCGGGCCTGAAGCTGCTGGTGTGGACCGGCGCCTCGATGGTGGTGGCCCCACTCGCAGGCATCTACTCCGAGCGCTTCGGCTCGCGCCCCTTTATGGTGGCCGGGCTCACCCTGCAGGCACTCGCGCTCGGGTGGCTCGCCGCCATCACCTCAACCCACGTGCCCTACACGCACATGGTCATACCGTTCATCATGGCCGGTGCAGGCATGTCGCTCGTATTCGCCCCCTCAGCCAACGCGGTGCTCTCATCCGTGCGCGTCGACCAGGCCGGCCAGGCCTCGGGCGCCAACAATGCCATCCGCGAGGTTGGTGGCGTGCTCGGCGTGGCTGTGCTCGCCTCGGTGTTCACCGGCTCGGGCGGCTATGGCTCGCCGCAGGCGTTTGTCGATGGGCTGATCCCCGCCATGTGGGTAGGCGTAGCCGTGCTGGGCACGGGCGCGCTCGTGGCCCTGCTCTTGCCGTTCCGCACCCCGCGTGCGGCCGACGCCGCCGCGCTCGCCGCCGAGCACGAGCTGGCTGTTGTCGAGCCACGGCGTGCGGTGCTCGCGGGAGAGCCCGCGTGAACGTCGGGCCTATGCGCGAAGGCGATGTCCCGCGCGACGCGCGCGCGGGCGTGGGCGTCGCGCAGGAGGGGGATGTTGCGCAGGAGGGGGATGCCGCCGCGGAGGGTGCCGCGCGCCCGCGCGGGAGCCAACGTCGCCGGGTGCCGGCCGCCGAGCGTCGTGAGGCGCTGATCGCGGCCGCCGTGCACGAGTTCGCAAGCGGCGGACTGCACGGCACACCCGTGGATCGCATCGCTCGCCGCGTGGGTGTCGCCCAGCCGTACGTCTTCAGCTTGTTTGCCAGCAAGCGCGAGCTGTTCCTTGCGGCTGTTGACCACTGCTTCGACCGCTTCACCGATACGTTCACCCACGCCGCCGCGGAGTTTCGCGCCGGGCGGACGCCCGAGGATTGCGAGGACGTCCTGATGGCGATGGGAGGCGCCTACAAGGAGCTGCTGTCCACCGACCGCGACTACCTCATGCTCCAGCACCAGGCCTACGCCGCCTGTGACGACGAGCTCGTACGCGCGCGCGTACGCCGCCGCTACGCGCTACTGGTGGAGTTCGTGGCCGAACTATCCGGCGCCGAGCCCGAGCGCCTCGACGACTTCTTCCGCCACGGCATGGCTCTCAACGTGGCCGCCGCCATGGGGGTCGCCGAGCTCTCCGCCGGCTGCTCGTGGGTGCAGGCCGAGCTTGCTCAGCGCTCTACCGGGTAGCATCAAGCTGTGGCGATGTCCGATTCCACACACGCCCCGGTGAGCAAGCGCAGTCGGCGCGAGCTTGCCCGTACGGGAATCCTAGTGGCGCTCGCCATCTTGATGACGCTGTTCGCCGTCCTCAACGTCAAAGACGTCGAGGTCAACTGGATCTTCGGCAAGAGCTCCACGCCGCTCATCATCGTGATCGTGGTCTCACTGCTCGTCGGCATCCTGCTTACGCACTTCGCCGAGCTGGTCTACCGGCGCAAGCGCTGAGCAGGCCACTCAGCCACCTCCGGCCTCGCTCGCACACCGCCTTTCAAGGTGCCTCGGCCGGAGCGATACGATCGATGCGCCACCGGCATCTTGGAGTCGCGAGACGCTAGGCGACCTTCTTGGGGACGCGCGCCTCGGTCACGATTCGCGCGGCCTGCTCGGCGCCGAGAAACGGTGCGATTACCACGTAGGCGAGATAGTCCGACAACTCAGGCAACGCGCCGGTGCCCCCGCCCGTGGTCTGGCAGTAGATCGTGTGCCAGATCGCGCCTTCAATACCCTCCTGCGCGAGTCCCGTGAGCGGCGGGTTCGGCGCGCCGACGGTGAGCCTCGCCGCCACCTCGCGAGCGAGCTCGGCCACGAGGTCGACAGCACGCTGGCCCATCGCGAACACGCCGGTTGCGATCGTTTGGGCGTACGCGGGCCGCGCCGCGAAGTAACGCATCATCGCATCCAAGGACCTGCGCACCGCCGCTGGCCATTCCCCAGAGGTGAGCCCCGGGTCGGACACCGTCTCGCGCACCTCCATGCCCAGCTTCTCGATCGCCGCCAGAAAGCACTCCTCCATGTCGTCGAACAGATCGAAGAACGTGTCGATCGATGCACCCGCCTCGTCGGCGATGCGCATCGGCGTCAGGTTCCCGTAGCCCTCCAGCGCCGCCAGCTCAAGCGCCCTGCGCAATACCCGCGAGCACTCATCCTCATTCTCGACGCGCCTCTGGCTAGGCACCGCGCGCAGCCGCACCCCGAGCGGGCTCGGCTCGATGGTCCTGAAGATGAGCGTCCAACTGAGCATGTCCCCAACCAGCTCGGGCATCTCGGTGGTGCGCTGCTCGAGTAGCCGGACGAATGTCGCGCGGCGCAGGCCTCCCACGATCGCCCTCGCGACTGGCTCAGGTAGCGGCGCGGTGTCCGGGGCGTGCGCAAAGCTGGCCGCCAAGCGCTCCTCAAAGATGTTCATCGTCTCAGTCAATCGCTCCCATCCCGCCGGGCCCGCCGACGGGGCATCCACGAGCATCAGGCGCGCCCCCTTCGGATTGTCCTTCACGACCTGGGCGAACGTCTTCAGTGCTGTGCCCATGCGCTGCTCGAGCGTGCCTTCGGTGGAACGGTAGCCGGTGGCGATATGGTCCATGGCCTGGCTTGCGATGAGCTCGAGCGTCGCCAGGAAGCACTCCTCCTTGTTGGCGAACTGCTCATAGAAGGCTCTTCTGGAGACACCCGCGAGGGTCACGACCTGCTTAACGCTCGTACGCCCATAGCCGCTGGAGGCCACCGCCTCGATCATCGCCCCGTACATGCGTCTGCGCTGGTTCTCGGCGACCTCCACCGGGTCCATCTGGTGGGGCCCTCTGGGCAGGCGCTCGTATAGCGGTGCCACGTTCTGCCCCCCGGTGGCGCCACGACTCACTGGACCGGCGGTGGCGCCGGAGTCGGCGAGCGCACCCGGGCCGGTGGCACTTCGAGCGGTCGGATCGGTCGTGCCCTGTCCGAGGTGGTCCGTCCCTCGTGTGGCGCCACTTGCCCGGGCCGATCGCGTCGCATTATCCCGTCCGGCACCCGCATCCCCGCTGCGCTTGGGCTGTCGTTGACGCGCGAGAGCGCCGCCACCGAGGTTCTTCCCGCCCTCCATCAACGCGTTCTATCTCCTCGAATGCTATTAGCCCCTCGACTATCAAGGAGTCCTGAAAACAATATCATTCCATGTCAGAGATTTATTGTCTACGCACATGTAGAAGCTCAGGCTACGCCACACAGCGGCCGCGTGCCGGCCTCCGGGACCCGTCGACGCATTCATCGCTAGTGCAGCAGCGCCCTCAGCGCCAGGATCGCAAGCCCCATCGTCGCCCCCACCAGCACCTCGAGCACGAGTTCGCGCGGTTTGGCCCGGGAGAGGATGCCCGCCGCCAGCTCGAATGCGATCAAACTTGCGACCACCACCCAAACAGCCGCCGTCACGGCGGTTGCCTGGCTCGCGCCGGCGGCCCACGCCACCACCAGCGCCAGCAGCGGCATACTCGATCCCCTTGCGATCGCCCAGTCGCGGCCGAATGTCCGCCACAGCTCCCCCCAACTGAAGGGCTGCCTCTCCGCCAGGCGCAATCCGAGCACGTCGGAGTAGGAGTGCGCGAACCAGTAGAGCACCACCGCGATCGCCGCTGAGCCCACGGTCTCCGGATAGGTGTCGCGCAACCCGCTCTCCGCTGCCAGCAGCGCGCCGATCGTGATGAGTCCGTATATGGCGCCCGCCGGATTGCGCTGGGGCACGATCCATCCGGCGAGACGCTCGGCGTAGCCATCTTCGGGGGAGCGTTCCTCGGGGGAGCGTTCCTCGGGGGAGCGTTCTTCCGGCGAGCGTTCTTGTGGGGTGAGTTCTCCTGGGAGGCGTTGCTTCATGCGCGCGCTCGCGGCTGGCGGGGCACCCTCCGGCGGACTGGCTCCCGATGCGTGTGACCGCGCCGGCTCATGTGACTGTGCTCGCTCCATCGCTTAACCCAACTGTCGTCAAGTGCAGCGATGGTAACCGCCAGGCCTCACGTCGTTCACAGGTCGTCGCTCCCGCTAGGATTCAGCGGCTGCGCCGACGTAGCTCAGTTGGTAGAGCACCTCCATGGTAAGGAGGGGGTCCGGGGTTCGAATCCCCGCGTCGGCTTCAACTCTTGCGCACGAACGTGCGTTCGCATTTCCCGTCCGGATGGCTGAGTAGCTTTGTCGGCGTCTACGAAAGGGCGGGCCCGGCGGCTGGCAGGTGCGTGCATGGCGGTCGGACCTCGGCGCTAAAGGAGGGCCGAACAAATGAGCGGACGCGGCAGCTGCGTCATGGCGGAGCAGGAGAAGCAGGCGGAGGGAGCGATCCTCGGTTTGCTTCTGAACTTCGAGGTAGGGAGCATCTGGTCAGTGGAGGAGGTCGTACGTCAGCTCAGCGCATCGCGCCTGGAGGTGATCGACGGCCTGGCGAGCTTGGATGCGGCGGGTTTGATCCATCGCATCGGCGACTACGTGTTCGCGACACGCGCGGCCTCCAGCTTCGACCGGCTCCAACTTTGAGGCTGGTCGCTCAGGGCCGGGTGTTGCAGGCGGTGGGGATTGTTAGCTGATCCCTTCAAGCAGCTCGGCCGGCGAGGAAAGCTCGAGGCCTCGCGAGAGGATCACGATCGTCTCCAGCCGCGGTGAGCGCTTGCAACGCTCGAGCAGGCTGATCTCCGTTCGATGCAGGTCACACACGTCGGCCAGCGCCTCCTGAGAGAGCCCGACGCGCTTTCGATGGCGGCGCAGATTGGTGGCGAACTGCTCGCGGACGGCATCCATGCTCCACACTGTTGCGGGCCGCAGACGGAAGATCTACAGACAGTCGTCTTCTCGGCGCATGTAGACGTACATCGGCTATGGGGTCAGTGCTCGGCCGCCGCGACCATCTCGGCATTGTCGTCGGTAAGGGTCACGGTGGTGACGGGCAGGCCCATTCCGGACACCTTGCTGGGGAGGTCGAGCCTCAACCAACGCGAGACGCGCGGGCTGAGCGTCGAGATGATGATCTCATCGAAGCCCCGCAGGTTGATCGCGTCGTGCACAGCGGCCAGCGGGTCCGCGTCTCCGATGAAGCCAGCGACGCGTGTTCCTGCCGCTTCGCTCAACACGGGCAGTGCCTGCTTGAGCACATCATTGGCTTGGTTTGCTCCCTGATCCTCGGCGTCCACAACCTTGTGCAGCCCGTGGGCGGCATTGGGCACCAGCAGCGTGAACGTGCAGGGACCACTCTGTGCTCGCTCCCGCACAGCGTCGATCAATGGCTGGGTGGCCGCGGTCTTGTGTGCGACCACGAGCACACGCGTGGGGGCGGAAGACTCGCGGGTGGGGTTGGAGGGCTCCATGTTCGGAACTCCTTTCTAACTGCGCTCGAATCGAGGACCCGAAGTGGGTCCTCGCTACTACTTGACTACCCTTCCCGCGATGCGCGTGCACATATCCGAGGAAAACATCGAAGTTCGGCTGGCCCGGGCCGAGAGGGTGCTCGGGCTGCTCGGCAGCATTCGTGTGCCACTGGCGGACGTCAGCGACGTACAGGTGGTCGAGGATCCCTTCCACGGAGTCATGCGCTCGGGCCTGAAGGTCGGCCTGCGGCTGCCCTGGCTGTACTACGTGTGTCGCTCGATCCGCCTCGACCAAGCCTGGGCGATACGCCGCGGCGTACCCGCGCTCTCGTTCGCCGTGTGCAACCACGGAGCACTCGAGCGCGTCACGGTCAGCAGCCCTGACGCGCGGGAGCTCGCACGACGCCTGGGTGGCTGAGAAGTGAAATGGTGGGGGCAGGATTCGAACCTGCGTAGGCAGAGCCAATCGGTTTACAGCCGATCTCCTTTAACCACTCGGACACCCCACCAGATGTCCCCGGCTACGAGCCGTGGGCGAGAGCCTGATTGTAGTGCTTGGCCGCGAGGCGAGGCCGGCCCGAGTCGCCGGCCAAGCCGTCGCGGGAGTGCTGCTCAGCTTGCCTCGCGCAGCTCCTGGGCCGCGGGTGAGGTCTGGAGCTTCTTGAGCGTGCGGCTCTCGATCTGACGGACACGCTCGCGCGTGATGTTGAATGCTCTGCCGACCTCGTCCAGTGTGCGCACGCGGTCACCGGTGATGCCATAGCGCATCTCCAGCACCTCGCGCTCGCGACGCGGCAGGGAGGCGAGCACGCGGCTGACGCTCTGGCGGCGCATTGCCTCGGAGGCGACCTCGAACGGGGAGGCCGATGTGGCGTCCTCGACGAAGTCCGCGAGCTCCGAGTCTTCCTCGTCGCCGACCGGCTTCTCAAGAGAGACAGGCTGCTGAGCCATGCGCAACACCTCGCGCACCTCGCGCGTGGTGCATTCGAGCTCGGCCGCTATCTCGGCGGGTGAGGGATCGCGGCCGAACCGCTGGATTAGCGCGCGCTCGGCGTACACAACCTTGTTAAGGCGCTCCACCATGTGCACCGGAATGCGGATCGTGCGTCCCTTGTCGGCGATCGAACGGGTGACCGCCTGACGGATCCACCAGGTGGCGTACGTGGAGAACTTGTAGCCGCGGCGATAGTCAAACTTCTCCACCGCCCGGATCAAGCCGAGCGAGCCCTCCTGGATCAGGTCGAGAAAATTCATTCCCCGTCCGAGATAGCCCTTGGCGATCGACACCACCAAGCGTAGATTGGCCTCGATCATCTGCTGCTTCGCGGCCACGTCCCCGCGTTCGATGCGCTTGGCCAAGGCCACCTCCTCCTCGGCGCTCAACAGCGGCACGCGCCCGATCGAGCGCAGATACAGGCGCAGCGAATCGATGCTCGGCTCGACGGTCAGATCGAGCTCGGCCTTGTGCAGCTCCTCCAACCGGGACCGCAGCGCCAGCTGGTCGAACTCCCCGTCGTCCCCCTCCAACTCGGCCACCGAAGTCTCCGTGGCCACCAGCAACCCCTCACTGTTCGTACTCAACTCCGGACCCCCCAGGATCCAAACAACACCCCGTCGAAGCAACCCCCCGCTTCGACCTCCCCTGCTTCGACTACTGGCCTCCTATGAGATTCCGTTTGGCATTGCAGTCCCTACGCCTCTTGCGTCCCCGGTTCCCGAGCCGATCACGCCTCGCTGGCAATCCGAGCTATGTCGGATTGATAACAGATCTGGGGCTGTTTGGCGCTGGTTGCCGTGGCAAGCAGGCGGCCGGGCGCTAGTCTTGCCAGCGAGGTGCCTATGACGATGCGCTCCACTCAATTGCTCTCGCCAGGGGCAGCCGGCGAGGATGTCCAAGCCCGTACGCCATCGATCCCCGTGGGGCTCTCGCGCGTGGGGGTCACCGGGGTTGAGAAGGTCATCCGCGTTCGCGACGAGCTGTTCTTCGCGCGCCTGGAGTGCTTCATCGACTTGAGCTCCAGCCAGAAGGGCGCGCACATGTCGCGTTTTGAGGAGGTCGTCAACGAGGCGATCGGAGAGGTGGTTCTCAAAGAGTCGCCCTTCCGGGCAGAGACACTCGCGCAGCACATTGCGGAGCTCGTACGCGAGCGCCAGGGCGCCGAGCGCGCGGAGGTGACGATCGCGGCCCGCTACCCCGAGCACAAGCCGGCGCCCGTGTCGGGAGTCGCCACACAGGAGATCTACACGCTCTACGGTCGCGCGGTGGCGCTCCCCAGCGGCACCCGCCGGATGGTGGGGGTGTCGGCGACGGGTATGACCGCGTGCCCGTGCGCACAGGAGCTCGTTGCAACGCGTGCGCGCGCGCGGCTGCTGGCGGACGACTTCAGCGATGAGCAGATCGAGAAAGTGTTCGAGCATGTGCCTGTCGCCACTCACAACCAGCGCGGGCTCGGCACGCTGCACATCGGGTGCCTTGAGGAGTGCGCCGCTGAGATAGAGGCAGCGGCGCTGCTGGAGATCATCGAGGGCTCCATGTCCTCCGAGATCTACGAGCTGATGAAGCGCACCGACGAGGTGGCCGTGGTCGAGAAGGCTCACCGTCGGCCGCGCTTCGTCGAGGACTGCGTACGCGAGATGATCGCCGGAGTGGTGGAGCGCTTTGGAGAGCTCCCCGACGGGAGCTTCGTGTCAGCCCGTCAGGAGAACCTCGAGACGATTCACCAGCACAACGTGATCGCCGAGCGGCACGGGCTCATGTCCGAGTTGCGCCACGAGATTCAGACGCAGCAGCCGGCGTCGCATCAGACGACGCTGGACGAGTGGCTCGACGGAAGTAGTCGAGGCCTGAGAGCACCGTGATCGCAACCATCAGGTAGACGAGCAGCGAGACCCACAAGGGCGAGCCGTGTACCGCGATGACGGCGAGGATCGCGGCGATCTGCACGCACGTCTTCACCTTGCCGAACATCGAGGCTTCGATCACGACCCCCGACTGGGTGGCGTTCATCCGCAGCATCGTCACCGCCAGCTCGCGGGCGATGATCACCATCGCGACCCACCCTTCCAGACGGTGCAAGGAGACGAGCGAGAGCAGTGCCCCCACGATCAACAGCTTGTCGGCGAGCGGGTCCATGAGCTTGCCGAACGTGGTGATCGAGTCGCGCGATCGCGCTAGGTACCCGTCGACGAAGTCGGTGAGTGACGCGAGCGCGAACACCACCGCCGCGAGCACGTCGCCAGAGGGCGTGTTGCCGAGCAGCGCCACGACCAGCACCGGCACCAGCATGATGCGCAGCACAGTCAGCACGTTGGGAAGGTTCAGGGGGAGCATCGTGACCACCCATTATGTAGGTGGCGCCACCCGCGGGCGGAGACACAGGGCCGGGAACCGGCAGTGGCATGGGGACGAACAGCAGAGTAGTGGGGATGGCCGAAAGAGAGGGTGGGGGAGGGCCAGTGGGGGAGATGCGGCGGATGACACCGGCCCGACGGGCGTCGAGCGATAGGGTGTGCTCGATGCCCCTGATCCCGATGGTCATAGAGCGCACCGCCCGCGGCGAGCGTGAGTTCGACATCTTCTCGCGACTGCTCAACGAGCGGATCATCTTCCTGGGCACCCCGATCGAAGATCAGGTCGCCAACCTCGTGGTGGCACAGCTCTTGCACCTTGAGTCTCAGGACCCCGAAAAGGACATTTCGATCTACATCAACTCCCCTGGCGGGAGCGTCTATTCGGGTCTTGCCATCTACGACACGATGCGCTTCGTCAAGCCCGACATCCACACGATGTGCGTGGGTGTGGCCATGTCGATGGGCTCGCTGCTGCTCGCCGGTGGCACGAAGGGCAAGCGCGCGGCGCTACCCAACTCGCGCATCCTGATCCACCAGCCCTCAGCGGGCTTTGAAGGCCAGTCCACCGACATCGAGATTCACGCACGCGAGATCCTCAACGTGAGGGAGCGCCTCGACGAGATCTATGCCGAAAACACGGGTCTCTCAAAGGAGCAAGTGCGCGAAGACATGGAGCGCGACCGTTTCTTCACCGCCGAGCAGGCACTCGAGTACGGTCTGATCGACCGCGTGCTCGAGCCCCACTGAGCACCACTCGGCCGCGACTCTTTCGAGGGCTAACTTTTTGGGGGAGGGGCCGGCATGGCCGGCCGGCTCGGCGTTCATGTGGTGCTGATGACTCCGGGCGTCAAGCCACTATTCTCGGCTGCTTCCATGGGCCGACTTAGCTTCCTAGAGCGCCTCACGCTGTCCCTGATCGCTCTCCTGACGGTGCTCGCCGGGGTGGCGAACTACGAGACGTGGGCGCCTGTGCCGCGCTTTGCCATCGCCACGGTCGCCCTTGCAGGGTTGGCGTGGGTGGTGTCGTTTGGCACCGAGCAGCTCGGCGAGCGCTTTGGCCCGGCGGTCACCGGCATGCTCCAATCGACGCTTGGCAACCTGCCCGAGCTATTCGTGGTCGTGTTCGCGCTGCAGAAGGGCGAGCTCGTGGTCGCCCAGACGGCGATCGTTGGCTCGATCTTCGCCAACGCCATGCTTGTGCTCGGCCTCGTGATCGTGGTTGGCGCGCACAAGGCGCCCGACGGCGTCATGCGCTTCTCCCATCGCCTCCCGCGCGACACCGCCACGCTGCTGCTGGTCACCGTGTTCATCATCGTGCTGCTTGGCCTGTCGCTTGCCTCCCACGATCCGGCGAGCCACCACGTCAAGGTCATCTCGGCGGTGGGAGCCGTGAGCCTGCTCGTGGTCTACCTAGCGTGGGTGGTGCCATACCTGCGCGCCGACACGCTGCCTGGGGCGGAGGGGGCAGAGGAGCCCAGGGGCGCCGCGGAGGAGGCCGACACGTTCGGGGGGGCTGCGGAGGAGGCCAACACGCCCAGGGACGCCGCGGGCGAGGCCGACACGTCTGGGGACGCCGCCCCACCAGCCCCGCGCGAGGGCCCGCGGCTCTCGCTGCGACTCACGCTCACGCTGCTTCTCTGCGGGGGCATCGCCTCCGCGTTCGTCTCCGACTGGTTCGTCAATGCGCTCTCCCCGGCAATCGTCCAACTCAAAATCTCCCAGGCCTTCGCGGGCCTCGTGATCGTCGCGATCGCCGGCAACGCGGTCGAGAACACTGCTGGCCTGGTGCTCGCATGGAAGGGACGCTCCGATCTGGCGATCTCGGTGGTCAAGAACTCCGTGGCGCAGATCGCCGCGTTCCTCTTTCCCTTGCTCGTATTGATCTCGTTTCTGCTCGCCACCACGCTCACGTTCGCGCTCGCGCCGGTCTACATCGGCGCGCTCCTGGTGATGGCGCTTGCCATGTGGCAGGTCACCGCCGACGGCGAAGCGGCCGCGTTTGAGGGTTGGGCACTCGTGGCGCTGTACGTGATCCTCGCCACGCTCACGCTCTACGAGTAGCCCCACGCCGCGAACGGGCGACTGGGGCGTTGTGGCCTGCGCATCGCTCTGCTTGCTGCCACGGTCAGCGCCGGCGACTGGTCGCTCGCTACGCTTGCGCGGCAATGCGCCTCGCCACGTTTCTTTCTCCAGGCAGCTCGACCCCACGCGCGGGGGAGGTACGCGACGAGCAGGTCGTGGCGTTTGCCGACGCCGGCTACACGGTCCTCGACCGCTTGGGCGACCCCGAGGCGCCCGCGGCCGATGGGCCCTCGTTTGCTCTGCCCGAGGTCACGTTGCTCGCGCCCGTTCCCGAGCCGCGCGTGATCTTCGGCATCGGTTTGAACTACGCCGATCACATAGCCGAGACGGGCGGCACCGCACCCGAGACGCCGCTGGTGTTCACGAAGCTGCCGTCCTCCGCGACGGCGCCGGGCGCGTCGGTGCGCTGCCCACAGGTGGTCAAACGACTGGACTACGAGGGTGAGCTCGCGGTCGTGATGGGCGCGGGCGGACGGGTGGCCGGCTATGCCGTCGCCAACGACCTCACGGCCCGCGACCTGCAGGGACGCGAGGCGCAGTGGACGCGCGCCAAGGGCGCCGATGACTTCTGTCCCTACGGCCCGTGGATCACCACCGTCGATGAGATCCCTGACCCGCACGCGCTCTGGCTACGCACGTGGGTGGGCGGCGAGCTACGTCAAGACTCCTCCACCTCCAATCTCATCTTCAAGATCCCCGAGCTCGTGCAGTTCATCTCCGAGACCTGCACGCTGGCACCCGGTGATCTGATCCTCACCGGCACCCCCAGCGGAGTCGGCATGAGCCTCGACCCACCGCGCTTCCTCTCCTCGGGAGACACCGTGCGGATCGAGATCGAGCGGCTCGGGCACATCGAGCACTCGATCGCCTAGCCAGACCCACCCCGCTCGACATGGCCTGGCCAGATGCGCCCTCGCTTGCGCCCGAGCGTCGCAAAAGGGCGCAGACCCGTCGCACTGGCTGCCGCG
>DATCDV010000051.1:0-92182 GCA_036510495.1 Solirubrobacteraceae bacterium
GCCCACCTGCCCCACTTGCCCGGCTGCCGGCTTCCCGACCGCTCGCTATGGGCGACAGGCGAGCGTCACCCCTAAACTGACTCCATGCCCCTGATCCACACCTGCTACCGCATCACCGACATCGAGCGCTCGGTCGCCTTCTACAACGCACTCGGCTTCAAGGAGGTCGGGCGCATCCCGATCGGCGAGGAGGCGATCAACGTCTTCATGAACCAGCCCAGCGACGGCGACATGCCGCGTTTGGAGTTGACCTACAACTTCGGCGTGGACTCGTATGAGATCGGCTCGGGCTATGGCCACATCGCGATCACTGCCGCGGACCTCGACGGCACCCTCGCGCGCCTGGCCGAGCAGGGCATCCAGCCCGAGAAGCCTCCCTACTCGGTACGCGAGGGCGGCTCACGGCTGTGCTTCGTCCGGGACCCGACGGGTACCGCATCGAGTTGATAGAGCAGGGCTGACTCCAGCACTGAAAAACCAAATCTTTGGCTTCGTACAAGGAGTCGCACTCCGGCACCGGCGACATGTAGGGTCCCGCGCATCCAATAAGCAGGGCCCTTCACAGAACCCCCAGATCTCGCACCTAACGGATCAATGAGCCGTGATCAATCCTACGACAGTGCAGCTCGTCCAGCTTGCCTGGGATGTTCTGCCAGCCAGCGATCAACGCCTCTTGGAGCAGATAGGCGCGAGCCGGTGGGAGATCGTTGCAGAACCGCTCGGAGTGGCCGTCGACGCGCGCCTTCGCTCGGCCGGGCACGACGGGTGCACCCCGGCCCGCACCCGGGCGGACAACGCTGCCCTCGGGATGTGGATCCGCGAGCTACGCCTCGTGTTGATCAATGAGAACCACCAGGCACTGATCGACACGGACCAGTCCACACGGGAAGCGCTCTTGACGTGGGTAGCCTGGCACGAGTGGGGCCACGCGCTCAGCATCGAAGGTCAGTCGGCGCATGATCCGGCGGAGGGCGACAGGCTCTTGGCACTCGCGCCGGACGGAATACGCGAGCGCGTCCGACGGGCCCATTACCCTCGTCGTGAGTACATTCACGAGCTGATCGCCGAAACCTATGCTCTTCTCATGCGGGAAAAGGTAGAAGGACGATCAGGACGACCATCATGGCTACCAAACGAGATATACCACTTGATGGCTCGTCTGGCGAGTTCGTCTCACAGCGAGGATTCGCGCTAGCGCCAGGCGAAACTGCCGAGCAGTTCTTGGCTGAGCGAGACCAACTACTCAAGAGCGTGGGCATCGAGCCGAAATGGCCCGGCGCGAAGGAGATCAAGCGTAGGCTTGAAGCTGGCGAGTTCGGCGGCTAGGGCGTCGCCCAGCCAAATCGGCCTTTCGCGATGAATTGCAAACCGTCCACTAACTCGACGAGTACCGCATCGAGATATTGGAGATGTAGAGCCTTAGATCGTAACGCTCTACCAGTCGCATCAGCTGCCGAAGTTGATACGGCTTTGCCTGTCCGCTAACCGACCCGACTGGTACAGGTTAAGATCCTGGAAATAGCGGTCTAAGAAGTCGAATCCGGAACGTCCGGTGAGGTATGCTCGCACCATGTCCGCTCTCACGGGAAGGCTCCTTGCAGCGAGCGCGGCGAGCACCCTGAGCCTCGCACTGTCGGCCACGGCGCTGGCAGCAACGGTGTCCGTGCACGTACAGCGCAACCTCGCTGTCCGCCAGAACGTCCACCTCAGTTTTCAGGCGAGGCAACTTCCCGAAGGCGGCTATTACTACGGCGTGATCGCTCTGAAGCCGTACAAGAAGTACACGCGGACCTCGCCGCCGCCGTGCTCGACGTCAAGCAACATGCAACGCACCGACTACGGTTACCCGCAGGCCAACGGGCAGGTTGCGCTCGCCCTGACTCCGGCGAAATCCTCGACCGGACATTGGTGCCCGAGCGGCTCCTACGAAGGCGCAATCTACGCCGTCCCTCACGCGCCCCCCTGCGAAAGCGCCTACCCATGCCGCAGCGAACCGTATAGGCCCCCGAGCCCCTGCTGGAACATCGAAGGCCACCGCGTGTGTGGCGTCGTCGCGCACCCACGAGCCTACGCCTACCCCGACGGCCTGCCGGTACCGCTGGCGAGCGGCACGACCATCGTCGGGCGTTTCTCCGTCAAGTTTCCCTAGCCCTCACCACGTATGTTTACTTACGTCCAATAGCTCGACGGGTACCGCATCGAGATCATCGAGCAGCGCTGACTTTGCGCGGGAGCTTCCCGCGCGGGCCCTGGGCTGAGCCCATTCGTATAGTGCGGAACTGATGGAACTGGGCCTAGCCACCTTCGCTGATGTCGCGCCGGGTGCGTCTCCCGCGCGCGTGGCCCAGCGTCTGAGCGAGCTGCTCGAGGAGATCGAGCTGGCCGACCGGCTGGGCCTCGAGGTGTTCGGTGTCGGTGAGCACCACAGGCGCGACTACTCCGTTTCGGCGCCCACGGTGGCACTGGCCGCGGCGGCCGCCCGCACGCAGAGCATCCGCCTGACGAGCGCCGTCACGGTGCTCAGCTCCGCCGACCCCGTAACCGTGTTCGAGGAGTTCGCGACGCTCGACCTGCTCTCGGGCGGGCGAGCGGAGATCATGGCGGGACGGGGATCGTTCACCGAGTCCTTCCCACTGTACGGCTACGAGCTCGACGACTACGACGAGCTGTTCGCCGAGAAACTGGAGCTGCTGCTCGCGTTGCGCGACTCAGAGAGCGTCAACTGGTCCGGGCGCCACCGCGCGGCGGTGCACGACGCGGCCGTGTACCCCCGCCCGCTGCAACAACCGCTGCCGGTGTGGATTGCGGTCGGCGGGACGCCCGCCTCGGTCGCGCGCGCGGGGATGCTCGGGTTGCCACTGATGATCGCGATCATTGGCGGTCCCCCGGCCCGCTTCGCGCCGCTCGTGGAGCTATATCGCGAGGCGGCCCGCCGCGCGAGCGCGGACCCCGCGCAGCTGGCCGTCGGGATCAACTCGCACATGTACATAGCCGACACCGCCAAGCGGGCGGCCGACGAGTTCTTCGGGCCGTACTCGCAAATGATGAACCGCATCGGGCGCGAGCGTGGCTGGCCGCCAATGAGCCGCGCGCAGTTCGACGCGGGTTGTGCCCCCGACGGCCACCTGCTCGTCGGCACGCCCGACGAAGTAGCGACGAAGATCCTCGCCCACCACGAGCTATTCGACCACGATCGCTTCCTCGGCCACATTAGCGTCGGTGTGCTTCCCCACGAGAAGGCCCTGCGCGCCACCGAGTTGTTCGCGACCGAGGTGGCGCCGCGCGTGCGTACGGGACTCGCTGCTGGCGATCCTTCGAGGGGCGCCGCTGTCAGCCACCCCTCAGGTGCCACCGCCAGCGACTCCTCAGGCACCGATGGCAACGACTCCTCAAACGATGCCGGCGCTACCCTTCCTGCCAGCGATGGCTGACACCGGCAAGATCGCCAAGAACCTGGAGCGCTTCGCGCAGGCCGTGGCGGCCCACGACCGCGAGAATCCCACGCACACCGCGTACGGGATCGGCTTGGCGCACTTCGACATGGAGCGCCTTGGCCTCGAGGAGGGCGAGGAGATCCTGCCTGGCATCACAATCCACGCCGACAGCGGGCAGAGCTCGAACTTTCGCGTGCTGTGCGACGGAGAGCACGACGAGGGCGCGGTCGAGAGCGAGGAAGAGGTCGTCGATGCGGTCTCGACTCAGGCGCTGCCGATGATCTCGCCGGGCGCCTCCCCGCGCGAGCTCTAAGAGGGACCTCAGCTCAGGGCACGCGCGGCGGCGAGATGCCTGCGCGCGTGGCTATCGTCGCGACAAGCCGCTCGATCGTCGGGCATGCGATGTCGTGGCGCGCGGCCGCGCGCAGCACCGAGCCGGGGATCGCGTCCAGCTCCGGAGGGCGCCCGGCGGCGATGTCGCGTTGCATCGAGCTGCCGAGCGTGTCGTGCGCGGCGGTCAGCTCGCCGAGCGGATCGCCGGTTGGGATCGAGGCACCCTCAGCCTGCGCGACGGCGCAGCCCTCCTCGATCGCGCCGACCAGCTCGGCGCGCAACTCAGGTGTGGAGCGGATCTCCCCCAGCAGGAGGTCATGTGCGCTGGTGGTGCAGGCGAGCGCGTTTAGCCGCACCAGCTTCGACCACATCACCCGTGCCTCCGAGTCCCCCACGCGCGCGGGGATGCCGGCGTCTGAGAGCGTGCTCGCGAGCGCTTCCATCGGCGCACGCGCCGTCGGGTATCCAGAGGCCATCTCCACACGCAGGAACCGGCTCGTGTGAACCACCACGCCCGGCTCGGGGCGGTCGGCCTCCACGCGGATCGTGCCCGCGACCACGGCGCCGTCGCCGAAGCGTTCGCGCAACACGGCGATGTGGTCGAGCCCGTTGAGCAACGGCAGCACGAGCGTCGGCGCGGCGTCCACGCGCTCAAGCGCGTCACGCAGGCCGGCGGCCTTGGTGGCGAGGATCAATACGTCGACCGGCTGCTCCAGCCGCGTCATGGCGGGTGGGTGGGAGAGGAAATCTCCGAGCAGCACGCTGCTGATACGCAGGCCTCGCTCGGAGATCGTCTCAGCCGTCGAGGCTCGTGCGACGACGCTTACCGATGTGCCCGCGCGCGCGAGCGCGCCGGCGACCAGGCCGCCGACCCCGCCGGGTCCGAGCACGGCGACATTCACCGTGAGCGCCCGTCGCCGGCCACCCTCAACGTAGGACTCCCACATTCATCCGGGACATCTCGCGCGGTGGTGCCTTCACCGCAGCGGATCCACGAGCACACCGGGGTTCATGATGCCGCGCGGGTCCACAGCCGCCTTGGCGCCGCGCAGGGCCGCGGCGAACGGGTCGGGCCGCTGACGGTCGTACCAGGGTCGATGATCGCGCCCCACGGCATGGTGATGGGTGATGGTGGCGCCCTCGGCCACGATCACCTCCGATACAGCCGCCTTGATGGCCGCCCATTGAGCAACCTCCTCGCCACGGTGAGCGGGCGCGAGCACCGTGTAGTACGGGGCAGGACCATCGGGGTAGACGTGGGTGAAGCGGCAGGAGACGTGCGCCACGCCGCTGACATCCTCCGTGGCGGCGCGCGCGGCCGCCAGCACACGCTCGTGGAAGCGCGGAAAGCGATCCCACGTGACGGCGGTCTCGAACGTCTCCGAGAGGACGCCCATGGCTACGAAGATGTCGCGCACGTAGGGGGCACGCAGGAACGCTTCGCGCCAGGCCCCCACACCGCTTGCGTCCGCACCGGCGCGCGAGCCCTCGGGACCGCTCGAGCCACCGCCCGTCGAGCTGCCACGGCGCTCTCCCGCAACCCCGCCGTGCTCGGCGCAGATGGCAAGCGCCCGATCCATCATGAAGTCAACCGGGTGATCGCAGGACTCGAAGCCGAGCACGAGTAGGGCGAAGGTGCCGTCGCCGGCCATCGTGAAGCGCGCCTCGGCGGGGTCGATCAGGCGACAGTTGCTCGGGTGAAGGCCCGACTGTGAGAGTGCGCGCACGCACTCGGCGCCAACGGCGAATGTGGGAAAGCGCACGCCCGCGGAGGAGCGGTGGGTGGGGCGCGGTTGCACGCGCACCCACGCCTCAGTGATGACGCCGAGCGTGCCCTCCGAGCCGACGAGCAGCCGATCGGGGCTCGGACCGGCGCCCGAGCCGGGAAGGCGCCGCGAGGCCCACGTGCCCGACGGGGTGATCGCGCGGACGGACTCGACAAAGTCCTCGATGTGGGTCCACACGGTGGCGAAGTGCCCGGCGGCGCGCGTGGCGATCCAGCCGCCCAGCGTCGAGAGCTCGAATGACTGCGGGAAGTGGCGCAGCGTGAGACCGTGCTGAGCCAGCTGGGCCTCCAGGTCCGGTCCGGTGGCGCCTCCCTGGATGCGCGCGGCGCGCGAGACCTCGTCTATCTCGATCACGCGTCGCAATCCTCCGAGATCGATCGCGATCGCTCCGTTGTAGGAGGGGTCCACGTCGGGCTGCACCCCCCCGACGACGCTCGTGCCGCCCCCGTAGGGGATCGCCGCGACACGCTCGGCCGAGCACCACGCCAGGAGACGTTCCACATCGACCTCGTCGCGCGGGCGAGCGACGAAGTCCGGCGGATGCTCGAAGCGTCCGCGGAAGCCGAGCACGACATCCGAGTAGGACTTGCCCAGTGCATGGGAGGCGCGCGCGTGAGGGTCGGCAGCGCAGATATCACCGAGCGCTGATGGGGGAACGATCCGCGGCGCCGGCAGCTCGATGGCGTCGAGGCTCACCGGATCCTCGACTTCGACGGGCGGAAAGCCCAGGTGGGTAGCGAGACCGGCGGCGGCGGCGCGAACCTCCTCGCGCGATGGCTGCTCGTCCTCGAAGCCCCAACCCCAGTGCTTGCGTCTGCGGACGGTCACGGTGAGAGCGAGTGTAGGGGCGCGACATCTTCACCGACGCGTCCCCGTGAGCACTAGCCTGTAGGGATGGCGAGCAGAGCAGAGCCCACGACCAACGAGATGCCGGAACTGCTGGCGCGCGGGCCATGGGAGCTGAGCCAGGTGAAGACCCGCTGGCGCAGCGAGCACTTCGAGCCATCCGCCGAGCACATCAGAGTGGCGGATGCGGAGATCGCCGGCTTGCGAGAGCGCGGCTCCCCGAGCCACGATGGCCTCGCCGGCAGGCTCGTGGACTTCAAACAGGGCCCGCACGGCATCGAGCTTGAGATGCAGCCGCTGCGCTGGGCGCTGCGGCTCGTGGACGGAGATGCCTCGGGCAGCGTCGCCGGGCTGTGCGTGACGCGCGCCGCGGACGGCCGCTGGCTCGCGGGCAGGCGCGCGGCGTGGCTGTCCTCGTGGGCTGGGCGCTGGGCGCTGGGCGCCGGTGGCGCAGTGGACCTCGGGGAGAGTCCGGCGGACACGCTCGTCAGGGAGCTCAGCGAGGAGTGGTCGGTCTCGCCCGAGCGCGTGCGCGGGGAGGCGCTGATCCGCCTGCCTCACCAGCTCGTGATGTTCGTCGGGCAGGCGTGGCTGGCGGAAGGCGCCGAAGTGACCCCCGATCACGAGCACGACGAGTACGCGTGGTGGCCAAGCAATGTCGATGAGTGGCCCGCGGAGGCCGAGGAGAGCCTGCGCAGGATGGCGCGCTGGCTTTCGGAGTGAGCCGCCCGGCGGTCCGCGCGTCGCACGGAAAGCCCGCTCGCGCCTCCCCCACGTTCACGCGCCTGAAGTGGACGTCGTTCTTTCACTCGTGCGTGTACACGTCGCTGCTCGTGTGTGCGTTCGCGCTTGGCAAACCCCAGCCGGAGACGCTTGTGCTCGGATGGACCCACGGGGTGCTGTGGATCGGGATGTCGCTCGCGTGCATCGCGGCGGCGCGCATGAGGATCGTCTCGCTGCGACTCGCGGTGGCGGTGGCGGTGCTCGGCGGGATCGGACCGTTCTTCGGGAGCGCCGAGTTCGTGCGTGAACAGCGCCGTCGCGCTCTCTGAACATGGTTTATGGACGGCGCGCCACGAGCATGTGCGACGCCCGTTCGAGCAAAGATTCCAAAGGTTGGAGACAAGCGCGAGGCGTCGTCACTGTTAGGCAGTGTGAAGAGCCGTGCGCTGGGGACGCCCGGATTTAGTTCCGCCGGTCGAGCGCGCTAGAGTGGGGCTGGATGCCCACCGGCACGACGATCAACGAGACGATCGACGTCGTGACCCCTGCAGCCGGCGAGTCGGTCACCGAGGGAACGATCCTCGAATGGCATGTAAAAGTCGGCGACTTCATCAAGGTCGACGACACGATCGTGGAGATCTCCACCGACAAGGTGGATGTCGAGCTGCCCTCCCCCGCGAGCGGCACGGTTACAGAGATATTGGCCGAGGAGGGCGAGACGATCGGCGTCGGGCAGGTGATCGCTCGGCTGACCCTCGGTGAGGGTGACTCAAACGGCTCCGCCGGCCAGATTGGCGGCGGTGAGACAGATGACGGCAACGGCTCGGCCGCGTCCACGTCGTCAAGCGGCGCACAGAGCGCAACCGACGGGAACAGTGCTCAAGGCGCGAGTGACGGAGCGGGGGCGGTGCCAGATAGCAAGCGCGTCTCGCCAGTGGCGGCACGCGTGGCGGCAACCGAGGGAATCGACCTCGGTGGCGTGGCAGGCAGCGGCCCGGGCGGAAGGATCGTCAAGGCGGACGTGCTGGGTGCGGCCGCGGCAGGGGCCACGGGGACTCCCGCCAACGGCAAGCCGGCCGCGGAGCCGGCCGGCGAGCGCCAGTTGCTCAAGGGCGCGGCCGCGATGCTCGCCCGGTACATGGACGAGTCGCGCTCGATCCCAACCGCCACGAGCTTCCGGACGCTGACCGTGACGGTTCTCGACGGACGGCGGCGCGAGCTGAAGGCCGCGAGTCGCAAGGTGTCGTTCACGCATCTGATCGCCTATGCGATCGCCCAGGCGGCCACGGAGATGCCGAGCATGATCCACCACTTCGCCGAGATCGAGGGCAAGCCCTACCGCATTGAGGACGGCCAGGTCAACCTCGGGCTGGCAGTGGACGTCCAGAAGAAGGACGGGTCGCGCACGCTGATGGTGCCGGTCATTCGCGGTGCCGCGGGACTGAGCTTCGAGGAGTTCCTGGCGGCGTACGACGCGCTCGTGGAGAAGGCGCGCACGAACACGCTCACAGCCGACGACCTGAGTGGGGCGAACATAACGCTGACGAACCCGGGCGGGCTCGGGACGATCGCGTCGGTGCCGCGGTTGATGAGCGGCCAGGGCACGATCGTGGCGACCGGGTCGATCGCCTATCCGGTCGGGCTGGGCAACATCGGCGAGCAGATCGGCGCGGAGAAGGTCATGACGATGACCTCGACCTACGACCACCGCGTGATCCAAGGGGCAGAGTCTGGGCGCTTCCTCGGACTTGTGGAGCAGCGTCTGCAAGGCGAGCACGACTTCTACGAGAGCGTGTTCGCATCGCTTGGCGTCGAGCTCGGCCCCGCCCCGAGCGCACCCACGCCGACGGTGTCCGCGCCATCAACCGTCTCACCCCAGGCCGCGGCGCCCGACGAGCAGATGCTCCAAGCAGTACAGGCGGCAAGCACCTTGGTGCACCGCTTCCGCAGCCATGGTCATCTCGCGGCGCGTCTGGATCCGCTCGGCTCTGAGCCCGAGGGCGAGCCACAGCTCGACCCGGAGGCCGCCGGGCTGACACCGCAGGTGATGGCCCAGATCCCGGCCCGCATCCTGCGCATGTACGTGCCCGGCGAGACGCTAGCGGAGGCGCTGCCGCATCTGCGCCAGACCTACTGCGGGACGATCGCGTATGAGATCGAGCACATCTCCTCGCACCGCCAGCGCGTGTGGCTGCGCGAGCAGATCGAGTCCGGCGCGTTCCGCCAGCCGCTCGGCATCGAGCCGCGCAAGGCGCTGCTCAAGCGACTCGTGGAGGTGGATGCGCTCGAGCGGTTCATGCACAAGGCCTACCTCGGTCAGCACCAGTTCTCGATCGAGGGTCTGGACATGACCGTGCCGATGCTTGACGAGCTGATCCAGTTGGCGGCGGGCATCGGCGGGCAGGAGGTCGTGGTGGGGATGGCGCACAGAGGCCGACTCAACGTGCTCGCACACAACATGGGACGCCCGTACGACACGATCTTCGCCGAGTTCGAGGGCGCATCGACGCTCGAGGCCGTCACGACGATCCCGCAGGGGGGCACCGGCGACGTGAAGTATCACCACGGCACGCAGGGCTCATACGAGTTGCCCGACGGCGGCACGATCCGGGTGAACCTGGAGTCCAACCCGAGCCACCTCGAGTATGTGTCACCGGTCGTCGAGGGCGCCACACGCGCCGCCCAGACCACCCGCACCGGCCCGCGCGCACACCAGGACACCAACGCGGCCGTGCCGATCGTGATCCACGGCGATGCCGCCTTCCCCGCGCAGGGCGTCGTAGCCGAGACGCTTAACCTGCAGGCGCTCGACGGTTACCAGGTGGGTGGCACGGTGCACCTGATGATGAACAACCAGATCGGCTTCACCACCGACCCCGACGACGCCCGCTCGACACGCTGGGCCTCGGATCTGGCGAAGGGCTTCGACGTGCCGATCATCCACGTCAACGCCGACGACGTGCCAGCCTGCATGAGCGCCGTGCACCTGGCGTTCGCGTTCCGCCAGGAGTTCGGCCACGACGTGCTGATCGACCTGATCGGGTACCGCCGCTTCGGACACAACGAGTCCGATGAGCCCGCGTACACCCAGCCGGAGATGTACGCCAAGATCAAGACCAAGAAGCGGGTGTACGAACTGTGGGCCGAGCAGCTGGTGAGCGACGGAGTCGTGAGCCGCGAGGACGTGGAGCGGATCGGCCAGGAGGTGTGGGACAACCTGACGATCCTGCACCAGCGGCTGAAGGCGCGGATCGCGGCGGCCGCCGAGCACGGGACCGTCGAGCAGAGCACCGGCGAGTATCAGCTCGACCGCACTCCCAGTCCCGATGTCGACACGGCGGTGCCCGCCGCGCGCGTGCGCGAGCTGGGGTTGGAGCTGCTGCGGACCCCCGACGAGTTCACCGTGCACCCGAAGCTCGTCAAGCAGTTGGAGCGCCGCCGCGACGCGCTCAGCGAGGACGGCAGTGGTGAGACGCGGATCGACTGGGCCCACGCCGAGGCGCTTGCGTTCGCATCGCTGCTGACCGAGGGCACGCCGGTGAGGCTCACGGGCCAGGACACCGAGCGCGGCACCTTCAGCCAGCGCCATCTCGTCCTGCACGACGCAAAGACGGGCCAAACGTTCTGCCCGATCCAGAGCCTGCCCGACGCGCTGGCCGCAATGGAGCTGCACAACAGCCCGCTGTCGGAGCTCGCGTGCATGGGCTTCGAGTATGGGTACAGCCAGGAGGCGCCCGAGACGCTTGTGCTGTGGGAGGCGCAGTTCGGGGACTTCGTCAACTCGGCACAGGTGATCGTCGATCAGTTCATCGCCTCGGGTCTTGCCAAGTGGGGGCAGACCTCACGCCTGACGCTGTTGCTCCCGCACGGGTACGAGGGCTCGGGGCCGGAGCACTCCTCCGCGCGCTTGGAGCGCTTCCTCGCACTCGCCGCGGAGGGGAACATGCGCGTGGCCAATCTCACGACCCCCGCCCAGTACTTCCACCTGCTGCGTCGCCAGGCATTGATCGCCAAGCAGCGCCCACTCGTGATCATGACCCCGAAGTCGCTGCTGCGCCTGGCGCAGGCCACCAACTCCGTGGACGATCTGGCGGAGGGGACGCGCTTTGAGCCGGTGCTCGCCGAGCCCGGCGTCGCCGAGGAGTCGGTGACACGCCTGGTGCTGTGCACCGGCAAGATCTACTACGACCTCGTGGGCCACTCCGAGCGCCAGGGCAACGACCGCGTAGCGGTCGGCCGCGTCGAGCTGCTGTATCCGTTCCCCGAGCGAAACATCAAGGAGCTGATGGCCCGCTACCCCAAGCTCGAGGAGGTTGTGTGGGTGCAAGAGGAGCCGCGCAACGTGGGTGCGCGCGCACACATGTTCCCGCGCCTGATGCAGATCATGCCCGAGAGAACCCGCTTCGGGTTCATCGGGCGCCCGGAGCGGGCAAGCCCCGGCGAGGGCTATCCGGCGGCGCACATCACCGAGCAGAGCCGCATCGTGCGCACCGCGCTCGATCTGGGCATGTCGGTGTCGCAATACCCGAAAAAGACACCGGGAGAGCGCTAGAAGATGTGGCGTAGATTTATGGCCATCTGGCGCCAGCGCCGGCGCAAGCGCAAAACTCGCGGCTGAGCCGGTTCACCCACAGCCCGAGCGGGACCGCGCTTGGTCGGACCGGCTCCTGCTACCTGCCGTGCCAGACCGGGGGGCGCTTCTCGGAGAACGCGGTGGCGCCCTCGCGGGCGTCCTCGGAGGAGAACACTGGGTCTGAGATGGCGCTCTGGGCATCCCACATGGCGGCTGCCGACCAGTCCCACTGCTCCTGCAGGACGCGCTTGGAGGCGATGAGCGCGAGTGGAGCGTTGCCGGCGATCTGACCTGCCAACAGCAGAGCTTGCTCGACGGCGGCGCCGGGCTCAGCAAGGCGATTGACGAGGCCCAGCTCAAAAGCGCGCTCGGCGAGGATCGGATCGCCGGTGAGGGCCAGCTCCATCGCAAGGTTGTAGGGAAGTGAGCGCGGCAGGCGCAGCAGCGCACCACCGGCAGCGACGAGCGAGCGCTTGACCTCGGGGATGCCTAGCTTGGCGCCCCGCGCCGCGACGATCATGTCGCAGGCCAGCGCCACCTCCAGGCCACCGGCGACGGCGAAGCCCTCGATCGCCGCGATCAGCGGCTTGACCGATGCGCGTCTCACGATCCCGGCGAACCCACGATCTCCGACCCATGGGCGCTCACCGGTGACGAACGCCTTCAGGTCCATGCCCGCGCAGAAGCCCTTGCCGGCACCAGTGAGCACACCGACGCTGAGCGAGTCCTCGCCGTCAAGCTCGTCTAGCGCGGCGGCAATGCCTTCAGCGAGCGGCAGGTTGACCGCGTTGCGCATGTCGGGACGGTTGAGCGTGATCAAGAGCACACCGTCGCGGCGCTCGGTGAGCACGGGCGCCTCGGGGGTGTGGGCAGTGTCGGTCATCGACTGCAGCGTATCCGTCCGCGTACCACGAGAGCGCGCGCGCTGTTCACAAGAAGATGACTCGGATGACTTCCTTATGAACCGGCGACGCCCTATGCCGCAAACAGGCGCAGCTCGGGCTCGCGGTTGCCGCGCAGCACTTCGACGTCGATCTCCACGCAGTCGATCTCGCGTGCCTGCGCGAGCACGCGCGCCTGCGGCTTGATCCACTTCGCGACGAGCACCCCTCGACAGGCGGCCATCGCCGGGTCCAAGCGAATGCGCTCCAGGTAGCGCGTGAGCTGCTCCACAGCCTCCATCGTGGCGATGCGCTTGATCTCGACCGCCACCCATTCATCCTGGGTGTCGCGGCACATGAGGTCGACCGGGCCGATGTCGGTGGGGAACTCGCGACGCACGAGGCGAAAGCCCTCGCCGCACCAATGGGGAGCGGCTGCGAGCAGTTCCTGCAGTTCGCGCTCGAGCCCTTCCTTCTCCAATGCGACAAGCACGTCGAGCTCATGGTCAACATCGGCCAGCACCTCACCGATAGCAATCTCCAGGCGCTCGTCGGCGCGCTGCTTGCGCACCTGAAGACCGGTGAGGGCGCCATCCGCGTCGCGCTCCTCGGTGAGCACCGTCGGCGGGGTCATCCAATTGAGCGGCTTCACGTTCGGAGAGCCGCCGTCGGCCCAGACCATGAAGGTGCCGTCCCCCTTGCACATCAACAGACGCACGGCCTCGGGAAGCACCGTGGTGGTGCGGCCGATATAGGTGACCTCACAGCGAGCGACGATCAAGCGCACCGGCGGACGGTATCCGCTGAGGCGGACCTACTTGCCCTCGTCGTGGTCGTCCAGGCTGATCGCCTCACGGAACTCGCGCATGCCCTTGCCGAGCGCGCGCGCCACTTCGGGGAGGCGCTTGGGACCGAGCACGACCAGCGCGACGGCTCCAAGGAACAGCAGGTGGACGGGACTCTCGATTCCCACACTCTCAGGCTAGCGCGTGTACCGATGCCGGGGGTGAGCAGGAGGTCTCTGGGAATGGCTGAGGAGGCAGGGCGCGACGGGACGCGGGCCAGCGGGAGCTGAATGTCGGAGAGCGGCCGCGAAGAGCGCCAGTCGTGGTGTCACGGGCGCCGCGCCGCCGACACGGCTCGTACCCTCTGGCGCGTGGCGCAGGAACCTTCACGCCAGCCCGGCCGCCCCTACCCACCGCCGGCGGCGAGCGAGCCATTCTGGCCGGCGCAGGTGACGATCGTCGCCGCTATCAGCTTGCAGCTCGCGCTGCCCGCGCGGTTGGCGGCAGGGCCCTTCTGGTTGGTGCCCGGACTCGAGGCGGTGCTGTTCGTGGGCATGTTCCTGGCCACGCCGCGCCAGCTCGAGCACGAGCACAAGCGCCGACGCCGTGTGGCGCTCAGCTTGACCGCGTTCGTGGGCGCGGCCAACGTCTACTCGCTGGTCGCACTCAGCCACCTGCTGCTGCATGGCAAAGTCTCAAACGGCCACGAGCTGATCGTCTCCGGTGTGCTGATCTGGATGACCAACTTCCTGATCTTCGCGCTGTGGTACTGGGAGATGGATCGCGGCGGTGCCGGCAAGCGCGCCGCCGGGCACGACGGGCCACCGGACTTGCTGTTCCCGCAGATGTCCGATGACCGCATCGAGCCGCTCGCGTGGAGGCCGAAGTTCATCGACTACCTGTACGTGTCGCTCACCAACGCGACCGCGTTCTCCCCGACCGACACGATGCCCCTGACGCCGATCGCAAAGTGCACGATGGGCGTGCAGTCACTGGTCTCGCTCGTCACGATTGGCCTGATCGTCTCGCGCGCGGTGAACATCCTCGCCACATAGTCGCGGAGCAACCGCGGGCTCCTCAAACCTCTGAACCGGCCAGCGCACACCCCGACTGGGACCCTTGCGGGACTCCAGCATCGGCCAGCCATCCCCGGGGCGGCCTATCGTCCATAGGTCATGAGTTTTCTCCAGGCGACGCTCGAGCAGGGCGAGGCGGTTCTGCGCTTCCCGTATGACGACGTGCTGCGCAAGCTGCTGCGGGCGATACCGGGGCGCCGCTGGGATCCGGGGGAGCGCGCGTGGATCGTGCCGCTGGACCCGGAGCGGGCCCAGGCTGTGGCGCTGCTGCTCGAGAGCCTGCCGAGCCCCCCGGCCGTAAGCGAGTCGCTGGCGCGCGCGTTGGAGCGCAGGCGCTCGCAGCGCAGCCACGACGAGTGCGTGCTCGACGTGGCGCGGCCCAATGAGAGCTGGTGGTTGACGTTCGCCACCGACCGCGCACCGGAGATCGTGGCGGCGCTGCTGGAGCACAGCGATGCCCAGGAGCTGCCCACGATCGGTCGTGCCCTGATCCCGCTCGACGAGCAGGCGGCGCGGCTTGTGGACACGCTGCCCGCCGAGGCGGGACGATTGCGCCTGAGCGAAGACGCGGCGCACGCGCTGACCGAGGTCTCCGGGCGCCCCACGGATGCGCGACCAGGCGCGATGAGATACGACGTGGAGCTCAAGCGCGACCGCCGCAAGGAGCACTGGGTCCTGATCGCCGCGGAGCACGCCCCACTCGCTCGCGCGCTGGCGGCCCGAGCAGGTCTGCGTGCGCTGGAGGGGCCCGAGGGGACCTTCGCGCTTGCGGCAGTCGAGCGCGATGCCCGTCAGATCGCGGAGCTGATCGACCAGCTGGAGCTGGCGGGCGTCGACCCACGCGCGCAGAGCTGGCTTGCGCGGGCAACCACGTGGCGCGGCACGATCGACGTCACGGGCGAACCCGAGGAGCCGGCATTCCTGTTGCTGGGGGACCCGATGGGACTGCCCCCAGAGCTGCGCGAACGCGCCGTGAGCGCACCCGGCGGCGTGACGGTGCCATTGACGCTCGAGTCATGGCAGGCGATCGAGCAGAGTATGCGCGGCTTCACGAGCCCCGCGGCACGGCGCTGCGTGGCGGCGCTCAAGGAAGGCCGTCCCGTGCCACCGGCTGTGCTCGAGATCTCAAACGTCCACGAGGACCCCACGTTCGTGCTGGCCCCCGGCCACGATGCCTCGCAGCTCGATGCGTTCGGCGCGCTCGCGGGCGCCTTTCCCCATCGGCCGGTCGCGGCGAGTCGAGCCCCGCACTCGCGCAACCGCGGCCATGCTCAGCTTCCCGCGATCCGCGCGGACCCGTTCTGCGTACAGGAGCTCGACCGCTTCCTGGCCGAGCGAGACATCTGGATCGAGCCGGACGCACTCGTGCTCCTGCAGGAGGTCCGCGAGCAACACGCCCGCGCGGCGGGGCTCGTGGCGCTCTCGAGCGCCACCGACGCCGACCTCGAGGTGCCCGGGCTCGGGGGAGAGCTGAAGCCGTTCCAGCGCGCGGGCGTGGCCTATCTACTGGAGCAGCGGCGCGCCTTTCTCGCCGACGAGCAGGGACTCGGCAAGACGATCGAGGCGCTGGCCACGCTCGAGGCCGACGGCGCGTATCCGGCGGTGGTTGTGTGTCCGGCAAGCCTGAAGCTCAACTGGATGCGCGAGATCGAGCGCTGGCTGCCAGGCCGTAGCGCCCAGACGCTCACCGGCTTGGGATCCAAGCGCGCACGCCCAGTTGACCCAGCGTCCGGCGGGCACACACCCGACGGGGTGGTGAGCGCGGCCATTCCTCCGGCGGACATAACGGTCGTCAACTACGACATCCTCGCCGCTCGCGCCCAGGCGCTCGCGGCACTGGCGCCGAGAGCGCTCGTGCTCGATGAGTCCCACTACTGCAAGAACGCCGCCGCCAAGCGCACTCAGGCGGTCGCACGTCTCGCGACGAGCGTCCCCAGCGACGGCCTCGTGCTTGCGCTCACCGGCACGCCCGTGATGAACCGCCCACCGGAGCTGATCGCCCAGCTGCGCATCCTCGGGCGCCTCGCCGACTTCGGCTCGGGTGCCCAGTTCGGACGGCGCTTCAAGGGCGCGGACGCCCACGTGCGGTTGCACTGGCACTTGCGCTCGCGCTGCTTCGTGCGCCGCCTGAAGGCCGACGTGCTGCCCCAGCTGCCCGCCAAGACACGCACCGTGGTGCCGGTGGAGCTCGACAACGAGCCCGAGTACCGGCTCGCGGAGACCGACGTGATCGCATGGCTGCGCAGCCGCCCGCTCGACCTGAGCGAGCTGGACGCGAAAATCGCCGCCGCGCTGCGCGCCGAGCGGCTGGTGAGGCTGAACGCCCTGAAGATGCTGGCGGCGCGCGGCAAGCTGCACGCCGCGCTCGCGTGGATCCACGACTTCTGCTCATCGGGGGAGCGGCTGGTGGTGTTCGCCCGCCACCGTGAGATCCAGCGCGCGGTGATCGAGCGCTTCCCCCATGCGCTGCACATCCTTGGCGAAGACACGCATACCGCGAGAGACGCCTCGCTGAGCGCCTTCCAGGCAGCGGACAGATCAGGCAACCAGTTGATCGTGTGCTCGATCGAGGTGGCCGGGCAGGGGATCACGCTGACGCAGGCATCCAACGTGGCCTTCCTGGAGCTCGACTGGACGCCCGCCAAGCACGATCAGGCGGAGGATCGCTGCCACCGCATCGGCCAGCAGGACGCCGTCAACGCCTGGTACTTGCTCGCCGCGAACACGATCGACGAGACGATGGCCACGCTGTTGGAGCGCAAGCGCGCGATCATCGGCGCGGTCACGGACGGGCGCGAGGAAAGCGACGAGGGGATCGTCGATGCGCTGGCACGTGAGCTGGCCGGCGAGCCCTACCGGCACCTACGCGCCGTGGCCTGACGCCGGCTCCGAGACCCCCTGATCCGAGGCAAAGCGCCGACTCGATGACAAAGCGCCGACCCCATGACCAAGCGGCCGGACAGGGCTGGCAGAGGTCCTACGCCGTCTGCGTCATGCGCGGCTCCAGCGCGAGTGCCTGTATCAACAGGTCGCGCACCTTCCCTCCCGCCCCGAGGCCGAGCGCGCGCTCGAACGCGTGCACCGATCCCTCACGGTCAACCAACTGCAGGCGCAGGCGACCGAGGCGCTCCCACGCGCCCGCATCCGTCGGCCCGCGCTCGGCCGCCCGCTGGGCGGCCTCCTCGGCGAGGTCGATCGCTCCCATGTCCTCATAGATGCGTGCGGCGAAGCGGTGGGGGGCGGGACGCTCGCCGTCCACGCGCGCCCAGTCGCGCACGGAGCGAGCCGCCGCCTCGAGGTTGCCTGCTTGCCAGAACGCGAGCGTCATCAATCGCAGTACCCCAACATTGCGCGGTTCCGCGTCGCGCGCGTACACGAGCCGCTGCGCCGCGAGCACGTATTCCCCTTCGGCCATCGCCCGTTGCGCCGCCGTCATGAAGCGCTCGACACGATCCTCGGCGGGATCGGGCCTGGAGAAGTCGACGAACTTCATGCTTCCAGCCGGGACTGTCCTGACGCCGTGGGAGAACTTCACACGCGCCCACTGCTGCACGTCCCGGTCCTCAGCGGAGTCGCCAGTGAAGTAGATACCTTCGACCGTGCCCACGCCCCACTCGGGGTAGGACTGACAGCGCGCGTAGCGGTGCACCACCGAGTGGTCGGGCACCCGACTTCCGAACGGATCGTTGCGTTGACGGTCCGCCGCGTGCTCGCGCGCGCGCTGCTCCGCTTCGTAGGCACGCCTGCCGGCCTCTTCGCGCGCCTGGCGCGCCGCCGCCGCGCTCACCCTGACGGCGTTGCGCGAGATCTTGCCGCCGCGCGAGGTTTCCGCGAGGCGCATCAGGTGGTCGGCGGCCTCGTTGATCGCCTTGAGGTGGCGCTCGTGCTCGAACTGCTTGCCGGTCGGGGCGATGTCCGGGTGCCAGCGCTTGGCCATCCGCCGGCGCGCGAGCTGGACGTCGCGCTTGTCGAACGGTGGCTCGATCTCCAGCAGGAGCATCTGCTGCTCTATGTCGAGGATGACCCCTGGCATGACTCCAATACGTTACCGAGCCACCCCCGCCTACTCCAGGCACGCCAGAGGGCGTGCCTGGACGCGGCCACGGTGATATCACGGGCGAAAACCCCGCCAAAACCCCCCAGAACCTCAGCCATCGCGGAAAGTTCCGCGCCCGCGACCACAGACGGCGGCCCCAACCTCATATCCTGCGCGGGAGTGTCCTCGCAATACGTCTTCACGATGCACCGCCTGTCGAAGCTGCACCCGCCCGACAAGACGGTGCTCAACGACATCACGCTCGCGTTCTACCCCGGTGCGAAGATCGGCGTGCTGGGCTACAACGGCGCGGGCAAGTCAACGCTCCTGCGGATCATGGCCGGCGTGGACCAGGACTACCGCGGCGAAGCGATGCTCGCGCCGGGCGCAAGCGTGGGCATGCTCGAGCAGGAGCCCCATCTGGACGAGTCAAAGGACGTCAAGGGCAACGTCGAAGAGGCCGTAGCTCCCACACGCGCACTGCTGGACCGTTTCAACGAGCTGGCGGCCAACTACTCCGATGAGACCGCCGAGGAGTTCGGCGAGATCCAGGCGAAGATCGAAGCCGCCGACGCGTGGAACCTCGATACGCAGCTGGAGTACGCGATGGACGCGCTGCGTCTGCCCCCACCCGACGCCGACGTGAGCGCTCTCTCTGGAGGCGAGCGCCGCAGGGTGGCGCTCTGCCGCCTCTTGCTCAGCGCACCCGACCTGCTGCTGCTCGACGAGCCCACCAACCATCTCGACGCCGAGTCGGTGGACTGGCTGGAGCGCCACCTCACCGAGTACAAGGGCGCGATCGTAGCCGTCACACACGACCGCTACTTCCTCGACAACGTGGCCGGGTGGATCCTCGAGCTCGACCGCGGCAAGGGCATCCCCTACGAGGGCAACTACTCCAGCTGGCTCGAGCAGAAGCAGAAGCGACTCGCCCAGGAAGAGCGCAGCGAAAAGGGCCGCGAGCGCACGATCGCCGCCGAGCTCGAGTGGGTGCGCACCAATCCCAAGGGGAGGCGCACCAAGTCCAAGGCGCGTCTGGCCCGCTACGAGGAGCTGGTGGCCGAGGAGCGCAACGTCAAGCTGGACGAGGTCCAGATCCACATCCCGCCCGGCCCGCGTCTCGGCGCGAAGGTGCTCGTGGCGGACGACTTGCGCAAGGGCTTTGGCGAGCGACTGCTGATCGAGGATCTCTCCTTCGATCTCCCGCGCGCCGGGATCGTCGGCGTGATCGGGCCCAACGGCGCCGGCAAGACCACCCTGTTTCGCATGATCGTCGGCGATGAGACCCCCGACGAGGGCACGCTCACGCTCGGCGACACTGTGCAGCTCGCCTATGTCGACCAGTCGCGCGACTCGCTCAACCCCGAGAAGACCGTGTGGGAGGAGATCTCCGATGGTCTCGACCACCTCAAGGTGGGCGACAGGGTGGTCAACTCGCGCCAGTACACGGCCGGCTTCAACTTCAAGGGCCCAGACCAGCAGAAGCGCATCGGCAAGCTCTCCGGCGGCGAGCGCAACCGCGTGCACCTTGCCAAGCTGCTGCGCTCCGGCGGCAACCTGCTGCTGCTCGACGAGCCTACGAACGATCTCGACGTCGACACGTTGCGCGCGCTCGAGGAAGCCCTGCTCGCGTTCCCGGGCTGCGCGGTGGTGATCTCCCATGATCGCTGGTTCCTCGACAGGATCGCCACCCACGTGCTCGCCTTCGAGGGCGACTCGCAGGTGACGTGGTTCGAGGGCAACTTCGAGGGTTATGAGGAAGCGCGCCGCGAGCGCCTGGGTGCGGCCGCCGACCGGCCCCATCGCATCAGCTACAAGCGCCTCGTGCGCGGCTGAGCACCACCGTCCTCCCCGTCAGGCCACGACTGCCACATCATTCCTGCTCGACGCATCCGTCCTACTGGCCAGACAGCCAGTTTGACGGGCGACCGATATGCTCGCGGTTGCATGGACACGGTGTTTGACCGCGACACAAGCGTCAGGCGCATCGAGAGCGCCGGCGAAGGTGGGCAATCTGACGATGGCGAACAGGCCCGCCGTGAGGCCCTGTTCGCCGCCGAGATAGCGCCCGGGTGGCGCGCCGGCCGCGGGCCCCACGGCGGCTATCTCGCCGCGATCCTGCTGCGCGCGCTGACCGCCACAGTGGACGACCCGGAGCGCACCCCTCGCTCGCTCACGATCCACTACGCCTCCTCCCCCGCAACGGGGCCGATCGAGATTCGCACGACCGTCGAGCGCGAGGGCCGCTCGCTGAGCACACTGTCGGCGCGCATGGAACAAGAGGGCCGCGTCACCGCGCTGGCCCTGGCAGCCTTCTCGGTGCCGTGGGAGGCACCCGGCGCCAACGAACTGCCGATGCCCGAGCTGCCTCCGGCGGACACCGAGCGGCGCTCGACGCCAAAGCTGTTCAAGGGGGCCCCAGAGTTCAGTCGTCAGCTCGTCATGCAGCCCAAGGTCGGCGCGATCCCGTTCGCGGGCAGCGGCGCGCCGATGCGGATCGGTGGCTGGATCGGCCTCCCCGAGGAGCGTCCGGTGGACGCGCTCTCGCTGGCGCTGTTCTGCGACGCGTGGTTCCCCCCGTCGTTCATCGCACTCGACTCCCCCGCGATCAGCCCCACGATCGACCTCACGATCCACTTTCGCCAGTCGATCTCCGAGTGCGACTGCGACCCGGCAGCGCTGTGCTTGAGCGTGTTCGACACGCGCCTGCTGCACGACGGGCTGTTCGAGGAGGACGGCGTGATCTGGGCCGCCGACGGCACCGTGCTGGCCCAGTCGCGCCAGCTCGGGATCATCATGCCGACCGACAAGCCCGTGCTGCAGCCAGCGGGGCTCGGTAGCGACCAGGACGCCGAGTGATCTCAGCGAGAACGACCCAGTAGCGATCAGGACGCAGGATGGTCTCAGCGAGAACGACCCCATCTCCCAAAACACAACACGACCATCCCACAGACACTCCCCCATAGATACAACCACCCCCACATCCAGACAGGAGAACCCATGAGCGACTACACAGCGAAGCGCATCGGCGATATGGAGGCAGCCTTCAATGGCGGCTTCGTCAAGGCCCGGGCCGAGCTCGGCGTCACATCGTTTGGCATGCAGGTGATTCAGCTCCCACCGAGCTACGAGGACTATCCGCTGCACGATCACGCCGAGAGCGGTCAGGAGGAGGTCTTCCTTGCGCTGAAGGGCTCCGGCTGGATCGAGATCGAGGGCGAGCGCGTGGAGCTCGAGCCCGACATGCTCGTGCGCGTCGGCCCCGAGCCCAAGCGTAAGGTCTTCTCAGGACCCGAGGGCCTGCGCATGCTCGCGCTCGGCGCCGCTCCCGGCAGTGCCTATGAGATCAACCCGATGACCGAGCTGGAGGCCGCGAGCGCCTAGCGCGCGAAGGTAGTCTCGGCGTCAAGCCGAAGTGCAGCCGCGGCGATCAGGGCCGCGGCTGCGTGCACGTCGTCAAGCTGCACCAGCTCCACCGGCGAGTGCATATAACGCAAGGGGATCGACACCAGCGCGGTGGGCACCCCGCCGCGACTGAGGTGAACCGCGTCGGCGTCGGTGCCGGTGTTGCGCCCGATCGCCTCGACGGTGAAGGCGATCTTCTCCGCCTCAGCGGTGTCGTGCAGCAGCTCTGAGAGGCGCGGGTTGAGCGTCGAGCCGCGGCTGAGCACGGGGCCCGAGCCGAGCTCGTGCTTGCCCGACTCCTTGACGTCGATGCCCGGCGCATCGGTGGCGTGGGTGACGTCCACCACGATCGCCGCGTCGGGCTTCAGCGAGAAGGCGCTCGTGCGCGAACCGCCAAACGTCGTCTCCTCCTGGGCGGCCGCCACCGCAACGACCTCCCAATCCTCGGCGCCGCCAGCCTGCGCCACCAGCCGGGCCGCCTCCAGCGCCACGAACGAACCGAGCCGGTTGTCGAGTGCGCGCGAAGCGATTCTCCCGTTGGGCAGCTCCAGCGGATCGCCATCGATCACGGCCACATCGCCGACTCGCACGAGCTCACGAGCCTGCGCGCCATCCTTGGCGCCGATGTCGATGTGCAGGTCGCGCACCTCGGCCACCTTCTTGCGCTCCTCGTCGCGCAGTAGGTGAATCGGCTTCTTGCCGATCACACCTGAGATCTCGCCGTCGCGCGTGGCGAGCACGACGCGCTGTCCGACGAGAATCTGCGCGTCCCAGCCGCCTACCTCGCGAAACCACAGATACCCCTCGTCGTCGATGTGGGTGACGATCAAGCCGATCTCGTCAATGTGGCCCATCACCACCAGGCGTCGTGCCGAGCCCTCGTCGCGGGCGGGCACTCGCGCGGAGGGAGTGCCCACCACGTCGGTCTCCACCCGCACCCCGAAAGCCTGTGCCGCCGCGCTCCACACGGAGGCAGGCGCCGTCTCATAGCCCGAGGGCCCACGTGCGATCAGCAGATCGCGCAGCGTTTGTGTGAACTCGTTCATGGAGCCATCCTCCCGGGTTGAGTCGTCCTGTCGATTCGTCGTATGGGGGCCGCTCACGCCGCTAGCAACTGGCGCAAGACATACTGGAGGATGCCGCCGTGGCGGAAGTAGTCGGCCTCCTTGGGCGTGTCGATGCGCACCGTCGCCTCGAACTCCACCTCGCCCGCTTGCACGGTGCACGTCTTTGGCAACTTGCCCGCATTCAGAGGCCCCTCAAAGCCGCTGACACTAAACTGCTCGTGGCCGTCAATGCCCAGCGACTTTGCCGACTCCCCGGCAGGAAGCTGCAGTGGCAGCACGCCCATGCCGATCAGGTTGGAGCGGTGGATGCGCTCGAAGCTCTCGGCGATCACCGCGCGCACCCCGAGCAGCTTGGTGCCCTTGGCGGCCCAGTCGCGCGAGGAGCCCGAGCCGTACTCCTTGCCACCGATCACCACGAGCGAGATGCCTTCCTCGGCGTAGCGCATGGCGGCGTCGTAGATCGACATCTGTTCCGCCGCCGCGCCCCCCGCGCCATCCGTGCCTGCGCTCAGGTGGACGGTCACCCCACCCTCGGTGCCAGGCGCAAGCTGGTTGCGCAGGCGGATGTTGGCAAACGTGCCGCGCATCATCACCTCATGGTTGCCGCGCCGCGAGCCGTAGGAATTGAAGTCGCGCGGGGCGACCCCGTGCTCCTGCAGGTAGGCACCGGCGGGACCGTCGCGCTTGATCGACCCGGCGGGCGAGATGTGGTCGGTGGTGACGCTATCGCCGAGCAGCGCGAGCACGCGCGCGCCCTCGATATCTGCCAACGGCTCGGGCTGCGGGGGCATGCCGTCGAAGTAGGGCGGCAGACGCACATACGTGGAGTCCGGTGCCCACGCGAAGCGGTCGCCCTCGGGTATCTCAAGCGAGTTCCAGCGCTCGTCGCCGGCGAACACCTCGCCGTAGCTTGAGCGGAACATGTCCGAATGGATCGCCTGCTCGATCGTCTGGGCGACCTCGTGCTCGGATGGCCAGATGTCGCGCAGATACACGTCCTGGCCCTGCTCGTCCTGGCCGAGCGGGTCGCCGACGATGTCGATGTCCATCGTGCCCGCCAGCGCATAGGCCACCACCAGCGGCGGGGAAGCCAGGTAGTTCATCTTCACGTCGGGGTTGATGCGCCCCTCGAAGTTGCGGTTGCCCGACAGCACCGACACGACCGCCAGGTCGCCCTCGGCGACAGCCCGGGAGACCTCCTCCGGGAGCGGGCCGGAGTTGCCGATGCAGGTCGTGCACCCGTAGCCCACGAGGTCGAAACCGAGCTGCTCCAGCGACTCTGTGAGGCCGGCCTTGTCGAGGTATTCGGTCACGACCTTCGAGCCGGGGGCGAGCGAGGTCTTCACCCACGGCTTGCTCGCGAGCCCGCGTGCGAGCGCGTTGCGCGCGAGAATGCCCGCGCCGATCATCACCGACGGGTTGGACGTGTTGGTGCAGCTGGTGATCGCGGCGATCACCACGTGGCCGTGGTCGAGCGTGGTCTCGCGCCCGTCGGCCATCGTCAACGAAACCGGTCCTCCCCCGCGCGTGCGGGGGGGAGTCGCTTCGGCAACACCTCCAGCGCCGGTCGCCTCGGCAGCCGCCTTGCTCCCCGCGGCCTGCCCGCCACTGTCGCCACCACCATGCGCAGCGCCGCCACCATGCGCGGGGACAGCGTGGGTATCGCGTGCCCCATCGCCGTTAGAGGGCTCCTGCGAAGCGGTGGGGTCGCTTGCCGGGAATGTGTCCCCCAGCGCCTCGTCAGCGCCGTCGGACTCGGGCAGATAGCCGCGCAGCGTCTCACCGAAGGCGCGCTTGGCGTCGGTCAGCGAGACACGGTCCTGGGGGCGCTTGGGGCCCGCGATGCTCGGCACCACCTCACCCAGGTCCAGCTCGATGAGATCGGAGTAGGTGGGCTCCTCGGAGTGCTCGTCGTGCCACATGCCCTGCTCGCGCGCGTAGGCCTCGACCAGCTCGATCCGCTCGGGCGGACGTCCGGAGAGCTCCAGATATCGCAGCGTCTCCGTGTCGATCGGGAAGATCGCGCAGGTGGAGCCGAACTCGGGGGACATGTTGCCGATCGTGGCTCGGTCGGCGATCGGCAGCCCGATCAGCCCGGCGCCGTAGAACTCGACGAACATGCCCACAACGCCGCGCTCGCGCAGCATCTCGGTGACGGTCAACACGAGGTCGGTGGCGGTAGCGCCCTCCGGCAGCGAGCCGTGCAGCCTGAAGCCGAGCACCCGCGGGATCAGCATCGACATCGGCTGGCCGAGCATCGCGGCCTCGGCCTCGATGCCGCCCACGCCCCAGCCGAGCACGCCAAGGCCGTTGACCATCGTGGTGTGCGAGTCGGTGCCCACGAGCGTGTCGGGATAGGCCTGCACGGGACGTTCGCCAGCGGTCTGAGCAGAGCCGTCCGCGGCACCCTGCCCGGCGCCCGCGCCCACGGGCTCCGTGGAGAACACGACACGCGCCAGATACTCGAGGTTGACCTGGTGCACGATCCCGGTGTCGGGCGGCACGACGGCGAAGTCGTCGAAGGCGGTCTGACCCCAGCGCAGAAACGAGTAGCGCTCCTGGTTGCGCTCGAACTCGCGCTCGGCGTTGACGCGGAAGGCGTCGCGCGTGCCGAAGGCATCGACCTGGACGGAGTGATCGATCACGAGCTCGGCGGGCACGAGCGGGTTGATCTTGGCGGGGTCGCCGCCCATCGCGGCCATCGCGTCGCGCATCGCGGCGAGATCCACGACGGCGGGTACGCCGGTGAAGTCCTGCATGAGCACGCGCGCGGGCGTGAAGGCGATCTCCTTGCTCGGCTGCGCCTGGGCGTCCCAGGAGGCAAGCGCCTCGATGTCGGCTGCGGATACGGACCCATTGCCCTCCGTGCGCAATAGGTTCTCGAGCAGGACCTTCAGCGAGAAGGGCAGGCGGGCCACGTCAAAGCGCTGCTGGAGCGCGTCGAGGCGGAATATCTCATACTCGCGTCCTGCGGCCGCGAGCGTGCTCCGTGCGCCAAAGCTGTTCTCCGACATGGTCTTCTCCAGGCGGTGTTGCGGGGGTGGGCGGGGAACTTCCAGTCTCGCAGAGGCGACGCCTGGCAGACGGGCGGGCGTGACTTGGGACGTACTACCCGGGGCACAGCCAAGACACGACTTACGGTGGATCCGCTCAGCGCACGGGCGGGCATGGCTCGGTGGGCGCGTAGGAGATGGCACCGGTGACGCTGCCCTTGCCGTCGCGCTTGCCCTGTAGGAGCGCGGCGTCGCACACCTCCAGCAGTTCCGTCTCTGTCATCGAGGGCCGCCACTCCGCCACGCCCATCGACGCCGAGACCCCGCGCGAGCCGTCGGGGAATGAGACCCGGCGCATCCGCGCGAGCGCACGCCCGGCAGCGGCCACCGCACTATCGATATCGGCGTTGGGCAGGATCACGACGAACTCGTCGCCGCCATAGCGCGCGACGCGATCGAACGCGCGGAACTCGCCCATGAGCGCCTGGGCAACCTGCCGCAAGATCGAATCGCCCGCCTGGTGGCCGTAGCGATCGTTGACGAGCTTGAAGTCGTCCAGGTCGACGATCACGCATGCGAGATGTCCGTCTGAGCGCTGGGCCCGCCCGATCTCCTCGTGCAGGCGCCGGCGCATGGCACGGTGGTTGAGGCAGCCGGCGACCGGGTCGGTGCCGGCCTCGGCACGGGCGCGCACGAGCGCGAGCACGGTCGCGGCTTGGTCGACAAGCGTGGCGGCCTCCTCGATCGCGCGCTCGTCGTATGGCGCGGCCGCACGCCTGACGAGCACGACGACTGCCTCGACCTGGCCGCCGAGCGAGAGCGGGGTAAGCAGCGCGCAAGCGGGCACCTCACCGGTGGGGGGCGCGGTGATCGCCAGGCGGGGCACGCTGGCAGTCAGCTCGCGTGGGCCGACCGCCAGGAAGCTGCGCCCGGTGCCTGCCACCCAGCTGACTCCAGGCGCGCGCTCCTCGAGCGGCTGCATGTAGCTGAGCCGACCGTCGCCATCGAGCATGTGGACGACGACGCGCTCCTGCTCACCTGACTGACCGAGATGGTGGACGTGAACCTCCTCGGCGCCCATCACCGCGATCAGCTCGCGGGCGAGGCCCGCAAAGACCGTGTCGGTGTCCTCAGCGACGTCGGCCAGCGCGGTCAGCCGCCGCACGCCGGCGAGCACGGGCGCGAGATCGAGCTCGGGTGCGCTGTCGTTGGCGGAGGCAATCCCCATACGTTCAATCTAGCGATCTGCCGCGACGATTTGCGCTGATCGGGCCTGTCTTAGCCGCCTCCGTCACGACTTATCTGAAAACGACCGTCACTGATGCCGAGGACTTCGGGCTTTTCTTTGCCTTTGGGACGAAGCCCAGCTTGACGCGCAGCGATAGCCGCTTGTGGTGAGCCGCGAGCGCTTTGACGCCGGCGTTTGAGAGCGGCACGTCGATCGTCACAGTCTTGGCTTTACCGGGGTGCTTGTAGCGGGTGCTCAGCTTCTTGCCGCCCCCGCTGACGCGTCCGGCGGCGGGCACCTTGGCGGTGATGATCGCCGTGTGACCACGTACGCGGTGTGAGAGGACCGTGATTGGGCAGCTCCCCACCGCGATATGAGTGCTCTGTTTGATCACCTTGCCATTCTGGGCGGTGATAACCGTGGGCATGAGCAGTGACGAGGGCTTGCAAAGATTGCCCACGGCACCGAGCACCGAATCCCTACCCGTGGGCAATCTCACTTCGAAGGTCGAGATGGGAACGTCGGGCACGGCCGCGTAGTTGGAAGTGGTTATTCCCTTGGAGATGTTGGTGTTGCCTATGAGGATGACCGTGACGTCGTCACCTTTGAGCACGAGGTCGAGGTCGGGGAAGGCGGCGCCACCGTGGGATACATAGATGGCGGGACCGGTGAGCTTGCCGGGTAGGACAGGCGTGGTAACAGTGGCGGTGCCGACCTTGGACAACGGCGGGCATCCGAGCGGATTCGCGTTGAAGGTGGCTTCGGGGCAAGCGTTGTTGAGTGTGGAGGTACGCGCCGGAAGCTGCTTGGGCAGCGTCACGAGCACCGACTTGATGTTCGCCTGGGCGCCCGCGGGATAGGCGACTTTCACCACGAGGATGGCGCCATTGGCCTTCGAGGTCTTCGCGTTCGTGGAGGCGGTGAACTTCGGGCTGAAGGCGAGCGCGCTACAGCCGGTTGCCTGGAATGGAGTGGATAGGGATTGGGTCGTGCCGAAGGTCGAAGTGAGCGTGGTGGTTGTGGTGAGCGCACCACAGTTGGTGGGGTTGATGGCGAAGTTGGAGCGATTTGCGTTCACGCTGAGCGTCCGCAGGCGCAGCGGTACTCCGCCAACGATGGTGGGCAGCTGGCTTGAGATAACGATGCGCGCGGTGAATGGTTCCACGTTGATGGTGGCGCGCGTGACGATCTTGCCAAAGTCGTATGGCCCAACTTTTTCAGCGGGCACGACTACGGAGAGACCATAGGGGGCGCCTCCGTAGGCGCTCGTTAGGTAGGCCGTTCCACCCAGCGTGAGCAGTGGGGAGCCCGAACCGAGTGAGACGGTAACGGTGCCGATCTGGCTGGCGGACGTACAGGTCCCGTTGGCGGCCTGCGGTTCTCCGCAGAGAGTGACCGAGGGGATCTTGCCGACGAGGCCGGGGGGCAGGATGGTGGTGAGCTTGGAGAGATATTGCTGGCCTTCGCCGCGATCCAGCCCGTAGGTGAGGCTCGTGCCGGCGCCGCCTGTGGTGGGCTTCGTCGACGCGGTCTGGGTGAGCGCGAAGGGGAGCGGCGAGGGACAGGCGCCGCCCTTGCCGTTGAAGTCGATCGGGAAGGTCATGAGCGATTCAGCGGCCGCGTCGCCGCTGTAGGGCGTGAAACTGGCGTTGGTCGTCGCCGGGCCGCACATGAGCGGGTTGGCGAGCGGCGCCTGGAGGCCACCATCAAAGGCGAGGATCAATTCGCTGAACGGCAGCTGTGGATTCTCCGAGAATGTCGTTGTGAGTCTGCCGGTGCTCGGATTTGCGCTGATATGCCCTTCAAGTCGAACCGATACGCCGTGGGCCGACTCAGCGTCAATGAAGATGCGGTACTCCTCACCAGAGGCAGGTTCGGAGCTCAGCGGCTGACCGAGATAGACATTTCCACTGAGCGACCCGGCCGGGAGATCCGGGGTTTGGATCGTGACCGTACCGATCTTGGACGTGGGTGGACATTCCACCGGATTGGTCGTTTTGATCCCGATTTGAGTATTGGTACAGGCAGTCAAGCCGTTTGCGGCCGGTGGGTTTAGAGTCATGCCTTCAGGCAGCGTGACAACGGCGTTGCGGAGGTCCGAGGAGTTTGCTTCCGTCGAGCTGACGCTCTGTGGAACCATGGCCTTTACCAGCGCGCCATCCGGCCGGTCTGACTGGGAGTCTCCAGGCGTGACGCTTATGGAGGGCTTGAATGGAACATTGCCGCAGCCTTCGACTCCCACAGGAGTATGCGTGCTCGTTTCGGAAACTTCGCCCGTATACGATTCAACCCGCAAGTGAGATGTGGTGGTGCTCGAGCATTCGCTGGGGATCGTCAGAAACCCTGTTCCCGCGGTCCCGTCGAAGATCAGCTTAGACTTCAAGATCGGGATCGTCTTTGAGACGTTGTTGATTTCGAAGTACTCGTGATAGTCCGTGCTCCAGCTCAGATGCCCAACGAGAAAAATGTGTTCGTTTACGACGAGCGGAGCGGCTAGGGAGACGTGGATGCCGAACTCCAGAGGGATCCCTTCGGGCTGTTCGAGGTTGTACACGGCGCCCGTGACCGGTACGTTCGCCCCGAGGACAAAGACTGTGAGTTCGTCTGTCCCCACCTGCTCTGGTGCTTCGCATTCATCTTTTTCAAATTTGACGACTGAGCACTTCGGCAGTGCTTCTGGATTTGCAGCCAAGCCCGGGGGAACGTCAACTCGGATGTTCTTGACATTGCCTACCGGTTCACTCCCAAGCCCCTTTGATTCAGAATTGAATTCGAACGCGGTGATTCCAAAGGGCGGATGTCCTGCCGCCTGCGTATAGAAGGCGCCGTGCGGACTAGAGTAGGTGCACGAGGCTTCGTTGCAAGTGCCGGCTTCAAAGTGCCCTTCAGTGACACCAAACGCCCCCAACGCGGCCGGCGCCGAGAATGCCGTAGTCGCGAACGCAAGCGCGCCCACGATCCAGATGCAACCAGCAAGCCTCGTAACCCTCATCTCGTCCTCTCCTCCAATCGACAACGCGCATGCTTGAGCCGTGCAGCGTTGCGCGTCCACCTATTGTCGATGCAGATATACCCGCGCCGATGATCCCCAACCGTCAAATGCTCGTGTGGCTCGGCGGTCAAGGCGTCGTAGCGACATTCAAGGTCACGCGATTCGCAAGCATCATTGATGCTGGCTCGCGGGGCGGCCCAGCAGGCCGCCCCGCGATACCACTCTGGCCCCTAGCCAGCTGGCCCCTCTATTTGAAGACGACGGTGGTGGAGACGCTCGAGCTTTTCTGGCCTTTGGCCTTCGGGATGAAGCCGACACGCACGCGTGCGCTGAAGGGCCTCGAGCCGGTGGACAACGGCACTTCAAGCGTTACGTTCTGGCTTTTGCCCGGGTGCTTATAGATCGTTTTCAGGCCCGGGCCGCCGCCGCTCACGCGTCCCGCGGCCGGCACCCTGACCGTCACGATCGCCTTGCTGCCGCGCGCGGCACGAGAGACGAGGGTGACCGGGCAGCCGCTGACAGAGATCTTCGTGTTCTGTTTGATCACCTTGCCGTTCTGGGCGGTGATCGTGGTGGGCATGACAAGCGATTGCTTGCACAGGTTGGTGACCGCCCCGAGCGCCGAGTTTTTACCGGTCGGCAGGTTCAGTTCGAAGCCCGTTACCGGGACATCCGGCAGCGAGGCGAAGTTCGATGTGGTTATGCCGTTTTTGATGTTGGTGTTGCCCACCAGGATGACCTCCACCCCGCTGCCTTTCAACACCAGATCTAGATCCGGGAAAGCCGCCCCACCGTGCGAGACGAAGTAGGCGGGCCCGGTGACCTTCTGAGGGAGCACCGGCGTGGTGACAGTCGCACCGCCGACCTTCGAGTTCGAGGGACATGCGTACGGGTTGGCGTTGAAGGTGGCTTCTGGGCAAGCGTTTTTCAGCGTGCTGTTACGCGATGGGAGCTGCTTGGGAACCGTGACGAGCACCGACTTGATGTTCGCCTGGGTGCCGCTGGGATAGCCGACTTTGACGAACAACGCGGCCCCGTTCGCCCGCGAGGTTTTCGCGTTCGAAGAGGAGGTGAACGTCGGTTTGAACGCGAGCGAGCTGCAACCCGTCGCTTGGAATGGCGTGGTAAGGGATTGGGTCGCGCCGAAGCTCGACCCGAGCGTCGTGTTCGTGGTCAGCGCCCCACAGTTGGTGGGATTGACCAGGAAGCCCTGGCGGTTGATGGCTACGGTGAGCGTTTTGAGGCGCAGCGGTATGCCCGCATGGATCGTGGGCACTTCGCTTGAAACCGTGATACGGGCCGTGATCGGATTGACTTCGATCTTGCTGCGCACGATGACGTTACCGAGGCTGAATGGCCCGATGGCAGCGTTGATCACCGTGGTCATGCCATATGGCGCTCCGCCCGTCGGTCCTGTGAGATAGACGGGACCCGAGAACTGGACCGGAGTGGGACCTGACCCGACCGTCGTGACGGCAGTGCCGATCTGGCTTGTCGATGCGCACGTTCCAAGCGACGCTTGGGGTTCGGGGCACAGCGGGACCGCGGGAATCTTGCCGACGAGCCCAGCAGGCAGGATGGCGCTGACTTTCGAGAGATACTGCTGGCCGTCCGCACGACCCAGGTTGAGGTTGAAGTTGGTAGCGGACCCACCCGTGGTCGGGGTCGCCGACGTGCTCTGGCTGAGTGTGAACGGCAGCGGTGAGGCGCATGCTCCGCCGGCGTTGTTGCTGTCCACCACGAATGGCGCTATTGCCGGCGAGATCGTCGCGGGGTTCATCGTGTAGGGCGCGAAGCTCGCTTGGGTCGTAGCCGTACCGCACGTGAGCGGGTTGGCGATCGGCGCAAGCGCACCGGACTTGAAGTGCAAGACCAGTTTGCTGAAGGGCTGTTCCGGGTTGTTTACGAAGGTCGCGGTGACGCGTCCCGTGGCTTCGTTCGGGATGACCTTGCCTTCGAGGCGGACGGAGATCCCATAGCGCGCGGACTCCGCGTCGACGTAGACCGTGTACGGGGGCCCGGTGATCGGACCGGATTCAGGCCCGCCGAGGTAGACGCTGCCTTCCAGCGAGCCTTCGAGCTGGGGGACCGTCAGCGTGTCGCTACCGAGCGTGGACGCCGCCGGGCAGGCCATGCCGGGTGTAGTGCTGTGAATCCGCGCCTGCGCGGGCGTGCAGGCTTCCAGCCCGTGGGCAGCCGACGGGCTGAGCGTCATACCTTCAGGCAGCGTGATGCTCGCGTTCTTCAGTTGCGAAGAATCGAGTTCCGCGGGACTCGCGCTGTGGGGAAGCGCAAGTTCGGCGATGACACCGGTCGGTTGATCGGACTGCTTGTTTTCAGGAGCAAGCGCGAAGGTCGGCGCGAAGGGGACCGCGCCAGGGCCTGTAACGAGACAGTTTTCGGTGCCAATCGGCGCCGTGTAGCTCCTTGCTGCTTCCTGACCCGCCTCTGACTTGAGCGTCACCGTGTTGGTGGTGAAGGGACCAGGGCCGGCGCAGTTGCTTGGGTTCGTGATGAAGCCACCGTTTTCTTTCCCGGGCAGGAGGATGTTGCCTTTGAGAGCCAGCCGCGAGGAGATCAACGGAATCGCCGTTGAGACGTTGATTTCATAGTAGTCGTGGTAATCGCTTGCCCATTCCACGCCGCCTTCGATCAGCGTGTGCGCATAGTACTGAGCCGTTTCGGCGGGTGTCCCTTTCAGGGGCGTCCCGCTGATGATCTCAGCGGTGAGCGGTATCGGGAGTGGTAGCGCGACGCCGAAGTCAGAGGCGCGGCCGGCGGGCTGCACGAGGTTGTAGGCCTTGCCCGTGATCGGCAGGTCGCCGCCTTCTGGAGACGGCTTGGAACCGATGTAGACGACCACCTTGTTTTCCCCTATTTCAGATTCAGTCTTACATTTGGATTCGGCGTAGAAGCCGGTGCCCGGTATCGCTTCCGCGGCACCGAATTCTTCCATCGAGCACTTCGCCACGGCCTCGGGATTGGTGCTGACACCTGGGGCTACATCTGTACGAATGTGCGCCACCGGACCAACTGTCAAGAGACCTGCCGGTACCGCGTTGGGAAAGACGCCTTCGGTATTAACCTTGAAGGCCGTGATCCCGTATGGCGGATGGCCCGCGGCCTGCGTATAGCCCGCTTCCTTGGCTTCGGTCAGGCTAGGTTCCGTGGGGAACGTGGTGCCCGGTTCTTCGCCGCATTCAGGGTGACTTTCGATGCAGTTGGCCGCGACGAACTTTTCCACCCCGAACCCAGCCCCAAGCGCCACCGGCGCAGAGAAGCAAGCAATCGCACACGCAACTGTCCCAAGTAGCCAAATGCACCTCAACCTCATGCGATCCTCCTCTTGTGCTCAGCCCAAGCCAGCGCGTAGTCCGCGTCGCCCCCAGGCAGAGTCTATGTAGCAACCGGTGTCTATGTAGACAACACCCACCTACCCGGATCGATGCGGTCTCAGTCGCGAGGACGAAAGTGCGACGCGCGCAATGGCCATTGCGACACGCGAGTGCGCGAGCAATAGACGGAGCGCAGGCCAGGGGTTTTCCGCATACAGACCAGCAGCCCCTACCGAGGGTAGCGTCGAGCAAAGGGGGTAGCTTTGCGGTTATGCACAGCGTGAGCGGGACAGACGGCCAGGACGAAGAGAGCACCGTGGGCGAGCTCGCGGACGCGCCGGTCGATCGCGGATACCTGACGGATGGCGAGGCGCTTTTCCACATCGAGCGGACGATCCTCGACGATCCCAAGGGGCAGCTGCTCGTGGAACTCGAGGATTGCGCGACGCTGGAGCTGATCGTGTGCTCGGCGCGCTCGGTGACGGAGCTGGGTCTGCGCCCGGTGAAGCCGCTCGTGCTGAGCATGACCTGAGCGCGCACGCTTGGATAAGCGCAGGCGCAAGTCAAGCGTGTGCCCGGAAGCCTGGTGCTGTGTAAAGACCACGGACGGGTAGGCTGCCGACATGCGTTGGCTGGTGGACGGCATGAACGTGATTGGGACGCGGCCAGACGGCTGGTGGGAGGATCGCCACGCCGCGATGGTGAGGCTCGTGCACCAGCTCGAGCTGTGGGCGGCATATGGCGGCGAGGACGTGACGGTGGTGTTCGAGCAGCCGCCGAGGCCGCCGATCCGCTCGACGGTGATCCTGGTGACCCACGCCCCGCGCCCGAAACGAGACTCCGCCGACGACGAGATCGTGCGATTGCTCAAGCAAGAGACCGAGCCGGGCCTCGTGCGAGTGGTCACCTCCGATCATTGGTTGTCGGACCGCGTGCATGCAGAGGGTGCCAGCGTGGAGCCCTCGGAGTGGTTTCGGGGGCAAATCGAAGCCGAGTGAGTGCAGACCGGGTGTCCTCAAGCGGCACCACACTGGCCTGGGCTGATCCAGAGCGCGCGGATCGCTCAGGACGTGAGGATCATCCGAGCGCGGGAATCATTCAGCAGACAGGCGGCGGGTCTCCTTCGGCGCCGGCGAGTAGCTCAGGATCCCATTCGCACACAAGGCAGGCATGACGGAAGGCTGAGCGAGCGAATTCGAGCGCAAAGGCGTGCGGGTCATGGGCCGCGCAGACGTCCTCCCAGTCGAGCACGTACTCGCCCAGCTCTCCCTCCCAGCGCGCGGCCGCGGGTGAGAGCACGGCGTCGGCGAAGCCGTCGGGCGCGGGATGGGCGTAGGCGTAGAAGGCTGGCTTCTCATAGCGCGCGTCTCCGGGCCACCAACCAACGGCGACCTCCTGGGCGTTCATGGCGTTGCGCATGATGAAGTCCTCGGACGGCGGATCGGCGGGCTGCCCGGAGAAGAGGTTGACGGCGAGATCGAAGGAGCCCCACCACGCGTTGACCGGCGTGGAGCGTCCACGGTAGGGAGCTCGAAGTGCGCCGAGCACGAGCGCGGCGCACGTGGCGGCGGCGAAGTAGGGCTCGACCTGAACGGGGTCATAGCGCGTGTGCTCGTGGTCCTCATCGAGCGCCACGCTCCAGGAGACCTCCTGCGGCGTGGGATCGATCTCGACGGGGCCGCCAAGCGTGCGAACCGCGAGGAGCAGCTCGCGTGTGACCTCGCCCACGGCCCGGTCGGGCGCGAGCGCGACACGCAGCACGCGCCCGTCGCTGTGCTCGACAAGCGCCTGGTGCGTGTGCAGGTCAAGCGCCACGACAAGCGCCCCCGAGCCATCGGGGGCGGGCAACGGCAGCGTCTCCCAGCCGCGGGCGCTCAGCCGCAACGCGGCGTGCTGGAGCTGGGGCTCCGGCGGGGCGAGCGTCGCCGCCAGCTTGCCGAGCACCTGCGTGTGCGCGTGCAATGTGTCGCAAGTCTCTCTCCACTCGGCGTAGGGAAGCGCGGGCCAAGCGGAGGACATGGCCCTAGCGCTTCGGACAGGGCACGGTCGGGTTGACCGTGACCGTTTCGCCGCTGAGGAAGGTGAGTTCGACCTTGCCGGTAAAGCCGCCCTTCGGGCACTTCTTGGGCACTGTGCCGTAGGAGATCAGCTTTTTGCCCTGCTTGTAAGCAGCGCCGACCTTGCCCTTGATCGACAGCACCGAGGCGTAGGGAGCCCCGGGCACCGTGAGCACCAGGGGCACCGGGACGGTGAGCTTCGGGCCGAACGGCGGAGCGGCCGTGGAGAAGCTGCCGGTCGCAAGTACTTCAAGCAAGGTGGGCGAGGTGCCTTCGGTATAGAACGCGATCTTGTTTTCAGGAGCGAAGAACGCCTGGATGGTCGCTTTCTCCTGGACGCGCGTGCTGCCGAAGGCGACGACACCGAGGACTTCTCCCGCCGGGCCCGCATAGGACTTCTTGGGACAGTTGGAGACTTCGTGGCTTTCGAGCACCGCGGTGGAACAGGTCGCAAAGCCCGACTGATGGAGCTTCACTCCCGCGGGCAGCTCCACCACGACCTGCGTGATCGGGGACGGGAAGCCGCCGTATTCGGTGCCACTGACGGTGAGCGTGGCTTCGAGCGCCGCGCCGGCGCCAAGAATGTTGCCGGTACCAGGGTAGTTGGGGCTGTTCGGCTTGCTCGGTTCGATCGGGATCGGCACGATCTTCGCTTTGACGGTCACCGCCGGTGCGGCGAGCGCGGTGGCGGGCATCGCCACCACGGCGAGTCCCAAGCAGAGTGCCAGCGAGAGCTTGCGCAGTGCGTCGCCCGTGCCCGTCACCCGTCGTACATGCCCGTGGTCAACCATCGTCTCAGCCATCCTCTCCCCGTTTCCCCGTCTCCCAATCGTACCCTGTGGCGTATTTTACGGTACGCGCACGGCAAAGCGCCCGACAAGCACGCCCGCTTTTTCTTTTTCTTCCCCGCCGGTGCTCTGCATAAAGCTGACGGTCCCGCGCGTGACGCCCGGCATCAAACCCCGGCCAAGCCCTCGGCCCACATTCTTAGCGACCGTCTGGCCGACGGCGATGTCCCCCTGGGTGATGCTGAAGGCATACACCTTGCCGCGCATATCTGGTTCGCGCCATTCGAATTGATAGAGCCGGCGGGCGTTGGTGATCGCCACGCGCGACTTGAAGCTGAGCAGCATTTCGTAGCCGTCGCCGGTGCGCGCGCGGACGAGCCGGACGTGCAGCGGTGTGGCAACCTGAGCATGTGTGAGCGGCGAGCCGCCTGGCGACACGTACCCGACGGGCTCGGGCAGCGACGGCGTACACGCGTCCACTCCGCCGATCCAGCTGCGCGCCGTGAGATTGCAGGTGCGCCCGTCGCGGTAGTGGACCGCGGTGATCGGCCCGCTGATCGGCACCACGCCGCCGTCGCCGGCATCCATGAAGTTGAAGATTTTGTTGGGAGTCGCGTGTACGACGAGCAGATAGGCGCCTTCCAAGCCAGAGGTAGCCTGCGTGACGCTGTGACCGTCGCTGACGTAGGTGATGCTCTGCGCGTCGGGACCAAGCAGCCCGTAATAGAGGTCGCGCTCATGGCTCTGCTCGCAGATACCGCTGTCCGGCGGGATGTTCAGCTTGTTCGAGCTCGCCGGGGAGCAGCTACCGCGGCCGGACCACCCGCTCGCGGCTTGATTGAACACGCTCTTGTTCATGAAGGTTCGGCCGTTGGCGTCCAGATTCGAGCAGTCGCTTTCGATTAGAGGAGCGTTGACGGGGACTTCATGGAAGCGGCCGTCGTCGCCGAAGGCGCCATCCTGGCCGAGCGCGCCGAACTTACCGTCGAACACGCGCCCGACCTGCACGCAGCCGAGGCCACGGGTGGTGTGGTACAGGCGTATGCCCCACCCCGGCCCACCTTCGGGGTCGGGCGTGGCGATCGCAAGCAGCCGCTCCGCGCCCGGTATCGGTGTGCCGGTGCCTGCTCGCGGGCCGGGGAAGACATGGGGTGAGGACTTCGCGGGCGCACCGAAGCGGATCACCCCGGCCGCAAGCGCCCCACAACCGGCGAGCGCAAGCAGCGCCGGCACAATGAGCATGAGCGTGCGCCGGCGAACATGTGGACGGCGGTGCCCGCGCGGCCAGCTGCCAACCCGGCGACGGCCTGGCCGGCCCGGTACGACGCCGGGGGGAGGCGAAGCGAGTGGGGACATGCCAGCGAGGGCTGGCTGAGATGTGGCCTGGACAGCAAGCACGCGCTGCCACACAAGCGCCCGCGAGCCCTCATCGACGGCGAGACCCTGGGCCGGGTCGGCGGCCGCGAGTCGAGTGATCGGATCGGGGACGACGCTCATAGTGGCGACCTCGCTTCTCGGGGGACTTCGATCGGGTGCTGCTGCTCGCCGCCGAGCGCACGGGCGAGCTTGCGCCTGGCACGGTGCACGCGAACCGCGAACGCTCCGGTGGTGCAACCCATCACGCGGGCCGCGTCGCGGTGCTCAAGCCCGTCCCACGCCACGAGCATCAGCGCTTCGCGATCGCGATCGCGATCGCCCAGCGTCGCCAGGGCCGTGGCGAGCTGTGAGTCGCGCTCGGGGAGTCCGCCATCCGGCACGACCCGCTGCTCAGTGCGCAAGCGAGCGTGTAGCGCCTCTCTGCGGGCGCCGGCGCGCAGCTGGTTGGCAGCCACCCGTCGCGCGATCCCAAGCAGCCACGGCAATGGCTCGCCGCGCAGTTCGCCGTAGCGCCGCCACGCAACGAGGAACGTCTCGGCGACAACGTCCTGGACCGCCTCCGGGGCCACACGACGCGCCGCATAGCGATGTACTGCCCCGTAGTAGCCGTTGAACACTGCTTCGAACGGGTGCGGGACATCGCTCACACGACAGTATTGTCCGCCCGCGCGCCGACATTACAGCTGCGTGGCCCAACTTCTCAAACGTGTGGCCTGGCGCTCCTGGGCGGCGAGCCTCCGAGCTGCTTGGCACGCTCTCCCCGGTCGAGCACGAATTCGCGCTCCTAGCTGGGAGCGCCGAGCGGTCGCAGCTCCTCGCTGGCGGGCATCGGACGGCGCTCCAGGCGCCCGTCGTCATCTACGACATAAGCGCCCATGCTCAATAGCGGCGGGGAGTACACGTGCAGTGTCACCGCGGGATCGCTGCCGGCGTGACGCACGCGGTGGATGTCCGATGCCGAGAAGTTGAAGCTCTCGCCCGCTCGCACCAAGTTCTCGGCGCGAGGCCCGTTGAGCGTGAGACGTTCCTCGCGCACACAGCCACTGACCACCGCCACGGCTCCGCAGGAGATGTCGTGGTCGTGAAAGCCGGTGTCGTGATCCTCCATCCAGCAGATCAGCCAGGCGGTGATGTACTCGTCACTGAAGATCTCCTCGTAGTGGCGCTGGGTGCGGTCGTGCTTGACGAGGTCGATCCACAGCTCGGGAGAGCCAGCGAGATCTTCCACGAACATCTCCAGCTCCTCCCCGCACAGGGTGCGTCCGCGAGGGAGGCGGACATAGGAGAAATCGGCTTTCATCGAACTGCCCTCTCGAGGACAGCGATTCGTCTGGGCCTCGTGCCCGCGGACCGGGCGCGCACATCCCTCGCCGAGAGCCGGCGCTCAGTCTTGCGGGCGAGGAGCCGGTCGGCGTTGCCTGTCAGGCGCTCCCATTCGGGCATCTCGCGGATGCCGTGGCAGTCGGGGTCGACGACCGGACGATCGGAGCCGTAGAGGAGTTGGTCGATGCCGACCAGGCGCTCCATCAGGGAGATCGCTTGGAGACCGTTGGAGGAGGTGTCGTAGAAGATCAGTGGGTCCTCCACGTCGATCCTTGGCCCCCCTCGCGCGAACAGGCGCTCGATGTGCAAGGGAGCGAGCCCGCCGAGCATGGCGAAGACCACGCGCAGCTCCGGGAACAGCCGACGCGCGGCGGTGACGAACACGAACCAGGCTGCGTGCACCTCGGCCACATAGCGAGTCAGGGCAGGCCACCACAACGGGTCGCCGAGCGTTGCTTCCTGGGTGGGCAAACGGGTTCCCGGACCCGGGTGAATGAACAGCGGGACCCCGCGCGCCTGGATGCGGGCGAGCACTGGGGAGAGACGCGCGAGCATGTCGACGCCGCCGAGCGCACCGGCGGGCAGCGATATGCCGATGCAGCCACGGTCGAGCGCGCGGTCCACATCGTCGGCGTCAAGCCCCTCTAGCGCGAGTGGCGCCCACACGCCGAATGGCTCGCCGAGCGCGAGCGCCCCGTCGAGGTAGGCATCTATCAGCGGTGTGGCCGCCGAGCGCGGCAGGGCCTCGATGCCCAGCGGGCTCGACAGGCACACAAGCGCTCTGTCAAATCCGTCGTGTCCCACCAGCTCGGCGCGTCGTGGGGGGGCTTCGCCATCGAGGTCGATCACATAGGGGCGCTCTCCGGCGAGGAACAGGACGGTGAGGCCCTGTTCGCTGCGCACGAACGGCAGCTCGCCTCGGCGGGCAAGCGCGGCGAGTAGTGGCTCAGTCCAGAGGTGTTGGTGTATATCGGTCTTCACAGGCTAATCTCCAGATTCTCTATCGAATTTATGAAGAATAGCAGGTGACGGCCCGCCTGTCCAGCCGCTCCCCTAAAACGCTCGCCCGCGCAATACCGTTAGCGCGTGCCCACCGCCCTCCCCACCCAGCTCGCAACGGTGCTCGGCCTGAGCACCCGCTACCTGGTGCGCGGATCGGGCCCGCCCCTGCTCGTGCTGCACGGGTGGGGAGCGTCAATCGAGGCGGTGTATCCGATCGTCGCCGGGCTCGCACCCGTGGCCACCGTGTACGCACCGGACCTGCCCGGCCACGGACAGAGCGAGCTGCCGCCGGTGCCTTGGGGAGTGGAGGAGTACCAGGCGTTCGTCGCCGCCTTCATGGATGAGCTAGCGATCGAGCGTCCCGCGATCGTGGGCCACTCAAACGGAGGGCGGATCGCGATCAGGATGGCCGCCACCGAACCAGGGCGCGCCGCGAGACTGGTGCTCGTGGACTCCGCCGGCATCCGCCCAAAGCGCACCGTGCGCTACTACCGGCGCGTGGGCATGGCAAAGGCGGGCAAGTACGCCGCGCGCTATCTGGGCAAGCCCGGCGAGCAACTGCGCGCTCGGATCGTGGGACGGGTCGCCTCGGCCGACTATGCCGCCGCCGGGGAGATGCGCCCGACGCTCGTGCGACTCGTAAACAGCGACCTGCGCGAGCACATGCCCCACATCTCCGTGCCGACGCTGCTCGTGTGGGGCGCCAACGACACCGACACGCCCGTCGCGGACGGACGCGCGATGGAGAAGCTGATCCCGGATGCCGGATTGGTCGTGCTCGAGGACGCGGGCCACTACAGCTATCTCGACCAGCCCACCCGCTTCGCGCGCATCGTGTCGCACTTCATCGCCCCGCCAACCGCTGATGGCGGGGATGTCTCAGAGGGGTCCCCCCCGCGAGCGCGGGGGACAAGCGATTTTGGAGACCCCCCACCCAGCGAGTCAGCGGGGGAGAAGTGAGCGCATTCGAGGGTGTCTCACTAGTGCTCGCTCTGCTCGCGCTCGGCATACGCCTGGCGGGCCACGAGCACCGCCTGCTGCACCTGTTCCAGCTCGAGCACTACGAGCCGGCACGGCTGATGCTGTGGCTACGGCGGCGCTCGGAGCTGATCGCCCCACGCGAGATCGGGCTCGTGGTGCTGGTGTTCGCTGGAGCGATCGCGGCCCGCGCGGCGGGCTCGGGCTGGCTGTGCGGGGCGCTGCTGCTGTTCGTGTGTCCGCTGGGCGCACTCGGAGTGAGCGACTGGCGCCGCGAGGCCGTCAAGCCACTCGTCTTCACCGGTCGGGCCAAGCGCCTGCTCGCAACGGCACTCGCACCACCCGCGTTGCTCGTGGTCGCGGCGATCGTGGGGGCCGCCGCCGGGCTCACCACGGCCACACTTGCCGTACTGCTCGGGCTCGGGGCGGTGCTGCTGGCGGGCGCACCGTGGACGCTCGTGGGTGCCAACCTCGCCCTGGGACCCGTGCAAGAGGCGATCAACCGGCGCTACGTGCAGCGCGCCAAACGCTCGCTGCGCGAGTGGGACCCGCTGGTGGTGGGCATCACCGGCAGCTACGGCAAGACCACGACCAAGTTCTGCGTAGGGGCGGTGCTCGCCGCCGACCGGCCCACACTCGTGACACCCGAGAGCTACAACAGCTACCTGGGCGTGATCCGCACGATCAACGAGCGCCTGCGCCAGTCCCATCGGGCGTTCGTGGTCGAGATGGGGATGTTCCGCCGCGGGGACATCGCCGAGCTGTGCGAGCTGGTGCATCCCAACGTCGGGGTGATAACCGCGATCGGCCCGATGCACCTGGAGCGGCTCGGCTCGATCGAGGCGATCGCCGCGGCCAAGGGAGAGCTACTCGACGCGCTTCCGCCAGACGGTCATTTCGTCACCAACGCCGACGACCCCCGTTGCGTGGAGCTGGCGGCACGCGCCACGGTGCCCGTCACGCTGTTCGGCATCGAAGGCCCCGGCGAACCGGCGGGCGCCACGGACGCCGACAATCGGACTGGCGAGGCCAACCGCACCACCGACGAGGAGGGCGCGGTCGCAGCGGCGTCAGATCGCGATGGTATCTCGCAGAGAACGACCCAATCCCCAAAAAAAACGCCGGGCGTGCAGGTTCTCGCGCAGGACATCCAGCTGGCGGACGGTCGCACCCACTTCAACCTGCAGCTCGAAGGCCCCGATAGCCCGCTCATCCCCGTAAGCGCGGGACTGCTCGGGCGCCACAACGTGGCGAACCTGCTCGCCGCCGCAGCCGTGGGGCACGTGCTCGGCATCGACGGCGCCCGCATTGCCGAGGGGCTATCGCGCGTGGAGGCCCCTGCGCACAGGCTGCAGCCGATCCACAATCGCCGCGCGGGCGTGGTCGTGATCGACGATGCCTACAACTCCAATCCCGACGGCGCCGCATCCGCACTGGAGGTCCTGCGCGAGCACCCCGCCTCTCGGCGCCTGCTCGTCACACCCGGCATGGTCGAGCTGGGCGAGCTGGAGGCCCAGCTCAACCGCGGCTTCGGCGAGCACGCCGGCGGCGTGTGCGACATCGCGATCCTCGTCGGTCCCGCCCGCACGGTGCCGATTCGCGAAGGGCTCGCAAGCGCCGGCATGGACGCGGCGAGCGTCCACGTCGTGCGCGACATCACCGAGGCCACCGCCCTGCTCGGCCGCCTCACCCGCGCGGGGGACGTGGTCCTATTCGAGAACGATCTCCCCGACACCTACGCCGAACCGGAGAGCCAGGCCGTCTCGGCCTCCTGAGGATTATTTGGGATGGGGACCCTTACGGGTCCTGCTCGGCGTTCCCACGATATTCGCCCGGCCCCGCCATCAGCAGTCTCTCTCTTCCCCCCGCCATCAGCCGTCTCCCCAGGCCCCGCGATCGACGGAAGCCTTGAGGTCGGGCGAGGGTCCGGGGGTTCCGCTATTAGGCTAACGACCGTATGCCACCAAGCGGACTGAGAGTGGGCGTCGCCTTTGGCGGGCGCTCCGTGGAGCACGACGTGTCGATCATCACCGGGCTGCAGGCCCTGGGGGTGCTCGAGGAGCGCCACGCACCGGTGCCCATCTACATCGCGCGCAGCGGACGCTGGTATACCGGCGACGCGTTGCGCGAGCTGTCGGTCTATCAGCAGGACGGCGATGACCCCGAGGCCGAGGAGGTCAACTTCGACCTGCACAAAGGTCGCCTGCTGCGCGCGAGCGGCGAGGGTGGATCGCTGTTGCGTGGGCGCCGCGCGGGTGGGCGGGACAGACAATCGATCGAGTTGGACGTGGTGGTCCTGGCGACGCACGGCACCCAGGGCGAGGACGGCTGCCTGGGGGGCGCCCTGGAGCTCGCCCAGCTGGCCTATGTGGGCCCGCCCGTGAACGCGGCCGCCGCCGCGATGGACAAGGTCACTACGAAGGCCGTGCTCGCGCAGGCGGGCCTGCCTGCGCTCGAGCACGTTGCGCTTCACCGAGCGGAGTGGGACATCGACAGAAGCGGGGGGCTCATGCGCGCGCGGGAGGCGTTCGATTTTCCGATGTACGTCAAGCCCGCCTCGCTTGGCTCGAGTGTCGGCGTGCGCCGCTGCACAAGCGAAGCCGAGCTCTCAGGCGCGCTCGAGCTCGGCTTCGAGCTGGACCGCACCTGCCTCGTCGAACCCTCGGTCGAGGGCGGCATCGAGGTCAACTGCGCCGTCATCGGTCGGCCCGGCGTCGAGCCGCGCGCCTCGCTGTGCGAGCAGCCGGTCGCCGCCGAGAGCTTTCTGTCCTTCGAGGACAAGTACATGGGAGGCGCCAAGAACGAGGGTATGAAGGGAGCCCAGCGGCTGATACCGGCACCGCTGCCCGACGGGCTCACCTCACAGGTGCAGGACCTCGCCAAGCGCGCCTTCACCGCCTTCGGCTGCGCCGGTGTCACGCGCGTGGACTTCCTCATCGACGCGCAGCAACGCGTGTACGTCAACGAGCTGAACACGATCCCCGGCTCGTTCTCCTTCTACCTGTGGGAGCCTGCCGGCTTGCCATTCGTGGACCTGATGGACGAGCTGATCGACTTCGCGCTCGCCGAGCAGCGCGAGAAGCTGCGCACCACCACCGTGTTTGCCACCAATCTGCTCGCCCAGCGCGCCTCCGGCTCGAAGACTGGGGAGAAGGCGTGAACAGGGCTCGCGTTTACTGTCCTGATTTGCCTGCTCCCACGCGTCGCGCGCGAGCACACGCCATGCGAGCACACGCCATGAGGGCAAGCGCATGAGCGACGCCCCAGCCATCGTCGCGATGGGCGGACGCTCGCTAGAGCGCGAGATCTCGCTGCGCAGTGGCCACCGCGTGGAGCGTGCGTTGCGCACACTCGGCTACACCGTCCAGGCACTCGACGTCGATGGCGACTTCATCGAACGCGTACTTACCGAGCAGCCCCGTTTTGTGTTCGTCGCGATGCACGGGCGCGGCGGCGAGGACGGCACCCTGCAGGACCTGCTCGAGACGCTCGGGGTGCCCTACACCGGATCGGACCCCCTCGCCAGCTCCCTGTGCATGGACAAGATGCTGTTCAAGCGCATGCTGCGCCTGCACGGCATTCCCACGCCCGCGTTCCACAGCTTCAACGAGACCGCCTTCCGCGAGCTCGGCGGCGCGCGCACGTTCCCCAAGCTGCTCGAAGAGCTGAGGCTGCCCGCGGTGGTCAAGCCCGTCGCGCAGGGCTCGGCCATCGGCATCAAGTTCGTCGCGAGCGCCGAGCAGCTGCCAAGCGCGATCCTCGGTGCCTTCGGGTATGGCGATCGCGTGCTCGTCGAGGAGCGCATCGTGGGGCGCGAGCTCGCCGTCACCGTGCTCGACACCCCCGGGGAGGGTCCCCGTGCCCTGCCGGTGGTCGAGCTGTTCACCCCCGAGAGCTTCTACAGCTATGAAGCCCATTACACGATCGGCCAGCTGCGCATGGAGGTCCCGGCCGAGCTCTCCGATGAAGCGCACGCGCGCGTCGAGGCGGCGGCGCTACAGAGCTACGCGCTGATGGGCTGCCGCGATTTCGCCCGCGTGGATCTCATCCTCGACGAACATGAGGTGCCGCAGGTACTTGAGATCAACACCATTCCCGGACTCACCGAGACCGGCATCACCACCGCCGCCGCCGAGGCCGCCGGGATGTCCTTTGCCGAGCTGGTCGCGGCGATCGTCGCGCGCGTCTCGCCTGCCTGAGATCGAGCCACCAGAAGTTCCAACCGCTCGATGTTGTAGCGTTTTCACCAACAGACGATTGTACTCTCCCATTATGGGCCCGAAACCCGTGTCCAAGCGTGCTCTTGCGGTGCGCGCGGGCACGCGGCCGTGCGGCTCGAGCTATGAGGTGAAATCGCGATGCACAAGGACGACAAGAACAAGTCGCACAAGGACGATGATTCCAAGCAGAGCGCAGGCGGGAGACGTGGCGGCAAGGTCCGTGCGCAGGACGCCGCCGACAGCCCACACCCGCCTCGGGTCAGGCCCGCTCCTGACCCGCGACTCTCGCGCTCGCTGGAATACGGCGTCGCGATCCTCGAATCCTTCTCACGCGAGCACCAGACGCTCGGGATCGCCGACATCTCCGACATCGTCGGCATCAGTCGCTCCACCACCCACCGCTACGCGATGACGCTCGTCGCACTCGGCTACCTCGAGCAGGACACCAAGCGCAAGTACCGTCTCGCGCGCCGCGTCGCGGGTCCGGGAAGCGCGGCGATCGGCGCCATTCGCCAGCGGGTAGCCGCGCGCGCCGTGCTTGAAGAGCTGCGCGACGACACAGGCCACACGGTCAGCATGGGGGTGCTCGACGGGCCCCGTGTCATCTACGTCTATCGCCTGCTCAGCCACGGCGTCGGCCAGCACGCGATCGACTGCGACCTCGGAGTGGGAGCGAACATCCCCGCACACTGCTCCGCGCTTGGCAAGGTCCTGCTCGCAAGCCTCTCCGACGCGGAGCGGCGCGAGCTGCTCGCGGGGATCAAGCTCATCCCCAGGGGACCGAACACGATCCTCAAGGCCGCCGACCTCACCGCCGAGCTGGAGCGCACCAGCCCACGAGGAATAGTGGTCAGCGACGAAGAGCTCCTCGCCGGGTCACGCTCAATCGCCGTACTCGTTCCCCGCCCACCAGGCGAGCACCCGCTCGCGATCGACATAACCGTCCCATCTTCCGCCTACACAGTGGAGAGGCTCGTCAAGCGCCTCGGACCGCGCATCAAACGCGCCGCGAAGCTCATCTCAGGAGAGTGACGCAGCCACGGGGTGACACTCGCGATCATGGTAGGCGCAGACACCGAGACTGCTCGTGAGCTCAGTCATAGCTGCAAGAGGTCGTGGCGCAGGGCGTAGTGAACAAGTTCAGCCCGCGTGCTGAGGCCCAGCTTGCGATGGATGCGGGCGCGGTGAGTCTCGATCGTACGCGGCGAGAGCCCGAGCTTCTGGGCGATCTCCACACTCGTATGGCCGAGGGCGATCAGACGCAAGACCTCGCGCTCGCGCGGGGTCAACCCGTCACCCGCGCTCGACTTGCCGCCATTGAGCTTTGACGCGACCAACGGGCTCACGTAGCGTCTGCCGCGCGCGGCCTCGCGCACCGCCGCTGGGAGGTCTGAGTCAGCCATCTCCTTGAGCACGAGCCCAGTCGCACCGTTGTCGAGCACGCGCCTCGCGAAAGCGGGATCGTCGTTCATGGTGAGCACCACGATGCGTGTGTCACGTGCCTCGCGGTTCAGCTTGTCAAGCACCTCGATACCCGCCCCGTGGGTTGACATGCCGAGGTCGAGCACAAGTACATCGGGGTGACTGGCGTGCACATGTCCGATCACCGCTTGCAGGCTGTCTGTCTCTGCGACCACATCGATATCCGCTTCGCCGTCGAGCAACAACCGCAGACACTGGCGCATCGCCACGTGGTCATCGGCCAAGATCGTCCGGATCGAGCTCGTCCGCACGGCGTCCACCTCGGAGTCCGGCTCGGAATCCGGTACGGACGCGAGGCGGAAAAGCGGGAGCACAGGGAGCATAAGAAGACGCTAGAGCGCCCCCCAAGCCTTGCCTAGCGGACAAATTGCCCTGTTTGGACGTGGCAAAGCACTGACCCTTCCACTTACTGCGAGACTTTTCCCATGCTGTGCGTCATTTCCGAGTCGCGGTGCGCATAGGCATCCTCACCGGCGGCGGGGACTGCCCGGGCCTGAACGCCGTGATCCGCGCCGTCGTGCGCCGCGGTGGGGCGGTCGGCGAGAACAGCTTCGTCGGCTTTCGCCACGGGTGGGCAGGCGTGCTCGAGCACGAGACGATCGAGCTCACGCGCGAGAGCACGGCGGGCATCCTCCCGCGCGGCGGCACGATCCTAGGCACCTCGCGCACCAACCCATTCGACGGTCGCACGGGTGCCATGGAGCGGATCAGGGAGACCTTCGAGCGCGAGCGTCTGGATGCGCTCGTCCCGATCGGCGGCGAGGACACGCTTGGCGTGGCGCTGCGCTTGAGCGAGGAGGGATTGCGGCTCGTCGGGGTCCCCAAGACGATCGACAACGACATTGGCGACACCGACGTCACCTTCGGCTTTCACACCGCGGTGCAGATAGCCACCGACGCGATCGACCGCTTGCACACCACCGCGGAGTCCCACGACCGCGTGATGGTGGTGGAGGTGATGGGCCGCCACGCGGGCTGGATCGCCACATATGCGGGGATCGCGGGCGGAGCGGACGCGATCCTCGTGCCCGAGCGGCCGTTTGACATCGATGAGGTGTGCGCGCACCTGCGCCATCGCCACGCGCGCGGTGTGACGTTCTCGATCGTGGTCGTCTCCGAGGGGGCGGCCCCCCGTGAGGGGACCACGATGTCGCTCGCCGAGGAGCAGCCCACGGATGAGTTCGGGCACGCGCGCCTCGGCGGCATCGGCGTTGAGCTGGCGCGCCAGATCGAGTCACTCACAGGCTATGAGACGCGCGCCACGATCCTCGGCCACGTGCAGCGTGGGGGCACCCCTACCGCCTATGACCGCGTGCTCGCAACGCGCTTCGGGGTCGCCGCGATGGACGCCGTGGCCGCTGGGCGCTTCGGGCACATGGTGGCCTTGCGCGGCCCCGACATCGTCGAGGTGAGCTTGGCGGATGCGCTGACTGAGCCGAAGCTGCTCGACCCGCGCCTGTTCGAGACCGCCGAGGTGTTCTTCGGCTGAGCGCAGGTCCCGACGCACAAGCCGGCAGCGCGGGCGCTAACCCGGTCCGGTCGCCGAGCGCGGGCGGGCATCCGCCGTGGGTAGGCGCTTAATCGGGAGGCGCACCTCAATCGTCGTGCCACACCCGAGCGCCGACTCGACCTGGAGGGCGCCGTCAAGCAACTGGACGCGCTCGTGCATCCCCAGCAGTCCAAAGCCATCGGTGTGGGCGGCGGGGTCGAAGCCCACGCCATCATCGCGCACGCTCACGTGGATGTCGCTGTCGTCCTCGTGTACCTCCACGACCGCTCGCTTCGCGTTGCCGTGCTTGGCGGCGTTGGTGAGCGCCTCCTGCACGATCCTGTACATCGCGGTCTCGATCTCAGGACTGTGGCGTGCCCTATCCGCATTGAGCTCGATGCTCATGTCAACGTCGACGCCGTGGCGCTCGGCACGTTCGCCCAGCGCCTGGATCGCGGCCGCGGCTCCGAGCTCGTCGAGTGAGGCGGGCCGCAGGTCGGTGATCAGCGCACGCAGGTTCGTGATCCCCTCGTCCAGATGGTCTATCGCGGTACTCACAGCCTGCTCAAGCGTCGCTGGCTTGCCCGAGCGCCTGGCCGTCGAGAGCCCGACGCGTAGTGCGCTGAGACTCTGCAGGGTGTCGTCGTGAAGCTCGCGCGCCCAACGCTGGCGTTCGTCCTCGGCCGCCGCGAGGCGCTGGCGCCGACGCTCGGAAGCCACCGACTGGGCCGTGGCCACGGCGGTGGCAGCGCTCGCGGCAAAAGCCTCCAGCAAGCGCTCGTCGTCTAGCGTGAACTCCGGTCCGTCGTGCAGCCGGTCTATCGCCACGAGCACTCCATAGGAGTGGTTTCGAAAGACGAGCGGCATCAACAGCCCGCCGTACGCCTCCACCCCGAGCGTGCCGAGGCCGTGCTCGTCGAAGCGTGCGCGGGTGAGTGGTTCCTGCAAGCGCTGGGCGTGATGCGTACGCAGCGCGGCACTGGCGGCCGAGTCGCCGAGCGGCGCCTGCTGCCCCAGTAGCCCGGGGGGCAGCTCGCCGGCGCCGGCGGACACCACCAGCTGGCCGCGCTGCACGAGCTCGATCACCAGCAGGCGCGCATCGACCAGGGCGCGGCCGCGCTTGGCGACAAGCCCGAGGATCACGTCGAGGTCGGTCTCGGCGCCGACGGCACGGGCGATCTGGGTCGTGGCATTGAGTGCGGCGACCGTTCGTTGCAGCTCGTCTTGGTGCTCCTTGGCGCCGGTATAGCGGCGGGCGTGGTCGATCGCGAAGCCGGCTATCTCGGAAAGCATCGTCGCGGCCTCCTCGTCGGCTTCGCTGAACTGCTCGCCGTGCTCCTTCTCGGTCAGGTAGAGGTTGCCGAACGGGGTACCGTCGATCATGATCGGCACCCCGAGGAAGCTCTCCATCGGCGGATGACCATGGGGGAAGCCGTAGGAGCGCGGGTGTTCGCTGATGTCCGACAAGCGCAGCGCCGTGGGGTTGGCTATCAGCTCGCCCAGCACACCGCGGCCGCGCGGCAGTGCGCCGATGCCCGCGCGTTCGGACTCGTCGATCCCGATCGTGAGGAAGCGGTCTAGTTCCGTATGCGAGCCGCCGAGCACGCCAAGCGCGGCGTAGCGGGCGCCGGTCAACTCTCGGGCGGACTCGAGCACTCGGTTGAGCACCAGCTCGACATCGAGCTCTGCGAGCACGCTGCGGGCGATGTCGAGCACGCCTCGCGCGGTACGGTCCATCACCGAATCTCCTCCCGTGACGAGAATCGCGGCGTCTTGCTTTCGAACCAGCTTATTGACGGTCTGCGCAATGTCCGATAGCGGACCACTGCTCACATCCCTATGTATTTATGCGGTCCCCTGAACCTGACTGACAGGCAGCTAGCGTAGCGCAGAATATCGTCGATTTTGCGTAAAACCACTGGTCCAATTGACACAAAAAGTCAGAAGGTATAACTCCGTTCTGTCCAGCTTGGGTTGCGTGCGAGCTGTGGGTATGCTGGCAGCGAAAGCCGAACCCGAGCCTTTGAACGCCCCTAACATCACTTACCAAGCCGCGCCGGCCAACTCTGAGCGCGGCGCGAGCCCGATGAGCCTCGACACGCCCCGGGCGAAGAACCTGGCTCTCGTGCTGCTGGCGATGACGCAGTTCGTGATCGTGATCGACGCGTCGATCGTCAACGTGGCATTGCCCTCAATTGGGGCTCACCTGCACTTCTCGCGCACCAACCTGTCGTGGGTCGTGAACGCGTACACGCTCACATTCGGCGGATTCCTGCTGTTGGGTGGGCGTCTCGCCGACCTGCTCGGGCGCAGGCGCATGTTCATGGTCGGCCTGGTGCTGTTCTCGCTCGCCTCACTCGGCGGGGGGCTGGCCCAGTCCGAGGCGTGGCTGATCGTGGCGCGCGCGATCCAGGGTCTGGGCGCAGCGATCGTCTCACCGGCAGCGCTCTCGATCGTGACCACCACATTTGCCGAAGGCGCCGAGCGCAATCGAGCGCTCGGCATCTGGGGCGCGGTCGCGGGCGCCGGCGGCGCGGCGGGCGTGCTGCTCGGCGGCATCTTGACGAGCGGACTCAGCTGGCGCTGGGTGTTGTTCGTGAACGTCCCCATCGGCATAATCGCCGCGATGCTCGCCCCTCGGCTGCTGCTGGAGAGTCGCGCCGACGATGGGACCAAGGGCTTTGACGTGCCGGGGGCAGTGACGGTCACAGCGGGTCTCGCACTGCTCGTCTACGCGGTCGTTGACGCGGTCAATGTGGGTTGGGGATCGACGACCACTCTGCTGCGACTGGCCGGGGCAGCCATCCTGCTTGCTGGGTTCATCGCGATCGAGCTGCGCCAACGCCACCCGCTGGTTCCGTTCTCGATCTTCCGCCTGCGCACGCTCAGAGGGGCGGACATCGTGGGCCTGTTGATCGGGATGTCGCTGTTCTCGATGTTCTTCTTCATCTCCCTGTACCTCCAGGATGTGCTCCACTTCTCGCCGATCAAGGCGGGGCTCTCCTACCTTCCGCTGTCGGTCGCCATCATCCTGTCCGCCGGAGGCGCGTCGCAGCTCGTGACGCGCGTGGGCTTCAAGCCGACGCTGATCGCTGGTCTGCTGTTCATCGCGGGCGGTCTGCTGTGGTTCTCGCGCGTGCGTGGGGTAGGCGGCTCCTTCACGGCAGACGTGCTCGGGCCGTCGCTGCTCGCGGCCATCGGACTCGGGCTTGCCTTCGTCCCGGTCACGATCGCCGCCGTGACCGGCATCGAGCCCCGGGAGGCGGGGCTCGCATCGGGACTGATCAACACCTCCCAGCAGGTCGGCGGGGCCCTCGGGCTCGCGATCCTCGCCACTGTCGCCAACAGTCGCACGCAGAGCCTGCTCCACGCAGGGACTCACAGCTCAGCGGTCGCGTTGAGCAAGGGATTCGACCGCGCGTTCCTCGTAGGCGCGGGCTTCGCCGTCGTGGGCGCGATTCTCACCGCGCTGCTGATCTCCTCGCGCGACAGCCGCGAGCACGCCGAAGCGGCGCGCGCGGAGGAGCCAGCGGCCGTGACGGCTGGGGTCTGACGCCGCCGGCGCTGATCACTTTTTCTTGGTCTTCGTCTTTGGCTTGGACTTGGGCTTGGGCTGCATACTTCTGCTTGGCCTGCCTTTCGCAGGACTGGCGCTTCTTCTTCGATTTCTGCTTCTTGAGACCCGTCCTATTTCGCCCGCGCATTCAAAGCCAACTACGGCATCAGCCCGAGCGAGCTACGAGACAGACATGAGCCATACGGGCAGGACAGCGTAAGCGCCCAATCGGTCGCCGAGGACATTTAGCGACTCGTTCGCTCTGGCGAGACAGTGCAACAGGAGGCTTGCGGACTCCCCAAGTGACCCTTGGTGACCTAATCTGCTGACTTCATGAAGCTCGTGATCGCCATTGTGCGCCCGGAGAAGGTCAACGACGTGCTGGAAGCCCTCTACCGTGCCGAGGTGGGTGGCATCTCGATGAGCCGCGTGCAGGGGCATGGCGGCGAGCTGGATCGGGTCGAGACCTACCGTGGCACGACCGTGAAGATGGGACTCTCCGAGAAGGTGCGCTTCGAGGTCGCTGTCTCCGATGACTTCGTGCAGCCGACGATCGACGCGCTCTGTGCCGGCGCGCGGACCGGTGAGGTCGGCGACGGCAAGATCTTCGTTGTTCCACTGGAGCAGGCGGTCCGGATCCGTACCGGCGAGACCGACGAAGCCGCCGTGACCCCGGTAGACAAATGACGGCAATGAGCGAGCTGGCGGTGTCCACTCATGTGAACGCGGGGGACACGGCCTGGATGCTGGTGGCGACCGCGATGGTGCTGCTGATGACTCCAGCGCTCGGCCTGTTCTATGCCGGCCTCGTGCGCTCCAAGAACACCCTCAACACGTTCATGATGTCGATTGGCGCGATCGCCGTCGCGACGGTCATGTGGGCGCTCGTCGGCTATTCGCTCGCGTTCGCCAAGGGCGACGGGTTCGTTGGTGGGCTCGGTCACGCGTTTCTGCGCGGCGTGGCTTTCGCCCCGCGATCTGGGACGGCGATACCACAACTGCTGTTCTTCGCATTCCAGGCGACATTCTGCATCGTCACCGTTGCGCTCGTGTCGGGGGCTGTGGTGGAGCGGATGCGGTTTGGCCCCTTCCTCGTGTTCGCCGGCCTGTGGTCGGTGCTCGTATATGCGGTGCTTGCCCACTGGTCCTTCGGCGGTGGCTGGTTGCAGGCGCACGGGACGCTCGACTTCGCCGGCGGCGTGCCCGTGGAGATGGGCTCCGGATTCTCCGCGCTGGCGGCCGCGCTCGTGGTCGGCGCGCGCAAGGACTACGGACGACAGGCCCTGCTGCCACACAATGCGGTCTACGTGCTGCTCGGCGCGGGCCTGTTGTGGTTCGGCTGGTTTGGCTTCAACGGCGGCAGCGGCTTCTCGACCGGCCATTCCAGTGTGCTCGCGTTTACGAACACGCTGCTGACACCGGCGTGCACGCTCGCCGTTTGGTTCGTGCTGGACCTACTCCGTGGCAGGCGCGTGACCGCGATCGGCGCCGCGACCGCGATCGTCGTGGGCTGCGTCGCGATCACCCCTGCGGGCGGCTACATCAGTCCCGGGTGGGCGATGGGATTGGGTGCCCTTGCCGCGCTGCCGAGCTACGCGATCATCCTATGGCGCCCGCGCACGCGTGTGGACGAGACGCTCGACGTGCTCGCCGCTCACGGCACGGCCGGGCTCACCGGCATCCTTTTCATCGGATTCGTCGCTCAGCTCGCTTGGAACGGCAAGTCAAACGGCTTGCTGTACGGCAACGCGGCCCAGCTCGGCCACCAGGCCCTCGCGGCGCTGGCCGGACCGGCCTATGCGTTCACAGCCACATTCCTGTTGCTACGGCTGATCGGCTTGTTCGCGCCGCTACGGGCCACCGAACACGAGGAGGCGCTCGGTATGGACATCGTCCAGCACGGCGAGGAGGCCTACGCCACAGGAGAGGGTGCGATCCTCCTCTCAACCGAGGCCGGACTGGAGGACGCGGTCACGGTAGCGCAGCCCTGATCGGCACGTCTCATCTCCGGCGTGAGCGACACGCCGATTCTGGGGACCGGTGGGTGAGCGTCAGTAGTAGCCGTTGGCGAGGTAGAGGCCGATCCAGACGATCGCGAGGGAAAGCAGGAACACGGTTGCCTCTAGAGCGTGTAGGTCCGGGCGGCGTATGTGCCATACGAGCAGTGCACAGACGATCAGGACGAGAGCCAGCTTGACATGAAAGGTGGGGTTGCTCCACAAATGCAGGTGAAACGCCAGCGCCGTGCCGGTCGCGACCAGTACTCCCAGCGCGAGCAGTGTGCCCTGGCCGAAGCGCCGAGCGATCGCACGCAGACCCTCACGATCACCCGCGCGCCTCGCGACCGGCACGACAACAGCGGCGAGCATCATCTGCCCACCCACGAAGAACGCCATCGCGAGCAGGTGTAGCCAGCGGACGAGAAACCAGGCGTGACTCACAACTAGCGGGGAATCCCAGGCCCCTGCAGAACGTGGTCGAGGATCGCGGCGAGCACTTTGATGCGTGGCAGGTGCGCCCGGGTCAAGGCCTCCAGTTGCTGGCGTCCGTGATCGGTGAGCTCGAGGTGTATGCGACGGTGGTCAAGCGGGTCGCGTTCGCGGCAGATCAGCCCGGTACCCTCTGCACGCTGCGCGAGCTCGACCGCGCTGTGGTGACGTATGTCCAGCGCCTGCGCGGCCTGGCCGATCGTCGGTCCCGGAATGGTGGGATGGCCGCGTACGACGAGCAGCAACTGGTGTAGAGAAGGGGTAAGACCGGCGTTGTGAGCGCTCCGCTCGCTCCAGCGCAGAAACTCGCGTAGCTCTTTGCGGAAGGTGAGCAGCCGCTGGTAGTCCTCGTCGAGCAGCGGGTCTTTGTCATTGGCGGGGCTCATCCTGCGGGCTCGTGAATCCAGGGCAGTGCGCCACGGCGTGGGCCAAGTGGACGCTCGCGGTGACGCTCCTCGATCAGCACACGCTCGTGTGCCTTGAGCAGGTCGAACTGGCTGATCAGCCCTACCAGCCGCCGAGGGTCCTCCCGGTCTGTGACGGGTAGCACGCCGTGCCCGCTCGAGACCATTCTGTCGGCGACCTCACGCAGGGTCTCATCGGCGAATGCGAGGATCGGTTGGTGTGCGAGCTCGCAGGCTTCGATTGGGCTGATGGACTGGTGCGCGGCGATCACATCGGAGAATGCCACCACACCGACGAGGCGCTCGTCGGAGTCCAACACGGGATACAGGCGCTGGCGGCGCTCGGTGCTGCCCTCGGGCAGGCGCTCGTACAGCTCCCCGGTGGGCGTCTGTGGCTGCACGGTGAGTACCTCTGTCGCCATCACATCGCGCACGAGGAGCGCGTGCAGCGGGTCGATCTCGTACTCGCGGGTGACGTGGTAGCCGCGGCGCGCGATCTTCTCCGTCAGGATCGAGCGCTTCAACGTCAGGACGCTCACGAGGTGAGCGATTGTGCACGCGATCAGCAGCGCCAACAGCGCGTTGACGTCATGGGTGAGCTCGAGCGCGAACACAATGCTCGTAAACGGTGAGCGCATCACGCCGGCCATCGCGGCTGCCATCCCGATCAGTGCCCACGTGCCCTCCCCCGCCCCTGGGAGTACCGCGCCCAGCAGCCCGCCCAGGGCGGCGCCGAGCATCAGCAGCGGGGCGAGGATCCCACCGCTGGTGTTCGACCCGAGCGCGATCGACCAGACCGCCAGCTTGACCACGAGCAGCACCGCCAGCGCCCCGAGCGCAAGCTCTCCCGCGAGCTCCGCTCCGATCGTCGCATAGCCCACGCCAAGCACCCTTGGATCGATCAGACCGCCGACACCGACGAACACGCCACCGATCGCCGGCCACCACGACCAGTGAAAAGGCAGCCGTCCGAACAAGTCCTCCGCCCCGTACACACAGCGCGTCATCACCCACGCCAGCCCTCCACACGCAAGACCTACCAGCACCGCGCCGAACGTCACCGACACCCCCAAAGAGCCATGAGCGCTCATCGCAAACAGTGGAGCCGCCCGCAACAGTCCAGCACTCGCGAGCGCTTCCCGCACCGCCTCGGCAGCGCATGCGGCGAGCGCGACCGGGATCATCGAGCGCGGACGCCACTCGAACAACAGCAGCTCCACCGCCAGGAGCACGGCCGCGACCGGCGTTGCGAAGACGGCGGTCATGCCGCCCGCCGCGCCGGCCACGAGCAGCGTTCGCCGCTGCGCGGCGGTCAGATGCAAGAGCTGCCCGACGATGCTCCCGAGCGCCCCACCGGTAACGATAATCGGTCCCTCCGCGCCGAAGGGACCGCCCGTGCCGATGCTGACGGCGCTGGAGATCGGCTTTAGCACCGCCAGCCGGGGCTCCATACGGCTACCGCGCAAAAGGATCGTTTCCATCGCCTCGGGGATCCCATGACCACGAATGCGCTCCGATCCGACCCGCGCCATCACACCCACGATCAACCCCCCGACCACGGGCACCAAGACACTCCACACCCCCAGCACATGGATGTCAGGGCTCGCAAGGCTGGTACTGACCGTTCCCGTGTAGGCGAGATGCGTGATCAAGCCGATCAGGTCCAGGAGCGCCAAAGCGAGGAGCGCGACAGCCGCTCCCACCAGTACCGCCGCCGCGGCTAGCCCTAGAACCGACCGCGGCGTGGTGAAATCCCCCAACTCACGCTCGCGGGCACCCGCTGGCCTCGTATCCGGCGGAGCTATCGCGTCAGTGGGAAATCGTCCGGCATGGCCATTCCTCGTCACTACGAAGAAATCCTATCGGGTGCCGATATTTCATGAGATCAGCTACGTGCGTAGACCCTGTGCGCGGGCACGGCGGCCAAGGCGAGCCTGCCGAGCGGGAGCCCACCGGCTTGCCACTTGTCCGCCGATGGAGTACCCCGGCCGGGGTGAGCGCTAATCCTTCGCTGACCCCACTCGGTCATGCCTTGGTACATCTCGGCCTTGACGCTCTTCGCGTGCCGCCTTTGCCGGGTCGTCATTCTTATCGGGGCGACGCATACATTTTCCCTCGCGCAGGTATCTATACGGGCATGCTCGGCCCGGCGCGAGTCCAATGAGAATCCTGGAGGGCTACGCTCCGGGCGAGAGGCCGCCCTTGGCTGGCTATGCCACGCTGATGAGTGTCTTTACGAGCATGGTGGGAGCGCTCTCTTGGGGCGCTTGGCGTACCGGGCACCAGCTACCCGAGCGGATAGCGGCGGGGGACCTCGTGCTGCTCGCGGCCGCTACGCACAAGGCGTCGCGGCTGATCGCCAAGGACCGCGTCACGAGCGCGTTGCGTGCCCCCTTCGCCAGTCTGGAAGGCGAGGGCGGCCCCGGCGAGGTGGAGGAGCAGGCGCGGGGCAGTGGTCTGCAACTCGCGATCGGGGAGCTGTTGATCTGCCCCTACTGTCTCGGCCCGTGGGTTGCGACCGGCTTGGCGGGCGGTCTTGTCCTAGCTCCACGGCCGACGCGCTTGGTCGCTTCCGTGCTCAGCGTGGTTTTCGCTGCGGATGTCCTGCAGATCGCCTACAAGGGACTCGAGGACATTCTTTAGCGCGTCACTTCGGGCTCGTGGTGCTGTCGTCCTCGCCAGCCGTCGCTCTCCTCTCCCGGGGAATGTCGGTTGCCGAGAATTCTCAGCGCGCCAAGTGGAACTTCAGAGGACGAGCCGCGGCCATGCGCTTTTCGTCGAGGCGTGAGGCAAGGCGCGAGGCGAGCGCCATGATCGTGAGTGCCGGGTTGGCGGAGCCCTGGGTGGGCATCACGCTTCCGTCGGCGATGAACAGGTTGGGCACGCTCCAGGCGCGGTGGCCTGAGTCGACGACGCCGGTGTCGGGTGAGGCGGACATGGCGCAGCCGCCGACGAGATGGGCATAGCGGTCGATCACGAGCGTGTCCTGGGCTTCGGCGGCCTCGAGGATCTCGTGCAGCTTGTTCTTGGCGTAGGCGATGTTGGCGCGGTCGTTCTCGCATTGGGTGTAGTCAAGGCGCGCGACTGGTATCCCGTGGGCATCTGTCTCCTCGGCGAGCGTGACCCTGTTCTCAGGGCTCGGCAGCAGCTCGCAGAGAACGCCGAGCGCGTACCAGTGGTTGTAGTCGCGCATGTACTCGCGCAGCGCCTGCCCCCAGTGCCCGTCGGCGAGGACGTGCTCGGCCCAGCCGATCGGCAGCGGCCCGACGGTCTGGATCGAGAAGCCGCGCGCGAAGCCGCGGGCGGGATCGGTCTCGTAGAACTGCTCCGAGCAGATCTCAGGGGGTGGCGCCTTGTACATCCGCATCTCTTCTGGGAAGCGCCCGGCGACCTGCGGTGCGCCTTGGACCATGACCCCGCGGCCGACGAGATCGTTGTCGTTGGCGAGGCCGCTCGGGAAGCGCTTGCTGGTGGAGTTGAGAAGCAGTCGGGGTGTCTCGATCGAGTAACCGGCGATCGCCACGGAATCGGCGGCCTGGAAGCGCTCGCGACCATCGTGGAGGTAGGTGACGCCCGTGCAGCGCCCGGCCTCGTCGGTCTCGATCCGCGTGGCCATGCAGTCGGCACGGATCTCGACGCCGTGCTCGAGCGCGTCGGGGACGTGGGTCACGAGCGGGGACGCCTTGGCGTTCACCTTGCAGCCTTGCAGGCAGTAGCCACGGTAGATGCAGTGCGGGCGGTGGCCGAAGCTGCCGTTGGCGATCCCGACGGGTCCGACGCGCACCTGGATGTCGAGTCGTCTCGCTCCCTCCCAGGCGCGCAGCGCGCCGGCGCCGACGGGGTGCGGGCCATGCGGGTAGCCGTGGGGGTCCCCCCAAGGCCACCACTCCCCCGCGACGGGCAGCTCGCGCTCGAGGCGCTCGTAGTGGGGCTTGAGCTCCCGATAGGAGATCGGCCAGTCGGTGGCGACGCCGTCGCGGCTACGAACCTCGAAGTCGGAGGGGTGAAAGCGCGGGGTGTAGCCGGCGTAGTGGATCATCGAGCCACCGACGCCGCGTCCACAGTTGTTCTTGCCGAGCTCAACCGGGTCCTTGCCGCCGATCACCCTGGGCTCGGTCCAGTACAGCCCGTGCGAGCCCGCCTCGTCGGAGACCCAGTCGGCGTCGGGGTCCCAGAATGGCCCGGCCTCCAAGATGAGCACCTTCCACCCTCTGCGGCCGAGCCGCTGGGCGAGCGTGGCACCGCCTGCGCCCGCACCGACGATGAGCATGTCAACCTGGTCCGCTGGTTTGTAGTGGCGCATCCGCTCGCGGCCCGGGACGCCGCGCTTGTGCGGATCGAGCAGGAAGGCAGAGTCGTTCTCGGGCGGGTGCAGTGCGCCCTTGAGCGCTACGCGCGGCCGCTTTGCTATGCGCGCCCGCTCTTTCACTCCAGTCCCCGCTCCTTCACGTCTGGTACTGGATCGACCGCGAACTCCGGGGGCGACTCCCAATGCTCGCGCTGTCCGGGCCCTAGACGCGCGAAGCCGCGGGGGTATGCGGGGCCGCCGAAGCCGATCTCGTTCCACGCCCACGGATGGGAGTAGAAAGCAGCGAGCACCAGGCGCATCACCACCTTCCATGCCCTTTCCACAGGCAGGTCCCAATCGAGCTCTCCCTTGGAGAAGCGCTCGACGATCTCGTGCTGAAGCTCGCTTCCGGCGGCAGCGAAGCCCTCCTCGCAACCGGCGTCGCGGGCGGTCGAGTCAAGGTCGGCGGCAATCCGTTGCAAGGTCTCGGGATCGGAGGGCATGTCGTGATAGCGGAACCCGTCCAGGCGGCCCGCGTGCAGCTTTGCGTCGACCATCTCGAGCACCGGAATGCGTGGCTCTGAGTCCTGGCCTGTCACGACGTCGCAGAACGCTCGCAGCGTCCCGGCTTGCGTCTCGTCGAAGAAGCGGATCGGGGGCACGTTCGCGACCCGGTCGAGCACGACCCCGCGGGTGAGGGGATCCCAGTGGTGGATGGTGGCGAGCACGTCGTAGTCGGGATATCGCCCGCGCATCTGCGGCGACGTTCCACGGCGCTGGCTGGGTAGGCCGGGTGGCGACCCTGGCTCGGTGTGCCCTCCCTGCTTGGGGAGGTGCCCTGCTCCGTCCGATGTGATGCTGGTGGCCATGCTCAACGCTCTCTCTGGACCACGGCGGCCAGCAGCCCCATCCCGCCGACCAGCGCGAGCGATCCCGGCGCGAGCAAGGGTGGCCCCATCACGATGTTGTAGAGCGGCTCATCGAAGCCGCCGGGGCGCTTGCGGACACCCTGCACGTGGGTGTAGACACCGATCAGGCCGTCGAGGCAGTAGAGCGCCGAGACGGCGGGCAGGACGGTGGTGGCAGCGCGCTCGGAGCGGACGCCGGCCAGTCCGGCGAGCGTCAGCATCGGGGAGAGCGCCACAGGGGTCCACATCCACTTGTCGCCAAAGGAGCCGCGGAAGTGCTCGAAGTAGATCTCGAGTCCGAGCGGCAGCGCACTGAGGGCGGTGGCGGCCGAGAGCGCGCGCTGCAGCCGCCCGCGGCGCACGTTGCGCATGAGGCCCCGGCTCATCGACTCGAGCGGCCGTGCAGGATCTCGGGGAGCTTCTGGCGGATCGCCTGGGCGATGATCTGCCGGCGGGCCGGGTCGCCGTGGCGGATGGCGGAGGCGAAGGACCGCGCCTGCTCGATCGTGATGTGTGGCGGCAGCGGCGGAACCTCCGGGTCGCACACGACCTCCAGCACCGTCGGCACCGTGCTCGCGAGCGCGCGATCCCAGCACTCCCCGATCGCGTCAGGGTCGTCGGTGCGGATGCCGTTTAGGCCGAGCAGCTGCGCCCACTGCGCATACGGGACGTCCGGTAGTTCCTGAGACTCGACGAACTTGGGGTCGCCCGACATCGCGCGCTGCTCCCAGGTGACCTGGTTGAGATCGCGGTTGTTGAGCACCATGACGATCAGGCGCTGGTCCGACCAGCGCTCGCGGTACTTGGCGATCGTGATCAGCTCCGCCAGACCGTTCATCTGCATCGCCCCATCCCCCACGAGCGCGATCACGGGCCTGTCCGGGTAGGCGAACTTCGCCGCGATCGCATAGGGCACGCCCGGCCCCATCGTCGCGAGCGTGCCCGACAGCGTGGCGAGCATCCCGGCGCGCAGGCGAATGTCGCGCGCGTACCAGTTGGCGGCTGAGCCGGAGTCGGAAGTGAGGATCGCCCCGTCGGGCAGTCGCTTTGACAGCTCGTGGAAGATCAGCTGCGGGTTCACGGGCTCCGCGGGCTCAAGCGCGCGACGCTCGATCACCTGCCACCAGTCCGCGACGCTCTTTTCGATCTTCTCGCGCCAGGAACGATCCTGCTTACGCTCCAGCAGCGGCAGCAGAGCCTTCAGGGTCAACGCGCTGTCGCCGACCAGGTTTACCTCCATCGGGTAGCGGATGCCGAGCATCCTTCCGTCGAGGTCGATCTGCACGCCGCGCGCCGCACCCTCTTCGGGCAGGAACTCGGAGTAGGGAAAGCTCGAGCCGACCATCAGCAGCGTGTCGCAGTCCTGCATCAGCTCCCAGCTCGGCCGGGTCCCCAACAGGCCGATCGAGCCGGTGACGAACGGCAGGTCGTCGGGTACGGCGGCCTTGCCGAGCAGCGCCTTGGCGACCCCCGCACCAAGCATGTCCGCGACCTCGATCACCTCCTGGGTGGCGCGCAGGGCACCGGCGCCGATCAGCATCGCGACCTTCTCCCCCGCGTTGAGTACCTCGGCGGCTCGTTTCAGCTGCTCCTCCTCGGGAAGCACGCGCGGACGCTCATAGCCGGCGCCGGAGTGCACGGTGCCATGCGCGTGCGGCGGGGTGGGCACGGCGTCTTCCATCTGCAGGTCATTGGGCACGATCACACAGGTCACGGTTCGCTCTGAGAGCGCGATCCGCATCGCCCGATCGATCAGGTGGCGGATCTGCCCGGCCTCGGTGGCCATCTGCACGTACTCGTGCGCGACGTCCTTGAACAAAGTGGTGAGATCGACCTCCTGCTGGTAGTTGCCGCCGAGACCCAGACGGGCCTGCTGGCCGACGATCGCCACGACCGGCTGGTGGTCGAGCTTGGCGTCGTACAGGCCGTTGAGCAGGTGGATCGCGCCGGGGCCGGAGGTCGCCAGGCAGACGCCGACCTCACCGGTGAACTTTGCGTGGGCGCATGCCATGAAGGCAGCCATCTCCTCGTGGCGCACCTGGATGAACTCAGGACGATCTTCGCTTCGTCCGAAGGCGCCGATGATCCCGTTGATGCCGTCTCCCGGGTAGCCGTAGATGCGCTTGACCCCCCATTGGGTGGCAAGGCGGTTGAGCAGGTAGTCGGCGACGGTCTCACTCATACTGGCGCTCCCTCTTGGTGGTCACGAGACCGGCAGTTACCCGTTGCCCTCAAGTATGAAACGAGTTGGTTGCCGCGCGGTGGGTGCGGGTAGAGCGGTCGAAGTGACTGAGAACGATTCCAAAGGATTCGTGGTCGTGATAACGGGTGCAAGCTCGGGAGTGGGGCGCGCGACCGCCCAAGCATTTGCGCGCAAGGGCGCTGCCATCGGGCTGATCGCGCGAGGCGTCGATGCGCTGCACGCAACCGAGGAGGAAGTGGTGTCCCTCGGAGGCCAAGCGCTTGGCGTGCCAACCGATGTCGCGGATGCGCAGGCGATGGAGGCAGCAGCGGAGGCGATCGAGCGGGAGCTCGGACCGGTGGACGTGTGGGTCAACAATGCGATGGCGTCGGTGTTCGCGCCGGTGAGCGAGATTTCCCCGGAGGAGTTTCGGCGGGTAACGGAAGTCACCTATCTCGGCGTGGTCTATGGAACTCTCTGCGCGCTGCGACGGATGCGCGCGCGTCAAGCGGGCGTGATCGTGCAGGTCGGCTCGGCGCTGGCCTACCGCGGTATTCCGTTGCAGAGCGCCTATTGCGCGTCAAAGCACGCGATCCAGGGTTTCACGGAGTCGTTGCGCTGCGAGCTGATGCACGAACAGAGCCCTGTGCGAGTGACGATGGTTCAGATGCCCGCGTTGAACACTCCGCAGTTCGATGTGGTGCGAACACGCCTGCCACGCCACCCCCAGCCGGTGCCTCCGATCTATCAGCCGGAGGTGGCGGCCCGCGCGGTCGTGATGGCTGCCGAGCACCCGGCGCGGCGCGAGTGGTGGGTCGGCGCCTCGACGGCGCTCACGATTATCGGTAATGCGCTCGCCCCAGGCTTTGCCGATCGCTATCTGGCCCGCACCGGCTACGACGCCCAGCAAACCAAGGAGCCCGTGTCCCCCGGGCGGCCAAGCAACCTTTACGAGCCGCTACCGGGCGACCGCGGCGCTCACGGAGACTTCGACTCGCAGGCGCACGGTCGCAGCGGGCAGTGGCTGGCGACACGTCATAGGGTTGCGCTCGGCGGGCTGGGACTTGCGGCGCTGACAGGCAGCGTCCTCGGCGCTCACCGGCGGCGAGGATGAGCGCAGACGGTGAGGCGCCGCCGCTGGCGGAGTACAGCCTGATCGGTGATTGTCACGGATCGGCGCTCGTGTCTGGCAGGGGTTCGATCGACTGGTGCTGCCTGCCGCGGTTTGACAGCGGCAGCTGCTTTGGGCGGTTGCTGGACTGGGAGAAGGGCGGGCACTGCGCGGTACGTTTCTCGCAAGGACCTGTCCAGAGCTGCGATAGCTCGTATGTGAAGGACACGCGGGTACGCGAGACGATCCTGCAGGGAGAGGCGGGGTCGGTGCGGGTGCTCGACTGCTTTGCGATGCGCGAGCACGGTGCCCAGCAGCCACGACGCGAGATCGTGCGGATCATTGAGTGCCAGCAGGGCAGCGCGGACATCGAAGTGCAGATCGCACCGCGTTTTGATTATGGGTCTGTGCGCCCATGGTTGCGTCGCGCCGAGATTGATGTGTTCACGGCGATCGGCGGTGACGACGGCCTTTTGATCTGGAGTGACGGGGAGCTCGACAGCGACGGGGAGAGCCTGTGCGCACGCGCGTCGCTGCATGCCGGCGAGCGACTGCGGCTGCTGATGCGATTCGTGCGACCGCATTTGCTCGAGCACGAGCAGACCTCTGACCTGGGCAGCGAGAGCGTTGACACCCGACTATCGGAGACGATCGAGTGGTGGCAGCGCTGGCGCGAGCGTCTTCACCACGACGGGGTCGACCAGGAGGCGGTGGTCCGCTCGGCGTTGACGCTGAAGGCACTGACCTATGCCCCGACGGGCGCGATCGTAGCCGCTCCCACCGCCTCACTGCCCGAGACTCTCGGCGGAGAGCGCAATTGGGACTACCGCTTCAGTTGGATCAGGGATTCGGCGCTGACGGCGAATGCGCTGGCGGAGATGGGCTGTGGACGAGAGGCTGAGCGGTTCAGGCACTTCATTGTGCGCAGCTCCGCCGGACATGCGGATGATCTGCAGATCCTGTTCGGGATCGGCGGGGAGCGACGCATCTCAGAGCAGGAGCTCGACCTGGCGGGCTATCGCGAGTCGCGGCCGGTGCGCATCGGTAACCAGGCGGCTCGCCAGCTGCAGCTGGACGCGCTTGGGGAGATCCTGAACCTCGCATGGCGCTGGCACCGGCGGGGGCAGTCCCCCGATGACGATGAGTGGCGGTTCTTCTCTGAGCTCATCGAGACGGCGGTCGAGCGTTGGCAGGAGCCTGATCGCGGGATCTGGGAGTGGCGGGGCGAGCCGCACCATTTCGTGCACTCCAAGGCTTGCTGCTGGGCGGCCGTGGATCGCGGGCTGATGCTCGCGGAGGAGTGCATGCGCAAGGCGCCCGTGCGGCGCTGGGAGAAGGCGCGCAAGGAGATCCGCGAGGCGATCGAGGAGCACGGGTTCGACGCCGAGCGCGGCGTGTTCGTGCAGTGCTTCGATGAACCGGAGCTGGACGCGGCGCTGCTCTTGCTCCCGAGGGTGGGGTTCGTGGAGTTCGCGGACGAGCGGATGGTCAGCACCGCCCAAACGATCCACGAGGAGCTCGGCGCCGGAGGCTTCGTGCGCCGCTACCTGCGCGATGACGGGCTCCCAGGCAAAGAGGGCGCTTTCTTGGCGTGCTCCTTCTGGTTGGCGGAGTGCTATGCGCACCAAGATGCGATGCAGGATGCGCGTGAGGTGTTCGATCGAGCGATGAGTGCCGCGAGCGCGCACGGTCTGTTCTCCGAGCAGGTCGATCCCGACAGCGGCGAGCTGCTCGGTAACTTCCCGCAGACGCTCACCCACCTCTCCCACATCGAGGCGGCACTCGCGCTGAGCCACGGCGCCGCTACCGTCTCCGGCCAATCCCTGAAGGGGAGCTAGCTGTGGATAAGACTCTGAGCCTGACCTTCGACGACGGGCCGGATGCGCAGTGGACCCGGCGCATCCTTGGGGCGTTGAGCGCAGCGGACGCACGCGCGACGTTCTTCATGGTCGGCGAGCGGGTCAGGGCAGCTCCCGACACTGCGTTAGCGGTGCTGGAGGCGGGCCATGAGGTGCAGTTGCACTGCGATCGGCATGTGCGCCACAGCGAGCTCAGCGAGGCGGAGATCGAGCGCGACACCCGTGCTGGGCTCGAGAGCCTCGCGGCGCTGGGGGTCCGCCCTACGCTCTGGCGGACACCGTGGGGAGTTCGCACGCAGGCGAGTGAGCGGGTCGCTCGCGCCCATCGGCTGAGGCTCGTGGACTGGAACGTCGACACACACGACTGGCGTGGCGACTCGCCGGCGGCGATGCTGTCTGCTGCCCGGCCGCTGCTTGCAGACGGAGCGGTCGTGTTGATGCACGATGCGCTCGGTCCGGGAGCGCATCGGGTGGGCTGCGATAACACGCTCGCGCTGATCGAGCCGCTGCTCTCGATCGCACGCGAGGAGAGCTTTGCGGTGGTGGCGCTCGGCGAGACGCACCCGTCCATTGAGCACGCGGGACTGACCGAAGGAAGAGCTGTATGAGCGCGCACCCCCTCGCTTCAGCTGGCGCGGACATGTTCGCTTCAGACTTCGCGCGCGCACTGGCTGTGATCGCCGCCAGCGCGGATGAACGCGATCACGATCCGCGGTTCCCCGGCGAGGGATTCGCGGCGCTCGCGGCGGCAGGGGTGCCACAGCTCGCCGGCGAGCGCGAGCGGTGTGACTTGCGCACGGAGGTCGAGCTGGTGCGCGCCGTCGCGGGTGTGGATGCTTCGTGTGCTCGCATCCTCGATGGGCATTTCAACGGCGTCGAGCGCTTGGCGCTGAGCGCCCCGGACCCCCTGCGCGAGGATGAGCTCGAGGCTGTGAGGGCGGGAGAGCTGCTGCTTGGAGTGTGGGGTGCGGACCCCGCACCCGGCGAGGGGTCCCGCGCGACGGTCGAGCAGGACGCTGCCGGCAATCTGGTTCTGCGGGGTGTGAAGACGTTTTGCTCGGGCGCCAGCGGCGTGCAACGCGCGCTCGTCATCGCTCGCGACTGGGGTGGCACGCGCCGACTCGCCTACGTCGACGTGACCGATCGAGTTCACATCGACCGCGGCTGGTATCGCGCCTCGGGGCTGCGCTCCTCGGAGAGCCATCGCGTCGAGTTCACCGGAGCAACGGTGCTCGCCTTGCTCGGCGGCGAGGATGAGCTCATGCGCGAACCGTGGTTCTCACGCGACGCGGTGCGCACCGCCTCGACATGGGCTGGGATCGCCGACTGTATCTTCGAGGCGACCGTGACCGCGGTGAGCGAGCACAAGCTGGACGCGATAGCTCTGCACGCGCTCGGAGGGATGCGCTTGGCGGCAGCGACAATCGACCGCTGGCTCGAGCACACCGTCGCCGCTCTAAACGAGACCGAGATGCCGCTCGACGCAGACGGTGGCGCACGAGCGCTCGCGAGTGAATGTCGCCTGGCGCTCGCGCAGGCCGCGCGGCTGATCGCAGAGCAGGCGGCGAGGGTCGGCGGGTCGCGCGCCCTGGTAGGCGGGGGGACGCTCGATCGTGCCCGTCGTGACCTTGACTTGTTCCTGTTGCAGCACCGGCTGGACCCGAAGCTCGTGGAGCTCGGCGAACGCGCGCTAGAGGAACACTCCCGGCTGGACCCGAAGCTCGTGGAGCTCGGCGAACGCGCGCTAGAGGAACACTCCTCGTGAGCGCCTCGGCCGGGGCGCCGCGCATGGGGCCGGAGCGCTTCGAGCGGTTGTATGAGGCGAGCGCGGACCCGTGGGGCTACTGCGACAGTGACTATGAGCGGGAGAAGTACGCGCGCACGCTCGCGGCGCTGCCCGCGCGTCCGTTGGGCGCAGTACTCGAGGTGGGCTGCTCGATTGGTGTTTTCACAGAGCACCTGGCCTCACGCTGCGAGCGCGTCGTGGCCGTCGACTTCTCACCGAGCGCCCTACGGCTTGCCAGAGCCCGGCTGCGGGAACGTAGAAATGTGCGACTGGTGCAGGGGAGCTTCCCGGAGGAGGCGCCCGAGGGGCCGTGGGATGTGGTGGTCTGCTCGGAGGTCTTGTATTACCTGGACGAGCCGGCGCTACACGCCGCCGTCTCCTGGTTTGCCGGGCAGCTACGCGACGGGGTATGCGTCGTAGTGGTGAGCTGGCGTGGCGTGGGCAGCAGCGAGCCGCTGCGCGGCGATGAGGTCCACGATCTGCTGGCCGGTGAGCTTGCGGGCTGGCACGCGCTCGATGACCGTCAGCCTGGCTATCGCCTCGACCGCTTCGACGGCGATGCCCGCTAAGACGAGGCACGCGCAGACGCATCTGGTCGAGCACGGCGAGGACGCTTTCACGGTCTGGTATGCGGATGAGGAGGGAGACATCCTGGGTGTGCTGACTCACGACCGCGACGCGGATTACGACCGTAGCCGGCAGTTGATCGCCTGCGGCGGGGTGCACGCGTGAGCGCCGCGTTCTCATTGGCTGATCCCGATCCTGCGCTCGCCGCTGTTGTCGTGGTGCCTGCGCGCGATGAGGCTGCCCGCATCGAAGCATGCGTGAGCGCGTTCACCCGCCAAGAGGGAGTCGCGTGCGAGAGCTTCGAGGTGATCGTGGTCCTCGATGGGTGTCGCGACGGGACGGCCGATGTACTGCGCGAGATGCATAGGAAGCATCCCCGCCTGCGTCTACACACGCTCAAGCTGAGTGTGTCGGTAGGGGTTGGGCGTGCTCGGCGACTCGGGATGGACCTTGCCTGCGCGAGGCTGCTCGACCTCGGCCGAGACGACGGGTTGATCGCTAGCACCGACGCGGACAGCGTCGTCGCCGTTGACTGGCTAGCAGAGCAACTGCGACTCATCGAGGCGGGAGCGCGGGCGATCGGCGGGCACATCGAACTTGACCCCGAGGAGAGCGAGCTGCTTGATGCGCAGGCGCTGGTTGAGCGTGAGCGCAGCGCCGGCGAGCGGCTGAAGTCGGCGCTGCGCGAGAGCATGTCCGGCGCTCCGGTCGAGCATCACCACTTCAGTGGCGCGTCGCTCGCGTTGACCGCGCGAACCTATGAGAATTGCGGTGGGCTGCCCGTGCGCGCCGCGCTGGAGGATGAGGCGCTCGAGCGCGAGCTGCACGCGCGAGGCGTGACGATCCATCGCAGCCGCCGCGTTCAGGTCCGTACCTCGGCCCGCACGAGCGGGCGCGCACCACGGGGACTGGCACGCGATCTCGCCCGTGCGGACTGGCGGGCACGACGCTCCTACCGAGCCGAGCAGTTCCCACTCGGCGAGCTGCTCGAGCGAAAGGACAGCACGATCGCGCTGGTCTTGCCCGCCCGCGAAGTCGCCGCCACGATCGGCCCGATCGCCGAGCAAGCGGCGCGTCTGCGTGACCTCGGGCTGCTGGATGAGGTCCTTCTCGTCGACGCTGCCTCCAAGGACGCTACCGCCCGTATCGCCACGGAGACGGGGCTCAAGGTCGTACAGGAGGATGAGCTGTCGGTTGAGTTTGGGCCCGCCCTCGGGAAGGGTGATGCGATGTGGCGCGGGCTCGCGGCAGTTGACTGCGAGATCGTCGCGTTCGCGGACACGGATACCGAGGACTTCGCCGAGCATTTTCTCACCGGTTTGCTGGGACCATTGGTGTGGGACCCGCAGGTGCAACTCGTCAAGGGTTTCTTCGAGCGGCCGTTTCGCTTCCGCGGAACCCTGGTGGCAGCCGGTGGCGGCCGTGTCACGGAGCTGATGGCGCGTCCGCTGCTGAACCTCCATGCGCCTGAGCTCGCGGTGTTCGATCAGCCGCTCGCCGGCGAGACCGCGGGCCGTCGCGAGTTGCTCGAGCGTCTTGCGTTCAGTGCCGGATACGGGGTGGAGATAGCGATGTTGATCGACGCCTGGCGGCTGATCGGGTTGGACGGTCTCGCTCAGGTCGATCTCGGCGTGCGCCAGAACCGTCACCAGCCATTGCGGGAGCTCTCGGCGATGGCCTACGCCGTGCTCGTGGCGGCACAGACACGGTTCCTTGGCGAGGAGTTCGCCGATGCGCAGGCGGCTGGCACGATGCTCCTGCCCACACTGGAAGGCGCGAGGGCAATGGAGAGCCGTCGTGTTGTCGTGGAGGAGCGCCCGGCGCTAGCGAAGTTGAAGCCCACGCGCGCATCGGCGCCTTGAAGGACATGATTTGCATGGCCCCGCTTTGGGTATTGAGTGGGGCATGGAAATCGGAGCCTTCTTTATTCTGGTGATCGTGCTCGTCGTTGTGGCAGTGCTCGGCGGAGGTGTGTATCTGATCGCGGCTTGGCTGCACCACAAGCAGCTCGACCCGGAGGGTGACAAGGTCGAGGGATCGGCAGACTCGCAGCGGACACGGCCCGAGCACGTCGAGGTGGATAGCGAGCAGAACGCTCGTTTCGTCGACACGCAATAGAGGCGGGGAACATGGCGACACGGGGGCTCGGGAGCGACGTCGAGGAATTCACGCGATCGGCTCTCACCGTCCGCACGCCTGATGTCACCGTGGAGAGCGTCCGGGCGCGTGCGCTCACTGTTCCTACCGACGCACCGGAGGCCGACGGCACGCTTAAGTGGAGCTCGACCACGCTCGTGCTCGTCGAGGTGAGCGCGGGTGGACAGTCGGGGCTTGGATTCAGCTACGCCGCGGGTGCGGCCGCTGCGCTCGTCAAGGAGTTGCTGTGCGACGTGGTCGTGGGTATGGACGCTCTTTCTCCGCCCGCCGTGTGGCAGCGGATGCGCGGAGCGGTTCGCAACATCGGCTACCCGGGCGTCGCCTCGAGCGCGATCTCCGCCGTCGATATCGCGTTGTGGGACTTGAAGGCGCGTTTGCTGGACGTGCCGCTGTCAAGCCTGCTGGGGCGTGTGCGTGACAGCGTGCCGGTGTATGGGAGTGGTGGCTTTACCTCCTACACCGATGTCCGGCTTGAGCGCCAGCTCGCGGGCTGGGTCGAGCGGGGGATCTCAAGCGTGAAGATGAAGGTCGGCTCAGACCCCGACCGTGACCCTGAGCGGGTGCGTCGGGCGCGCGCCGCGATCGGCGAGGACGTGGGGCTGTTCGTGGACGCGAACGGGGCCTGTGAGCGAAAGCAGGCGCTGCAGCTGGCTGAGGTGTTCGTGCAGGAGGCGCGCGTGAGCTGGTTTGAGGAGCCTGTCTCCTCAGATGATCTGGAGGGCCTTTCGCTGCTGCGCGACCGGGCGCCTGCCGGGATGGATATCGCCGCCGGCGAGTATGGCTATGACCTCTTTTACTTCCGGCGGATGCTCGAGGCGGGCGCGGTCGATGTGTTGCAGGCGGATGTCACCCGTTGTGGCGGTATCACGCAGCTGCTTCAGGTCGCCGCGCTGTGCGCCTCGCATGGCGTGCTGCTCTCCGCGCACACCAGCCCGACCGTCCACGCGCACGTGGGCTCGGCGATCGCGCCGCTTGCCCATATCGAGTATTTCCACGACCACGCACGGATCGAGGCGATGCTCTTCGACGGTGCTCCGGAGCTTGTGGACGGCGTGCTGCGCCCTGACCCGCAGACGCCGGGGCTTGGGTTGATATTGCGCCAGCGCGAGGCCGAGCAGTTTGAGCGCTGATGCCCGACACGTTGCATGCCTATCAGCACGTCGAGGGTATCTATTTCCCGATCGCGATCGTTGTGTTCGCGATCGTCGTTGGGACATTGATCGTTTTGCTGGTGGCGGGCGCCCGGCGCTCACGGCCGGGGCGGCGCTCGGAGGCTCTACCGGTGGAGATCGCCTATGCGTTCATGCTGGCGTGTGTAGCGGCGTTTCTGGTGTGGGTGACCTTCCGGGCGGAGACCCCGATCGACCGGCTCGTCGCGCATCCGGGTCTGCGCATCAAAGTAATCGCTGCGCAGTGGAGCTGGCGCTTTGTCTACTCCAATGGCGTGCAGGTCGCGGACATCTCCACCTGGCACCCGGCCCCGGCGTACGTCCCGACTGGCACCGAGGTCGAATTCAGTGGGACTTCCGAGGATGTGATCCACGGCTTCTGGGTCCCGGAGCTTCACTATCAGCGCCAGGTGCTGCCCGGTTACACCACCCACTTCGATCTCATCTTCGAAAAACCCGGTCTCTACCAAGGGGAGTGCTCCGTTCTTTGCGGTGAGCAGCATTCAGAGATGCACTTCGCGCTTGAGGCTGTCAGCCCAGCGAGCTTCCGGGAATGGCTGGCGCGTGAAGGCAAGCGACTCCATGAAGGCTCGTCCGCTCGAGCGGCGATCGTCACCGCGAAAGGGCCAGGAGTGTGAGCAGCGTCGCGATATCCAACCGTGACGGCTCGCTGCGTACGCTCGCCTCCACCGATCACAAGCGGATCGCCGGGTCGGCTTGCGTAATCGCGTTTGTGTTCTTCCTCGCCGGCGGACTGCTGGCCCTGTTGATGCGCGGCCAGCTCGCTGCCGACGGAGGCGTCGTCTCCCAGAACACCTACAACGAACTGTTCACGATGCACGGATCGACGATGGTCTACCTGGTGATCGTCCCCGTCGCGCTGGCGGTCGGGCTGTACTTCGTGCCGCTGCAGATCGGAGCCGCTGAGATCGCGGGGCCACGGGTCGCATTGGCGGGACTGTGGCTGTATGTGCTGGGCGGAGTGGGCATGTGGTCAGGTTTCCTCACGAGCGGCGGCGCGGCGAGCGCGTCGTGGTGGGGCTTTGATCCGCTCTCAGAATCGATCCACTCTCCTGGGAGCGGCATGGATCTGTGGATCTTCGGGGTGATGCTTGCGACGCTCGGGCAGATCCTGTGGGGCGGGTGCATCCTCGCGACCGCGCTGCGCCGCCGCGCACCGGGGATGACGCTGATGCGGATGCCCGTGTTTACATGGACGATGGTCGCGACGTGCACGATGACGGTGTTCGGGTTCCCCGCTTTGATCCTCGCGCTCGGTCTGCTGTGGGCACAGCGACATCTCGGGGGTGTGCTCACTGGTGGCGCGGGCGCGGTGGATTACCAGGCGCTGTTCTGGTTCTACGGGCACCCCGTCGTGTACGTGATGTTTTTCCCGTTCGTGGGGATGGTGGGGGAGATCATCGCGACGTTCTCGGCACGGCGGTTCTTCGGGTACTCCGCTTTCATCGTCGCGCTGCTGATCTTCTCCGGCCTGTCGATGACGGTGTGGGCGCACCACATGTTCACCTTCGGGGTGCTCTCCAACAAGTATTTCGCGCTCACCTCAACGGCACTAGTGGTTCCGGCCGGGATCGAGTACTTCGACTTCCTCGCGACGATCTGGCGCGGCAGTCTGCGTTTCACGACTGCGTTCCTGTTCGCGCTCGGGTTCCTCGTGCAGTTCCTGATCGGTGGGCTGACCGGGATCATCCTTGCTTCGCCACCCTTGGACTACGGGCTGAACATGTCCTACTTCGTGGTCGCGCACTTCCATTACACGATCTTCGCGGGTAGCGCCTTCGGTCTGTTCGGCGGCATCTACTACTGGTTTCCGAAGATCACGGGGGTGATGCTGCGCGAGCGCCTCGGCAAGCTGAACTTCTGGCTGATGGTGATTGGTGCGAACCTGACGTTCTTCCCGATGTTCTTCCTCGGCGCGGAGGGCATGGTCCGCCGTGTCGCGCGCTACCCGGCGTCCAGCGGCTGGCAGGGACTGAACATCCTCTCGACGGTCGGCTCGGTCGTGATCGCGCTCTCGGTGCTCGTGTTCGCCGTGAACGTCGTGATTTCCCTGCGCCGCCGCCGCCCCGCGGGGGACGACCCGTGGGGGGCGCATACGCTCGAGTGGGCGACGAGCTCCCCGCCGCCGCGACACAATTTTGTGGCGTTGCCGCCGATCCGCTCCTACGCGCCGCTGCTCGATCTGCGCGAAGCAGCCGAGCGGCACAGCGCCACCGAGGTGAGCGTTACCGCTGCTGGAGTGCTGGGGTGAGGCGCGCCGCGATCTGGCTGCTCGCGTGGGGTGCGTGGCTCGGCGTGCTGACCGGGCTGCAGGCCGCGTTTGAGCCGAAAGTGATTCAGTTCGTGATCCCTGGTGTCGCGTCGGCGGCGTGCATCACATCCGGGCTCGTGCTGTGGGCGGCCGACAGGAACCGTGACCGCGACGAGCGCTCGCGGCTGATCACTGACAGCTCCGTAGCGACCGGGACGCTGATGGTCGGGGTGGCGCTCGCGCTGGTAGGCGCGGGCTTCGGGCTGTGGCTGATCCTGATCGGCGTCGGTATCGGCGCGCTCGGGCTCGGAGGCATCGTGCGCGAGCAGCGCGCACGCGCACGAGCACTGCGCGGAGGAGGCACGCGATGAGCACTGCCACGCCGACGCTCGCGCGGATGCTCGGCGGCTGGCAACTTGACCCGGCCGTGCTCGTGGTGTGCGCCGCCACGGCGGGGCTCTATGGATGGGGCGTCGTCCGCTCTCCCAAGCACTGGCCGCTATGGCGGACCGTTTCCTTCATAGCTGGTCTGCTCGTGCTGATGACGGCGCTCGAGTCGGGAATCGATCGCTATTCCGATGAGCTGCTCTCGGTGCATGTCGTTCAGCATCTCTTGCTGATCCTGGCAGCACCGGCGCTGCTTTTGTGGGGGGCGCCGATGCGCCTGGTGCTGAGCGCGTGTTCCCCCGCGGGACGGAACGTGGTCGGTGCGGTCCTGCGCCAGCGGTGGGTGAGAGTCTTGACGCGCCCGGCTTGCGGGTTCGTGCTGTTTACGATCGTGGTGTTGGGAACCCACCTGAGCGGCCTCTACGAAGTGGCACTGCGCGATCAGACCGTCCACGCTTTCGAGCACGCCGCTTACTTCTGGTCGGGCATCATCTTTCTGTTGCCGATCCTGGCGGCGGATCCTGTTCCCCGTCCGCCGAGCGCGATCGCGAGGTTCTGCTGGCTGATGGCCGCGATGACCGTGATGTTCATCCCGGCCGCATTGTTCTTGTTCGACGAACATGTGCGCTACCCGTTCTATCTCGCTCCCGCCCGGGCGCTCCATAGATCGGCGCTTTCAGACCAGCACGCGGCGGGAATGATCATGCTGTTCGCGGGAGGAGTCGCGATGGCGGCGCTGGCGATCGTGGTGGCGATGGAATCGATGATCCTCGAAGAGCGACGCCAGCAGCGCCGGGACCAGTATCTGTACGCGGACGGCGAGGAGCCACACAACCCGTCCGCAATCGTGGCCGGTGAGACGGTGGGCGCATGAGGCGCGGCCTGCTGGCACTCGCGGCGATCGTTTGCGGCGGCCTGTCGTTGGTCGACATCGCCGCACACGGAGAAGGCCAGACCCACGCCGCGAGCACGCTCGCGGGTACGGCCACCGTGCCAAACGGGTCGCTCGTCTCGGAGGGGCATGATCTGTTTCTCTCCTCCTGCGCGGCATGTCACGGCATGAACGCGCAGGGCATCCCCGGCAGGGCGCCGAGCCTGCACGGTGTGGGCGCGCTGGCCGCTGACTTCTATCTGGAGACGGGGCGGATGCCGCTACCGTCCCCTCGCGCGCAGCCGATGCCCACGCGCCCGGCGTTCTCCCAAGCGAAGATCCAGACGCTGATCGACTACGTCGCGTCCTTCGGCGGGCCCGCGATCCCCACCGTCCATCCACAGCGGGGGTCGCTGTCGAAGGGGCAGAGCCTGTTCGCGCTTGACTGCGCCGGCTGTCACACGATCCAGGGATCGGGAGGAATCGTGACCGGCGCGGTCGTGCCCTCGCTGAACGTCGCGACGCCGAGGCAGATCGCGGAGGCGATCCGTATCGGACCGTACGTGATGCCGCGCTTCGGTCCCGGGGAGCTCTCCGAAGCGGACATCGACTCGATCGCACGTTACGTGCGCAGCACACAGTCCCCCGATGACCGCGGCGGCTGGGGTATCGGGCGGATCGGCCCGATACCCGAGGGCATGGTCGCATGGCTGCTCGCGGCCGCCGCGCTGCTGCTAATCGCAAGGCTGATCGGAGAGCGTGCACCCGCGCCCAAGCACGCTCCACCACCAAGCGAGGAGACCTGACATGAGCGAGGATCCACACAAGCGAGGCATCCTGCACCGCCTGTGGCAGGCGATCCTGATGCTCACACTGTGGCGCATCGGAGCGCTACGCCGCCGCCGAGATCCACCAGAGCACGGTGAGGCGGATGACCCGTCGCGTCGTGAGACCGGCGCCCCCGAATGGGCGCAGCACCTCATCCCCGCGCTGCTGGCGCTCACGGCACTCACCGGCCTCGGGTTCGTCGCCCTGTTCATCGTTGACCCAAACACGCAGCTGCTCGGGCTGTGCCTCGGCGTGGGGCTCGCGCTGCTCGCCAGCGCCCTGATCCTCGCCGGACGCTTCCTCGTCCCCCAGGAGACGAAGGTCGAGGACCGCCCGATGTACGGGGACCGCGAAGCCGTCGAGCAGGTAGCCGAGCAGGCCCGCGCGGGCCTGGACGGGATCACCCGCCGCAGGCTGATCGGGGGAGCGGCGGGCATCGCGGGCGCCGGGCTGACCGCCGCGGTCGTGATACCCCTGGTCGCCCTCGGCCCTGGGATTGAGCAGCAGCTAAGCGACACGCCGTGGCACGCGGGACGGGTGCTCGTCGACGACGAAGGCAACCCGATCCTGGCCGCGAACGTAAACGAAGGGAGCTTCGTGACGGCCTTCCCTCAGGGTGCGGAGAAGGACAACCTCGGCTCGCCAGTGGTTGTCGTGCGTGTCGACCCCGCCACCCTGAAGCTACCGGCCGACCGTGCTTCGTGGGCACCCGAGGGGATCCTCGCCTACTCGAAGATCTGCACGCACGCGTCGTGTGCGATCTCTCTGTTTCGCTCACCGCTTAGTCCCACCACCCAGTCGCGCGGCCCCGCGCTCATCTGCCCCTGTCACTACTCGACGTTCGACGTGCTCGACGGCGGCACTGTGGAGTTCGGTCCCGCCGGCCGTGCGCTGCCGCAGCTGCCGCTGCAAATCGACGCATCCGGGGCGCTCATCGCGGGCGGCCCGATGTCCGGGCCCGTCGGCCCGTCCTGGTGGGGAGACAGCAAGTGAGCAAGCGCTCATCGCGCTCCGGTGACGCCGCGGTCGATGCGGTCAGCTTCATCGATGAGCGCCTCGGTGCCGCACGCGGCCTGCGGTTCCTCATGGACTACGTGTTCCCCGACCACTGGAGCTTCCTGCTCGGTGAGATCGCGCTGTACTCGTTCGTCATTCTGATCCTCACCGGCACGTTCCTGGCGTTGTTCTTCGATCCCAGCACCAGCCAGACCGTCTACCACGGCAGCTACGCCGCACTGCAAGGGCAGAGTCTCTCGGCCGCCTACAGCTCGACGCTGCACCTCTCCTTCAAAGTCTCCGGCGGCCTCTTGATGCGCCAGACCCACCACTGGGCAGCGCTCGTATTCGTCGCGGCGATCACGCTGCACCTGCTGCGGATCATCTTCACCGGCGCGTTTCGCAAGCCCCGGGACATCAACTACATCATCGGCCTGACGCTGTTGATCCTCGCGATCCTCGAGGGGTTCGCCGGCTACTCACTGCCCGACGACCTGCTCTCCGGGATGGGCCTCGCGATCGCCTGGGGCGTCGCGATGTCACTGCCGCTGATCGGCGGCCCGCTCGCGTTCGCGCTCTGGGGCGGGCGCTTCCCCGGCGGGGCGACGTTCGAGTCAAGGCTCTACATCGCGCACGTGTTCATCATCCCCGCCCTGATCGCCGGCCTGCTCGCCGTGCATCTAGCGATCATCATGATCCAGCGCCACTCCCAATTCCGCGGGCCCGGCCGGCGCGAGGACAACGTCGTCGGCACCCCGATGTGGCCCGGCTACGCACTGCGCTCGCTCGGGCTGTTCGCGGCCGTCGCGGCGGTGCTCATGCTGATGGGCGGGCTGATCCAGATCAACCCGATCTGGCTGTGGGGGCCCTACCACCCCTACATCGGCACCAACGGCGCGCAGCCCGACTGGTACCTCGGCTGGCTGATCGGGGCGCTGCGAATCATGCCCAACCTCGAGATCCACGCCTTCGGGCACACGCTCGTCCCCAATCCGTTCTTCGGCGGCGTGCTGTTCCCCGCGGTGGTCTTCGGGTTGCTGTATGCGCTGCCGTGGATCGACCGACGCCTGATCAGCCGCGACTACGCTCGCCACGACCTGCTCGATCGGCCTCGCGATAACCCGCGGCGCACGGCGCTCGCCGCGGCGGTCCTCAGCGCGGTGCTGGTCGTGTTCGCGGCGGGCTCAGCCGACCGGCTGTTCTTTCAGTTCGGCTTCGGCTACGAAGGCGCGATCTGGTTCTTCAGGGGCGCCTTCCTGATCCTGCCCGTGATCGTCTTCGTGCTCACCCGCAGGATCTGCCAGGAGCTTTTGCGAGAGGAGAGTCACCCGCTGCGCGGCTGGAGCGGGGCGATCGTAGAGCGCAACGCGAGCGGCGGCTTCGATGCTGCACTACCGAGTGCGCCCACGGTCACCGGGAGCGCCGAGGCTCAGCCGGACGGTGACCGACGGAGCGCAACTCCCTGATCACCTGTTCACGTTTGAGACTGGCCCTGGCGTTTTGCGCGCGAGCGCTTCCGATCAGCCGGCGGGTGCGCTTGCAGAGTTGCGCGACGTTCGAGCCGCCTGTCCTGGGGCTCATGATCGTGCTCCCTCGCTCGCGAGCACTCCTTGCTGTGGTTGCCTATCGCTGAAGCGAGGCAAGATCTCGCTGGCGTACAGCTCGAAGAAGCGCTCCTGCTCATCGCCGATCTGCTGGATATAGAGCTCGTCGAAGCCCGCGTCCGCATACGCTTGGATCGCGTCGAGCTGCCGATCGATGTCCGGCCCGCAGGGCACGTCTTCGCTGGCCTGCTCGGCGGAGACCATCTCGGAGGCTTGTTCGAAATGTGCGGGCGTGGGGAGAATCTGCGCGAGCTCACCGGGGAGCGCCTCGTTGGGCCACAGCCGGTACACCGTCGCGCGGGCTCGCTTCTCATCCTCGGCCACGCACGCCTTCATCCCGCCCGCGACCAACTTCTCAGCGCCGCCGCTCTTACGAAACGACGCTACGGCCTCAGTGTCGGGGCCGACTGTGCAATAGCCGTCACCGATGCGCGCCGCGAGACTCGTGGACTTGGGACCGAAGCCCGAGATAAGAATCGGCGGGGGCTGCTCGGGCAGGTCGTAGATGCGTGCGTTCTCTACCTGGTAATGGCGTCCCCGATGGCTCTGCATACCGCCCTGCCACAGGGTGCGAATGACCTCTACCGCCTCCTCGAGCATCTCGAGGCGCGTGTCCACCGCCGGCCAGCGGTCGCCGAGGATGTGCTCGTTGAGCGCCTCGCCGGTTCCGAGCCCCAGCGCGAAGCGGCCCTCCAACAACACCGCCGATGTGGCCGCTGCGTGGGCGATGATCGCGGGATGAATGCGCGTGGTGGGACAGGTCACAGCGGTGGTGAGCTTCATGCGCGAGGTCGCCTGGGCGATCGCGCCGATCGTGGACCACACGAAGGCGCTGTGGCCCTGCTCGTCGTTCCAGGGATGAAAGTGGTCAGAGATCCACAGGCCGTCGAAGCCCGCCTGCTCGGCCATGCGAGCCTGCCTGACGAGCTCGCGTGGGCCGAACTCCTCGCTGGATAGGAAATAGCCGATTCTCACCTCAGGTCTCCTTCGATCGCGTTCGCTGCTTTTCTACCCGCGAAGGCGAGACTCAATCGGCGCCGCGGCGCCGAATGCCCCCGGCAAGCGCGTTCTCGGCAGGCGAGTGGATGCGGGGAAGCGCCAGGAGGGTCATCGTCGCGACCCACGAATAGATAGGGATGGCAGACGTTCCCGAAGGCGTGGTGCTGGAGCGCAGCCGCGATCTGGCCGGGCGGAAGCACCATCCCCACTACCGCAGGTTGTTGTTGTGCTTGATCGCCGTGTTGCCGGTGTTGGCGCTGCTAGGCGTGTTCGGTCAGAAACCGAGCACCACGAGCGTCGACGCGCAAGCGGCTAAGCTCAGCGTCACCGCGCCCGCACGCCTACGAAGCGGGCTGATCTTCCAGGTACGCGTCGAAGTTCTCGCGCACCGCAACATTCACGAACTGCAGATCGTCTTCGATCGTGGCTGGTGGGAGTCGATGAGCGTCAACTCGATCGTGCCCGAACCAAGCAGCGAGGCATCACAGAACGGCAAGGTCGTCCTCTCCTACGGTGCGTTGGCCGCCGGACAGAGCGTGACGGTCTGGATCTACTTCCAGGTCAACCCGACGAACGTCGGCAAGCGCCGCGAGAACGTCGCGATCACCGACGGCCCCACACACCTGGCTGAACTCCACCGATCCCTGACGATCTTCCCTTAGCTCATGGACCTCGTAATCCGCGCCACCGTCGTCTTCTTCTTCATCTTCCTCGTGACCCGCGTGGTAGGGCGCCGCCAGCTCTCAGACCTCGAGCCGTTCGACTTCATCCTGCTCGTCGTGCTCGGCGATCTCGTCCAGCAGGGCATCACGCAGAGCGATCAGTCGGTGACGGGCACGCTGACCGTGATCTCCACGATCGCGCTCCTATCGGTAGCGGTGAGCTGGATCTCCTTTCGCTCCCCTCGCGCACGGCTGATCGCCGAGGGCGAGCCGATCGTGCTGGTGCAAGACGGACGCCCGATAGAGCGCAACCTGCGGCGGGAGCGCATCACGCTCGCAGACATCCAAGAGGAGGCGCGTCAAGCCCAGATCGCCTCGGTCGCCGATATCCAGTGGGCGATCCTCGAGAACGATGGAAAGATCAGCTGCATCCCACGCCACGACTGATCGCTGATAGAGAGAGAGGTCATGCCCGCCCCTCAGCCGCCAATAGAAGACTCCGATCGCGAGAGTCGCAAAGTCGGCTCCAAGCGCCAAGAGACCAGCCTTGAACGACTGGATCGCAACCTCGAGGAGATGACCGGCGAGCTGCGCGTAATCGTCACCGGCGTGCAGGTGCTGTTCGCGTTCCTGCTGATCGTGCCTTTCAACACCGGCTTCGCGCACATCGGCAGCTTCGAGCGCACCGTCTACTTCATCACGCTGCTGTTCGCAGCGCTATCCGCGGCATGCACGATCGCCCCCTCAGCGCAGCATCGCTTTCTGTTTCGCCACGATGACAAGCGCCATCTCGTGTTCGTGTCGAACCGCATCGTGATCGCGGGACTGGCCTTCCTTGCGCTGGCCATGTGCGGCGCCCTGCTGCTGGTCGCGACCAAGCTCTTCGGTCCCGCGGTGGGTGCCATCACCGTGGCCCTTGGCGCGCTCCCATTCCTACTGTTGTGGTTCCTGTTGCCCCTGCGACGTAGAGCGCAACTTGACGAGGCGGCCTCTGCTGAGGCCAGCACAACAGACTAACCATCGGCGAAATCCGACACTTAGCTGCCCTTCTTGGAGTTCCTTCGGTCAGTGCGGCCGGCGTCGCTCAGGAGATCGAGCACGGCCACCTCAACGCGTTTGCGAACACGAGCGTCGGCGAGATCGGGACCCTTTGAAGCCTTGAGCGCCTGGGCGATCGTGACTCCCGCGTGGTAGCGGTCGATCACGCGCGGGTCCACGTAGGAGGCCCGGCAGACCGCCGGGGTGTTGCCGAGGTAGGTGGCCACCGTCTTGATCGCTTTGCTTACCTCGCGCTCCCGGCTTGCGCGGCTCTTCTGGCCATCGTCGGCGCCGGCGAGCGCGACGGCTGCCAGCACGGTTGCGTTCCAGGTGCGGAAGTCCTTGGCGGTGAAAGCTCCTCCGGTGTGCTGCTTGAGGTAGGCGTTTACCTCATCCGCATGTACCTCCGTCCATCGATTCGCCGTGCGGCAGGCGAGCAACTGGGAGCCGTCGCGTCTGCGCTTGAGCGTCGCGACAACGGCCAGTGCGTCCTCGTCGGCGATCTCCTGTATCCGCCGCTGCCCGGACTTCGCGGGGAAATCGAACAGGAGCTCGTGCTTGCCGATAGTGACATGCTCGCGCAGCATCGTGGTCAATCCGAAGGACTCGTTGCGCTCGGCTGGACCCGCTCGCGCCGCTGTCGGGTGTTGGGGTCGATGCCCTTGGGCCAGGCCCGCTCGCGCCGCTGTCGGGTCTTGGGGTCGGTGCGCTTGGCAGGGAGGCGCTCAGGCACAACCTTGGCGTTACCCGGCTGACTCACCATCGAAGCGAGTGGCGAGACTTCCAGCGTGCGATGCCTCTGTTCCGGCCGGCACATGTGCCGGCCGGCCGGGTCGCACATGTGCGACCCGGGACCGCGCCGCATGCGGCGCGGTCTTCCCAATGATTGAATGGGTTTGAGAGCCCAGCCCTCGGATGGACGAAGGTCGATCGAATAGGTTGGGAGCCCAGCACTCGGGGTAAATGGGGTGCTGGACATGAGTGACGGGGTCGAGACAGGAACGATCGAAACAGAGATTCCGGCACGGCTGGACCGGCTGCCCTTCTCGCGCTTTCACTGGATGATCATCGTTGGTCTCGGGACGGCGTGGATCCTCGACGGGTTGGAGGTAAACGTCGTCGGGTCGATCTCCAGCCGCATCTCCGAACCCGGCGCCGGCACCGGACTGACCCCCGCCGACGTCTCGGGATGGGCCGCGTCGCGGGGGCCTGTCTGGGAGCGATCGTCTTCGGCCAGCTCACCGACCGCCTCGGCCGCAAGAAGCTGTTCATGGTGACACTTGCCATCTATCTGCTCGGCACCGTGTTGACGGCCTTGTCATTCTCACCGGGATGGTTCTTCGCGTGTAGGTTCCTCACCGGCATGGGCATCGGCGGTGAGTACAGCGCGATCAACTCCGCAATCGACGAGCTGATCCCCGCCAAGCACCGTGGACGGGTGGACGTGTCGATCAACGGGAGCTACTGGCTGGGAGGCATCGGCGGGTCACTGCTGGCGGTCGTCCTGTTGAACACTGCGCTCTTTCCCGTAAACGTCGGCTGGCGGCTGTCGTTCGTGCTCGGCGCCGTCATCGGCCTGGCGGTACTGCTCGTGCGCCGCAACGTGCCCGAGAGCCCGCGTTGGCTGTTCATCCACGGTCGCGAGCGCGAGGCCGAGAAGATCACCGCCGACAGCGAGCGGCAGGTGAGCGAGTCGACCGGCCAGGAGCTGCCCGAGCCCGAGGGCAAGCCCATGACGGTGCGCCAGCGCAAGACGATCCCGCTTCCCCTGATCATCCGCTCGGTCGTCACGCTGTATCCGCGCCGCTCGATCCTGGGGTTGTCCCTGTTCATCGGGCAGGCGTTTCTCTACAACTCGATCCTGTTCGGATTCGGCAACCTGCTGAGTCTTTACTTTCACACGCCCTCGGGCAACACTCCCTACTACCTGGCCGTGTTCGCCGCGGGTAACTTCGCCGGCGCACTACTGCTGAGCCCTTTGTTCGACACCGTGGGACGTAAGCCGATGATCGCCGGCACCTACCTGCTCTCCGGCGCTCTGCTGATCGTCACGGGCCTGCTGTTCAGAGGCCACCATCTCAACGCCACCACATTCACGGCGTGTTGTTGCGTGGTCTTCTTCTTCGCCTCCGCGGGCGCCAGCGCCGCCTACCTCACGGTCTCAGAGATATTTCCCCTGGAGACACGCGCGCTGTGCATCGCGGTCTTCTACGCGATCGGCACCGGGATCGGCGGGATCATCGGCCCGCAGGTGTTCAGCCGCATGATCAACACCGAAAGCTACGAGCAGGTGTTCCTCGCCCTCACACTTGGTGCGGTGATGATGATCCTCGGCGGCCTCGCGGAGCTCATCTTCGGCGTGAAAGCCGAGCGCGAAAGCCTTGAGAACATCGCAAAGCCCCTCACCGTCGAGGATTCGCCGGGGACGCCACCCCTCTCCCCCGCACCGGCCGGCTAGATCAAGCACACGTGTTTCAGAGCAATAACGAGAGGGCACTCAGGACGTGTGGCGCATGTATTGAGTCTCACCTTCGATGACGCGTGCTGACCCACGACGCCGGCTATCGCCTTGACCGCGTCGACGGCGACGGTCGCTGAGCGGATCGTGATCGTCGGCGCCGGCCCGGCCGGCCTGGCGACGGCTCGCGCCTACCGCGAGCACGGGGGTCGCGGCAGCGTCACCCTGCTCGGGGAGGAGCCGTTGCTCCCCTATCAGCGTCCCCCGCTGACGAAGGATTTCCTGCGCGGGCAGCTCGACGCGGCTGAGCTCCCAATCGAGCGGGAGCGTTGGTTTGCCGATCACGACGTTCAACTACGGCTTGGAGCGAGAGTGAGTGCGATCGAGCCGGCGGCGGGAACCGTCACCGTCGAGGGAGGCGTCCTGGAGTCTGATGCGATCGTGCTTGCAACTGGCTCTGAGCCGTTGCGCCCAGATCTCCCCGGGATGGACCACGCGGCGGTAATGACGATGCGCACCCTTGCGGATAGCGTCCGTCTCGCCAAGCAGATCCGCGCCGGCGTGTCCGTGCTCGTGCTCGGCACGGGCTTCATCGGTTGTGAGATAGCGGCATCGCTGGCGATGCTCGGTGCAAAGGTCACGCTGATCGGTCAGGAGCCACTACCCCAGGCAGAGCGCCTCGGGCACGAGGCTGCCCGGTACATTGCCGGCTGGCTCGAGGATCTTGATGTGCGACTGATCGCAAACGCCACGGTACGCGCGGTCCATGATGGACGGGTCGTCGAGCTAGAGGACGGGTCGCGCCTGGACGGTGCGTGCGTGGTGCTCGGCATGGGGGTGCGCCCGCGCGTAGAGCTGGCGGAGCGGGCGGGTCTGCGAGTGAACGACGGCGCGATCCCGGTGAACTCGCAGATGGGCGCCTCATGCGTCGGAAGGGTGTTTGCGATTGGCGATATCGCCTGTGCGGAGAATGTCAGCGCTGCTCGCCATCTGCGGGTCGAGCACTGGGGCGATGCCCTTGGGCACGGCGAGATCGCCGGACGCGTACTCACCGGAGAGGACGCTCGCTGGGAAAGCGTGCCGGGTTTCTGGTCCACAATTGGCATCCACACCCTCAAGCACGCGGCTTGGGGAGACGGCTATGACCTGGCGCGCATGGTCGAGCACCCGGCCGGGGGGTTCACCGTCTGGTATTCACGCGACGGAGCCGCCGTGGGCGTACTCACCAATGACTGCGACACGGACTACGAGCAGGGCCGTGAGCTGATCCGCAAGCGGGAGCCGGCGCCGTGAACGGCAACAGCCAACTGAAAGCCCATGCGCTCCTCCCCCCACGACAAGCGGCCCCAGAGCTTCACACCTCCCCCTAAGAGCGCGCGCTCGTCGCCGAGGCATTGATCGCGCACTCTACGCCCCTCTTGCCTCCCTATCAGGCGTGTAGCTCGACGGTTGGTGCCCACTCGCGAAAGCCTGCGATGCTGAGGCGAGGAGGTGATCGAGGCGATAACCGCCGCCCCAGCACGGCCATTTCCAACGCACGGCCCTTGCGGCTTCGCCACCAAGAAGCACTCGTGCGAGAAGAGATAAGGCGCCTTGCACAAAGCGCTATGAACTCACCCTACGAATCAAAGGTCGCACCCCCGAATCCAAGCCCTAACTCTCCAAACAACCAGGCGCCGGCAAACGTCAGCCCGCGCCATGACCGTGCTCTTAGGACGGGGCGCGGCGATCGTCGGACGCGAGAGCTTTGCTCGTCGGGACCGATCACGGGCTCGTGGGGACAGCCGTCGGCTACCTCCTCAGCGCGCACCTACGATCAGATTTTCAAGACCAGCGCACTTCCGCATGGTTGAGCCAGATTCTCGGTGCTCGCGCCACTACTCGCGCCAGTCCAGGCAAAAGAGTACTTGAGGGTTCGCCACGAGACACAAAGTGGAGGCTCCTTTCGAGGGCAGCGTCGGCTCCCTGCGGTATGAGGCTCAGGCAAGGCCGAGGCGCTCTACGAGCGGCACCGCTGACCGTCTCAGTAGCTCGTGGGGGCTCTGTGCCGCCTCACGGATCACCGCCTGGAGCTCCGGGTCAGCAAGCAGATCATCGCCCGAGGGGTCGTCGAGCAGCGTCGCGAGGGCGCACTCGAGCAACGTGTCGCCCTTCTCCCACGAGCCGAGCCAAGGATCACCTGCCGGACCGATCCACTCGCGATCAGGGACGGTGATCATGCGCAGCGACTTCGTTACCTTCTCGGTCTCCTCGTCAAGGCGCTCGACAGTCCACGGGTTGATCCGGGCAAGGTAGTCGATGACGCTGATGCGGACGAAGTGCATCAGGAACCAGGTGGGGGTCCATCCGGTAGCGGATTCTGTCCTCCGCCGTCAGCCGCTGGCGTGCCAGCTTGGATAGATCCTCGAGCGGGGCGGCGACGCCGACGGTCCGGGCGCTCAGCGGGATCAGCTTGCGCTGTAGGCGCCAGGACGCTGCAGCGAGAGGGTCGTCCGGGAACCCGAGCAGCGTGTCGCGGATCGCGGTGGTAGCGAGCCCGGTGGCGTGCGGCTCGCAGCCCGGCTGTCCGCGGAGCTTCAGCGATCCGCCGAGCACGACGATGTGCAGCCACCAGAGTGGGCGCAGCAGCGGAGCGCCGTCAGGGCATTTCTGTTTGTAGACCGCTTCGATCGCCGGCAACACCAGCCCGATCTGGGTGGGCCGGTGGACCTCCGGCTGGTAGAGCACCGCGCTCGCGAAGTCCCTCAGCTCGGCGACCGAGCCTACCCAGGGCGTGTTGTTGTGCTGGGCCACGCCCCATACCCCGCTGTTCCGGAGAACGCTCTCGTGGAGCTCGTCGTACTCCTTGAGCGCCTTGCGGTGCAGCTGGCTGCGCTTCTCGTCGATGCTCGCGCGCGCCTGCGCAATCAGATCTTTGAATTCTTGTTCAGCGTCCCCAAGCACTCCGAACTCGAGCGATGCGGAGAGGGCCTTGCGAAGATGATCGAAGTGGCGCCGACGGATCACGTCGGCTACGCGGTCGGTGCCGAGGACTGCTCGTAGATCGTCGATCCTGTCTGCCACCTCGTTCAGCGCGACCGTCGGCATCTACGGCCAACTACTACTCAGCCACGCACTCGCAACAGTCACAGGCTTCCCCACAAGCGCGTCAGCTGCCATTTGGCAGGGGCTGGTTCAGGGGCTTGCGGTTGGCTGTCTCGATCGACTCGGCGAGCGCGACGAGCTGGGAGAGGCGCCAGCCGAGTGCTCGGGCGATCTGGTCGACCGTACCGTAGGCGAGGTTGCTGCGTCCGTTCTCGATGTGGCTGATCCAGCCCTGATCCTTGCCGAGCTCCAGTCCGAGGGTCTGCTGGGACATGTCGAGCTCTTCGCGGCGCAGGCAGATCGCGCGCCCGAGTGCGACTTGGGGTTCCTTGGCGGGTCCTACCGCACGGCATCTACGTCGGGCATGTCGGACGGCACCTACCCGACTCAAGCACCGGGTAGCACGAGCCGTCTGGGCCGATGTGGGTGCCTATGCAATGCTTATGCAGATGCGGAAGGATTTGTCTCTAGGAGAGGCCGCCAAGGCGATCGGTGTCAGCGCCGACACGTTGCGTCGTTGGGATCGTTCGGGCAAGCTGCGAACTCGTCGTGACGAGCGCAATCGTCGTCGCGTCTCAGAGTCCGAGGTACGCCGTCTGAGTGCTCGACCCGGGCGTCATCGGACTGGCACGGCCGGCTCGGCTCGCAACCGTTTCGCGGGGACTGTCCGTTCGGTGGAGGTCGATGGGGTGATGGCGCTGGTGGAGATGCAGGCGGGTCCGTTCTTGGTGACTGCTGCGATCACGCGCGACTCGGTCGAGGAGCTGGGCTTGGCTGCGGGCGTGCAGGCGACGGCGATGGTCAAGGCGACGTCGGTGATGATCGAACGGGGCCAGAGATGACTGGTCTATCTGCGACCAAGGACAGGACCGCATGAGCGGATTCGTTCGGATGCTGACGGTCATGCTCGTTGGGGTTGCGCTAGGCGTAAGTGCCTGTGGAGGCGGTGCCGTCAAGCCGACGCTGGTGGTCTCTGCGGCGGCGTCCTTGCAGAAGGCCTTTTCTCGCTATGGCGGACAGTTCTCATCCGCCCGAGCCCGGTTCTCGTTCGCGGGATCCGATGTCCTGGCGGCTCAGATTGAGCAGGGTGTGCATCCCGATGTGTTCGCCTCGGCGAACACCAAGCTCCCGGAGATGCTCTATGGGAAGGGTCTCGTTGAAAGGCCGGTCGTGTTCGCCGCTAACAGGCTGGTGCTCGCGGTCCCGGCGAGCTCGGCGAAGATCACGAGCTTCGCTGACGTGGAGAAGCCGGGGGTCACGTTGTCGGTTGGCACGGTGGGCGTACCGGTGGGCGCTTACACCCAGACGGTGCTCGGCAAGTTGGATGCCTCGGAGCGCTCGGCGGTGCTCGCCAATGTCAGGGATCGTGAGCCTGATGTGACCGGGATCGTCGGCAAGCTCACCCAGGGGGCAGTCGACGCGGGCTTTCTGTACATCACCGATGTTACGGCCGCTGACGGGCAGCTGAGGGCTATCGCGCTACCCGCCGGTTTGCAGCCGCAGGTCGCCTATGGCGTGGCGGTCGTCAAGGGCACCGCGCATCCGCAGCAGGCGCGAGCGTTCCTGGAGGGCCTGCTGCAGGGAGACGGACGCGCTGAGTTGCTGGCCGCCGGGTTCCTGCCACCACCGGCCTCCTAGACGTTCGCGTGGGTCTCCGCGCACCGTTGTGGAGGAGGTCGTGACACGCCGAGCGCGGCCTGGGTCAGGGACACCTTGGTTCGCGGTCGCGCTCGGCGTTTCGCTTGCGGTTGTCCTTGGGTTTCTGGTGCTCCCGGTGCTCGCGATCTTCGTCAATACCAGTCCCGCGCGGCTGGTGGCGAGCCTCGGCGAATCGGAGTCCATCGAAGCTTTGAAGCTCAGCCTGGAGACGACCGTGATCGCGATCGTGATCATTGTGATCGTCGGGACACCCGCCGCGTTCCTGCTGGCGACGAGGTCCTTCCCGGGCAAGTCGATAGTTCTCACGCTCGTCGAGCTTCCGCTGGTGCTGCCTCCGGCTGTGGCCGGGATCGGGCTGCTCGCGGCGCTCGGCCCCGACGGCCTGCTCGGGGGTGCGCTGGGTGATGCGCACATCCAGTTGGTGCTCCAGACCGCGGGAGTCGTCGTCGCGCTGGTGTTCGTCGCCTCTCCGTTCTATCTACGCCAGGCACAGACGGCGTTCGCGTCGATAGATCGCTCGTATATGGATGCCTCCCGGACGCTGGGAGCCGGGCAGGCACAGACCTTCATACGCGTCGCGATCCCCTTGGCGCGCTCGGGTGTGATCGCGGGGGTGGCGCTTGCTTGGGGGCGCGCGCTGGGAGAGTTCGGCGCGACGCTGATGTTCGCGGGATCTTTTCAGGGGATCACCCAGACCGTCCCACTCGCGATCTATGACCGCTTCGCCACGGACTTCCCCAGCGCGCTGGCGCTGTCGGCGATCCTCGTGATCGTCTCGGCGAGCCTGCTGCTGGCTGTCAAGCTGCTCTGTAGAGGAGAGGCGCTCAGTGGTGCTGTGCGCTGAGCTTTCAAGCACCGTAGGCGATATCGAGCTGGAGCTCTCGCTGCAAGTAGCCGCCGGGCGCTGCCTTGCCCTCGCGGGGCCCTCAGGAGCGGGCAAGACCACGATCCTGCGCTTGATCGCCGGTACAGCGACACCCGAGAGAGGCCGTGTTCTCAGCCGCGAGCAGGTGTGGCTGGACACCGAGCGGCGCATCGATACGCCGCCCGAGGGACGCCGTTGCGGCTATGTCTTTCAGGACTACGCGCTGTTTCCCCATCTCTGCGCGTGGCGAAACGTCGCCTACGGGCTGGGTGACTTGCCTCGTTCTCAGCGCCGCGCGCGGGCGCTTGAGCTGCTGGAACGTCTGGGGCTCGCAGGTCGCGCTGACGCGCGGCCGGCAACGCTGTCGGGCGGGGAGCGCCAGCGCGTGGCGCTCGCACGAGCCTTGGCTCGCCGGGGAGATGTGCTGCTGCTCGACGAGCCGCTCTCGGCGTTGGACGCAGGCACTCGCGCCGCCGCGACCCACACTGTCCTCGAGGTCTTGCGGGAGACCGAGGCTCCCGTGATCCTTGTCACCCACGACTTCGCCGACGCGGCTCTGCTCGGCGACGAGGTCGCCGTCATCGACCGCGGCCGCGTCGTCCAGCAGGGGACCGCGAGCAGCCTCGCCGCCACTCCGGGGTCCGCGTTTGTCGCGAACTTCACCGGAGCGGTGGTGCTCACCGGCATCGCCCGGCCGGCCGCGGACGGCCTGACCACGGTTGCGCTTGACGGAGGCGGGGAGGTGAGCACGGCCGCGGCCGGCCCTAGTACAGGCCCGGTGTCAGTCAGCGTTTACCCCTGGGAGATCGTCCTCGAGCCGCTCGACGCGGTGGCCGGCGGCTCGGCGCAGAACCGCCTACCGGCCCAGGTCGTTTCGGTGACGAGCGTGGGAAACCGGGTCAGGGTCGGCCTGCAGGCCTCTCAGCCGCTCATCGCCGAGATCACCCAGCCCGCGGCACGCGAGCTCGGTCTCACCGTCGGGTCAAGAATCATCGCGTCCTGGAAGGCCACCGCGACTCGGCTGACCGAGTCCTAGCGACAGCAGAAAGCAGACTCGCGGGTCAGCCGCCGATGTAGGACATCTCGACCTTCGGTTGGCGAGGGCTCGCGGGCGTACGCGCCTCGGAGTAGCGGTCAGCCCGGTCACTCCAGATCGAGGTGAGCTGTCGGGCGATGTCTTGGTCAGAGGCTCCGCCGCGCAGCAGGGCACGCAGGTCGTGCCCGTTGGAGGCGAACAGGCAGGTGTAGAGCTTGCCCTCGGCGGAGAGCCTCGCGCGGGTGCAGTGTCCACAGAAGGGCTGGGTGACCGACGCGATCAGACCGATCTCCCCGGCGCCGTCGCGGTAGCTGTGACGCTGGGCAACCTCGCCCGGGTAGCTTGGCTGCAACGGCTCCAGCGGCCAGGAGGCATCGATCGTGCTCAGGATCTCCGCGGCCGGGACAACCTCATCAGGCGTCCAGTGGTTGGTGCTCCCGACATCCATGTACTCGATGAAGCGCAGGGTGTGGCCATGCCGGCGGAAGTAGTCGGCCATCGGAAGTAGGCAGTGGTCGTTGACGCCGCGCTTGACGACCATGTTGACCTTCACGGGAGCCAGCCCGGCGTCCGCGGCGGCGTCGATGCCCTCAAGGACCCGGGCGACGGGGAAACCGACGTCGTTCATCGTGCCGAAGACCTCGTCGTCGAGCGCGTCGAGGCTGACCGTTATACGAGTCAAACCGGCGTCTGCCAAGGTGCGTGCCTGGGCGGGGAGCATCGAGCCGTTGGTGGTGAGGGCGATGTCGCTGATGCCGTCGAGGCCGGCGAGCATCTCCACCAGCCGCGGCAGGTCGCGGCGCAGCAGCGGCTCGCCACCGGTGAGACGAACCTTCGTGACGCCCTGATCGGCGAACAGGCGGGTCAAGCGGAGGATCTCCTCGAAGGAGAGCAGCTCGGCGCGGGGCAGGAACGCGAAGTCGCCGCCGAAGAGCTCCTTCGGCATGCAGTAGCCACAGCGGAAGTTGCAGCGATCGGTGACCGATAGGCGCAAGTCGCGCAGCGGGCGCGCGCGCTGATCGAGAGTCGCGATCATGACGTAGTCTCTCAGCGTACCCGTGGCGTGACGGCAGCTCGTCACTCACCCCGGGAGTGGGCCGCTATTAGACTGGTCGCTAGAGGTGGCGGTGCACATGATCGAGATCGAGGAGGCCCGGCGCCTAGTACTTGAGGGGGTTTCCTCGCTGCCGAGCGAGAGGCTGGCGCTGCGGGAGTCGCTCGGACGCTTACTCGCGGAGGATGTGGCCAGTGGCGAGGACGTGCCCGCATTTGATAACTCAGCGATGGACGGCTTCGCCGTTCGTGCCGCTGAGACCCGCGGCGCGGGGCTCGATTCACCGGTGATATTGAGTGTCGTTGATGAGTCGCGCGCCGGTCATCCGGCGAGCGCCGGCCTGGAGTCAGGGCAGGCGATCGCGATCTCGACCGGTGGGGTGCTACCGACCGGTGCAGATGCTGTGGTCCCGCTCGAGCAGACCACCTCCCGGGATGGGCGGGTCGAGATCCTCGCGGAGGTGAAGGTCGGCCGCTACCTCAGATATGCGGGCACTGACATTCGCGGCGGCGATATGGTGCTCCAGCGCGGCGTCCAGTTGGGGGCCGCCGAGCTCGGGGTGCTCGCTTCAGTCGGCCGCTCGGCAGTCGCGTGCACGAGGCGGCCATACGTCCGGATCCTGACCAGCGGAGACGAGCTGATAGAGCCTGATGAGGCGTCGCGACCGGGTGCGGTACGCAACTCCAATGCCTACTCAATTCCTGCCCTGGCGCAGCAGGCCGGCGCCGAGGTGACCGGGATCAGCGTGGTCCCCGATGACCCCGACGCCACAATGACGGCGATCGCACAGAGTCTTGTCTCAGACGGCGCGGTGATCTGCGGTGGCGTATCGGTCGGCGCCCACGATCACGTCAAGCAGGCACTCGCCGTCCTGGGAGTCGAGGAGGTCTTCTGGGGTATAGCCCTGAAGCCGGGCAAGCCGACATGGTTTGGTAGACATCCTGGTGGCCTGGTCTTTGGGTTGCCGGGTAACCCGGTGTCGGCGATGGTGACTTTCATGCTGTTCGTTCGTCCGGTGCTGCTTGCGCTGAGCGGCGCTCGGACTGAGCCCCGGCGAACGACGGCTCGGCTCGACCGCGACTACGAGAAGAGCCCTGGTCGCGCGCATGCGGTCCGCTGCAGCCTTGCCCTGCGCGAGGACGGCTGGCACGCCCGGCCCGTCGAGAAGCAGGACTCCCACGTCCTGACCTCGATGCTGGACGCCGACGCGCTAGCGATTATCCCGGCCGCCAGCGGGAGCGTGCGGGCGGGCGAGCGAGTCGAAATCGAGCTGCTCTCCCGTGGTTAGCATGGAGAGGTGACCGTGCGCGTGCGCCTATTCGCGATCCTGCGGGAACGTGCCGGCAGCAACATCGAGGTGGACTTGGCCGAGGGAGCGACGGTCGCGGATGCGATCCGCGTGCTGTCGGAGCTGCCCGCACTGGCGGGAGTCCTCGACCGTATACCCGTTGCGATGGCCGTCAACCGCGAGTACGCGACGATGGACACCCGCCTGCTCGCTGACGACGAGCTGGCGCTGATTCCCCCGATCGGCGGCGGGGTCGACATCCACGTCCGCGTCACCGAGGAACCGCTCTCACTCGATGCCCTGACACGCGGCGTCACCCGTCCGGGGGCGGGTGCGATCGTCGTTTTCCAGGGCATGCCGCGCGATGTCAGCAGACTCGACTACGAGGCCTACCG
>DATCDV010000052.1:0-145136 GCA_036510495.1 Solirubrobacteraceae bacterium
ACACACCAACACCCGACACCCCAGAAGGCCCCACCCGCAGCACACCCACACCCGACGCCCCCACACCCGGCGCCTCCTCCAAAATCACATGCGCATTCGTCCCACTAATCCCAAACGACGAAACACCCGCACGACGCGGACGCTCACCTGCAGGCCACGGCGCCGCTTCACGCAGCAGCTCAATGTCGCCCTCCGACCAATTCACATGGGGTGACGGCTCATCCACATGCAGGCTCTTTGGCATGAGCCCATGGCGCATCGCCTCCACCATCTTGATCACTCCGGCAACACCAGCCGCGGCCTGGGTATGGCCCAGGTTCGACTTGACAGAGCCCAGGTATAGGGGATGCCCGCCAGCACGATCATGCCCATAGGTCGCGAGCAGAGCCTGAGCCTCAATCGGATCGCCTAGAGGGGTGCCGGTGCCGTGTGCCTCGACAACATCCACTTCAGACGCCGATAGGCCAGCGCTCGTAAGAGCCTGACGGATGACCCGCTCCTGAGAGGGACCGTTGGGTGCTGTCAAGCCGTTGCTGGCACCGTCCTGGTTCATTGCGCTCGCACGTACCAAACCGAGCACCCGATGACCATTGCGCTGAGCGTCGGAGAGGCGCTCCAAGACCATGAGACCTACACCCTCCGACCAACCCGTGCCATCGGCCCCGGCCGCAAAGGACTTGCACCGCCCGTCGGGAGACAGGGCGCGCTGACGGCTGAAGGCAATGAACACGCCCGGACTCGCGAGCACCGTCACCCCACCGGCCAATGCCAGAGAGCACTCGCCAGAACGCAGCCCCTGACAGGCCAAGTGCATCGCAACAAGTGATGAGGAGCAGGCTGTGTCCACGCTCACCGCCGGCCCCTCCAGGCCAAGGAAGTACGACACCCGCCCTGAGACGACACTGGCCGAGCTCCCGGTCAGCCAGAAGCCCTCTAGCTCGTCGGGACCCAAGAACTGACGCCCGTCCGGAGTGAATACGGACACGACGCCCGCGAACACCCCAGTCTGGCTGCCGCGCAGCGATGTGGGGTCGATCCCGGCATCCTCAAAGGCCTCCCAGGCACCTTCCAGAAGCAACCGTTGCTGGGGGTCCATCGCCAGTGCCTCACGCGGGCCAATCGAGAAGAACCCGGCGTCGAACTCCCCAGCGTCATATACGAAGCCACCGTGACGTGAGTAGCTTGTGCCCGGGTGATCCGGGTCGGGGTCATAGAGGGCCTCTAGATCCCAGCCACGATCGGTCGGGAACTCGCCAATCGCGTCACGCTCGCTGACAAGCAGCCTCCATAGATCCTCACGCGAGCGCACCCCGCCCGGATAGCGGCAGCTCATCCCCACAATCGCGATCGGCTCATCGGAGTGCGTCCTAGTCCGCGTCGTGGCCGCCGTGCCGTGCTGCGTTCCTTCTACCTTTGAGAGCAGAAACTTTGCCACCGCCGCTGGAGTCGGGTGGTCAAAGATCAGCGTCGGTGCCAGCCGCAGCCCTGTCTCCTCGCCGAGACGGCTGCTCAGATCGACAGCGCCCAGAGAGTCAAGGCCGAGCTCTTTGAAAGCACGATCCGGCTCCACCGACTCCGGTGACAGATACAGCAAAATGGCGGCCGCCTGGGTTTGGACCACTCCCAACACAACCGTGTCCCACTCCGTGGGTGGCACCTCGGCAAGGCGATCTGCCAGCGCACCGCCCACGGCCAACTCGCGCTCGGCTGGAGGATCCGAGTCGGCCCGGCTGGAAAGTTGCCCATCAACGCCACGACCGTCAAGCGGAGGCTCCAACCCGTGTTCTGCGCCAAGCGTCTCCTTGGCGGAGGCTGCCGCTTGCGCCTCATCTTCGAAGTGCTCCTTGAGCTTACGGCGATCGATCTTGCCGTTGATGTTCTTGGGAAGCACCTCAAGCGCTAGCCAGTAGGAGGGAAGCATGTAGGAGGGAAGCATGCGCGCGAGGCGTTCCCTGAGCTCGATAGGTGAGACCTCATCGTCATTCAACTGTGAGTAGGCACAGCAGATCGCCGTACCCACGAACCCACCCACGTCCACACCGACGACAGCACATTCCTTGAGATCAGACTGCGCGTTGAGCGCCGCCTCGATCTCCCCAAGCTCGATCCGATAGCCGCGGCTCTTGATTTGCGAATCGACTCTCCCGAGAATGTAGACGAGCTTGTCCTCGCCGATATATCCCAAGTCGCCGGTCCTATACAACGGTGTGTCATCTTCGCTTGAGTTCTCGCGCGATCGAAAGGCGGCTGCGGTCTTCTCGGCATCGCGCCAATACCCCGGGCTGAGCCCCACCCCGCCGATATATATCTCGCCGATCTCCCCCACCGGTAGCGACCGCATCTCGCCGTCCAGCACAGTGAGCTCCTCACCCGCACAGGCTTCACCGATTGGTATCGGGGCCGTCGAGTCGCCGGGGATATCGCCTACCCTGTAGTGGCTTGAGGCGATGGTAGCCTCGGTGGGCCCGTACAGGTTTGTGAAATCGACATGTGGGAGTCGGCGCATCCACTCGATCAGCGTGGGAGTGGGAAGCACCTCGCCACACCAAATAAGACGCTTCAAATGCGGGAAATCGTCTTGGCCCACAGCGCCGTACTTGACCATGAAAGTGAGCGCGGAGGGCACTGAGAACCACTGGGTCAGCTCGCTATCGCGGATGAAGTCCACCAGGGTGTCGGGCTGAAAGTTAGCCTCCGCTGAGACAAGGTGAAGCTCGGCACCGGCGAGGAACGTCCCATATATGTCAAAAGTCGACAAGTCGAAGTGGAGAGGCGGGTGACCGGATATCCGGTCCGAGGAGACGGTCCCAAAGTAAGAGGTGGCCCACTCAACGAAATGGATGACGTTCGAATGGGTTATCGTCACCCCCTTGGGCACACCGGTCGATCCCGAGGTGAACAGGATGTGTGCCAAATCCTCCGAGGATTTTCCCGATTCACGAAAATCAGCACTCGCGGCCACCCAGTCCGCGCGGGAGAACACCGGCTCAAACGATGCGGGACCAGTGGCGTCATCGAGCAACCCGACTTCCATGCTCAACGCACCGCCGAGCGACAGCTCGTCTGTGAGCTCCGCTGTCTCCCCGCAGGCCAGTACAAGCCGCGGCTCGCAAGCGTGAATTATGCTTTCGACCCGCGGCGCCGGCGAGGAGACATCGATCGGTACATACGCAGCGCCAGCCTTGAGCACGCCGATCATCGCCGCGAGCGCGGTTGGAGACTTGGGCAGCAGCAGGCACACACGGTCTCCGTGACGGCAACCACTTTCAGTCAGGAGCGAGGCAAGTCGGTTGCTCTCCAGCTCGAGCTCTCCATAGGAGAGGCGCTCCTCCCCCATGACCACCGCCACCTTCTCCGGATGGCGCTCGGCCGAGCGCCTCAGATATTCCTGAAGCAGATGTGTCATCGCACAGTCCAATTAACGTCAGCCGAGCGAGCGCATTGGCCATGAAAAACCCGCGATGTCATCGTCACGACGCGACGTTGACGCGGAGATCGCCGTCGAGGAGAGCCAGCCGCTCCCCGTCTCGAAAGACATCCACAGCCGGGAGCTGGCGACCCTCGACCTCCACCTGCTCCACTCGGACCCAGCCATCCGCGGCCGCAATCAGCACGGCGTCGCTCCCCGTATGAGCCACCGTGCCGGGGTCCGCCTGCGCGCGACCCCGATCAATCGATGCCCCAAGAATCGCAACGTTCAAGCCGTGCGCGGTACATCGAGGAAAGCCCCACGGGGAGGGGAATGGTGTGTAATCGCAGGCGCGTACGAAATCCACCGCACAGCGGGCCGGGCGACACCAGTCTAGACGACCATCCTCCGGTGGCCCAACACCGAACCAACGCCGCTGGGCAAGATCCTGTGGGTGCGCCGGGACCGGCTCGCCACGCTCCAGGAGCTCCAGCAGCTGCTCGACGAGTCGCAGCCCTCGTCGCACACACTGAATGAGAACGGAGAGGCCGGTGTCGCTTCCCTGCAGGTCAAACGCGTCGGCGAAGACAATTGGGCCCGCGTCAAATACCGGCGTCATGTGGTGCAACGTCACCCCATGACGATCCGCACCCTCATAAAGAGCCCAGCTAGGAACGTTCATACCCGCGCGTTCCGGCAGCAAGCCAGGGTGCAAATTGTAGGCGCCGAGCGTCGGCACCGCTAGCACATCGGCATGGATCATGTGCCTTGAATGCACACTCAACAGCAGCTCGACTTGCTGCTCTCCCAGCCAGCCCGCAAGGGCGGGCTGGCGCACCTCAGAGGCCGCCCGCACCGGTACACCCAGCGACTCAGCCGTACTCGCCACCGAGGCCGAGGACCCGCCCTCCCCGAGCTCCGTAAAGACCGCTACAACATTATGTCCGCGGTGCGCAAGCAGCCGTAGCGCCTGGACCCCGGCTGCCTCTTCGCCGGCAAGCGCAACCGTGAACTTCATCGATCGCTGACGCAGCGGGTGGTAAAGCAGCGTGTGGTAAACCCCCACCTTGTCCACATAGTCAAACGCAGAGGCTCAAGGTAGCTCCTGAACGATTCATCTCTAGATTGTCCGACAGATCGAGAGATCGGAAGCGGTATCCAATTTTCACCTAGGACGCGTGATGTGAACATCGAGACAGTGACCCTTGCTGTCGAGTTAATGTCACTCCAAAGGCGACCTAAAAATCGTACTAGCCCGTCGTCGTACTGTGGATGGCCAATGTGCTCAAGGTCGTCCTGGTCGATTGCGCATATTGCTCAATTGGGTCGGGAATAATGCTGCGCCTGGGTACCTCCGGCCAATGCGCCGCCAAAGGCTCCGGCTCGGAGCCTTGAGCGCACTCGCCGAGAGTCTCCAGGCGCAGCGCTACTTCCAGCTGTGCCGAGCACGTATGGAGCGGCCGACCGAGTCGCTCCTCGATCTCGCGCAGACGGTTTTCAACCGTGTTGCGAACTACCCTCAACCGATTGGCGGTCGAGGAGACATTGCGCTTGGACTCGAAGTAGGCGCGCAGTGTGTCACGCGCCGTCTGCCCGCGGTAGCCCAGCCCATCGAGCGGCGAGAGAAAAGTCTCGATCAGCGAGGAGGCAAGCGCCTCATGGTGCAACATGGCTGCCTCAAGCAGGACATCGGAGCACCGAGTTAGGCCCGGCGGCTTACGCAACGCGACCAGCAGCGCCGCCTGGGCTTCCTCATGCGTCAGGCGCCAGCCCTCTATTCCCTGTCGTGGCTCGCCTACCGCAACCGAGACTCCCTCCGGGCGCTCGATCGACAAGCGCTTGACATCCGCAACAGTAGGTTTGCGTCGCCGGCCGAACCAAACCCATATGGCCTGATCGCCGTGAGAGACCGCTAGGCGCTCACAACCCAGGGCCGCCTTTACGGCCCGCACGAACTCGGCGGCCCTCTCCCCTGTCGCGATCACACCGACGTGCCACGCGTCAAAGTCGTAATCCAGCTCTTGCGGATCGGCGCCATCCAGTTGCTTGCCGGCGAGGAGCCTCGACACGAGCTCGGCGCGGCGCTGCTCTGGTAAGCGGCCCACCCGCTCGAGCTCCTGGTTGTACTCCTCGACTATCGTGGCCGTGAGACGTTCGAGCAGCGGGGTCTGCGTCGTGCGCAACTCGTGGCGCAGCGCGGCCTCGTTGCCGGGGAAGCCGCTGCGATCGGCCTCCTCCATGATGAAATCGGCCAGGAGTGCATGACCCGCGATGTAGCGGCGCAGCACCGTGTCCAAACTCACGCCGAAGCGCGCGGCACGGCGAGCCTGCTCAATCGCGGCCGAGGGGATCGGGCCCGCCGATCCCTGCCCCTGCTCGATGGCCGTGACGCTGAGCTCCACCGCCGCTGCAATCGCGGTGCGCAGTCCTGCGGCGTACTCGGCCTGCTCGTCTCCCACATGACCAAACGCCGCGTCGCGAATATGCGCGAAGATCGTCCCCTCTATCTCCACGCGCCGCGCTCGCAAACGTTCGGCCACACTGACGCGAACCTGCTCGAGCGAGCTCCCCCCGTCGTGCATGACCCGGCTCACAAGTTGCCTCCCTAACAGGCCTATCCGTAGCAAGTCAGAAACATGGGTAGCGATACTAAGACGACGCAGGGCCTCTTGTCAAATCGAATCGACCCTCCGTACAATTAGGTCGTCAAACATCTGTCCAATACTGGCCAGCTGGCCATGCGACGGCTTGACAAGACGGACCAGGCCGCCCCGACGGCAGCCGCCCGTGGCAAATGGATAAACATCTGAAATGTAGTTAGATAGTGCTCCCGCTCGGCCATCAGGCCCCCGACGCTCCACCAACACGCCGTCGAGTCATCGAGCATTCAGAATTGCCCTGCTCGCGGAGGTTCTACAGATAGGAGCCAGAATGTCGCGAGCGCCGACTTAGAACCAGAGACCCACCACGAAAATCATAAACATGATGTCGTCATCTCGCAGAAACACAAGGCGCCCAGAGGGCGATTCAGCGAACTGCCCGGACCGTATCCACGGCCACAGGCGATGCCCGATCCGCAAGCGCATCGGCCAACCGGTCGATCAGAGTGCCCGCCCTCGCCACGGCGCGGTCAAGCAGCAGGAAACCATGCATCTGATCCTCAACATGGACGTGCTCGACAGTGACTCCAGCGGCTGCCAGCCTCTCGGCGAACGCGATGCCCTCATCCCGTAGCGGATCAAACTCGGCGGTAAACACAAGCGTCGGCGCAAGGCCCGCGAGATCGGAGGCCGCAAGCGGAAGCAGGTACGGATCCTCCAGACCGTGGCCGGCAGGCAGATAATTGCTAAACGACCAGCGGACAAACTCGAGATCGAGCGTATAACCGGCGCCACGCTCCTCATGAGAGGGCCAGTGCCGATACATCCCCGTCACCGGGTAGGCGAGGATCTGCAAAGGCGGCGCGGGCGCGCCCTGATCACGCAGCAGCAGAGCCAGGCAGGCGAGCGTCGTGGCTCCCGAGCTTTCGCCCACCAGCGCCACGCCCGAATGATCCGCTCCGATCTGAGAGGCATTGTCCAGCAGCCAGCGATAAGCGAGTTGCGCATCTTGCAGCGCAGCCGGGTGCTTGTGCTCAGGTGCACGGCGATAGTCGAGTGAGGCAAGCAGCCAGCCTGAGCGTCGCGCGATCCGGCGACACAGCCGGTCATGCGTGTCAAGGTCGTTGAGTACCCAGCCCCCTCCATGAAGAAAGAGAGCAACCGGAAGCGCGCCCGCGGCGGGACGGTAGAGACGCAGCGGGAGCTCTCCGTGGGGCGCTGGGACAGTTGAGTCCCGCACTGAATGAAGCGCGATCGGATCGCCCTTCGTCATCAATGCCGCGCGCATGTTCTCACGAGCCTCCGCTACCGACAGCGTGTATGGCTGAGGCGTGCCCGCCGCGCGCATCACGTCGAGCAGTGCTTGAACCTCTGGGTCAAGTTGAGGGGTCACAGCCGCGCAAGCATGTCAGACGATCTCACGCGACGGTCGCCGATATCGCCGTGAGCACGATCCCCTCCCGGACCATCCACCGTCCCGAGAATCCGCGCAGCCGGCCGGCTGCCAGCAGCAGTCCGCCCGTTGAGGGCTGACCCTTCAGCGAGGACTGTGCGCCCGCCGGCAACTGACTCTCCCCCAGCAGCGGGCCCGCCACCAACAGTCGAGCGTCGAATGTGCCGCCCTCCGGGTCAAGCTCGAGCACCGCGTCCTCGAAGCCGAGCCAGCGCTTGGCAAGTGGAAACCACGCCTTGTATACAGACTCCTTTGCACTGAACAGGAGACGGTCCCAGTGGATCTCCGGAAGCTCCACGCCGAGCCGTCGCAGCGCAGGCAGCTCCTCCGGCCTTGCAATGTCGCCGAGCAGGCCGTCCGGAAGCGCCGCATTGGGCTCGGCGTCGATCCCGATTGTGACGATCTCACTCGAGCGCCCAGCCGCGCACGCCCGGTAGCCGTCACAGTGGGTGATGCTCCCCACCGCACCCGCTGGCCACAACGGCTCGCCACGCTCGCCCGTGGGAATCGAGACGGCGGGGAACCCAAGATCCCGCAACGCTGCACGAGCGCACATACGCGCGGTGGTGAACTCACGCCGGCGCTTCTCCACCGCTCTCTCCACCAACGCTTCCTCCTCCGGGAAGAGCTTCACGTTGGGATCGTCGTGGCGTGCCTCGACGGCGACGACGCACGCCGGCAGTAGCTGCTCGATCACACGACCTCCGGGACGGGGGCAATCGGGCGAAGAACGGGCCTCGAAGAGCGCCGGCGATGCCACTCTCGCGGATATCCGAGTGAGACCTCCTCGAACCTGACACCGTCGTGCCAAGTGGTGCGAGGAATGTGCAGGTGACCATACACGACCGCGGCCGTCTTGAAACGGCGATGCCAGTCAGCGGTCAGCGTGGTGCCGCACCACTGCGCGAACTCCGGGTGAAATAGCACTCTGGTGGGAGCATCGATCAGCGGAAAGTGATTGACCATCACAAGTGGGATATCCGGCTTGCATGCTTCCAGACGCGCTTCGGTGTGCCCCACCCTGGCGTGACACCACGCCTCGCGGGTCGCGTATGGATCTGGATGCAGCAGGAACTCGTCGCTGCACACCACTCCCGCCCGGTGAGCAAGCACCAGGGCTTGCTCCTTGGTTGCGGCGATGTTGCGGCCGAACGAATAGTCGTAGAGCACGAAGAGCGGCGCCACGGTGAGCGGGCCGCCCTCTCCCTCCCACACCGGATAGGGATCCTCAGGGGTGAGCACGCCAATGCCTTTGCAGATGTCCACGAGACGCCGATAGCGCCGCTCGCCGCGCAGCTCCGGCTCCTCACCGGGCGACGTCCAAAGGTCGTGATTGCCAGGCGCCCACACCACTCTGGCAAATCGCTCGCTGAGCAACCCGAGCGCCCATTCGACGTCGGCGAGCGTCTCGCTCACGTCACCACACACGATCAACCAGTCCGCGTCGCGCTCGGGTCGCATGCGCTCCACGATCCCGCGGTTCTCTGGGTGGGTGACGTGCAGGTCGCTGACGGCCAGCAGCTGTCCACAAGCGCCGTTTGGGGTGTTCATCGGCGCGATCATACTCACGCCCTCGAGCGATCCTGGGCTGTGGCGGCGAGAGCGCGCGAGCGCGTATTGGCGGTCCGTCGCTCCGCACAAGGGCGTGGCACGGTACTGTCCGGCACGCTCCATAACTTCCAAAATGCTTGAGAACGACCGGGAGGTCGCCGCAGATGCCGTCGCTGATAACTCGCGAGGAAGCGCTCCAACTCGGCGAACTGGAGGACCACACCGAGATCGAAGCGCTCGTGGATCGCGCGTGGGCGGCCCGGGTGGAGCGTTTCTCGGACTCGACCGACATGTGCTCGCTGGTCAACGCCAAGTCGGGTGGGTGCGCCGAGGACTGCGGCTTTTGCGCCCAGTCGCGCTTCGCCGAGGCCGAGACGCCACTTCACGCGATGATGGACCCTGAGCAAATCCTCGAGCACGCACGCGCCGCGGAGGCCGCGGGGGCTCACCGCTTCTGCATGGTGACTCAGGGCCAGGGCCTGTCAAAGCGCGACTTCGAGAAGATCCTGGAGGGTGCGCGGATGGTCGCTGAGCAGACTAACCTGAAGCGGTGCGCTTCGATCGGGCACATGTCCCCCGCACGAGCCAAGGCCCTCAAGGAAGCGGGCATCCAGCGGGTCCACCATAACGTGGAGACAGCGGAGAGCTACTACGACGAAGTCTCCACGACCGTGCGCTACGAGGGTCGGTTGCGCACGATCCAGGCGGTACGCGAGGCGGGTCTGGAGACATGCGTGGGTGGCATCCTCAACCTCGGCGAGAGCCGCGCGCAGCGCGTTGAGATGGCATTCGAGCTAGCTGCGATCGACCCGACGAGCGTGCCGATCAATCTGCTCAATCCGCGACCCGGCACGAAGTTCGGCGACCGCGAGTACATCGACCCGTGGGAGGCCGTGAAGTGGGTGGCGATCTTCCGCCTGATCCTGCCCGAAGCCCTGTTCCGGCTGTGCGGAGGACGTGTGGAGAATCTTGGTGAGCTGCAACCACTCGCGGTCAAGGCAGGGCTCAACGGGGTGATGATGGGCAACTTCCTCACCACGCTCGGTTCAACACCCGAAGAGGATCGTGCGATGTTCGAAGAGGCCGGGCTGAACGTGGGGCGCCAGCCTGACAACGGCGCCAACCCGCGACCGGACAACCGCGCTGGTTGGCTCGACGGCGAGACTCCGGACGTGCTCGAGGACTTTCTCGATCAGCCGGGGTCCTCACAGACAGACGGGCTGGATATCCGTATGTGGGATCCCTCCAGCCAGCTGCGCTACAAAGCCAAGCGTGCCGTGCCCCCGCGGCCCGATGGTGCGCGCAACGCGGTGCCCGCCGGCTGGGGAGACTGACCGAGTCTCGTTGGGATAGCGAGGACCGGTGAGAAGCCCAAGCGATACAGCGATGAGCTTGCTCGAACGGCAGTCATGAATGAGATCGAAGAGCGCTTGGCGGAACTGGAGCGGCTCGGCTTGAATCGCCGTTTGCGGACAGTCTCGGGGCCACAGGGGCCGAGCGTGTCACTCGACGGCGAGCCGGTGCTGCTGCTGTGCTCGAATAACTACCTGGGCCTCGCCGACCATCCAAAGGTGCGCCAAGCGGCGGCTGACGCGGCGATGCGGTGGGGGGTCGGCGCCGGAGCGTCGCGACTGGTGTCGGGCACGATGACGATCCACCGTGATCTGGAGGAACGATTGGCTGCATTCGAGGGCAGCGAGGCTTGCATCCTGTTCGGGTCGGGCTATCTCGCCAACCTCGGTGTGATCGGCGCGCTGGCGGGCCCAGGCGACACGATCTTCTCCGATGAGCTCAACCATGCGTCGATCATCGACGGCTGCCGGACATCGAGGGCCGAGGTGGTTGTGTACCGCCACCTCGACGCCGATCATCTGGAGCGTTGCCTGCGCGAGCATCGCGGCGAGGGTCGGTGTGTGATCGTGACCGACTCGGTCTTCTCGATGGACGGAGACGTGGCGCCGCTCGCGCGGATCGTGGAGCTGGCGCACGCGCACGACGCGCGGGTGATTGTGGATGAGGCGCACGCCACCGGCGCGCTCGGCGAGGGTGGACGCGGAGCAGTTGCACAGGCAGGGCTCCAGGGTGAAGTGGACGTGCTCGTCGGAACGTTGGGCAAGGCCCTCGGCTCCTATGGTGCGTATGTGTGCGCGAGCGAGCAGATGGTGCGCTATCTCGTCAACGCCGCCCGCCCCCTGATCTTCTCGACCGCCCCCTCGCCACCGTCCGTGGCGGGCGCGCTCGCGGCGCTCGAATTGCTCGAAGCGCAGCCTGGCGAGGTTACCCGGCTGCACGAGGCGGCACGCACGCTCCGCCGCGCGCTCGCCAAGGAGGGCTTTGCGGTGCGGGAGAGCGACATGCACATCGTGCCGCTCGTCGTCGGCGACAGCGCGCAGGCGATGCGCCTCTGCGCAGCGGCACTCCAGCGAGGAGTGTTCGCGCAGGCGATCCGCCCGCCGACAGTGCCTGACGGCACATCGAGATTGCGGCTCGCCGCGATGGCATCGCATAGCGCGAATGACCTGCGCCAGGCGGCAAAGACACTGGCCGATGCCGCGCGCGAGGTGGGACTCGACCCGATGACGCTCGGCTCGCATCACACAGCACTCGACCCACGGCCCGCACCCGCGCCGCGCCTAGCCCGCGTCGCCTAGCCCCAGGCACGTGCGGGGCCTCTTCATCACAGGCACCGGCACCGGGGTCGGCAAGACGATCCTGAGCGCCGCGCTACTTGCGTCGATAAGGGCCACTGGTGAGCCGGTGCGCGCCCACAAGCCGGTCGTCACCGGCCTGGCGGAGCCATCGGGACAGTGGCCCCCAGATCACGAGTTGCTGGCCGCGGCAGCCGGCATGGACGCCGACGATGTCGCACCATTGCGCTTCAAGCAGGCGGTCTCACCTCATCTGGCAGCAAAACTGGCGGGCACGCCCCTCGACGGCGCGAGCTTGGTTGAGAGCGCACGAGCAGCGGCGCGCGAAGGTGACACTCTGATCGTGGAGGGAGTGGGCGGCTTGCTCGTGCCGCTCACCGATGACTTCAGCGTGCGTGACATGGCGGTCGAGCTGGGATTGCCTCTGGTCATCGCAGCGTCGCCTGGGCTCGGAACCATCAACCACACGCTGCTCACGATCGAGGCTGCCAGGACCGCTGGCCTGAGCGTGGCGGCCGTTGTGCTCACACCCTGGCCAAGCGAGCCATCGCAGATGGAGCGGTCAAACCGTGAGACGATCGCACGGCTCGGCGCGGTAGAAGTCACGGTGCTCGAAGAAATCGCGAGCGCCGATATCACCGAGTTGGTGCGCGTCGGTGTGCGTCTGCCCTGGCGGACCTGGCTGTCTCGATAGTACGGGCGCCCTGGCGGTCGCAGTCAAGACGATCTCGGCGACCACCAGGGCCTTATATGCGAAAGGAGGGTGAACACACCTCCCAGCGCACTAGCCGCTTAAAACACTAGCCACCGCTCGAACGCACAGCAATCTATGACGTTCCAGTATTGACCGCTGCGATCACAGCACTGGTGATAGTGCGTATGTCTTCGTCCCCGGTCACATACGGAGGCATCGTGTAGATCAGATCGCGGAACGGGCGTAGCCAGACCCCGTGCTCGACGGCCCTGGCCGTCGCGGCGGCGATATCGACTTCGCGCTCCAGTTGCACGACACCGATCGCCCCGAGGGCACGCACGTCGACGACGCCTGGCAAGTCGCGAGCCGGCCCGAGCCCCGCACGCAGACCCCGCTCGATACGAGTGACGTTGTCGTGCCAGCCACCATCGGCAAGAAGATCCAGCGAGGCGAGCGAGACCGCGCAGGCAAGCGGGTTGGCCATGTAGGTGGGACCGTGCATGAGCGCCCCACCCTCACCTGCGGAGATCGCCCCCGCCACCTCGCCCGTGCAGAGCGTGGCGGCTAGCGTCATATAGCCGCCGGTAAGCGCCTTGCCGACGCACATGATGTCCGGGGCGATACCGGCGTGCTCGCAAGCGAACATGGCTCCGGTGCGCCCAAAACCAGTGGCGATCTCATCAAGGATGAGCAGCAGTCCGTGGTCGTCGCACAGACGGCGCAGCAGTGCGACGCACTCGGGCGAGTGAAAGCGCATCCCCCCCGCGCCTTGGACGACCGGCTCGACGATCACCGCCGCGAGCTCGTGGGCGTGGCGCGCGAGCAGATCGCCGACTTGCGCTGCCCACGTCTCGTCGAGCGGACGGTCGAAGCCGTCGGGCGGGCGCTCAGCGAAGACGTGCTCGGCGAGGACATCCGCGAAGAGCGAGTGCATACCTCCAACCGGGTCGCACACCGCCATCGCGCCAAACGTGTCGCCGTGGTAGCCGCCGCGCACGGTGAGCAGCCGCGTGCGCTCCGGGTGCCCAAGCGCGCGCTGGCATTGAAGCGCCATCTTGATCGCCACCTCAACCGACACCGAGCCCGAGTCCGCGAAGAACACGTGCTCCAAGCCATCGGGGGTGAGCTCGACAAGCCGCTCGGCAAGACGCACGGCGGGCTCGTGCGTCAAGCCGCCGAACATCACGTGAGCCATCCGCCCCAACTGCTCGCGCACGGCCGCGTCCAGCGCCGGATGGCGGTAGCCGTGAATGGCGCACCACCACGAGGACATGCCATCGATCAGCTCGCGCCCGTCCGCAAGGCGCAGGCGAACTCCCTCAGCTGAGACAACCGGCAGCGGCGCAAGCGAACCCGGCAGCGCCGAGTAGGGGTGCCACACGTGCCGCCTGTCGAGCTCTTGAAGCTCGGGCCAGTCGGTCAGCGTGTCAATCCTCGTAGAGAGTGAAGTCCCGCTTACGAGCGCCGCACACCGGGCAGAACCACGTATCGGGAATGTCCTCGAAGGCCGTGCCGGCGGGAATGCCCCCGTCGGGGTCGCCGTCCTCGGGGTCATAAATGTAGCCGCAGGACTCACAGATCCAGCGTTGGAGGGTTTGGGTCGTGCTCATGCACGTAAGACTACCTGGCGGTAGGGTCCTTGCGATGAGTACCTTGACCCCTGGTGACGACGGAGAGGCTGGCCGGCAGTCCGGTCCCGGCGACCACGCAGCGCCAGGACGGGAGCTCAACCTCGGCGCCCACGAGGAGCCCGGGCAAGGACTCAACGTGGGCGAGGCAACGCCTCCGCGACAGGCCGCCACCGTGATTCTGCTGCGCGGCGGGACCGTCACGCTCGAAGTGCTGCTCGTGAAGCGCACCGAGAAGGCCAAGTTCATGGGCGGCGTGTGGGTGTTCCCGGGTGGCGCGGTCGACGAGAGCGACCCCCCATCGCGGGGGACAGGCGGCATCGGAGCGCATCGCGCGGCGGCGGTGAGGGAGCTCTCCGAGGAGGCGGGGATCGTGATCGCCGATCCCTCGACGCTCGTGGAGTTCTCCCGCTGGATAACTCCCGAGGAGGTGACGGTCCGCTTTGACACGCTCTTCTTCTTGGCGGAGCTGCCCAGCGGACAGGAGCCGGTGGTGGACGGGGAGGAGTGCGTCGATCAGGGCTGGTTCACGCCGCAAGGAGCCCTCGATGCGTGTGCGCGCGAGGAGATAGTGCTCGTCTTTCCCACGATCAAGCACCTGGAGCAGCTTGGGGTGTTCTCGAGCGTTGCCGAGCTCATGGAGTACGCGCGCGGTCGCGAGGTGCGGCCCGTGCAACCGAAGGTGTGGTTCGACGGTGAGGTCGCGCGCGTGGTGCTCCCCGGCGAGCCGGGCTACGAGTAGAGGCCTCTGCCCGCGAGGCGAAGGGACCTGTCCGCATAGCCCTGTCCGCATAGCCCGTTGAGAGGTGAAGCGAAGTGCTGTGCGCGGCGACGCTAAGAGCGCTGAATCGCGTCCATCACGTGGGTGACGGCGTTGATTAGCGCGAGATGGGTGAACGCCTGCGGGTAGTTGCCGAGGTGGCGGCCACTTGAGGCCTCGAGCTCCTCGGCGTAGAGCCCAAGCTCGGAGGAGTAGCCGAGCAGCCGCTCGCACAGGCGTCGCGCTCCGACGTGCTCGCCGATCTCACACAGCGCTGAGACGAGCCAGAACGAGCAGATCAAGAACGTGCCCTCCTCGCCGCTCTGCCCGTCATCGGTCTCATCGGTGCGGTAGCGCAAGGCGAGCCCGTTCTCGGTGAGTTCGTCGCGGATGGCCATGACCGTCGCCCGCACGCGCTCGTCGTCGGCTGGTAGGAAGCGCATCAACACGATCAGCAGGTTGGAGGCGTCGAGCGCGTCGGTGTCGTAGTGCTGGCGGAACACGCCGCGCTCGTCCACGCCGTGCTCGAGGATGTCGGCCCTGATCTCCTCCGCGATCTGCTGCCAGCGCTCGGCAAGCTGTTCGTCGCCGCGCCGTTCGGCAAGCCGCGCTCCACGATCCATCGCGACCCAGCACATCAGCTTCGAAGAGACGTAGTGACGAGGCTCGCCACGCGCCTCCCAGATGCCCTGGTCTGGTTCCCGCCACACCTTCGATGCGCATTCGACCTGGTCGGCGAGCACGGGCCATAGACGCTCGGGGATGTGGTCGCGCCGCTTTGAGTGCAGGTACACCGAGTCGAGCACCGCGCCGTACACGTCGTTCTGGCGCTGGTTGTAGGCGCCGTTGCCAACGCGCACGGGACGCGCGCCCTCATACCCCTTGAGATGGTCAAGTGTGGACTCGTGCAGGTCCTTCTGGCCCTTGATGCCGTACATGATCTGCAGGGAGCCGTCCTCGTTGCGCTCCATGTCAGCTACGTACTGGATGAAGTCATCTGCCTCCCAGTCCAGGCCAAGCGCGTGCAACGCCCACAGGGTGAAGGAGGCGTCACGCATCCAGCAGTAGCGGTAGTCCCAGTTGCGTGCCCCCCTCGGAGTCTCCGGCAGCGAGGTGGTGGGCGCTGCCACCAGTGCGCCCGTGGGCATGAAGGTCAGGCCCTTCAATGTAAGCGCCGAGCGCTGCAGATGCGCCCGCCACGGATGGTCCGGGTAGTTACCTTCGGCTAGCCAGGTGCGCCAGAAGTGATTCGTGCGGTCGATACGCGCCTCGGCTTCCTCCACGGTGCGCGGGCCGCGCAGCTCTTTGGTCCAGGAGATCGCGCAGAAGCGCTTCTCGCCCTCGCTCATCGTGTGGCGCGAGTGTGCGCGGTTGCCCTCGATGCCCATGTGCGTATCGCTGAACAGGCGAAACGCGGTTATCCCGTCGGTGGCGTCCAGGCCGTGACCGTGCTCGTCCTCGACATAGCTCCACTGCGCCGCTGTGGCCCCGAAGTCGAGCATCGGCTCGCACACCATCTCGACCTGCACTTGGCCCTGGATACATTCGACTATCCGCACCAACAGGTGGTCGGCGTCGAAATCGGTGGGTGGGCGTGTGTGGCTCGTGTTGCGGTCCTCGTCGTGCCAGTCGCTGATCGTGAGCGCATCGACCACACGCAACCAGCCCTGCGGCGTCATCCACGTGGTCTCGAGCACATTCGTACCAGGCACATAGCGCCTGCCGACGGGCACGTACATGCCGTATGGCCCGACCCTGAAACTACCGGCGCCGCGATCGAGCATCGCGGCGAATACCGAAGCAGAGTCAAAGTGAGGCAGGCACATCCACTCGATCGCCCCATCGGAGGCGACGAGTGCGCCCGTGTGACAGTCGGAGAGAAAGCCGTAGTCGGCGATCGGCGGGAAGGGGGAGTCTTGCGTGGGCGCTGGGATCGTTGACCCACCGGGCCGCACCACCGGAGCGTCCGTCGCGGCTCCCGCGTTTGACCAAGGAACGCTCATGAAGCGGGCAGGAGCCTCGACGAAAGAGCGCTCATCACACGAGCACCAGCTTCGACCGAGCAGCCCTCACGGTGCCGGCACACTTCGAAGCGAAAGCACTCATCGCGCAAACGGTAGCGGTAGCCGGTCTTCTTCGGCCAGCTTGTCGAGATGGGCGGTGAGCGTGACCGCCGCGAGCGGGCGCAACTGGTCGGGCACATCCGACCAGGCGACGTCGAGCAGGTCCTTGGTCTCCCGATGACCTTCGGCGATCGCCGCGAGCAGGCGGCGCTCACGATCGAGGCGGTGCTCCAAGTACTCGGAGATACGCTCGCGGGGCGTCCAGATCGCGGGGCCGTGGCCGGTGCAAAGTACCTCCAGCTCGCGCTCCATCAGCCGCGCGAGCCCGTCCAGGTAGGCGGCGAGAGCGCCCGGGTCAGGCGCGACGAACACGCTACCTTCGCCGAGCACGGTATCGCCCGCGAAGCAAGCTGTGCCCGCGATCAGGGCAAAATGGTCGGGAGCGTGACCGGGCGTGTACAGCGCCTCGAAAGGCCCGAAGCGCACGCCATCAGCCAACTCCACGTCCACCGCGCCACGTCCCGCCGCGAGTGGAGTAGGAAAGCGCTCGCGCAGCATGGCAACCGACTCGGAGTGATCGATGTGGTCGTGTGTCAGGGCAACGCCTCCGAGGCCGCCCCGCTCATCGAGCGCTGCGATAAGACGGTCGAAATGCTCCGGGAGCGCTGGGCCGGGATCAACCACCCAGGCCGGATCGCGTCCCACGACCCAACTGTTGGTACCGGACATCGTGAGCGGACCTGGATTGTCGGCGCGCAGGCGCAGGATGCCCATGCTCTGCAGACGCTCGACTTCCGAGGATGATGGGCTCATCGGTGCGACGTTACCGGAGCGGCACCGGCAGACGGCTTTGCCGCCAAGCATCTCAGCCTCGGAGCCAGCTGCCACAGTCCCGCTCAACCGAACATGCCGCGCCCATTCATTGTCGGGGTCAAGCCGTCGCAACCGCTACTTGAGCGTGCAACGCCTGTTTAACGGGATAGGCAGCATCACTAAGGAGAGACGACCATGGCCAGATCGAAGGATGTCAGCTCGAGCGCAGCGAACAGCGGCGCCGTGGATCCCCACATACCGTGTCGCGAATCGACGAGGGAGAACCGGCGACCCACAAGGCAACGCGAACGCGGGCACGGACTTCGCTTTACGTTGGGCCTTCTCTGTCTTGTGATGTTGGCCATTGGATTGCCGGCGACGGCACTCGCCGCTCCACAGGTGTCGGTGAAGGCGAAGATCTTGCCAGTACTGAAGAATCCGGCCTCCTCGAAAAGTCCGACATACCCAAAAACCGGCAACATCCTCGGGGCGGGAGCCTCGGTGGAAACACAGTTCACGATCAGCGGCACCGAATACGGCGGCTATCCATCACCACTGACGGGAGTCAACGTGTACCTGCCCGCCGGCACAAAGCTGCACCCGCAGGGCTTCGCGACCTGCTCGAGCTCAATCCTCGAAAGCCACGAAGTGCAGAACTGCCCGAAGAAGTCGGTGGCCAGCCCAAAGGGCGAAGTGCTTGGAGTTGTGAGCTTCGGTAGCACACGCGTCGAGGAGAAAGCCAGCGTTCAGGCTTTCTTCACAAGTGGGGGGAAGCTCGCCTTCTACACCGAAGGCACATCGCCGACATTGCTTGAAATTCTCTCCACGGGCAGCTTCTCCGGGGCCTCCAAGCCCTTTAGTCAGAAGCTGAGCGCGATTGTGCCGCTTGTGTTGACGGTGCCGGGCGCACCGTACGCCTCTGTATTCTCGATCAAGATCAGAGTCGGAGCTGCCTTCATGCAGGGTAAAAAATTGATCTCCTACGGCACCGTGCCAAAGACATGCCCGAAGGGCGGATTCCCGGCGAAGACCGAACTCAAATTCCTGAGCGGGGAAACGTCAACGGCGAGCATCAAGGTTCCCTGTCCGAAGAAGTAGGCCCTCGCGACAAAGTAGGCCCTCGCCTCCCTCCCGACCCCAGCATCAAACTGCGTGTTACGGATCCAGAGGCTGACGACGGCAAGCATCCAAGGCTTTCCGCCCCATCGGCGGGAGAGGACGAGCGCCCATAGCGGCCTCCCGGGCACCAGCTGCCCGGGAGGCGTCTACCAGGGGAGGCGCTCCCTAGTAGCGGATGTCGCGGTCGCGTACTCCACGTTCGACCGGCGCCGCTTCTCGCCTGCGAGCCCATGCGCCAAACCACAGGAGCGAGAGCAACAAGCCGACGACGCCGACGACCATGAGTACGAGGCCGACGATCTGCAGGTTGATCCCACTGACCGTCGCCGTCACCGCATACCGCAAAATCGCGCCCACCGCGATCAGGAAAAGTGAGGTGCCAAAGGTCATCTTGCGGGTGTATGCCCCCAACGCAAAGTCTTCAATCTCGATATTTGCATCCGACACTTATGCGAACATACGTTCGTGCGCTGGAGTAACCTGAGCGAGGAGGCCGACGAGCAGCGACGGCTGCCCGGCTACCGCGACGAGGCGGTGGTACGCCACTTCGACGCACCCGAGGCGTTGGACACGCGCTTCTATGAGGTCCGAGCCCGCTCGGTGCTCAACCGCGTCCCGGCCCGCTCGCGCATGCCGTTCAGCTGGACGATCAACCCGTACAGGGGATGCAGTCATGCATGCGTCTACTGCTTCGCTCGTCCAACCCACCAATACCTCGGCTTCAATGCCGGCCGAGACTTCGAGCGTGAGATCGTGGTCAAGGTCAACGCACCGGAGGTGCTGCGCCGCGAGCTGGCAAGGCCATCGTGGAAGCACGAGCACGTGGCGCTGGGCACCAACACCGACCCCTACCAGTGGGTCGAGGGCCGCTACCGACTGATGGTCGGCATCTGGGAGGCGCTACACGATGCGGCGAATCCGTGCTCGATCCTCACCAAGTCGCCGCTGCTGCTACGCGACCTGCCGTTGATGGTGCAGATCGCGCAGCGCACCACGATCAATGCCTGCCTGTCTATTCCGACGCTGGATGAGCGGGCGTGGCGTGCCACCGAGCCGCATACGCCCAACCCGCGTGCGCGCCTCGAGGCCGTCGCAGAGCTGAACCACGCCGGGATCCCGACAGGCGTGCTAATCGCTCCGCTGATGCCCGGCATAAACGATGCCCCCCACCAGCTCGAGCCGCTATTGCAAGGCGCGATCGACGCTGGCGCTACAAGCATCGGCGGAGTCGCGCTGCACTTGCGCAACGGGGTCAAGGAGATATTCATGGAGTGGCTGGGCACACAGCGTCCCGAGCTGGTCGAGCGCTACGAGGAGCTATACCGACGCGGCGCATATGCCCCCGCCGAGGAGCGCAAGCGGCTGGCGGGGCTCGTACGCGGGCGAGGCGCGCAGAGCCGCTTCAACAGGGCCCCAGTGCCCCCAGCCGCGTCAAGCACCGTCGCGGATGAGCCGGCGGCCCACCAAGGGCGCTTGTTCTAGACGACGAACTTGGCGCAGACGCAAACCAGAGGACAGGCGCTCACAAAAGCACGGACGCACACGCACACCAGAGCCCGCTAGTTCTCGGCCGAGCATGCCTATAGATTCACCGTGTGCATCGCGAGGTCCAGATTCGGGATGAGACGATCAGACTTGGTCAGCTGTTGAAGCTCGTCGGGGCCATCGACAGCGGCAGCGAGGCAAAGGAATTCCTCGCGCGCCGTCCGGTCTTGGTCAACGAGGAGCGAGAGCTCCGCCGTGGGCGCCAGTTGCGCGCCGGGGACACGATCCGCGTAGGTGAGCAGCAGCTGCTGGTGACCCCTCCGTCCTGAGCGGAGGGGTCACTTCGACCCACGATGCCCACTTGAGATGCCACCTCAAGCCCTAGCCCTGGCGCTCGCTGCCTCGATCTACCCGCCGGCGGTGCTGGCGGTCATAGCCCTGGGCCGGGGCTCGCAGGTGCGCTCGCGAGTCCTAGCCTTCGTCCTGGCCGCGGCTGCCATCACCTATGCGGTCGGCACCCTCGCGCTGTTCCTCCTGGACGAAATCGGCGCCACCGGACCGCATCACCTGACCCCCAGCGCAGCGCTCGATCTGGCCCTTGGCGTGCTGCTGTTGGGATTCGCGGTCCGTCTACACCGCAAGCAGCCAGCCTCGGCGAAACCGAAGGGCGCCTCCAAGATCGAGCGCTATCTGCAGAGTCGCCGACTGGCGTTCGTGCTCGGCCTCACCCTCTATGTGCTGCCCTCGCCGATCTACATCGCCGCGGTCAAGGAGATATCCGACGCGAAGCTCTCCACCAGCGGCAAGTTGCTGGGCCTGCTCGTGACCGTTGCGGTGATGCTGTGGTTGATTGAGCTGCCGATGCTGGCGCTGCTGCTGGTTCCCTCCCGCGCGTCGACTTCGCTCGAGCAGATCAACGCCTGGTTCACGCGACGCGGCCGCCTGCTGGCAGTGCTTGCCTGCGCCGCGGCCGGCGCCTACCTGATGATCAAAGGCCTGATCAACCTGATCAGCTAGTGCCGGGCGCCTCGGGCAGGGCACTGCCGACCGCCTCTCCTGAGGCGCCACCGGGCGCCTGTCGCTCAGGGTCGGTCGCGGCGCCCTGCATCTCCTCCTGCAAACCGGCACGCAAGCCGACGAAGGCCACGATCGCCGCCGCCGCCATGATCGCCGCCATCACGTAGAGCACCGAGCGCGTGGCGTAGGCGAAGTCGAGCTGTACGAAGTGGGGAATCGAGGTGATGCTCCCACCCCCACCTCGGGATTGAGCGATGCTCGACGCCTCAGCATGAGCCCGCGTGCTGGGCACACCCTTTGCGATCAGCGACGTGACGACCCGCGAGCGCATCTGCGAGACCAGGATCGTGCCGAGGATCGCAAGGCCAAGACTGGCGGCATAGTTCCTGACCGTCTGCGTAATGCCCGTCGCCTCGCCGTAGGAGAGCCGGGAGGCGCGATTGACGGCGTCGGTACTGGCCGGGCCGAGCATCATCCCCATGCCAGCACCGGCGAGAATGATGTACCACTGCTGGGCGCTGAAGCTCAGGTCGGTGATCTTCCCCGCCCACAGCCAGAAGCCGACGGCACTCAGCGCACAGCCGAGCACCACGGGACGCTTGCCTCCCACCCTGTCGAGCATCCGCCCACCGACCTGCGCGGCGATGACGAAGCCGATGAAGAAGTACAGGATGTACAGACCCGCCTCAGAAGGTGACTTGCCCAGGGCAATCTGGGCGTACTCACTCGCGAAAAAGAACACCGGGACGAACACCAGCATCGAGATGGCGAGCACAAGGTTCTCCACCAGAAACGCCCGGATGCGAAAGATGCTCATCTCGATCAGCGGCGAGACGGTGCGCAGCTCGACGAAGTAGAACACCACCAGCAGCGCCGCGCCGATCGCGATGCAGCCCCCCGTGGCGGGATCGCTCCAGCCCCATGTGGAGGACTGTTGAAAGCCGAACACGCTCAAGGCGACGCCGGAGACGATCAACGCCAAGCCTCGGTAGTCCATGCGTGCCGGTCGATGCTGAGTCCTCGGCTTGGAGAGGACGATCAAGACCAGGGCGATGATGGCGACGGGGATGTTCACCCAGAAGATCGCCCGCCACGTCCACTGTGTGAGATAGCCACCGAGGATCGGACCCACCGCGGTCAGCCCGCCGGCGATACCGAAGAAGATCGCTAGCGCCTTACCCCGTTCGCGCAGCTCGAAGGTCTGCACGACGATCGCCAATGCTGCCGGGAACATGATCGCGCCACCAGCGCCCTGGACTATGCGAAACGTCACGATCCACGCCTCCGCCAAGCTGCCCTTGGGAGTGAGACCGCACATCGCCGAGGACGCCGCGAACACGATCACGCCGAGCGTCACCATCTTGCGGTGACCGACCGTGTCTGCCAGCCGGCCGCCGAAGGCAAACAGCGAAGCCAGCGACAGCAGGTAGGCGTTGATCGCCCACTGCGTCCCGGTGCTCGTCAGGCTCAACTCCTTCTGGATTTCCGGCGCCGCGATCGACACGATCGTCTGGTCGATGAACGTCATCGCCACCGCGAAGATCATCGCCGCCAGGATCAGATTCCTCGACTGCCCGCCGGCTGCGTTACCACTCGTCACAGCCACGAGGTTAGCTAGCCGCCTCGATCGTCAGCTCCTCGAGTAGTCCCGCCATCTGCGCCAGGGTCGATTGGTGCTCCGCGACGTCATAGGCGTCGCTCAGCTCGCGTGGGTCGTGGTATGCGAGCAGCACCTCCGATCCCTCGCGCCAAGCCAGGATTCGCAAGGGCAACTCGATCCCGATTCGCCGGTCGCTCACCATCAGCGGCGTTCCGCCGCGCGGGTTCCCGAACAGCACCACCTCCTCATCCGCCAGCTCCAAGCCAACCTCGCGGGCCGCGACGGCGTGGTCGATTCGAGCGAACACTGTCAGCCCGCGCCGCTTGATCGCCGCAAGCAGCGATCTCGTGGTGTCGGGGTAGCTCGACACGCTCCGCTTGACGACCATGCTGGACATGCTCCTCTTGCGAACTATGCCAGGAACGTCCTCATACGTGTGAACTCGCCCCATAAGCGACAAAGGTGAGCAGTTGCTCTTGGCGCCCCGCAAAGTTGCTGTCCGTTTCGCTATGTCAGCAGCGTTATCCCTCATGCCCGCGGCGGCCGCACCGAACCTCCTCTCGCTATCCATGAAGAGGAGGCGCGGCGCGGCGTGCAGGGCGTGCTTGCCTTACGCGTGAGCGGTCTCGTGCTCCGTCGCCTGCATAACGCCGGCGCGGTTCTTATGCGAGCGCTCATAGGCACGCACCGCGTCGACGCGAGCCCCGTTGCTATCGGACAGAACCGCATGAACCTCCTCGACGTTCAGCTCGTCATATCCAGGCCACGGCTCCTGACCGCGCAGCGCGTTGATCTTGCTAAGGATGGTCGAGCGATCTTGGTGACGACGCTCGTAGACGTCGATCTTTGCCAGCTCGATCTGTGAGATATCGGCGAGCCTTTCGATGACCTCGGCTGCGGTGAGCTTGTCGTATCCCGCAATCGCCAGGTCGCCCTCGGAAGCGACAGCGCCCTTGATCTGTCCCTCTGCAAGTGCGACACCCGGCACCTTGCGAGCGCTGCGCGCCGTACGTCGGGCCTTGCCCTGTGCCTTGCGAGCGGTTTGCTTACCCGCATCGGCGACTTCGCGCACCATGTCGGCGGCGCCCGTCTCTGTGATGTCGTAGGAGGAGTCGCGCTCGGCCCCCACGATGACGGTGGCGAGCTTCGGGATCTCGCGCATGATGCGCTCGAGCATCCGCTGCTCATCCGCACGAATCTTGATCGCGAGCTCCGCGGTGACGTCGTCACCAACCGAGCGCGCAAGATGCTCGATCGCCGTATAGGTAGCGATCTCCAGCGCCTCTGTCGCACAGGCATCCTTTGCGTTCTTGAGGATCTTCTCCTCGCCCGTGCTACCCCGTACAAGCGCAAAGGGAGTCTTGCTGAGAGCAAGTATTTGACTGACGGCGCTCTAGGCGAGCCCGACCGCCATTTGCAGGGCGTTGTCGCCCTGACCCAGGGTGTTCAGACGCTCCTTTACTCGTTTGGCGTGGTCCCTCGTCTCGCGCAGATGGGTCTCGAGTGCTGTGCGGTAGTTGCCGCGAGGCGTCATGGCGATCTGCGCCTGCAGCTCGCGCACCAGTCCAACCTCTGAGGCATGCGCCTCGCCTAGGTACTGCACTATCTTCTGCTCGGCCTGACTCATGCCAGATCCTCCTGTAGGGGTAAGTGTCTAGGGGTGTGAAATGCGCTGGTGCCCACCCAACCGTCCCGCGAGTGCCTTTCCGCGGGACCACCCAGGCGCGTCTTAGCCGCGCATCTCGAACTGCTGTCCCTACAGCTACCCGTGCCGGCGGGCGCCAAACTGCGCCACTGACCCATAACGATGTGGAGCGCCCAGGGTCGCGAGCTAGCCGAGATCCGGGAGCGACTGATTCAGCGTCACGACTTCAGCAAACAGGTCCCCGCGATCGCGCACGCGCTCCAACACCCTCTCGGGATTGAGCTCCAGAGGCGCGGGATCGCCGCTGTCGCGCACAGCCTCAACCTCCTCCCACGTGACGGGCGTTGAGACCGTGGGGGACTCCATGGCCCGCAGCGAATAGACCGACACGGTGGTCTTGTGCTCGTCGTTCTGGCTCCAGTCGATCAGTACCTTGCCGCGCCTTCGTGCCTTGGCCATCCGTGAGATGACGAGCTCCGGATGGCGCCGCTCGAGCAGGTCGGCCACCGCATGGGCAAAGGGCTTCGTCTGCTCATAGCTCGCCCCTCGATCGTTGAGCGGCACGTATACCTGCAGGCCCTTGGAGCCAGAGGTCTTGACAAACGCGCGCATCCTAAGCTCGGCGAAGACGCCACGTAGCTCCAGGGCCACCTCGCAGCACTCCGCGATGCCTGCCGGGGCCCCGGGATCAAGGTCAAACGCGAGCGCGCTCGGACGCTCGACAGCCTCCGCAAGCGATAGTGAAGGGTGCAGCTCTATGGCAGCGAGATTTGCCATCCACACAAGCGTGGGACAGTCTTCGCACAGGCAGAAGTCGATCTTGCGTTTATTGCTCTCGGTCCATACGGGCGTGGTCCGCACCCACGGCGGACGGTGCTTGGGGCATTGCTTCTCATAGAAGTGCTCCTTCTCTACGCCGTCGGGATAGCGCTTCAGCGTCAGGGGCCGACCTGCAAGATGGGGCAACAGGACGGGTGCGATCGCCGCGTAGTAGCGAATCAGATCCCCCTTCGCGAATCCCGCCTTGGGGTAGAGCGGCTTGTCGAGATTCGTGAGCTTGAGGGTGCGGCCTTGCAGCTCGATCTCCACACCGCCGCGACCTCGACGTCCCTCTTCGATGAGCGCCTGAATGTCGACGCCCCCGCTCGCGGGGACAGCCTTCTTCGTCAAACGGGCATTCTTGTTTTCCGGTGCCGCTTTCTTCTCTGATGTCGCCTTCTTCGCTGGTGTCGCCTTCCTTGCTGGTGTCGCCTTCCTTGCTGGTGTCGCCCTCCCAGCCCGTGTCGCCTTCCCCGCCAGGGCGGTACCAGTCGCCGACGGAGAGGAGACGCGCTCGCGCACCACGTCCGTGGCGGGCTTGTCATAGCGCAGGCCCTTGTAAACGGGATGGCGCAACAAGCCATCCTTTGTCCACTGGGTGAATTCGACCTCGCACACCAAACACGGCTCGACAAAGCGCGCGCCTCGCGGCGGCTGAGAACCCTCGAATGGCGAGTCGTCTCGTGCCAGTGGAGCCAGCAGACCGACGAGGACGTCAAGCTCATGCTCATCGAAGCCGGTGCCCACCCTTCCTGCATAGCGCAGAGAGCCGTGCTCGTCATACACGCCCAGATGAAGCGCCCCGATCGTCGCCGAGCGAGAGCCCCTTCCCTGCGTCCAACCACCGATCACCAGCTCCTGACGCTGTGAATGCTTGATCTTCAGCCAGCCGCCGTCGCGACGACCCGGCAGGTAGCGCGAGTCCAGACGCTTGGCCACCACCCCCTCGAGGCCCTGCTCGCGCGTGGCCGCCAACATCGCGGCGCCCTCCCCAGCCTGAAAGGCGGGAGTGCGCCAGTGCTCCCCATCCAGCTTCAACGCATCAAGCCGTGCGTGGCGCTCGGCGTAGGGCAGACCCATGAGGCTGTGGCCGTCGAGCCATAGCAGATCGAACAGGATGTACGTGACCGGCGTGGCCTTGGCAAGACAACGCACCGCAGCCTCGCCCCGCTGATGCATTCGTGGCTGCAGCGCCGCGAAGCTCGGACGACCCGCCTCATCGAAGGCCACAATCTCACCGTCGAGGATCGCCTCGCGCGAGCCAAGCGCTCGATTTAGCGCACGCAGCTCCGGATAGGCAGCCGTCACGTCGTTCGCGTTGCGACTCAAGAGATGGAGGCGCCCGGGCTGAGTGTGCGTGATCGCGCGAACACCATCCCACTTGACCTCGAATGCCCAATCGGACTCCACGGCCGGGAGTGTCGAGGGCCTCGCCAGCATCGGCTCCACGAACTCGGGCATCTCCTGCGCCGTTCGATCGATCGGGGGATCCATTCGATGGATCATCCAATCCTTCTCGGTGCGACCCGCGCGAAACAGGGCGTAGCGCCCACGCAGCCGCTCGCCCTGGAAGACAACGATGACCTCGCCAACTTCCCACTTCTCACATGTGTACGTTCCCTTATCCCAAACGCTCACCTCGCCAGCTCCGTAGCTACCCGCCGGGATGGTGCCTTCGAAGTCGATGTAGCTCAGCGGGTGGTCCTCGACGTGGATCGCCTTACGATTTTGCTTGGGATCCTCGGGGATCCCGTTGGGCACCGCCCAGGAGGCGAGCGCTCCCTCGTGCTCGAGTCGCAAGTCCCAGTGAAGCCGCGTCGCATGGTGCTCGTGCACCACGAAGCGTGCCTCTCCACCGCCGGCATCCGGCTCCTGCTCTGGTTCGGGCTCCGGAGTTCTCTCAAAGCTGCGCTTGCGCCGATACTCGGCAAGCTGTGCCGATCTCTTCCTCGCTGTCGAGCTCATGGTGTGGAGGGAGTACCCATCATTGAATGGCACCTACCCGACGAGACCGCTGGATGGGTCATTGGCGGTAGTCGGCCATTTGCGCCGAGAACACCCTCACAGCGGACGATGGAGAGTGACGCCCAGCAGGGCTTGAGCCTTCCGAACCACCGAAGGGCCATCGAGCAGAGCCGTCCGCGGGCGTCCGGCAATAGTCAGCCGCATCGGTTCACAGGCACTTGACGGTTCGCTCGCCCAGGCCGCCTCGCTCGCCTGTGCAAGCGTCGGGCCGTGGCGCGTGGAGCGAAACGTGAAGTTGACGAAGGGCCCGTTGACTGGAAAGGCTGGACAGGAGAGAGCTCCCGGCTGCACGATGGGTAGCCGATCGATCATCGCGGCGATCTCGGACACCTTCGTCACGTCGCTGACGATCACCGACAGCGACGGCACCTTGTGGGAGCGAGCGACCATGACTTCGAGCACGCGTGCCGAGCCTGGGATCCGCTCGCTTGCAGACCTCGGGATGACCCACACGTCCTGGGCGTCGGCGCGCACCCCCGTCGAGCCTCCGGGCAGACGAACAAGCGTGAGGACGAGAAAGCGTTCCTGCAGGACTCCGGCGATCGGCGGCCACTGGAACTGCACAGACCACGAGGTCGTGACACCGCGCACACCGCCACTGCCAGATGCGCTGTTGCGCGAGCCCGCGGGAGGATGCGCCGCCAGAAAGCCGAGCAGTGCCCGGGGCTGGCCGGGCACGATCCACCAGGCGTGCCTGTCGACGACGTCTGGTGTGGCGACGCTCAGGCTTGGGCGAGCCAGCGTGGAGCCTCCTCCCGCCGGCGTATGCGGCGAGCTGCGCGCGCCTAGCGGCAGCACGAGCAGGCCCAGCAGCTGCTCAGCATCGCGACTCGCGGCGCGCTGGTTGGCGGCTCGGGTGGAGCCGCTCGCGGACTTCCCCGTTGAGCTCCCGATGGTGGAAGCAAGCGCCGTGCCAAGCGCGAGGAAGACCAAGACCACCAATGCCGCGACGGTGAGCCGAACAAAGATCCAGCGCGAAACCACACAACCACGTTACTCGCCTCCGACCGAGCCGAGAGGCGATCCGCGCCGAGCTCAGCTTTGACTCGGGTTCTGCTCTGCGGCGTGTTCGCGACCCGTGCGTTCGGGACATACCAGCGCTTGCTCTGACCGGTCAGTCATCCGCGAGTCCCAACAACGTGACCCGGGTCACGCACAGCCGCGGAGCACGCTTTCCCTGGCCCGCCTGAAGGCGGGTACGATCTGCTCGCCGCCATGGCGTCGCACGCTCACACATACGAGAAGGGGATCGCCGCGCTGCCTATGTCAGGCGGTCCATCCGATGACGTGGCAGACGATGGGATCCACATGCTGCTCGTGGAGGACGACGACGGCGATGCGCTGCTCGTCAAGGACCTGCTCGAGGAGGCGCTTCCGGCTGCGCGGATCACGCGAGCCCGCACATTTAGCGAAGCCCTCGCCAAGCTGGACTCGAGCATCGACTGTGTGCTACTGGATCTGAAGCTGCCCGACGCGGAAGGGCTTGACACCGTTGTACGGGTTCGGGCATTGGCGCCAGAGATTCCACTCATCGTGCTGACCGGACTCGATGACGAGGCGGCGGGCGCGGGCGCAGTCGATGCCGGTGCGCAGGACTACCTGGTCAAGGGCAACGTGGATGGCGACCAGATAGCCCGAGCGATCCGCTACGCGATCGGCCGACGTCAGGCCGAGGATGCCCAACAGCAGCTTCGCCTGGCGGAGATGCAGTCCCGCGAGGTCGCCCGACTGGAACGCGGCCTTGCACCGAGACCGCTCATCAGCGACGGCTCAGTGTGGATCGCCACGCGCTACCGCTCGGGGCGCGACCGGGCGCTGCTCGGCGGCGATTTCTTTGATGTCGCCGAGACACCCGACGGTCGCGTGCGCGTCGTGGTAGGCGACGTGTGCGGGCACGGGCCTGACGAGGCCGCCATCGGCGTCTGCCTGCGCGCGGCCTGGCGAGCGCTTGCGATCTCCGGGGTGGACCGCAAGGCGGCCATGCGCGCTCTGGAGCGCGTTCTCGAACACGAACGCGAGATTCCCCTTCTGTACACCACCATGTGCACACTCGAGATCGAGCTCGGGAACGCCGGCGCAGGCATGATCCTCGCCGGGCACCCGCCACCAATCCTGATTGACGGCACCTCAGTTTCGAGCTTTGCGCACGTTCCCGCCGGGCCCCCCATCGGACTCGGGGACGGGCACTGGCCACTCGCGCACCTGGATCTGCCCGTCGGCTGGGTGATTCTGCTGCACACCGACGGCATCACCGAGGGGCGCATCGGGGAGGGATCGGAGCGACTCGGGACAGACAGGCTGCAAGCCCTGATCGCTGAGTACATCGGCGCCCACCCCGACTGGCGGGAGCAACCGGATGAACTGCTCGCCAATCTCATTGCGCGAGCCGAAGACCTCAATGGAGGAGGACTCACCGACGATGTGGCAATGCTGCTCGTCGGCTCACGCGCGCAGGGCCCGGCAGAAGAGTGAGCACCACCACACCGCCCGGAGCGAGTGACGCTCCATCCACCTCGTCGCCTCGCGCACTTCCCCGCCTGCGTGTCGGTCAATGGCTGGCCCTCACGATCGGCGTCCTGCTCCTGTTCGCTGTAACAGGGATCGGACTCGCCCTGATCGCCAACCACAGACTCAGCGATCAACGACGTATCGTGCTCGAACAAGTCGAGCCGGCCCTGCACGATGCGCTCAACCTCGAAGCCGCCTTGGTCAACGAGGAGACCGGCGTGCGCGGGTACATCATCACTGCCGAGCCCGAATTCCTACAGCCCTATAACAAAGGCCGCGCCGCCGAGGAGAACGCTTACAGCAAGCTCGGCAAGCCGGGCGAGATCTCGGGTGTGACGCTGACCGTCGGCATCCAGGCGGTGCGCTCGCGAGCCACCGCTTGGCGGCTCAGATTCGCGCTGCCGGCGTTGCGCAAAGTCCACGCAAACTACGCGCAGACGGTTGCTGAGAACGTCAAGGGAAAGGCTCTGTTCGACGCGCTGCGGGTCCCACTTGATCGGCTGCAAGCAGACCTGACCAGCAGACTGATGCTTGCACGACAGCAACTGAACGACGATGCGAGCTTCCTGCAGATCGTGCTGCTGGTAGCGGCGGCTCTGATCCTGGGCAGCGTCGCCGGAGCCGGGTATCTGCTGCGCCGGATAATCACTCGGCCGCTCGCGGAGCTGGGCCAAGAGGCAAAGCAGGTCGCGGCAGGGGACTTCGGCAAGTCAGTTGCGATCCTGTCGGGCCCGCGCGAGATCGTGGAGCTGGGTGGCGAGATCGACGAAATGCGCCAGCGCATCGTGCGCGAGCTCACAACCATCGAAGCGGCTCACCGGCAACTGGAGGCACAGGCGCTCGAGCTGACGCGATCGAACACGGAACTCGAGCAGTTCGCGTATGTGGCCTCGCACGACCTGCAGGAGCCGCTGCGCAAGGTCGCGAGCTTCTGTCAAGCGCTCCAGCGTCGCTACGAGGGCCAACTCGATGAGCGCGCCGACCAGTACATCGAGTTCGCAGTGGATGGTGCGAAACGAATGCAGATCCTCATCAATGACCTGCTCGCCTTCTCCCGCGTGGGACGCAGCGGTCGAAAGCAGGAGCCGGTAAACCTCAACGAGGTCCTCGCCCAGGCCAAGACATCGCTCTCGAGCGCGCTTGAGGACGCCAATGCGTCCGTGCTGGCAGAGGAGCTCCCGATCGTGCGCGGCGAGCGAACGCTGCTCGTGTCGCTCTTTCAGAATTTGATCGGCAATGCCGTCAAGTTCCGGGGCGCCGAGCCACCCGTCGTTAATATCGCAGCGAGTCGCCAGGAGGACCAATGGCACTTCAGCTGCTCGGATAATGGAATCGGCGTGGACCCCGAGTACGCGGATCGCATCTTCGTCATCTTCCAGCGGCTGCACACCAAGGAGGCCTACCCCGGGACCGGCATCGGACTGGCAATGTGCCGAAAGATCGTCGAATATCAAGGTGGGCGCATGTGGCTCGATCAAGACCACGCTCCCGGCGCCCAGTTCCGCTTCACCCTGCCAATCGCCAAGGAGGACGAACCATGAACGCCGAGCTTATCTCGGTCCTGCTGGTCGAGGACGATCCCGGGGACGTGCTCCTGGTGAAAGAGGCATTTGCGGACCACAAGGTCGGCAACGTCCTGTCCGTCGTGAGCGACGGGGTCGAGGCGATGCAGTACGTGCGCGGCGAAGGAGCCTATGCGAGTGTGGCGCGTCCCGACCTGATTCTGCTGGACCTCAACCTGCCGCGCAAGAACGGAATCGAAGTGCTCGAGGAGATCAAGACTGACCCTCTTTTGGCGACGATCCCGATAGTGGTGCTCACCACCTCAGAGGCCGAGGAGGACATCGTGCGCGCTTACAAACTGCACGCCAATGCCTACATCACCAAGCCGGTCGACTTCGAGCAGTTCAGTCGGATCGTGCACCAGATCGACGACTTCTTCATCGGTCTAGTAAAGCTACCGCCTTCAAGCTGAACCGCGCCGCGGCTTCACACTGCCGCCTTCGAACTAGGCCGCGTCGCGGCTTCACATGCAGCCTTGACGATCTGCAAATTGAGAGCGATCTCCGTGAGGAGCAGTCACGCTGGGATGTCCGCCGGCAGGCCCACAAGCTGAACGCTACGTTCCCACAGACCCTCGGCGAGTACCTCGTCCTGGGCCTGGGCACTGGGCGCAACCACTTTCTCGTCCTCAACGTACTCGCCGTTGAGAGTGGCAGCTTCCTCGGACAGCGAAAGCCACAAGAGCGAGCGCGCACCCCGTTGAGGCGAGCGAAAGAAGGGACCGGCGAGCGTGGTCAGAACCTTCCAGATGCCGTTCTCGTTCTTGCCAAAACCGGTGCGAACGACGCCGGGGTGAAAACAGTTGGCGTGCAGCTCCGGAGCGCGCTTGGCGAGCTCGCGCGTAAAGAGGATATTGCACAGCTTCGAGGTGCCATAGACGCGCATGGCCGCGTAGGACTTCTCCGACTGAAGATCGTTGAGGTCGAGGCGACCGGATTTGTGGGCGTCGGACGAGGTGGTCACGACGCGCCCTCCGCTCAGGCGATCGCGCAACAGATTGGTCAGTAGAAAGGGGGCGAGATGGTTCAGCGCGAAGGTCCGCTCGAGGCCCTCGGAGGTCTCCTGTCGCGAGGCGAACAGCGCGCCGGCATTATTGGCCAGGACGTCGATGTGCTCGTAGCTTGCGCGAGCCTCCTCCGCAAGAGCTCGAACGTCGGCCATCAGCGTCAGGTCGGCCACATGCTCGTGTACCGGCGCGCCGCCGCCGGTCGCCCGCGCCTCCTGCGCCACTGCCGTGACGCGCTCGACCTCTCGACCCACGAGCGCAAGCTCGACGCCTTGGCGGGCAAGCTCGAGAGCGGCGGCTCGACCGATGCCGCGCGTGGCTCCGGTTAGCAGGACCAGTGTCATCTCGTGAAGCAGTGTACTTGCGCGCTCCGCTTGGCCGCCTACCTCTGGCGACGTGGGTCACTTTGGGTCCAGAGCCGTTACGTCTGTTTCGGGAACCTCCGCGCGGCTACTCGCGTAGGGTTGGCTCTCATGGCACTACCGCCCTTTCCTGTACCGAATGTCGTGGCGCGCACCGGGCTCGCGCTGCGCAGCGGCGTATTGGGGCTGGCCGATCGTATGCTGCCGGCCGAGGCAGCCCTGTGGGACTTCACGGCTGGGCTGCAACGCACCAAGCTCGCCGGCGTGCTCGTGACGTCGGGGCTTGCGGATGCATTGGGCGGCGACGCACGCGACCCATGCGAGGTTGCTCGAGAGCTCAGCCTCTCAGAGGAGGTGACACTGCGCGTGCTCGGGGCCGCAGCCGCCTCGCGGCTGGTTCATCTAGATCGCAATGGCAGAGCACGTCTCGCCCGACTCGGTGCGCCATTGTGCCGCGATCACCCGCGCTCGATCGCCTCCTGGGTCGCTTATCAAGCGGGGCAAGCAAACGCGACCGCGCACGGCGAGCTTGAGAACCAGTTGCGCGCGGGAGCTGAGCCTTCGGGCCATAGACGCGCGTACGGCAATTCGGTGTGGGAGTACTTCGGCGAGCACCCCCAGGAGGGCGCTCGTTTTGGTGAGGCGATGCGTGAGCTCACGGCGATCGATCTTGGGGCGCTCTCGCGCGCATATCCGTGGCCGCGCGAGGGCGTCATCTGCGACGTCGCTGGCGGTATCGGGACGCTGCTCGCGGCGATCCTCGAGCGCCGTGAGCAGGCGCGAGGCATCTTGGTCGACGCTCCGGAAGTGCTCGCCGACGCCGAGGACTTCTTGCGATCGCGTGGCCTGGACGATCGAGTCGAGCGACGAGTCGGAGATCTCTTCGGCGAACTCGACGCACGCGCCGACGTGTACGTGCTCAAGTGGATCCTGCATGACTGGAGCGATGAAGCCTGCCGCGACATCCTGCGCCGGGTGCGAGCGACGATGCAGATTGGATCGAGAGTGGTGGTGATCGACCAGCACCTCGAGCCGGACCGGCCGAGCCCGTTCAGCTCGATGGCGGACCTGCTGATGCTGGTCGAGTGCGAGGGTGGGCGGGAGCGTTCGCCGGAGGAGGTGCACGGCCTGATGCGCGAAGCCGGCCTCGCTCCCGGTCGCGTTCGGCATGCGGGGCTGCACATGGTGGTGGAGGGTTTGGCGCAGTAAGACGGACGCGGAGCTCACACTCCCACCGCCCTCACCAGTCGTTGCAGAGGACCGCCCGACCGGACTGAGGTTAGACCTTGGTATGCACGAGGGTAGGCATGGACCTGGAACGATCTGAACATCGTATAGTTGCGTGCACAACCTCTTTTAGGGAGTCGCTCATGAAACTTGGCCTCACACTGTTGCGCCTCACCGTCGGAGGCCTGTTCGTCGGGCATGGCATGCAAAAGCTCACCGGAGCGTTCGGCGGCCATGGCCTCGAGAAGACCGGTAAGGCCTTCGAGTCGCTGGGCCTTCGGCCCGGAAAGACGCACGCGGTTGCCGCCGGCGTCGCCGAGGCCGGCGGTGGTGTCCTCATCGCCGCGGGCGCCGCCACCCCGCTCGGTGCCACCGTGCTGAGCGCCACGATGGCGACCGCCATCAGGACCGTCCACGGCCCCAAGGGGCCTTGGCTCGCCGACGGCGGCTACGAGTACAACCTGGTGCTCATGGCGATCGTGTTCGCGCTCACCGACGTCGGCCCGGGAAACTGGTCGGTGGATGGCGCTCGCGGGCGTGAGCGATGGGGCGCCGTGTGGGCCCTGGCACAGCTCGGTGCCGGTCTGCTCGGATCGGCGGGCGCGATCGCTTATGGCAAGAGCCAACCGCCAGTACAACCCACCGCGAGCTGACCAGCTTGCCACCCGATCCGTGGCTCAGCGATCGAATTCCAGGACCGAGCGAATGCCGTCCTGGCTCTCCATCAGCTCGAAGGCGCCGTTGACTTCGCCGAGGCTCATGCGGTGAGAGATGAAGGGATCGACATCGATCTCTCCCGACAGATAGCGATCCACCAGCTGGGGCACCTGATCGCGGCCCTTGACGCCACCGAAGGACGATCCGCATACCCGTCGCCCGGTGATCAGCAGGCGAGGCACGATCTCCAGTGTCTCGCCCCTGCCGGCGACTCCGGCCACGGTGCATAGTCCCCATCCCATCCGCGCCGCCTCAACAGCCTGACGCATCACCGAGACCAGTCCGGTTGCCTCGAAGGTGTAGTCAGCGCCAAAGCCTCCCGTCTCCTCGAGTACACGCTCCACAGTGTGCTCATCAGCCTGCCAGCAATCGGTTGCTCCCTGGACCCGTGCTAGATCTAGACGCTCAGGCGATAGGTCTACACATACGATCCGCTCCGCACCCTGCAGTCTGCACCCGGCCACCGCTCCAAGGCCGACCATGCCGGCGCCAAACACGACACATGTCGAACCGGGCTCGACGGCGGCGGTGTACATAGCCGCGCCAAGGCCCGTAGTCAAACCACAGGCGAATAGGCACGCCCGATCGAGTGGCGCCTCGCGGCTCACCACCGCCAGTGCGATCTCGGGAACCACGGCATACTCGGCGAAGGTGGAGGTACCCATGAAATGACGGATCGGCTCACCTGCGCGCGAGAGACGCGCTGTCCCATCCGGCAGGTAGCCCCTGTTCTGCTGATCGCGGATCGCAAGACAAAGATTGGTCTTGGGGCTTTGGCAATGGACACACTCACGGCATTGGGGCGAGAAGAGCGTGACCACGTGATCCCCACGTTCTACCGAGCTCACGCGCTCGCCGACCGCCTCTACAACTCCCGCTCCCTCATGGCCGAGCACCGTGGGCGCATACCCCGACGGATCGACCCCGGACGCCGTGTACATATCCGTGTGGCAGACGCCACACGCCACCAGGCGCACCAGAACCTCGCCCGGGCGCGGGTCGGCGAGATCGACCTCCTGCACGACCAGCGGCTGGCCAAACTGCTCGAGCACGGCAGCCCGCATCTTCACAGGGCATCCCCCTCCCGCGGAAGATCCAACTCTAGGTGGGGCAGCCGAGCGTCCAGCGCTTGAGGCCGCTGGCCGAGGACGGCGCACGGCCGGGGAATCGCAAGCTGAGCTTGTTGTACACGCGTAGGCCGGCTTTGCAGGTACGCGTGTCGCCGGCACTGACAGTCACCGGATAGCGAACCACTTTGCCTTCCGCACAGTTGGGGCTGCACGTGTTCATTTCAAGCGTGCCACTGGCACCCGCGCTCTTCCCGCCAAAGCTCGACCAGTGCAGCTTGCTCAGAACCGTATTCCCGTCTCCACACGTGAGTGTGAGCGTCTTGGGACGACTGCTCGCCTTAACGCAATTGGTGATCTTTACGGGAGAGGCAGCTGAGGCGCCAATCGTAAACAGGGCGACCAGAGCCACGGCCAATATGGCGCTCGCCAAGGAGGGCTTACGATCGAGCCGCATTGCCAGGCATCATAGGTAGTTAGCGCGCCACATTCAACGATTCGACAAATATTTCACTTGATCGGGTCCCGTCCATCAACCTGATGCTCCCGGCAGACACATGTGCCTGCCGGCCGGGCCCTACGGTGCCAGCTCTGCCGCGCGGCGCGCGAGAAATCGTCGCTCGGGGTCTGAGTGCGCGAGCTCCAAGGCACGCTCGTACGCGGCGCGCGCATCAGCTAGGCGGTCGAGGCGACGCAGAAGATCGGCGCGGGCCGCGTGGAAATAGTGGTAGCTATCGAGGCCTTCCAAGCGGTCGATGGCTCGGAGACCTGCCTCCAAGCTATCGGCTTCCGCCAACGCAACGGCGCGGTTCAGCTCGACAACGGCGGAGCCGCTCAGCCGGGAGAGCTCTCCATACAGAGCTACGATCTGCGCCCAATCGCATGTGTCCTCGGCGTGCAACGAAGCGATCGCGGCCTGAAGGACATAGACCCCGCCCACACCACGCCCGCCCAACGCGAGTGCCCGCTCAAGCGCCGCCCGGCCCGCCTCGATCTGCTTGCGATCCCATAACGCCCTGTCCTGGTCTGCCAACAGCACGATCTCTCCATCGCGCAAGCGAGCCGCGTGGCGAGAGTCGTGCAAGAGCATCAGCGCCAGCAGACCCCACACCTCTGGCTCATCCGGCATCAATTCGACGAGCGCGCCCGCGAGACGAATTGCCTCAGTGGCCAGCTCCCTGCGACCGTCATAGCCCGCGTTGAAGATCAGGTACACAACCGCAAGCACCGCCGTGAGCCGGTCTGGCAGTAGGGGGGGCGGCGGGATCCTGAAGGGGATACCCGCAGCCTTGATCTTGCGCTTACCGCGCACGAGCCGCTGCGCCATCGTTGCTTCAGGGACAAGGAACGCGCGCGCGATCTCCTCGGTTCGCAGCCCACCCAGCGTGCGCAACGTCAAGGCTACCTGCGCCTCGGTAGCGAGCGCCGGGTGGCAGCAGGTGAAGATCAGCTCGAGTCGCTCGTCGGGAATGGCGGTCTCCTCCATCTCCTCCTCCACCGCCGGTGACAGGTCGAGCAGCTCGTACTTGGCGACAAGCGTGCGGTTGCGACGGATGCGATCGATCGCGCGATTGCGTGCCGTCGCCACGAGCCATCCGCCCGGGTTGGTTGGCAGGCCATCACGCGGCCATCGCTCCGCCGCCGCCGCAAACGCCTCCTGCGCGACTTCCTCGGCGAGGTCGAAGTCACCGAGGAAACCGATCAATGCGGCAAGCACGCGGCCCCACTGCTCGCGAAATACCCGCTCTATCAGCGCGGCACCTCCGGCTGCGGCACCGCCGGACGCATCTCTGCCGAGCGCAACATCACCAAACGAGTCTCTGCCGGATATGCCTCCACCAACACCCTGGCGCTCAGCGCTCCACCAGCGGACGCACCTCGATCGCGCCGCCCATGCGCGCTGCCGGGACTCGCGAGGCGAGATCGATCGCGGCATCGAGATCCTCGGCCTCGAAGAAGAAATAGCCGCCGAGCGCCTCCTTCGTCTCGGCGAACGGACCGTCGGTGGTCAGCGTCTTGCCGTCGTGAACCCGTACCGTGGTCGCCATCTCTGGGGACCCCATCCGCACGCCAGGGGTGACACCGGGAGTCTCGTTGATCGCCTTGTAGGCGCCATATACCGCCCCCTGCTCATCCCCTGACAGGCTCTCCCACTCCTGCGAGCCCGGAAGCGGGGTCGTGCCTTGATGTATCAGCAACATGTATTTCATCGCTTCCTCCTTCCTAGAGTACGTGGACTGTCATCTCTAAGACGAACGAAGAACGCCTTCATCGACATGGCCCTCGATATATGGCCTTTCTCCCCTACTCGCCCGGCCTTTCTCCCTCTGCTCGCCCGGCGCGGTTCAGCGATCTCGACGGGACCCTGGCGGCCCCTGCGCGGACGGGGAATAGTTCGCAATAAGGCCGGGTAATCTCGCTCCAATGGGTAGCCTGACCTCATCGCAATGGCGCACCATTGCGATGATGGCTGGGGTGGTCGTTGGGTTGCACGTCGTCGGCTTCTTCCTCTTGATCGCAGTCGTCGCGCCGCATCATTACTACCTTGGCGCCTCGGGAGCGTTCGCGGTAGGGACGGGCATCACCGCCTACACACTCGGATTGCGTCACGCCTTCGACGCCGACCACATCTCGGCGATCGATAACACCACGCGCAAGCTGATGAGCGAAGGCAAGCGGCCGATGAGCGTCGGCTTCTTCTTCTCATTGGGGCACTCGACGATCGTGTTCATGCTCGCGTTCCTGTTCGCGATCGGTATCAAGGCGCTGGGCGGACAGGTGGAGCACGGCAATTCCCAGCTGCACAACGTCACCAACTGGATCGGCACCGGCGTCTCAGGCGCCTTCCTATACGTCATAGCCGCGCTGAACGTGGTGATCCTGTGGGGCATCGTCAAGGTGTTTCGCGAGATGCGCAATGGCAGCTACGACGAGGCGCAGCTCGAGCACCAGCTCAACACGCGCGGCCTGATGAACCGCTTCTTCGGACGCTTCACCAAGACGATCGACAAACCGTGGCAGATGTACCCGATCGGCGTGCTCTTCGGCCTCGGCTTCGACACCGCCAGCGAGGTGGCACTGCTGTTCCTCGCGGCCGGCGCCGCGGGCGCCGGCCTGCCTTTCTACGCGATCCTGTGCCTGCCGGTGCTGTTCGCCGCCGGGATGTCGCTGCTGGACACGATCGACGGCTCGTTCATGAACTTCGCCTACGGGTGGGCGTTCTCAAAGCCGGTGCGCAAGGTCTTCTACAACATCACGATCACCGGGCTCTCGGTGCTGGTCGCGCTCGTGATCGGCACGATCGAGCTGGGCGGCATCGTCGCACAGCACCTCGATGCTCAAGGCTCATTCTGGAGCTGGTTCGAGAACATCGACATCAACGAGTTGGGGTTCATCATCGTCGGCATGTTCATCGCGACTTGGGTGATCGCACTGTCGATCTGGCGCTTCGGCCACATCGAGGAGCGCTGGGGCGCACAGGTCAGGACAGCCGCGCCGCTGCCACCGCCGCCTGGCCATAGCTGATCCCGCCGTCTCCCGGCGGCAGTCGTTCGGGGATGAGGACACGCAGGCCGGCTTGCTCTAGCTCGGCGATCGTCCGCTCGAGCAGAACTCTGTTTTGAAAGACGCCGCCCGACAGGACCACGGTACTGAGGCCTCGATCACCAGCTATCTGCTCACATGCGCGCGCTGTCCCACGGGCGAGGCCAGTATGGAAGCGAGCCGCCACCGCCCCGATCGGCACGCCCACCGTTCGCTCGTGGACGATCGCGGACACCGCTGCACGCGGATCGAGCTCGAGCGCACCGCCGCGGCTCTCCAGGGCAATCGCGTATTCCCCGCGCTCGGCGTGGTCGACCGCGCCCTCCAGCTCGATCGCGGCCTGGCCCTCATAGGTGACCGTCGCGCGCACACCGCACAGCGCGGCGACCGCGTCGAACAGGCGCCCCGCGCTCGTGGCGATCGGAGCCAGCTCGCTGAGCGCCAGCCGCGCGATCGTCTCCCAGCGATCCGGCGCCACGCTGTCTGCCAGCGTGCTTGGCAGCGGCGGGATCTCATCGGCGTCGCCACATGCCTGCTCCAGCCACGCGCATGCCACCCGCCACGGTTCGCGCACCGCCCTGTCAGCGCCCGGCAGGCGTACGGCGCGCAGGTGGCCCACACGCTCGAAGTCACGCAGGTCGCCAACCAGCAGCTCTCCGCCCCACACCGTCCCATCCGTGCCATAGCCACTCCCGTCGAACACCGCGCCCACCGCGGGACCGAGTTCGCCGTGCTCGGCCAGGCAGGCGGCCAGATGGGCGTGGTGGTGCTGGACGCCGACCAGCGCCAAGCCCGCCTCGGGCTCTGATCGCTCGTCGCTCGCCTCCCCAGCAGCCGCTCGCTCGAGCGCATGGCCGGTCGAGAGGTAGTCAGGGTGCAAGTCGTACGCGATCACCTCCGGGGTCACAGCGAACAGCCTTTCGAAATGAGCGACGCCCTCGCCGAAGGAGCGCAGCGTCTCGTAGTTCTTCAGGTCCCCGATGTGATGGCTCACCCACGCCCGCTCGCCACGCGCCACGCAGAACGTGCTCTTCAGCTCGGCGCCGCATGACAGCAGCGGCTGAGCTGCCACCGGCAGGCGCAAGCTGGCCGGCACGTAGCCGCGTGAGCGCCGCAGGACCAGCGTCCGGCGACGCTCGCCGACCCGTACGGCGCGGACCACCGAGTCGTCGGTGCGCATGTGGATCGGGCGATCGTGCAGCAAGAACGCATCGACAATCGGGGCAAGTCGGGTTAGAGCATCGGCGTCCTCATAGGCGATCGGCTCGTCAGAGACGTTGGCGCTTGTCATCACGAGCGCCTCCACCCCCAGTTCGCCCGCATCGACCATCAGCAGGTGGTGGAGCGGCGTGTAAGGCAGCATCAGACCAAGCTCAGATGACCCAGGAGCGACTCCCGGCGCCACCCGCGCGTCTGCTCGACGGGGCACGAGGACGATCGGCCGTGCGGGCGAACTCAGAAGCTCCACCTCCTCATCCCCGACGACGGCGAGCTCCCTCCCCGCATCGACGTCGGCCACCATCAGAGCGAATGGCCGGTCCTCGCGTCGCTTGCGCGCGCGCAGCTTCGCTACCGTCGCCGCGTCATCCGCGCGACAGGCAAGGTGAAAGCCACCGAGCCCCTTGATTGCGATGATCGCGCCGTCGGCGATCAGCCGGGCGGCGGCTCTGACGACGTCCGAGCTCGGGGCCAGCTCCGCACCGACAAGGTCCATCCCACTGCCGCGTGGGACGCCAATCCCACTCCTGACCGCGATGCCGATCCCACTCCCGGCCACGACGAGCCACGCTCGCGGGCCACACGCCGGACACGCGTTGGGCTGGGCGTGGAAGCGCCGGTCGCGCGGGTCCTCATACTCGGCGCGGCACGCGGAGCACATGACGAAGTCCGCCATCGTGGTCAACGATCGATCGTATGGAACCCCACGCACGATGGTGAAGCGCGGCCCGCAGTTCGTGCAGTTGATGAACGGATAGCGAAAGCGGCGATCGTCGGGGTCCGATAGCTCAGCGAGGCACTCGGTGCACGTCGCCGCGTCGGCGGCCACCGGGGTGTCCGCGTCGTGCTCATGCACGCTCGGTGCGATCAGGAAGGCATTCTCGCCGAGCACCGGCAGCGGCTCGGCGGTCACGCTCTCTACCTGCGCGAGTGGCGGCGCGTCCGCGGACAGACGCTCCAGGAAGTCCGCGACCGCCCTGCGCTCACCCTCGATCTCGATCTCGACGCCGCGCTCGTCGTTGCGCACCCGGCCGGCGAGCGCGAGCTCCTCGGCGAGGCGAAACACGAACGGGCGAAAGCCCACACCCTGCACGGTCCCGCTGACGCGAACCCGCACCCTGCACATCGTGACGGCGACCGCCATCGAATTACTCCCCGAGCTCGATCAGCTCGCGCAGCACGTGCCACGCGCTCGCCTGCGCCTCCTGGATGCGCGGGATGTGCTCTGAGCGGGTGACGATCACATGATCGGCCAGCCCCTCGGCCGCAACGCGCCCGCCGTCGTAGCCGACCAGCGCGATGGTGAGCAGTCCGCGTCGGCGCGCCTCGCTGAGGGCCATCAGCACGTTGCGCGAGCCGCCACTGGTGGAGAACCCGAGCAGCGTGTCCTCGACGCGCCCGTGGGCGATGACCTGCCGGGAGAAGATCGACTCCTCCCCCACATCGTTGGCAATCGCGGTGAGGATGCCGGGGTCCTCGGTCAGGTCGATCGCCGCCCGCGGGGGCCATCCGGCAGGCGGAGAGCGCAGGTCGGCGACGGCGTCCATCGCGTCGGTGGCTGAGCCGCCGTTGCCCAGCGCGAGCACGCGGCCGCCGCCGTCGAGCCGTGTCCGCAGCGCCCGCGCGGCCTCGCGCAGCTCATCCTCGCCCTCACCCAGCGTCTGCTCGCGCAGGTCGGCCACCTCGGCGGCCTTGAGCAGCACGGAGGCGCGTACGTCAGCGACCACCGGCTCCAGGTCGTCCTCCTGCTGGCCGAGGAACGGATAGAGAAAGCTCGAAGCCCCGCTGTCGTGCAGCGTGCGCCCAGCACGACCGTCGAGCAGCCCCTGGTGCTCGAAGAACACGTGCACCAGCTCCCACAGCACGTGATAAAGCGTCTCCACGAGCTCCTGTGCTATGAACGGATCGTCCTCCGCAGGCACCAGCTCCCACTCCGCGCCCACGTGGCCGGCGGCAACCGTGAGGCAACCGCGCTCGCGTGCGATGCCAAGCGCCGCCGCCGTCTCAGGATGCTCACCGAAGGCCATCGCGATGTCTTCGGGCTCAACCAACAGCGCAACCTGGGCACCCACTGGCCCACCCTCGGCGGTGAACGCCAGCGCGGGCAGCGCGCGCTTGCCCACGATCACCGGATGGACGAACTCCACCGCAACATGACGCGCGTCCGAGCGAGCGACTGGCCCGTCGCCGAAAGCGATCAGCCGCCCGCCGCGCGCGAAGCGCTCGGCCATGCGGTGGCACAGTCGCGCGATGCGCTCGGCCTCGCTCCCGAAGAAAGCGTCGCCGGCTGCCCGGCGGCGGTCGGCCGCGGTGAGAGCGAGCGTCGCCATCACGCCACCGCGCGCGCGCCGGCCACCGGAGCGGCAGCTTCGGGGCCGCGGCGAACGCGGCTCACCAGCCAGTCGCGGAGCGCGTCCACCCCCTCTCCCGTGCGCGCGCTCGTCAGCAGGTGCTCCATCCCGGGATGCACGACTTGGAGGTTGTAGAGCAGCGCGTCGAGCTCGACGTCGACGTGCGGGAGCAGGTCGATCTTGTTGACCACAGCAAGCTCGCAGGCGCGGAACATGAGCGGGTACTTGAGCGGCTTGTCCTCACCCTCCGCGACCGAGCAGACCATCGCCCGCACGTCCTCCCCTACGCGGAACTCGGCCGGGCAGACGAGGTTGCCGACGTTCTCGATGATCAGCAGGTCGATGTCCTGTAGCGGCAGTGAGGGCAACGACGAGCGGACCATGTTCGCGTCGAGGTGACACTCCCCCCCAAAGCCGCTAGATGTGTTGAGCTGCACGACTGGTACATGCAAGGAGGCGAGCCGCTGCGCGTCGAGCGAGCCCTCGACGTCACCCTCGAGCACCGCCACGCGAATGTCGCCTGTGTCGGCGAGCACGCGCTCCAATAGCGCGGTCTTGCCGGCGCCGGGGGCGCTCATCAGGTTGACGACAGTCACGCTGGCCCGATCGAAATCTTCGCGATTGGCCCGCGCGATCGTGTTGTTTGCGTCGAGCGCGTCCTCGACGACTCTGACCCTGACCTTGTGCATGGCTACATCGACCTGATCTTCAGGTACCGCTGGATCTCAGGCAGCTGCTTGGCCGCGATGGCTCCGATCGCACCCAAGATGCTCAGCAGCAGCACTGTCTGGGCTGGTCGACTGATAGTGATGTCGCTCATGACGGCGATCCCTTCCTTTCCTGTGGTCTTGTCAGATCTGTCAAGAGGTCCTCGACGAGCCCGACCGCCTCGTCGAGCGAGGCCCGCACCGGCTCGGTCAGCTCGGCGACGATTTGATCGTCCTCGGCGCTCATGCGGGTCTGCGGCTCGCAACCCACGACCAACGTGCGCGGCAGCGACTCCGCGCCAAGGGTGCGCGCAAGTGCCAGCACCTTTACAGGGTCCATCCCGTGAGCATCGATCGTCATCTCGATGTCATCGAGATCCGGCTCGATCACGTACAGGGTCCCGGGCCGCTGGCCGCGGGGGGTGGCGTCGAGGAAGACGACCGCCTCGTAGTCCTCCTGCATCGCATAAGCGAGGTCCATCCCTCGGATGCCAAAGTCAACGACATCGACACCGCGCGGCAGTGAGCGCGCCGCCAAGCGTCCGGCGAGCGCCACGCCCCAGCCGTCATCGCCCAGGAAGACGTTGCCGATTCCCGCCACGAGCACGCGTTGGGATGGCGGCTGGCCCTTCCCCATGGCGGGATCGAGCGGCTCGACCTCCTGCGGGTCGAAGAAGAAGCGATGCCCGGGGCGGCGCAAGGCGCCGAGGTCCTGCCCTGGATCGTCGGCCACCGTGACCGCTAGCTGGATGCGGCCCTCGTAGTCCTCCAGCACCTCGTGCACGATCGCGGTGCGCCCTGCCAGCGCAACCTCGAAGATGTCGCCGCCACCCTGACGCGGGGTCAGCCGCACCATGCTGCCGGCTCGCACGGACACGCCGTCAACCTCGACAAAGTCGGGGCCGCGACGTTCGAGCTCCTCCCACGGCGGTCGGTCGTGGATCATCGGCCACGCACCAGCCCGAACTCGCGTACGACGCCATTCAAGCGCATGATCTGCTCGTCGCTGAGCGCCTCGGTGCGCTCCAGGATCTCGCGGGCCCGGGGATCGGAGTCGCGCATGTCACGGCGCTCCTCGTCGGTCATCGCGAGGATGTTCAATACGAGCATCTGGTCGATCTCCCCGGAGTCGAACAGATCGCCGGGGCTCTCGGGCGCGATCTCCGGGTGGTCGGAGAGGATGATCGGCGAAGCCAGCATGGTGCTCATATCCCCCTCCTCGCCGACGAGCACCGGCCAGACGCCGATGTTCTCGCAGGCCTCGGCGTCAGCGCGCAACTCGTCGGGCGGGTCTGTCAGCGAGACCCACTCACCCCTGCGCACGCGTAGGACCGCGTGGGTGGAGCAGAACGTCTGGCACAGAGCGTCCTTGCGGGTATTGCTCTGGGGAGGGACGTCCCGCTCGCCAACAGGGCGCCACGGAGCATCCTCACGGAGAGCCGCGACCCACGGGGTCGTGTTCGTGACGCGCACGGTAATACGCCATAGACCGCGGCGCACGAGTTCGCACGCGAACGAAACCTCACCTTCCAACGCGCGCCAGGAACGGCGGATCGCACCGCCTGGTATCCGCTCGAGCCTGTCTCCCTCTTCGATCTGGATCGGGCCGGGCGCGATCTCCCGCTCCACGGCCTCATCCCAGGAGACCCAACGTCGGCCGTCGACTTCTAGCTCCTCGACCGGCTGGGATGTGACGGAAGACGGCCCGTCCTTCAGCACCTGACGCTCGACCATCTGCAGAAAGCGCACTCGAACCTCGACCTCGGCGTCCTCGTCGTCCCGCAACAGCACCTGTGCCTGCATCAACGAGCTGTCCTCCCAGGCCGGCGGATAAACGCCGCCGAAAGTGAAGCGCTGCTGATTCTTCAAGGCCGACTTGCGGTAGGGCCACAGCAGATACCCCTCATACAGCACCGCGTCGGCGATCCTGCGGACGATGTCGGCTCCCATCTACCCCTCCCCCAGGAGACGCTCCACGACATCCTCCAGCGTCCTCAACCCGTGCTCGGCCTTGTAGGCGCGCAGGCCGTCGAACGCTGGGCGACCGAGTCGCACCCAAGCGGCACCCGGGAAATGACGATCCATCGCCTCGCGCCATACGCTCACCGGCAAGCGATACTCGGCCTCGCGATCCCACGAGATGCGCGCGGTCTGGAGCATTCCCCCTGGACCGGAGTAGAACAGCGAGCCCGAGAAGAGGAACTCGAGCGGCACCTCACCGTCCTGCAATCCAGACAGGTAACTGGCGGAGCTTGCCTCCAAGTCATAAGAGCAGGCGACCGGGAGAGTGACCTCGGTGGAGTCGGTGAAAGGCGGTACCACAAGCGTCGTGCGCATCCACAGCAGAGTGCGCAGGGTCGTGCTCCAGCGCTCCGGTGTGCCGAACAGCTCGACCAGCCGCGCCTGCTCGGCCTGTTCATAGGGTCGCCGTCGCGCGGCGATCTGGATCTGGGTGTCGAGCAGTATCGAGCGCACCGGTCCGCCACCGGTGCGCTCGATACGTAGGCAGAAGTTCAGCGCGGGCGCGGCCGAATAGCGCTCGGCGCAGGCATCCTCGACCGCGAAGGACAGCTCTGGCGCCGCTTCGGCCGGCGCTCCGATGGGTTGTGAGACGGTCGCCATATCCAGGCCTACGCAGGAGAGATGTTGGGCATGCTCGGGTCGATCGGTTCGGTCGCGGTAACGCCCGTCGACCGCGCCGCCGTGGAAGTGCCATCGGCGTTGTGACCCTGCATCTCGGCGTATTTGCCCACGGCGTTCCCCCGTGCTATGCCCGGGACGTGCGTGGGCTTGTCGATCCCCGTGTGCGCCGCACCTGTGTTCACCTTGCTCATTGCTTCCCACCTCCTGTCACGCTGCGTGCGCGACTATCGAGCTGTTCAAAGAAGCCATCGATCTCGCGCCACACCTCGCTGCCACCAGTCAGGCCTCTCCACCACGTGCGGATGAGTCCCACCAACCCGTAGCACTCGTCCAGTGGCACGAGCCACTGTCCACGCGCCGCGCGGGCGCGGTTCACGAGCAGCGCCTCCACGTCGGGCTCGAGCTCTGCGAGAATCGGATTTGCCTGCTCGAGCTCCCGCCACGAGCTCAACTCGAGCTGTGACTCGGTGGGTCCCATCGGCCCGGGGTAATAGGCGAGCACGCGCTCAGCGGCGCTCGAGTGAAAGAAGAAGGCCATCTCAACGGGGACGCGCAGCTCCTCCCATGCCTCGTCGTTCATCGCGAAGCCCTCCAAGCGCAGACGGCGCTCGGGTATGAGCTTGTAGCGTCCATTGCCAGAGCCGCCACGGTCGAACAGCAGCGAGCAGGGCCGGCATGTGCATACGAGCTCACGCGAGGAGAGCTCGAGCAGGTGGCGGTGGGCGCTGGGAATCGGTGCGCTGCAAAGCTCACAGTGCTCCTCGGGCTGCTGCGCGCCCGCGCCGGCCGTGCGTTGGGCAAGCCGCGCCAATCGCGAGCCCGCGAGGCGGCCGATGGGCGCAGAGGGGGCCTCAGGCCGCGACACCGAGCGCCACCTTGACCAGACCGGCGTCGTCGACCAGCAGCGGCACCGGCTCGAGATGCAGTTGTGGAGCGTCCAGGCAGCGGCCCGCACGCAAAACGTCAAAACGGTTGCCGCAGCTCGGACAGGTGAGCTCGTTGGCTCGCAAAGTCGCCTGCTCGAGCGAGTCCTCGCACCGCGGACAGCCCGGACGATAGGCGTAGACACGCTCGCTCGGGCGCAGAAACAGCACCGGCTCACCAGACACCTGCTTGAGAAGCACTCCCCCAGCCCCGAGCTGAGGCATGCCACCCGCCATCGCCCACGCCCCGGGGGAAACCGAGGGAGCGACCGTGGGCTTGACCACCTCCAGCTGCAACAGGCCGGAGGGCGGCGTGGGTGAAACAGCGCCCTCGGCTCTCACCTCCTCCACGTCGGGGGCCGCCTTGAGGATCGCGTCCTCAATGGCGAGCTTGAGAGTCATCGAGGAGGACGGGCACCCCGAGCAACTTCCCTCCAGACGCAGTTGCACCACCGCGTCCTTGACGCTAAGCAACTCCACGCTTCCACCGTGGGACTGGAGGTACGGAAGCACGCTCTCCAGAGCCCCCTGCACCCGCTGCTCGACAGGCACCGGGTGCAGGCCGTGCAGCAACAGCAGGTGGGCGACCAGCTCGTCCTCGCCGAGCGCCTCGGCCAGTGTGCCGTCGTCGTGCTCGGCAAGCACCTCGACGATGCGATCAAGGCCCTCGCCGTAGAGGTCGAGCAGTGCCTGGACCACCTCTATGGCGGTCTCGCGCGCTGTGGGGTCGACAAGTGCCTCCAACTGCTCCAAGAGGCCCTCCACCTTCGCGACCTGTTCGCGTGCGTTGTCTCGCGTGCGGCCTTCCCCTATCCGTGCTGTGTCTTGCATGGCCGACTCCGCCTAACCGTGCTGCTCGCCAAACATCGGGGAGTGCACTTGGCGAATCGTCCTACCTTTGCCCATGTACATGTGCACTCCGCACGGCAGGCACGGGTCAAACGAGCGGACGGCTCGCATGATGTCGATGCCGCGGAAGTTCTCCTGAGAGCTCTCCTCGAAGATCGGCTGGCCCGCGACCGCGTCCTCGTACGGTCCGGGCGTACCATACGCGTCGGTCGGCGAGCCGTTCCACGGCGTGGGCGGATACGGGTGGTAGTTGGCGATCTTGCCCTCGCGGATCACGAGGTGGTGTGAGAGAACGCCGCGCACCGCCTCGTGGAAGCCGCAGCCGATCGCCTCCTCGGGGACCTCGAAGTCCTCGAACACCTTCGTGCGCCCTGAGCGCAGCTCGGTCATGGCCTTGTCGAGGAAGTGCATTGCCATCGCGGCCGAATAGGCGACGAAATAGATTCGCGCCCGGTCGCGCTCGATCGCGTTGGACCACTTGGGGATCTTCCACTCGAGCGTTTGCTCAGACGTGTTGGGGGTCTTTGGCAGATTGATCAACACGCTGCTGCCCGTTGCCTTCACGTAGGGCGTGTCCACCTTGCCGGCTAGCGCAGTCACCCACAGCCGCGCCAAGGCGCCTCCGCCAGTGTCGAGCGCGAGATGATCGCCCGTGCGCTTGTCAAACCAGCGCGGGCTCATCACCCACGAGTAGTTGCCACCTTCGAGGTCGCGTTTCTGGGGCTTGGGAATCGTCGTCTGGTTCCACGGGTGGCGCTTGTCGACCGGATTGCCGAGCGGGTCGTGGGAGACGAACGTCTCCTCGCCCGTCCAGTCCTGGTAATAGGAGGAGCCGAGCAGTATCCGAATGCCGAGATTGATGTCGACGAGGTTCGTCGTGATGAGCTCACCGTCGACCACGACACCCGGAGTGACGAACATCTCGTTGCCCCAGTTCTCCATATGGCGGTAGTCGTAATCGACATAGTCGGGGTTGTTCCACGCGCCCCAGCAACCGAGCAGGATGCGCCTCCGCCCAACCTCCTCATAGCCCGGCAGGGCCTCGTAGAAGAAATTGAACACGTCGTCGTTCATGGCGACGGCCGACTTGATGAAGTCAAAGCAGCGCAGCAACCGCGACATGTAGTCGGTGAACAGCGTGGGTGTCGCGACGGTGCCCACGCCGCCCGGATAGATGGTGGAAGGGTGCACATGGCGACCCTCCATCAGGCAGATCATCTCGCGTCCCACGCGGCTCATGTGCAGCGCTTCCTTGTATGTGGCGCCCGTGAAGGGGTTATAGGACTCCATGATGTCCCCGATGGTGCGGTAGCCGTGGATGTTCGCCCCGGGAGCGGCGGTCTTCTCGGCCTTCTCCCATACCTTGGGGTTGGTGTCGCGCACCATCTGCTCGCAGAAGTCCACGAACACCAGGTTGTCCTGGAAGATGATGTGGTCGAAGATGTACTCCGCGGCCTCACCGAGGTTGACGATCCACTCCCCCAGCGGCGGCGGCTTCACCCCGTAGGCCATCTGCTGCGCATAGCAGGAGCAGACAGCATGGTTGTCGCCGCAGATGCCGCAGATGCGGCTCGTGATGAAGTGCGCGTCGCGAGGGTCCTTGCCCTTCATGAACACGGAGTAGCCCCTGAACATCGAGGACGTGGACTTGCACGTGGCGACCTGACGGTTCTCGAAGTCGATCTTCGTGTAGATCCCGAGGTTCCCCACGATGCGGGTGATCGGGTCCCACGACATGTCGACGAGCTTGCCCGCCTCCGGCTTTACTGGCTCGCGTGTGGTGGCCATCTCGACCTCCTCTCTTTCCTAGTTGCCCCAACGGGGTTGGTAGCCGGTCGTGAGCTCACGCTCGTTGTGGCGCCACTTGGTCTCTTTGTTCATGGTCTTGTTGGTAATGCCGCGCAGCTTGCGCATCACAGGTCCGTAGACGGTCGTGACGCCCGAGGAGATGCCTCCGCCGGGGGGTGCATCCATGAACGGCATGAACTTGTCGGGGAAGCCCGGCATCGTGCAGCCGATGCAGATGCCGCCCACGTTTGGGCAGCCACCGATCCCGTTCATCCAGCCGCGCTTGGGCACATTGCAGTTGACGACCGGCCCCCAGCAGCCGATCTTCACCTGGCACTTGGGCGAGTTGTAGTCCTTGGCGAAGTCGCCCTGCTCGTAGTAGCCGGCCCGATCGCAGCCCTCGTGAACGGTCTTCCCGAATATCCACTGCGGGCGCAGCGCGTCGTCCAGCGGGATCGTGGGCGCGAGGCCCGCGGCCTGGTAGAGCAGCCACACAAGCGTCTCCATGAAGTTCTCCGGTTGCACAGGGCAGCCGGGAACGTTGACGATCGGCAGACCGCCGGCTGAGCGGAAGTCCCAGCCCAGGTAGTCGGCGAGGCCCATGCAGCCGGTCGGGTTGCCGGCCATCGCGTGGATGCCGCCGTAGGTGGCACATGTGCCGATCGCGACCACGCCCCACGCCTTCGGGGCGAGGCGATCGAGCCAGTAGTTGAGGTTCAGCGGTTCGCCTGTCACCTCGTCATTGCCGAACGAGGTCCAGTAACCATCACCGTTGATGTTCTCGTTGGGGATCGAGCCCTCGATGACAAGCACGAACGGCGCGTCGAGCTCGTCGCGCACCGCCTGGCGGAAGGGCAGCAGGAACTCCTCGCCGCCCAGCGTCGGCGAGAGGACCTTGTTGTGCAGGTGAACCTTGGGCAGGCCGGGGATCGCACCGAGGAGCACGTCCTCGATACCCGGCTGACCGGCCGCGGTGATGGAAACCGAGTCCCCGTCGCAGCTCATGCCCTCGGAGATCCACAGGATGTGAACCTCCTCCACGCCGGACGGCTTCGCTTCAAATGTGGCTGCCATGACGACCCATCCTCTCGTTCGTTACCGGTTCCTCCTCGAGCTCGAGCGCATCGACCAGCAGCTCCTCGCCCGCGATCACTTCCATATCCAATCCCCCACAGCCCGCGCAACACAGCGGGAAGTCCTCCATCACGCTTTCCGCGTCGCACTCCCGGCAGCGACCGGCCGCCGGAACGTGTGTGATGGCAAGCTCGGCGCCGTCGAGCGCCGTTCCCTGCGCCACTAGCCCAAAAGCGAAATGAAGCGAGTCGGGGACCACCTGGCGCAGGTGTCCCACCTTCACCTCGATCCTGACGACGCGGCGTCCCTGCGCATGGCGCTTGGCGACGTCCACAATCGCCTCAGCTATCGAGAGCTCGTGCATCAGCAGATCCGCGGCAGTGGGTCGCCGACAAGCTGGTCCATCACGCGCCGCCCGCCGAACGCGGTCTCCACGAGCACCATGCCCGGCGGCTCGGTCTTGACCTCGCCGATCTCCGCCGCGTCCTGTCCCCCTGGAATCGCGCGCAGCGCGGCGAGCGCCCGCTCGGCGTGCTCGGGGTCGACGAAGGCGACGAGCTTGCCCTCGTTGGCCACGTACATTGGGTCGATCCCAAGTATCTCCGCGGCACCTGCGACCGCCGGCTGGACCGGGACGGCGGCCTCGCGGACGATCATGGCCACACCGGAGGCCCGCGCAAGCTCGTTGAGCACAGAGGCCACTCCACCGCGGGTGGCGTCGCGCAGGCAATGCAGCCCCGTACCGGCGGCGTCTAGCAGGCCGTCGACCGTGGGCCACAGCGAGCGGGTGTCCGACTCGATGTCGGCCTCGAGCCCGAGCTCGCCACGGGCGAGCATGATCGCGGTGCCGTGCTCGCCGATCGAACCAGAGACAAGGATCCGGTCGCCCGGTTTCAAGCGATCGGGAGCAAGCGTAGCGCGGGGGTCGCGCTGGCCCAGCCCTGTCGTGCAGATATACATCCCGTCGGCATGTCCACGTTCGACCACCTTCGTGTCGCCGGCGACGATCTGAACTTCGGCGTCATGCGCGGAGCGGGCGATCGCCTCGACCTCACGACGAAGCGTCTCAGCGGACAGGCCCTCCTCCAGTACAAGCGAGAGCGTCAGCGCGAGCGGACGGGCGCCAGCCATGGCGAGGTCGTTGACAGTCCCGTTGACGGCCAGCTCACCAATCGAGCCTCCGGGAAAGCTGAGCGGCTTGACCACGAACGAATCGGTGGTGAGCGCCAGATCGAGCCCGTCGACTCTGACCGCGCCCGCGTCCCCAAGCGCATCGAGCGAGGGCGAGGCGAAGGCGGGCACGAACAGCCCCTCCACGAGCGATGTTGTCGCCTTGCCCCCCGCTCCGTGGGACATCGTTATGCGCGGGTCACGGAACTTCGCGCGCTTGGCTCGCGCGGTCTCGATGATCGAGAGGATCTTGGACTCTCGCTCTGAGACCACGCCCCCCATCACGCGACCTCTCGCTCCCGCGCGAAGCGCCCGTAGTTGTAATAGGCCGCACAGGCACCCTCGGGCGAGACCATGCAGGTGCCGATCGGCCGCTCTGGTGTGCACGCGGTGCCGAACACCTTGCACTCCCATGGCTTGATCACGCCCTTGAGCACCTCGCCGCACTGGCACGCCTTCGGGTCGGCGACACGCACGCCGGGCACCGCGAAGCGCTGCTCGGCGTCCCACTCGGCGTAGGCGTCGGAGAGCCGCAGCGCACTCTGGGAGATGAAGCCGAGACCACGCCACTCGAAGTGCGGGCGCAGTGTGAAGACCTCGCTCATGATCTCCAGAGCGCGTAGGTTGCCCTCCCACGGAACCACGCGTGCGTACTGGTTCTCGACCTCGGCGCGACCGTCCGCGAGCTGGCGCAGGACCATCAGCGTCGATTGCAGAAGATCGAGCGGCTCAAAGCCCGATATCGCAACCGGCTTGCCGTACTGATCGGGCAGGAACTGGAAAGGCCGAGCGCCGACGATTGTGGCGACGTGGCCAGGCCCGATGAATCCGTCGAGGCGCAGGTCGGGTGACTCCAGCAGCGCGCGCAGCGGCGGCACGATCGTCACATGTGAGCACATGACAGAGAAGTTCTGGACGTTCTCGGCCTTGGCGCGGCGCAGGGTGAGCGCTGTCGAGGGGGCCGTGGTCTCAAAGCCGATCGCGAAGAACACGACCTCGCGCTCGGGGTTCTGCTTGGCGATGCGCAGCGCGTCAAGCGGCGAGTAGACGATCCGCACATCGGCCCCCTCGGCCTTCGCGTCGAGCAGACTCTGAGTGGACCCGGGTACCCGCACCATGTCGCCGAAGCAGGTGAAGATGACCCCCGGTTCGTGCGCGAGAGCGATGCCATCGTCGACCCGACCCATGGGAATGACGCAAACGGGGCAGCCCGGACCATGGACGAGCTCGACGTTGGGGGGCAGCAGATCGTCGATCCCGTACTTGTAGATCGAGTGCGTGTGCCCTCCGCACACCTCCATGATCTTGTAGTGCCGGTCCGGCTCGACCGCAGCCAGAATCTCCCCGGCGACCACCCGACCGAGCTCCGCGTCGCGGAATTCGTCCACGAACTTCAAGTTGGCACCTCTCCCGCGGCGGCGCGTGCAAGCGCAGTGCCGGCGTGAACGAGCAACACCTCGCCGGACATCACCGGCTGCACGAGCGCGATCTCCACACTCGCGCGCTCGCCGTCCGGATTGGAGCACAGCGCGAGGCTTCGCTCCGTGTCAACCCTGACCACCCGCATCGGGATGGCCTCGTCGCCGCAGGTGATGCACCCGTGTGCGGCGACGCATTCGCTCATGCCAAGAGCTCGGTCACTCGATCACACTCGCCTTGATCTCCTCGAGCTCCTGCTCGTACTCGGCCCCCATTTCCTCCAAGAGCGCCAGCGTCGCGCGCGCCTCGTCCTCGTCTATCTTCGAGAGCGCGAAGCCGACATGGATCAGTACCCAATCCCCCGCGCCGGCAGCCGTGTCATCTACATCGAGCAGGCCGATGTTCACCGTCCGTCGCACGCCCGCCACCTCGACCGTGGCGAGTCGATTCTGCTCGTCCACCACTTCAACAACCTGTCCTGGGATCGCTAGGCACATGCTCGAACGCTCTCCGACTTGAGGCTCAATCAAAACTCGCCAAAGTGCCTATACCCGCCATCGGCATCTTCTACGCTGCCTAGCCGACCAGGAACCGCTTTCCCTTCGAGAAGAATCGCTCGCGGGATCGCTCAGAAGCTGTCTCGGCCACGCCCGCTCGAGCTCACGCCGATGCGATAGATCTCACCGCTCTTCCAGTCGCCGACGAGCAGCGACCCAGTCGGAGCGAGCGCTATCGCCAACGGGTTTGCGATGCCCGTCAAGAACGGCGTGACTGAGCCTTCATAGCTGGATCCGTTCTTTTTCAGGGCGACCCGCTGCACCTTTGCCGTCGCCCACTCGGTGACCAGGGCCGAGGTTCCGACGCTGGCGCCGAGCTGGCCGGTCGTGATTGCCACCCCTCCGGCCGCGGCGTGTGGGTCGAGCACGGCCGTGGGCCGCGGAACACCGGAGCAAACCGTGCCTCCCTGCCCGTAACAGCCCGGGAAGCGCCAGTTCTCACCTTCACGCACGAGCGCGAGCCAATCGCCGGGAGTCTTCGTGCCGAGGTCGTCACGTTGATTCATGCTGGCGAGCAATTCGCTCGTGCCCGGCATGAAAGCAAGCCCGAACGGCGCCCTGATGCCCCTGGCATAGAGACGAAGATCGCTGCCGTCAGGGCGGAAGGAGACGATCGATCCCGAGAGCGCAGACGTCGGGGTGCAGTGATCGCACGTGGCCGTCACCCCCATCACGAAGCGTCCGTCCGGAGCCATCGCAAGCAGATTGTTCTCGCCGCCCGCAACCGGGCCGCTGAGGATCTTCGTGTGCTCTGTGAAGCGGTGGCCGTTGAAGCCACCGTAGGAGTCCACCCGACCGACCGAAGCCACGTAAAGCCTGCCCGCATACCAGGCCAGACCGAGCGGATCCTTCAATCCGGCAACAACCTTGAGCGGCTGGGCGCCCGGTTTGGCGACCATGTAGACGCCATCGAAGGCGTGCGCTTCCAGGCCCGCAGCCGTCAGCCAGAGCCGTCCTTGCCGATCGAAGCTGAACGCCGCGGTCGTCGCGGGGCCCTTGGCGTACACGCTCGCCTTCAGGCCGGCGGGGCCCTTCAAACCGGCGCCGATATCCACCAAGCTCGCGGGCCGCGCCGTGCCGGCGGATCCGCAACCCGCGAGCACAAGCAGCGACGCCGCGAGCGCCAAGACCATGGGCCTCGCACAGACTGAGGCCGAGCTGGTCCCCTCCTCAGCTAGCCAATTCCTCGGAGACAGATTGGAATAGAGCCATCTGCCGGCCAAGCGCCTCACCGGTGTAGGCGTCGATGACGCCGATGTCGTCGACGATCGACGCCGCACGAGCGACCAATCTCCGGAACTCGTCGCTCGAACGGACCTCATCCAGCGAGCCACGCGAGCCACGCAACAGGATGAATCCCGCGAGGTCGCCTCCATGCGGCGCGATCAGCACAGGTTCGAAACTGTCGATCCGGCCCTCCTGTTGCAAGCTGCCGTAGTAGGTAAGCGTCTCCTGGAAGACCTCCAACGCCTTTAGCTCGCGGCCCCGAACTACGGGACCCCAGCCGAGAAACAACGCGTCGCCAGCCATGTCTAAATCCTCTCTGTTGAGGTTTTGACAGCAAGGCTACTCCCGCTCCGGGGGTCCGTCGAGATGACAATAGGTAAGCCAAAGATCACCCAAGGAGCTGAGACTTGTCACTCCTATGCGCCTCAGCCACCCAGCGGCGACGGCGGTATCCGTGTCTCACCGTGTACCTCCGGGATGCGCAGCGCGAGCTCGTCGACAAAGCACCAGGACCACGTCTCGCCCGGCTCGAGCGAATGGATGATCGGATGGGCGCTCGACTGGCTGTGGGCGGTGGCGTGGCGGTTGGGCGAGTCGTCGCAGCAGCCGACGTGACCGCACTCCAGGCAGATCCGCAAGTGCAGCCAGGCGCCGCCCATCGCGAGGCAATCCTCACAGCCCTCGACAGACTCGGGCAGCTCTGTGACAATGACGTGGTCGAGGTGTGTGCAAGTGGGCATTGGATCCTCCGATCAAGTTTTGGTGAAGGGGAGTCGTACACGGAAGACGGTACGGCCAGGTTGGCTGTCGAGCGTGAGTGAGCCGTCGTGGCGGTCGACGACGATCCGCCGCGCGGTGGCCAGGCCAAGGCCGGTGCCATGGCCGACGTCCTTGGTCGTGAAGAAGGGATCGAAGATCCGCGAGGCAAGCTCGTCGGGGATGCCGGGTCCGTCATCCGCGATCTCGATCACCGCGCAGTCACCGTCAGAGCGCGTGGCGATCGTGATCGTCCCCTGCTCGCCCAGGGCGTCGATCGCGTTGTCGAGCAGGTTGGTCCACACTTGATTCAGCTCAGATCCACGGACAGTGAGCTTCGGCAGTGAGCGGTCGTAGTCGCGCCCGAGCGCGATCGTCGTGTGCTTGAGCTTGTAGCCGAGCACCGTGAGCGTTGTCTCAAGGCCCTCGTGCAGGTCCACCTCGACGAGACCGCCGCGGTCCATGTAGGCATAGGACTTCACAGCGCCCACTAGCGAGGACATGCGCTCCGTGGACTCGCACAGCTCGGCGGACAGACGCCCGGCGGTGAGCGTGGCGGCGACCCAGCGCAGCGCGGCGTCGGTGGCCGGGCCCGCGAGCGCGGCAACACCGTCGAGCCACTCCCTGTCCACTCCTGCCGCCGCCAGCGGCTCGGCGAGCCGCCAGGGCTCCTGGACGTCAAGCGTTTCCATATACGCAAGCAGCTCGTCCTCGGCGTCGGAGGCGTCGAGCGTGTCGAGCGCTGTCGCGGAGGCCGCTTGGGCGACCGCCTGCTGTTGCAAGCGCACGAGCCGCGCGGCGTCCTCGCGCTCCACCCCCGCCCCGACGAACGAGGCCAGCGCCGAGCCGATTGCCTCTAGCGCCTCAGTCAGCTGCGCGGCGGCGCGGCGCGCGGCGGCGGCTGGATTGTTGAGCTCGTGCGCGAGGCCGGCGGCCATCGTGCCCAGCGAGGCAAGCCGCTCGCTGTTCTGCTCGCGTTCGGTCACGCGACTCATCACCGGGGCGACCTGGCGCATGACGCGCTGGTGGATCGTCGGCTGAGCGAATGCGAGGCGCTTGAAGTCATCGGGGGCGACCGTCGCCACCCGGCAGTCGGTCTCGGCCTGCATGCGCACCCCGAGCGTGCCGCCGGTGAGCACCGCGATCGCCCCCATCCAGGTCGGCCCAGTGTGGTGGCCGACCGGCTCGCTTCTTCCCTGGGCGAGGATGAGAGCCTGCGCGCGACCCTCGAGCAGGAGCTGCAGGCCAGAGGGCTCCTCGCCCTGCTCGGCGACGATCTCGCCGGCGCCGACGTGGTGGGCGTGGGCGAGCGGGACCCACTCGGCCAGCTCGGCGTCGGAGAGGCCGTCGAACAGGTCGACGGCGCGAAGATCCTCAAGCGTGACCGGCGCGTCGCTCATGCGGGAGCCCGGGAGAGTCGGACCGAATACGCGGTCACCGGGGCAACTTCTCCCTCCGTTGACATGACGATGCTCAAGCCTCGACCAGGTACTCGTGGATCAGAGAGACCGCCATCGAGCCCTCCCCCACCGCACTGGCGACGCGCTTGATCGAGCGCGCACGCACGTCACCGGCGACGAACACACCCGGAACAGTGCTCTCCAGCACGTATGGCTCGCGCTGCAGAGGCCAACCGTTTATCTGCGCGTCGCGGCCGGCCAGGATGAAGCCGCGCTCGTCGCGCGCAAGGACGCCATCCAGCCAATCCGTGCGGGGTGAGGCTCCGATGAACACGAAGCACGCGTCCGCGTCCAGCGCCTCCTCCCCGCTCGGGCCCTTCACCCGCAGACACCTCAAGCGTCCATCGACGCTCTCGGCGGCGACAGCCGAGCTACCGGTGCGAACCTCGATATTGGGCTGGGCCGCGATCTGCTCGATCAGGTAGTGGGACATCGACTTCTCGAGCGACACGCCGCGCACGAGCATCGTCACCCTGGCGGCATAGCCGCTGAAGTAGACGGCGGCCTGACCGGCCGAGTTGGCCCCACCGATAACGACCACGTGCTGGTCGGCGCACCCGCGAGCCTCGGTCATCGCGGCCCCGTAGTAGATGCCCGCGCCGGTCAGCTCGGGAAAGCCGGGCGTGTCCAGCTGGCGGTAGGAGACGCCGGAGGCGACGATCACGCAGCTCGCGCTCAGCGCACCGCCGCCGCTCAGGTCCACCAGGCGCGCGGAGCCCTCGGCGCGTAGACCGACCGCCTCCTGGACCGTGAGCAGCTCGGCACCCAAGCGCCGAGCCTGGTCGGTCGCACGGCGCGCGAGATCTGAGCCACTCAAGCCAGCCGGGAAGCCGAGATAGTTCTCGATGCGACTCGACTGGCCGGCCTGGCCCCCCGGTGCCTCGCGCTCCACCATCACGGTCTTCAGGCCCTCAGAGGCGCCGTAGACCGCGGCCGCCAGTCCCGCGGGGCCACCGCCGACGACCACGAGGTCGTAGTGCTCCTGCGTGGGCGTGCCTGTGACGCCAAGGCGCTCGGCCAGCTCTAGGATCGTCGGGCGCTCGAGCACCGTGCCGTCCTCCAGCAGGGCCACCGGCAGACGCTCGGCATCCACGCCCGCGACCCGCAGCAGCTCTCGCGCTTCGCCGTCACGCTCGACATCCAGCCACCGCGCCGGCACACGGTTGCGCACCAGGAAGTCACGTAGATCGTGTGACTCCCGCGAGAAGCGGTGCCCCACCACGCGCACACCGCCGGATTCGAGCGCCGCGCCCGCCTCCCAGGTGGTGAGCAGGTCCTCGACGACCGGAAACAGCTGTTCCTCCGGGGGATCCCAGGGCTTGAGCAGGTAGTAGTCGAGCGCCACCTCGTTGATTGCAGCGATGGCCGCCTCGGTGTCAGCGTATGCCGTCAGCAGAACGCGCTTGGCGTCGGGCACGATCGTGCGCGCCTGCACCAGGTACTCCGTGCCCGGCATACCAGGCATGCGCTGGTCCGCGATCAGCATCGCCACCTGGTCCCCACGCGTGCGCAGCTCGCGCAGGACCTCCAGGGCCTCGCTCCCCGAGCTGGCGCGCAGCACTCGGAAGCGCTCGCCGAAGCCGCGACGCAGGTCGCGTGCAACCGCCGCCAGCACCGCCGGCTCGTCGTCGACGACCACGATCGCGGGACGGCGCGACTTGGGCTCAGCACCAGCTGCCGCGGCAGGATGCTCGGCTTGTTCAGGCATCTCCCGCATGACAGTAGCTGCCTCGCCTTATTGGCGATGGATCCCCATCCAGAGCGAGGCGCTGATTACTCGGAATAGATCCCACCCAGAGCGAGGTGGCGGCTAGCCGGGATCCCCGACGACGAGCAGCGCGCACCAACAGCGCCAGCAGCTGAGCCGTGTCGGGCTCCACGTTTGCGCAGACGCTCCAACCGGTCGATCTTCGCGGCGTCGTGCTCGCGGCCACGGTTGTACAGATCCTCCAAATACGTCCTCAGCTGCTCATCCATCGACGTTCACCTCTCACTGGGTTGGATCTTCGGCGAGCATATATCTCACTCTTGGAGTTGTTCCGGTCGGTGCATGCACCGACCGGAAGGACCGTACATGTACGGTCCGGGACAGCGCCGCATGCGGCGCTGTCTTCCCCGAATCGTGAATGGAGACTTCCACGGTTCGCTCGGACTCAGGGGCGGAGGAGTGGATCAGTCGAGGAAGATCGCTATGTCATCGACGGGTGCGCGCTCAGGAGCGCGCTGCGCTTGGACCGGGTGGCCGAGGTGGAGCAGGCCAATCGGCTGCTCCTCGGCGGGGATCGCGAGCCCGGCGCGTACGGTGGGCTTCTCCAAGATGGGCAAAGTGCGCCAGTAGCCGGCAAGTCCACGCGCGTGGGCGGCGAGCAGGACGATGTACCCGGCGATCGCGGCGGCGAGCAGATCGTCGTGCTGCTGAGACGGGTCCCCTTGGAGCTCGACCCCGAGGACGATCAGGGTGGGGGCTCGCTCGAGCTTGCTCGCCGCACCCTGCTTCTCAAGCTCAGCCTCGTGAGCCAGCAGAGCGCGCGCTCGCGGGCCGAGCACGCGAAAGCGCCACGGGTTGGTCAAATGGTGGTTGGGTGCCCAGCGCGCGAGCTCGAAGAGCTCGAGCAGCGTCGCCTGGTCGACCGGCTCAGAGCCATACGCCTTGTGGGTGCGACGCGTTCGAATGAGGCTGTCTAGGTTCATCGTGGCTTTGGCGTTGGGGTCATGCGGAGCATCCGGGAGCTGGGAGTCAGCTTGCACGCACGGGCCCGCCGGCACAGCCGTCACCGTAGCGTCCTACGATCTACGGATGGCGACGTCCGCTCACCGGGAAGCTGGGTCAACAGGGCATCGCCGCAAGCGGGTGCTGCTCGGCATGGGGATAGTCGTCGTAGTCGCGATCGTCGCGGTGATCGTGGCGGCGCTCGCATTGTCGGGCGTGAGCCTGGCGAGTGACCCAACGGCGCTCGCGCGTGTGAGCGTCCAGCCGCTGGGCGGAACGATCGAGCACGTCCAGGCATACGGACCCAATGGTCAGAGAGTGCCGCTCGCGGTGGAAGCTGGGCGCTTGACTCCGCTGAAGCGGCTCACTCCAGGCGAGCAGGTATCGGTGGACGTGGCAGTCCGTAGACCGGGATGGCTCGGCTGGGCGTTGGGCAGCCGGCGCAACGAGCATCTGACGCTGAGCGCCCCTGTGGCACACGTCACCGAGCGCTGGATGACCGTGCCCGCGGGCTCGGCGGTACGCGTGAGCTTCGATCAGCCGGTGAGCGCGGTCGCCTATGGGAGCACGGGCAGCCTGACCCATCGTCACACGCTGGGCCACACTCAGAGCTCTGTCTCACTCGGCATGCAGCCGGCAACTGGCAGCACAGAAATCGCCGCCGCGGCGCGTACCTGGGAGACCGTCGGCGCCCCCACACAGGTGAGCTGGTTCCCACGGTCGCACACGACGGTAATGGCCACCATCCCCGCCTCGGGTGCGCCGATCTCTCCCTACACGGCGCTACGCCTCACGTTCTCAAAGCCGGTCAGTGACGCGCTCGGATCGGACCGTCCGACGCTCTCGCCGAGCACGCCGGGACACTGGCACGAGACCGACAGCCACACGCTCGTCTTCACTCCCTCCGGATTCGGAGCCCCGCTGGGCTCGCAGCTGCACGTTCAACTCCCGCGCGAGGTCGCGGTGACGACCGGTGGCGGAGACGGGCTGCGCACCACCAGCCAGATCGAATGGACGGTGCCGGCCGGCTCGACGCTGCGACTACAGCAACTGCTCGCGGAACAGGGCTACCTGCCCGTCGACTGGCAGCCATCGGGCGCCGCCGTCGCGCGCACGCCCAGCGGCGAGGCGCAGGCGGCAGTCGAACCTCCGAGCGGCAGCTTTGGCTGGCGCTATTCCGATACGCCGCACCAACTCCAGGCGATGTGGACTCCAGGCCAGGCCAACACGATCACGCGAGGCGCGGTGATGAAGCTCGAGAGCACCCACGGGCTCACCGTCGATGGGCTGGCGGGGCCGACGGTGTGGCACGCGCTGCTCAGCGACGCGATCGCCGGCAAGCGCCTGAGCAGTGGCTACACCTATGTGTACGTGCACCGCGAAGTTCCCGAGACGCTCACGCTGTGGCACGCTGGCCACACGGTCCTGACCTCACCCGCGAACACGGGCATCTCCGGAGCGGAAACCGAACTGGGGACGTTCCCGGTATTCGAGCACATCCCCGAAGGCACGATGAGCGGCACCAACCCTGACGGCTCCCACTACGAAGATCCCGGGATCAAGTGGATCAGCTATTTCAACGGCGGCGACGCGCTGCACAACTTCGACCGCTCCTCTTTCGGCACTCCGCAGAGCCTCGGCTGCGTCGAGCTCCCGCTCGCGGCCTCCGCGGAAGTGTGGCCCTACACGCCGATCGGCACGCTCGTCACGATCGAAACCTGAAGCTCGCTTCCATTACAAGGAGAGCGGCAGTGGACGCTCCCGCTTCGGCGGTTCGTCAGCGGTCTGCCTAATGTCGTCGTCCATCGTGCGCAAGTAGGGCGCGACGAGCTCGCCGTAGTCGGCCTTGCGCTTGGCGGGCAGGTCCTTCCAGCCGGTGACCGAGCCGCGGCACCGCGCGGCGCCACACAGGCACATGGCCGGGAAGTGGTCGATCGTGAAGTTGCGCATGGCGTAGTCGAACGTCAGCTCCTGTCCAGAGCCGATCGGGCGGCGAGCGACGAAGTCGAAGGCCTGCCCGTCGTTGAGACGAACACCGCAGTTGGGGTCGCAGGAGTGGTTGACCTTTGGGCCGAGGCCACCGTGGAGCGCCCAGCGGTCGGGGCCGACCTGTGTCGCGTGTGAGTGGTTGCCCGTGAGCGGCCCGAGCAGAAAGCCGACCATGACGGTCTCGCCAGCCACAAACGGGCGAGTGGCCATGACACCCTCACCCTTGCCGTCTGCCATCAGGCGCAGCTCAACGCCCTCGTCCTCGGGAATCGGGGGAGTGCTTGCCTCGCGCTCAACGAGGACCGTTGATCTGCTGCCACGCGACGCGGTGGCGTTGGGCAGCTCAGACGTACGTACATGGGGCAAGGGGAACCCCTTTCAGTAGACGCCCTCGAAGGACGAGCATAGCGCCGGGCCGATTTATGACCTCGAACCGCCTCAATGCTCATCGAGGACCGGCTCCCGCGTCGCATGGGGGTCCCGGTACGCTGTGTCGATGGAGCCTATAAGCGTCGGTGAGCTCGTCAAGGTCGCGGGCGGCGCCCCAGATCTCGACGGGATTGTGTTCGACACGCCGAGCAGATCCAAGACCGTGGTGGCCGTGGTGGACCCAGGTCGCGGTCCCGTGCTCCGAACAGTTCATCCGAAAACGTTGACCGAGCGGACAGAGGAAGGTCCCGACGACCGGGCGCTACGTCTCCTCATCCGTCGGATGCCCCCACCAGCTCGCGGCACAACCAACAGCGGGGTGGCCACCGGTCGAGGAAACCCAGGTCACGCACGTGGAGCGGCCCACCGCACGACCGGCAAGTAGTGCCCATCCGCCCCAGGCGCTTACGGGGCAGGGCTCGATGGGCTCGGGGTCGTGCCAATGCCGGCAGGCTTGCTGGTTGTTCCTGTAGTCGTGGTGGTGGTCGTGGAAGCCGGCGTGGTGACCGTCTTGGCGGGTGTGGTGACGGTCGTCGTTGGCGTCGTGACAGTCGTCTGCTGAGTGACAGTGGTCGGATTGACAGTCGTCGAGTGGCCAATGCTGAGCGACTGACTTGTGACCGATGGGGTGGTTTTGGAGCTTTTGTCGGAAGCCAACACGATGACCACAACGACAAGCGCGACTACCAGCGCTATCCCGAGGGCGATCGCCCAGCCGTTACCGCCGTTCTTGCCATTTGCTGGAGGCGGATATCCAGTGCCGGGCGGGGGAGGAGGCGGCGGATATCCGGCGTCCGGCGGAGGCATTCCCGTGCTCGGACTCGGCGGCGGCAACGGCGGCTCGCCCTCCGGCCGCTCAAAACCATCGTTCATAGCCGACTCCCTTCCCGTGACAGGCTGGCAAGTACTTTGCTCAGGCTAGCGCGTCGCCCACGAGAGTTGGCGATGTACTGATATTCCAACCCCGTGATCGCGGCTGAGGACTCGTTGGCTGGGTGTAACCTGATCGCAGGCCACGTGCAACCTGTTGCGCTACTCCGAGGAGGATGACTGTGCCGTCCAAGGACCAGACTGTCAATGAGCGCACCGGGGGGAGCCCGCCCGATCTCAGCGGCCGACGCATCGAGACGCTGGAGGGGGCGTACGGCAACCGCTACCGGCTCGAGCCCGCTCCTGACGGCAAGCTGCCCAAGAGCGGCATGCCGGCTGAGGACGCGCTGGGCTTGGTCGGCGAAGAGGTGTTGCTCGACGGCCAGCCGATGCGCAACCTCGCAACCTTCGTGACGACCTGGATGGAGCCTGAGGCAGACCGGTTGATCGCAGGATCGCTGCACACAAACTTCATCGATCACGCCGAGTACCCGCAGACGGCCGAGATCGAGCAGCGGTGCATCCGAATGCTCGCCGACCTCTTCCACGCTCCGGGCGAGACGACCGGGGCGCGCACGCAGGGCTCCTCCGAGGCAATCATGCTCGGAGCTCTGTCGCTGAAGTGGAAGTGGCGCGATCGCCGGCAAGCACAGGGAAAGGCGGTTGACCGTCCCAACCTCGTGTTCGGCGGGGACGTGCACGTCGTGTGGGAGAAGTTCTGCCGCTACTTCGACGTCGAGCCACGCATCGTCCCGTTGAAGAGGGACAAGTACACGATCGGCCCGGAGGACGTGGAGCCCCACGTCGACGAGAACACGATCGGAGTCGCGGCCGTGCTCGGAACCACATTCACCGGCCATTCCGATGACATCACCGGGATCAACGACTACCTCGTCAAGCTCAAGAACGAGAAGGGCTTGGATGTGCCGCTGCACGTTGACGCCGCCAGCGGGGGCTTTGTGTGGCCGTTCCTGTACCCGCACACGGAGTGGGACTTCCGCCTCGAGCAGGTCCGCTCGATCAATGTCTCAGGCCACAAGTTCGGGCTCGTCTACCCCGGCATCGGGTGGCTGGTGTTCAGGGAGAAGAGCGACCTTCCCGATGACCTCGTCTTCTATGAGAACTACCTCGGTAAGCGAGATGCGACATTCACGCTGAACTTCTCCACCGGCTCGGCGATGGTGCTCGCGCAGTACTACAACTTCGTGCGCTATGGCCATGACGGTTACCGCTACATCATGGAGACCATGCAGTACAACGCACGCACCCTGGCCACAGAGATCGCCACGTGCGGCGAGTTCACTCTGATCGGCGACGAACAGGACGAGCAGCTTCCGCTCGTCGCCTTCCAGCTCACCGGCGGGCAGGACTATGACGAGTTCGACGTCGCCGCCCAACTGGCTGCCGAGCGAGGCTGGATGGTGCCCGCTTACACGTTGCCCCCCAACGCCGAGCACGTCAAGATCATGCGCGCGCTCGTCAAGCAGACGCTCGGGCACTCGCTCGTGGCCACGCTGGGCGCTGACATCGCCGAAGCGTGCGCGATCCTCGAGAAGAAGGGTCACCTGCACGAGTCAGATCGCAAACGAGTCAAGACGAACCCGGGGCATTAGGCCGCCAGATCGGGCTCCACGGATTGCATGATCGACCAGCCGGCGCGGGGCGCGCGCCGGCAAGCGGCGGATCAGCCCAGGATCTTTGCCTTTGCGTTTGCAAACTCCGCGTCGGTGAGAACACCCGACTCATGCAATTGCCCGAGCTCCTTGAGCCGCTCGATCGGGTCAGATTCTGGCGCGGGCGCCGCAACCGGTGCGGGAGGCGGCGCAGCCACCTGTTGCTGTTCTTGGGCGGCCCAGCGACCTTCTTGACGACGGCTTACACGGTTTGAGACGGAGGTCGCCGTGCCGGCGACAACAGCGGTACGGGCCATAGCGCGAAGTAGGGGCATGAAATACGCCTTTCAGTTCAAGATGTGGTTTCGAGCTCGTCAAGCGTGTCCAGGACGTCCTGCGCGGCAATCCGTTGGAAAGCGAGCACCTGGCCGCCATTGCGGCGCACGGCGGTAGCGAAGGGCGCAGCCCACGCGTTCTCAAAGCAGATCAGCAACGCGGCTTCGCCGGGCTGAAGCGCCTCCGCGGCCGTGACCGCATCCTCCTCGCCGAGCAGACCGGTGCGCGCCCCGGCGAAAACCAGCAGGTCGTCGATTCCGTCGCCCTCGAGATCGGTGATCTCAAGCCCGGATACGTTGCCCTCCGCGTCCTTTTCGACCATGAGCACGTCGAGCACTCGGATGATCCCGCGGTCGACGAGATCGACGAAAAGTGGAATCGCCTCGCCGGTGCGCGGAGCGTCCGGTGGATAGCCGATCACGACAACGTCAACAGGACCGAGCTCAAGTTCTTCGTTGCTCATAGCTCCTCCTTCGTTGGTCTGCGCTCTACCCGGCCCATTCAACTCGATGGGATCACACCAGAGGCACCACCGGTCGGGCGCTTTTACCGAGTGTACGCCGTCGTGTGGGAGAATCCCGCGATGCCGACTCGGCTCAAGCACGTCGACCCCAACCGTCCACGCAGCTCGTTCAGCCGCGCCTATGCCGCGTTTTCCGGGACCCGCCTGGGAAGGCTCATCTCGGCCAAGGTCGTTTGGAAGCTCGATCCATATCTGTTGCGGGCAACCCGCGGTCGCGTCGGAATGGGCCTCGTCCTCCCCACCGCCCTGCTTGAAACCCGGGGCGCGAAGAGCGGCGCGCTGCGATGCAATGCGGTCATCTACTTCCACGATGAGGGCCGGGTAACGATCGTCGCCTCGAAGGCCGGCGACGAGAAGCACCCGGCGTGGTTTCACAATCTTCGCGCCCACCCCGACGTCACCTTCGGTGGTATCCCCATGCGGGCGACGGTGATCAGCGACGAAGCAGAGTGCCACAGGCTCTGGACGCTCGCCGACCGTGTCTTTGCGCCCTATGCAACCTACCGTCGAGAAGCCGCGAAGGCGAACCGCACGATCCCGATTGTTCAGCTCACCGAGAGCTCGCTCGCGTCGCCCGCCATCTCCTGATCGATCTGATGACGTAGCTGGGTACCTGTGCCTCGATAAACGGCCACAAAGTGATCGCGGTACAGATCGGCATGATCGCCGCGATCCACGCCACCAGACGCCACCGTAGTCCGACTGCAGCTAGACGCCCCTTAGACCCGAGGGAACGGGCGTGGCGTGAGGGCTGTGCGGCTACGCCGCATCGCCCAGGCGGTAGCCAACCGAACGGATAGTGAAGATCGGAGCCGGACTGCCCGGGAGGTTCAGCTTACGTCTGAGATAACCGATGTAGACATCGACGATGTTGGTTGCCGGGTCGTGCTCATAGCTCCAAACTGCGCTGAGGATTTGCTCGCGTGAGAGCACCCGTCCACGATGGCGCAGGAGATACACCAGCAGTTCGAACTCAGTGCTCGACAGCCGCACCCGCTCTCCAGCGCGTTGCGCCTGCCGGGTGAACAGATTCACCTCAATATCCCCGCTGCCTAGCGTCCCTACCGTGGTCTGCTCCGCCAAGCGTAGTTGCACCCTAATCCTCGCCGCGAGCTCAGCTACAGAAAACGGCTTCACCAGATAATCGACCGCGCCCGCATCCAACCCCATGACGCGATCCTCAATCTCACCAAGCGCCGTGAGGACAATCACTGGCACGTTAGGCTTGGCCTGACGCACGGAAGTCAATATCTCAAGGCCAGCTCTACCGGGAAGCATCAGATCTAGCACGATCAAGTCGAAGCTATCGTGCAAAGCTCACCGCTCGCCCTCCGTCCCGTCCAACTCGGCCTCTACGGCGAAGCCTTCGACGTGAAGCCCGCGTCGCACGAAATCGACAATCCCGGACTCGTCCTCGATGAGCAGTATCCGAGCGCAAGGCGCTGGCCGGATCTGTGTTCTGCCATTTCCGGCATTCGACATGTCTTGCAGGATAATCCCCGCAATCATCTGATTGGACCGGTTCGCGGGAATGTGAGCATTCTCATCCTGTGGTTATAGGGTCATTAGGGAATACACCGAAACTGATCTGGTGGCGTTTGAAAGCCAGGCATCCAGGCCAGCCGGCCTCGCCCCCGAGGATTACAGACCCGACAAGGCTGGAGAGCCCTCTGCACGAGCCTCACGGGTCGGGCGTCTGACGGCAGGGGGCACCGACGGCAACGAGCGTTTGACGGCCACTACGGGCCTCGTTCTGCTGATTCTGCTGGCAATCCTGGGCGTCACGATCCTGCGAATCACGCCCCTGTTGAACGAGCACATGTTCCTCGGCGTCCTTCTGATCGGCCCAATCACGCTAAAGCTCGCGAGCACCGGGTATCGCTTCATCCGTTACTACACCTCCGAGGCACGCTACAGGCGCAAGGGACCACCAGCGACGCCCCTGCGCCTGCTCGCCCCAATCGTCGTCATCAGCACCATCGTGGTGTTCGCTAGCGGAGTCGCGCTGATGCTGATCGGCCCAAGCTCCCGCGACACGCTGCTACCGATCCACAAGATCAGTTTTTTCGTCTGGGTCGCAGCCACTGCCCTGCACGTGCTGGCGCACTTGGCCGACCTTCGTCGGGTACTCATGCCCCGCCCGCCCGGCAGCACTCTGCTCGCTGACGTCGAGGGCTCCCGCACTGGTCGTAGCGGACGCGCCCTGGCTCTATGCGGGGCACTCCTCGCCGGGGTGGTGCTGGGCATCGTGTCGATCTCACAATTCGCCCCCTGGACGCACACCCACTTTCCCCACCACTGAAACCTCGATGAGACTGCCGACCCACCACCACTCAAGCCGAGGACGCGATGCCGCGATGCAGCGCCTGCGTCGCGCCAACCGTTGGATCGTGGCAATGAGCGCCGCCCTCACAGGCGTGCTGACGGCCGTCGCAGCCCACGCCTCCGTCGGCAAAGCCCCCAAGACAGCCGGTGGCTCGGGCACCGCCATTCACCGGCATTCCACCACGAGCCAGCACTCTGTTATCCGCCACGCACACAAACATCCCTCTCATCCTCTAGTCGCTCCCCGGCAAGCCCCGCAGCCTGCACCCACCGAGTCCAGCGGCCCCGCAGCCGTCGAACCCTCACAACAGTCGGCTCCCGCCCCCGAAACAGCGCCGAATCCCACACGGGAAGCTCCCCCCGAAGAAACCGAGCCGTCCCAACAATCCTCTCCCGCACCAGAACCAACGCAGGAATCAACACCCACGCCCGTACCAGCCCCGCACGAAAGCGCTCCGGAACCCGCTGCGCCAACGCCCGAGACGCCCCCGGTCGTCTCGGGCGGCTCCTGAAATGTCCCCGGCCGCGATCGCCAGACCCGATGAGCTTGCCACGCTCACCTGGGAGGCTCTGGGCACCAGCGCAGTAGTACAGATCACCGACCGTGAGGGCTCGGCGCGGGCACGCAAAGTCGTAGAGCACGAGCTCGACGCCATCGACCGCGCGTGCAGCCGCTTTCGCCCCGACTCTGAGCTCTCGCGCGTCAATAGCTGCGCGGGGCGCCGCGTAGAGGTCCACCACCTGCTGATCGAAGCTCTGCAGGTCGCCCTACGGGCGGCAGAGATCACTGACGGCGACGTTGACCCGACGCAGGGCCGCGCCCTGATCCTGGCCGGGTATGACCGCGACTGGAAGTTGATCGCGGCCACCAACTCGGCTCCCGCAAATCGACAAGACCTACGGCCACTTCGAGCCACGGTGCTAGCTCGAGCAGTCGCCGGGTGGCAGACGGTGGAAATCGACCCCGAGCGTTGTCTTGTGCGCGTCCCGCGCGGCATCCAGCTCGACTTGGGCGCCACCGCCAAGGCGTGGGTCGCCGACCGTGCCGCCGAGGCGGTCCACCAGGAGCTGGGCTGCGGGGCGTTGGTGAGTCTCGGTGGTGACATCGCTACCGCCGGTCCGGGTCCCATCGGAGGCTGGCGTATTCACGTCACCGACGACCATCGCGCTGGACCCGATGCGCCAGGGCAAACCGTGTCGATCATCTCAGGAGGGCTGGCGACTTCAAGCGTCGCGGCCCGCCGCTGGACCCACAACGGGGTGGACATGCATCACATCATCGACCCCGCCACCGGAGCGCCAGTGCGGGGCATGTGGCGCACCGCGAGCGTCGCCGCAGCCAACTGCACAGACGCCAATATCGCCACTACGGCCGCCTTGGTTCGCGATCGCACAGCAGTGAAGTGGCTGAAGCAGCTCGGCCTCCCCGCACGCCTGGTCGAGCACGACGGCACGGTCCACGGCATCGGTGAGTGGCCGGCAGCCGGGAGCGAGAATCCGGATCGAGGCCAGTCGCTATGAGCGCCCCTTTTGCCGTAAGCGGACCAAGTGCCTATTGGTATCTGACGCGCTCCACCGGAGCGGTAACGCTGATATTGCTCACGCTCACGATCGCGTTTGGCGTGGCCGACGTAAAGCGCCTCAGTACTCAGCGCTGGCCCCGTTTCGTCACGGACTCCCTGCACCGCAGCGTCTCCCTGCTAGCCGTTCTATTCCTACTCATACACATCTTCACCTCGGTCCTAGACGGGTTCGCGCACATATCCCTGCTTGACGCGGTAGTTCCGTTCGTGGGGTCCTACCGCCCCTTCTGGCTAGGGTTGGGAGCCGTCGCACTCGATCTGCTGCTGGCGGTCGCCCTCACGAGCCTTCTGCGACGACAAATGGGGTACAGAATCTGGCGAGCCACGCATTGGCTCGCCTATGCCTGCTGGCCGATCGCACTGCTCCACGGACTCGGGACCGGCAGCGATGTCAAGTCCACCTGGCTGCTGATCCTTAGCATCGGCTGCCTGACGACCGTGCTCGCCGCCGTGCTCGTCCGCATCGTCGGTGGATGGCCGCAGAACGCACGCCTGCGCGCCTGCGCCGCTGGCGGAGCCGGAATGTTCTCACTGTTCCTGGCGCTATGGCTACCAGCTGGACCTCTCGGAGCGGAATGGGCACGGCGCTCGGGCACCCCCGCATCGCTGCTAGGACACAGGGCCACTCACACCACCCATGCGAAGGACGGACGATGACCGGGCGCCAGCGGGCCCCCACGGGCCTGCCGCGGCTGCTTAGCGCGATCCCAGCAGAGGGCACGATGAGCTTGCGCGAGCACGTCGCAGCTCATGGCGAGCCGCCACTTGCACACAGCCGCCGCGAGCGACGTGAGGCAGCGGCACTGATCGATGAGATCGAGCACGCCGGTCTGCTAGGACGCGGAGGCGCAGCCTTCCCCACGGCCATCAAGATGCGCGCTGTGGCCCGTGCGCGCGGCCAACCGGTCGTCGTGGTCAACGGAGCAGAGGGCGAGCCGGCGAGCCTCAAGGACCGCACGCTGCTCACGGCGGTACCCCATCTTGTGCTCGACGGCGCCCTACTCGCCGCACAGGCGATCGGCGCCGAGAAAATCATTGTGTGTGCTCTCGAGTCCGACGAGGGCTCTCTGAAGAGTTTGGCGCGAGCACTCGACGAACGTCCGCAACTGGGCGCCAGCCCACCGGCAATCCGGCTCGTGACTGTGCCCGATCGCTATGTGGCCGGACAGGAGTCGGCGCTAGTCAACCACCTCAACGGCGGTCCAGCGACACCGACCTTCACTCCACCGCTGCCAATCGAGCGAGGAGTCGGACACCGCCCCACACTCGTCAACAACACCGAGACACTCGCTCACATTGCACTCATCGCGCGGCACGGGCCGAAGTGGTTCCGCCAGCTCGGAACCACGGCTCAGCCCGGCTCAACGCTAATCACGCTATCCGGCCCGGTCGCCTACCCCGGCGTCTATGAGATCGAGCACGGAGCCTCGCTCGCCTCGCTCATCGACGCCGCCGGTGGCAATACAACGGCGGTTCGCGCGGGACTGTTCGGCGGCTACGCGGGCGCCTGGATTAGCGGTGAGCGGCTAGGAGACATCACTCTGTCCAACGAGCAGCTTGCACCCCACCGAGCTTCACTAGGAGCCGGCGTCATCCTGCTGCTCTCAGAGGACGCCTGCCCAGTGGCCGAAACCGCCCGAGTAGCGCGATGGCTGGCGGACCAGAGCGCCGGACAGTGTGGACCCTGCGTACACGGCCTGGACGCCATCGCGACGACAATCGAGGATGTCGCAGATGGCGCGGCGCAGTCTGAGGCAAAGCACCGCATCGTCCGGCTTGCCTCGCTCACACGTCGCCGCGGCGCCTGTAACCACCCGGATGGCACCGTCCGCTTCATCCTCACCGCCCTGGAGGTCTTTGGCGCAGAGTTCGCCGATCACGCCCAGCACGGACCATGCGACGCGTGTCAGCGAGAGGGGGAGCTGCCGCTGCCCGACAGAACACGACCCATCGCCGCGCCAGTCTGAGCCGTGAGTCATCGCCTGCGTGTAAATCCCATCGCCTGTGAGGCGCACGGCATGTGCGCTGAGCTACTGCCCGAGCGCATTACCCTTGACGACTGGGGCTACCCGATCATCGACCAGCAACCGGTCACGCCCGAGCTACTCAACCACGCGAAGCGCGCAGCCCAAGCGTGCCCAACCTTCGCCCTCCTCATCGAGCGTCACACCAAAGAGCAGCAGGAGCGATAAATCCGCTCCAGTGCCCGGGGGGAGCGGCCGCGAGGTGAGCACCAACACCCATAGGTCAGGCCACGGCCACCGCTCGGCACCAAGGCCGGCTCGAACGTGGTGCGGCCCATGACGAGCGCACCGGACTCGCGAATGAACTCGGGGAAGCCCGTGTGAGGTCGCCGGTTCGAAACTAGGAACTGACAGGACCGTGGGGCGACCGTCGATGCTCGCAACATAGCCGTCGGCGCTCACGCCCATATGTGTGCAGATTCTCATCGTACGGTGCCCTTACATGGCCGTCGAGAGCAACGCCGTTTCTAACCGTATCCGGCAGATAGGCCAGCACCGTACAGAGCGACGGCGCGTTCAAGTCATTAGGATCGCGCCGTTGGCCGCGCATTGTGGATGAGTTTGACGAAGGAGCAGATGGGGATGGCACGTCGTAGCGTTTGGGTGCAGATGCAACGTGAAGCCGAGCGTCGCCGGCGAGAAGCCGAGCGCGTGGCTCGTGCTCTCGAGCGCGAGCGCGTGCGACGGCAACGGGATGCCGAGCGAAAGCAAGCGTACGACGAGAAGGAACAGAAGCGGCTCCATCTCGAACAGCGCATGAATGAAGCACAGCAGCTCACCAACGAGATCACCGAGTTCGTTGATGAACTCGATGGCCTCCTGCGCACCTCCCTAGCAAAAAAGATCCCGCTCAACATTGAGACGCTTAAGGAGCAATCGGCTCCGCTCAAGTTCGAGCCGGGAACACTTGCAACGCCAATCGAACCTCCAAGACTACAGTTGCCGACGCCACCTTCCGGCTTGGAGAGGCTGCGTCCAGGAGCGAAGGCGAAGCATGCGCAAGCCGTCAGCGATGCCGAAGCAAGCTACGCGGAGATGCTCGCACAAACCGTCCAAGCAGAGCGCGAGCGACGGACTGCTCTGGCCGACGCCGAACGCGAGCACGAGGAACGCGTTCTCGCCGAGAGCGAGCGAGTCACCGTGCAGAACGCGGAAGTAGACACCTTCAAGGAGCGCTACGAGGAACGCAACCCGGAAGCGGTCATCACGTACTGCTCCATGGTGCTCGCCGCCAGCCGCTACCCCGAAAAGTTCCCCCAGCAGCACAAAGTCGCATACGTGCCCGAGTCGCGGCAGCTGGTAATCGAGCTTGATCTGCCGACCTACGACATAGTGCCAGAGGCGCTTGAGTATCGCTACGTCAAGGCCAAAGATGAAATCACCCCAAAGACGCGCCCGGCTACTCACCGAAGGGCTCTCTATACAAGGCTTGTCTCGCAAGTGACTCTGCGAACGGTGCACGAGATGTTTGGAGCCGACCAGACCGGCCACGTCGAATCGATCGTCTTCAACGGGCATGTCGACACGATTGATCCACGCACCGGCCGACCGACGAGGCCGTGCCTGATCACACTCCGAACCACCCGCGACCTCTTCGAAAGCCTCGACCTTGCTCGCGTCGAGCCCGAGGCTTGTCTGCGGGGACTCAACGCGTCGGTTTCACGAAACCCCGCAGAGCTCAGCCCGGTGCGCCCGGTCCTTGAGTTCAACATGGTTGACCCGAGATTCGTCGAGGAGACCGACGTCCTCTCCTCAATCGATCAACGGCCCAATCTCATGGAGCTGACACCAAGCGAGTTCGAGGCACTGATCAGCAACCTCTTCGAGAAGATGGGCCTCGAAACACGCATGACCCAAGCATCGCGCGATGGCGGAGTCGACTGCGTCGCCTACGATCCTCGGCCCATCCTCGGCGGAAAGGTCGTAATCCAAGCCAAGCGGTACAAGAACACGGTAGGCGTCAGCGCAGTCCGCGACTTGTTCGGCACAATGCAGAACGAGGGCGCGAGCAAGGGCATCCTCGTCACAACTAGCGGATACGGCAAGGCATCATTCCAGTTCGCGGAGAACAAGCCCCTCGAGCTGCTTAGCGGCAGCAACCTGCTTTACCTGCTCGAGGAGCACGCAGGAATCGCAGCCAAGATCGAACCGCCGGAGGACTGGATCCAACCCGAAGAACAATCAGCCGGCGAAGCGCAAATCGCGACGGCATCTCTGCCCGATGTGAATACCTGAGCCGGAAGCGTAATCGCTGACGACCGTCCCGACCGTGCCCGCTGACCAACCACGGACCGCCTCTCGGAGCCGGACGACATCGTGTTCTGAGATCGGATGCGCGACAACCACGAGTTGAATCTACGCCGTCCCTTGTCGCTTCAGGTACGCATTCCCGTTGGGGGCGCCGGAGGATCGCGGTATGTCGTGGGGGGACGTACCGGGTCGGCACCTGAATGACGATGTTCTCGCGGAAGAGGCAGAGCGCCTGATGATCTGGGCGGGCAGCGCGAGCACGGCTCTCCAGGCAAAGGGGTCGGCGCTGACGCTCGCGACCGGCTCGTTCACGGTCGCGGGCGGCAAGACGGCAACCGTCAAGCTGCATCTCTCGGCGAAGGCCCGCAAGCTGCTCGCTCACAGCCACACGCTGCGTGCCAGCGCGACGATTCGCAGGCCGGCTGTCGCCTCATCGTGCAATCCTGGGCAGCGAGAGAACTGGAGCTTCGGATGCCGCCTCGAACAAAACGCAGCCACGAAGACGTGAGGCACACGACCTTGCACGGTCACGACGTGGCCTACCGGCAAGCGGGCAGCGGTCCCGTCGTGGTGCTCGTCCATGGGATCACGTCCAGCTCGGCGACCTGGAAGCGGGTGATGCCCTACCTCGCCGAGCGCTTTACCGTGATAGCCCCCGACCTGGCGGGTCACGGCGAGTCGGCCAAGCCCAGAGGCGATTACTCACTCGGCGCCCACGCGAGTAGCCTGCGCGATCTGCTGCTCGCCCTCGGACACGAGCGGGCAACCTTTGTGGGGCACTCGCTCGGCGGAGGGATCGCGATGCAGTTCTCCTACCAGTTCCCCGAGCGCTGCGAGCGACTCGTCCTGGTAGACAGCGGCGGCCTTGGCCGCGACGTCAACTGGCTACTTCGAGCCGCAACGCTTCCCGGCTCCGAACTCGTGCTGCCCTTCCTCGCCGCAACCCGCCTGCTCGACGCCGGCGCGCGCGTTGGCGGCTTGCTCAGCCGGCTGGGTCTGGGCCTTCCGACGGATCTCGAGGAGATCGCGCGCGGGCACTCGACGCTGTCCGACAGCGCCGCCCGTGCCGCCTTCGTCCACACGCTTCGCTCGGTCGTCGAGCCCGGCGGCCAGCGAGTCGACGCCTCAAACCGGCTCTATCTGGCGGAACAGCTCCCATTCCTGCTGATCTGGGGCGAGCGCGACTCGATCATCCCTGTCTCCCACGGACGCGCGACCCACGAACGAATGCCCAATAGCCGCTTGGAGGTATTCCCGCACTCAGGCCACTTCCCCCAGCTCGACGAACCCGAGCGCTTCCTCGACGTGCTCGTCCAGTTCATCGACTCGACCGAGCCAGCCTCGCCGGAGAGGACGGTTTAGAGCCGATCAAGCAGTCGGCGCCGGTTGCATCACCGTGAAGGAGGCTCCCTGGAGATCGATCAGGCCGGCGAAGCGTCCGATCGGCATGTCCATGGGCCCATTCGTGACAGTCGCCCCGAGCGAACGGGCCTTCGCGACCGTTGCATCGCAGTCGGCCACCCCGAAGACGACGCCCCAGTGCGGTGGGATGTCGGCCGGGAAGTACTCATCGGTCATCTGCATCATGCCCCCGACCTGTTTCCCGCCCAGCTCCCAAACCGTGTAAGTCGTCGGCGCACCCTCGAACGCGGGGGGACGCCCTTGCCAACCGAAGACGGCCGAGTAGAACGCCTTGCCCGCTTCGGCGTCACGCGTGAGCACCTCGTTCCAGCAGAGCGAGCCCGGCTCGTTGACGAGATCGGCGCCGGTGAAGCTCTTCGGCTGCCAGACCCCGAACACGGCTCCGGTTGGATCGGTGAAAACCGCCATCCGTCCGATGTCCATCACATCCATCGGCTCAACCATCACGCCGCCGCCGGCGGCCTTGACCTTCCCAGCCGTCTCCTCGGCATCGGCGACGCTTACGTAGGTGGTCCATGCGGTGGGCTGCCCCTCCTGCATGTGGCCCATCAGGCCCGCGATGTTCTTGTCCTGCAGCTGGAACATGCGGTACCCGCCGGTCTCCTCGTCGCCCGGCTCGGTTGTGCTCCAGTCCATCAGCTCGCCGTAGAACTGCGCGGCGGCGTCGGTGTCTGGCGAGGATAGTTCCACCCACGACGGGGTGCCTGGTGCGTACTCGGACATGGTTCTCCTTTCGCGGACGGGACTTCACACGAGAGTGGCAGATCGACGCACGGAATGCATCTCCTCCGGGTCGGTACATGTACCGACCCGCGATGGCGCACATGTGCGCCATCGAGCGGGGCGCGCATGCGCGCCCCGCGCAGGGCCGCATGCGGCCCTGCATTCCGGGCCGTACATGTACGGCCCGGCCCTCCGGCACATGTGCCGGAGGGCGTCAGAGAAACACCCTCAACGCGTCGGCTACTTCGCGATGTGAATGAGGCGCTCCATGCCGAGCTGGGTGTGGCTGCGCCCGTCCTGAGTGTCCATGAAGCACGCACGTAGATGCCGGGCTTGGCGGTGACCGTCTCCTGCTGGAGCGCTTCGTGCGATACCGGTCCCTCGAACGTGACGGGCGTTCCGGAGATGAGCTTTCAACGTAGAGCTGGTGCGCCTTGCCCGTGGGGTCCTTGCGGCGCGTGATGCGGCGCATCTTGGTGGCGCGCGAGCGCCATGCCGGCGGCGGAGGCGAGCGTCTTGTCAGACCAGTCGCATGGCAGCTTGACACGACGGAAGTTCGATCACTAAGGTCGTGTCGTGTCCTCTCATTCTTCTTCGGCTGCGAGCGTTGAGCGCCGCCCACAACGCGGCACGTTGAGCGAGCCGGCGCTGCGCGTCTGCCGTGCGCTGCTGGCGCTGATGACGCTCACAGCGATCGGCTACGACGTAATCGCAGGACCGGGTGTCAGTGACAGCGACTACTTCAGCTATTTCACCGTTCTGAGCAACCTGTTCGCGGTGGCGATGCTTCTGCACGGAGCGCTCCGCCCCGCACACACGCGCTCTCGCACGGTCGAGCTGTTCAGAGGTGCCGCGGTCGTCTACATCCTGACGACCGGGATCGTGTACCTGTTGCTGCTCTCTGGGCACGCTCCAGCATACCCTTGGGTGAACGCGATCCTTCACTACCTGATGCCTGTGACAGTGACGCTCGACTGGCTGGCCGACCCGCCTCGTGTGCGCCTCGACCCCGCGCGCACGCTCGTAATGTGGATGGCCTTCCCGCTGCTGTACGTGCTCTATACGCTGGCGCGCGGCGCAATCGTGGACTGGTACCCGTACCTCTTCGTGAACCCCCACCGCGATGGCGGCTACCTGCTCGTCGCGGGCGACTGCTTGGCGGTCGGGATCGGCATCGCGGCGCTGATCGCCGCGACGACTTGCGCAGGCAACCGTCGCCGCGAAACGCTTGCCAGCGACTGCTGAGCCCTGGCACGGTAGCCACAGCGCGCGTTCGTAGAGCGCGATAGCGGCTCTTGGTCTCCGCACCCATGCCGTGCTGTCTCGTGCACGGGAGCGCGCCGTGATCCGCGCGCATCGCGGGCGTGTGCGGTCAGTGGTGCCTCACGCCGCAAATGGTTCTTCGGCATGTCAAACGCTCTGGTGGCGGCGCTGAACTGCTCGGCTACGACGATACGGTGTCGGTCGAAGTCGATCCGCTCCCAGGCTTGGCACGTTTCGGGGCTCGCGCTCGCTCAGCGAGGGCCCAACTGGGCCTTGGCTTTGCGCGAAATCCGAGCGTCACTCGCCGCGCTCGATTCACGGCCGCTCGGCGACCCGCTTCATCTCACGCTCCTGTACTTGAGGTAGGTGACGCCAGGCGCCTCGACGGCCCGAACCTGCTCAAGCTGCGCCTCCGCGCCTCCGAGGTTGTCGAAGAGGCGAGCACCGTCACCGAGCACCACCGGAACGACGTGGAGCTCGAGTTCGTCCAGCAGTCCCGCCCCCAGGTACTGGTTAGCGACCTGCGCACCGCCCCACAGCATGACGTCTTGGCCACCGGCGGCCCGCCTTGCCTGGTCGAGCGCGGACTCGATTCCGTCGGTGACGAAGTGGAACGTCGTCCCTCCCTCCATCACCACGGGATCACGCGGGTGATGAGTGAGGATGAACACGGGGTAGTGGTAGGCAGCGCCCAGTCGAGCACTCAATCCCGGGGATCGAGAAGTCCTGAGCGGCAACTATCCCTGGGCGTCCAGCTCAGCGGCTAGAGCCGTGACCCGCTGTTCAATGTCATCGCGGATAGCGCGAACCTCGTCGAGTGGGCGTCCCTTCGGGTCGGGGAGGTCCCAATCGACGTAGCGCTTGCCGGGTATGTATGGACAGGCATCGCCGCAGCCCATCGTCACGACGACATCCGCTTGCTAGGCCAGTTCCGGCGTGAGTAGTTGCGGCTCGCGGTCGGCCAGGTCGATGTTCAGCTCGCGCATGACTTCCACGACCTCGGGGTGGACGTGCTCGCCCGGCGTGGTCCCCGCAGAGAGCGCGGTGTGCTGGCCTTCTGCGGCTCGCTCGAACAATGCTTGGCTCATTTGCGAGCGGCCGGCGTTGTGCAGACAGACGAATAGGACCGTCGCCATCGACGCCTAGCTCGGGAGTGGTTGAGCGGCTGGTTGCTCGCGGTGGGGCATGATCGCGTCTGCTGCCTCGGCGGGGGTTATGTCGGGGTAGAGCGTGCGGATGGCGAGCATCGCGCAGGCACCGCCGACGAGCTGCGCAACGATGAAGCCGGGCACTGAGGCCGGGGCGATGCCGGCGAACGTGTTGGAGAACATGCGGCCCACGCTGATCGCGGGGTTGGCGAAGCTGGTTGAGCTTGTAAAGAAGTACGCAGCGCCGATGTAGGCGCCGACGGCCGCAGGCGCAGTGCTCGCGCGTCTCGTGCGGGCAAGCGAGAAGATCACGAGCAACAGGCCTGACGTCGCGATGACCTCCGAGAACAAGTGCGCGCCCGAGGCGCGATGGTGGGTAGAGATGCTGACAGCCGCCAGGGAGAACATGCCATTGGCCGTGATCGCACCAAGGATGCAGCCGGCCACTTGTGCAGGCATGTAGGCGAGCGCATCGCGCCAACGGATGCCTCCGAAGGTCGCATCGGCGAGCGACACGACCGGTTGAAGTGCCCGCCCGACACGGGCCCAAACATGAGGATGATCGTGAACAACCCGGCTGCGGTGGCGGTGGCGTTCTCGAATAGCCGTAGTCCGACATCGCCCGGCGAGAGAGTCTGCGCTGCGATCCCCGAGCCGATGACAAGCGCGGCCAGGAACGCCGAGCCAAGCAGCTCGGCGAGCAGGCGACGTACCACCGTGCATCGGGCGTGCCGTTAGGCGGGTCGCACGCAGCGAGCCACTCATCGTCGGTCCATCCCCTCGGCACTAACCACAGTTCGGCAGCCTCGCGGTTCGCGACGAGCGCGCAAAGCGGCTACTCGTAACTCTGCGTCACTAGGACGACATCTTCAAACAGCCAAAAGCCTTTTCGTAAGGACGAGTTATGAGATTGAGGCTCGTACCGTCAGGCTCTCGCACTATCGGTCCCAGCTTACGAATACGGACACGAGTGCGAGCCATAATCCTGCTTTGACCCTGTACGACGAGGGACACATTCACAAGTTCCCCAATGCGAGGCTGATGTTCGTGCGCGCCGACTTCGATCGCTTCTGTGTAGCAGTGTCTGCTCGCATCGTCGCCCATTGTTTCCGTGCTGCCTTCGTCATGGACGTGATCTACCGAGAGATACGCCGCGAACAGACGCTGGCCGCCTTCTTCTTCCCCTTCGAACTTTCCCCGCGGAGCAAAGGGCAACGCTCGATTGAGCCGGAAATAAGAGACGAATCCGGAAATCGGCTTGCCATCCGCCGCCACCTGTCGTGTGATCGTGAGGTCCTCGAACTTATAGCTCGACGCGGCGGCCTGCGCACGCGACCTCACCGATTTCTCGGCCAGCACCGCTCCCGGAGACAGCAGCACGAGCGCGCCTGCGATGACGAATAGGAGCACTGGCCTCATGCTAGTCAGAGTATGTCGGCAACGTTTTGGAAGCGCCGATCGCTGAACAAATGCCCAGCTCCCTTCTGCAATTCTGAGGCTCTGTATCTGCACCAGCACCCAGCGACCTTCCGTACCACGGTGTATCGGGCGACAGCACTTCGCCCAAGCCCTCCGGGCCACCCCGGACCAAGGCATCCCATGCCCGGCGCACCAGCTCATCTCGGGCTCTCGCTCATAGCCGTGATTGTCGCGCATCCACTCGCGGGAGGCTGCGGTCGCCGTCCCAATCAGTCTGATCCGACAGGCGGGCTGAGGCTGCGGTCCTTTTGCGGTCCCTTTTCGCTCCCGCTGCGGTCCATTTGCGGTCTCCAGACCAACGAACAGTCGCGAGCACGAGCGAATACCGTCCCGCGAGGCCCAGCGTCTGCGGGGGTTTTCGCCTGTGTTCGCTGGCCTTCGCGGTCTCTAATCAATCGGGGCGTCTCGGCCGGCCGCTCGGGGATCAGACGTAGGCGAGGTGCGCCGCGAAGACGTGGGCGACAGCTCCGCGGCTGAAGGCGGTGGTGCTCACGGGCTCGATGGTCAGCGGTGCGGCGAAGAGCCGCTCGCCCGCGCCCAGGACGACCGGATGCACGACAAGCCGGTACTCGTCGATCAAGCCGGTCTCGACCAGCGACCGCGCGAACCGCCCTGAGCGAGCAGGTATCCGCCAGAGCGCTCCTGCTTGAGCCGCGTGACGGCTTCAGCCAGGTCGCCGGTGGCAATCGTCGTCTCGGGCCAGTCTGCGGACGCGAGTGAGTTCTAGAACACGACCTTGGGGATCTCGTTCATCGGCTTGGCAAACGGCCCGGAGGCGCCGGGCCAGAACGTGGCTCAGCGGGCATAAGGTTTCAGGCCGTGCGAGAGCGCTCTCCAAACCAGCCTTGTTGCGCAACTGGTCGGCTGCTTCGACAGCGGTAGCGCCAATGATCAGCGCGTGCAGCTCAAGAACATCCCCCAGCGTCAGCGAGCTCGTAACCCGCCTCGCCTGTCCGTTCTAGCAAGAGCTCAGCTGGACGAATATGACGCGGCCCCTGAATCCCGAGCAAGCGGAAAACAAAGTTCGTGTCGAGATAAACCCGCTGACCTCGAACTAGCTCCTGAACCAGCCTGGCCCCCTCGGGGTCAATCGACAAGACAGTCCAGAAATAGCCCGTACTGAGATTCTGTGCAAGGAACTTCCGTTGAATATCGGTCGGGCGCCGAATGAATTCATGCAGTGCGTACTGCCGCATCTCTTCGACTCGCTGACTTGCCGATCCCAGAAAGCCGGTCCCCATCTCCTCAAGATCACCGTAGAGACGCTCCGCTACTGGATCGTCTGGATACAGGAGAAGGGCTGCCTCGGCGCCGTGGCGTTGAATGACCGCCCTGAGGTAGGCATCCAAGTCGGCACGCAGGGAGGCCCAGACAGTTCAACCATCCAAGGAGATGCGTGGGCGATTCGCTTGAAATCTGCCTCTCGCGCTCCCACCCCTAATCCCTGATCCCAAAGTCAATCCCCACGCCTCCAGCGACCCCAGCCCCCACCAGCATTCAGCGAGACCTCGATCGAGTAGATACGACTTGAATCTGCGACCACCGGCGAGCCATGTGCGGTCAATCCACTTCGGCGTGTGCGGGTCCGTGTGCGGCCAGCCCCAGAATCGAGTACGGCCTATAACCAGCCACTACCAGCTCTAGAGGGACGAAACCTCAGCCCCAGAGCCAAATCCCGAAGCTAGGGAGTCCCCCAGCACCTTCCTGATTCCAACCAGCTACAAATCGGGGCGACCAGTTCGAGTTGGCTTGCCAAAGCCGTTTCTGGCGGGTTTGCAACGTGTTTGCAACGGCCATACCGCGCCCATGCCAGGCATCCCGCCCGCCCATGCCGGGGGTATGCCATCGTGAACGCGTGTATCGGCTCACGGGTGCTGCGAGCCGCACCAAGCGACGCTCAATCGGTCAGCGTGGCTGCTTCGTAGCCGAGCGACCAGTGCCCGCGCTGGAACTCGTGGAAACAGGGCTCGCGCACGAGCCAGGCTCGCGTCGCCGTCTCGTGCCGCACCTCGCCCCCGAAGGTATAGCCGCGAAGGCGCAGCTCGCGGGCGACCTCAACCGTGGACATCATCGTCCGCCCCACCGCCAAGTGACGGGCAAGAACCGCGAGGGGATCAGGCTCGCCTACCCGCTCGATCGCAAACTCTCCCACGCGCTCGCTCGCCGCGATGCCGTCCGCCACCCATTCCAGCAGCGGCGGTCCGTACTCCTCCGCTGCCTTGCGGACCTTGGCGCGCAAGCTGCGCCCCCGCTCGCTCATCAGGAACAGGACGAACCCGCCGAGGGCCACCAAGCCGGCGAGCGCTACTGCTTCGTTGCCGAGCTTCGCGCTTGCCAAGAAAGGGAGCTCGAGACCTGAAGAGAGCCCGCGCCCGTGAGCGTCCCGCCGGACTGAGTAAACGAACTAATCACTGACGGTTCCAGCGAGCTGGAACTCCACGACGATAGCTTATAACACTAGTGGCAAGCCCGAAACGATTTCCGATCCCGCCAGTCGCACGCTCAAATTCGCCTATAACACTGAAGGTTTGGTGACGAGCGTCGAAGACCCGATGGGTCATGTGGTCAAATACGCATATGAAGGCGGTAATCTGGTTAGTGTGACGCAACCGTCCGAATCCGCGCTGCGGTGGCAGTTCAAATACGACGGTTCGCGCCAGCTCACCGAACTCATAGACGGACGCGGCGGGAAAGCGACCGTCGAATGCGATAGCCCTCACCAGGTGGTGAAGGAGACCGACCCAATGGGACGTGTTACGAAATTCGAATACGAGCCGTTTCAGACGCTTACAAAGAACGAAGCCACCGGGGCCGTGACAGCTGATTACATCACCAGCTCCGGAGTGGCTAGCGCCGTCACGAAGGGCTACGGTACGTCTCAGGTGACAACCGAATCGATGACATACGACAGCGCTCAGAACATGTTGACGGATACGGACGGGAATGAGCACACCACGAAATACACATATGATAGCCACGGGAACCGGACGAGTAAGGTCGATGCCGAAGGCAACAAGACCGAATGGACATACGACGGTACGCACGACATCCTTACCGAAACAAAACCAAACGGCGAGAAGACGACAATCACGCGCGATGAACACGGCAACCCGACGGTGATCTCCAGGCCCGCACCGGGCAGCACCACACAGGAAACGCACTACGAATACAACTCGCACGGACAGCCGACGAGCATGACCAACCCGTTGGGACGCAAATCGACCTATGAATACGACAACGGGGGAGACCGCACGAGCGAAACTGACCCCGAAGGTGACCAGAAAACTTGGAGCTATAACGAAGACTCCCAACAGGTCTCCGGAGTCAGCCCCCGCGGGAACGTCAGCGGCGCGGAACCCCTGGCGTTCACCACGACGACTGAACGCGACTCGTGGGGTCGTCCCGTGAAGATCACCGAACCACCGCGCGAACCGTCGTATAACTCCGCGTTCGGCTCCTCTGGATCCGGCAATGGCCAGTTCAAATTCCCGACCTTGGAGACGCTAACGTCGTCCGGTAACTTGTGGGTCGCTGACAGTACCCTCGATCGATTGCAGGAGTTCAACGAAAAAGGCGAATACGTCGTTTGGTTTGGTTCTGCAGGCACGGGTGCAGGCCAGTTCAAATTCCCGTTCGGAATCGCAATCAACAAAACCACAGGCGATATTTACGTAAGCGACCGCGAAAACTATCGCATTCAGGAGTTCTCCTCGACCGGCACGTTCATTCGTATGTTCGGATACGGTGTGAGTGACGGCGCCGAAAAATATGAGATCTGCACAACCAGCTGCCGTGTTGACTTAAAAGGCAGTAAAGCGGGCGAGTTCGCCGATCCGGCTGGATTGGCGATCGACTCAAAAGGAGATGTCTGGGTAGTAGACGAAGTCGATGACCGGTTGGAGGAGGTCAGCGAAACCGGAGAATATCTCAACGAGTATGGGAGTAAAGGCACGGGCAATGGCCAGCTTTCCCAGCCCGTTGCGATTGCCTACGATAACGGCAACCTGTACGTGACCGAAGCGACGAACGAGCGTGTCCAGGAGTTCTCTACCGCAGGCGCCTACGTCTCAAAGTTCGGTTCAGAAGGCACCGGCAACGGCCAGTTCAAGGTGCCCTATGCGATAGCGGCCGGTCCAACCACGAACGAGCTGTACGTCACCGACCGCCAAAACAATCGTGTAGAGGTCTTCACATCGGCGGGCAAGTTCCTGGCCAGTTTCGGCTCCAAGGGCAAAGGCAACGGCCAGATGGAACTGCCTACAGGCGTCGTCGCGAACACAGGCGAAACGCTCTATATCAGTGACCACACCAACGAGCGAGTCGATAACTGGACAGGGCTCGCCGCGAAGGTCACGAAATACACCTATGACGCCAATGGGAACGTGGAATCGGAGACCGATCCAAACGGCGACACAACGAAATACACCTATGACGCCGACAATGAGCAGACAAAGGTCGAAGAGCCAACGGGGCGGTCACGGAAACGGGATACGACGGTGCTGGCCAGGTGACCAGCCAGACCGATGGCGATAAACATACGACCAAATACGTTCGCAACGTCCTAGAGCAGGTGACAGAAACGACAGACCCGTTGCTTCGTACGACGACAAAGGAATATGACCCGGCGGGCAACCTAAAGATGGTTACGGATCCCGCCAAACGAACCACGATCTACACGTATGACAGAGATAACCGGCTTACAGGGGTCAAATACTCCGATGGTAAAACGCCATCCGTCAAATACGAATACGATAAAGACGGCAACCTCACCGTAATGGTCGACGGTACGGGCACAACGAACTACACCTACGATCAGCTCGACAGGCTCACGGAAACCAAAGACGGTCACGGTGACGTCTCAAAACACGAATACAACCTGGCGAACGAGAACACCGCCATCACCTACCCAAACGGCAAGACGGTGACGCGTTCGTACGACAAAGCCGATCGTTTGGAAAAGATCACCGACTGGCTTTCCAATGCAACGAAATTCACGTACGATGCCGACTCTAACCTCGTGAGGACAATCTTCCCGACGAGCACCGGGAACGAAGACACATACGCCTACAACCTAGCTGACCAGATAAGCGAAATCAAAATGCTCAAGGGCACCGAAACCCTCGCGTCGGTCATCTACGCGAGAGATGCAGGTGGGCAAATCGCCAGCGCGATCGACAAAGGCTTGCCGGATGGCGAAATCACCGAAACGACCTACGATCAGAACAACCGCGTCACGAAATCCGCCGGCACGAGCTACGAATACGACCTGGGGAACAACCCGACGAAGATCGGCTCTAGCACTTACAAATACAACAGCGCCAACGAGCTTGAAAGCGGCACGGGCGTCGCCTACACTTACGACGAAATGGGCGAGCGCACCAAAGCCACTCCGACGATCGGGCCAGCCACAACCTACGGCTACGACCAGGCCGGACGCATCACATCGGTTATGCGTCCGAAAGAAGGCGAAACTAGCGCGATCGAAGACTCCTACACCTACGACGGCCACGGTCTACGAGCATCGCAGACCGCGAGCGGCGTAACGACCTACTTCGCATGGGACCCCACCGAAAAGCTCCCACTGATCCTAAGCTACGGCTCCCACTCATTCATCTACGGACCCGAAGGCCTTCCCATCGAGCAGATTAACGGCGAAGAAAAAGTCCAGTGCCTGCACCACGACCAGCAAGGATCGACACGCGTGATCACCGGCTCAACCGGCACAGTCGAAGGGTCCTACACATACACTGCCTACGGAGCGGTCGAAGGGCACACCGGCACTGCGACCGCAGCGCTGGGCTACGATGGGCAGTACACGAACAGCGACACCGGGCTTATCTACCTACGAGCAAGGACCTACGACCCAGTCACAGCGCAGTTCATGACTGTGGACCCCGAAGCGGAAAAAACTAACTCACCGTACGGATACGCCCAGGACGACCCGCTAACCATTGGCGACCCCACGGGCCTAATACCTTGGTCCCCAAAGGTCAAACAAGCGGTCGCCGTGTGCCGCTCATGGAAGGCATGGCACAGCAAGAAGAGCCCATTCTATGGCAATCACAATGTTTACTATGCGTGCCTGGACCTGCTAAGTCTTCCATCGGAAGTGTACGGCACCAGTGGGACTACTTCGCTGTCGACCTTTGTAAAGGTAGGATTGGGGTGCTCCTTGGGCGGTGCCACTGTGTCGCAGGTCACGAGGAGTGCGGCTCGTGTGCCGGAGGCTGTCGGAGTTTATGTCGCCTTCTGCGGCGGTTATGTATTCGGTGAAATGGTGGCTGATCCGGTACTTCACAAACTCGCCCCCTCGATATTTGCAGAATGATAGATTTTCTTAGACACAGAAGTAGTGACTTTTGGCTATCTGTATCGGTAACGGCACTGTTTATAGTGGGTATTGAGTATGTCATACGGTTGCTGATATGGCCCTCAGCGGGCACGGGCCGGAATATCGTATGGGGTATCCAAATAATGACGCTCATTGTATGCATCGGAACCCTTTTTCGTTGGGCCTCGCTGCGCGAAAGGGATAAGAGGGGGCCAGACTCCGACCTGTAGTCCGGTTAACGGCTCACTACCAACGGTGTTTGCAAAATGATGTCTCGGTTTAATTCTTGTGGTTTTTGGGAACGTGCGTGGATAGCTGCGTCCCTTACACTTGCTGCGACTTATGCTCTACGGTAGTTTGTGTTGCCTTCGAGTGGATTTGACTTGGAAATGGTAGAGGGTATCCAGATCGTGGTAGCCTGCGTAGCGATATTCGCTATATTTCGTTGGGCTGTTTTGCGAGAAAGAGAGAACAAATCAAAGTATTCCGCCGGTGAATGAGCCGGTCGTGCAGTTTCTGAAGTCCCGTAACGGTGATTTCTGGCTATCAGTCGCGATGATGGCGATATTGATGCTTGTGGCTTGTTACGCACTGCGGGTATTTGCGCTTCCGTCAACGGTGTCGCGCAAGATGTAGTAAAGCTTGTGCAGCTGGTGACGGCCGTAGTGGGTATAGGGGCTGGGTTTAGGTGGGCCGTCTTGCGGGAACGGGATCAGGGGCGGCGATCGAACAAAGGTGCCAGTGGGCAAGGGTGAGCGGCCGGTGGTGGGCGCGGTGTTTGTCCGGTGACACGGGCGATCGGGGGAGGCCCCGACGCCGTAGCTGCTGCCGGGACTTTCTGTGTGGGATACGACGGAGGTAACCTACTTATACGCCCGTTTCTGCATAAAATCCTACCGACGGTGTTTGAATGATGTCATTTAAGCAACGAATGCCTGCGTCGTACCACGCTGGAGTGGTACTACTTCTACTGGCCGTGGCGGTCCGTGTCCTCCGTGAAATAGCAGGTATAGAAGGCTCAAGCGCTACGGTCCTGATTGGCATCGAGCTAGCCTTGGGCTTTGGCGCTGTGGTGAGCTTGTTTCGATGGGCTATCCTGCGCGAAAAGGAGGGAAAAAAGTCGGGCACTTAGATGTTAGTACTGCTCCCACGGTGTTTTTTAGAGATTCGCATTCGCAGAACCGTAGCACCGCGCCTACTGCCGTTGCCTGGACATCGCGGTCCCAACGTCGATTGTGCGACTGCCATCTGGCTGTGATCCTAGCCTGAGATTGCAGCCACGGGCTGAGTAAGGCCGTATAGTTGCGGCTACCAGAACTACTCAATAGGAGTCGTTATGAGCTCACCACCGGACGCTAAGCGGGATCTACTTATTGCTTGGATGAAGCAATGCTTTGATGCTGCCGGCTTGGAGGCGAGTGAGAAAGAGGCGCATTCGTACGCGGCGATCACCGCAACTGAAATCATAGATGAAGGCCTCGTCCCGTTCGCGGAAGGAAACTCAATACCTCATGGTGCAGGCTCCAACACGGTTGCCGGAGGAAGTCCCGTCCCCAGGGTTTCTCGCCTATCTCCGATCAGTGCCCGAGGATGCGCCTGCGAGGCTCGATGCCTTTGACGAGATTTTTCAGCGCTTCGTCGATCTAACGGCGACGGTGGAGGCTGCGGGCGAGTCCGGTGCCCTGTCAAATGCCGCCCAGGACCCTGTGCTCACTCGCGGCGCACCCGAATATCTCCGAGCCGACAACGGCCCGAGCTGATTGCGTGGGCGCTACGCGACTATTGTCGCCTCGCAGGCACGAAGACTGCCTACATCGAGCCCGGCAGCCCGTGGGAGAATCCGTTCGTTGAGTCGTTTAACGGCCGGTTGCGAGACGAGCTGCTGAACATCGAGGAGTTCGGGTCGCTCACCGAGGCGAAGCTCATCATCGAGGACTGGCGAATCGAGTACAACACCTACCGGCCGCATTCAGCGCTGGACGGACTCACACCCACCGAATACGCAGACACCGCTACCGACAACAAACAACCAGACTGCGCATAGACCCTTGATCTGGACCACCTACAGGGACCCCGCCAGCACCCTCACCTCTCAAACCCGAATTCGCTCGCACTGAGTTCGGCCGATGTACCGCTCGCGGGAGGTGTTGGCGACGAACCTGCGGTGGCAGATGATCGCCCGGCTCGCGTCGCATCAGCACGTGCGGCGCCCCGACAAAGCACACATGCCCCGGGTCCTTTGGTACCCCCGGAGTCGAGCCGCCCGGAGGGATGACGCACACCCGAGCGGACGCGGACCTTATGGTGCTCGGACATTTGCGCGCCATGCGCAGCCTTTCCGGAGCGTAGGACGGGCAGGCCGGCCCGCACTTGAGCGGGCTTGCGACGTTCGATTCCAGGTGCGATATGCGACCACGCCAGCAAAGCGACGACCAACGCTACAAGCATGATCGAGATAAAGACGATGACCCGTCGTGGCCGCTGCCTGCCCGAACCCCCCTGGACGCGCAAGACACGCGCGCCCTTATCGAAGCCGTGAGGTTCAGTCTGATCTTCGTGATCTGAAAACGGGCCCACATCAGAAACCGTCCCCTTAGCCTCCTCGAACATCCGTCCAGCCGGCCCGCGCGCTTTCCTCGCGACCATCAGGTCGGTGGGACCATAGGCTCCGACCTAGCTTGTCAGTTTCAACTAGCCAGCTGGCGATGACGACGAGCAAGAGCTCATGTCAAGGGGACCCGTAAGGGCAGCGAAACGTGAGGTCAATGCTCGCCCATGTGCAAGTAGTTCTGGAGGAGCGCTACCCGCAGTGGCCAAGTCGGAGGAGAGAGGCTTCAAGAGCCCATCGACTTCGGAGGCCGTAGTCAACAGCTCGTGATAACTATTCTGCTCGGAAGCCGGCGGGGCAAGCTTGGAAAGGTCCGCTAGCTCGTGAGCACCGATTTCTTCCAAGCGTGGGATCGCCAGTCTCATGCCCTGCGCGTTCTGCACGTGCAAAGCGTTCTCTTCTGACTTTGCACGTTCGCAGATGGCGTTTCCTTGACTCGCCAGCTCCGCGGCGCTCAGCGGACTCCCGCTCGAGCCACCGCAGCCGCTAAGCGCAAGGCTTACAAACATCGCAACTATCGAGAAGAGCATTAGCGGCCGCATCAGTCGGTTTACTCGACAGTGTTTCGGTCGGCCTTTACTCGCGCATGTTTGCGGCTGCTAGTCCAGTCGGGCAGCGAGGATACACCCGCGCCAGTAGCCCCTGAGTCTCCAATCGCAGCAGCCTGCGACGACACGTCCGAGCACCTGAGAAGAACAGCAGGCAAAGCTCTGATGTGAACAGGGGCTCGTGTTGGCAGAGACGGTCCAGGAGATCCCTGTCACGAACCGTTATGACGGGAAGACTTGACATCACAGCCGACCACCACGAACAGGAAACGAGATCTGATTGTCGGGATCGGCGCCGGAGCCAAGAGTCGTGTCGTGGTGCGTGAATGTGGACGCCGAGGGTGCTCCGTCGGATGGAGCGTCGTGTGAAGCACCGAACGGAGCACCGTCAACATCGAACATTTCGCCTGGCGCGTCTGCTTGAGCGCGTCCAATCGGCGGCGATTCGATCCGCCCATACCGTGACCGGATCGTCTCCTCGACCGCTCGCCGTTCTGTCGCGTTCGCGCGGGCGCGCGCCCGTACCGACCCGGCCGTATCGCCGGGCGACGGCTCTGGAGCCGGCAGCGTCGTCGCTGTCGCAGTCGGCAGCTCCCGGCCGTCGTGCAGCACGCGGGCGGCGATGGTGTAAGAGCCGAGGTGCTGTAGGTCGTAGGCGTTCAGGCGCGGCTCGAAGTGGGCCGCCATGCGTTTGGCGTCAAGCCCTTGCAGCGCGAAGCACAGCTTGGTTTGGCAGTTCGCGTCGATCGCCTCCAACAACCCGTGATCGGCGACCTGCGCGAGATGTTGGTGAGCGAGCACGAAGCCCAACCCGTAACCCCGTGCCTGCGCCAGCGCTGTCGCCATCCCCTGCGGCAGGTGACAGAAGCGGTGATACTCATCCACCAGACACAGAAACGGTGGCCGATCGGAATGAGCGACCGGGCCGAGGCGCTGCGCGGCCTGCCAGACCCGGTGAAGCAGCACCGACCCGATCAGGTCCGCCGCGTCCTCACCCAAAGTTTGCGGCAACGACACCAGCAACCACCGCCCACCTCCGATCAATTGCCACATGTCCGGCGCGGCCTGCTGGCACAGCATGTTCCGCAACGCCCTGTTGCCAAGCAGCGCTCGCAGCTTGTTCGACAACGGTGCAAGCGCCTGTACCCGCGCCGGCTCGCTGAGCGTTTGCCATTGGCGCCAGAACACGTCAAGCGCCACCGGGTCGCTCGTGCGGTAACGCGACAGCTCGCTAGGATCGGACAGCAGTAGGAGCACGTCAGCCAACGTCGGCGCGGCGCTCGCAGGATCATGTCCGCTGAGCAGCGTCGTCAGCGCGGAGCGAAGGATGTCCTCGGTGCGTGGTCCCCAAAACCGGGAGAACAGCCGCGCGAAGATTCCGCAGATCGCTTGGGCCTGCGCCTCGCCTTCGCCGGCCGGACAGGCCAGCAGATTCAAGGCCGGTGGAAAGGTGGTGTCGCCGAGGTCGAGCAGATCGACCCGACCGACCTGCTCCTGGGGTATGCGGGCGAGGATGAGGTTCGTCAGCTCGCCGGTCGGGTCGAGCACGACGCCGCCCATCCCGGCGCGAATCGCCTCGACCATCATGTTCAGCAACAGCGTGCTCTTGCCGCGCCCGGTCGGTCCGAGCACGTGGGCGTGCTGCAGGAGGGCGCGCGGCTCGATACCCAGGTCACGGTCAAACCCGGATCGGTTGCTGCGACCCAACAGCAGGCCATGCGTCGGCGCGTCGCTGACGGGAGCAATCCGTCGAGCGGGAGCCTCCCCAAACGACAAGGGCGCGAGCGCGGACTCCTCTGGTATGGCAACCAACGCCGCAACCTCACCACAACCCAACACCAGGGGCGGCCGAAGCGCGGGCAGACAACGAGCCAGCCGCCGAGCACAGGACGGCTCTCGTGATCGGCGCAGTCCCCCAAGCTCGTGGTACTGCCCGAACGCCGCCAGCAAACCTGTCAGTCGTCCACGCGCCCGGCGGCGCCCAGGAGCCCACGAGGCAACCCTGACCGTCACCGCGAACAGCGGCTGTGAGACCTTCACCTCGATAGCACGCGCACGCTCCACCGCAAACGGATCAGTCGCCTGAAACGGACGAGACGCAGTCCGCGCGGCGCCGCGACCATGACCCGAGCTGGCCACGAACACGTCCACCATCCCGCCCGCGAACGAGACGACCGAATTGAGCAAGCCCACAAAGCCCCCCACATGCAGCTCTCGACCAGCCCGCAGACCGGCAGCCTCGCGCAGCGCACGATGACGAACCGACCGAGCCGGAGCCTGCAACACCATCTGAACCGCGCCGCCCTCGCCCGCGGCCTGCGCTCGCAACGCAGCCAACAACTGGCCGGCTGGATCGACCCCATGATCCACCCGCAACGGCAGAAACCGGGAAAGCGTCGCTACAAGGCCCGCCGCTCGCACGCACGCCGCGCCGGCCGTCGGCACGGGACCAACCGCAGCGGTCGCGTCCTGCACCATCGCACCTCCCAGCGCCTGCTCAAGCGCCGCCCGTACCTGCGCCGCAGGCACACCACCCGAGACAAACAGAGCCAAGGTGGCGCGATCCTCGTCCGAGCGTACCGACAAACCAACCCACGGCCACGCGCCAAACCAGCGTCGTGGCAAACCCTGCGCCAACGTCCGCAGAAACGCCTCCAGCGCCCGCCGCGACACCCGCTCCCCCAAACGCACCTCAAACCAGCAGCCCGATGCCGCGAGACGACGCCGATCCCACAAATGACCGAGCGACACTAGCGCGGCAACAGCCACCAGCGCCGCCCCCAAGACGAGGGCTACGCCGCCGTACGCCGACACCGCGTGATGGTCGAACGCCGCGCCGCCGCTCGACCGCCCGCCGGGCGCGCCCAGTAAGGGGCGCGCCGCCGTATGGGCGTGACGAGCAAGAGAACCACGGTCGAAACTGGCCATGGGCCAAAGCTACGTCCAGCGCGACCAAAACACCACAAGCGGACATCATGTGAAAGCGATCGCGTACATCAACTATGAAAGCGAACGTTTTCATAGTTGTGAGCAAACGCCGTCAAACCTCGTCTATTCGGCTCACTCTCGGCGGGTTTTTCCCTCACGAGCGCAGCTCGTCAGCCCGCCGTGCGGCGACCGTCGGGAAGACGAACTCGCCGAGACGATGCAACAACCCCCGCTCCTGCAAACGCGCGACGGCATCGATGACGCCGAGCCGATCACCGATCACGCGGACAAGCTCGTCCACGCTCCACGGATACCCACTCCCATCGCTCAGCATCAAGACGAGCAACAGCCCGTCGCGATCCTCCTCGCTGACGCCCTTCCGCTCTGAAGTCTCGCTATGCAGCTCATCAACGTTGTCCATGACACGGCTCCCTTTCTGGTCAGGGGCACCGAGAACGCAAAGGAAGACACAACCGCAGACAGCTACGGTACGGCCGTGGCATCGAAGCACGCACTTCGGTGTCCATCCGGCCGGGCGGGTGCGTAAACACCCGTCCGGCCAACAAATGATTTGTCAACACGCGGCGATCAGACCAGAGCCGCGGACAGACCTCAAGCCACCGCCTTGCGTCGCCCGCTGCACTCGCTCGCCACAAGACAAGCGGACATGCTCGACGTCGCGAATCGCCCAGACGCGCCGAAGGCCTCTGCAACGGTTTTGCAATGGATTCCGCGCCGCGCTGCAACGGTTCTGCAACGCGGACGCCGCCGAACACCCGCGAACGGCTGCGAACCGACTCCCCCTGGGGCCCGTGTTTGCGGGCCGTTTCGTCCGTGTTCGCTGCGCTTCGTCCTACGTGAACCAATCGGGGCGCCCGGATTCGAACCGGGGACCTCGCCGACCCGAACGGCGCGCGCTACCAGGCTGCGCCACGCCCCGACGCAAACCGAAGTATCCCACACCCCGGGCGCGAACCTGGGGAACGTGGTCCGAGCCAGTGAGCATCCGCAGGAGAGAGCATCCCGGGCCCAGCAAGCGGCGCCCGCAACCCCAGACGAACTGGGCCGACCTCCCGCGCGGACCACGGTCCACCGAGGTCGCTAAGGTCGCGCCATGCCCTGCCAGCTGACGGACGTGATCGCCGAGCTTGACAAGCTGCTCCAGCCGGGGCGTTTCAAGGACTATTGCCCGAATGGTCTGCAGGTGCCGGGAGGGGCCAAGGTGGCGAAGGTCGCCACCGGCGTGAGCGCGAGCGCCGAGCTGTTCGAGCGAGCGATCGCCGAGCACGCCGACCTGCTGGTGGTCCACCATGGCCTCTTCTGGGGCTCGGGGCCCACGCCGATCGACGCCCGCATGAAGCGCCGCCTGAAGCTCCTGTTTGACGCCGACATGAGCCTCGCCGCGTACCACCTCCCACTCGACGCCCACCTGCAAATGGGCAACAACGCGCTCATCGCCCGCGCCCTGGGTGCCGACACACTCGAGTCCTTCGCGATGCACGAGGGTGAGCCGATCGGATTCGTCGCACGCTTCGCCGGCGAGGGCATTGAGGCCACGAACCTCTTCGCGCGAGTAGCCACACTCACAGAGCGGACTCCGCTCGTGTTCGACGCCGGCCCCGCACGGGTGCACAGCGTCGCGATCGTGTCCGGGGCCGGTAACGACTACCTGGCGGACGCGGTGGCAGCGGGTGCCGACGCGTTCCTCACGGGCGAGCCAGCGGAGCGCGTGATGACCGAAGCCCGGGAGGCCCCCATCCACTTCATCGCCGCGGGCCACTACGCCACCGAGACGTTGGGGGTGAAGCGCCTCGGCGAGCACTTGAGCGAGCACTTCGACGTGGAGCACATGTTCATCGACGTGCCCAACCCCATATAGCGGTCCGACCTTCGACCGGCGTGGATTCTAGGAGTCCGACCGTAGGTCGGCGTCGGCTTGCACGCCCGCTCGCATACATGGGAGCGGCCCAATTGGGCACCCACCCCACGACCCCCAGCTTGCGGAAATCCCACGTTGCATGCATCCGGGCGCGGAGGTATACGTACGCGTAGGCAATCCATCCCGATAGGAGGATCTACCGATGGCGAATCACTTGACGCCCAGCGAGCTCGCCCGCGAAGCCGGCTTGGAGCGCAAAGAAGTGCTCTCGAAGTGCCTTGAGAACGGTGTTCCGATCTTCAGGGGGCGCATCGACAAGAGCCTGTTCATGGCGAGCATTCGCCAGGGTAGGTCGCAACAGCGCTCGGCTAACGCTGAAGCCTGATCGGAGCGGCTGGCTCGGCAGCCAGATGTCCGTGGCTCTTCGTACCCAAAGTCCCTAACATCCAAAGGGTTCATCGGGGTCGTCGAGGAGGAGAGTCGCAAAATGGAGGCCAGCGCCACAGAGTCGAGTACCGCGTCGCACACCATCGCCGACCTGATCTCGCGCTCGGCGCTCGAGCACGGAGACCAGGCTGCCGTGCGCTACAAGCACGACGGTGCGTGGCGGGACGTGACGTACAAGCAACTGGCGGACATCGTTGAGGAGATCGCCCTCGGCCTGATCGATCTGGGAGTGGAGGCAGGCGAGCGCGTGTGCATCCTCGCCAACACCCGTCCCGAGTGGTCTTACGTGGATATGGCGATCACCTCTGTCGGTGCGGTGGTGGTGCCGATCTACCAGACCAACTCACCCGAGGAGTGTCTGTGGGTGATCTCCGACTCGGGCGCGAGCGCGATTGTGTGCGAGGACGACGCCCAGCTCGCGAAGATCGCGCAGATCCGCGATCAGGTGCCCCACCTGCGCACCGTGATCGCGATAGATGCCCCGACCGCCGACGCCGCGATACCCGCCGTCGCGCTCGATGAGGTGCGCGAGCGTGGGCGCTCCCACGACGCGGCCGAGCTCCGGACGCGCCGCGAAGGGGTGCGTCCGGAGGACCCGTTCACGTTCATCTACACCTCCGGTACCACCGGCCCGCCGAAGGGTTGCGTGCTAAGCCACGGCAACTACGCATCGATGATGGAGATGCTGCGCGGGGTCAGGCAGATCGAGGACGACGAGGTGATCTACCTCTACCTCCCGCTCGCGCACGCCTTCGCGCTGCTGATCCAGCTGGGGGCGTTCGACCTCGGCGCCACGATCGCCTACTTCGGCGGCGACACGAAGCAGATCGTGGGTGAGCTGATGGAGGTCAAACCGACCTACCTTCCTTCGGTGCCACGCATCTTCGAGAAGATCTACACGCTTGCCAACGCCGCCCTGCAATCCAAGCCGGAGGAGGAGCAGGAGGAAGCCCGTCAGGCAATCGAGCTCGGGGGGAAGGTGCGCGAGATGCAAGCCCGCGGCGAAGAGGTACCGGCGGAGCTGATGGCTCCCTTCGAAGAGGCCGATGAGAAGCTATTCAAGAACGTGCGCGCCATCTTCGGGGGCAATGTGCGCCACGCGGTCAGCGGCGCCGCCCCGATCTCCAAGGAGATCCTCGAATTCTTCTGGGCCGCGGGCGTGCCGGTGCTCGAGGGGTATGGCATGACCGAGACCGCCACCGCCGCGACCGTGTGCACCGTCGAGGACCACAAGTTCGGCACGGTCGGCAAACCGTTCCCGGGCGTGGAGATCAAGATCGCCGAGGATGGGGAGGTCCTGATCAAGGGCCCGAACATCTTCCAGGGCTACCACAACAACGCCGACGCCAGCTTCGGCTCAATCGACCAAGGGTGGTTGCACACCGGGGATCTCGGCTCGCTCGACGAGGACGGCTTCCTGTCGATCACCGGGCGCAAGAAGGACATCATCATCACGGCGGGCGGCAAGAACATCACGCCGGCGAACCTCGAGAACGATCTCAAGCAGTGCCGGTGGATCTCACAAGCGGTGATGCACGGCGACCAGCGTCCCTACCCGGTGGTGCTGATCACGCTCGACGAGGAAGAGATCGCCGGGTATGCGCGAGAGAACAATCTGCCCGAGGACACGGCGAAGCTGTGCGAGGAGTCCGCGGTACGGGAGATGATCGGCGAGCAGGTGGAGCGCGCCAACCGCCGCTACGCCCCCGTGGAGCAGGTGAAGCGCTTTACGATCCTCCCCCACGACCTGACCCAGGAGACGGGCGAGCTCACTCCCACGCTCAAGGTGAAGCGCAACATCGTGGCCGAGAAGTACGCCGACGTGCTCGACGCGCTGTACGCAGGCTAGAGCTCCAAGAACGACGAATAGCCGTTTACGGCCAACTCTCCGAGTACGCCGCCAAGCACCTCCGGGCTCCAGTCATCGGGGGCGGCGAGCATCGTGCGCACGCCGGCCTCACCGATCCCTATGAGCGTGTGCGCGACGAACTGCGCGACGGCGTCGAGTCGCTCATCGGGAATGCGCCCTTGCAGCCAGGCCCGAGCCGCCTCGGCTGTCGCGGTGATCTGGCGATCTCGTCCATAGCGCACTCGGGCATCAATGATCGCGTCGGCATCACCCTCGCCGAGCAGCGCGATCCGATATGCCCGAGGGGTCTCCCGCACCGCACTGAGCATCGAGGTGAACCCCGCGATTAGCATCGCCCGCACGTCTCCTGAGCGCCTACCGGAAGCCAGCGCCGTGCCGAATTGCGCCAGCATACGCTGCTCCTCCCTGTCCAACAATGCTCCAAAGAGCTCCGCCTTGCTCTCAAAGCAGGCGTACACCACGGGCTTGGTGATACCTGCGGCGCGAGCCACCGCCTCCATCGATGTTCCTCGATAGCCATGCTCGAGAAACAACTCAAGCGCGATGTCGAGAATCATCGGTCTTCGCCGCTCCGGGCCGAGATGGGCGGCGCGAGGACGCTGGGCTCGTGGCGTCTGAGAGGAACTTGCAGACATCTTCCTACTACGGTAGCTTCTGGCGGTACCGGGATGCTAGACGAGGCTATGAGACCACTTAAAAACAGGCACAGCGGTTGGGGAAATCGTCGATGCGCACCGTCCTGTTCGATATGTCGCCCAAGGATCGACGTTTAGCTGCGAACATAGAATCCGATGCGCACCGATCCCACTGAGACCGGCGGCCTCTTCGTCGGTCGCCGACCCGGCACAGCCCCTACACGCTTTCGCGCACTTCCTGAGCGCGGCAGCAGCTCCAGGCAGCGGATAGACAACACACTCGCAAAGCTGCTATTCGTGGGGATGATCGTGGGTAGCCTGCTGTGCTGGGGGCCGATACCGCTTGCTTGCTTGTGGATCAGCGCCCAAGCCAACTACCTTACGGGGAGCGTGTCCTTTGGAGTGCTGATAGCGCTCGTGGCCCTGGGCGTGCTCTTGTTCGGGACGCTGATGATCCTCAGGCGTCTTGACAACGCATGGATTCTCGTACGGCGCGCTGCCGGCCACGACCAGCGCACGGGCGCTCTTGGGCGGATATTTGGCGTCACTGCCGCCATCTGCGCTGCGGCGTTCTCGTTCTGGTTCGTGGTGATCCACGGTCCGGGATCGAGCACCACACCGGGCAATTCGCCGTGAGCTGCCGCCAGCACTCCCTGCGACACATCCCCACGGCAAGCTCGCGGAGAGGCGGGTAGCCACCGTGGGGCTGCTCGACTACTACAAGCAGTTCGAGGGGATGTCCGAGGAGGAAGTCAACAGCGGACTGCGCGAGGAGGCAGCTGAGCGCAGGCGCAAGGCGCTCACGCGCGTGGAGACGCTCGACCTCTCGCAGACCACTTGGCCCGATCTGCCCCATCCCGACGTCGTGAGCGCGATCACGTTCGTGGCCAGGCGCGGGATGCAGCGCTATCCACACATGCGCGGGTCACAGTTGCGAGCGAAGCTCGCCCAGCGTCACGGCGTCGACCCTGCGCGGCTGATCGTGGGCAACGGGTCCGCTGAGCTGCTGAGCGCCGCGACACGAGCACTGATAGAGCCCGGGCAGGAGCTGATCACGTCGTGGCCGTCATACCCGCTGTTCCCGATCATGGCGCGTCGCGCGCACGGGCGTGCGGTGCCGGTGAGCGGTGGCGTGGACGCTCTGCTGGAGGCGGTGGGCGAGAGCACACGCGTGGTTGCCCTCGCTAGCCCCAACGACCCCACCGGCGAGCTGCTGCCCACGAGTGAGCTGGAACGACTGCTCTCGGCACTGCCGGAAAACGTGGGCGTACTGCTCGACGAGTCGCTCATCGAGTTCGCCGACGCGCAGCCAATCGACTCCTCGGTGGCACTGCTTGAGAACAACCCTCGCCTGCTCGTGTTTCGCAGCTTCTCCAAGGCGTGGGGACTGGCGGGGCTGCGCTGCGGCTATGCGCTCGGGGGGCCCAGCGCAGAGAAGCTGCTCGCCGAGCTCGAACCAGACCTCGGCGTCAGCGAGATCTCCCAGGCAGGGGCGCTCGAGTCGTTGCGCAACTGCTCCGAGCTGCTTGAAAAGCGGGTGCGGCGCGTGTCCAAGGAGCGCGCCGGCCTGACCACCGCGCTGCGCCAGCGCGGGTTCGAAGTGTCAGACAGCCAGGCCAACTTCCTGTGGGTGGCCCACCAGACCCTAGATGGCGGCGAGCTCGCCGCGCGCCTCGCGCGATCCGGTGTTCTCGTTGCGGCAGGCGAAGCGCTCGGTGAGCCGCGCCACGTGCGCATCACGATCCGCGACGAAGCCACCTCGACGCGTCTCCTCAACGCGATCGACCGCGCCCTCGCCTGACCGAAACGCTCGCCAGAAAGCTGACCGTGAATGGTCGGCGCCTCGCGTGAGCAACACGCTCGTCGTGTACGAGCGATCGTGGATGGTTTGGATTGGGGGTCGTTCCCGTGGTGAGTGGACGCGATGCGCCACTACCCAGCGGAGCCGGACTGGCGCAACAGGGCCCCGGTGGTGCCTTCCAGAATTTTGCGCCATGCACCCACTTGCTCCTCTTCGGCCTCAAAGTGGTTCACGACGCGGCGCACGCGGCGCTCTGAGATCTCGATGCCGTGCCGGGCCCAGATCTCGCTGTAGCGCTCGTATTCGTTGAGCAGGTGGTAGGTCACCGACTGGAAGCCGTGACGGGCGATGTCGATGCGCGAGGAAAAGCTCATGATCGAGGTCTCGAACATCAGCGCATCGGTTGGCTCGGGCTCGATCAGCACGATGTCCACGCCGGGATAGCGCTCCTCCCACATCGCGGCCAGCTCGTGCAGACGGCGATGGCCGAGCAGCTTGAACGCCTGATAGCCGATCTTGGAGAAGCCCATGTCGGAGATGCGTCGCGTGGGAGGCCCGTCGGTGCCGTCCTCCCGCTCGTTCACGAATGGGACGATCGGATTGATCACAACCACAAGCGCCGCCCCCGCCTCCACGGCGATGTCGAGGTTGGTGGTGGACACGATCCCGCCGTCGATCAACTCGCGATCGCCGATTTTGACCGGCGCGTAGACCATCGGCAGGGCTCCCGAGGCGCGCACGGCGGTTGAGATCGGGACATCCTCGAAGCCGTCGGCCCCGAACACGACGCGCTCGCAGGAGTCGAGGTCGGTGGCCACGAGATACAGCTCGTGGGCGAGCGCGCGGAAGTCGTCGCTACGCCCTTCCTCAGCGAGCACCTTGTGCAGGTAGCGCTCAATGCCCTCGCCGGTGTAGGCGCCGCTGGGTAGCACCTCGGCGAGCCCGAGCAGGATGTCGATCAGCGAGACCTGACCGAGCTGAGGGAGCAACTGACGCGCGAGCGCGGCTACCCGTAGTGGCAGACGCACGCCGGTGCGCAGCACCTCGCCGATGTTCAAGCGCAGCAGATCGCCGAGGTCGATGTCCCTGAAGGCCTGGGGCCCCTGATGGGTGACGACGCGCATCATCTCCTCGGGGGTGACCCCGTTGGCGCACAGCGACGCTACGAACGCGCCCGCAGAGGTGCCCACGTAGACGTCGAACTGGTTTATCGTGCGGTTGGCGGCGAGCAGATCTAGGGCGCGCAACGCTCCGATCTCATACACGCCGCCGGTAAAACCGCCACCACCGAGCACCAGGGCGGTCTTGTCGCGGCGGGGTCCGCTGCGCTTGGATGTTCTCGCGGGAGCGCTCCGCTTGGAGGGCGAGCGTGTTCTAGGGCCCGAAGCCCCCTTGGCGACCGCTTTCAAATCGACAACCTCGCCCATGAATACTGATTGTACGTACTGTTACGTGGTAATCCCGGGCTTCCACCGCACCGAGACGAGCCAACCTTACTGACAATGCGCTTCTTCCCCGTCCTCCAGTTGCCTAACGCCGTCGTGCTTGGACCGTCCAGATCGCGTCCTATCGCCCGCCGCAGCAGGAGCTGGACGTTCGCACGCCACAACAGCAGTCGAGCGCTCACGCGCCTCAACAGGAGTTGGGCACTCGGCACGCGGCTCGTGAGCTCGACCGCGGCGCTCACCGCCATCGCAGCATTCGCCGCCGCCACGCCCGCGTCCGCGGCACCCATCGCCCGTGGCGCGGTCACGGGCGATCTGTCCCATCAGATGGCGATCGCGGGATCGCGGTCAGGGGCCTATGTATACGACCTGAGCACCGCCACACCGCTGTTTTCCGAGCGCGCCACAGTCGCGCATCCGCCGGCGTCCGTGGAGAAGCTGTACACGGCCACCACCGCGCTCGAGCTGATGGGACCGACGGCAGCGCTCTCCACGAGCGTGCTCGGCACTGGACACCTTGGCTCGGACGGAAGCTGGGAAGGCAACCTGTACCTGCGCGGAGGCGGCGACCCGACGTTCGGCAGCGCCTCGTTCGTGGAGAGCCACTATGGCGGACAGGGAGCTACTGTGAGCAAGCTCGCCGCCCTTGTGAAGGCCGCCGGTGTGCACAGCGTCACTGGCACCGTGAACGGCGACGAGTCCTACTGGGATTCCCTGCGCGGCGAGCCGGCGAGCGACTACGCATTCGACCCCTACCTCGAAGGCGACCTCAGCGCGCTGGCGTTCAACCGCGGCGAAACGGGATCGCAACGAGGAGCGCACGCACCGGCGGCCTATGCGGCGCTCGAGCTGCGTGGGGCGCTCCGAGCGCAGGGAGTCACGGTGCACGGGGGTGGCGCTGCGAGCGCTCCGGCGGGAGCCGCGGTAATCGCGACCGAGAGCTCCCCCACGCTCGCCACGCTGCTCGGGCTCACGCTACCACCGTCGGACAACTTCTTCGCCGAGACACTGCTGAAGGACATCGGCGCTCGCTACGGCGGCGCTGGCACCACCGGGGCCGGCGCAGCGGTGGTGCGCGCCACGATTGCGCGCCTCTTTGGACTGCATCCCTACCTGGTGGATGGATCGGGTCTATCGCACACCGACGCCACCACCCCGGAGGAAGTCGTCGATCTGCTCACGGCGCTCGCTCATAGTCCCCTCGGCACAGCGCTGCGCAGCGACCTGGCGGTGGCGGGAGAGACGGGCACGCTCTCAGAACGAATGCGCGACACTCCAGCAAGCGGACGCTGCCAGGCAAAGACGGGCACGCTCGAAGGCGTGTCGAACCTAGCTGGCTACTGCCAGGCCGCCAACGGCAACGTCCTCGCGTTCGCATTCTTCAACGATGGCGTCGAACTCGGTGAGGCGCACACGATCCAAGACCACATGGCGATCACGCTGGCTCGCTACTGAGCGCCACAGACGACCGGCTACGCATTCGCATATCGCTCAGCGCGTAGGACATCGCCTCCGATGATGCGCGCAGCGCTGGGAAGATCGCAGGAACGACCCCCTATCCCAAAAACGGGCCCTGTCAGCCCTTCTCCAACAGGTCCAGCAGCCCGCCCTCGTCAAGCACGCGCACGCGCAGCCGCTCAGCCTTCTCGAGCTTGGACCCGGGCGCCTCGCCCGCGACCAGAAAGTGGGTCTTCTTCGAGATCGCGCTTGTCACGCGCCCGCCGGCCGCCTGGATGCGTTCGGTGGCCTGCTCGCGCGAGAGCGTTGGCAGCGTGCCGGTGAGCACCACTGTCTTACCTGCCAGCGGACCGCTCGTTGGAGCGGGCCCCGCTTCGGCGAAGCGCAAGCCGATATCGCGCAGGTCGGCGATCAGCAAGCGCATCTGCTCGTCATCCAGCTGCGAGCGAATCGCGGTGCCCATCTTCTCGCCGATCCCCGGTGTCTCGGCGATCTCCTCCGGGCTCGCATCAAGCAGCGCCACGATATTGCGGAAGCGCATCGCCAGGTTACGCCCTGTCACCTCGCCCACCTCCTCGATGCCGAGCGCGAACAGTACGCGCGCGAATGGGCGTTGCTTGGAGGCCTCGATCGCCTGGAGCAGGTTCGCCACCGACAGCTCGCCGAAGCCCTCGAGCTCGAGCAGCTGCTCCTGGTGCTCGCCCAGGCGGTAGAAGTCCGCGGCGTTCTTGACGAGGCCCTGGCGCTGCAGGAGCGCCACCTGCTTCTCACCCAGCCCATCGATGTCCATCGCGCCACGCGAGACGAAATGCTTGAGCAGTTGCCACGCGCGCTCGGGACAAGCGCGGTTGGGGCAGGTGGTGAACACCGAGTCCTTGGGCTTGATCGTGGGCGTATTGCAGAACGGGCAACGACCCGGCGGGCGGGTCACGGGCGGACGGTCCTTGTGCTCCACGACATGCGGCGCCGGCGATACCACCTGCGGGATCACATCGCCCGCGCGAAGCACTATCACGTCCTCGCCGGCGCGAATGTCCTTGCGTACGATGTCCTCCTCGTTGTGCAGCGTGGCGAGCTTGATCGTCACTCCGCCCACGCCCACGGGCTCGAGCACCGCGTACGGGCGCAGGTCGCCGAACTTGCCCACGTTCCACATCACCTTGTTCAGGCGCGTCACCGCCGTGGTGGGCGGGAACTTCCACGCCACGGCCCAGCGCGGGTCGCGACCGACCGATCCGAGACGACGCTGGAGCGCGAGATCGGACACCTTGATCACGACCCCGTCGATCTCGAAGTCGAGCTCTCCGCGACGTTGCTGCCAGCGCAGGCACTGCTCGATCACCTCGTCCTCGCTACGCAGCACCTGGATGTCGCGATTGACCCGAAAGCCGTGCTCACGCAACCACTCGAGCGCTTCCCAATGGGTCTCAAAGGAGAGCTCGGGCGCCACCCCCACCTGGTAGGTCCACATCGAAAGTGGGCGCTCAGCCATCTGTGCGGGATCGAGCTGACGAACTCCCCCGGCGGCCGAGTTGCGCGGGTTCATGAAGGTGGAAAGGCCCTCTTCGGCGCGACGCTCGTTGACCGCGGCGAAGTTTTTGAGGGACATATACACCTCGCCGCGCACCTCCAGCAGCGGGGGCGCGTCATCGATGTGCAGCGGGATCGCGCCGATCGTGCGCAGATTGTGCGTCACGTCCTCCCCCACCTCCCCGTTGCCGCGTGTGGCGCCGCGCTCGAGCACCCCGTCGCGATAGAGCAAGCTCATCGCGAGGCCGTCCACCTTCGGCTCCACCACGTACTCGAAGCGCGTGCGTACGATCCCTTCGCGCCCGAGGTGCGCCTTCATGCGCGCCACCCACGCGCGCAACTCGTCCTCGCTGCGTACGTTGTCGAGTGACAGCATCGGCTCAAGGTGCTCGACCTTCTCGAGGCGACCCACCGGCTCCCCGCCCACTCGCTGTGTGGGCGAGTCGGGCGTCACCAGTTGCGGGTGCTCTGCCTCCAGTGCGCGCAGCTCATCAAGCAGCTTGTCGTAGGCGTCATCGGCGATCTCGGGGTCGTCGTTGACGTAGTACAGGCGCGAGTGGTACTCGAGCTGGGAGCGCAGCTCACCCAGCCGTGCCAGCGTCTGCTCGCTGGGCTCGCCGGCGCTCACGTGTCCTTGGCGACGCTCACGGGTGCCAGCAACGCGCGCAGATCGAAGCCGCGCAACGCCTCCAGCCCCCGACGATCGGTCAGATCGAAATGAATGGGTGTCACCGCCACGCGTCCTTCGGCCACCGCCGCCAGGTCGGTGCCGGGCTCGTCGTGAAAGCCCGGGTCCGCGCCATAGATCCAGTAGCGCGTCCGCTTGGAGGATCCGTCCCCATTGGTCGGCGAACCGTCCTCGTGCGGTGCCACCTTCAGCTCGTCGCGGTAGATGCGCTTACCTAGACTCGCCACCTCGACACCTTGCGGCTCGCCCGCGGGCACGTTGACGTTGAGCAGCGTCCCGGAGGGCATCGGAACGTCCTCGATGCGCTCCACCAGGCGAGCCACAAAGGCCGCCGCGATCCGGAAGTCGAAGCCCCCGTCGTAGCGGAAGTCAAGCGCGCGCCCACGCGACTGCTGAGAGACGGCTATCGCCGGCAGCCCAAGTACCACTCCCTCCAGTGCAGCCGCGACGGTGCCCGAATAGGTGATGTCATCGCCGAGGTTGGCGCCATGGTTGATACCCGCCACCACCAGCTGCGCGTCGAAGTCCTCCACCAGCCCGAGCCGCGCGAGCCGCACGCAGTCAACGGGGGTGCCGTCGGTGGCGTATCCGACGCTGCCGTCGGAGAACGACACCTCCTCCACCCACAACGGGCGGCGCGTGGTGATCGAGCGCGCCATCGCCGAGCGGTTGCCGTCGGGGGCGATCGTTACAAGGCGCACGCCGGGCACGTCCACCAGCGCACGGCGCAACGCCTGTAGGCCGTCGGCCTCGATCCCGTCGTCGTTGGTGAGCAGCACGTTGAGCACACCCCCAGCATAGGGTTCCCTGCGGCCCCTGCTGTTACCGCTCATGGGTGGCGCGATAGCTCACCGAGGCCAGCGCTAGACCCCGGGCAGGCGCGGTCGGGCCCCCATGCGAGCGAGGCACGCCCTCAAGTAGCTCTGCGAACTCCGCCAGCTCGCGCCGTCCGGCGGCGACCTCGAGCATCGTGCCCACCAGCACACGGTTCATGTGCCTCAGGAACGTCTTCGCCTCGATCCAGAACTCGAGAATGTCCCCGGCCGCGCTCCACTGCGCGCTCAACACCGTCCGCTCAAAGCGCGTGTGCTCGGTCTCGGTTGGCGTGAACGCGGTGAAGTCGTGCTCTCCAGGTAGCAGCGCAGCGCACTGCTCGAGCAGAGAGCGCTCGAGCGCTCGCGGCCACCACAGCGTGCGTCCACGCTCGAACACGTCGCGCGTGCGCCTTGCGAGCACGCGATAGCAGTAGGTCCTGCTTGTCGCATCTCGTCTTGCGTCGAACGTGTCGCTGGCCGGCTCGCAGGAGAGCACAGCCATATCTGTCGGAAGCAGCGAGTTCAGCCGCTGCGGGGCAACCGCCTCGTGACGGTAGCTCACGACCTGACCCCACGCGTGTACGCCCCGGTCGGTGCGGCCCGCCACCGTGAGCGTCAACGGCTCTCCGTCTTGGCCTTCGTCCCCGAAGATCGTACGTAGGGCTCGCTCGAGCTCGCCCTGCACGCTGCGCAGCTGCGGCTGGCACGCCCACCCGGCGAACTCCGTGCCGTCGTATTGCAGCGTCAACTTCGAGACCACTTGACCCCCGCTAGGGATATCGCCTCACGGTGACACACCTCACAAGATGCCCAGGCGCATGCTGGTCACCGCTCGATCCGCCTTGGGACGGGAGCTACACCAGCTCGAGGTAAACCATCTCGGTCGCGTCAGAGCGACGCGGACCGAGCTTGAGGATGCGCGTGTACCCACCGGGCCTGTCGGCATAGCGGGGGGCCACCTCCTCGAACAGCTTGTACACCGCGAACTTGTCTTGCGAGAGCGCCGAGAGCGCCTGGCGGCGAGCGTGCAGGTCGCCGCGCTTGGCGAGCGTGATCAGCTTCTCGATCTCGGGCTTGACCGCCTTGGCCTTCGCTTCGCTTGTCTTGATCCGCTCATGCTCCAGCACCTCCTTGGTGAGGTTCATGAGCAGCGACTTGCGGTGTGCCGAGTCGCGACTGAGCTTGTTGCGTGTCTTTTGATGTCTCATGGCTAGTGTGCGCTTGCCCGATGCTCGCGCAAGCGGTCAGTCTAGAGAGCTGACCGCCCGAGCGGGCTCTGCTCAGTCTTGGCGCAGGTGCAGACCTCGCGCCTCAAGGGTTTCGATGACCTCGTCGATCGACTTCTTGCCGAAGTTCGGGATCGCGTTGAGCTCGCCCTCGGACTTGGAGATGAGGTCGCCCACCGTCTGGATACCGGCGCGCTTGAGACAGTTGTATGAGCGCACCCCGAGCTCAAGCTCCTCGATCAGGATGCTCCACTCCTCGCCCTGGAGTGCCGCGGGGGCACCCCCACCGCCAACGGCGAGGCCGTGGCCGTCGAGCTGACCACCCGGCACCGCCCGCAGCTCCTGGATGCGATCCGCATCGGTGAAGATCGCGAGCTGAGAGATCAGTAGCTCGGCCGCCTCACGCAACGCCGCCTGCGGCTCGATCGAACCATCGGTCTCAATGTCGAGCGTGAGCTTGTCGAAGTCCGTCTTCTGTCCCACGCGCGCTTGCTCCACCGCGTAGGCCACGCGGCGCACCGGCGAGAAGATCGAGTCGATCGGGATCACGCCGATCGGCTGGTCCGCCGACTTGTTCTCCTCGGCGGGTCGGTAGCCACGGCCGCGGCCGATCGTCATGTACAGCTCGAGCTTCGTCTTCTTCTCAAGCGTCGCGATGTGCACGTCGGGGTTGAGGATCTCAACGCCCGCGGGCAGGTCGATGTCCTTGGCTGTGATCTCACCGGGACCGGTCACCACGAGCGGCGCCTCAACCTCGCTCGCATCGGAGTGCATGCGGCAGACGATGCCCTTGAGGTTGAGCACGACGTCGGTCACATCCTCCTTGACGCCCTCCACTGTCGAGAACTCGTGCGCCACGCCCTCGATGCGCACGCTCGTGACGGCTGCGCCGGCGAGCGAGGAGAGCAGCACGCGCCGCAGCGAGTTGCCGAACGTGTAGCCAAAGCCGCGATCGAGCGGCTCGATAGTGAACGTGCCACGGTTCTGCTCCACGGACTCGCTGGTGATCCGGGGGATTTGGAAGTCGAGCATCAAGGGTCCTAACGTCGTGTTGGTGTGAAACCGGCGCCTTGAGAGAGCGCCGGCTCTTGCGCGCCGCCGCCGCCATCAGGCGCCGGCGCGGGGAAAGCGCCTACTTCGAGTACAGCTCGACGATGAGCTGCTCCTGCACCGGCGCGGCCACCTCTCGGCGCTCCGGCTTGCGCAGCACCTTGGCCGTGAGCGACTCGTGGTCGGCCTGGAGCCACGCGGGAATCTGTCCGGTGAGCTCGGTGGCGTCCCTTACCACCTGCATAGCCGGAGTCTCAGCTTTGATCGCGATCACATCGCCAGGACGCACCTGGTAGCTGGGTATGTCCACCCGGCGGCCGTTGACCGTCCAATGGCCGTGACGGATGAGTTGGCGCGCCTGTCTGCGCGAGGCTGCGAAACCAAGGCGGACCATCACGTTGTCGAGACGGCACTCCAGCAACGCAAGCAAGTTCTCACCGGTGATGCCGGGCTGGCGCGAAGCCTTCTCGTAGTAGCCATGGAATTGCTTCTCGAGCACACCGTAATAGCGACGAGCCTTCTGCTTCTCGCGCAGCTGCAGGCGGTACTCGCTCTGCTTCTGGCGTCCGCGGCCGTGCTCTCCAGGTGGGTAGGAGCGTCGCTCGACGCCACACTTGTCGGTAAGGCAGCGCTCACCCTTGAGGAACAGCTTCTGTCCCTCGCGACGGCACTGCTTGCACTGTGGACCTGTGTCTCTTGCCATTTAGATCTAGCTCTCTGCGATCAAGTTGGTTATACGCGCCGCCGCTTGCGCGGACGGCAGCCATTGTGGGCTTGCGGAGTCACGTCCTTGACACCCGTTACCTCAAGACCCGCGGCCTGCAGTGAGCGGATTGCCGTCTCGCGGCCCGAACCGGGACCCTTAACGTAGACCTCCACCTTCTGCAGTCCCTGCTCCATGCCCTTGCGGGCGGCCGCGTCGGCCGTGACCTGAGCCGCGAATGGAGTCGACTTGCGCGAGCCCTTGAAGCCTGCCCCCCCGGCCGACTCCCAGGCGAGCACGTTGCCCTGTGTGTCGGTGAGCGAGACGATCGTGTTGTTAAACGAAGTCTTGATGTGGGCCTGGCCGATCGGCACGTTCTTCTTCTGGCGGCGCCGACCGCGGGCAGGACGCTTGGGAGCGGCCATCAGCGAACCTTCTTCTTGCCGGCTACCTGCAGGCGCTTGGGGCCCTTGCGCGTACGGGCGTTGGTCTTCGTCTTCTGTCCGCGTACGGGCAGCCCACGACGGTGGCGCAAGCCGCGATAGCAGGCGATCTCCTGTAGGCGCTTGATGTCCTGTGAGCGCTCGCGACGCAGATCGCCCTCGACGGTCAGCGAGCGGTCGATCTCATCGCGCAGACGAGATACCTCGTCCTCGGTGAGGTCGCGGATGTAGGTCTCGGGGCTCACGCCCGCCTCGCTCAAGATCTTGTTCGAGGTCGAGCGACCGATGCCGTAGATGTACGTGAGGCCGATCTCGGCGCGCTTGTTTAGGGGGAGGTTGACCCCAGCGATACGTGCCATCCGCGGACTAGCCCTGCCGCTGCTTATGACGCTTGTTCTGGCAGATCACGAGCACCGCTTTGTGGCGGCGGATGATCCTGCACTTCTCGCACATCGGCTTGACCGACGGTCTTACCTTCATGATCCCTTTCGGCTGGTCCCTGCGACGCAGCTCTGGCTGCCGGGACGGCCGCCGCTACCACGTCGTGGTGTTGCCCTCACACGCCAAGCTTCCGCGCGTTCGAGCAGGACAGCGGATGGTAGCAACTATCCCCGAGCGGCGGCGGCTTGTGCGTCCACGCTCTGCGGCCCGCGCTGGTCCGCGGCGAGGTGCCACGGGGTGAGGACGCGTGGCCCGTCGCCGGTAACGGCCACGGTGAACTCGAAGTGCGCGGCGAGCGAGTCGTCCTGAGAGAAGATCGCCCAGCCGTCGCCCGCCACCCGCACCGACGCGCGCCCAGCCGTGGTCATCGGCTCGATCGCGAGCACCATGCCCTCCTCCAGCAGGGGGCCCTTGCCAGGCTTGCCGTAGTTGGGAACTTGTGGGTCCTCGTGCATGCTTTTTCCGACTCCGTGACCAACCAGCGATCGCACCACCGCCAGGCCGCCTTTCTCGGCCACCCGCTGGATCGCGTGCGACACGTCCCCCATGCGGTTGCCCGGCCTGCATTGCTCCACCCCCGCGTACAACGCCTGCTCGGTGGCGCTCAACAGATTCTGCGCAAGCGGGGTGATCTCTCCCACGGGGAAGGTGCGTGCCGCGTCGGCCACCCAACCGTCGAACGTCACCCCGATGTCAACCGACAGGATGTCTGCGCGCTCGAGCCGGTAACGGCCGGGGATGCCGTGGACCACCATCGAGTTGGGCGAGGCGCAGATCGAACCTGGAAAGCCACGGTAGCCCTTGAACGTGGGAATGGCTCCCTGGGAACGGATGAAGCGCTCAGCGGCGGCGTCGAGCTCCTCGGTGCTCACACCAGGACGGATCTTGCCGGCGATGAGGTCGAGCGTCGCCGCCTGGATGGCACCGGCGGCTGCCATTTTCTCGATCTCCTCGGGCGACTTCTTGATGATCACCCTAGGAGCTTAGCTTTACAGCTCGTCCTCCAGGCGCAGCGTCGCGACTGTGGCCCTGATGTGATCGTGCACTTCATCTGCATTACGCTGCCCGTCGAAGCGGCGCAGTAGTCCAACCTGCTCGTAGTACTCGATTAGAGGGGAGGTCTGGCGCGCGTACACCTCCAGACGTCGACGAATCGTCTCCTCCTTGTCATCCTCGCGCTGGATCAGGCGCGAGCCGTCCTGATCGCAAACCCCCTCACGCTTGGGTGGGTCGAACTCGACGTGGTAGACGTGACCACTCTTCGTGCACACTCGCCGACCGGCGAGCCGGCGCACCACCTCCTCGTCGGGCACGTCGATCAACAGGGCCGCTGTCAGTCTGCGCCCCGAGTCCTCGAGTGTCTTGCCGAGCGCGTCGGCCTGGCTTATGTTGCGCGGAAAGCCGTCGAGCAGGAATCCTTCACAAGCATCCTGTTCGCCGATGCGCTGTCCGATCATCCCAAGGATCACCTCGTCGGGCACGAGCTCTCCGGCCTTCATGTACTTCTGCGCCTCCCGGCCAAGGTCGGTGCCTTGTGCGAGCTGGGCGCGGAGCATGTCCCCTGTGGAGATGTGAGCTAGGGCAAAATCGGCTTGCAGGCGCTCCGCCTGCGTACCCTTGCCGGCCCCAGGAGGACCCAGCAATATGAGATTCGTCTCGACCACGACTGAAAGAGCCTACCCGCTGACGCTGCGCCGCGGATATTGATTCCACCAGCGTGTCGGTCCTCTCGAATGGGCTTGCCCATCGCGATCGCACCGGCGTGGCGCGTCCAGCGGCTCGCGCCTGCGGGCGGGCGGGCGCCTACTTCACCTACTTCAAGAAGCCCTCATAGCTGCGCATCATGAGCTGGGCCTCAAGTTGCTTCATCGTTTCCAGCGCCACCCCGATCACGATCAGGATCGAGGTTCCTCCGAAATAGAAGTTCTGGTGCGTGCGGGCGATCAGGATCGCTGGTATCGCAGCGACAGCCGCTAGGAAGAGGGCGCCGGGGAACGTCAACCTCGCGAGGATCCGGTCGAGGAATTCCGCCGTGGGCCGCCCTGGACGCACGCCCGGAATGAATCCACCGTACTTCTTCAGGTTGTCGGCTTGATCGACCGGGTTGAAGGTGACGGCCGTGTAGAAGTAGGCGAAGATCACGATGAAGATCGACTCGCCCAAGACGTAGTGCCAGCCGTTGGGCGTGAAGAAGTTGGACACGTCTTTGGCCCAAGGGGTTTTGATCAGCTGGCCGACGGTCGGTGGGAAGGCCATGATGCTCGCGGCGAAGATCACGGGTATCACTCCGGCCATGTTCACGCGCAGGGGCAGATAGGTCTGGCCACCCTCGGTCATGCGCCTGCCGATCACACGCTTGGCGTACTGGACCGGTATCCGTCGCTGACCCTCTTGCACGAAGACGATCCCGGCGACCACGGCTAGCACCATGAAGGGCATCATCACCTTGAACACCTGGTTCTGGCTGGTCCACCACGCTTCGATGCCCTGCGGCATACGCGAGACGATCGAGGCGAAGATGAGCAGCGAGATGCCGTTTCCGATCCCGCGCTGGGTGATCAGCTCGCCGATCCACATGAGCAGCACACAGCCCGCTGTCAGGCAGACCACGATCAGGAAGATGTGGGGAGCGTCGAACTTCGTGACGACCGATTCGTTGGACGAGGCCGACAGCGAGTGGAACAGGAACACATAACCGATCGACTGGGCGAACGCCAGGCCAACGGTCAGATAGCGGGTGTACTGGGTGATCCGGGCCTGGCCGACTTCGCCTTCCTTTGAGAGCTTCTCGAGCGAGGGCACCACCACTTGCAGCAGCTGCAGGATGATCGAGGAGGTGATGTAGGGCATGATGCCCAGCGCGAACAGCGCGATCCGTGAGAGGCTGCCGCCCGAGAACAGGTTCAGGAAGCCCAGGATGCTCGAGCCGCCGAACTGCTTCTGAAGGTTGTTGACGGCCGCGAGGTTGACGCCGGGAACCGGGATGTGCGAGCCGAGCCGGTAGATGAGAAGCATGCCCGCGGTGAACAGGAGCTTCTTGCGGATGTCCGCAACCTGAAAGGCGCTGAGAATCGTGGAGAGCATTGGTTTGGGCCGGTCGCGCGGGAGATGCCCACTCTCACCGGTCGTCCGATTCTAGCCGTCGAAGGCCCGATGGGAGCCGCCGATCAGCTCAAGTGGCCGGGAGTCAGCCCTCGAGCGTGTGGCAGGTGCCGCCGGCGGCCTCAATGCGCTCGCGTGCCGCCGCGCTGAACCCATGGGCGTGCACGGTAAGCGCCTTGCTCAGATCGCCCTTGGCCAGCACCTTTACCGGCACGCCCTTGCGCGTGGCCAGGCCCTTGGACTGCATCAGCTCGACCGTGATCTCGGTACCGGCGTCGAAGCGGCTCTCCAGGTCGGAGACATTCACGGGCTGAGTGTGGGTCCGGAACATCTCAAACGGCATCGACTTCTTCATGTGCGGGCCGCGCAGCTTGCGCATGCGCATGTGGATCGGCATCTGCCCACCCTCGAAGCGGGCGCGGCTCTTGGAGCCTGAACGGGAGCCAGCTCCCTTCTGGCCCCTGCCGGAGGTCTTGCCGGTCCCCGAGCCTTCGCCGCGACCCACGCGCTTGCGCGGGCGACGGCTGCCAGGGGCCGGTTTCAGCGAGTGCAGGCCGATGCGCTGCTCGGACTCCTGCTCCTCGACACCGGCACGCTTGGCGGTGCCGCGAGTGCTCTTGGGTGCGGCGCTCACGCGCTCTGCTCCTGCTTGGAGTCGGAGTGGACCTCGACGAGATGGCGAACCGCGTGAACCATGCCGCGGGCTTGCTCACAGTCCTTAACCTCGACGGTATGCCCTATGCGCCGCAGGCCAAGCGAGCGAAGCGTGTCCAGCTGACGCTTGTTCGAGCCGCTGCTGGAGCGCCTTTGGGTGACTTGAAGGGTTGCCATCAGGCTGGCGCCTCAGTCGGGTCGGGAGCTGCCCCGGGGGCAGTTGCGTCGGCGGGGCTTGCGTCGGCTGCCTCCTTGGCAACCGTCACCGCGGACTCGCTCGCCTCAGCGGAGCTTGCCTCGGTGACCTTGGCGCCGGTCTCATCCCCGGAGGGTGCGGTCTCGGCGCCGGTGGCAGCCGCTGCCTCGCTGCCCTCGGTCGTCGCGGTGACCTCTGCTCCCTCGACCGACTCGGCCGCGCCATTGGTCGGCTTCTCGGTCAGCCCGAGCACCTTTGCGATCGAGAGTCCGCGCAGCTCGGCGACCTCGGCCGGGGTGCGCAGGCCGCGCAACCCGGCGACGGTGGCCTTTACGAGGTTGATCGGGTTCTGCGTGCCAAGACTCTTGGAAAGGATGTCGTGGATGCCGGCGAGCTCGAGCACCGCACGCACGCCCCCACCGGCGATCACGCCGGTACCGGGAGCGGCAGGCTTCAAGAAGACGCGCCCAGCGCCGAAGACACCGGTCGTCTGATGAGTGATGGTGCTGCCGTGCTTGGGGACCCTGAAGAGATCCTTCTTGGCGCGCTCCACACCCTTCTGGATCGCAAGCGGAACCTCGTTGGCCTTGCCGTAGCCGACGCCCACGACTTCGCGTTCGTCGCCGACGACGACGAGCGCGGTGAAGGAGAACCGCCTACCGCCCTTGACCACCTTGGCGACGCGATTGATCTCTACGACGCGCTCCTGGAGGTCGAGGCTACCTGCGTTGACTGATCGATCTGAATTCATATAAGGGTTAGAGAGGGTAGCGGGGGACCGAGACTAGACGGTTATGCCGGCCTCGCGGATCGCCTCGGCGAACGCCCGCACATTGCCGTGGTAGCGGTAGCCGCCACGATCGAACACGACCTCTGACACGCCGGCCGCCTTCGCGCGCTCCGCGAGCAGCTCGCCAGTGCGCTTGACGCGCTCGGCGCTCTTGAGCTTACGCAGATCGGGCTCATACCAGTGGACTGCAGCCAGCGTGCTAGCAGCCTGGTCATCGATGAGCTGGGCTGAGAGGCCACGATTGGAGCGGAATACGGACACACGCGGGCGCGTTGCCGTACCAGAGATCTTCGCGCGCACACGACGGCGACGTTTGAGACGGCGAGCCTCCTTGGTGATCGTGCTCATGCCCTCTTGCCCACCTTGCGAGCGACGTACTCGCCCTCATAGCGGATGCCCTTGCCCTTGTAGGGCTCCGGCGGACGCTGCTTGCGAATGATCGCGGCGATCTCGCCGACCTGCTGCTTGGAGATGCCCTTGATGACGATCCGGGTGGGCTGAGGAACTTCAAATTCGATGCCCTGCGGCGCCTCGATCGGCACCGGATGGGAGTAGCCGACGGCAAGCTCGATGTTCTTACCCTTCATCTGGGCGCGATACCCGACGCCCTGAATCTCCAGGCGCTTCTCGTAGCCGGCGGTGACGCCTTGCACCATGTTTGCCACCAGCGAGCGAGTCAAGCCGTGCAGAGCGCGATGCTCACCGCGGTCGGTGGGACGCGAGACGAGCAGCTGCTCGCCGTCTTGGACGACCTCGATGTCACGCGGGACGCGCTCTGAGAGCTCGCCCTTCGGGCCCTTCACATTCACAGACTCGGGCTCGATCGCGACGGTCACGCCGGCGGGCACGGGGATTGGCTGTCTACCGATTCTCGACATAAGTGGGCCTACCAGACCTGAGCAAGCACCTCGCCGCCGACACCGGCGGCGCGCGCGTCGTGACCTGTCATCACGCCGCGCGAGGTGGACACGATTGAAGTTCCCATTCCGCCGAGCACCTTGGGAATGCGCGTCGCCTCGACATACGTACGCCTACCGGGTCGCGACACACGCCGCAGACCGGAGATCGCCGAGCGACGATCGTCGGTGTACTTCAGGCGAATCTCTATCAGCTGACCTGTGGCGCCTTCGCGTGCCGGGACCACCGCCCAGGAGTCGATGTAGCCCTGCTCCGTGAGGATCCTCGCAACCTCCCCCTTCAGTTTCGAGGCGGGGATGTCGACGGTCTCATGCGCCGCGTGGATCGCGTTGCGGATGCGGGTGAGGAAGTCGGCTATGGGGTCTGTCATGGACATGGGGTTACTCTGATCTGAAGTGGTTCTAAAAGGACGTGGCTGCCTACCAGGAGGACTTCGTCATTCCCGGTATCAGGCCGTTGTGAGCCAGCTCGCGCAGGCAGATGCGGCAAATCCCGAACTTGCGGTACACCGAGTGCGGGCGTCCGCAGCGGTTGCAGCGAGTATATGCACGTGTCTTGTACTTCGGCGTGCGCGCCTGCTTGACGCGTAGCGAGGTCTTGGCCATCAGTCGTTACTCCCGTTCTGTGAGCTCTCAGCGCCTGACTCCTCAGCGCCTGAATCCTGGTCGAAGCCGGCAGGCCGCCCCTGAGCGGCGAAGGGCAGCCCGAGGGCCTGAAGCAAGGCAAACGCTTCGACGTCGCTCTTTGCCGTGGTGGTGATGGTGATGTCGATGCCCCTCACCTGGTCGATCGAGTCGTAGTCGATCTCGGGAAAGATGATCTGCTCGCGGACGCCCATCGTGTAGTTGCCATGGCCATCGAAGGATCTCGGATTCAGCCCACGGAAATCGCGTATGCGGGGAATCGCGATCGAGGCGAGGCGATCCAGGAACTCGTAGCCGCGCTCCGCTCTGAGCGTGACGGCAACGCCGACGGGCATGCCCTCGCGCAACTTGAACGCGGCAATCGACTTGCGGGCACGCCGTATGTTGGGCTGCTGTCCCGCGATCGTCGCGAGCTGTTCCGTGGCGGCCTTGAGCACTTTGGAGTCCTGCTTGGCGTCGCCCACGCCCATGTTGAGCGTGATCTTCACGAGCTTGGGCGCCTGCATCACCGAGGAGTAGCCAAAGCGCTCGATCAGCTTGGGCCGGATCTCCTCCAGATAGCGGGTCTTTAGACGTGCGGTGGAAGCGGTGGTCATCGTCATACCTTTAATCGAGTCGTGTTCCCGAGCGCTTGGCAACCCGGTAGCGCTTGCCGTTCTCGCGCTCGATGCCGATGCGGGTCGGCTTGCTGTCCTTGGGGTCGAGCAGCATCACGTTGGAGACGTGAATCGGCCCCTCGCGCTCGATCACGCCACCGACGGTCTGGCCTCGCTGGGTGTCGGCGACCTGTTGGGGACGCATGTGGCGCTTGACCATGTTCAGGCCCTCGACGTACACACGCTCGTTGGTGGGCTCAACACGCAAGATGCGCCCGCTCTTGCCGCGATCCTTGCCGGCCATTACCTGCACCTGGTCTCCGGAGCGAACCTTGAGCACGCGACGCGCCGAGCTGGTGACTGTGCGCGCCATTTCAAAGCACCTCCGGCGCCAACGAGACGATCTTCATGAAGTTGCGGTCGCGAAGTTCGCGGGCCACGGGACCGAACACGCGTGTGCCACGTGGGTTGTTCTGATCGTCGATGATCACGGCGGCGTTGTCGTCGAATGAGATGTAGGTGCCGTCGTCGCGTCCGAACGGCTTCTTGGTGCGTACCACCACAGCGGTCACCACATCGCCCTTTTTGACGGCCCCGTGCGGGTTGGCCTGCTTGACGGTCGCGGTGATCACATCGCCGACGAAGGCATAGCGTCGGCGCGATCCGCCCTTGACGCGGATGCACAGGATCTCACGCGCACCGGTGTTGTCGGCCACGCGCAGCCTTGTCTCATTCTGGATCATCGTGCCTTCTCCAAGACGTCAACGAGCTTCCAGCGCTTGGTGCGCGAGAGGGGACGGCTCTCGATCACTCGCACGACATCGCCCTCATGGGCCTCGTTGCTCTCGTCGTGAGCGTGCAGAGTGCTCGAGCTGCGCACGATCTTCTGGTAGCGGCGGTGCCGACGAGCGATGTCGATACGAACGGTGATGGTCTTGTCGGCCTTATCTGAGACCACCACCCCCTGGCGCGTCTTGCGGGCACCCTCGACGGGCGCGTGCACGGGAGGCAATGGCTCGCGTGCGGGAGCATTGGCGCGGCGCTCGCTTGCCTTGGCGCGTTCCTGCAGGCGCCGCGCACGACGCCGGACGGCCTTCGCGCTGCGCTCAGCCGCGCGCTCGGCATGACGCTCCTCCGGGGTACGGGGCGCGCGCGCCTCACCCGTGTGGGTGGAGCGAGCCCGGCGACGACGCTCCTTGGGCGCCAGCTGCTCGGCCGGCGCGGACTCGGCCACGGGCTTGGCGACGCCAGAGGCGGAGGCCTCTGGGGCAGCCTGCTTGGACTCGGCCTGCTCGCCTGCCTGAACCTCTACCTCGGCGTCCTGCGGCGTGTCGTTGTCTGTCTCGTCAGCCATCTTTATCCGTTTCGGTCTTCTAGCTCAGCTTGTCAGTTGTTATGGCGTTGATTGGTGGCACCGTTGCGCTCGTGGGCGACGGTCAGCGCGCGCGCGAGGTCGCGTCGGGCACGACTGACGCTCGCGGTGTCCTCGAGCTCACCGGTAGCGTTGGCGAAGCGCTTGCCAAATAGGTCCTTGCGCAGCGTAGAAATCTGCTCGGCGAGTTCGTCGCCTGGCATATCCCTCATCTCCTTGGCCTTCAACGAGCTCAGTCCTCTCTCAACACAAACTTGGATTTCACGGGCAGCTTGTGCGCGGCGAGACGGATCGCTTCGCGGGCCAGCGGCTCGGGAACACCCGCGAGCTCGAACATGACACGTCCGGGCTTGACCACGGCCACCCAGCCTTCGGGGTTGCCCTTGCCCGAGCCCATGCGCGTCTCCGCCGGCTTCTTGGTGACTGGCTTGTCGGGGAACACGTTGATCCACACCTTCCCGCCACGCTTGATCTTGCGGGTCATGGCGATACGGGCAGCCTCGATCTGACGGTTGGTGAGCCAGCCCTGCTCGAGCGACTTCAGGCCGTACTCGCCGAACTGGACCTTCACCTGGCCGCGCGAGAGCCCGCGGCGACGGCCACGGTGCTGCTTGCGGTGCTTGACTCGCTTGGGAGAGAGCATTAGCGCGCGCCACCTCTATCGGAGCCACCGCCGCCGCCACGTCCACCCGATGAGGGTCCACGACCGCCACCGCCTGGACCACCCGGGCCGCGACCGCCGCCACCCGGACCCCCGGGACCACGACCGCCACCGCCCGGACCTCGACCGCCGCCTGGGCCGCCGCGTCCGCCCCCTGGGCCGCCGCGACCGCCACCGCCCGGACCACCGGGACCACGACCGCCACCGCCACCGCCCGGACCGCCGCGGCCTCGACCACGACCGTCTCGGCCGTCACGGCCGCCGCGACCATCGCGGTCGCCGCTCGGAGGTGCGGGTGCGCTCATATCGGTCAGGTCTGCGCCGGTGTAGCCCTCGGGCATGATCTCGCCCTTGTTCACCCAGCACTTGACGCCGATCCGTCCAAAGGTGGTGCGCGCCTCGTAGAAGCCGTAGTCGATGTCGGCGCGCATCGTGTGAAGGGGCACGCGTCCATCCGAGTAGCTCTCGGTGCGCGCCATCTCGGCACCGCCCAGTCGTCCGGACACCTGCACCTTGACGCCCTTGGCGCCGGAGCGCATCGCGCTTGTGAGCGCACGCTTCATCGCGCGACGGAAGGCCACGCGGTTCTGGAGCTGCTCGGCGATCGACTGCGCCACCAACTTCGCGTCGAGCTCGGGGCGCTTGATCTCAAGAATGTTGACCTTGATCTGCTTTTTGGTGATGCGGTGCAGGTCGCGCCGCAGAGCATCCACTTCGGCACCGGACTTGCCGATCACGATGCCGGGACGGGCGGTGTGAATGTTGACCTCGAGGTCGTTGGAGTCCTTGCGGATCGTGATGTCCGACAGGCCCGCGTGGGCGAGCTTCGCGACGATGTGCTCGCGGACCTTGATGTCCTCGGCGAGATACTCGGCGAAGTTGCGCTCGTTGAACCAGTTGGACTTCCAGTCGTGGATGTAACCCACGCGCATTGCCTCTGGATGAACCTTTTGACCCATGTCTCTAAGAAGTCCTGTCTCCGCGCCTACGGCTTGGGTGTCAGCGTGATCGTCAAATGACTGGTGCGCTTGCGAATCGGGGTGGCCCTGCCTTGAGCCCTCGGCCGGAAGCGCTTGATCGTCGGCCCCTCGTCGGCATACGCCTCGCGAACGAGGAGATCGTCCTCGATCAGCTCGTGGTTGTTCTCAGCATTGGCCACGGCCGACTCCAGCAGCTTGCTCCAGTCACGGGCCACCTCACGAGAGGTAAACGCGAGGATAGCGCGTGCCTCCGGAACGGACTTGCCCCGCAGGTGCCCGCACACCATGCGCGCCTTGCGGGCGGAGGTGCGCACATAGCGCGCCTGCGCGCGCACAACCTTGCGACGCGCCGGCGAAGCCGCGGTCTGGGGTGAGGCAGTCGCCGCCTTCTCCGCCTTCGTGACAGCCGGCTTCTCGGTGTCGGGCTTCTCGGCCTTGCCCGCATTTGCCGTCTCCGCCGTGGGCTTCTTCGCAGACGGCTTCTCCGTCTCGGTCTTGGCGGCGCTTGCCTTCTCAGCCACGGGCTTCTTCTCCGTCGACTTCTTGGCGGCGGGCTTCTTGGGCGCCGGCTTCTTAGCGTCCCCGTCCTCCTTGACGACCTTGGCAGCGGGCTTCTTCGCCGCAGGCTTCTCGGCGGCGGCAGGCTTCTCGGCAGCGGCCGGCTTATCGGCAGCGACGGGCTTATCGGCAGCGGCCGGCTTAGCCTTCGCGGCAGCCTTTGCCGGCTCCTCGCCCTCGGACCCCTGATCCTCGGTGGGCTTCTCAGCGCTCATCGAACCTTCCCGGAACCGGCGTGACCGCGAAACATGCGGGTGGGAGCGAACTCGCCAAGCTTGTGGCCGACCATCGACTCGCTGATGAACACGGGCACGTGCTTCTTGCCGTCGTGTACCGCAAGCGTGTGACCCACCATCTCAGGGAAGATCGTCGATGTACGCGACCAAGTTCTGAGCATCTTCTTTGTGTTAGCCGCGTTCATGGCCTCGATACGCGCCATCAGGCGCTCTTCGACCCACGGGCCCTTCTTACTTGACCTACTCATCTTTGCTTACCCTTCCCGCGCCTGCGACCGCGCACGATGTACTTGTCGGAAGCCTTGTTCTTCTTGCGGGTGCGATAGCCGAGCGTGGGCACACCCCACGGTGTCACCGGGTGACGCCCGGCGGTTGTGGATCCCTCGCCGCCGCCGTGCGGGTGGTCGACCGGGTTCATCGCGACGCCGCGCGTCTGCGGGCGCACGCCCATGTGGCGCTTGCGCCCGGCCTTACCGACCTTGATGTTCTGGTGCTCGGCGTTGCCGATCGTGCCGACGGTGGCGCGACACTCAGCGCGCACCAGACGCATCTCCCCGGAGGGGAGGCGCAGGGTGGCCATGTCGCCATCCTTGGCCATCAGCTGGATGGAGGCACCGGCAGACCGCGCCATCTGACCACCACGACCGGGCTGCAGCTCGACGTTGTGGACCACGGTGCCGACGGGCATGCGCGCGAGCTCCATCGAGTTGCCAACCGCGATCTCGGCCTCCTCGCCAGAGGAAACGGACATCCCGACGGTAAGCCGCTGGGGGGCCAGGATGTAGCGCTTCTCCCCGTCGGCGTAGTGCAGCAGAGCGATGTAGGAGGAACGGTTGGGGTCGTACTCGATCGCCGCTACCTTCGCGGGCACGCCATCCTTACGACGCTTGAAGTCGATCCGCCTGTACAGGCGCTTGGCGCCCCCACCACGGTGGCGCGAGGTCTTACGTCCGTGAGCGTTGCGTCCCCCACTCTTCTTCAGTCCTTCTACGAGCGTGCGCTCGGGCTCGGTCTTGGTGATCTCTGCGAAGTCCGCATAGGACGCGAAGCGTCGGCCGGGGCTCGTGGGCTTGGGCTTGCGAATTGCCATCGTTGACCTTGCTCCTAGTCCTGCAGGCCCTCAAGGCCCTGGAAGATGGGGATGCTCTCGCCGGCGCGAACCTCGACGATCGCCTTCTTCCAAGCACGCGTGCGACCCCGGATCGTGCCACGACGCTTGGGCTTGGACTTGACGCTGAGCGTGCGCACCTCGACTACGTGAACCTCGAACAGCGACTCAACTGCTTGACGGATCTGGGTGCGATGAGCGTCGGGGTGAACCCGGAATGTGTACTTACCGGCCGCTGAGAGCACGTAGCTCTTCTCGGAGAGCACCGGCTTGATGATCACCTGGGAGCTCTCCATCAGGCCTTCTCCCTCGTAGGGGCGGCGGCCCGTGCGGTGATCTCCTTGAGCGCTGACTCAGAGATGAGCAGCGCAGCGGCACCAAGCAAGTCGGCCACTCCAACGCTCTCGGGCTGAAGCACAGCTACGCGCGTGAGATTACGGAAGGACAGAGCGGCCGCCGACTCCTCGGCTCCGAGCACCACGAGCGTCGGACGGGGCTGTGCCCAGTCTTCGAGCAGATCCAGTGCATCGCTGGTCTTGGGAGCCTTGAACGCAGCGGCGTCGAGCACCGCCAGCGATCCCCGCTCGGCGTGAAGAGAGAGGGCGCTGCGCAGAGCCGCGCGCTGCTCCTTGCGATTGACCTTGAAGGTGTAGGACCGCGGCTGCGGACCGAACACCACGCCACCGCCAGTCCACAGCGGCGAGCGACTGGAGCCGGCACGGGCGCGTCCCGTTCCCTTCTGACGCCAGGGCTTCGCTCCACCGCCCGAGACCATGGCTCGGGTCTTGGTCGCAGCCGTCCCACGTCGGCGGGCAGCCTGCTCGGCGCGCACGCTCTGATGGACCAGGGGCCCGTGAAAACCTGCGCCGAAGGCCGACTCGTCAAGCTTCACCGTCTTGGAGGCACCGGTTGAGCCGGCAGAGCTAAGCACAGGTGCGTCAAGCATCGCCACGCACCTCCACGACTCCGCCGCGCGGTCCCGGTACCGATCCACGTACGAGCAGGAGGTTCTGCTGGGGATCCACCGCCACGATCTCTAGGCCGGGCTGTGTGGCGCGCTTGTTGCCCATCTGACCCGGCCCACGTATTCCCTTGCGGACACGCGCGGGATCGGCCGAAGCACCAATCGAGCCCGGGGCACGCACGTTGTGGGAACCGTGAGATTTGGGGCCACTTTTGAAGTTGTGTCGTTTGATCGTGCCCTGAAAGCCCTTGCCCTTGGAGACGCCGGCGATCTTCACACGTCCCCCCACCTCGAAAGACTCGACCGTTACCGACTGGCCGAGCTGCAGCTGGGTGGGCTGCTCTCCATCAAGGCGGAACTCCACGAGATGGCGCATCGGAGCAGCATCTGCCTTCTTCAGATGCCCGAGCTCGGGCTTCGAGAGGTGCTTCTCCTTGGTCTGCCCAAACGCGAGCTGCACGGCGTCGTAGCCGTCGCGCTCGGTGGTACGAACCGCTGTCACCGGGCACGGACCGGCCTCAAGCACGGTCACACGGGCGACGCTACCGTCGTCCTGGAAGACCTGGGTCATCCCTAGCTTCTTGGCGAGAATCGCTGGCATGCCGGGCTCAGGTGGCGAGACGGATCTCGATGTCAACGCCCGCCGGAAGATTGTCCAGGCGCTGAAGCGAGTCGACCGTCTTGGGACTCGGCTGGTGGATGTCGATCAGCCGCTTGTGCGTGCGAATCTCGAAGTGCTCGCGCGAGTCCTTGTCCTTGAACGGAGAGCGGATCACGCAATAGACGTTCTTCTCTGTCGGCAGCGGAACCGGCCCCGATACGGTGGCGCCGGTGCGCGTGGCGGTCTCCACGATCTCCTTGGCGGCCGACTCGATGGCAGATGTGTCATACGCCTTCAGTCGGATGCGGATCTTGTTTTGAGTTACGGCTGCCATCTGGGCTCTTTCGCGCTGTTCCTTGGTTTGTTTGTGTCGGGCAGATGCCCGGGCGTCGCCGCCCACTTCACTCCCGCAGATGAGACCGACGGAAGCGGATCTCTGTGTGAGGAAATCCACTCCTCATCGCTCCTGACCGGCGGAGCTCAATTCGTCGTATCGGACTGTCAATAAAGGGGAGCCTCGCCGCGCGAGGCTCCCTCTGTACTACTCGATGATCTCTGTGACCACACCTGAGCCGACCGTGCGCCCACCCTCTCGGATGGCAAAGCGCAGACCTTGGTCCATGGCGATCGGCTGGATCAGCTCGATCTCCATCTGGACATTGTCGCCGGGCATGACCATCTCGACACCGTCGGGCAGCTTCGCCACGCCGGTGACATCGGTGGTGCGGAAGTAGAACTGCGGCCGGTAGCCCGTGAAGAACGGAGTGTGGCGACCACCCTCCTCCTTCTTGAGGATGTAGACCTCGGCTTTGAACTTGGTATGCGGAGTGATGGAGCCCGGCTTGCACAAAACCTGACCGCGCTCGATCTCCTCGCGCTTGGTGCCGCGCAGCAGGCAGCCGACGTTGTCGCCAGCTTGACCCTGATCGAGGATCTTGCGAAACATCTCCACACCGGTTACGACCGTCGTGGTGGTGGCGTGGACGCCCACGATCTCAACCGTGTCGCCGGTGTTGACGATGCCTTGCTCCACACGACCGGTGGCGACGGTGCCGCGGCCGGTGATCGTGAACACGTCCTCGACGGGCATCAGGAATGGCTTGTCGAGCTCACGTACGGGCTGGGGGATATAGCTGTCGAGCGCAGCGGCAAGCTCGATGATCTTGCCCTTGTACTCCTCGTCGCCTTCCAGCGCCTTCAGCGCCGAGCCCGTGATGAACGGGATGTCATCGCCCGGGAAGTCATATTCGGAGAGCAGCTCGCGCACCTCGACCTCGACCAGTTCCATCAGCTCCTCGTCGTCGACCATGTCGGCCTTGTTGAGGAACACGACGATGTAAGGGACGCCTACCTGGCGGGCGAGCAGGATGTGCTCGCGCGTCTGGGGCATCGGGCCGTCGGCCGCGGAGACCACCAGGATCGCCCCGTCCATCTGGGCGGCGCCGGTGATCATGTTCTTGACGTAGTCGGCGTGCCCTGGGCAGTCGACGTGCGCGTAATGACGGTTCTCTGTCTGGTACTCGACGTGCGATGTGGCGATGGTGATCCCGCGCTCCTTCTCCTCCGGAGCGTTATCGATCTCCTCGAAGCTACGGGCTTCGCCGCCCATCTTCTCTGCCAAGACGGTCGTAATAGCAGCGGTCAGCGTCGTCTTGCCATGGTCGATGTGACCGATGGTCCCGACGTTGACGTGCGGCTTGTCGCGCTCGAACTTCTCCTTCGCCACTTGTGTTCGCTCCTAAATCGACTTGGATGTTCGCCGCTAGTAGGGCGAACCTGGGAAATCTATCTAAATGGGGATTTTCTTGACTGCTGCCTATGAATCTCGCTACTTACCGCGATTGCTTCTGTATACGACTTGCTCCCTGAGATGACCGTGAGTCAAGCCAGACAAGGACGCAGGAAGCGTGGCGTGCGAACGGACGCGAGCGACCGAGGACGCAGTATGGCGCAGGCTCATGGTCATCTCAGGCCGGAACCGGCTCTCCCGTGCGCTGCTCGATGATCTTCTCCGCGATGTTCGGAGGCACCTCCTCGTACCCCTCGAACTGCATCGTGTAATTGGCCCGGCCCTGCGTGTTGGAACGCAGGTCGGTGGCATACCCGAACATCTCGCTCAAAGGAACCTTGGCGTGGATCGCGAGCGCGTTGCCGCGCTGCTCGGAGCCCTGTAGGTGACCGCGGCGACGCGAGAGGTCGCCCATCACGTCACCCATGAAGTCCTCGGGTGTCACCACCTCAACCGCAAATACAGGCTCGAGCAGCACTGGCTTGGCGCGCTTGGCGGCCTCCTTGAAGGCGAGCGATCCGGCGACCTTGAAGGCGATCTCCGAGGAGTCGACATCGTGGTACTTGCCATCGATCAAGGTGACCCGTACGTCAACCATCGGGTAGCCCGCCCGGACACCGTTCTCGAGTGCCTCTTCGACGCCCTTGCCCACCGCGGGAATGTACTCGGAGGGGATCGCGCCACCCTTGATCTTGTTGATGAACTCGAAGCCTTCGCCCGGTGCCGGCTCAAGATTGATGTAGACCACACCGAACTGGCCCGAGCCGCCGGTCTGGCGCACGAACTTGCCTTCGATCTTCTCGGCCGTTCCGCGCACGGTCTCGCGGTAGGAGACCTGGGGACGACCGACATTCGCTTCGACTCCAAACTCGCGCTTCATGCGATCGACGAGCACTTCGAGATGCAGCTCGCCCATGCCTGAGATCTCGGTCTGGCCAGTCTCTTCGTTGGTGCGTACCTGGAAGGTGGGGTCCTCCTCGGCCAGGCGACCGAGCGCAACGGACATCTTCTCCTGGTCGATCTTGGTCTTGGGCTCGACCGCGACCTTGATGACTGGCTCGGGAAAGGTGATGTTCTCAAGCTTTATCGGCGCATCCGGCGCTGCGAGCGTGTCGCCGGTGATGACCTGCTTGATGCCTACCGCGGCGGCGATGTCGCCGGCGTAGACCTCGGAGACCTCCTCGCGCTCGTTGGCGTGCATCATCAAAATGCGTCCGATGCGCTCGGCGCGCCCGCTGTTGACGTTGAGTACGCGCGAGCCAGCCTCCAATTTCCCGGAGTAGACGCGGAAGTAGGTGAGCTTGCCGACGTAAGGGTCGGCCATGATCTTGAACGCGAGCGCCGCGAACGGCTCTGTGTCATCGGCGTGACGCTCGATCTGAGGCTCCTCGCCGTCACCCTTGACCGGTTCGGCTCCCATCACCGGGGGCACGTCAAGCGGCGAGGGTAGGTAGGCGATTACAGCGTCGAGTAGGGGCTGGACGCCCTTGTTCTTGAACGAAGATCCACACAACACGGGCGTGAGCTTGGTAGAGAGGGTTGCCTTGCGGATCGCCTCTTTAAGCAGCTCCTCGGAGATCTCGCCTTCTTCGAGGATCAACTCGAGCAAGCGGTCGTCATAGTGGGAGACCTCCTCGAGCAGGTGCTCACGGGCGGCGGCAGCGGCGGCGGCGAGCGAATCGGGGATCGCCACCGTTTCCTGCTCGGTGCCGAGCTCGTCTTTGTAGACGATCGCCTTCATCTTGACGAGATCGATGACCCCCTCGAAGTCGCCCTCGGCCCCGATCGGCAGCTGGATCGGCACGGGATGGGCGCCGAGCCTGTCGATCATCGTCTGCACGCCTTTCTCGAAGTCGGCGCCGATGCGATCCATCTTGTTGATGTAGGCAATGCGCGGCACGTGGTACTTGTCGGCCTGGCGCCAGACCGTCTCGGACTGGGGCTCGACGCCAGCCACGGAGTCGAATAGGGCGATGGCACCGTCAAGAACACGCAACGAACGCTCGACCTCAACCGTGAAGTCGACGTGGCCGGGAGTATCGATGATGTTGATCCGGTGGTCATCCCACTCGGCTGTGGTGGCCGCGGAGGTAATCGTGATACCGCGCTCCTGCTCCTGTTCCATCCAGTCCATTACGGCAGCGCCCTCGTGGACCTCCCCGATCTTGTACGTACGTCCGGTGTAATAGAGGATGCGCTCGGTCGTCGTGGTCTTGCCCGCGTCGATGTGGGCCATGATCCCGATGTTGCGTGTCTTCTCTAGTGGAAACTTGCGGGGCATTTTCAGATCTCTGGGGGGCTCTCGGTAGTAGCTGTGGGCGTGGCTTGCGCGCTCTTGTGGACGCCGACTGGCGACTCAGGGCAAAAAAATGGGCCCCTCGGGCCCATGCGCTACCGGTCGTCGGGCGTTCGCTTCGTTATTTGGTCAAGGTCTCCATGCTGGCTTGCGCTCGGCGGGAGCGTGTGTGCATGAGGCAACGCCCATCTCGCCCGCGGTGGGCGACTATAGCAGAGCGATTAGGCCATTAGTGAGCCAAAGTGAGGACTACGAGGCGATTCGGGACGCTACTGCGGGCCAGCGCAGGCAGCGTCCTCCGGGGCGTCCTCGAACACCGTGCAAAGCCGCTCGAGGACGCGAGTCGCGACGCGCAGATCCTCCGCGTCCACATCGGCTAGCGCCTGCTCCCACCGCGCCTGCCAGCTCGCGCGCTTGTCCTGCACCTTGGCGGCACCCTGGGTTGTGAGACAGGTGACAACGACCCGCCGGTCTGTGTCTGAGCGACTGCGCTCGACGTGACCGCACACAGCAAGATGGTCAAGCATCTGCGTGACGGTGGCGGGCGTGAGCTGGGCAGCGATCGCCAGATCGCCAGCGGACAGCGGACCCTGCTCGCTCAGCTCTATCAACAGTTCCATCTGGGCGTGGCTCACCTCGGAGCCGATCAAATGGGTATCGCGCCCACGCAGCCGGCGCAGGCTGCGAAAGACATGTCGGAAGGCCTTGCCGAGATCGAGCAGCTCGGCCTCCCGCTCCGCAGCGCTCGGCGCGAAGGGAGCCTGCGCAGGAGGGGTGGAAAGCTCGGTCGCTCGAGGCATAACGATGAGGCCTCGCTCAGACCCCAACCGCGTCGGCGAGTGCCTCGGGATGACCCGCAAGCGGCTCAGCCTCCCGCTGGGGACGCTCAGCACGTAGCAGCATCAAGCACGGGATGAGCGAGAGGGCGGCGATCCCAAGGGCCCACCAGTAGGCGGTATCGAATGCACCCGCAAGCTCCGTCGGGGAGTGCGCATGCGCCCCAGCACGCTGCAGGACCACAGCGAGTACCGCTGTGCCAATCGCCCCTCCCGTGCGCTGCAGCGCGTTGATCTGTGGGGTGGCATCGGAGATCTGATCGGGACGCATGGCTGAGAACGCAGCGCTCATCGCAGGCATGAAGCACAATCCGATGCTCAAGCCACGGACGACCAACACGAGCGAGATGGCCACGATCGAGGTACTGGCGCCGATGAACGTGAAGGGCACCGTGCTGATACACAGGAGTGAGACTCCCGCCACCGCCACCCGACCACCGCTGAAGCGCTGGGTGAGGCGACTGGCGAGCGGCATCGCGATCAGCGCACCGATCCCCTGGGGGCCTGTGAGCAGGCCTGTGTTTATGACGCTCTGCCCGCGCACTTCCTGGTAATAGAGCGGGACGAGGATCATCGCTCCGAAGAGGGCGGCGCCTAGGCCGAAGTTGGTGAACGCGGCCCCCGCGAAGACGCGGTTGGCATATAGGCGGATGTCGAGTAGCGGACGCTCTATACGCAGGGCGTGCAGACAGAAGAGCACGATCAACACGACGCCCGCGAGCGTCGGCACGATCACTTCGCCTGAGCCCAGCGTCGCGCCTGAGCCGAGTTCGCTGACGCCGTAGATGACGGCCGCGAACCCGGTGGGGAGCATCGCGAGACCGAGCACGTCAAGACGTCCCGCCTCACCGGAATCGGTATGGGGCAGCATGCGCCAACCGAGGAAGAAAGCGACCGCGCCAATCGGGACGTTGACGAAGAATATCCACGACCAGTGCAGGTTCTCGAGGATCAGGCCACCAACGACAGGCCCGAGGATCGGCGCGATCATGGCCGGCATCGACACATACCCCATGACCTTGCCCATCCGCTGCGGTCCGGAGACCTGAGCCATGATCATCATCGCGACCGGCATGATCATGCCGCCGCCCGCGCCCTGAAGGATGCGGAAGAGCACCAGCGAGGTTATTGAGTTGGCAAGCCCACACAATGCGGACCCGGCGGTGAACAAGACCAGGGAGGTCAGGTAGACCTGCTTGGCGCCGAAGCGCCGGGCGGCCCAGCCCGTAACGGGGATCACGGCCGCAAGTGAGAGAAGATAGCCGGTGATCACCCACTGGACCTGCGCGAGTGGGCTATGGAGATCGTGGGAGAGGGTGTGCAGCGCGACGTTGACGATCGTCGTGTCGAGGATCGACATGATCATCCCGAGGATCACCACCCCGCACACGACCCATACGTGGCGCTCGATCTTTGTCGAAGCGGATGGGTCGCCCTGCTCTATTGTTCGCCGCGAAGACATTAGGTACCGAAAGGTTAGGTACCAAACCTTATTTCTTCAAGGGGTCGGATCTGTGCTTTGCGTCACACAGCGCCGATGCGGCCCGAAGCTCTACCAGCAGTAGTGGGCGACGAGGGCTTGTGAGCGGGTCGAGGACCAAGCGAGGCAAGGACGCAGGCCGCGTGGATACGCATGCGAGCAGCCGAGGACGCAGCATCGCGCCGGCCATCGGGTGGGCGGGTACTTGCTACCAGCGGTAGTGGGCGAAGGCCTTGTTAGCCTGCGCCATGCGGTAAATGTCGTCCTTGCGCTTGTAAGCGCCGCCCTGCTGGGACTGGGCATCAAGCAGCTCATTGGCGAGCCGCTGCGCCATGGTCTTCTCGCGCCGGGCCCGGGCGAACTCGACGAGCCAGCGCACCGCGAGCGTGCGAGCGCGCGCGTTGGGAACCTCGACGGGCACCTGATAGGTGGCGCCACCGACGCGGCGGGAGCGAACCTCAAGTGAAGGGGTGAGTGCCTTGATGGACGCCTCGAGTTGCTCGATGGGATCCTTGTCGGAGCGCTCGCCGAGCACGGCAAGCGCGTCGTAGACGATGCGCTCGGCCGTGGACTTCTTGCCGTCGAGCATCACCTTGTTGATGATTTGCTGGACGAGCTTGGAGCGATGTATGGAGTCCGCTTCCAGCGGACGCACCTGGGCGGCTGCGCGACGGGGCATAGCTACTTCTTCTTCACGCCGTACTGCGAGCGACCTTGCTTGCGATCGCTGACACCGGCGGCGTCGAGCGTTCCGCGCACGACCTTGTAGCGCACACCGGGAAGATCCTTGACGCGGCCACCGCGCACGAGCACGACCGAGTGCTCCTGCAGGTTGTGACCCTCACCCGGGATGTAGGCGGTCACCTCGATCGAGCCGGCGATACGCACACGCGCGACCTTGCGCAGAGCGGAGTTAGGCTTCTTCGGGGTGGTGGTGTACACACGCGTGCACACTCCGCGCCGCTGCGGAGCGGCGACCTTCTTCTTGCGTCCCTTGCCGGACTTGAGGCCGGGGGTTGCAAGCTTTTTCTTGGGCGCGACGCGTCCCTTGCGCACAAGTTGCGAGGTGGTGGGCATTCGGGGCGAAATCCTAGCAGCAAGCCGCGAGCGAAGCCCGGCTCACGCGCCGGCGCGCAGACCGGCGGAGCGCACGGGCGCGGGCATCAAGGCCGCCGCGACGAGTACGAGCACGAAGGCGAGCGACTGCAAGACGATGCCCACGGCGCTGGCGGGCATGGGGTCGCCGAACACGATCAGCCCGCCGGCAACGCCGGCGATGTTGGCGGCCGTTCCCGTGACGGCGATGACCGGCACCGCTTCGCCGTCCTGCAGACCACGCGCGGAGGCGTAGAAAGCGAGGATCGAGGCAAGCACCGCCACCAACAGCCAGGGGCTGATCAGCAGCCCGAGCAGGCCGTGAGCGCCGACGATGCCCGTGAGGGCCTTGATCGCGGTGTCCGAGACGCCGAAAAGGATGCCGGAGGCGGCCCCGAGCATCATGCCGTGGTGCTCGACGGGGCCACCCATGCGGGGGCCCATGATGAGCAGACCGCCGAGACCGAACAGGCCGGCCTCGAAGGAGATCATCGCGGGATCGGAGAAGTGGGAGTGGGCACCGTGCATGGCCGGCAGGGTCAGGCCGAGCATGACCAGGCCGGCCGCCGTCAGCCATAGCCCGAGCCACTGTCGCGGCCCGACCTTGAAGCCGAACATGCGATCGGCCATCACGGCGATCAGCACGACCCCGGCGGCGAGGGCGACCTGAACGACAGACATGGGCGCGAGCGCGAGCGCGGCCACGTGCAGGGCCCAGGAGCCGGTGGCGACGATCATGCCGATCGCGAACCACTTGGAGGAAAACAGCGCGCGTCCGGAGCGCAGCGGATGGCGCATGTCCACTTGCGCAACCGAGTTGGCGCCCCGGTACTTGTAGAAGAAGCCGAGGTTGGCCACGAAGGCGCAAGCCAGCGCGAGGAATATGCCTAGATCAAGAGTCATGGTGGGGGCCGGACGGAGTGATCCATCGGCAGCGTTCGACGGATGCTTTACTGCGCTGTCGCGACCCAGGCAGATTACCGGTGATCACCTCAGTGCAAGCTAAAGAAGACCGAACAGCTCTCGAAACGCCGCTTCCGCTGCTGCTGGTGGACATTGACGGGGTGATCTCCCTGTTCGCCTTCGAGTTGGGGACGCAGCCCGAGGGGTCGTTCCATTCGATCGACGGCATACCCCACTTTCTTTCGTCCAGCGCGGCCGAGCACCTGCTCGCGGTAGCGCCGATGTTCGAGCTCGCGTGGGCCAGCGGATGGGAGGAGAAGGCCAACGAATACCTCCCCCACCTTCTGGGCCTGCCGGCGTTGCCCCATCTGAGCTTTGAGCGACCGGGGCAGGCGACGCGTCGCACCAGCGCCCATTGGAAGCTCGAAGCGATCGACGCGTATGCCGGCCGGAAGAGGCCGCTGGCGTGGATCGACGACGCGTTCAACGACGCGTGCCACGAGTGGGCCCGTGCGCGGGCGGCCCCGACACTGCTCGTGCAGACCACCCCCGCGAGCGGCTTCACGCGGCTGGAGGTGAAGATTCTGGAGCGGTGGGCCGAGACGCTTGCGCCGCTGCCATCGGGGCCGGCGGTACGCACGCGCTCGTAGTGCATCCGCGCCCGAGCGATCCATCCATAAGGGGGAACGGGGGCGCGCATGCGCGCCCCCGCCGGCCGGCGCATGTGCCGGCCGGGACAGCGGCGCATGCGCCGCTGTCAATTAGAGAGGGGAAGGCCCACCGTCAGGGTGGGCCCCCAAATCTCCTACTCGACCGACTCCTCCGGGATCTCAAGCTCCCCAAGTCCCTCGACGAAGCCTGGGTCCGAGCTGCCGGCGCCGATCTTCTCAAGCGAGGCGAGGTCCGCATCGAACTCGCTGCCGTAGCCGTTGCCAAGCGCCTCTCCGTCGGCTAGTCCGAGCTCGGCGGCAATCTCCTCCTGATCGAGCAGGCCCACGTCGTCGATCGCGCGCGGAAGCGGCTCGGACGGTTCGATCTCGATCCGCCGATAGCGCTTCAGGCCGGTCGCGGCCGGGATCAGCTTGCCGATGATCACGTTCTCCTTGAGGCCATTGAGACGATCGATCTTGCCCTCGAGCGACGCGTCGGTGAGCACCTTGGTGGTCTCCTGGAAGGAGGCCGCCGAGAGGAACGAGTCGGTGTTCAGAGACGCCTTGGTGATACCGAGGATGATGTCCTCGTACTGGGCGGTCTCACCGCCCTTGGCCACGACATCGTTATTCGCCTTGGCGAATTCATAACGATCGACGAACTGACCGGGGAGGTAGTCGGTGTCGCCCTTCTGGTCGACGCGCACCTTCTTGAGCATCTGACGCACGATCAACTCGATGTGCTTGTCGTTGATGTCCACGCCCTGGGACTTGTAGACCTCCTGCACCTCCTTGACGAGGTACTGCTCGGTCTCGGTGCGTCCGCGGATCGCCAGGAGCTCGTGCGGGTAGAGCGAGCCCTCGTTGAGCTGCTTGCCGGCAACGATCTTCTCGCCGCTGGTCACATACAGACGCGTGCGTCGCGGGAAGGCGTGACGGTGCTCCTCACCGGCCTCGTCGGTGATGACGACCGTGAGCGCCTTATCGGTTTCTTCGATCGACACGACGCCGTCCTGCTCGGCGATCTTCGCCAAGCCCTTCGGCTTGCGGGCCTCGAAGAGCTCGACCACGCGCGGCAAACCGTGCGTGATGTCCGCGCCGGCGACGCCGCCGGTGTGGAATGTGCGCATCGTTAGCTGCGTGCCGGGCTCGCCGATCGACTGGGCCGCGACGATGCCCACGGCATCGCCGATCTGAGCGGTCTGACCGGTGGCCATCGCGCGGGCGTAGCAGGCCTGGCAAACGCCACTGGGCGCCTTGCACTTGAGTACCGAGCGAACCGGGACGGTGACGCGCACCCCTTTCTCGTATTCCTCGGTAAACGCCTGGGCGATGTCGACGAGATGCTGGCGGTCGATTTCAACGCCCTGCTCGACGAGCATGCGCCCGCGCTTGGTCGCGATCGGTTGCGCGGCGGTGCGCCCCACGAGGTTGTCATTCGGTTCGCGACTCTCGTTCCAGACGACCATCTCGATGTCTTCGTCGGTGCCGCAGTCAACCTCGCGGATGATCACGTCCTGGGCGACGTCCACCAGGCGACGGGTCAGATAGCCCGAGTCGGCGGTACGCAGCGCGGTATCAGCGAGGCCCTTTCGTGCACCGTGGGTGGAGATGAAGTACTCGAGCACCGACAGGCCCTCCATGAAGTTGGACTTGATCGGTCGCTCGATGATCTCGCCCTTCGGATTAGCCATCAGGCCGCGCATCCCCGCCAGCTGGCGGATCTGCTTGAAGGAGCCACGGGCACCGGAGTTGGCCATCATGAAGATGGGGTTGAGCGTGTCGAGGTTCTGGATCATCGCCTCGGCCACCTCATCGGTGGCGGCGTTCCACTTCTCAACGACCGCCTCGTGGCGCTCCTCTTGGGTAATCAGGCCCATGTCGTACTGGTCGGTAATGTCGCCGACCAGCTTGTCGTACTTGTCGAGGATCGACTGCTTCTCGGGTGGGATTACGACGTCGTTCTTTGAGATCGTGATGCCTGCCTGGGTGGCGTACTTGAAGCCAAGGTCCTTGAATGCGTCGAGGACCAGGGAGATCGTGGTGGCGCCATAGGTCTGCACGAGCGCGTCGATCAGACGCGTGGTATCGCGCTTCTTCATGGACTGGTTGACGTACACGTACTTGGACGCGTCGAACTGATCGCCGAGCGCCTCGGCGAGAGCACGCTCGATGCGATCGTTGTAGATGATCCGCCCGACCGTCGTGAGCAGGTGGCCGCCCTCGCGTCCCATGGGACGGAACTCGGCGATGTCGTGCAGCTTCACGACACCTGCCTCATAGGAGAGCTCTGCCTCCTGCGCGGTGCGGAACACGTGCGGGCGAGGATCGTAGGTTGCCCTGTCGATCTTGGCCAGCTCGTCGGCTTCGAGCCCGTAGGTGAGGTAGTAGGCGCCCAGGATCATGTCCTGGGTGGGCGTCGCAAGCGGCGCCCCGTGCGCCGGGGAGAGGATGTTGTTGGAGGAGAGCATCAGGATGCGCGCCTCCGCCTGGGCCTCGGCCGACAGCGGTAGATGGACGGCCATCTGGTCGCCGTCGAAGTCGGCGTTGAAGGCGTGACACACGAGCGGGTGCACCTGGATCGCCTTGCCCTCTACCAGGAGCGGTTCAAATGCCTGGATGCCGAGACGGTGAAGCGTGGGCGCGCGGTTGAGCAGCACCGGGTGCTCGTGGATTACCTCCTCGAGCACGTCCCACACCTCGCCGATCATCGAGTCGACCATCTTCTTGGCGGCCTTGATGTTCTGAGCGGACTTGCGCTCGACCAGGCGAGCCATGATGAACGGCTTGAACAGCTCCAGCGCCATGATCTTCGGCAGACCGCACTGGTGGAGCTTCAGGTAGGGACCTGAGACGATCACCGAGCGCCCGGAGTAGTCCACGCGCTTGCCGAGCAGGTTCTGACGGAAGCGTCCCTGCTTGCCCTTGAGCATGTCCGAGAGCGACTTCAGCGGACGGTTGCCCGGTCCCGTGACCGGACGCCCACGGCGGCCGTTGTCGAACAACGCGTCGACGGCCTCCTGGAGCATGCGCTTCTCGTTGTTGACGATGATCTCGGGCGCGCCGAGGTCGAGCAGCCGCTTGAGGCGGTTGTTGCGGTTGATCACACGACGGTAGAGGTCGTTGAGGTCGGAGGTGGCGAAGCGGCCACCGTCGAGCTGCACCATCGGGCGCAGCTCCGGCGGGATCACCGGAACGGCGTCGAGCACCATCATCTCGGGCTTGTTGCCGGACTGGATGAATGCGCTGACGACCTTCAGGCGCTTGACGGCACGCGCCTGCTTCTGGCCCTTGCCAGTCTTGACCTGCTCCTCGAGTTCTGTTCGTTCTGCCTCGAGGTCGACCTGCTGGAGCAGGTCGCGGATCGCCTCGGCACCCATGCCACCACGGAAGTATTCACCGAAGCCGTAGGAGGAGCCAAAGCGCTCCTTGAGCTCGCGGAAAGTGGTCTCGTCGTGCTCGATCTGCTTGGAGTCCATCGTCTTGAAGAGCTCCCACACGTTGCGCATCCGCTCGGCCCCGTCCTCGACGTAGGCTTCGGTGTCGGCGATATCGGCCTCGAAGGTCTTGTTGAGCTCCTTGATCAGCTTGTCGCGTTCCTCGTCGGAGATCTTCGAAAGATTGAGGTCGAGCGAATCGGCCCACAGGTGGTCTTCGTCACTGAACGATGTCTGCTTGCCGGTCTGGAGATACTTCTCGCGGCGTCCCAGCGACTCGCGCAGTTCAAGCACGCGCTCCTGCAACTCAGCGGCGTAGGAGTCGAGGACCTTGTTGACCTCCTTCTCAAGCGAGTCGAGGTCCTTTGAGCGAGCCTCATCGTCCACCCAGGTGACGATCGAAGCGGCAAAGTAGAGAACCTTCTCGAGCTCCTTGGGCGCCATGTCGAGCAGGTAGCCGATGCGGCTAGGAACGCCCTTGAAGAACCAAATGTGACTGACAGGGGCCGCGAGGTCGACGTGACCCATGCGCTCACGGCGAACCTTGGAGCGTGTGACCTCGACGCCGCAACGCTCGCACACGATGCCCTTGTAACGGACGCGCTTGTACTTGCCGCAGTAGCACTCCCAGTCCTTGGTGGGACCGAAGATGCGCTCGCAGAACAGCCCATCCTTCTCGGGCTTGAGCGTGCGGTAGTTGATTGTCTCCGGCTTGGTTACCTCGCCGGAGCTCCAGGAGCGGATCTGCTTGGAGGAGGCGAGGCTGATCTCGATTGCATCGAAGTTATTGATGTCGATCATCTGGTGGCGCTTTCGCTCGCGGGTGAAACGGGGGTGCATTAGGTCGTTGTCGCGACCTCGGGCCTTCTCGCCGCCGCCCGTCCGGTGGCTCGGCCCGGTTGGCCCCCGCCCTTCAAGGACGAGGGGTCTGCGTGCGGATTACGTCTCGGTCTCCTCCACCGGCTCCTCGGTCGGCGCATCTACCACGCCGTCCAACGGGTCAAGACCGATTCCATCCACGATCAGCTCCTCGACGTCGAGAGCTACCTCGACATCGTCGTCCTCGGTGTCGACAGGCTCGCCGCCAGAGGACCCATCGGCCTCCTGCTCGGCCTCAACCTCCTCGCCGCCCCCCTCAGGGACAACACCGTTGACCTCGCCGGTGGGAGCGCGAACGCCTGAGAGGTCGATGCCGAGCTCCTCGGCGGCGCGCAGCAGGTCGTCGTCTTCGTCGCGCAGCTCGGTGTGCTGGCCCTCCTCGGAGACGACCCCGACGTCAAGCGCCAAGGACTGCATCTCCTTGAGCAGCACCTTGAACGACTCGGGGATGGACGGCTCGGCGATGTTCTCGCCCTTGACGATCGCCTCGTATGCCTTCACACGTCCGACCGTATCGTCGGACTTGATCGTGAGCATCTCCTGGAGGGTGTAAGCGGCCCCGTATGCCTCCAGGGCCCACACCTCCATCTCACCGAAGCGCTGACCGCCGAACTGCGCCTTGCCGCCCAGCGGCTGCTGGGTGACGAGCGAGTAGGGCCCGGTCGAACGCGCGTGGATCTTGTCGTCCACGAGGTGCAGGAGCTTGAGGATGTACATGTAGCCGACGGTGACCTGCTCGGCAAAGGGCTCGCCGCTGCGACCGTTGAACAGGGTCATCTTGCCCGAGGCCTGCTCGCCAACGCGACGGGACTTGTCGATGTCCATGCGGATGCGACCCTCGTGTCCGTCCTGCCACTTGACCAGAGCTGTGTCGACGTCTTCGACGGTTGCGCCGTCGAACACGGGCGTGGCGACATACACGCGAGTCTTGCCGTTTTCGGCGTGGGCCTCTTTGTAGGCGTCCGTGCCGTCGTCGTACCAACCCTGGGCCGCGGCCCAACCGAGATGGGTCTCGAGGATCTGCCCGACGTTCATGCGGCTCGGAACACCGAGCGGGTTGAGGATCACGTCAACAGGAGTCCCGTCCTCCAGGAACGGCATGTCCTGCTGATCGACGATCTTCGAGATGACACCCTTGTTGCCGTGACGGCCCGCGAGCTTGTCGCCCTCGGAGATCTTGCGCTTCTTGGCCACGAACACGCGCACCAGGTCGTTGACGCCGGGCGGCAGGTCGTCGCCCTCGTCGCGGGAGAAGGTCATCACGTCGATCACGACGCCGCCCTCGCCGTGGGGCACCTTCAAGGATGTGTCGCGCACCTCGCGCGCCTTCTCCTTGAAGATCGCCCGGATCAGCTTCTCCTCGGCGGTTAGCTCGGTCTCGCCCTTCGGCGTGACCTTGCCGACGAGCAGGTCACCGGAGGCCACCTCGGCGCCGACGCGCACGATGCCGCGGTCGTCGAGGTTGCGCAGCGACTCCTCCGAGCGATTGGGGATGTCGCGTGTGATCTCCTCATCGCCGAGCTTGGTCGTGCGGGCGTCGATCTCGTACTCCTCAATGTGGATCGAGGTGAGCTCGTCGTCTTGGACCAGACGCTTGGAGAGGATGATGGCGTCCTCGAAGTTGTACCCCTCCCAGGACATGAAGGCCACCATCAGGTTCTTGCCGAGGGCCATCTCGCCCTTGTCGGTGGAGGAGCCATCGCAGAGCACGTCGCCCGCCTTGACCTTCTGACCTGCGCTGACGCGCGGCTTGTGGTGGATCAGGGTGCCCTGGTTGGAGCGCATGAACTTCTGCAGCTCATACTCATCCTTGCCGTCTGCGGTCTCGATCACGATCCGGGTGGCGTCGACGAAGTCGATCGTGCCTGTGTTGCGGGCCAGCAGCACATCACCCGTGTCGAGCGCCGCACGGCGCTCCATGCCGGTGCCCACCAGCGGGGCATCGGTCTTCAACAGCGGGACCGCCTGGCGCTGCATGTTCGAGCCCATCAGCGCACGGTTGGCGTCGTCGTGCTCGAGGAACGGGATCATCGCGGTGGCAACCGACCAGATCTGTTCCGGAGAGACGTCGACGAGATCGACGTCCTTGGGGCCAACGGTGACGTATTGGCCGGCCTGGGTACGGCAGAGGATCTCCTTGTCCAGCAGCTTGCCGGTCTTCTCATCGATCGGCGTGTTGGCCTGGGCAATGAGCTGCTCCTCCTCCTGAGTGGCGTCCAGGCGGACGACCTCCTCGGTGGCAATGCCATCTGTGACGACCCGGTAGGGGGTCGTGACGAACCCGTACTCGGACACCTCGGCAAACGAGGACAGCGAGCCGATCAGGCCGATGTTTGGGCCCTCGGGTGTCTCAATCGGGCACATGCGCCCGTAGTGGGTGGGGTGCACGTCGCGTACCTCGATCGGAGCGCGCTCGCGGGTGAGCCCTCCCGCGCCAAGCGCCGAGAGGCGTCGGCGGTGGGTGAGCCCGGCCAGCGAGTTCGTCTGATCCATGAACTGCGACAGCTGCGAGGAGCCGAAGAACTCCTTCAGCGCAGCGACGACCGGCCGAATGTTGATGATCGTCTGCGGCGTGATCGTGTCGGCGTCCTCGGTCGTCAGACGCTCGCGCACGACGCGCTCCATCCGGTAGAGGCCGATGCGGAAGGCCTCCTGGATCAGCTCGCCGACGGTACGCAGGCGGCGGTTGCCGAAGTGCTCGTACTCGTCGAGGTGCTCCTCGACGGGCTCGCGCGGCATGCTCGTTGCCTCGGCCGCGTAGTCCTTGATCTCGATCTCCGGCTCCTCGGGCATGCCGAGTCGCTTGGGCAGTGAGACGAGCTCCTTGACGAGCGCGAGGATGTCGTCGTGGGTGAGCGTGCGCGTGTCGATGTCGATGTCGAGACCGAGCCGCGAGTTGAGCTTGTAGCGACCGACGCGCGTGAGATCGTAGCGCTTGGGATCGAAGAACAGCTGGTTGAGCAGCGCCTTGGCGTTCTCGACGCTCGGCGGCTCACCCGGACGCTGCTTCTTGAACAGCTCGATCAGGGCGCCCTCTTCGCTGCGAGTGGTTTCGGTGTCGGCTTCGATCGTGTTGCGGATGTACAGCGAGTTCTCAAACAGCCGCAGGATCTCCTCATCGGTCGCGTAGCCCATCGCGCGCAGGAGCACCGTGACGGGCAGCTTGCGCTTGCGATCGATGCGGACGAAGACCTTGCCCTTCTTGTCGATCTCGAGCTCCAGCCACGAGCCGCGAGCGGGCATCAGGTTGGCGATGAAGACCTGCTTCTCGCGATCCTTGGGCTCCATCAGATAGGCGCCGGGGGAACGCACGAGCTGCGTCACGACGACGCGCTCGGTGCCATTGATGACGAACGTGCCGCGCTCGGTCATCCACGGGAAATCGCCCATGAAGACCGATTGCTCGCGGATCTCGCCCGTCTCGCGGTTGATGAACGCGACCGTGACTGTCAGCGGCCGGGCATAGGTGAGGTCCTTCTCACGACACTGCTCGAGCGAGGCGACGGGCTCGTCGAAGACGAACTCGCCGAACTGCACGGCGAGGTTACCGGTGTAGTCCTCAATAGGAGAGATGTCGTCGATCGTCTCGCGCAGACCGCCCTTTTGGGGGTCTGTGAGCCACAGAAACGAGCGGCGCTGGATATCGATCAGGTTGGGTACGTCAACAGACTTGGTCAGACGCGCGAAGGACCGGCGCGTCCGGAGAGAATCAACAGCAGCCAAGAAATGACTCCTTCGGAGGGCGAGAGACGGGCAAAGGCGGGCGCAAACGCGCGACCACCAAAGATAGCACAGACGATCGGCACCCTCAAGTGGGGCAGCCAGCGCTCACGGACCCCACCCCTGACAACCGCGTATGTGGCGCGGCAATCGTGTCGCTGGGGTGGCTGCGACTATCGGCCAGCCGGCGGGATTGTACCGGAGATACGCCGATTTTGGGAAACCGGGAGCGGCCGACTGACATGCTCGGGAGTTCGGTGGGATCAAAGATCCTCGCGCGCGAGCGCGTCGCGGGGGGCAGCCCACTTTGAGCTGCCCTCACAACAGCCAGCCGAGCGCATACACAAGCGGCCGTCGAGGTCGATGCCGTGATCGCGATGGGGCCGGGCTCGCACCTCGCGCGATGCCCCACCAAGGGCCATGCGTGGGTACGCACCCACGCATGGCCTTGCCCCTACTTCAACTCGACCCTACTTCAACTCGACGCCACCGCCTGCCTCCTCGAGTTCGGCCTTGAGCTTGTCGGCCTCCTCGCGCTCGATGCCCTCCTTGACGGGCTTGGGGGCCTCATCGACGAGCGCCTTGGCCTCCTTCAAGCCAAGTCCGGTGGCGGAGCGCACAACCTTGATCACCTGGATCTTCTTGTCGCCCGCGGCCGTGAGGATCACGTCAACCGTCGTGGGACCCTCGTCCTCGGCTGCCTCGCCGCCGCCACCACCGGCGGCGGCCACCGGTGCCGCCACTGCCGCGGCCGAGACGCCGAACTCCTCCTCGAGCGCCTTGATGCGCTCGGCGAGCTCGAGTACCGAAATACCCTTGAGCTCCTCAATCCAGTCTTGTGTGCTTGTTGCCATCGGTCAGTCCTCCTTGGTCGCTTCGGCGCTCTCGGGCTCTTGCGCCGATGCGTCCGTCTGGTTGTCGTCTTGTGCCGGCTCAGATGCCGACTCAGCTTGGTCTGTCGTTGGGGCCTCCTCGCTGGGCGCCTCTGCCTCGGGCTGCTCCTCGGAAGCCGGGGCCTCAGCTGGAGCATCCTCGGAAGCCGGGGCCTCAGCTGGAGCCTCCTCAGAGGCCGTCTCCTCAACGGGGGCCGCGGCGACGGGCGTCTCCTCAGCCGGGGCCTCACCTCCATTTGCTTGCTCCCCAGGGACATCCTCTGCTGAGGGCTCCTGTGCAGAGGCGGCCTCAGCCACCGGGGGCTCTCCGGCCGGAATCTCACCCGACTCCTTCTTCTCACGCACCTGCGAAAGAGCGACGGCGAGGCCACCGACGAGCGCGGAAAGCGTGCGCACGAGACCGGAGATCGGCGAGGCGACGACCCCGACGAGCTGTCCGTAGAGCACTTCGCGTGAGGGCAACCGCGAGATGGCACGGATCTGGTCGGCGTCGACTACTTCACCGTCCATCAAGCCGCCCTTGAATGGCAGCAGTTGAGTGGCGCGGGCTTGGTCGGCGACAGCCTTGGCGGCAAGCGCGGCGTCACCGCGGACGAAGGTGAGCGCAGTCGGTCCCGAGAGAAGCGGCTTGAGCGACTCGGCGCCGACTTGGTCGGCGGCGCGTTCGGTGAGCGAGTTCTTGACCACCTGGAAGGTGGCGTCAACCTCGCGCAGCCGGGAACGCAGCTCGGCTGCCTGGGCGACCGAGATGCCGCGGTAGTCAACGGCGAAGACGGCGTCTGACCCGTCGATCTCCGCTGCGAGCGCCTCTATCGTCGCTGCCTTCTGCTCTCGGTTCATCTAATCCCTTGCTCTCTTGAAAAGCTCAGACGCCCGGGTGCACAGGGGGGCGTCGAGAGCGGGAGTGAACCGCCTTCGCTCGCTCCACCTGCCCCGGTCTTCTCCGCCATGACGGCGCCGGGGGTCTCGGGCGGTGAGTCGTTGACTAAATCAGGCCGCGGCTGCCTCTTCGACGATGTCGCGTGTGCGGGTGGGGTCCACTTTGACACCGGGACCCATGGTGGAGGTCATCGTGATGGTGCGCAGATAGCGACCCTTGGCCGCCGAAGGCTTGGCGCGGATGAGCTCTTCGACGACCGCGGCGTAGTTCTCCAATAGCCGCTGCTCATCGAAGGAGGCCTTGCCGATCACCATGTGCACGATGGCTGTGCGGTCGGTGCGGTACTCGACCTTGCCGGACTTGGAATCCTCGACGGCTTTGGCGACGTCCATGGTGACCGTGCCGACCTTCGGGTTGGGCATCTTGCCGGAGGGGCCGAGGATGCGGCCGAGTCGTCCGACGACGGACATGAGGTCGGGTGTGGCGATGGCGACATCGAAGTCGTCGAAGCCGTCCTCCTCGATGCGCTTTGCCAGATCCTCGGCGCCGACGACATCCGCTCCAGCCTGCTCTGCTTCGCGAGCCTTGTCACCCTGGGCGAAAACGATGATCTTGACGTCCTTGCCGAGACCGTTCGGCAGGGCGATCGTGCCGCGCAGCTGCTCGTCGGCATGACGCACGTTCAAGCCGGTGCGCACGTGGATCTCGACCGACTCGTCGAACTTGGCGCTGGCGAGGCTCTTGACGAGCGCGACCGCCTCGGCGGGAGCGTGCTCGTGATCGCGATCGAACTTCTCAAGACCCTCCCGATGACGACGTCCGTGAGCGCTCATGCCGCCACGTCCACGCCCATCGAGCGGGCGGTGCCCGCGATGATCTTGACCGCCTCGTCAACGTCGTGAGCGTTGAGGTCGCCGAGCTTGCGCTCGGCGATGTCGCGCAACTGGGCGTTGGTGATCGTGCCTACCTTGTTGCGGTTGGGCTCACCGGAGCCCTTCTCCAGTTTGAGCGCCTGGCGGATGAGGACGGCGGCCGGCGGGGTCTTCGTGACGAACGTGAAGGAGCGGTCCTCATAGACGGTGATGACGACCGGAATGATCGTGCCGGTGTCACTGAGCGTCTGCGCGTTGAAGGCCTTGCAGAACTCCATGATGTTGATGCCGTGCTGGCCCAGGGCAGGACCGACCGGCGGAGCCGGAGAGGCCTGCCCGCCGCGCGCTTGCAGCTTGATTGTTGTCAATACCTTCTTAGCCATATCTATCCCACGCCTAGAGCTTCTTAACCTGGTCGAAGCCCACCTCTACAGGTGTCTCGCGACCAAAGATTGATACCAGGACCTTGAGCTTGGCGGCGTCGTCGTTGATCTCGGAGATCTCACCGGAGAAGTCCGAGAGCGGCCCGGAGACCACCTTGACGGTCTCGCCGATCGTGAACTGGGCGCGCGTGCGCGGGGCGGTAGCGACCTCCTTGTGGAGCAGACGATCGACCTCGACCTGGGTGAGCGGGACGGGCTCCTGGGAGGATCCGACGAAGCCGGTCACGCCCGGAGTGCCCTTGACGACGCCCCAGGAATCCTCGTTGAGCTCCATATTGACGAGCACGTAGCCCGGCATGGTGCGCTTCTCGACGGTGATCTTCTGGTTGTCCTTCATCTCCGAGACGGACTCGGTGGGAACGACGACACTGCGCACGGCGCGCTGCTGGCCGAGCGATATGACGCGGTGCTCGAGATTGTGCTTGACCTTGTTCTCGTGACCGGAGTAAGTGTTGACTACATACCAACGAAACATTCAGCTTCCTGACAGCTCAAATTGATGGACAAGACAGGGAAAGGTTAGGTGGGCCGGACGGAGCGAGACGGTATCGCGCTCAGCGCTCTGACGTTCAATGACCAAGCAGATCAAGGACGCAGTGAGCGAAGTGTGCTCCGTGTTCGAACGAAGATGTGCCTGTCACGTGAGCCTCCTGACGTTCGAGGACCAAGCAGATCCAGGACGCAGCGAGCGAAGTGTGCTCGGCACACGAGCGAGCGAGGACGCAGATATGCGCCGGTCATCGGGCGTCAGGCAGGTCATCGGACGTCAGAGGATGAAGTTGACGATCTTCTGGGCTGCCCAATCCGCGGCACCAAGATACAGCCCCGCGACGGCGACGAATCCGAGGACCACCGTCGTGGCCTGGGTGACCTGGCGACGATCGGGCCACTGCACCCGCTGGAGCTCGGCCCAACTGGCACGCAGGAAGGCCACGGCACGACGAGGGAGTGACTGCGACGGGCGGGTGGCCGGCGTCGCTCCCTCTGGGGCAGCGGGCTCTGGCAGCTCGTCGAGGACCGAATCATCGCCGCCTCCGCGACGACCGCCATGCCCTCCGCCTGTAGGCACGAGCTCAGCTGAAGGGGGCTCTGGTGCGATGTCGCCATTGCGCTCTGCCTGCTGCTCGACCGGAACGCCGCCGGCGCCGGCGATGAGCGCGGCGTCGAACTCGTCGACGTCACCGGTGTGAGAGAGCGCTGCGGGAAGATCGGCGCGGGCGGGACCGCTTTGAGATGGGGCCGACGCTCCCTCGCGAACGGGCCTTGGGCGGCGTTGCCTTGCGCGCTTGCGGTCACGGGCCACGGCAGCGCTCCCGCGCTAGCGAGTCTCCCGGTGGCTGGTGTGCCGACGGCACCAGCGACAGTACTTGCGCAAGCTCACCCGGTCAGGGTTGTTGCGCTTGGACTTATTTGTTTGGTAGTTGCGATGCTTGCACTCCTCGCAGGCGAGGGTGATAGCGATTCGAACGTCTCCGCGAGCCATAGCTAAAAGATCCCTGCGTGGTTGTCGACAAGGGCACCCGGACGAAAGAAAAACCCCGCCCAGGCGCGAGGTTGAGCAAAGTCTAGCGCGGTGGGACGCTCAGCGCACCGCACAATCGCGTGGCGAGGCTCAGTGGCGACATGAGGGCACGTGGCAGAGCGGCCACGGCGGGCTAACGTCCGCGCGGGTGGTGTCGATAAGCGTGCTGACAGGCACCCCCCCAAAAGTGAGTGCCCCCCGCGTACACGGGAGGCAGGCGAAAAGCGCAACAACCAATCGCGAGAAGGAGACAGAATCCATGCACCTGCCGGAGCCGATAGAGGCGACCGTCCACGACGAGACCTTTGCGGGCGTGACGTACCACATCCGCGGAGAGCTGGTGCCCGAGCTCCAGGTGGAGGTGGGGAGGGCGAGCGTGATGTTCGAGCATCACGTGCTGTTGTGGAAGCAGACGGGAGTGAACGTCGAGCTGAAGAAGCTGCCAGGAGCGATCAAACGCAAGATCGCGGGACTCGAGTTCTTCGTGACGAAGACCGCAGGGACCGGCAGGATCGCGTTCTCGCGCGATTCGCCGGGTCAGTGTGTGCCGCTTCACTTGCGCCAGGGCGACGGGCTCGACGTGCGCGAGCACCAGTTCATCGCGGCGACCGACAACCTCGACTACAGCTTCGAGCGGATCAAGGGCGTGCAGAACATGTTGTTGGGCGGTACGGGATTCTTCATGGACAAGTTCCGCGCCACTGACGGCGACGCGCTGGTGTGGCTGCATGGGCACGGCAACGTGTTCGTCGTGACACTCGACGCGGGCGAGCAGATCGACGTGGAGGCGGGAGCGTGGCTGTTCAAGGATCCGACCGTGAAGCTGGAGGCCGTGACGATGGGCCTGAAGTCGGGGATGTTCGGCGGCGGGGGCAAGCTCACCTGGAACCGCTTCACCGGCCCGGGGCGCCTTGCGATCCAAACGATGTTCATCGCCCCGCTTGAGGGTGTGGAGACCAGCAACAGCAGTGCAGCCGCGACCGGCGGTGTGGCAGGGGCGCTCGTGGGCGGCCTACTGAAAGGCTAATTTTTTGGGAGACAAGATCCGCGAGCGACCGCGGCGA
>DATCDV010000053.1:0-2477 GCA_036510495.1 Solirubrobacteraceae bacterium
CGTCGACAGGATTCGTCGCATCCACCTGAACGATCTGGAGAACATCCCGTTCTTCCTCGCGGCGGGGTTTCTCTACATCTTGACCGAGCCGTCGCTGCTCGTTGCGCGCGTGCTCCTGTACGGGTACGTCGTGACGCGACTCCTTCATTTCGTCGCCTACCTGACGGGCCGAACGCACGACACGCGCGCCATGCTCTGGACTCCGGGCTCACTAATCTTGCTCTTCATGGCGGGTCGGGCGCTGGCCGCGGCCCTCGGTATCGCATGAGAAGTCCGGGCCCGACATCTCTCCGATGAGCGCTCCGCCGTATGACGCCGTTTCGGACAGGGCGTGTCGAGGTTGCCGGTGCAAGAGTGAAAGGACGCGGCGCTCGCTTCCCGAAGTGACCCGAGCACAGGGGTGGTCAGTCCAAAAAAGTAGACGCTTCGAATTACTAACCGCCCCGGCGGCCACTTCTAGGAGAACCGCCCGCCCCTAGGAGGGTGTTGGCCTAACGACGCGCCCCTCTCGTCCGCAGGGGCCAGAGGGTAGCCGGCGGGAGCCCGAGGGCAAAGGTAGCCCTCAGACCAGCGTTTGGCGACCTGCACAGGGGAGCCGCACTCAGCCCGTTGCCGCGTGAAGCTTGAGGAGATTGTGGGTCAGCGCGACGAGCGACCACTCGCCACGCACCTTCACGAGCCCTCGCAGCAGGAATCGGCGAAAGCCTCGCGCCTCCTTTATCTGACCGAAGACGGGCTCCGGGATCACTTTTCGCCGTGCGTAGACGGCCGCGCCTTGCTTCGTTGCAAGCTTGCGCGCCATCCGCTGCTTGAGCGTGAGGCTCGCCGGTGGTCTGCCGTGCACCGACGGTGGTGGCTCGTCGTGTTTGCGTCGTCCGGTCGCGATGTACGGATCGATCTTCCACTTCACGATCTCGACCACGTTCTGCTCCGAGAAATAGCCTGCATCCGCCGACCACTTCTCTGGGATCGCCTCGCAGTTCTGGACCACCTTCTCCACCATTGGGATCAGGTGCTCGACGTCGGGCGGCTGATTCGTCACCGCCTGGGCGACGATGATCTGGTGCTCGGCATCGACAGCCGCTTGGCAGTTATAGCCCTGCACGAAGCCGTCGCCGCTCTTCATGATCCGGCTCTCGGGGTCGGTGAAATTGCGCTGAGCCTTCGGTCCCGGCGTCCCGTCCTTCGTTCGAGGCACCTTGTGCGTGGGCAGCGGCGTCGCGCCAGGTGGCGGTGGATCGCGGTCATCTTTCTCCGCGGCCTTTTCCGCTTCGTGCTGCGCACGAGCCTCGGCTTCCAGCGCCGCTTTCAGCTCGTCGATTCGTGCGAGCCGATCCTTAGCGCGCCGAAGATCTTCCGGTAGCTCGTCGCCACGTTTGTGCTTGCCGTGCGCCTTGTCCTCCTCGGCGTCCGCCGCTGCGGCTGCCTTCAACAGATCCGCGACCTTCTCTCGGAGTCGCTGCTCGTCCTTCTGCATCCGCTCGTAGCTCATTGCCTTGTGCTTCGATGCGTTCGCTTTCACCTTCGTGCCGTCGAGCGATACGTGGCCCAGCTTCACCATCCCCGCGGCCTGACAGAGTCGCAGCACCTGCACAAACAGCTCCGCCAGCGCGTTCAGATGAACGCGACGAAACTCGGAGATCGACGAGTGGTCAGGCTGCGCGCCACCGGCGATGACACGGAACGCGATGTCCTCGTGGGTCTTCTTTTCGATCTTCCGCGATGACGGCACGCCCACGCAGTACCCGTAGAGCAGTAGCGCCACCATCATCTGCGGGTGGTACGGAGGGTACCCACGCAGATCGCCTTCGTATCGTTGGTACAGCGTCCCCAGATCGAGCTTCTTCACCACGTCCATGATGAAGCGCGCCAGATGGTCCTCCGGCAGCCAGTCCAGCGGTGATGGCGGCAGCAGAAAGGCTTGGCCAGGGGTGTACGGCCGGAACGTCTTGCTCACCTTCGAAGAAGATCATAGCCGTGGCCCGCTGTCGATCCTTCTCCTGCGCCGGGCCCAGGCCCCGGCCGCTTTACCCCGACAGTCTCCTAGCGGCCGAAGCCGGCGGAGCGGTCTTTGAACTGGGCGGAGGCGGCCAGCTTGAAGCCCAGGATGTCTTCGTAAGCGAAGGCGAACCGCTCGTCCTTGGCGGTGGCCAGCAAGATGTAGTGATCTTTTAGCTCCACCTTCACCACCCGCGCCAGCGCCAGCAGCTCGCCGGGGTTGGAAACGTAGCAGGTCGCCTCGCGGGCCTCCGGGATTTTGTAGGTGCCGGAGCGCCCCTCGGCGCCCTCCCCTTCCAGGATGCTGACGATGATCTCTCGGGTCATGACGGCAGTCTAATCCATCTGCTGTGGTCGCGTCGCTATACTGGGCGCATGCCTGCGGCCACCGTGCCGGTCCTGTTCGCCCTCGCGCTGACCGCGGCACCATTCGATTGGCCTGGCGCCCTCGAAACCGACGGGCGCGCTCTTGCCGACTC
>DATCDV010000054.1:0-84248 GCA_036510495.1 Solirubrobacteraceae bacterium
GGCGCGAGATATCGCGCGCCGCTTGAGCGGGTGGGTTGGACATGGGCCACGCGCGGGAAAGGCGGAGGGATAGGGTGCGATGAGTGGCTCCCCAACAACCGCAGAAGTCAAAGGCGCAGCTCGACGCCGAGTTCTCCGAGCTGTATCGAGCGCATCTGCGCGATGTCTACAGCTACTCCTACTACCGGGTCGGCAATCACCACGATGCGGAGGATCTGACCGAGCAGACCTTCCTGCAGGCCTACCGTCATTTCGAGCGAGCTCAACGCGAGTCCGATGGCAGACCGCTGCGTCCGTGGCTTATCCGCATCGCTCACAACCTTGCGGCCAACCTCTATCGCGATCGCTCACGCAGGCCAGCCTCCCCGATCGACGACGCTCCGGAGTTGGTCGCCTCGCACACCACCGAGGAACTGGTGGAGGGTCGCGACGAGCTCGGTCGGGTGCTCGATGGGGTGCAGCGTCTGCCCGACGACAGGCGCGAGGCTTTGATCATGCGCTTCGCGCTCGGCATGGACAATCGCGAGATCGCGCGCGCCATGGGTCGCTCCGACGGGGCCACCAAGGTACTCATCCATCGCGCCATCAAGCAACTCGAGGAGATAGTCGGAGAGTCGGGGGAGGAGGCTTCAGATGAGTGAGGCGGTGCCGAGGTTCGAGGGATTGCTCCACGAGGCCCTCTCTCCGATAGAGCCACCCGAGGACCTGGCGCGACGTCTGGAGAGTGCGCTTACGAGTCTCACCGAGATTGCGGCCGAGGAGCTCGAGTCGTGGGAGCTCTCGGCGATGCGCGACCCGCGCAACTGGGTTCGTCCGGCAACCGCCGTGGTGGTTGGCGGAGGGGCGGGAGTCGCGCTCGTGCTCCTGCGTGCGCGTCATAGCGCGCGCGGAGAGACCGGCAACTTGCGAGGCGCCCGCCGCGCGGCTGAGCATGTAGTGAGCGATCTGAGCGAGCACACTCGACGCTTGCTCGGCGATCGCTAGCGTCGCTCCGGGGTTTCTTCGCGAGCTTGGCCTGCCCGGTTTGCAGATACATACGCGGATCGCTGTCTTGCGGGACTTGATTTACGCTGAGAGCGCAATGATCTTCAGGGTTTACTTGCAATTCCGCGGCCCAAGGTTCTACAGTGCCTAGTTCGGAATTATTCCGATTGTCAGGCATATGGAACATTCTGATGACAACGCGCTCAAGCCAGCGATATCGATCGTCGGCGGGTCATCGATCACACGCTTGCCTCTTCCAGCAACGGATAGAGGTCCTCTGAATGCTCTTTTGGGGGTTGTCCCCAGCCGGCTCCCCGACGAAGCACTGATGGCGCTGGTCGCGCAGGACGATTCCAGTGCGTTTGCGCTTCTCTATCAACGCCATGTCCATGCCGCCGTGACGCTAGCCACACAGATGTGTCGCCGGCGCGTGATCGCGGAGGAGGTCGTCCAGGAGGCATTCCTCTCGTTCTGGCGCAGTCGCCGTCACTTCGACCGTACGCGGGGCAGCGTCAGAGCCTGGGTGCTCGGCATCGTGCGCAATAGGGCGATCGACGTGTTGCGTCACAACGTCGTCCACCGGCTCGCCGACCCAAGCGACCGAGGCGTGGAGGATTTGCAGGCGCACGAGCACACCGATCGCGAGGTCGGCTTGCGTGAGCGGGCGCGCGAACTTCTAGTGGCCCTCGAGGACCTTCCTCCCGAGCAGAGCCGCGTGCTCACGCTCGCCTACTACGGTGGCTACACCCAGACCGAGATCGCGAAGATGCTCGACACCCCGATCGGCACCGTCAAGGGCCGCATGCGCCTTGGCCTGCGCAAGATGGCCGGCACTGCCCCCGGTTTGCGCTGAGCGCGGCATAAGGCGCATCGCTCGCGCTCATCTCGCTGCTAGCGTCTGCGCGGCCGATGGCCACCTGCTACCGCCACCCCTCGCGCGAGACGGGAGTCGCCTGCTCCTCGTGCGGGCGACCCATCTGTCCTGACTGCATGACTCCTACGTCGGTAGGCATGCGCTGTCCGGAGTGCTCCAAGCAGGGGACGCGCGTCATGACGATGCGCAATATGGTCACCCGGCCACGAGTCACCTTCGCGCTGATCGCGATCAATGTAATCGCGTATCTCAGTGAGGAGGGCCAGCTCACGCTGAGTGGCTCATCCATCCACGGCCCCGTCATCGAAGAAGGCATCCTCTACCGCTATGGGGTAGGAGTCGAACATCAATACTGGCGGCTCGTCTCGAGCGGGTTCTTGCACGAGAACGTCCTGCACATCGGCTTCAACATGTACCTGCTCTATCTGCTCGGGATGATGCTCGAGCCGGCGCTCGGGTCGGTCAAGTTCGCCGCCATCTACTTCACTTCGCTGCTAGCCGGGTCCTTCGGTGCGCTGTTTGCTACAGGCTCGCCAAGCCTTGGTGCGTCGGGCGCCATCTTTGGGCTCATGGGGGCCGCGGTGATCGAGCTCAGGGCTCGTCGCATGAGCGTTATGGAGTCTGGCATCGGCGGGCTCATCGTTATCAATCTGATTCTTAGCTTCACGCTGGCGAACATCTCGGTGGGCGCTCACGTCGGCGGGCTCGTCGGCGGCGCTCTCGCGGGCCTGGCCATCAGAGCGGCCGACGATCGCCACCGCTCGTGGCTCGGTCTCGCCGCGTGTGTGGCCCTGTCGGCGGTATCGGTCTTTGCGGCCATCGCTGTAGCCGGCTCCTCAGCATCCGGGATCGCCTGAGCGCCGGGTATCCTGGTCTCCGTGACGCTCCTCTCCGACCAGGAGATCGACGCCAGCCTCGCCGCCGGCGAGTGGCAACGCGACGGCCGAGCGATTGCACGCGAATGGCAGTTGAAAGACTTCGCCGAGGCGATCGCGTTCGTCAATCGCGTCGCTGATGTCGCTGAGGCCGCAGATCACCACCCGGACATTCACCTTCACGGCTGGAACAAGGTGCGTCTCGAGCTCTCCACCCACTCTGAGGGCGGCCTCACCGAGGCTGACTTTGACATGGCCTCGCGCATTGACGAGCTTGCTTGACCCGCACAGAAAGCCGACCAGTGCCCCTGCTACGGTTGTGCGGTCGGACACCGATGAACGAAGAAGAAAAACCTCCTCGAAGTAGATCGGCCCAGACGGGCGCCGGTCGGGCGTGAACGGGCTGAAGCTCATACTCGCGGTCGTCCTGATCGCGATCAACGCGTTCTTCGTCGCCGCCGAGTATGCGCTCGTGCGCTCCAAGCGAGCGCGGCTGGAGCTCATGCGCGAGGAAGGCGCGCGCGGCGCGGGGCTCGCTCTGAGCCAGCTCGACCGCATCAACGAATACATCTCTGCCGTCCAGATCGGAGTGACGATGACCTCGATCGCAATCGGCGCGCTCGCCACGCCCGCGCTCGCGGACATCCTCAAGGGGGCTCTCGGTAGCACGCCGAGCCATGACGTCGCGGTCGTCGTATCGGTGATCCTCGCATTCGTGCTGATCGCCGCCACGCAACTGATCGCAGGGGAGATGGTGCCGAAGCTCTATGCGATCGATCGCGCCGAGACGATCGCCCGTCGCATCGCCCGGCCGCTGCAAGCGTTCAGTGTGCTGTTTCACCCGGTCATCATCGCCCTGACGGTCGTCTCAGGTCGCATCCTGCGCTTGCTCGGTGTCGAGATGAGCGCACAGAAGGAAGGTGGCTCGCCTGATGAGCTCAAGCGCCTGATCGCCGAGTCCTATGCCGGCGGCCAGCTCGATCCGGGCGAGGCGGGCATGCTCACCGGTGTATTCCATCTGCACGAGCAGGAGGCCCGCCAGGTTATGACTCCCATTCCGGCGGTCGTGACCGTTGATGTCTCCCAAGACGCCCAGACCGCGCTCGAGCTGTGCATCGCAAGCGGCCATACTCGACTCGTGGTGATCGAGGGCGACGATCGCGATCACGTGCGTGGACTGGTGCACTCCTCCTCGCTTGCCAAGCGGCTGATGCAGGACGGTCCCCATGCTTCGATCGAGCCGATCATGCACGATGCACCGATCGTGCCCGAGACCAAGCCGCTGGACGACCTGCTCGCCGATCTACAGCGCCAGCGCACCTCGATGGCGGTCGTCGTTGACGAGTACGGGCGCGTGGTGGGGATCGTGACGATCGAGGACATCATCGAGGAGGTCGTCGGCGAGATCGCCGACGAGACCGACCCGGCCGCGGGCGAGGTTCGTCGGCTCTCCGGCGGTGACCTGTTCGTGCGCGGCCACGTCTCGATCGCCGACTTGCTCGACTATGGGGTCGAGCTGGCGGTGGACAGCGACGCATATAACTCCGTCGGGGGCTTTGTGTTTGCTGAGATCGGGCGGCTGCCTCGTAGGGGCGACACGATCAGCTCCGGAGACTTCTCGATCAGGGTCGAGTCGGTCAACCACAATCGCGTGGAGGCGGTGCGCATCCGCCCACGTCGTGCGGTGCACTCGCGCGAGGGGGACCAGCGCGAGCCTTCCAGGCGCGAGGCCCCACCTGCCCCGGGCCCGTAGTCTGCAGCGAAGTCGGCATATGCGGGAGTTCCCGGTGGTCTCAGCGGCGCGGGTCATTAAGTCGGAGGGGAAGCGGGAAGTGCCATCTCCCCGAGGGCCGTAAACCAGAGGGCCAGAGACAAAGCGCCCTCTTGAGATCTCGCAGCGCACCCCAAATACACGTCCGGCCCGCGGGGGGAGCGGGCCGGAGCGTGTGCACTGGGAGGAGGCAGGTGTGCATTGCGATCTAATCGCACCACCAAGTATGGCCGCGTTGATGAAGGGCAGCTAAAAGTCCAAAGAGGCTCACCTAAAAGTCCGATACCTCCGTTTTCGCCGGCATTCCCTCATTGGCTCGGTTGGGACCCAGTTAGCCGAATCAGTAGGCGAGGAACCCGCGCTTGGTCTTGCGCCCCAGGGCGCCCTCGGCGATCAGCTCATCCACGCGCAGTGGGATCTTCTCGCCGATTGTCTCCCCGATCGCCTTTGAGACGTCGAGGCCCACGAGATCAAGCAGCGCAAACGGTCCCATCGGGTGGCCGGCGCCGAGCTTCATGCAAGTGTCGATGTCCTTGGGGTCCATACCCGTCTCTTCGAGCAGGCGCACCGCGCTGAACAGGTAGGGGAACAGCAGCCTGTTGACGACGAAGCCGGGCACGTCGGGAATCTCGACGGCGGTCTTCTCGAAGGTCTCGCACAGCGCCAGGGCGCGGTCGCGAGTCTCCTGCGAGGCAGTCTTCGGGAACACGAGCTCCACGAGCTTCATGCGCGTCACCGGGTTGAACACGTGCAAGCCGACGAACCGCTCCGGGCGCCCGGAGGCCTCCGCGAGGCGCTCCACCGAGAGCGAGGAGGTTGTCGAGGCAAGCACCGCCTGCTCGTCAAGGAGGCCATTTAGCTCCTCAAGCAGACCAGCCTTTATGTCGTGGTCCTCCACAACCGCCTCGACTACGAACGAGGACTGTGCAAGTGCGGCGACATCTGTGACGATCTGCACATGCTGGGGATCGACCTCCGCTTCCAGGCGGCTGAGGGTCTTCTCAACGGTTGCGCGTGCACGCTCGGCCGAGCTGTCTGAGCGTGCGAGCAGAAGTACGGGTCCGTGGTGTGCGGCGGTGGCGGCAAGCCCGCAGGCAATGGCTCCGCTGCCGACTATGGCTAGGCGTTCGTTCAAGGTCTCGCTCCTCTGGAGGTGTAGCGACGGTTGCTGTTTTCCGACGGCCGGCCCGACCCCGCCAACCCGGCGTGCCGGATACTGGTTGACTGACCAGTCAATCTAGTGCTGCTGAGCGGTACAGTAGAGGTAGCGAACGCGCAGCGTCTTCACCAGAAGCCCGTATGCGCCCGCTTTCTGAGCACACGCCGGGCGATATGCCGCGGCGCCACCGGCAACAGACAAGCAAAGGACTTCCAAAATGAGGCAAGCAGAGGGCCGCGAGGTCGTAATCGTCGAGGCCGTTCGCACACCGATCGGTCGTGGGCACAAGGAGAAGGGCTACTACAAGGACACCCATCCCAACGCGCTGCTCGCGAAGGTCTACACCGAGGTGATCGATCGCGCCGGCATCGAGCCCGCCGTCGTCGAAGACGTGGTTGCCGGCTGCGTGCAGCAGTTCGGCGAGCAGGGCCTCAACGTCGCCCGCAACGCCTGGCTGCAGGCCGGCCTGCCGATCGAGACTCCCGCCACGACCGTCGACCGCCAGTGCGGCTCGGCGCAGCAGGCAGTCAACTTCTCCGCCGCGCTGATCGCCGCCGGTGTGCACGACGCGATGATCGGCGGTGGCGTGGAGCACATGGGCCACTTCCCGTTCTCGGCGGCGATGAAGACCCAGCAGGAGTTCGGTTTTGCCTTCACCCCGGAGCTGATGGCCAAGCACAACATCGTCGGGCAGGGTCTCGGCGCCGAGATGATCGCCGACGAGTGGGAGATACCGCGCTCAGAGCTCGACGAGCTGGCGGTGCGCTCGCACAAACTGGCCCATCAGGCCACCGAGGAGGGTCGCTTCGAGCGCGAGATCGTGTCATTCGCGGTCAACGGCGACACTTACGTCACCGATCAGGGCATCCGTCCCGACACCAACCTCGAGGCGCTCTCCCAGCTCAAACCGGCCTTCAAGCCCGACGGCAAGATCACGGCCGGCAACAGCTCGCAGATCTCAGACGGCGCCGCCGCGGTGCTGTTGATGAGCGCTGAGAAGGCCAAGGATCTGGGCTTGACCGCACGGGCCCGCATTGTCGATCAGACCACTGTGGGCTGTGACCCCGTGAAGATGCTCGAGGGGCCGATTCCCGCGACGCGCAAGATCCTCGAGCGCAACGGCATGAAGATCGACGATATCGACCTGATCGAGATCAACGAGGCGTTCGCGCCGGTCGTGGCAGCTTGGAAGCGCGAGCTTTCCCCGGACATGGACCGCGTCAATGTCAACGGTGGCGCGATGGCGCTCGGCCACCCGCTCGGCTCCACCGGAGCGCGGCTGATCACGACTCTGCTGCACGAGCTCGAGCGCTCCGACAAGGAGATCGGCTTCGTCACGATGTGCTGCGGTGGCGGGCTTGGCACGGGCACGTTGATCCAGCGCGTCTGAGAATGGCGCCCCTCGGGGCCAGATGACGCTTTCGAGAGCCCGGCTAAGCCGGGCTCTCGGCGTTTAAGGCTAGCCCTTGGGTCCCGCGCCGGTCCAGTTCACCGCGACCGGTGCGAGGGCCAACAGGGCCTGCCAGGTGGCCGCTTCGGTGTGGCCGCTGGCCGCTATCCCGTGAGCAGCTTGGAACTGCTCCAGGTTCGCCTGGGTCGTCGCGTCGAAGATGCCCGTGGTCGTCTGCGTGGGGATCGCGCTTGCCAAGTGCTCCTGCATCCACAACACAGGGTCCCCTTTGCTGCCTTCGGCGAGTTCTGACCAAGACGGGTTGGGCGTGACGCCCGCGAGCGGCGCGAGCGGTGTCGCAAGCGCCGCCCAGAGGCTGGCCGGGGTTTCCTGGAAGTCCCAGAAGGAGGTGCCGGTCGCGCCGTAGAGGGGAGCCTCCTCGCGAAAGCGCACCAGTTCTTCGGTTGAGGGTTTTGAGTAGGTTTGCCCGAGCGGGAAGATCGGCCGGCCATAGACGCGGTTTGAGATGTAGGTGTTGGCATACGCTGTGTCCACCGAGTTTCCGATGTCCTTCCAGTACATCTGTGGCGCATTGAACTGAGCGCCATTCGGGCCGAGGAACACGGAGTAGGGAAAGGATGTGTGGTCGTATACGTAGGGGAAAGACGCCAACCCGAGTGGATAGGTAGCCCCGATCTTGGCCCGCAGGTCCGCGATGTAGGTTTGGGCCGCACCGTAGTGGCCTTCGTACTCCGACTCGGCGTCGATCACCAGGCAGTCTGCTCCTGTTGCCACCGCCCGTGCGCCCAGTTCGGCCTCGCCCGTCGGGTTCGTGCCATATACGTACTGCCATGCGCATACCCTCAGGCCATTGGCGTGCAGTTGCTGGACGAGTTCCGGGCTGAACTGGCTCCAGTAATTGGATGACCCGTCGGAGCTCTTGACATAGAGCGTAGTTACGCCCGCTGCGTGAGCTTGGGCGACGATCGAGGCGAGGTTGCCGCCGTCGGACTGACTGACGTACCAGATCCACATGCCCTGACCATTGAAGGCGCTACCGCTTGGCGTCGCGCTTGCGACTGGAGCGGGAGGGACGGGCGGGGCGGGGGGCGCCGGTGGATGCAGCGCATAGCGCACGATCTGGATTGGACCGAAGGAGTTGGTGTGGCGACCGTGGCTGATCAGGATCATGATGCGCCCCGAGTGGGCGCTGCTCGGCACATGCACCACCATCCCCAGTGTTGAGCTCGCCAAGTGGGCGGTAGGCGAGTTGCTGGCGATGCGGGCATTCCAGCTGTGGGGGAACGCGACGACCATGCCCTTGCGCAGGTCGGCGCCTTTGATGAGCAGCTCGCCCCCCAGAGACACCTCGCGCGCGTTGGTTGAGCAGTGGCTCGCCGGAACGCATCTCGCGCTCGTAAGCGTGTAGGGGTTTGGACGCTTGGCAGGGGCCTGCGTCTTGGTAATCGGCTTCGGCGAGCTCCCACCGGTCGACTTGCCAGAAGACGTTGACGTGCTCGAGGAAGAGCTCCCGCCGGGCGGCGTGCCGCCGCCTGCTGGGGCCATCGCGGCACCGGTACCGGTTGACGCGGCCGATCCGGGCCCAGGCTGGAGGAGCGCCGAGCAGAGCAGGCAGAGCGCCAGCAGCGCCACCCTGACGGCGATTGAAGTTGATCGCTTGCGGTGTGCTGCTCTTGCCACGAACTGTCCCTTCTGAGCTCCAGGGCTTGGGCCCTTGCCTGACGCGCCTTGCCCGAGGCCGACGCAACCCCCGGTACCGGGTCGGCGTCGCACGACGTTAGCGGTTCTGGGCGCTCAAACAGCCGATGGACAGAGAAGTTGCGTCCTCATGGTGGCTCACCTAGGCCGGAACCTCGCGCTCTTAGCCATGCCGACTAACAGAACCCCCTTGAGCTTGGGGATGTGTTGGGCGACCTTCGATGCCGACTAGCGGAACCTCCTCATGTTGGCCTCGGACGTCGGTCTTCTGGGCGCTCGCGCTAGTTGACATAACACGGACTTTCCCGCTTGACATAGGGCGACCTTTCCTATAAAACCGTCTTCGCGTGTGTTCCGATAGAATTAACATGCCGTATTTGTGGATTGGCAAGAAATAGACACGATGGGCATGGACGGTCAGGGTCAGCTTGAGTTCGGGCTTGGCCGTACCCGAGGGGCAACGCATCCGCAGCATCAACCAAACCAGGATGATTAGAATGGGCATACCCCATGGGGGAGGACGAGCGATGGCTCCTCTTCTCGCAGTGGCCGCTGTCTCGCTGCTCATGCTTGGGTTCTCAGCCCCGGCTCTGGCGAGTAAACCGACGGGCAAGTTTGCCAACTTCAGCCAGTGTCCCACCAAAGTCAGCGGCGTTGGCTACTGTGTCTTCGGCCAGACCAGCAGCGGTGAATTCGTCATCAAGAAAACCACTGTGCCGATCACGAAAACAATCACGCTTCAGGGTGGCATCATTTTGAATGAAACAACAGGTGCTGAAACATTTGTCAACGCGGCAAATGGCGAAACGCTCTCAAAAACGCCTGAGGCAGTGCCGGGAGGTCTGTTGAAAATCCTGCCGCCTGAATTCTTCCCTGAACCCCTCAAGAAAATATTCAACGAATTCATCGAGAAAGGCATTACCGGTGTAAACGCCTCGACTGAACTCGTCGGAACCCCGGGGATCAGTCGCCTGAACTTGATTTCAGGTGCGGGACCCGGGATCATCCTCCCTGTCCGCGTCCACCTGGAAAACTCGTTCCTAGGCAGCGGCTGCTATGTCGGCTCGAAAGCCCACCCGGTGAATCTCGAATTGACGACGGGCACGACGAGCCCGCCATTACCCAACGAATCGATCAAAGGAAGCCTCGGCGAACCTGAAGTCATTGAAGAAGGCACATTGCTCATCCTCAAGAAAAACTCACTTGTGAACAACACATTCTCTGCGCCCGTAGCCGAAGGTTGCGGCTCGCAGATCCTATTCGGCCTGTTTACGGGACTGATTGACAGTGCAGTAAATTCGGAGCTCGAACTGCCGTCAGTTTCGGGAAACAATACGGCGAAGCTTGACGGTACTCTCGAAAACGCCACTGCGGCGGCTGTCATAAAAAGCGAATAAGTAGATATACGTCGTATGTAGAAATGCAGTGAAGCGAGAAGCATAAGTCTGTAGGCCTCGCTGGCAAGTCCCGCGAGGTCTACAGTTCTATCTGCGATCGTGCTACTCGATCTGCTGAAGGCGCAACTCGCAGCCAGGTGTCGTTAGTCAGACGGCCTGCGCCCCCAGAGAAATCCGGACACCGTAGGAACCGGTGCGAGCGGGCTGGACGGCAGGCCCACTGGAGGCACCGGCAGGTTGTACCCGCTCGGCGCCACATCGTTCGGCGCGTCCGCGTGAAACAGCGAAGCCAGGTACTGGATCTGAGCACGACCAACGCCAAGCTCGAACTGCCCGCCACCATAGTTGCCGATACCCCGCTCCGCGCAATAGTCGAACGCGTCCAGCAGATTTCGCAGACCCCCGAGACGCGACGGCTTGATATTGACCATCCGTGGCGGATAGGGGAGTGCTTCTATATCCGCCACCGAATGGATAGGCGCATCCCAAGAGAAGCGCTCGCGATCCGCTGCGAGGGCCGCGTCTGTCTCGGGTGTCAGCGCTGGGTCCTCGATCCAAGCATTGGGAAACGCCTCAGCCACCCGCTTGTAGAGCACTGGGTCCGGTGCCTGGTCGACGATCGAGCCCGAGTAGTAGCCCTTGAAGTCCACGGACTCCACCGCCCCGGTTGCCACGAGCTCCGCGATCAGCTCCTCGCTCCAGGAGCTTGTCGGGTCGAGCTTGAAGCGCAAGGATGGATATGCGTCCAGACGCTGCTTCAGCGGCGCCGTGCTCGGTGGCTCGCCGAGGCGCAGCGACACCACGAAGCGCACCGGCTCGGGTGTGCGATCCAGAGCCTCATGAAGCGTCGTGCCTGACTGGCGCAACGCAAGGTCCAGGGCAGCCGCCTCGTAGGCCCACACGCGATAGCGCCGCGACACCTCCCGCTGCGGCTCCCGCGGGAAGAGGTCGAGTGTCGCAAGGTGCTCAGAGAACGACCCGATCGTCCAGCTGCCCTCTAGTGGGAGACTCGGGCCACCAGCCTGCAATATGTCGTGGTCCACGGGGTCATAGGTCACGTCCTCTCCCAAGCCCGCGTGACCAGCACCCGTCATGCGGATTACTGTGCTCTTGCGCTCGAACTCGCTCGACACGACCGCTTGCAACGGCTCGAACGTGTACCCGTCGATCCGGAGAGGCAGGCCCGCCACGCACTCCCATGTGTTCTTGGGCTCAGGCACAGCGGCTCAGCTTAGCGCCCGTAAACTGTAGCTGTGGCAAGCAACACCAAGGGTCCACGAGGACGCTCGCGCAAGCCGCGCCCGAGCGGCCCCGCGCCAGCCGATCGGGCTAAGTCCGGATCGCGCGAGCAGGCACTCTCGCGCGGCGGACACGCACGGCGCGCAGAGCCGCGCCGGCCTGTTCCCGCCCAGACCACGTTCGGCGAGCGCCCACACGCGCTGTGGCATCCGCTGCCGCTCTCAGAGCTGCTCATCCTGGCGGGCGGGGTCGCGTTTGTGGTCGCCGTCTCGCGGCTGCGTCACGGCCCCGCCGCGGCAGGCCCGTTGTTGCTCGTCGGAATCCTCGCGGTCGCGCTTGGCACGATCGAGGTCACGTGGCGCGAGCACTCGAGCGGATATCGCTCTCACACGCTGCTCTTGGCGCTGTTGCCGGTGATCGTGCTCCACTCGGTGGTGGTGCTCGGCGTCAGCTTCCTCGCCAAACCCTCGCAGCTGGTGAACGTTGGCATGTTCGCCGTCGACATCGTCGTGTTCATTTTGCTCTTCAAGCTCTTGCGCACCCGTTTTCTGGACGCTCGCGCGCGGGCGGCTAGCCGCCGCTGAGCATACGCAGGCGCGTATGCAAGCCAAGTTGAGCGTACGAGGCCAAGTTGAGCGTAGGCAACCGACGCGAGCTTATGTAGGCAACGCTTAGCTCAGGCAGGCGATGCTGAGCTTACGCAGGCGATTGAGCGTACGCAGATGACGGTGGCGTGGGCTAGCCGATGCTCAGCGAAGGAAGCGCCCGCTCGCCCTCGTTGCCGCCCTCGCCGCGCGTCTCGCCGGTAAAGCCCAGGCGCTCCAAGCGCGAGATCTCCCGCTCGCCTTCAACGCGCGCAGGATGGCCCTCGGGGAGCTCTGCGATCAGTCGCGCGATCCGATTGCGCAGTTGCAGGGCGAAGTGGGGAGTGGAGGCACCCATCAGCTCACGCACGTCCTCCACGCTCACCTCGCCGGCACGCTCCTTAAGCAGACGGCTCGGGTTCTCGGCTTGGCTCACGGTTCGGCGCTCGGTGTCGATTCGCTTGAAGGTGTTGTTGGAGACGCAACGGTCGGTTCGACCGCCGGTCGGGAGCTTATCCCCAGCACCGAGTCGAGCTGCGCCTGAGTCCTCGCGGAGATGGCGTCTTCGTCGCCGATCAGCCACCCGTGATTATAGACGCCGTGCACCGGACCCGAGGGGGGAGACCCCGGCTGCAAGTCGCTCAGGTAGCTGCTCAGTTCGCCCGACAGCTCATCGGGGCCTTCGAGCAACAGCAGCGGGCCATAATCGCCGCTCGCCGACAGAGGCGCCGCGGCGGGAGCGTCGAGTGGTCGAGAGCTGTTGGCGAAGACGAGCCCGTGCCCAGGTTCCACGACTCCCCACCCGAAGGAGCCATCGCTGAAGCGTGCCACAGCGATCGCATTCGACGCAGGGGTGGCGCCGGCGATGCGGGTCACGGAGCCGAAGCGCATGAGCTCCCTCGCCACGGCTTTGCTCACGACGGCGCTCGGACCAACGATGTAGATGGCGGTTCGTCCCAGTCGCGTCAGCTCGGCGGCAGTCGCGCGCGGAATACTCGCGCGACTCACGAACAGGATTGGGGCGCCTGTCTGGGCGGATAGGCCGGCGGCGGGCATCGTCATCGCGGGCGGGCCATTCGCGGCCGTGACGATCACCTGGTGTGGGGCGTGCCCGCGCAGCGTGCTCGAGAGTCGCTCGATAGTCACCGCGAGCGCCGCCGGTTCGTTGCCGGTGAGCAAGCGCGTCACGTAACCCGGAGGTGTCGCTGTCTGCCCGATCCCGATCACCTGCGTGCGGTTCGCGGTATCGCTCGTCTTCGCTCCCAGTGCGCCTGTTCCCCTCGGTCCCATCGCGCGCAACGCGAGGTTGCTTGCTTCGGGCAGCGTCGCACCTTCGCTGTAGAGCAATGGCGCGTGCAGTGGGGCGCCCGTAAGCACGGACGCCGCCAACGCGCCAGGCCAGTCGCCGTCATCCACCAGCACCGCAGCGCGTGGACGCGTCGCGGGCGTGAGCCCCGGATAGGCGGCGATCGCGACCGCCGCGGCGTCGATGATCGGAGTGGCCCCGCCCAGACGCGTCGTGTTCGTCGTATCGATGCTCACGGCTCCCCCGCGGCTGGGCACGCTCGCAGGTACGGAGCCACGGGGCGTCGTCCGAGCGGAGAACGACTTGCCGCACCCGGTGAGCGCTCCACAGAGGCCGAGCGCGAGGATCGCGGCGCGCAGATATGAGACACGCATACTTGCCACGCTATCCACCACCCCCGACAGCAGTGACGGTTGGGGAGGCGTGGCTCTGTCTCCGCGCTCCACGGTGGCGGTAGTTGTGCGGTCTCTGGTCCCGTTCGGCGCCGGAAGGCCGGGTGCTTCTGAAAAGTCGGGGTGGCTTCGTGGTTTGGACTCGCACACCTCCGTGGATTGGACCCGCGTACGGTCCTCGGCTGCAATTTGCCGCCCAAAATCCCCTTATTTGCGGGGAAAACCTGGCAAAACCAGTGCATCCCGTGCAACCGTCATTGCACTCTGATAGCCTGCCGCCCCGAACGCCGAATCCTTGGTCAGAAGCCAAGGAACGGGGGACCCAAATTGTTGGGGCGAATCACACGGTTATCCGTGAGAAGCGCAGGCTCTTTCAGCGCTAGCCCGTCAGCTAACCCCGCAGGCCGACGAAAGAGGTTGCTTTGCGATTGCGAGCTGCGGGCTCAACGCTATTCAGCATGCTGTTTCTGGTGGTCGCGCCCGCGTCGGCGCTCGCCGTAACCGGTGGCGTCTCAGCCGGGGGTGCTTCGGCGGTCAGCACTCCGCCCGCCTCCGTTGGCGGCGCCGCTCCCACCACTACGACTCCGCCGGTCAAGAAGCCACACACGGCTCCAGTCACTTCGAGGTCTTCGAGCATCGCCTACAAAGGTCCCGTCTACGAGAAGACGGCTACCGGTCAGGTTGTCCCCTACGTTGCTCCGCAAACACCGGGTGAAGTCACTTCCGCGACTGGTGGAAGCGTGGTCGGGGTCGCCGCCGACACCAAGCCCGACCTGCTCGTCCCAGGCGGCACCGCTCGCATTGTGGACGGACTCGCCGCGGCTCCCATTTCCGCGCCGGCCCCCGTCCAGGAAATCATCTGGGCGGGCGACCAGATCATCGGCCTGCCCTACATCTACGGTGGCGGCCACGCCTCCTTCGTCTCGCCCGGCTACGACTGCTCGGGCACCGTCTCCTACGCGCTGCACGGCGCCAGCCTGATCACCACGCCGATGGACTCCAGCGAATTCATGAGCTGGGACTCGGGTGGCGTCGGCACATGGGTGACGATCTTTGCCAACGGCGGTCACGCCTATATGACTGTCGCCGGCCTACGCCTGGATACGAGCCCGGTCGATGACCCCTCCGACCAGAACGGACCGCGCTGGCGCCCCTTGCGTCCCGGTAACCCCGGCTTCACGGTTCGCCACCCCACCGGCCTGTAGTCCACGTCGGCTACGCTTGTAGCCCAACTTCCCCGCCCTACAGGAGGATCACATGGCCGGTTTGACCGGGCGCATGTCAACCGTCGTGAAGGCCAAGGTCTCCAAGCTCTTGGATCGCGCCGAAGACCCCGCCGAGACGCTTGACTACAGCTACCAGAAGCAGGTCGAACAGCTGCAGAACGTCAAGAAGGGCATCGCCGATGTGGTGACCGCCAAGAAGCGCTTGCAGCTGCAGGAGACATCGCTACAGCAGCAGGTCGTCAAGCTCGACACACAGGCTCGCCAAGCGGTCTCCTCCGGCAAGGAAGATCTTGCGCGCGTGGCGCTGGAACGCAAGAACATCGCGCAGACCGAGCTGCAGGGGCTCGACACGCAAGTGACGGAACTCGAAGGCCAGCAGCAGAAGCTGACCGACTCCGAGCAGAAGCTGCGCGCCAAGATCGAATCCTTCCGCACCAAGAAGGAGGTCATCAAGGCGCAGTACTCCGCTGCCGAAGCGCAGGTCAAGATCTCTGAAGCGGCAACGGGCGTGGGCGAGCAGATGGCCGATGTGGGCCTCGCCATGCAGCGCGCGGTCGACAAGACCGAAAACATGAAGGCTCGCGCCGATGCGGTACAGGAGCTCGAAGCGGCCGGCACGTTTGACGACATCACTGCGCTAGGCCCGGGCGAAGACGACATCGATCGTCAACTGAAATCGCTCTCCAGCAAATCCGCCGTCGACGATGACTTGGCGAAGCTGAAGGGCGAACTTGGCACAGGCGCTCCAGCCGAGGCCGGACAGCTCGGGGCGGGTGCCGAGGGCGCTCCGGCCGAGGGCGAGCCGAGCAAGGAGCAGTCGGCATGATCGTACGTATCTCAGGCGAGGACCAGTACCGGCTTGACGAGGGCTTGCACGAGCGTCTGAACCAGCTTGACACGGCTGTGCTCACCGCTATCGACGCCGGCGACGAGCCGGCCTTCCAAGCATCCTTTACCGCATTGCTCGACTACGTCCGCGCCAACGGGACGCGCATCGGCGACGAGGAGATAGAGACCTCCGACCTGATCCTGCCACCGGATGACATAACGCTCGCCGAAGCCGCCGAGGAATTCACGGGCGAGGGCCTGATCCCAGACTAGATGGGGATTCCCCACAGGGGGAACCAACGCTCCAGCTCGGGCTCGATCGGCAGTTCCGAGGCCATCTGGGCCTTGAGCTGAAGCTCGCGCTCGGTGGACCGTTCTGTGGGCTGGGTCGAGCCCGACGAGCCGCTGCCCGACGCGGGCACGAACGGGTACCAGAAGCCGCGCTTGTAGTTGTAGATGAAGTACACCGGCCGGCCCTTGGCGTCCTTGAAGGCGAACACGGCGCACAGCAGTCGCTCGCCGTGACCGGCTGTCTCGATCGAGCCCGACACGGCGTTGATCCCCACCGCGAGATCTTCGATCGAGCTGCCGCGCATCACCATCCAGCGGTAGCCGAAGCTGTCGTCCTCGGTGTGCACCTTGGTGCCGCTCTCACCACCCGTGGCAACCACGACTTCTTCCATTTCCTTGATGACGCCTTCGAACTCGCTGGTTTGCAGCGCCTGGAACACGATCGCGGCGGCCCCGGCGGGCTCGATGCCGTGCTCCGTCTGCAGCGCGATGTAAGCGGTGGAGATGGCGAACAGGCGGTCGGGCGCAGGGCCCTTGACCTCGTGTCGGCCCGTCAATATGTCGCGAAGGCCCATGGAGTGGTGCGCTCGATCTTCGTGGTGTCGATGTCGGCGGGGTGCGGGACTGGTGGCGGCGGAGTTTGCGCGGACTGCTGGGAGGCGTACGCCGGGCGGCCTACGCGGCGCTCTGCAACTGGGACTCGAGTCGGCTGAGTGCATCCAAGCGCTTCTCGAGCGACGGGTGATCGGAGAACAGGTTCATCAGCGACTGCTTGGTGCGCGCGGGCACGATGAAGAAAGCGCTCATCCCTTCGGCCTTGCGCAGGTCCTGGCTCGGTATGCGTTCGATCGTGCCGCTGATCTTCACGAGTGCGGAGGCCAGCGCACTTGGGCGACCCGTCAGCACCGCCGATCCTCGATCGGCGGCGAACTCGCGGTAGCGAGAGAGTGCCTGCAACAGCAGGAAGGAGATCGCGTACACGACCACTGAGGCGACCAGCACGAGCAGCACCCCCTCCTCCTCGTCGCGGCTGCGCCCATACCCGCCGCCAAAGCCGCCCCCAAAGAACAGTGCGAACTGGGCGATCAGCGCCGCGAGTGTGGCAAAGAAGCTGGCCAGCGTCATCACCATCACGTCGCGGTTGATCACGTGCGTGAGCTCGTGACCGATCACACCTTCAAGCTCCGCGCTGTCGAGCATCCGCAGAATGCCGGTCGTGGCGCACACCGTCGCCGACTTCTGCGAGCGGCCCATCGCGAACGCGTTGGGCATCGCCGTTTCCATCACGCACACGCGCGGCTTGGGTAGGTCAGCCTGCACGCACAGTCGTTCGATGATTCCGTGCAGCTCCGGCTGTTCCTCAACGGAGACCTCTTTTGCCCCGAGCGTCGCCAGCGCGATCTTGTCGGAGGCGAACAGCTGCATCGCCAGCATGAACACGGCGATCACCACGATCACTCCCGCGGCGGCGCCCGCGGCGAACAGCACGCCGACGAACACCACATACACGAGCCCCAGCAGGAACATCGTCAGCAGCATGCGTGCCTGCAGGCCGCCGTCTTTGCCGAAGTTGGAGCGTCGCTTGGCCATCAGCATTGATTGTCGCAGAAGCGCTCCGCGATTCGGCCAGTCCACCAGCGAGCGGCGCGCTGGCTGGCGCGCACGTCAAGGCGCTGGTGGGTACGGCTAGGCGGCGGCCGTCATTCCGTAGAGTCCGCGTATGCCCGCCGGGAAGAAGCGAAGTACCCAGTGAAGCCGGAAGTCCTCATCTTCGGGGTCTCGATCAAGACGTTCGGGGTTACGTTCGCGCTCGGCTTCTTGGCGTGCGGCGCCATCATCGCCCGGCGTCTGCGTGAGATCGCCAAGCCAGTTGACTGGGCCTATGAGATCGTGTTCGCAGCGCTCGTGGGCGGTTTGATCGGCGCGCGCGGCTACTTCGTGGTCCAGAACTACGGCGAAGTCAAGCACGATCTGCTCGGGCACATCTTCTCCGGATCGGGACTGGTCTGGTACGGCGGCGCCATCGGCGGGGCGATCGCCGTGGTCGCGTGGATGCGCTGGCGGGACATGCTCAATCTGGTCACGGGGGACATGTGTGCGACGGTGCTCGCCCTTGGCTACGGAATCGGGCGAATCGGCTGTCAGGTGTCCGGCGACGGTGACTACGGCATTCGCTCGAAAGCGCCGTGGGCGATGGGCTATCCGCATGGCACGGTCCCGACGCCCCCCGGTGTGACGGTTCAACCGACGCCGATCTACGAGACGGTGTCCATGTGCTTGCTCGCCTATGTGCTCTGGCATTTCCGGGATCGTTTCCGACCCGGGGTGATCTTCGGGCTGTACCTGGTGTTCAGCGGGCTCGAGCGTCTGCTGGTGGAGTTCATCCGGCGCAACAAAGAGGTGTTCGCCGGTTTGACGGCCCCGCAACTGGAGAGCATCGTGCTCGTGGTGGTGGGTATCGCGCTGCTCTGTGTCCTGGCGCGTGGCGCGGGTTGGGCCGCGCCGGGCGGTGGCCTCGGGATAGGCAAAACTGGCCGTCCCACGCGTACGCGCGTGCGTACCGCTTGAGTCACAGCTTGGCGTAGGCAAGCGCCCCCGCGCCGATCTACTCGGAGGCTCCCAATCGGCCGAGCATCCCGCGATGGGCTGACCTTGTTGCCGTGGGGCATGGCTACCACGCGACACTTCGACGCGTGTCGGCCCGGCTCTGCCGCGCCGCGGCGAGTTCCGTCCCCTGCAAGCCGCCATAATCTCGACATGGCCACGGGCACATCTCTTTCACACGTCTTCCCACTTGGCAGCCGCCTCAACGAGCACGGCCACGTCGAGGTGGGGGGGTGTGACACGATCGAGCTTGCTCGCGAGTTTGGCACGCCCGCCTATGTCGTCGCCGAGGATGACCTGCGGGCACGGGCGCGGGCTTTCCTGCAAGCCGGCCGCGCGGCCGGTCACGAGGACTTCAACGTGGTGTTCGCCTCCAAGGCGTTTCCCTGCACCGCCGTGCTCGCACTGTTCGCCGAAGAGGGACTGTGGTGCGACGTCGCCTCAGCCGGCGAGCTCCACCTGGCTTTGAACGCGGGATTCGCCGCCGAGCGGATCCTCATGCACGGCAACGCCAAGTCCGAAGTCGAGCTGCGCATGGCTTTGGAGCATCGGATCGGATTGATCGTGATCGACAACTTCGATGAGATCGATCGGTTGGCGAGGCTCACGCCGGCCGATCGGTCGGAAGCTCGCCTGGCGGACCGACATGCTTTTCAAGCTGATGCTGTCCAGTCGGCGCATGCGCCGACTGGCCGACCGGCGCATGCGCCGGTCGGGACCGGGCCGCATGCGGCCCGGTCTTCCTCGGAGGGGGATATTGAGGGAATAGACCGCCAACGTGTGCTCATACGGGCTACCCCCGACGTGCGCGGCGACACGCACGAGAAGATCTCAACGGGCCAGGCCGACTCGAAGTTCGGGTTCTCAATGGCCGACATTCCCGCCGCGATCGAGCGTGTGCGGAGCATTGATGGGCTCGATCTGCAAGGAATCCACGCCCACATCGGCTCGCAGCTACTCGATTTGGAGCCGTATCGTCGCGAGGTCGCCGCGCTTGCCCCGCTCGGCGACTTTCCCGTGTGGGATCTCGGAGGTGGGCTCGGGGTGGCCTACACCGAGACCCAGCACCCGCCGGAGATCGAGGAGTGGGTTGGCGCCGTTCTCGCTGCCGCGCACGAGGCCGGGATCGGCTCCCGCAGGCGGATCTTGGTTGAGCCGGGTCGCGCTCTCACCGCGAACGCCGGCGTCACGCTCTACACGGTCGAGAGCGTCAAGCGCAACGTCTCCACCTGGGTGGCGGTCGATGGTGGCATGTCCGACAATATGCGCCCCATGCTCTACGGTGCCGCCTACGAAGCCCACCTGGCGGATCGACTAGGAGACTCGGTTGGCACGGCGAACCCGGTTGGCGCGGCCGACCCCGCGCATGTCACGCGCTGCGTGCTGGCCGGCAAGCACTGCGAGTCCGGCGATGTGATCGTGCGCGAGGCGCTGTTGGAGGATCCCCGGCCGGGCGACGTCATCGTGACTCCGGCGACGGGTGCTTACGGGTTCGCCATGGCCAGCAATTACAACGGAGTGCCACGCCCCCCGGTCGTGCTCTGCAAGGACGGCGACGCCCGTGTCGTGGTCAGGCGCGAGCGCTTCGAGGATCTGACGGCCCGCGATGTCCTCTGAGCGCCCGACGATGGCTCCTGAGCGCCCTGTGACCTCTCCTGACCGGACCGTCACCGCCTCCGGACCGCTCAACGTTGGTCTGCTCGGCTTCGGCACCGTCGGCTCGGCCTTCGCCACGCTGCTCCACGAACGCGCCGCGCACATCGAGGCGCTGACCGGACGCTTGCCGGTGCTGGGCGAGGCGCTTACCACCAGCAAGGGCAGCTTCGCCGAGATCCTTGAGTCTTCCGAGCTGATCGTCGAGCTGATCGGTGGGATCGAACCCGCTCGCCAGTACGTACTGGCCGCGCTCCACGCGGGCACGCACGTCGTCACGGCCAACAAGCAGCTGCTCTCCCAGCATGGCGAGGAGCTATTCGCCGCCGCGCGCGCCAGCGATGTGCAGCTGCGCTTCGAGGCCGCCGTAGCGGGCGTCGTCCCGGTCATCCGGGTGCTCACCGAGTCGCTTGCCGCTGCTCACGTCGAGCGCGTCCACGGGATCGTCAACGGCACGACCAACTTCATCTTGAGCGAGATGACGCGCGGCTCGAGCTATGAGCAGGCGCTCGCCGAGGCTCAGCGCCAAGGCTACGCCGAGGCCGATCCCAGCGACGATGTCAGCGGCCGCGACGCGGCTGCCAAGATGGCGATCCTCGCGCGCCTGGCCTTCGGCACCCCGGTCCACATCGATGAGGTGCCCTACGAGGGCATCGAGCAATTGCAAACAGACGACCTGCAGTATGCCCGCGAGCTCGGGCTCGGCCTCAAGCTGATCGGCACTGCCGAGCGACGCGACGGTGGACTCTCGGTGCGCGTGCATCCAGCCTTCCTCTACTCCGGTCACCCGTTGGCATCGGTCAATGGTCCCTTCAACGCGGTCACCGTCGAGTCCGACGCCATCACCGAGATCACAATGTCCGGTCCGGGTGCCGGCGGGCGCCAGACCGCCAGCGCCGTGCTCGGTGACCTCGTCAGCGCGATGCTCCCTCCGCCCGCGCCCTCGCGTCCGCTCGATCCGCTGCCGCTCGTCCAGGACGTCGAGAGTGGCTTCTACATCCACATGGAGGTCGCCGACCGACCAGGCACACTCGCCTCGATCGCGCAGGTGCTTGGCGATCAGGGAGCGTCGATCAAGTCGGTGGCCCAACACGGACTCGGCGAGCACGCGCGTCTGGTGATGGTCATCCACCCGCTTGCCGAATCGCGCTTGCGCGAGGCCCTGAAACGCATCGCCGCGCTCGACTTCCTACGCTCCACCCCGCGGGCAATCAGAGTTATCGAAGAGGAGTTCATGTGATCCCGAACCAGGATGGGCTTTTCCAAAAGGAGTTCATGTGAGCAACGCGATTTCCATGGGCAAGAGTCATGTACCGCTGATCGAGCGCTATCGGCATCGACTGCCGTTCGAGGAGGGCGACCCGATCGTCAGCCTGCAGGAGGGCTCCACTCCGTTGCTGCGCGCGCCGGTGCTCTCTGAGATGGTCGGCGCCTCGGTACGCCTCAAGCTGGAGGGCGCCAACCCCACTGGCTCCTTCAAGGATCGCGGCATGACGTGTGCGGTATCGGCGGCAGTGCGCGACGGCGCCAAGGCCGTGATCTGCGCGTCCACCGGCAACACTGCCGGAAGCGCCGCCGCTTACGCCGCGCGCGCGGGCATCACCTGCGCCGTGATCGTCCCCGAGGGGAAGATCGCCGAAGGCAAGATGGCCCAAACCCTGATGCACGGCGCACGCGTGATCTCGCTTGCCGGCAACTTCGACCAGGCCCTCAAACTCGTGCGCGAACTGGTCGAGAAGGACCCGATCGTACTCGTCAACTCCATCAACGAATATCGCATCGAAGGCCAGAAGACGGCCGCGTTCGAGGTGCACGAGGATCTGGACGGGCAGCTCGACGCGCTCTGCATCCCGGTCGGCAACGCCGGCAACATCACTTCCTACTGGCGCGGCTTCTGTGAGCTGGGCGCCACCCCGAGGCTGTTCGGCTTCCAGGCTGAGGGCGCTTCGCCGCTCGTGCGTGGCGAGTCCTTCGAGCATCCCGAAACGATTGCCAGTGCGATCCGCATCGGCCACCCCGTGCGCGGCGAGGATGCGCTCGTCGCCGTACGCGAGTCCGGGGGCGCGATCCGTGCGGTCTCAGACCACGAGATCCTCACCGCCTACCGCCTGCTCGCCGCCAAGGAAGGCATGTTCTGCGAGCCCGCCTCGGCGGCTTCGGTCGCCGGCCTACTCAAGTACGGCGCCGACGGTGCCTCCCAGGTGGTGTGCGTGCTCACCGGCCGTGGCATCAAGGACCCCCAGACCGCAATCGAGCACAACGGCGGCGCCGTCATCCCCTGCACCCCTGATCTCGCGGCGATCGAAGAGGCGGTCTTGAGTTGACCCGCGGGCTCCCCGCGCTCGCGTCCGCGTCCGCATCCAGACACGAGGACGCCCCCGCGATGCGCCCCCGCGCGAACCGGCATCGAAGGCTGGGTCGCGCGTGATCCGCCGTCGCGTCGTGCGCGTGCCCGCGTCCTCCGCCAACCTCGGCCCGGGCTTTGACTGCTTCGCCGCCGCGCTCGGGTTGCACCTCGAGCTTGAGGTCTCCGAGACCGGCAGCTTCGCGGTGGAGACCGATCTCGACGTCCCTCGTGGGCTGGACAACCTCTGCGTGCGGGCCTTCCAGAGTCTGCATCCCGTCGATGACTTCACGTTTCGCATTCGCTCCGACATCCCGCTCACAGGCGGCCTCGGCTCGAGCGCGTCGGCGATCGTCGCGGGCCTGCTCGCCGCCGATCACCTGTTCGAGCTCGACGTCGACCTGCTCGCATGTGCCACCGCGATCGAGGGTCATCCCGACAATGTGGCGGCGGCGCTCTACGGTGGCTTCGTCATCTGCGCTGACGCCCAGGCCGTGCGCTTCGAGCCGCCTACGGGTCTGGAGGCCCTTGCGATCGTGCCCGAGCAGGCCGTACGCACCAGCGAGGCACGCAGCGCGCTTCCCGAGCTTGTTCGGATGGAGCAAGCCGTCTTCAACGTCGCCCACGGCGCGCTGCTCACGCTGGGGCTCGCGCGCGGCGACTGGGACCTCGTTGCCCGCGGTCTGCGGGACAGCCTGCACGAGCACCAGCGCTCCCACTTGTTTCCGCGCTCCTATGAGTTGGCCCAGCGCGCCCGCGAGCTGGGGGCGCTCGGAGCCACCATCTCCGGTGCCGGCCCCACGGTGCTCATGTGGTGCTTCTACGAGCACACAGGCGCCGTCGTTGAGGCTCTACGGCCCGAGATCGACGGCTGGGCCACGCTCCTGCGCGCCCCATTTGAGGCCCAAGGGGCCTATGTGGGAGAGTTGTAGGCGCCATGCACGACGGTAGCCCTGTGGATCGAGCAAGCGCCCCGGACGACGGCTACTTCCCACGTGGAAGCTCCGTGCTGCGCATGATTCACGAAGAGAAGGCCGTCGGGCTCATGTACGGCCAGCGCGCGCTCTGCGTCGGCGCCGTCAAGCCGCTCAACTACGTCGGCACCAGCGAACACACTCGCAACAAGCGCACCCCATTCAGGCGGATCACGCACACCGGCGGGATGTTCGAGGCGGTGTTCTTCGGTACCCGCGAGCAGGCCGACCGCGTACTCACGGTTGTCGACGGCATGCACGAGCGTGTGATCGGCGAGCTTCCCGAGGACGCCGGGCCCCGCTACCCGGCGGGCACGCCCTACTCGGCATTCGACCCGGACCTGATGCTGTGGACCGTCGCGGTGATCGCGGACTCCGCCGAATGGTTCTACGACCGCCTCGTCCGCCCGCTCACACCCGAGCAGCGCGAAGCACTGTGGCAGGACTACCTTCGCTTCGCCGAGCTTTTCAAGATGCCGCGCTCCAGTGCCCCCTCCACCCATCGCGAGTATCGCGACTGGTATGAGCACCAGCTGGCCGGTCCCGACTTGCACCTCACCGAGGAGGCTCGCTACATGGGCAATGCCTCGGCCTTTCAGATCCCGATGCCCTCGACCCACCAGCTGGCTAAGCGCATCCACGACCTCGTGATGCTCGGCTCTCTGCCCACGCGCGTGCGCCAGCTATATGGCCTGCGCTTCAGCTCGACTCAGGCGAAGGCCTGCGCCACCGTGCTCGCCGGTGGGCGCTTTGCCCGCGTGCTCGCACCTCGCTCGCTCACCCACGGCTCCTGCATCCCCGAGTTCGAAATGGTCGCCGCCACCGAGCGCCGCCGCATCGAGCGCGGACAGCCCACGCCTCAGCTCGTGGGCTCGTAGGCTCAGCTCAGCTTGGCCAAGCGCGCGCGGGCGCTCGTCATGCCTGGTAGACGCTCCAACAACTCGTCGGCCACCGCCACGTAGTCCGCGCCGAGATCGGGCCTGTGATCGAGAATCGACACGGCCCGCTCGGCCGACTCGGCATATGCGATCGACCCACGCACCACCGTATCGAGCACCTTCTCGCCAAAGCGCTCCTGTAGCGAGATCTTCGCCTCGCGGGAGTGCACGGTGCGCATGTCCGCAAGGTTCAGCACCACGCCAAGCAGCGACAGCTCGTCATTGAGGCTGTCGCGAGCGAGCTCGATCACCTCCATCGCCTGCTCGACTCCCTGCAGGGCAAAGTACTGCGCCTCAGCGGTCACAAGCGCGTAGTCGGCCGCCACGAGCGCATTCACGGTCAGCAGCCCCAGCGACGGTGGGCAGTCGATCAATATGACCTCATAGTCGCCCTGCACCTTCGCGAGCGCTCGCCTCAAGGTCATCTCCCGGCCCATCTTTCCGCCAAGCATCAGCTCAGCCTCGGCGAGATTCAAGCTCGCGGGGATCACATCCTGGTGGATTGCGGCGGCGGCCGTGGACGTGCCCGTCAGCACGTCGGCGATCGTCGGCTCGCTCTCCGGCGGCAGATCGAAGTAATCCGACAGGTTGCCCTGCGGGTCGAGATCCACCGCCAACGTCTTCACGTCGATCCGTCGCAACACGTCGGTCAGCGTGCGCACCGTCGTCGTCTTACCGGTGCCGCCCTTCTGAGAGAGCACAGCGATCGTCTGGGCCATAGGCGGCCGATAGTACGTGTAATGGTGCTCCGGGCGCGCTCAGGCCTGTGCAAGCAAGTGCGACCGCTCCGCGGGCTCGCCCGGCACGCTCACAAACGTCAACCGATAGCGGCCCACCAAGATCTCATCGCCGTCGCGCAGGGCCCGCCACTCGACGCGCTCCCCATTCACGAACACACCGTTGAGGCTGCGATCGTCGAGCACCCTCACCCCGTTGGCTTGGCGTACCACCAGCGCGTGCCGACGCGACACGGTTGGATCGTCAAAGCGCACATCCGCGGCGAGGCTGCGCCCAATGCGCGTCCACTCGCGGGTGAGTGCCACTGTCTTGGTCTCCTCGCCATCCTCGTACAGGACATACTCGCCCGGCTCGGTCAGGTCTTCCCTGGCGCGGGTCACCCACTCCCGGAGCTCATCCGAGCGCGCCTGTACCTGAGCCTCTGCCGGACGGCGGCTGCCGCTGAACAGGGACGCCCTCACAAAGTCGTGGCCCCCACATTCGGGGCAGTCACGCAACGCGTCAAGCGAGGTGAGTGTCAGGACGTATCCGCATCCCTGGCAACGGAAGGATCCGCTGCCAGCCATCGTGCCCGAAGTGTGCGACTCCATGCTGCTCTTCCCCTTCCTCTCGTTCCCGGATGACCGGGAGCTTTCTGCAGGGTGGAATCTGGCGGCAATCATAGTGAGGGTGTCAAATAAGCGTTGATCGGATGCAAATAGAACGTGCTCTTCATCGCTGATCCCAGCATACCCAGCCAAATCGGCGATCAAACGAGCAGCGGTGAAAGATCGGTGAAGATATGGCTCCCCGCGCGTATGGCTCCCGCGCGCTTTGCGCTCCTCGGATCGGCTTGGGTGCGCTCGGCAGGAGCCAGCTTCGGCGCGGCGAAACTAGTCGCCATGGCCATTCCCCATGCAGATGTCGAGCAGCTTGAGCGCTTCCTGCTGCGGCGTGGCGTCGGATCGCTCACGGCCGATCGTCATCGCTGCAACGACTGCGAGCGCACCCCGCTCGTGGGCGAGCGCATACATGTCTACGAGCGCCAGAAGGGGATCGTGTGCGAGTTGTGCAGCCAGTTGCGCCGCACCGCACCGCTCGCCAGCGAGACTGTGCGCCACAGCGAGCTCGGTCACACCGTTCGTCTCACCGCGCGCGCCGCATAGCTGAGCAGCCCGTTCTGGACCGAGCATCGAGCGCGCCTACGCGTGCCTCCGCGAGTCCTAAGAAGACGGTCGCACCCGCGGCCGTCTGGGTGCTGGCCGGGCGCCGCCGCCAGCGGGGGCATTAGACTGCCGCGCGGTGGACCCCGTCACAGTCTCGATCATCATCAGCGCTCCCCGCGAGCAGGTGTTCGACTACCTGCAGGACATCGCCAACCACCCCGAGTTCACCGACCACTACCTGGTGGACTGGCATCTCACGCGGGAGGACTCCGTTGGGCGCGGCGCGGGGGCCCGCTTCCGCGTGAAGGCTCCCGGCAACCGCTTTAGCTGGGGCGACTCCACGTTTGTCGAGGTCGTCCGTCCGCAGCGGATCGTCGAGGTGGGTCGCACCGGCAAGGCCAATCGCGTGCGCACGCTCGGCGTCTACGAGCTAGCCCCCGCGCCCGGTGGCGCCACGCGGGTACAGTTCACGCTCGAGACCCAAGTCTCCGTCCTGTCCGACCGGATGCGCGAGGCGCTCGGGGGCCGCTCATGGCTAAAGCGCAAGAACGAGAAGGCCATGCGCCGGCTGCGCTCGATCCTCGAGGCGGGCGTTGGTCGTGGAGAGCGCATCACCCTCGCCGGCGGATAAACTGCCCGCTCGCATGATCCATCCCGCCGCCAACCATCGCCGCCCCACCGGCCCGCGCTCGCTCGCTCGCTGCCGTTCGCTTGGCAAGCTGGCTCTGCTGGCGGTGCTCGCGATGTCCGTGCTCGCGCTCAGCGCTTGCTCGGACGATTCGCACACGCGCGTCACGACCGGCACCTACGCCGGCGAGTCCGGGCAGAACGCCCCCTACCTGAACGTCGGTCCGCTCATCTATGAGGTGCAGCTCTCGCGCGAGCTCAATCCTTACGACACAGAAGACGCCACCTACCTGACCGGCCTCACCCCAGCCCAGCGCAGGCTGGGCCCCGGCGAAGAGTGGTTCGGCGTGTTCATGCAGGTCTACAACGAAAGCTCCACGTCCCACCTGGCGACGAGGAACATCTCGATCAGCGACACCCAAGAAAACGTATACACGCCGATCGTCCCCGCCCTGACCAACGAATTCGCCTACCGGGGCGGGCTGCTCGCCGCTAAAGGCCGCATCCCGGCGCTCGACACAACCGCGGCCAACGGGCCAACGCAGGGTTCGCTGCTGCTCTTCAAGATCAAGATCGTCTCACTCGACAACCGTCCGATCGAGATCAAGATCGTCGATCCGCTCGATCCGGCCCAGGTGGCCTCGGCGGAGCTCGACGTCTAGCGACCGCCCCGCCGGCGACTCGTTCGCGCTCAGGCTTCGCGCCGCAGCCCCGCCTCCAGTACCTGCTTGGCGACCGGTGCGGCGGTTTCCCCGCCGGCACCGTCTTTCACGAGCAGCACCCCCACGGCGATCCTGGGATGCACCGCTGGCGCGAACGCGGCAAACCAGGCATCGGTGTTCTGAGGATCGTTGCTCCCGGTCGAGCAGTCTTCACTGCCCTGCTTTTCGGCTTCTTCGTTGGTCGAGGACTCTCCGGCTTCAGAGTTGTGTTCGCTTTTGCTCGCGCACGCCGGTGCGCCCAGTTCGGCCGTGCCCGTCTTGCCCGCCACCACAACGCCGGGGATGGCCGCCGAGGTGCCTGTTCCTTCGCGCACGACGTCGATCATCAACCTCCGCACAGTGCGTGCCGTGGCGGCGCTCATCACGCGCGCTGGGGCGGAGTGTCGTGTTTTGAACGTGGGCGCTGGGCGCCGCCCCCCGTCTGCGATGGTCGCGGCGACCGTCAGCATTTGGAGTGCGGAGGCCTGTACCTGTCCTTGCCCGATCGAGGTTGATCCCACGTCCAGTTCGCCCTGGATCTGAGCTGCCGCGGGAAGCGTGCTTTCAACCGCGCCCGGCAGACCCGTCGGATAGTTGAAGCCGAAGCTCTCGGCTGTCGCCACGAGGCGAGGCGCGCCGACCTTCACTCCGAGTGGCGCGAACACCGAGTTGCACGACACCGCGAAGGAGAGCGCGAGGCTACCTCCACAGGACTCCCCGTTCGCGTTTTCGAGCTTCACCCCGTCGAGCGTGGCCGACGTGGCGTAGGGGAAGACGCTTTTCTCGCTTGCCACTTTGGCTTCCAGAGCGGCGGTGACCGTCACCATCTTGAACGTCGATCCCGGTGGTTGTAGGTCATCGATGCCGATGCCCGCCACCGCCAATATCTGTCCGCTCTCGGGATCCATCGCCACTATCCCGCCGAGTTGTTCGCCGAGGGCTTCCGCTGCCACCCGCTGCACGGCCGGGGAGATCGTCGTGTGTATCGCCGGACTCGGCTTTGGCACGGCCCTTGCGAGCACGCGAACGCCTGCGAGCAGCTGCCCTCCGGGTGTTCCGCGCAGCTGGTCGTCGAGTGCCAGCTCCAGTCCGCTGGTGCCCACGATCGCTTCCGCAGGCACTCCCTGGGCTTCCAATTCCCTCACGCGCGAGCTCGGCACAGGACCGACCTCTCCGACGACTCCCGCGGCAGCCGCCCCGAGCGGGGAGTCGCGAGTGCCCGCCGCCGTTGCCGGGCCGTCGGCGAGCACCGACCCGTCGCGAGCAAGTAGCGCTGCGCGCGGCGGGAGCGTCATACGCCTGTTCAGCGACTCGCCCGCCCGCAAGCCGGGGAAGACGAGCGTGCGCGACCAGAGCACCCGTGGCCCCCCGGGCCCGTCGCTCACGCTCACTTGCATGTCCTCGGAGAGCGCTCCCCATAGGCGGGTCCCGATGCGCACCGGCACCGAGATTGCGCCATGCGCCCCTTGATGGGCGCTACCCATCACCTTCAAGCTCGTCTCCGTGGCCGTCCGGGCGGCCGCCTGGTAGGCACTCGCAAACGCGCTCGGGGAGATCTCACGTTGTGAGACATCGTCGATGTCGCCGTACATCGTCGCGTAGTCGCTCCGCGTCCAAGCTCTCGCGAACTGCTCGGCCACGCCCAGCTGAGGTGAGTCGTGATGGCCCGAGCCGAAGATCGCTCCCACCACGAAAGCAACCGCCGCGAGCGCGATCACCGGCACCGCTCGTCGTGTGCGCATGCGACGCTCGTTGGAGGGGTTCACAGCTCGGGACGGTAGAACATGAGCATGACGCGGCTCGACTGGATCATCGTGGGATTCGCTGGCCTGCTCGCGCTGTTCGGGTTCCGGCGAGGTTTCATCGTTGCCGTGCTCTCCTTCGGAGGGTTCGCCATTGGTTCATTCATCGGAACCAGGCTGGGTCCTCTACTGCTCTCGCAGGGCTCCTCCTCTCCATATGCCCCAGCCTTCGGCTTGGTGGGCGCGCTACTCGCCGGCGCGATCCTTGCCACCGGCTTGGAGGGGGTCGGCTTCAGATTGCGTCGCACGCTCGTGCTACCCGGACTCGGCGTGCTCGATGGGGTGCTCGGTGCTGTGCTCAGCGCGGCGCTCGGGCTGGCGATCGCCTGGATCCTCGCGGCGGTTGTCGTGCAGACGGCGGGCACAACCCAGCTGCGCGCCGACATTCAGCACTCGAAGATATTGCGCGAGCTCAACCTGCTGTTGCCGCCCACCGGGCCGATCTTGAACGTGCTCGCAAGTCTCGATCCGCTGCCATCGATCTCCGGTCCAGTTCCCGAGACCGCACCGCCGTCGGACGCCATCGACCGGGAGCCGGGGGTGCGAACCGCCTCGCGCAGCGTCGTGCGCGTGCTCGGCACCGCTTGCGGCCTGGCCATCGAGGGCTCGGGGTGGGTGGCGCAGCCCGGTGTGGTCATCACCAACGCACACGTGGTCGCGGGCGAGCACGACACCACGGTCGAGATTGGGGGAGACGAACCAGAGCTCTCTGCCTACGCGATCGCGTTCGACCCCACCGATGACATCGCGGTGTTGCGCGTCCCCGGCCTCAGCCTCCCGTCGCTTGCGCTCGTCCCCGATCCGCCTCCCGGTCGTGCCGGTGCCATCTTGGGCTACCCGGAGGATGGGCCGTTCGACGCCCGGCCGGGGCGTATCGGCACTACCCAGCAGATCATCACCGACGACGCCTATGGTCGCGGGCCGGTCTCGCGCCTGCTCACCCCTCTGCGGGGTCTCGTACGGCCGGGCAACTCAGGTGGGCCGCTCGTGGATCGAGAAGGACACGTCCTGACGACGGTCTTCGCGAGCACCACCGGCGGCGGTCCCGGCGGTGGCTACGGAGTCGCCAATGCCACCGTCGCTCAGGTGCTTGCTCGGGCTGGGCATATGGTCGGCACGGGGGAATGCACAACGGGATGAGCCCTATCGCGGTTGATCTCTAGAACGATGGAAGGATGCTCACCAGGTATGGACTCACCAGGTGTGGGCATTGACCTTTGAACCCTGCGGGTCGCTTCGGGCGGTGGTCCTCTCAGACGGTGGGCCCTATCAAGCGGTGGATGGGCGAGTCCGTGGGTGTGCGGCGCGCGACGCTTTCCTATCCTTCGCGGGCTTGTCCTGCTTCGGGCGCGCGGCTTGCTTATCGACGTCGGTCGCGCTCCGGTGGGCCTCGACCAGGCCCCTCCTGTCACTTGCGGGCGTCTGAAGTAGGGGCTCAGCGGCCGCCAGGCGCCGCACGAGTCCCGTTCGCACCCGCTCCAGCTCCTCGACGTTCAGCAGGCGCGGCCCCGCGTGCCTGAGGGGCTTGGTGGGCGCGGGAATCAGGCCGGGATGGGTGGCCTGGATCTCTGAGAGCGCCTGCTCCAGGGCGGCGATCTGAGCGCGCAACTCGCGACGTCGCTCGCCAGCCTGCGTCGCGGCGTCGGCCGGGGGCTCGGCGGAGACGTATAGGGCCGCTGCAACCTCGCGCGGATCGACGCCCGTCCTGCGCGCCTGGCGCGCCGCGTCAGCCGCTATCTGACCGACCGCGGAGGGCTCTTGGGCGACGCGCGCCACGAACGTGCCGGTGCCCTGACGGCTGTCGATCAGTCCCTCCTGCTCCATGCGCTGATAGACGGCCCGGGCGGTGTTGGCGTTGATTCCGAGCATCTCGGCGAGCTCGCGTAGGCCCGGCAAGCGCTGGCCGGGTGCGAGCCTCCCGTCGCCGATCCTCGCCCGCAGCGCCCACGCGAGCTGAACTCCGATGGGGATCTCCCCGCCGCGGTCGATCGTGAGGTCTCCAAGATAGAGCTGGGCGTCGGGTGCGTGCGCCTGAGCCGACGTCTCCGACGTCGGCGTTTCGGTCGCGGCTTCTGACGGACGCGCGTTGCGATGGTCGCCTCTTGCCATGCACCCAACTTTAGTCGCTCCCAGCCGAGATACACGCTGTGCTAGTGAACTAGTACACTAGCGCTATGGAAGGGCTGTTGAGACGGGCATTGCTTCCCACCCGCAACCTGCTCGAGGAAACGGGCGACATGATGGTGCTCGCCGGCAGGACGATCTCTGCGGCGGTGCGCCCGCCCTTCCCGTACGGTGGGGAGTTTGTCTGGCAGTTCCTGTTCGTGCTGAGGGTCTGCTGGTTGCCGCTGCTGGTGTCAACCTTCGCCCTCTCCTACGGGGCCCCCGGATTGCAGGCCGCGAACTTCCTCAGCCTGTTCGGTGGTCTCGATCGCCTCGGCGGTTTCTTCGTCCTCGCCGTGGTCCGCGAAATCGGGCCGATCATTACGGGAATCGTGCTGGCCGGGGCCGCGGGCACGGCAATCACCGCGGATCTTGGCGCGCGCAAGATCCGCGAGGAGCTGGATGCCCTACAGGTGCTGGGTGTCGATCCCGTCAAGAACCTCGTCGTACCGCGCTTCCTCGCACTGATGCTCGCCACGGGCCTGTTCAACATCTACGCGGTGCTGTTCGGCCTCTTCGGGGGGCTGCTGGCCGCGCTTGTCAACCACCAGCCGCTCGGGCCTTTCTGGGTGACGTTCTTCGCCAACACCTCGACCACCGATCTATGGGGCTCGACTCTGAAGACGGCGATATTCGGGGCGATCATCGCGATCGTCTGCTGTTACAAGGGCATGACAGCCTCCGGAGGGGCAGAGGGCGTAGGACGCGCGGTCAACCAAGCCATCGTCGTGTCGTTCCTGGTGTTCGGAGCTTTCAACTACGCCTTTACGCAGATGCTGCTTGCCACGCACCCCAACATCCTGGTGATCAGGTGAGCCGCGCTTACGCCCAAAAGGGGCCATGCCCCCAGTGGGGGCATGGGTTTGGGGAAGAGGGTGCGATCAGGTGAGCACACCGGGCTCCACGCTGCGCGACGGGCTCGCCTCCACCGGTGAAATGGGTCAGTTCGGCGCGCGCATCCTGCGCGAGGTGCTGGGTTTGCGCGTGCTGCGCTTCTTCGGCGAGACGGTGCGCCAGTCAGGGATCTTGATCCTCACCTCGACGGTCGTCATCTGGACGCTCGTGTTCATCATCGGGCTGGGCGCGTGCGGCACCGAGGGGGCCTACTTCACTCAGTCTCAAGGCGCGCCGTCCTATGCGGGCGCGTTTGCGGGATGGTGCGACCTGCGCGAGGCCATTCCCTACGCGTTCGGCTACATGATGGCCGCGAAGATCGGCACCGGCATCGTGGCGGAGCTCGGCGCGATGCGCATCAACGACGAGATAGACGCGCTCGAAGTGATGGGCATCGACTCCATCTCCTATCTCTGCGCCACCCGTCTGCTCGCCGCGTGGATGGTGCTGCCTTTCGTCTACGCCACCGGCGTCGGCGTGGCGTTCCTTGCCTCCTACATCGCCGTCGTCCATCAGGTGGCCTCGGTCTCCTCCGGCGGTTACCTGCTGATCTTCTGGCAGTACCAGAACCCCACCGACTACCTCTACAGCATGGTCAAGGCCATGTCGATGGCCACAGTGATCGTGCTCGTATCTTGCTACTACGGCTACAACGCCTCGGGCGGTCCGGTGGGCGTGGGCACCGCCACGGCCAAGTCCATGGTGCTCAACATCGTGCTCGTCACGCTGATCGGGATGCTCGGCACTCAGGTGTTCTGGGGAGCGAATCCGCGAGCGCCGATCGGCGGGTGAGAACCCCTCGATCTGGGCGGGCGGGAACCTTGCGATCTTGCATGCGATCTCTCTCGTGCTCGTGCGGCGGAGAATAGGCTCTAAAGCACCCCAGCCGCCCTCGACCGCGCCGGGCTCCACCCGGACTGACGTCGGTGTCGCTACGCTGGCGCCATGTCAAAGACGCTTGTGATTGCCGAGAAGCCTTCGGTCGGTCGTGACCTGGCACGTGTGCTGCCCGGTCCGTTCGCTAAGCAGGAAGGCTGGCTCGAGGCTCCCGACTACGTGATCACCTGGGCGGTCGGCCATCTCGTGCAGCTCGCCGAGCCCGACGAATACGACGCGAAGTACAAGCGCTGGCGGATGCCCGACCTGCCGATCGTGCCCTCCAAGTTCAAGCTCGTCGTGCGCGACGAGCGCTCGCGCAAGCAGATGTCTGTGGTGACCGCGCAGCTCGGCCGCGAGGACGTCTCCCAGGTCGTCAACGCGTGTGACGCAGGGCGCGAGGGGGAGCTGATCTTCGCCTACCTGTATGAGAAGGCCAAAGCGAAGAAGCCAGTCCAGAGGTTGTGGCTGAACTCGATGACGACGGCTGCCATGAAGAGCGCCTTCCAGTCGCTGCGCCCGGCCGAGGACTACGCCCTGCTCGAGCAGGCCGCACGCTCGCGCTCGGAGGCGGACTGGATCGTTGGCATGAATGCCACGCGCGCGGCGAGCATCCGCTTGAAATCGTCCTTTGACGGGGCGGTCTCGCTCGGGCGGGTGCAGACGCCGACGCTCGCCATCGTCGCTCGTCGCGAGGAAGAGATCAAGGCCTTCGTGCCCGAGCCCTACTGGCTGGTGGACGCCACCTTCGGCGCCGGGCCGCTCGACGGCGCCGGGACCGGCGATGGGGGAGGGGCCGACGGTGCACGGGCGGAGGAGGACGGCACGGGCAACGGGCGCGTCTACGAGGGTCGCTTCCACATGGGCGCCAAGCCTCGCATCGCCACCGAGCAGGAGGCGCTTGCGATCGTCGAGGCGTGCGAAGGCAAGCAGGGCACGATCACCAAGCTCGACAAGAAGGAGCAGCGCGAGCGCGCACCGATGCTCTATGACCTCACGACCTTGCAGCGTGAGGCCAACACGCGCTACGGCTTCTCCGCACGGCGCACGCTCGCCGCCGCGCAGCGCCTGTACGAGGAGCACAAGGCGCTCACCTACCCCCGTACCAACTCGCGCTATCTGACGACCGACATGGTTGAGGAGATCAAGCCCACAGCCGAGCTCGTGGGAGGAAAGAAGGAGTACGCCAAGGCGGCCGCCTACGTGACGGGCCTCGATGTGCTTCCGCTCGCACGTGTTGTCAATAACGAGAAGGTCACCGATCACCACGCGATCATCCCCACCAAGGCCGAGCACGACGTCGACCGCATGGGCGACGACGACAAACGCGTGTACGACATGGTGGTCAGGCGCTTCCTCGCCGTCTTCCATCCAGAGGCGGTGTTCGAGAACACACGCGTGGAGACCACCGTGCTGCCTGCCGGCGGGGACGCCGGCGGATGTGTGTTCCGCACGCGCGGCAAGCTCCTGCTCGTGCCGGGTTGGCGCGGGGTCTATGGACAGTTGCCCTCCGAGGCGAAGTCCGCGGCCGAGGAAGACGAGGGCACAGACCAACAGCTACCGAAGCTGAATGAGGGCGAATCGGCGCAGACACTTGAGATCGCAAGTGCGCACAAGGAAACCAAGCCGCCGCGCCGCTATAGCGATGCGTCGCTGCTCGGGGCGATGGAGACCGCCGGCAAGCTCGTCGATGACGAGGAGACGCGCGAGGCGATGAAGGACTCGGGGATTGGCACGCCCGCCACGCGCGCGGCGATCATCGAGCGTTTGATTCAGGTGGGCTATCTCGAACGCGAAGCGCGCTCGCTCGTCGCCACCGACAAGGGCCTTAACGTCATCAGGCTGCTCGGCGAGCACGCGCTCACCTCGCCCGACATGACCGGCCAGTGGGAGCATCGTCTCGACAAGATCGAGCGCGGCGAGGACTCGCGCGAGAAGTTCATGGGCGACATCGCCGGCTTCGCCGAGATGACGGTCAAAGAGCTCGATGAGAAACTGAAGGACGTGCGCATCCCGCGCGCGAATCTCGGCCCGTGCCCGATCTGCGGGCACGACATCAAAGAGAACCGCAAGGGCTACTCCTGTTGGGCGCGCGACGATCCGGGCTGTGGCTTCGTGATCTGGAAGGGCAAGTCGGGCAAGCAGCTCTCGGTGGCGATCGCCAAGGAGTTGATCCGCTCCGGGCACACCGCCAAGGCCGTGACGGGCTTCAAGGCTCGCAGCGGACGCAGCTTCCGTGCGCACCTCGCGCTCTCCCAAGACGAAGAGGGCAAGTGGCGCGTGGAGTTCAACGAGGCCTGGGCCAAGGAGGGAGCCAAGCCGCCCGAGGCCGAGGGAGAGGCTGAGGCCGGGGCTGCGGAGGGCGGGGCCGCAGAGGGCGGGGCCGCCACCGGCGAAGAGGCTGTGGCCGCCAGCGCGGCGTAGACGCGGGTCGCGTCGGCGACGTGCGCGAGGATGGAGCTCGTGCCAATCGTCCTCGTAACCGGACCCGCCAACGCCGGCAAGGCGCATGTCCTGTTGGATGGTGTGCGGGCCCACGTGGCGCGTGGGGAGGAGCCGCTGCTGATAGTGCCCACCGCGGCCGACCAAGCTCGCTACCGACGCGAGCTGGCCGAAGGGGGGCTCGCGCTGGGTGCGCGGGTCGAGCGCTTCGATGGCTTGCTCGCTGTGATCCTCGCCCGAGCGCGGGAGACGCGCGCGCAGCTTGGCCCGCTCGCACGCGAGCGCGTGCTCGCGCAGCTTGCGGATGCCCGCCCGGGCATGGCCAGCGAGCTCGCGCGGCTCTTCGCCGATCTTCAGGCCCAGCGCGTCACTCCCGCGAGGCTGCGGGGCGCGCTGCGCGCATGGCGTTCGACAGAGGATGGGCCAAGTGAGCTCCCAGCGCTTGAGCGGCTGTGCACCGTGTTCGAGCGCTACCAACAGACCCTCGCCAAGATGCGCCGCGCCGACCGCGAGTTGCGTGTTAGCCGAGCACTCGACGAGCTGCGCCGCAAGCCCGCGCTATGGGGCTCCGCGCCGGTGCTGCTCTACGGCTTCGACGACTTTACCGAGCTGCAAATCGACGCGATCGAGACGCTTGGCGGCGTCGTGGGGGCTCGCCTCACGGTGTCACTCCCCTACGAGGCTGGTCGCGTCGCGTTCGCCGGGCGTGCCACCACTTTCCAGCGACTCGCCCCGCTCGCCGAAGCCCATACCGAGCTGCCCGCGCGCGCCGCGTACTACGCCCCGTGCTCACGCGAGGCCCTGCATCATCTGGAGCGCTCGCTGTTGAACGACGACGTAACGAGGGTCGAGCCAGCCGAAGCGGTCAGGCTGCTCGAGGGAGGTACGCCGCGCGCCGAGCTCGAGCTGGTGGCGGGCGAAGTGCGGGCGTTGCTCGACGAGGACGTGCCCGCCGAGCAGATAGCGATCGTTCACCGCTCTCCCGAGTCGATCGCAGGCCTAATCGGCGAAGTGCTCGAGGATTTCGAGATCCCCTATGCGCAGCAGCGGCACGTGGCCTTTGCCCACACGGCTCTGGGTCGCGGCCTACTGGGAATCCTGCGCTGTGCCGTGGGTGAGGGCGAGCTCGGCGACCTACTCGCATGGCTGGGCGCCCCCGGTGTGCTCGAGCGCCCTGAGCTGCTTGACCGTCTGGAGGCGCGCGCCCGCAGCCAGGGAGCGCTCGACGGGGCTCGCGCCCGGGCACTGTGGGAGGCCGAGCAGTGGCCGCTCGAGCGGATCGACCGCCTGCGCGAGGCGACCGTCAAGGGGCCTGTTGCGCTGCTCGACGCACTCGCGAGCGAGCTTCAGCGGCTGTTCTGCGCTCCACGCGCTGGCGCCGCGCCAGTGCTTGGCGATGACGAGCTGGAGGATGCACGCGCCCTGGTTGCGGCTCGTCGGGCGCTTGAAGAATTGCGCGAGCTGGTGCGCTCGGCGCCCGAGCTCGCGCCGAGCGCCAGCGAGCTGATCGACGTATTGGCCCGACTCGAGTTGGGGGCCAGCGAGCGCCTTGAGGCGGGTCGGGTGGCGATTGTCGATCCGCTTTCGCTGAGGGCGCGCCGTGTGAGGATGGTGTTCGCTTGCGGTCTGCAGGAGGGTGTCTTTCCTGCGCCCGCCAGACCCCATCCCCTGCTTGATGAGGAGGAGGGCCGCCGGCTCGCGCACGCCTCCGGGCTGATTCTGCGCGGCGAGCCCGACGCACTTGCCGCCGAGCGCTATCTGCTCTATGCGCTCGCCTCGCGCCCCGAGGAGCGCCTGACGCTCAGCTGGCATATCGCCGACGAGGAGGGAACGCCGCTCGCGCGCTCGCTGTTCGTGGAGGACGTGTGCGATCTGTTCTCCGCGACGCTGACAGAGGGCACCGCTCGCCGGGTCGCGGGCGCCGCTGGTTGGCCGGGGCCCGGTGGGCCGGCTGGGAGGATGGCGATCCGCCAGACGGCGATATCCGCGGCGGAGTCGGCGCTGGCGCGCGCGTCGCCAATGTCCTCGCCAACGGTACAGGCTCGCCCGATAGCTCCGCTTCAGGACGAGGGTGTGCTCGCCGAGCTGCGCCAGCGGGCGCTGTGGTCGGCCTCCTCGCTTGAGGTTTGGAACGGCTGTCCGGTGAAGTGGTTCGTCGAGCGCTTGCTGCGCGCCGGCGATATCGAGCCCGATCCCGAGCCGCTTGCGCGTGGCGGTCTCGCGCACGCGGCGCTGAAGGACACACTCGAGCGCTTGCGCGAGCGAACCGGGTCGGCGCGGCTGACCCCAGCGAGCGTGGGACTCGCAAGGCGTTTGTTGCGCGAGGCGCTGATCGAGCTGGAGGTCAGCTATCCGCTGTCGGTTGCGCCCGAGCGCCTGCCGGGCGCGCGGCGGCGCCTGCAGGTCGATCTAGAGCGCTACTTGGAGTGCGCGGCTGAGCAGGCAAGTCCGCTGGAGCCGACGCACCTTGAGCTCGAGTTCGGCTTCGCGCCGGAGGGGCTTGCGCCGCTGGACCTCGGCGAAGGGGTGTTTCTGCGCGGACGCATCGATCGCGTCGATCTCGGCTCGGGAGAGGAGGCGGTGGTCTATGACTACAAGGGCCGCTCCGCGCCGCCAGGGGCGAAGTGGGTCGGCAACGGCGCTTTCCAGCTGGCGCTCTACATGCGTGCGGTCGAGCGACTGCTCGACCGCACCGCGGTGGGCGGTTTCTATCAGCCGCTCGCCGGCAGGGACATCCGGGCGCGTGGGGTGCTCGACGGCGACAGCGGCCTTGAGCTTGACTGCGTGCGCACTGACCGACTGGAGCACGACGCGCTGGGCGAGCTGATCGACCGGTGCCTTGCCGCCGCGCTACGGGCTGCCGCGGAGGCGAGGGCAGGCGCGCTCGAGCCGCGGCCCGACACGTGCGCCTACAACGGCGGGTGCGCCTACCCGACCATCTGTCGATGCGAACGATGACAGCGACCAGCCCACAACATGGGAATGGGTGCCCACTGTGATCGATCCGGCCGCTCAACAGCAGTTGGCGCTCGACTATGAGCGAGAGCCCCCACGCGTCGATGATCGGGAGAGCTGGCTCACAGACGAGCAGGAGCATGCGGTCGCGCGTCGCTCGGGCTCGCTACTACTAGCGGCGGGGGCCGGTAGCGGCAAGACCTCGGTGCTCGTCGAGCGCTTCGTGCGCGCGGTGCGCGAGGACGGCGTGGCCCCCGGGCGGATCCTCGCGATCACCTTCACCGAGCGCGCTGCCGGCGAGTTGCGCGAGCGGGTGCGGGCGCGCATGCTGGAGTTAGGCGACCGCGAGGCGGCACGTGAGACCGAGGCAGCGAACGTGTGCACTTTCCATGGCTTCTGCGCCCGACTGTTGCGCATCCATCCGATTCAGGCCGGGGTGGAACCGGGCTTTGAGGTCCTCGAGGAGGGCATCGCCACCCGGTTGCGCATCCTCGCCTTCAGCGATGCTCTTGCGGGCTTCCTGGACGGTGAGCGCCAGGAAGCCGTCGATCTCGTGGCGGCTTACGGCGCCGATCCGCTGCGCGGGATAGTGCTCGGAGCGTACGCCCAGCTGCGCAGCCAGGGGCAAGCGGAGCCGCGACTACCGTTGGCGGCCCTCCAAACTCACTTGGATCCGGCAAATGCCGATGCCGAGGCGATCCGCGCTTGTGAGCTGATCGGCGAGTTGCTTGAGCGCTTCGGGGTCACCTACGACCGGCGCAAGCATGTGCGCGCGGCGCTTGACTTCGATGACCTCGAGTTGAATGCCCGCGCGCTGCTCGGAGCACGGGCGGACGTGCGTGAATCGTGGGCGGAGCGCTTTCAGCTGCTGATGGTGGACGAGTTCCAGGACTCAAACCCGCGTCAGCTTCAGGTGCTCGCGGCGCTCAACCGCGACAACCTCTTCACCGTCGGTGACGAGCTCCAGTCGATCTACAGCTTCCGCCATGCCGATGTCAGCCTCTTTCGTGAGCGGCGCGAACGGCTGAGTGAAAGCGATGCCAGTCTCGCGCTGACACGCAACTTTCGTAGCCTGCCCCCCATACTTGCGGCCGTAGAGCGGATCTTCGCGGCGCGGATAGGCGAGTCATTTATGCCGTTGACGGGTGCGCGTGTCGAGTCCACGCAGGCAAGCGACGAGCCGATTGTGGAGCTGCTGCTCACGGACAAGCGTGGCTGGGAGCGGCTGCCTGGGGAGGATGAGCTTGCGGGCTTGCCGCAGGCCACGCTATGGCGCCAGGCCGAAGCGCGTCTGCTCGCTGAGCGGATCGCAGAGCTGGTCGCGAGTGGCCAGGCGCGAGCAGGGGAGGTTGTGGTGCTGTTGCGCGCACTGGGCGATTTGCCCGTGTATGAGAGCGCGCTGCGCCAGCGCGGTCTGCGTACGCTCGCGGGGGTCGGCGGCTTCTGGAGCCACCAGCAGGTCGGCGATCTGCTTGCCTGGCTACGGGCGCTCGCCAACCCGTTGGATGAGCTCGCGCTCTACTCGACGCTGGCCTCGCCGCTCGTGGGCATATCGAGTGACGGGCTCGCGCTGATCGCGCACACCGCCCGCGAGCACGGGCATGGCGTGTGGCAAGCCGTGGGAGATCGCGCCGCGGAGCTCGATGCGCTGCTGGGGGCCGGCGACCGTGAGCGGGTGGGCGCCTTTCGCGAGCTGTTCGCAGCGGAGCGCTCAAGCGCTCCGCTGCATCCCATCGCCGAGCTGCTGCGACGCGTGATCTCCGCCACTGGCTACGACGCTCATGTGCTCTCGCTCGGCTGGGGCGAGCGGCGCCTTGCCAACGTTCACAAGCTCATACGCATGGCCCGCCGCTTCGAAGCCCAGGAGGGTCGTGACCTGCGCGGCTTTCTCGATCACGTCACCCACCTCGAAGTCGCGCTCGCGGGGCGCGAGGCCGACGCGCCTGTCGGTGACGCACAGCTCGACGCGGTGCGCCTTATGAGTATTCATGCGGCCAAGGGCCTGGAGTTCCCGGTCGTGTGCGTGGCCGATCTCGGCCGCGACCCCAACCTGCGCGTGCCCGACCTCTTGGTTGACAGTGCCGGGGGGCGTATTGGACTGCGTCTACTGGAGCTTGGAAGCCCGGAGTCGGTCTGCGCGCTCGACTTTGACCAGCTGCGCGAGGAGCGCCGAGTCGCACAGGAAGCGGAGGAGGATCGCGTCCTATACGTAGCCTGTACGCGCGCCGAGAATCGGTTGCTACTGAGCGGGTCGGTCGCCTTTGAATCCTGGCCGGCCGCCAAGCCAGGTGTGGCGCCGATCGCTTGGCTTGCGCCTGCGCTTGTGTCCGACGTACCACAGCTCGCCGGCTCTGAGCTGCCGTCAACAGGTGCGCTCACGGTGGATCTGCCCGACGGGCTGTCGGTGCGCTGCGTCTTTCATTCGCCGAGCTCCGTGGAGGTGTCTCGCCCCGATTGTGCGCGGGAGGATGCTGACTTTACGGCGAATGGCCCGGAGCCGTCTGGGTCGGTCGGACAAGCTCTGTCCCCACGGCGCGAGCCGTCTGTGCTGCTGGTCGAACAAGCTCTGCCAGCGTCCGGCGAGCCGTCTGGGCCGTCAGCGCAACAAGCCCCCCCGGCATCAATTGCGCGGTCACAGGCTCCGTCCCCTCGGCCGCTGGCCGATCCGGACTCGACGATGAGCTACACCTCACTGGCGGAGCTGGAGCGATGTGGCTACCGCTTTTACCTCGAACGCATCCTGCGATTTCCGGAGAACCGAGCGGCGGCGCGCTCAGAGCGAGGCGATGGGGGAATCGAGGCGCGTGCACGCGGAACGATTGTCCACGGACTGCTCGAATCGGTTGACTTCGCTCGCCCGCAGCCACCATCGACGCGGGACGTCGCTCACGTGGCGCACAGCATTGGCGTGGATCTCAGTGTGGGAGAGCGCGAGGAGATCGTCGCGCTGATCGCGGCCGCGCTTGACTGCGAGCTCGCGCGGCTGCTTGCAAGCGCGCGCCGTGTGCGTCGGGAGCATCCCTTTGCCTTCGCGCTCGGCGCCGATCGCCCGCTCGTGACCGGAGTACTCGATCTGATCGTCGAGCAGCCCGACGGAGGCAGCCTGATCGTCGATTACAAGAGCGATCGACTCTCGGGTGGCGAGGACCTCGAGGCGCTCGTGCAGCGCGACTACGGCTTCCAACGGCTGCTCTATGCGCTGGCCGCGATCGAAGACGGCGCGCCGCGGGTGACGGTCGTCCACTGGTTTCTGGAACGTCCCGGTGAGTGGGTCGCAGCTCGATTTGGGGCGCACGAGCAGGATGCCCTGCACGAGCAGTTGCTCGTGCGCATCGCACGCGCCGGGGCCAACGGCTTCGCTGTCTCCGAGGCGCCGCACCGAGCGCTCTGCCTGACATGCCCCGGTCGCGGGGGATTGTGCTCATGGGGGGAAACCCGCACCATGAGTGAGCGATCCGCCACATTGGAATCCCGTGGCTAGGAGGTAGTCTCAACTGGAGAATCGTTTGTCTTCTGAGGCAGCGGGACTTATGATTCATGAGGCAGCGGAGCGGAGGAGGCTCAAGGGGAATCTATGGCAACCGGAAGATCAGCGACTACGGTCATTGAGATGCCGCCCTTGGTGCCTGACCTCGAGTTGTTCGCGCGCGTACGAGCCGACGAAGATCCTCACGCACGCGATCTACTCGTCGAACGCTATCTTCCGCTTGCCCGGCGGCTTGCGCGTCGCTATCAGCACACCGACGAGCCAATCGATGATCTCGTTCAGGTCGCCTCGATCGGCCTGCTGAAGGCGGTCGATCGTTTCGACTGCTCGCGTGAAGTGATGTTCTCGAGCTACGCCGTTCCCACGATCCTCGGCGAGCTCAAGCGCCACTTTCGTGATCGCACCTGGTCGGTGCGGGTTCCGCGCGACCTCCAGGAGCTGGCGCTGCGGGTCGATCAGACGGTCACGCGACTCTCGCTCGGACAGCGTCGCTCTCCCTCGGTAGGCGAGGTAGCGCGAGCGGTCGGTGCTTCGGAGGAGCAGGTGCTCGAGGCACTCGAGGCGATGGGCGCCTACAGGGCGGGCTCGCTCGATGCTCCGCGCTCCAGTCGGGATGAGGAGACCGAGACTGTCGCAGAAGCGCTTGGCTCAAGCGATGTGGGCTTTGATCGAGCCGAGGAGCGCGCCACGCTGGAGCCGCTTATGGGGCAGATCGGTGAGCGCGAGCGCAGGGTCCTGGAGCTCCGCTTCGGCGATGACCTCACGCAGGCTGAGATCGGCGAGCGTATCGGCGTCTCACAGATGCAGGTCTCGCGCCTCATTCGTCAGGCGCTGGCCCGTCTGCGCGCCGGCGTCGAGGCTGACCTGGGTCGCTAGTCTCGCGCCTCGTCCGTCGGCGCTTGCCCGGCCGGCCGCCGGCGCTGAGCGTGACACATGATGTGCACTTGACTCTAAGGCTTGACAATGTCTCGTTTTAAAGTCAAGATGTGTCCAGATGCCAAGAGCAATGTGGATGGGGACGCTCAGCTTCGGCTTGGTCAGCGTTCCCGTAAAGCTATACAGCGCCGTCACGCGCAAGACGGTGCACTTTCATCAGATCCACACGCTCGACAGCGGGCGCATCCACCAGAAGCACGTCTGCTCGCTCGACGGCGAAGAGATCCCACTCGGCGAGATCGTCAAGGGCTATGAGATAGCCCCCGACCGCTACGTGCCGGTGGAGCCCCAGGAGCTTGCGGCGCTCGAACCGCTGTTTACGCGCACGATCCAGGTGGAAGACTTCGTGGAGCTCGAGGAGATCGACCCGATCTACTTCGATCATCCCTATCACCTCGTTCCTGGGCACGGCGGCTCGCATCCCTATCGGCTGCTCTTGCAGGCCATGACAGATACCGGCAAGGTCGCTATCGGTCGCATCGTGATGCGCTCCAAAGAACGGCTGGTGGCGATCCGACCGCGCGGGAACGCGCTACTGATGCTCACCATGAGCTATGGCGACGAGGTCAATCCAACGACCGGTCTGCGTGAGCTCGAAGGGCCGGAGGACGAGCTCGACGAGCAAGAGCTCGACGTGGCTCGCCGGCTCGTGGCGTCGATCGCCGAGCCGTTTGACATCGACAAGTACCAGGACGCTTTTCGTGAGGCCGTACTCGACCTCGTCGATCGCAAGGCCGCCGGCGAGCCCATCCCACTACCGGATAAGGCCGAGCCGCCGCCCGAGTCGCCGGACGTGATGAAGGCGCTAGAGGAGAGCCTCGCGCAGGTCAGCTAGCGCCACTGCTGAGCACGATCACCAGCTGGGAGCCGGTGCTGCGCTCGTCAGGCTCCACCGACACGCGCTCCGCGATGCGCTCGAGCACGTTGCCTACCACAGGCAAGATTGCGTCCTTCAAAAGTGCCGCGGCGCCCCCGCCTACTAGGTCCAGCACGCGCAACTCTGCCTGCTGCTCGTCAACCCCAATGCTGAAGCTCAGCCGGCCCTCGCCACGGCCCTCGCCAGCCTGTGCGGGGGCGTGCGCGCACAGTGCGTCGCACACAAGCAGCGCGTCATCGAGGCGGTCCAGTGGCCAGTCGGCGCGGGCGAGCACCATCGAAACCACGCGCCATAGCACCGGGGCCAGCAGAGGACCGTCGGCGAGTCGCAGGCGGGCGACGTTGTCTGTGGCCCGCTCCTGCTCATCCGCGGTCTGCCCTGTCACGAAGGGTGGCCGTTCATGCCCGGGGGGATATTCATGCTCGGCACCGAGTCGCTCAGAGCAAAGGTCATGCGCACCTCTGTGCGCTGTTCGGGGCCGTGCCCCAGCTGCACGCTCTCGGCGAGCGCGGCGATTAGCGATAGGCCGAGGCCCAGACCCGGACTGTCCGGACGCGGCCTCACGCCGCGTCCCTGGTCGCGTACCAGCACGGTCAGCTCGTCATCGTCCTTGCGAGCGAGGATCTCCATCGGGCCCTCCTGGCCCTCGGGATAGGCGTGCACAACCACGTTCGCGCACGCCTCGGTCACCGCAAGGCGGATGTCCGACAGCTTCGACTCCGGCACGCCGAAGGCGTCGCCGAGCCCGCCGAGGGCGTGCCGAACTATTGCGATGTTCTCGGCCCGCGCCGCTAGCGCGAGCTCAATGTCCGGCGTCATTGCCTCTCCTGGCGGTGTGCCGTCCCGATGTTGCCGTGCGGTCTCGCTCATAATGATCCCCGTCGAGGACGGATTTCACACGTCCAATGCCTCTCTAGAGGCGATTGCGATGCTACGCTTTCAGGCTCCGCCTCAGGTGCCGACCCCCCATGCCCGCGAAGGCGCCGCAGCCCGTCAGGGCGCGTCGCTTGAAGGCAGCACTCATATGACTTCGCAAACATTGCCATCACAGGCCGCTGGACTCTACGACCCCCGCTACGAGCATGACGCGTGCGGGGTCGGCATGGTCGCGCGCCTGGACAATCTCCCTACGCACGAGGTCGTCACGCGCGCGCTCACCGCGCTCGAGAAACTCGAGCATCGGGGCGCATCGGGCGCCGACCCGCTCACGGGCGATGGCGCCGGGATCCTCATGCAGATGCCCGACGAGCTGCTGCGTGCGCTAGTCGACTTCGAGCTGCCTCCGGCGGGCGCCTATGGCGTGATGATGTGCTTCCTGCCGACTGAGGAGGCCGCGCGCGAGCGAATCGAGGGGCTGCTCGAGCGTGCCGTGCGCGAGCAGGGTCAGCGCCTGCTCGGCTGGCGCGACGTGCCCGTTCGTCCCGAGCACACCGGCGCCACGGCCGCCTGGAGTCGCCCGGTCATTCGCCAGCTGTTCGTCGGGGCCGACCATGCCGGCGTGAAGGGAGCTGGGTCCGAGGGCGTGTCGCGGCCAGGCGGGTTCGATCAAGACTCCTTCGAGCGCAAGCTGTATGTGATCCGGCGAGTGTGCGAACAAGCCGTCGCCGCCTCCGAGGATGCGAGCGGCGGCTTCTACGTCACCTCCAGCTCCTCGCGCACGATCAACTACAAGGGCATGTTGATCTCCTACCAGCTCGCCGCCTTTTACCCGGACCTGCAGGACGAGCGGTGCAAGAGCGCGATGGCCTTGGTGCACTCACGCTTCTCCACCAACACCTTCCCGAGCTGGGAGCTCGCCCACCCCTATCGCGTGATCTGCCACAACGGTGAGATCAATACGGTGATGGGCAACGTCAACTGGATGCGAGCGCGCGAGTCCGAGCTCTCCTCCGAGCTCTTTGGCAAGGACTTGGCAAAGATCCTGCCGGTCGTCACGCAAGGCAACTCGGACTCCGCCACGTTCGACAACGTGCTCGAGCTGCTGATGCTCGCGGGACGCTCGCTCCCCCATGCGGTCATGATGATGATCCCCGAGGCCTATCGGGACCGGGCCGACCTGCCCGAGGAGCTGAAGGGCTTCTATGCGTTCCACGCGTGTCTGATGGAGCCCTGGGATGGCCCTGCCGCCGTCGCCTTCACGGACGGTCGCGTGGTGGGCGCGACGCTCGACCGCAACGGTCTGCGTCCCGGGCGCTGGGTCCTGACCAAGGACGGCCACGTCGTGCTCGGCTCGGAGATCGGCCTGCTCGATGTGCCGGCTGAGGAGATCGAGCGGCTTGGGCGGCTCCAGCCGGGCAAGCTGTTTCTGGTCGACCTCGAGCAGGGACGCGTGGTCGAGGACGGCGAGGTCAAGCACCAGATCTCCACCCAGCGGCCCTACGGTGAGTGGTATGCGCGCAACGCGGTGCGCTTCGCTGACCTTCCGCCCTCAGAGCAGGTGACGCTCTCCGACCAGCCCTTGCGCAGGCGCCAACGCGCCTTTGGCTACTCCCAGGAGGATCTGCGCGTGCTGCTCGAGCCGATGGCTCGCACCGCCGCTGAGCCGATCGGCTCGATGGGCAATGACCTTTCGCTCGCGGTCCTCTCAGACCAGGCGCCGCCGCTGTTCTCCTACTTCAAGCAGCTGTTCGCGCAGGTCACCAATCCTCCGATCGACCCGATCCGCGAGGAAATCGTGATGAGCCTCGCCACGACTCTGGGCACCGAGCGCAACCTGTTCGATGAGACGCCGGAGCACGCCCACAAGCTGCTGCTCGATCAACCGATCCTGCTCAACCGCGAGCTCGAGACGCTGCGCCACATATCCCACGACGTGTTCTCCTCGCGCACGCTTGACATCACCTGGCCGGTGGCCGACGGTCCCGATGGCCTATCCGCCGCGCTCCAGGGTGTGTGCGAGCAGGCCCATGCGGCGATCGCTGAGGGGGTCAACATCATCATCCTCTCCGACCGCATGTTGGGGCCGCGCCGCGCGCCGATTCCCTCGCTCTTGGCCGTCTCCTCAGTGCACCATCATCTCGTGCGCGAGGGCACTCGCCTGCGGGCGGGCATAGTGCTCGAGTCGGGCGAGCCGCGCGAGGTCCACCACTTCGCGACGCTGATCGGCTATGGCGCCAGCGCCATCAACCCGTACGTGATGCTCGAGACGCTTGACGACCTGGTCTTCCACGGGTACATCGCGCGTCCCGGCGGGAGTAACGGCCAGTCCACCCAGCAAACTCCGATCTCTCCCGAGGAGGCCGCTCAGAACACGATCAAAGCGATCGGCAAGGGCTTGCTCAAGACGATCTCCAAGATGGGCATCTCGACCATCCAGTCCTACCGCGGCGCGCAGATCTTCGAGGCCGTTGGACTCGAGCGTGAGCTGATCGATCGCCACTTCACCGGCACCGCATCGCGTATCGGTGGCATCGGCCTGGAGGTCTTGGCGATCGAGGCCTTGGAGCGCCACGCACGCGCCTACCCCACCATTCATGACGATCTACTGCCTGTCGGCGGTGTGTACGCATGGCGGCGCGACGGCGAGCACCACATGTGGAACCCCGAGACGATCGCGCTCGTCCAGCACGCGGTGCGCTCCGCCAACGGCAACGTCACGGCGGCGCTCGAGGGCGACGCGCAGGCTGGCGCCGAGGTGCGGGACAGCCCCGCATTCCAGAAGTACCGCGAGTACGCCGCGGCCGTCAACGACGATGCGGCCCGTAAGGCCACGTTGCGTGGACTGCTCGGCTTCTCAAGCTACGATCGCGGGGCAGGCGGTCAGGCGATTCCGCTCGATGAAGTCGAGCCCGCCAAGGAGATCGTACGGCGCTTTTGCACCGGCGCCATGAGCCTCGGCTCGATATCCCGCGAGGCGCATGAGACGCTCGCGATCGCGATGAACCGCCTCGGCGGACGCTCCAACACGGGAGAGGGTGGGGAGGACCCGACGCGCTTCACGCCCGACCCCAACGGCGACCGGCGTCGCTCGGCGATCAAGCAGGTCGCCTCGGGGCGCTTTGGCGTCACGATCCACTATCTCGTCAACGCGGATGAGCTGCAGATCAAGATGGCCCAGGGCGCCAAGCCCGGCGAGGGCGGCCAGCTGCCCGGCGACAAGGTCGATGCCTACATCGGCTCGATTCGCCATACCACCCCCGGGGTAGGGCTCATCTCACCGCCGCCCCACCACGACATCTACTCGATCGAGGATCTGAAGCAACTGATCTACGATCTGCGTTGCGCCAACCCCGACGCCCAGGTGTCGGTCAAGCTCGTCTCCGAGGTCGGCGTCGGCACAGTCGCCGCGGGCGTCTCCAAGGCCAACGCCGACCGCGTGCTGATCGCCGGCCACGACGGCGGCACGGGCGCCTCGCCGCTGTCCTCGATCCAGGCGGCCGGCATTCCCTGGGAGATAGGTCTCGCCGAGACCCAGCAGACGCTGCTACTCAACGACCTGCGCTCGCGCATCGTCGTGCAAACCGATGGCCAGCTGAAGACCGGTCGCGATGTCGTCATCGCCGCGATGCTCGGCGCGGATGAGATGGGCTTCTCCACCGCCCCCTTGATCGCCACCGGCTGCATCATGATGCGCGCCTGCCATCTGAACACGTGCCCTGTTGGAATCGCCACGCAGGATCCAGAGTTGCGGGCGCGCTTCAAGGGTCGCCCCGAGCACGTCGTCAACTTCTTCTTCTTCGTGGCCGAGGAAGTCCGTGAGATCCTTGCCTCGCTCGGTCTACGCACGCTGGACGAGGCGATCGGCCGCGTTGACCTGCTTGCCGCCGAGCAAGCGATCGAGCACTGGAAGGCGCGCGGCGTCGATCTCACGCACATACTCGCCCACATCGATCTCCCCGAGGGAGCCACGCGCCATCGCGTGAAGTCGCCTCCGGCAGTGCTCGACGATGCGCTCGACTGGGAGCTCGTCAAGCGCTCCCAGTCGCTCATCAAGGCTGGCGGGGATGGTGCTCCGCCGGCTCAGGCGTCGGGTGAGGATGTTGGCGGAACGGATGTCCCACACACGCCCGCGCATGCTCGGGTGGAGATCGACCTGCCGATCCGTAACGTCAACCGCTGCGTAGGGGGCATCCTCTCCAGCCACATCGCGCGCGCGCGCGGAGCACAGGGCCTGCCACCCGGCTCGATCTTGGTGCGCTTTAAGGGCTCGGCTGGCCAGAGCTTCGGCGGCTGGCTAGCGCCTGGTGTCGTCTTCCAGCTCGAGGGCGACACGAACGACTACACCGGCAAGGGCCTCTCTGGAGGAGTTGTGTCCGTGCGCCCGTCGCGCGACATGGACGAGGGCTTCATCGCACAGGACAACGTGATCGTGGGCAACACCGTGCTCTACGGCGCCACCTCCGGGCGAGCGTTCTTCAGGGGCCTCGCCGGCGAGCGCTTTGCGGTGCGCAACTCGGGTGCGTGGGCGGTCGTGGAGGGGGTGGGCGACCACGGTTGCGAGTACATGACGGGTGGGCGCGTGGTCGTGCTCGGGCCCACCGGCCGCAACTTCGCCGCCGGCATGAGCGGCGGCGTCGCATACGTGCTCGACGAGCACGGAAACTTCCCGGCGCGTTGCAACATGGGCATGGTCGGCTTTGATGAGATCTCGCAGGCCGACGCGATCGAGCTGCGCGCGATGATCGAGGAGCACGAGCAACGCACCGACTCGCCGGTCGCGCGCGACGTGCTCGCCCGCTTCGAGCAATTGCTCGCAGCCGGGGCGTTCGTGAAGGTGATGCCTCACGATTACAAGCGCGTGCTGGGCGAGCTGGCCGAGGAAGAGACGGCACTGGCGCTAGTCCCCTCCGCCAACGGCAGTGTGCCCGTTCAGTCATTTGACGCGGTGGGGGCCCATGGTGTGGCCCCCGAGCCCGAGGAGGAGTCGGTCTGATGGGCAAGCTCGGCGGCTTCCTGCAAATAGAGCGTCACGGGATCACATACCGCGATCCGCGCGAGCGTACGCACGACTATCAGGAGTTCGTCGTGGAGCGTCCCGTGCAGGAGCTGCGCGACCAGGGCGCCCGCTGCATGGAATGCGGTGTGCCGTTCTGTCACAACGGCTGTCCGCTTGGCAACCTGATCCCCGACTGGAACGACCTCGTCTACCGCGATCGCTGGCAAGAGGCGATCGCCCAGTTGCACGCCACGAACAATTTCCCCGACTTCACCGGTCGCCTGTGCCCCGCGCCGTGCGAGGCGGCATGCGTGCTCGAGATCCGCGAGGGGGACGCGGTCACGATCAAGCAGATCGAGCACGCGATCATCGACCGTGCCTTCAAGGAAGGGTGGGTCAAGCCGGAGCCGCCGAAGCTCGAGACCGGTCAGTCGGTGGCCGTCGTCGGCTCGGGGCCGGCCGGCATGGCGGCAGCCCAGCAGCTGCGCCGTGTCGGTCACAGCGTGACGCTGTTCGAGCGCGACGAGGCGGCCGGCGGACTCGTGCGCTTCGGTGTGCCCGACTTCAAGATCGAGAAGACGGTCGTGCAGCGACGCGTGGAGCAGCTGATCGCCGAGGGTGTTGAGCTGTGCTGCGGCGTGGATGTCGGCACTGACGTGACCGTTGCCGAGCTGCGCGAGCGCTTTGACGCGGTGGTGCTCGCAACCGGGTCGCGCGTCCCACGCGACCTGACCGTGCCAGGACGGGAGTTGAGCGGTGTCCACTTCGCGATGGACTATCTCTATCAACGCAACCGTTTCGTCGCCAACGAGCATGGCCCTGTCCCCACGGTCGCCGCCCCCACGGTAGGCGAGCCGATCACAGCAGCGGGCAAGCACGTGGTGGTGATTGGCGGCGGCGATACGGGCGCCGACTGCGTCGGTAACTCACTGCGCGAGGGTGCTCTTTCGATCGTCCAGCTCGAGCTGTTGCCAGAGCCACCTGAGCACAGGCCGGACGCGCGCACGCCGTGGCCCGAGTGGCCGCTGAAGTATCGCCTCTCCTATGCGATGGAAGAGGCGAGGACCGCCGCTGTGGGGGAGCAGGACTACTCGGTTACCACCACCCGCTTCTCAGGCGACGAGCAGGGCAACGTCGCCGCGCTTCACATCGCGGGCGCTGAGGCGGCGCCGCCGTTCGCGCTTGTGCCGGGCACCGAGCGCGAGCTCCCGGCCCAGCTCGTGCTGCTGGCGATGGGCTTCCTGCATCCCGAGCAGCCACTGCTCGACCAGCTTGGCGTGGAGAAGGACCCGCGTGGCAACGTCAAGGCGCTGCGGCCCTACACCACGTCGGTGGACGGCGTGTTCGCCGCCGGCGACGCGCGTCGCGGGCAGTCGTTGATCGTGTGGGCCATCAACGAGGGACGCCAGTGTGCGCGGATGGTCGATCGCTACCTCGCCGGCCTGCTCGACGATCCTGCGCCCGCCGGCTCTGCCGTTCGGGGAGGAGCAGTCAACGGCTCGGCGGCAGGGCCTCGAGACGGTGGGCTCTCCGGCCATGGGGATGCCGACGAAGGTCCTGAGGGGCCGCCCCAACACGTCGGGCCTGGAGTCCCGGCGGAATGAGCGATGTCTAGCCGCTAAAAGGGTTTTCGACTCGTACTCCGGCGTAATCCTGACCGTTGTTCAGGTCCTCGGAGAGAACGACCCCACAGCCGAGCGTACGCGCTGCCTCGATGATTGCGGCATCCCAATAGGAGATGCCGAATCGCTCTCGGGTGGATATCGCGGAGAGCACTGTGCCGATCGTCGTCTCCTGGATGGGAAAGCGCCGGAAGGACTCGATGAGCCTGGAGGCCTGGTCGTGCGGCAGACGGTCTGCTCGGGTCTCACGGGTCGCCTGCACGTAGAACTCTTGGAGCACCTGTACCGAGAGCCCGATGTCTCTGGCCGAGAGGAGTTCGTTGGCTTGCGCCGCCTTGGTCTGCTCCTCGGGGTCATGCGAGATGGCGTAGAGCAGGATGTTGGTGTCAGCGAACCGCACGCCGGTGCAACTCGTCGCGATCGAGGCGGTCGCGGGCGCTGAAGCGATCGATCTGCCCTTGAACGCTCTTCTGCTCGGCCTCCAACCTTGCGAACTGGCTCTCGCGATCGGAGAGCGAGCTCAGATATTCGGCAACGAGGCCACTCACGGAGCTGCCACGCTCAGCTGCCCGAATCCTCGCGGCGCGGTAAACATCGTCGGGAACGGATACAGTGATATTTGTCACTGTGCTTCACAGTATCACAGGAACGCAGGGGCGAATATACGAATACTCGTGTGTGTCGGGGCTTTCTAAAGACACCTCGGAGGCACCGTGTCGGGTCGCACGCTCGACCGCTAGACTGGCCACGTGGCCAACCCCCCTGAGAACGGACGCGCCGCCTCCGACAATGGCGGCGCCACGAGCGGCCTTCCTCGCACCTGCATCATCGGCGCCGGCTCCTCGGGCATCGCCGCCGCCAAGGCGCTGCTCGATCGCGGGATCCCGTTCGACTGCTTCGAGAAGTCAGATCAGGTGGGGGGCAACTGGGTGTTCGGCAACCGCAACGGGATGTCAGCGGCGTATCGGGATCTGTTCATCAACGTGTCGCGCGAGCGGATGGCCTACGCGGACTACCCGATGCCGACCTCCTATCCGGACTTCCCGCACCACACGCACATCAAGGAGTACTTCGACGGCTACGTGGACCATTTCGGCCTGCGTGAGCAGATCACTTTCGAGACGGGCGTCGAGCACGCGCGTAAGCGCGATGACGGGACGTGGGAGATCAGGTTGGACACGGGGGAGACGCGCTCATACGACGCGCTGCTGGTGGCCAACGGCCACCACTGGGATGCGCGCTGGCCGGAACCGGCCTTCCCGGGCGCGGACACGTTTGAGGGCAAGCAGCTGCACGCCCACTCCTACGTGGACAACTCGATCTTCACGGGCAAGGACGTGGTCGTCCTCGGCATGGGCAACTCCGCGATGGACATCGCGGTGGAGTCCTCCTATGTGGCCGCCAACACCTACTTGGCGGCGCGCAAAGGCGCGTGGATCATCCCCAAGTACGTGTTCGGCAAGCCGGTCGATCAGCTGCCCAACAATCCCCGCATACCGTTCGCGATCCGCCAGCGCATGATCCACCAGACGATCAAGACGCTGACCGGGTCGCCCGAGCGCTACGGGCTACCCAAGCCCGACCACAAGTTCGGCGAGTCTCATCCGACGGTCTCGGGGCGGATCCTCGACCGCATCGCGCACGGCACTATCGCGCCGAAGGCAAACATCGCTTCACTCGAAGGCGAGCGCGTGCGCTTCGTCGACGGCAGCGATGTGCGCGCCGACGTGGTCGTTTACTGCACCGGCTACAAGATCACCTTCCCGTTCTTCGACGCGGACTTCCTCGCGGCGCCCGATAATCACATCGAGCTGTTCAGGCGCGTTTTCCATCCCGAGATTCCGGGCCTGTTCTTCGTCGGTCTGCTGCAGCCGCTTGGCGCGATCATGCCGCTGGCGGAGGCTCAGGGCTCGTGGGTGGGGGACTACCTGCGCGGGGAGTACGCGTTGCCCTCACCGGCGGAGCTGCGCCGCGATATCGCCTCAGACCAGGCGGCAATGCGCAAGCGCTATGTGGCTTCCAAGCGCCACACGATCCAGGTCGACTTCGACGATTACCTGTATGCCCTGGAAGCCGAGCGCCGCGCTGGGGCCGAGCGGGCGCGGACGCGGGGGTTCGCGCTGCCGGTCAGGCCGCACATGGCCGTTCCCGTCGCGTAGCACGATCTGTAGTACAGTATGTGCATGGCACGTGCTCTGCATGTTCGGCTCGACAGCGACTCCGAGGCGGCGCTGGGGGTTTTGCGGGCAGAGGGGATGAACGACTCCGAGGCCGTTCGTCTGGCGCTCGTGGAGGCTCGGGCTCGCCGTCGCCAGCGCGCTGCGCTACGCGAGGAGGCGCATCGGCTCGCCGCCGATGTACGCGACCAACGGGAGATCGCGGTACTTGCCGCCGACCTGGATGGCCTCGCACCACCCTGGCCCTCGGATTGATGGTACGCGGAGAAGTGGTCCACGTCGCGGCCTCCCGTCGCGCACGTGGACACGAGCAGCAGGGTGCAAGGCCGGCGGTGATTGTCCAGAACGACGATCTGCTGGCGCTCAGCACTGTGCTCGTCGCGCCGACTTCGCGCTCCGCCGCTGCCGCCACGTTTCGTCCCCTGATCGACATCGATGGCACGCAGAGCCACGTCTTGACGGACCAGCTCCGCGTGATCGACGTCCAGGCGATAACCGGCCGGCTCGGGCGTCTCAGCCACGAGGAGATGCAAGCGCTCGACGATGCGCTTGGCGTCGTTCTCGGCTTGCGAGGTTGAAGCAGAGGACACCAGTCCGGCACCGCTCTTTGATGGTATGATCATGCCATGGTCACTACCATCGATTCTGCCGGACGGATCGTTGTTCCGAAGCGGTTGCGCGAAGAGCTTGGCTTCAGACCCGGGCAGGAGCTTGAACTGAGCGCTGTCGACGGACGCCTCGAGATCGAGCACCAAGGCACTCCGATGCGGCTGGAGCGACGTGGCAAGCGGCTGGTCGCGGTCGCCGACCGCGAGATGCCCACGCTGACGTCCGAGATGGTCCGTGAGACGCTGGAGCAGGTCCGCCGTTGACGCCGGACAGCAGCGTTGTGATCGCTGCGTTCGCGAGCTGGAACGAGAAGCACGAGGCGGCTGTCGAGGCGTTGGGCGATGTTCGCGATCTCGTTGCGCATGTTGAGTTGGAGGCCTATTCGGTCCTGACGCGTCTACCTGAGCCCCTTCGGGCTGAGCCCAGCCTCGTCTCCGAATATCTTCGCGAAGACTTCTCAGGGGAACGCATGGTCCTGCCTGAGCCTGAGCGTCGCAAGCTGGTCGAGCGACTCGCCGGTCTATCGATCTCGGGAGGCGCGGTCTACGACGCGAGCGTGGCTGTCGCAGCCGAGCACCACGGGCGCACCCTGCTCAGCTGCGACCGGCGTGCGGCGAGGACCTACGAGAAGCTCGGGATCGAGGTGACCTACCTGTAGGGCGTCTTTCTCCAGGAGTCGCTTGGCGGCCGAGGCCTGCCTCGTCTCCGCAAATCTTTCTTTGCGAAAGATTCTTTATCAGCCGTATGAGACCCGTTTACCGGCCATACCACGCTAGGATATGGGCCACACTATGGATTCTTTGCGCCAAGTAGCCGCCGAGCTATCGATTCCTGAGCGCACGCTCAAACGCGCGGCCGCTGAGGGCCTTATTCGGGGGAGGCGGCTCAGCCCGCGACGGTTTCAGGTGTCCTTCCGCGAGGAGGCATATCTGCGCAGCCATTGGTGGCTGCTGCACATGCTGCGCGCCACACTGCGAACCGAGCCCAACGTGAGGCTCGCCGTCCTGTTCGGCTCAACCGCCAAAGGGGACGACTGCGAGGACTCCGACATAGACGTGCTCGTCGTGCTGGACGATCCAAGCGTCGGGAGGCTGGTCGCGCTCACCGAACGACTCTCTATTCGCGTTGGACGAGAGGTGCAGCTGGTGCGGCTGGCTGACGCCGAAAGCGCGCCTGTGCTCATGGCCGACGTCATCGAGCAAGGTCGTGTGCTTGTGGATCGACAAGACCGTTGGTCCGCATTGCGCGACGCCGCAACCAAATGGCGAGGGCTCGCTCGGCGTGCGGAAACGTTTGTCCCACCGCCGCTGGACGAGCTTGAGCTCGACCGCTACGCCAGATGACCGATGCGCCTCCACCTCCACCTCCGCTGGAGTCCAACGATCCCGAGCGTGCGCGGGCGCTGAAGGCCAAGATCCGCGACCGGATGAGCGATGTGCGGCGGCACCTGCTCGCGTTGCGCGCCGCGATGGCTGAGTTCGGGGACGACTTCGACTTGGAAGCGTTTGGCAAAGCGTACGTCTCGGAGGATCCAGTGGAGCTCAATCGCGTAAAGGCAGTCGAGCGGGGCGTGGACCAGCTCTACAACTACATCGCGGAGCTGGCGGCCTTCGGCCTGGAGCTCGCCGCTCTTCGTGGGCGCAGGGAGGAGACGAACGCGCGCCGAGATCTGGACGCGTTGCGCAAGGCGGGCGTCCTTTCGGGCGAGCTAACCGGGCGTCTGCAGCGGCTGAGAGAACTACGGCGCATGCTTGTCCACGAATACGCGACAGCCACGGCAGAGCAGGTGCACGAGTCTGCACAGCTTGTCGCGAATAACTTTACGGCCTTCTACAACGCGTATCGCGAGTGGATCAAGAGAGGTTTTCAACCCGGCGGCAGCTGACCGACGCATCGCGGTGGGTTTCCCCGCACGAAGGGGGGTTGACTTTTGCGCAGCGCATGGTATAAGGTACCCATGTGGTCGCGTTCGCACTGAGCGTCTACCAAACATAAGGTCAGGTAAGGGTCGGCCTCCGTGGTCGACAGCGTAAACGTTTGACGGGGACCTTGGGAGAGGGACCGGGTCGCTTCTGAGAGGGAGTTGTATTTCGCGTGCATTCATTGGGGAATAACGTGCTTGAGAGTCCGTGTCTTCACGGGGCTGGCGTAATAGGACGCGTCAGCGTCGCTGACGCGTCTCTCTCTCTCTCTCTCTCTGGCTCGAGCCCTAGTCCCCTCCGTCCGGCCCTAGCGGGCCGTCCGGGATCCCCGCAGGGGGGTCTGGGTAGGGCTGGGCGTCTAGGCTCTAGGTCCCTCCGCCGGTCGCTTTCGCGCCGGCCGGGTTCCCCCGAAGGGGGAAATGGTTCTCGCGGTCTTCAAACTCACTGTTGCGGGGACGTTTCGTGGCCTGTAGAGCGTAAGGCTCGGTTTGGTCACTCGCGCGCGCTAGGCGCGTCTGCTGCTTCTAGCTCTTCTGCCGTCGTGGGGCCGTGTGCCCGCGAGGGTCTTGTGCTGTTCGTGGGCTGCTCGGCGTCGTGTCGGTTCTCTTGAGGAGGGGATGGTTTGATGATTGCTCGTCGATTGATGTTGCTGACGCTGGTCGCGGTGAGTGCCATGGTCGGCTGTTTGGTGTTCGTGGGGTTGGCGGCTCAGGCAGCGGTTACGCATGACTATCTCTCGCAGATCACCGAAGTGCCGACTGGCCCTGGCGTGGGAATTCCCGGGCCGGTAACCGAGCTCGATTCGATGACGGTCGACTCCGGCGATCTGTGGGTCGCCGAACACGTGTCGGGCACGAGCAACTACCGGATCGACGAGTTTAACGATTCCACGGGTGCGTTCATCGCGCAGTTGCCGCAGGTCCCAGACATCGAAGAATTCAGCAGGGGTGTGGCGGTCGGTCATACGACCGGCGAACCGGTCGTGTACGTGGGAGGGGTCGAGAGAGTTGCTGGTGAACCCGAAGGAGTCGTGGCTGTATTTAACAAATCCGGCTTTCAGGCGGCTTGGACGGGCACGCCTGCTGGTTCGTTCGGGAGCCGTGGTGTTCACGATGTCGCTGTCGATAACTCGACGAGCCTCACCGACTGGGCGGCCGGGGACGTGCTCGTCGCCACTGGCGCGGCTGTCGATGTCTTCAGGCCGCGGGCAGGCGGCAGTGAGGAATACGTCACGCAGATCACCGGAGTGTCGCCGAGCGAACCTTTCAGCGACGCCGAACGGGTGGCGGTGGATGAAGCCAACGGGGATGTGCTGATAGTCAACGAAGGCGCGGTGGATGTGTTCGCGCCATCGGCGCTGGCGGGCGAATACGAATTCCTGCGCACGATCACCGGACCGCCACCTACCGGCACGTTCGGGGGAATCCGGAATCTAGCCACGGATGGTAGCGACGGTGACGTGTACGTGGCCGAAGAAAACATCGTTGACGAGTTCAGTCTGGAAGGCGCCTATCTCGGTCGGATCACCGGTGCTGATACCCCTGCCGGCGGGTTCAAAACACTGTTTAGCGTTGCCGTGGATCCCCTGACGGGCGATGTTTTCGTCGGCGACTATCGCGAAGAAGAGGGTGGCGTCATCGATGTGTTCGGTGCGGGCATCGTGATCCCGGACGTCACGACTGGGTCTGTGAGCGGGCTGACAGCGACGGGTGCAATATTGAACGGCACGGTCAATCCCGATAAAGCGGGTGGCGGGAGCTGTGAGTTCGTGTGGGGCACGAGCACCGGGTTCGGCGAAGTGACGCCCTGTACGGCACTGGTAGGGGAAGGCGAAGCGGCGGTGGCGGCACAGGCGAGCCTGAGCGAGTTGCAGCCCGATACGACCTACTATTACCGGTTGCAGGCGACGAACGCCAATGGCACGAATCCTGGTGAAGGATCGCAGGACCGGCAGTTCACGACCCCGGGTCCGGGCTTGAATGGCGAGTCGGCGGCGGATATCACGTCTACCTCGGCGACGTTGGACGCGACGCTTGACCCGGACGGCGCGACGACGAGCTACTACTTCGAGTACGGCACTAGCAATGGTTACGGCAGCGAGGTGCCCGTGTTGAGCGGAGCGACACCGTACGGCGAGGCAATCGGCTCTGGCGAAGGCAACACGGAAGTCAGCCAGCACGTCCAAGGACTTCTACCGGCCACGATCTATCACTACCGTGTGGTCGCGGTCAGCGAACTTACTGGAGGTAGGCAGACGTTCTACGGTGTCGACCAGACATTCACCACGCAGACGACCGGCGGCGAACTTACGCTCCCCGACGGCCGCCAGTGGGAGATGGTGACGCCGCCCCAGAAGGAGGGCGCGGACTTCGAACCGATCGGAGAATCGGGAGTGATCCAGGCTTCGGTGAACGGTGACGCGATCGCGGACCTTGCGCATTCGCCGACCGAAGCCAAACCCGCGGGCTACGCGCTCTCGGTGAGTGTGCTGTCCACGCGTGGCGTGGGCGGCTGGTCGTCTCAGACGATCGCGCCGCCCCACGTTGAAGCCACTGGCCTGGGGATCGGTAACGGGGATGAGTACCGCTTCTTCTCCGAAGATCTCGCGCTCGGTGTGGTTCAGCCTTTCGGGGGCTTCCTCGCGCTCTCGCCTGAGGCGAGCGAATCGACGGCTTACCTGCACAGCGACTACCTGGACGGTGAGGTCAGCGATCACTGCGAAAGCTCTTATCAGAGCGCGAGCTCGTGCTTCCAGCCGCTGGTCAGTGCCGCCAACGTGCCCGCCGGTACGCACTTCGGCGAAACCGAGGAAGACGAATGCGATCACATCAGATGCGGCCCGCAATTCGTCGGTGCCTCGCCTGACGCAGAGCACGTTGTGCTCAGCTCGCCGGCGCAACTGACCGAAACGTCCACCGAAGGACAGAACGCTCTCTATGAGTGGAATGCGGGCAGCCTGGCGCTGGTGAGCATTCTGCCCGCAGGGGAAATCAACGAAGCGGGCGGCAGTGTGGCATATGAAGTGGTGCTCGGACAGGACCAAGCTGCCCGCCACGCGATCTCAAACGACGGCTCGCACATTGTTTGGGAGGGCCGCACGGGCAGGACTGAAACCCTGCATCTTTATCTGCGTGACACGACCCAAGGCGAAACCGTACGGCTCGACCTGCCTGAGGGCGGCTCGGGGACCGGGTCCTCAGCACCGGGATACATGACGGCTTCGGCCGATGGCTCGCGGATCTTCTTCACTGACGAAGCGGGCTTGATCGGGGAATCCTCGCCGGGTGGCCGCGACCTCTATGAATACGATCTGAACGCTCCCGCCGGTAGCCGGTTGCGGGATCTCTCGGTCGATACGCACGCGGGAGAAGCGGCCGACGTGGCCAGTGTGATCGGTGCAAGCGAAGAAGGCTCCTACGTCTACTTCACCGCCGCCGGTGCGCTGGCGCGGGGCGCGGCCGCCGGCGAATGCGGTGGCAACAGTCACTCGTCGGGCGATACGAGCGCCTGCAACCTCTACGTCTCCCACGACGGTACGACCGCCCTCGTCGCCGCGCTCTCGCAGGAGGATTTTCCAGACTGGTCGGGCGGAGGCGAAGCGCTTGGGAAACTGACCGCTCGCGTCTCGCCCGATGGCGGCTGGCTGGCGTTTATGTCGCAGCGTTCGCTGACCGGCTATGACACCAGCGACGCGGTCAGCGGGCGCCCGGACGAGGAGGTCTACCTCTACGACGCCGAAGCGCAGAGGGAAGGGCGTCCATCGCTCGTGTGCGCATCGTGTAATCCCACGGGCGCGCGGCCGGTCGGGGTGGAATACGAAAAGGTGAACGGTGCGCTTGTCGGTGGCGATCGTGTCTGGGACGGTACGAGTGGGATCGCGGCGAACATTCCGGGCTGGACGCCGTTCTCACTTGGCGAAAGTCGCTACCAGTCGCGTTATCTCTCCGATAGCGGCAGGCTGTTCTTTAACAGCATCGATGCGTTGGCGCCTCAGGACGTGAACGGCGCTGAGGATGTCTATGAGTATGAGCCTCCCGGGGTGGGTAGTTGCGCGCAGTCAGCTGAAACGTTCAGCGAACGGTCGGGCGGTTGTGTCGGGTTGATCTCCTCTGGTTCTTCGTCTGAAGAATCGGCGTTCTTGGACGCGAGCGAAACTGGTGGGGATGTCTTCTTCTTGACTAAAGCAAAACTGGTTTCCGAAGACTTCGATACTTCTCTTGATGTGTATGACGCGCACGAATGCACGCCCCAGACGCCCTGTTTCCCGGTGGCGTCGGTCGCGCCGTCTGCGTGCGAAACGGGTGAAGCGTGTAAGCCTGCGCCGACTCCGCAGCCCGCGATCTTCGGGGTGCCCGCGAGCGGGACGTTCTCGGGGTCGGGCAATGTGGTGGTTCAGTCGGGCGTCAAGGTGGTTGTGGGGTCGAAGTCACTGACGCGGGCGCAGAAGCTCACGCGGGCGCTGAGCGCGTGTAGGAAGAGCAAGCGTCGCAAGCAGCGAGCGGTGTGCGAACGCACAGCCAGGAGTAAGTACGGAATGAAGAAGTCCGTGAAGGCCAATGCGAAGAAGGGCAGGAGGTGATCGTGGTGCGTTTGATCAAGCGAGGCATTCTTGGCATGGTCGCGGTGGGTTTGTTGGTTGTGGCGACGGGTGGGGTTCCCGCGTATGCGGATTCCCCGTGGTGGCATTTGACATCGGGTGCCAGGCCGACGGACCTTCAGCCGGGGAAAGCGAAGAGCGAGGTGCAGGAAATCAAGGTCAGCGCGACCGGGGGCGACGTGTTCGTGCCTGAACCGGTGAGCCTTGAAGAAGTATTGAACGGCAAGAAAGAACTCGGGGAATTGAAGGATGCGGAGTTTGCATATGACGCGACGCATGAAGAAGCGCAGGCGGCGCTGGAAGGACTCTACGGCGCGGGCAATGTGGCAGTGAGCGGTGGGCCTGGTGACGCCGGCGGTAGCAAACCGTATGTCGTGACGTTCAAGACGGGTTTGAACGAAGGAGTCATGAATACCGAATACAGCGTGTTTCTCGGTGGACTGGAAGGCACTGCCACGGTCACTGAGACGTCGAAGGGTGAACCCGATGGGTATGTCGTCGTGAGAGCCGCCGATCTCGGTGATGCGAACGTGGAAGCCAGAAGTCCCGTTAGCATCTCGGACAAGTTGCCCAGGGGGGTTCGTCCTGTGCATATCGAAGCGGTCACCGGCGAAGCCAGTTTCGTCCAAGAAGTGGGTTCCACGGAATGTTCGCTGGCGACGTTGAGCTGTAGTTTCACTGGTTTTCTACCGGACTACGATTCGATCGAAGTGGTGATGGCTGTGGTACTGGAAGCGGGTGTGGAAACGGGGGCGCTCAACGAAGCACAGATCTCGGGGGGCGGTGTTCTAGGCACGAGCGTGAAGCGTCCGTTGACTGTGGGCAACTCACCGACCCAGTTTGGCGTGCAGTCTTATGAAATGGATGCTGAAGAAGTGGGTGGTGCGCTCGATACGCAGGCAGGTTCGCACCCGTTTCAGTTGACGACGACGCTCGCGTTCAACGAAACCGAGGTAGGCAAGCCGGCTTCTCTGGTGAAGGATCTGCACTTCAAGCTACCCCCCGGCCTGGTTGGGAATCCGACGCCCATTCCAGTGTGCACGCTGGCACAGTTCTACGCGAACGGTGGTCCCCAGTGCCCTGTTCAGACAGTGATTGGTGTCGCGCGCGTGACCGTCCTCTACAAAGGCCACGTGCTCACGATAGCCAATGCACTGTATAACCTGGAACCGGCGACCGGGGAACCGGCGCGCTTTGGTTTCTTCGCGGTGTTCTTCCCGGTGATACTGGATACTTCCGTGCGGACCGGGGAAGATTATGGCGTGACGGTCAATGTGCCCAACATCACGCAGACCGAAGCGTACCTCGGCAGCGAAGTGACGTTCTGGGGAGTGCCCGGTGATGAACACCACGAAGTCGCTCGTGGGTCGGCTTGCCTGGAGCACGTGCGCAACCGCAACAGTGAAAAAGATGAATGCAAGTCGTTGGGTGAGCATTTCCCGTCGCCGCTTTTGACGTTGCCGACTTCGTGTACGGGTCCGTTGACGAGTACTGTTGAAGCGGACTCGTGGTTGCGGGAGGAAGACTTTCAGGTGGCGGGTACGATCGAACCGATGCAGGCGTTGGATGGTTGTAATCGTTTGCAGTTTGAACCGTCGATCGTGGTGGCGCCTGATGGTCGGGCTGGGAGTACGCCTACTGGTTTGACGGTCGGGGTGCATTTGCCTCAGAGTGTGAGTTTGGATGCGGAAGGGCTCGCGGAGGCCGATGTGAGGAACACGACGGTGACGTTGCCCGAGGGCGTAGTGTTGAATCCTGCGGCGGCAGATGGTTTGTCTTCGTGCTCGCTTGGTCAGATAGGTTTGGAAAATGATAGTCAGGCGTTGTGTCCGGAAGCGTCGAAGGTGGGGACGGTGCGGGTCAAGTCGCCGTTGTTGGCGAATGCTTTGGTGGGGTCGGTGTACTTGGCGGCGCAGGACGCGAACCCGTTTGGGAGTTTGGTCGCGTTGTATGTGGTTGCTTCAGATCCGGTGTCTGGGACGCTTGTGAAGCTCGCGGGCGAAGTGGCCCTAAACCAGCAGACGGGCCAGTTGGTGTCTACGTTTAGGAATACGCCACAGGTCCCGGTTGAAGATTTCGAATTGCATTTCTTTGGTGGTGATCGTGCGCCGCTTGCGACTCCTGGTTTGTGTGGTGCGTATACGACGAGCGCGTCGATAGAACCGTGGACCGGTGGCGGGCCGGTGGATTCGACTTCGACGTTTGATGTGAATTCCGGTCCGAATGGGAGTTCGTGTTCTGACCCGTTGGGGTTCGCGCCGTCTTTGACGGGCGGCACGACGAGCATTCAGGCGGGCGGGTTCAGTCCGTTCACGACGACGTTTAGCCGCACCGACGGTCAACAGGATCTGAAGGCTGTGCGGTTGCATATGCCTTCGGGTTTGTTGGGGTTGGTCTCCTCGGTCACGCCGTGTGAAGAATCGCGGGCTGACGCGGGGACCTGTGGACCGGAAAGTCTGATTGGGCATACGACCGTCAGCGTTGGTGTTGGTGGGGATCCTTACAGTGTTACTGGCGGGGAAGTGTTCTTGACCGGTCCGTATGAGGGTGCTCCGTATGGGTTGTCGATTGTCGTGTCGGCGAAGGCGGGACCGTATGATCTCGGGAGGGTTGTGGTGCGGGCGAAGATCGAAGTGGATCCGCTCACAGCGAACCTGACGGTCACGACCGATCCCACTGGTCCGTACTCGATCCCTGACATTCTGGATGGGATACCGCTACAGATCCAGCACGTGAATGTGTCGATCGACAGGCCGGGATTCATCTTCAACCCGACGAGCTGCGAAAAACTCGAAATGACGGGCAGCCTCACGAGCGACCAGGGCGCCACTTCCAACCTGAACGTACCGTTTCAGGTGACCAATTGTGCGACGCTCGGTTTCAAACCGAAGTTGACGGCTTCAACGTCGGGGAAAACGTCGCGTAGGGACGGTACGAGCCTTGCTTTGAAGATTGCTTATCCGAAGGGTGCGATGGGTAGCGAAGCGTGGTTTAAGAGCGCGAAGTTCGATTTCCCAAAGCAGCTACCCTCGCGCCTTACGACATTGCAGAGGGCTTGTCCGGCAGCAAAGTTCAATGCGAACCCCGCATCATGTCCCTCAGAATCACATGCCGGTACGGCACTCGTGAACACGCCGGTGCTACCAGGCAAGCTCGCAGGTACCGTGTACTTCGTGTCTTATGGTGACGCGAAGTTCCCTGAAGCAGTGATCGTGCTGCAAGGCGACGACGTGACCGTCGATCTACACGCCGAAACGTTCATCGATAGCAAGACCGGGGTTACGAGCGCGACGCTCAGGAGTATCCCGGGTGTCCCGTTCAGCAGCGTGGAAGTCGACCTGCCCGCAGGCCCATATTCGGAGTTCGCGGCCAACGGCAATCTCTGCACCAGCGCGCTGAAGATGCCGATCGCGTTCACAGCACAAAACGGGCTCGCGGTACACCAAAACACTCGCGTCAACGTCACCGGCTGCCCCAAGCACAAGCAGGCTAAGAAGAAGACCAAGAAGACAGGCAAGGATCACAAAGCGAGCACGCACGGGAAGAAGAGATGAGATGGCCGGTAGTGGTAGGGCGTCGTCTATTGAGGTGCCCGGCGGGCCGATAGCGGCGCCCAACGGGTTGGGCCCCGGGCGTGTGATCGAGATCCAGCGCGCGCGGATACTCGCGGCGATGGTCGAGGTCAGTGCTGAGCGCGGCGCCGGGAACGTCACGGTCGCGCACGTCGTGCAGCGCGCCGGCGTCTCACGCCGCACGTTCTATGAGCTCTACAGGGATCGTGAGGAGTGCTTCCTCGCCGCGTTCGACGACGCGATCGCACGCGCGGCGCGCTACATACTCGATACGTATGACCCCAACGCGCGTTGGACTGAGCGGATCAGGACAGTTCTCACCGGATTGCTCTCATTTCTTGACGTGGAGTGTGGTGCCGGGCAGCTCTTGATTGTCGGTTCGCTTGGCGCGGGCAACGAGGCGCTCGAGCGCCGCCGGCGCGGCATCGCCCAAATGATCAGCCTCGTCGACGAAGGACGCAAGGAGGCCAAAGCAAGTACAGAACTTCCACCTCTCACCGCCGAGGGCATCGTCGGCGGTGTGCTCTCCGTACTACAAGCACGGCTCTTGGATGACAACTCGGGGCAGCTCGTGGAGTTGAGTGGCCCATTGACGAGCATGATCGTCCTTCCATACCTTGGCCCCGCCGCTGCGCGCAAGGAGCTCGCGCGGCGCGTCCCGCACCCGCCTCGTCAGCCACCTGTGGCCGGTCCTGATCCGTTGCGTGATCTTGGGATGCGCCTCACTTATCGCACGGTCCGCGTCCTGCTTGCCACCGCTGCCACCCCCGGCGGCTCTAACCGCCACATAGCCGACGCCTCGGGTATCTCCGATCAGGGACAGATCTCAAAGCTGCTCGCGCGCCTGCACAGGCTCGGTCTGATCGACAACACGGGCGCCGGCTCGGTACGCGGTGAACCGAACTCGTGGGTATTGACGGACAAAGGCTGGGAGGTGCAGGCGGCGCTGGCGCGCGACACGACCTGAACGACGTGCACCGATCAGACGCTCCTAGACACCACGTATGTGCCGGAAGAACCGTCTTGGGTCGCTAGCGTTAACCGTGTGACCCAAACGTTCTGCCGCCACAACCGCTTCATTCAGCGCTGCCCGATCTGCCGCGAGAGTGTCCCGGGGCAGAAACCCAGCCACGCCGCCAAGCCCAAACAGCGGACGAGCACCGCTGGGCGCGCCAACGGGAGGTCCGGCGCGGGGACCGCCTCGCGTGCCGGCGCGAGCACGGTACGCCCGACCGGACGCACATACACCCGCCGCACGCAGGAAGTGCGCGTCCATCGCGAGACCCGCTCCGAGGACGACGGCTACCGTTGCGAGCTGGTTCCCGGCTTGCACTCCTCCGAGGACGCTCGCCGGCTTGTACGGGAGATCGGCTTCGCAAGCGGACGCCTGCTCACGCTTACCGCAGCGCCCCCAAGTCTCTACGCCGAGGCACGTGGCTGCGATGACATCGAGCAGGCCACATGGATGTGCTTTCTCGCCGCCTACCTCTCGCCATTGCAGGGTGAGCAGTCGTTTGCCGGTGTCCGCGTAGCGCTGCTCTCCAGCTGGGCCTCGGGCGCCGTCCCCGACCTCGACGAGGTTCCGCTCGGGCCACGCTCCTCCCATGACCCGTCTCGCGGCTCCGAGACCCTGATCGCCTACCGGCGCTTCGCCGAGCACGCCGGGTCTCAGGAGCGAGCCTTCGGCGGCGAGCCCGAGTGGACCCCTCAGCGGCGCTTTGAGCGGCTGTTCGAGCGCCTCGCGCTACCTGGCTTCGGGCGCATGGGCCGCTACGACCTACTGATCACGCTTGGGCGGCTCGGCCTCTATGAGATGCGCGCCGACTCGCTTCACCTCGGCACGCGAACTTCGCTCATCACATCCGACCCCACGCCGCCCGCCGCCAAGCGGGTCTTCGGGATCGGCGATCCCATTCACATCGAGCGGCGTGCCACCGCGCTCGCTCGAGCGCTGTCCACGCCGATCGAAGCGCTCGATCTGGCGCTCGCGAACTGGGCGTCGGAGGAGCGCGTCACGCTCGGCTTCCCCCCCGACACGTGCGACGCTCACGCGGTCGAGCGGGCCGAAGCGGCGCTCGAAGTTTGAGTAGAGCCCGCCCGCCCGTGTGGGCGTCGCGGGGGGTGGGTCGACTCGATTGGGGGTGCCCCGCACGTACGCGCGGGGCGGGGCGGTTTTGCCGTCCACACCGGCGCCTAAAGTCCTGCATGTCAGGTTCCACGTTCCGTCCACCAGGGAGTCGCCATGCCGCTCTGCTTCATCGAGCCCCACGACGCCATACGAGTGATCGCAGATTCCGTCGGCCGTGAGGCCCGCCGGCAGCTCGTCGGCGAGGTGGTGCGCGCATGGGTCGACGACCTGCCCGATCAGGAGCTCACCTTCCACTACGAGCGCGCCATCGCCGACCTCGACCAGGACGACCTGCACCTGCTCGCCGCCTGGCACGCCTCCCTTGAGGTCGGCCATCCTGTGCCCAACACCGCGTTTCTCGTGGGAGTTTTCCCCAGCCTTGGCGATAACCGCCGCGAGGCGCTGAAGATCGCCGCCGGCTTCAAGGGCGAGGAAGCCTTCCAGGCCGGCGTCGCCGAAGACCAGGCGCTCGACACAGTGCTTCCCCATCTTTCCCGTGAGCGGGCGATCGAGCTGGCCGAGGAGTGCATCCAGCTCTACCAATGGGATCGCCTCGGCTCCTATAACTGACGGGCGTGGGGTGAGGCCATCTGGCCGGCTAGACTCAGCGCTATGCCTGAGGCCACGTCAGATCCCACAGTCACAGCCGATGACGTCATGGACGCTCTGTCCAACGTGATCGACCCCGAGCTCGGCCTCGACTTCGTCGAGCTTGGTCTCATCTACGGCGTCGAGGTCTCAGAGGGCGATGTGCGCGTCACGTTCACGCTCACCACGCCCGGCTGCCCAATCGGGCCTCAGGTCACCGAGCAGATCGAAGAGTTCGTCGGTGAACTGGAAGGCGTTGCCTCCGTCGAATCGGAGATGGTCTTCACGCCTCCGTGGTCGCCCGAGAAGATGAGCGAGGACGCGAAGTTCGCTTTGGGCTACTAGCCCGCTTGCCGTCAGACGCCCGCTTCGCGGGGCCGCCGCCGTTGCCCTTCTGCGCTTCCACCGTTTGCTTTTCGCGCGCCAGCTCCACCAGTTCCGCCAGCTCCTCGGCGATGCTGTCGCCGATCGAGTCGATGTCTGGCAGTGCGTCGAAGTCGCCGAGCAACCCGAAGTTCATCTCGCCCGCGTAGGACATGATCGCGACCGCAAGCGCATGGTTCTCCGGCAGGAACGCCACCGGGAACACGCGCTCCATGCGCCGTCCGAGCACATATAGCGGGAACTGTGGTCCCGGCACGTTGGTCACGATCAGGTTGAACAGGCGCGTTGAGAAGTTCAGTCGCGAGGCCTGCGCCAGGATGGTGGGCGGGGCGAAGTTCTGGGCGCCCGCGATCACCTCCGCGCCTAGCGCCTGCTTTGACTCCTTCAGCCCATCCATCGCCTGCCTGACGAAGCGCAGGCGCTGGAGTGGGTCGGCGATGTACACGGGTAGTGGTCCGCGCATCGCCGCGATGCGGTTGCCCCCCTCGTGGCGTTCACCCAGCGTTCGCACCGACACCGGCACGAGCGCCCTCATCTCCATCCCCTCTGTGCGCACCCCCCGCGCGATCAAAAACGAGCGCAACGCTCCGGTCACGACCGTCAGCACGACATCGTTGACGGTCCCTCCGAACGCGTTCTTAACCAGCTTGAAATCCTCGAGCTGTGCCGCGATCCCGACAAAGCGCCGGTGTGGCCCGATCTCCACGTTCAGCGGTGTCCCCGGCGCCGGGTTCAAACCGGCCCACACGATCTCCCCGACGCCCTCGGCCGCCTCGCGCGCACGCTCGAGCGTCTGCTCGGGGTGCGTCAACGCGCCGACCGCGGCGCCCACCATCTCGATGCCCGCGCGCACCGCCCCGCGAACGTTTGCCGCGACGAGCTCGGTCGTGTCCGGCTCGGGGTTTGGTTTCCACGGCCTGCCCGAGACGCGCAGCGGGGGCGGGTCCGGGGTGACGTCGAACAGCACCGTTGCCAAGTCCACGCCCGCGATGCCGTCGATCAGCGAATGATGGGTCTTTGAGATCAGCGCGAAGCGATCGCCCTCGAAACCCTCGATCAGCCACATCTCCCACAGCGGCCGCGAGCGGTCCAGCGCCTGCGAGAAAATGCGCGAGGTCAGGTTGCGCAGCTGTTCCCAGCTGCCCGGGCTCGGCAACGCCGTGTGGCGCACGTGATACTCGAGCGTGAAGCCCGGGTCATCGACCCATACCGGGCGGCCGCTGTCGAGTGCCGTGTACGCCAACTTGTGGCGGTAGCGCGGCACGAGGTGCAGCCGGCGGCGGATCTGTTCGAGGAACTCCTCCATCGCGGGCGGAGGCCCCTCCAGGATCGTCAGCCCGCCGACGTGCATGTGCGAGTTGGCCCCCTCCTGATGCAGGAAAGACGCATCCACGGCGGTGAGCCTGTCGAGGTGACGTTGTGCCATCAGCCAAGGGTACTTCTACAATGGAGAAAGTGTCCACTGACATGGCGTCTCCGCCGAACACGATCGAGAAGCTGCTGCTCGCCGCGCCGCGCGGATACTGCGCGGGCGTGGACCGCGCCGTGCAAACGGTCGAACGCGCGCTGGACCTGCACGGTCCACCCGTATACGTGCGCAAGCAGATCGTCCACAACAAGCACGTCGTCGAGTTGCTCGCGGCGCGCGGCGCGGTGTTCGTCGAGGACGTCAGCGAAGTCCCCGAGGGCGCGCTCACGGTCTTCTCCGCCCACGGGGTATCGCCCAAGGTGCGCGCCGACGCACAGGCGCGGGGGCTCGACACGATCGACGCCACCTGCCCGCTCGTGACGAAGGTCCATCGCGAGGCGCTTCACTTCGCCCAAGACGGCTACACGATCGTGCTCGTCGGCCACGACGGCCACGAGGAGGTCCAGGGCACGATGGGGGAGGCCCCCGAGAGCATCGTGCTCGTCGAGAGCGAGCAGGACGTCGACGCGCTTGTGATCGAGAATCCCGATCGCGTCGCCTACGTCACGCAGACCACGCTCTCGGTCGATGAAACAAGCGCAATCGTGCGGCGTTTGCACGAGCGCTTCCCCTCGATCACCGGTCCCCGCACCGACGACATCTGCTACGCCACCACCAATCGCCAGGCCGCCGTCAAGCAGATGGCCGGGGACTGCGACCTGATGCTCGTGATCGGCTCGCGCAACTCCTCCAACTCGGTGCGCCTCGTCGAGGTCGCCCGCGACTGCGGCACCGAGGCCTACCTGATCGACCACGCCGGCGAGGTACGCGAGGAGTGGTTGACGGGCAAGCGCGTCGTCGGCGTCAGCTCCGGCGCCAGCGCCCCCGACGATCTCGTCCAAGACCTGCTCGGCTTCTTCCGCGAGCGGGGGGTATCCGACATCTCCGAGTTCCACGTCGTCCGCGAGGACGTCCGCTTCATGCTCCCCAAGCCGATCCGCGAGGCTGTCGCCGCGGCATCGTGAGGGCTCGTGGGGCTCGGGCTCGAGCGATCCTGAGAGAAGCCCCCGCGTTGCGCCGCGCCTCGTCCGCTCCCGTGTCGGCGTGCGCACGCTAGTCATCTCCGATCTCCATCTCGGTGCCGGCTCGGGCGCGGACGTGCTGCGTCGCGAGGGCCCGCGCTCGGCGCTGATCGACGCGCTCGAGGACGTCGATCAGCTTGTGCTGCTCGGGGACGTGCTGGAGTTGCGCCACGGACCACGACGCGATGCGCTCGCGGCCGCTCGGCCGTTTTTCGAGGGGCTTGGGCGCGTGTTCGCCGGGCGTGAGATCGTGGTGGTCGCCGGCAATCACGATCACGCGCTGGTCGAGTCCTGGGCACGTCGCCGCGACGAAGCCGCCGAGTCTTCGCCACTCGGTCTCGAGCAGCGCTTCTCGGCCGAGGAGGCCTCCTCGATGCTCGCGACGCTCGCCTCATGGGCGCAGCCCGCTCATCTCAGCGTCGCCTATCCGGGCTTGTGGCTGCGCCCCGACGTATATGCCACCCACGGCCACTATCTCGACTGCCATCTGTCGATCCCAACGATGGAGCGGCTTGGGATCGGGATGACCGCGCGTGTTCAGAGTCGGCCCACCGACGCATTTTCCACCGTCGATGACTACGAGGCCGTCACAGCGCCCGTGTTCGCGTGGATCGATGCCGTCGCACGCCAGGCCCCGACCGGGTCGACGCTCAACGGGCAGTCCACCGTGCGTGTATGGCGCGCGCTCGCCGGTGATCGCCGCAACGGCAGCTCCGGCTTCGATTTGCGCACTCGAGCGCTCGTTGGCGCTTTTCCGCTGGCGATCGCGGCTCTCAACAAGGCGGGGATCGGTTCCTTTCAAGCGGACATCTCGACGGCCGAGCTGCGCCGCGCGGGCCTGCGCGCGATGGGGGAGGTAGCCGCGCGGCTCGGTCTCGGCGACGCCCACGTCATCTTCGGCCACACCCACCGCGCGGGCCCCCTCGCGGGGGATGTCGATGCGGAGTGGCGCGGGCCCGCGGGCGCGAGGCTGCTCAACGCCGGCTGCTGGACCTACGACTCGTATTTCGTCACCGACACGCCGGGCGAGAGCCCCTATTGGCCAGGAGGCAGCGTGCTCGTGGATGACGATGGTCCCCCCGTCTGCCGGAGACTGCTAGACGATCACTCGAACTCCGAGCTCGCTCCTACGCTCGAGTGAGGGCTTGCACCTGTGAGGTCCGACGGGAAGATCGGCTCAAGCCACCCCCGGCGTGAAGCACGTCGCCAGGCATTCTACGCCCGCGCCGATCTTCAAGTCGAGCACGCCGGCGGTGTGGTGCTTGTGCTCGAGCAGCTGGTAGGCGCCGGGGTGCTCGACGCTCAGGGTTTCGCCACCGCCCACCGTCACCGTGCCGGCATCGGCGTGCCCGTGCTCCACAGGGTACGCCGCCGAGGGCACGAGGACGGCCCACACGCCTCCTGCCTCGTAGGGGCCAGACCACGCTCCCGCTTGCTCCTCGGTCTGGGGTAGCAGCCGTGCGTCAGGCGCGTCCTCGGGTCGCAGCGGCGCGAGCGGCTCGCGCTCGACGCCCAAGAGCTCTTGGATGGCGAGCTCGGTCTCTTCGTAGGCACCCTCGCCGTAGTGGTAGTCGAACAGGCGCGCATGTCCGTCGAACAGGTAGCGCGCGGGCCACCCTCGGTTCTCGTACTCCTGCCAGACCTCGAACTCGCTGTCGATCAGCACGGGGTGGGAAATCTCTAGGCGCTCGACCGCATCGCGCACCGCCTGCTCCGAATGCGAGGGCTCGAAGCCGGGGCAGTGCACGCCGATCACACGCAAGCCGTCGTCCGCGTAGCGCTCGTGCCACGCCTTCACGTACGGGAGCGTCCTGATCGAGTTGGGCCGGCAGAAGTCCCAGAACTCGACCAGCATCGGCTGCCCCCGCTTGAGGATGCTCGCCTGCGCCCCATTCGTGTTCACCCACGGCAGCTTCGTGGGGAACAGCGGCGCTGCAATCGTGTCAACCGGAGCGCGCATTCTGAGGCGCGATGGTCGGCGCCTGGCTGCGTCCTCGGTCGCTTATGTGCAAAGCACACCGCGCTCCCTGCGTCCTTGCCAGGCTTGACCCTCGTGTCTCAGAAGGGCCTGCTGGCTTAACCAATACTGCCGACCATCTCGAGCTGGATCAGCCGGTTGAGCTCGACCGCGTACTCCATCGGCAGCTCCTTCGTCACCGGCTCGATGAAGCCGTTGACGATCATCGCGGCGGCCTCGTCCTCGGTGAAGCCACGCGAGCCCATGTAGAAGAGCTGATCGTCGGAGATACGCCCGACGGTGGCCTCGTGGGCGACCGCCACGTTGGGGTTCTGGATCTGGATATCAGGCCACGTGTCCGAGCGCGATTCGCCGTCCATCATCAACCCGTCGCACTGCACACGGGCCTTCGAGCCGGCGGAGTTCTTGCCCATCTTGACCAAGCCCCTGTAGCCCATGATCCCGCCGTCCTTGGAGATCGACTTGGCGAGGATGTTCGAGGTCGTGTTGGGGGCCAGGTGCACGACCTTCGCGCCCGTGTCCTTGTGCACGCCTTTGCCCGCCACGCCCACGTTGAGGTGGTCGGCGCGGGCGCCCTCGCCCATCAGGTAGGAGCCCGGGTAGAGCATCACGTACTTGGCGCCCATCGAGCCGCCCACCCACTCGACGGTGCCCTCGGCGTCCACGATCGCGCGCTTGGTGTTGAGGTTGTACACGTCCTTGGACCAGTTCTGCACAGTCGTGTAGCGCGCCTTGGCGCCCTCGTGCACGAAGATCTCGACCACCGCGGAGTGCATCGAGTTGACCGAGTAGGTCTGGGCGGTGCAGCCCTCGATGTAGTTCACATCCGAGCCCTCGTCGGCAATGATCAGCGTGTGCTCGAAGGTGCCCTCGCCGGCGCCCTCCATGCGGAAGTACGCCTGCAGCGGCAGGTCCACCTTCACGCCCTTGGGCACGTACAGGAACGAGCCGCCCGACCACACCGCGCCATGCAGCGCGCTGAACTTGTTGTCCTGGGGCGGCACGCACTTGTTCATGAAGTACTTCTGCACCAGGTCCGGGTACTCGGTGATGGCGGTGTCCATCGAGCAGAACAGGATCCCGAGCTTGGCGTACTCTTCCTTCAGGCCCTCATACACGGGCTCCTGGCGCCACACGCCCACCACGCCGGCGAGGTGCTCGCGCTCGGCCTGGGGGATACCCAGGTCCTCATAGGTCTGCTTCATCTCCGCGGGCACGTCGTCCCAGCTTTTGAAGCGCCCGGCAGTCGGGGGCGAGTACAGCACCAGCTCGTCCAGGTTCAGCCCGCTGAGGTCCGGGCCCCACGTCGGCACCGGCTTGCGTTCGTAGATTTCAAGCGACTTGACGCGCTTCTCGGCCATCCAGTCGGGCTCGCCCTTGACCTTGGACAGCTCGCGGATCACCTCACGCGAGATACCTTTGCGCGCCAGCAGCTGCCCCTGCTCGTCCTCGACGATCGGGCTGGGCTTTGCGATCTTGGTCTGGTCTAGCGTCGCCATAGGGCTCCCTTTGTGAATCCTGTGCTCTGGACTAGGAATTGTATCGAGGTCATCGGGATGAGCCGACGGGCCAGCTGTTATCCCCGGTGACGGCGCCCTTGACCACCTTCAAGCCGAGCAGCGCGCACTTGCGCCGTGTCGCTGATACGGGGATGCCGAGCAGGTCTATCGCCCAATCGGCGTCGAGCTTGCCGACCTCCTCGAGCTCCATGCCCATCAGCTCCTCGGAGGCGATCGACGCCGACGCTTGCGAGATCGCGCAGCCGTGGCCGTGGAAGCGCAGGTCCTCGATATGGCCGTCCTTGACGCGGATGTGCACCCCCAGCTCGTCGCCGCACAGGGGATTGTGCTCGAGCGCCTCCATGTCGTGCGGGTCGAGCTCGCCGAAGTTGCGCGGGCGCTTGTAGTGATCGAGGATGTAATCGCGGTAGAGGTCGTCCATGGGAAATCTTTGTTGGGTGCTCGTTTTTTTGAAAAGGGGTCGTTCGGGTCGGTGTACTACAGCTCGAATATGCGTCGTCCCGCGATCAGCGCGTCGATCAGCGCGTCCACGTCACTCGGCTCGTTGTACACGCCCACGCTCGCGCGCGCGGTCGCGCTCACCCCGAGGCAGCGCATCAGCGGTTGCGCACAGTGATGCCCGGCGCGGATGCACACCCCGCCGCGGTTGGCCAGCTCGGCGATGTCGTGCGCGTGCATGCCCTCGATCGTGAACGACACGAGCCCGCCGCGGCTCTCGGGCTCGGGTGGCCCGACGAAGCGCAGGCCGGGAACCTCCCGCAGGCGGTCGAGCAGGTAGCCGGTCAGCTGGAGCTCATGTTCGCGCACTTGCTCCATCCCGAGTGTGGATAGGTAATCGACGGCTGCGCCCAACCCAACCGCCTCGGCGATCGGGGGCGTGCCCGCCTCGAACTTGAACGGCAGCTCGTTCCAAGTGGCGCCGTCGAAGTCCACCGACGCGATCATGTCCCCGCCCGTCAAGAACGGCTCCATCTGATCGAGGATCTCCGCACGCCCATGCAGCACGCCGATGCCGGTCGGCCCGAGCGCCTTGTGGCCGGTCCACGCGTAGAAGTCGGCGCCGAGCGTGGCGAGGTCCACGGGCATGTGCGGCACTGCCTGGGCGCCGTCCACGAGCGACACGGCGCCCGCCGCGCGCACGCGTGCGGTCATCTCAGCGACCGGCACGATCGTGCCGAGCACATTCGACACGTGTGTGAACGCCACCAGCTTCACATCCCCCTTCGCCAGCTCACGGTCGAGCTGGTCGAGCGACAGCTCGCCGCGCTCGTCCACCTCCAGGTAGCGCAGCTGCGCGCCGCGCTCGCGGCACAGCACCTGCCAGGGGACCAGGTTCGCGTGGTGCTCTATCTGTGTGACCAGCACCGCGTCTCCGGGTCCCACGTTCGCCCGGCCCCAGGCATAGGCGACGAGGTTGATCGCCTCGGTCACATTCTTCGTGAAGATCGTCGTCCTTGGCTCCCAGCCGACGAATGCCGCGATCCGCTCACGGGCGCTGTCATATGCCGCGTCGGACTCCTGCGCGAGCGCGTACACCCCACGGTGCACGTTCGAGTTGTGCTCGCTCAGGTATGTGGAGATCGCATCGATCACCACCGCCGGCTTCTGTGAGGTGGCGCCCGAGTCGAGGTATACGAGCGGCCGTCCGTCGAACTCGCGCGCGAGGATCGGGAAGTCGCCGCGTATGTCGAGTGCCAGCTTGGGCCGGCCAGGCGTGGGTTGGGGTTGGGTTGGGTCTGCCGGGGGCGGGCCAGGCACGGGCACAGAGCCCGCGCGCGTCTCGTGCTCGGTCGCGGATACGGTCATCGCGGCGCCCGGTTGCTCATCGCGCTGTCGCGTACGCCTCGATGTCGTCCCGGGCTGCCGCCAGCTTCGCGGCGATCTTCGTGCGCACCAGCTCTTCCAGCGGCTCGTCCTCGAGCTGGCCGAGCACCGGCTCGAAGAAGCCCTCGACGAGCAAGCGCACGGCTGACGGGCGATCAAGGCCGCGACTGGCCATGTAGAAGATCGAGGACTCGTCCAGTTCGCCGACGGTGCCCCCGTGCGAGGCTGACACGTCATCGGCCGACACCAGCACCGAGGGGATCGCATCCAGACGCGCCTTGGGTGAGAGCATCAGCGTGTGGATCTGCAGGTAGGTGTGGGTCTTCTGCGCGCCCGGGTCGATCTGGATCAAGCCCTCGAAGCTCGCGCGGCTCGCGCCTGTGGCCGCTCCACGCCAGTGCACGTCCCCACCGGAGGGACCGGTCTCGTGCAGGTCCACCGCGAACGTGTCGAGCTGCTCCTCGGCCTCGGTGAAGAACAGGCCCCTGAACGCCATGTCGCCGCCCGGCTCGCTCACCGCCAGCTCGAGGTGGTGACGTACGAGATGGCCGCCTAGAAGCGCCGGCAGCCAGTGGCAGTACGCGTCGCGGCCCACGCCGACGAAGCGAGTGGAGGCGTCGAACACATCGCCCGAGCCCCAGTCCTGGACCTGTGCCAAGCGACAGCGGGCGCCATCCTGCAGGTACATCTCGAATGCGCCGGCATGCAGCGACTGGCCCTCGGAGAAGTCCTCCGCGAAATCATGCTCGTGCACGCGGAACTCGCTCGATCGTCCTCCGATCACGAGCGTGCGACCGTACTGAGCCACGCCTGGGCCACCGATGGCATAGACGATCTCGAACGGGTCCTCTATGACGAGGCCGTCGGGCACGTACAGGAACGTCCCGCCGCTCCAGAAGGCCGCATTGGCAGCCTCGAGCTTGTGACGGTCGATGGTCAAACGCTTGGAGTACCACTGCGCGAACAGCTCCTCGTACTCGCTGGCGGCCTGCTCCAGCGGGCACAGGATCACGCCCTGCTCGGCAAGCCGCGGGTCGAGCTCGACATGCACGATCGAGCCGTCGAGCTGCACGATCCGCCCGGCACGGGGGCGCTCGGGGATCCTGCTACTAACGAGCTCGGGGACACCGCCGTCGCGCGAGTGCTCACGTGCTGTGAGCGCCTGCAGGTCGAGCTCGGCGAAGCTAGTCGTCCAGAAGCCCGAGCGGCGCCACACCGGTAGCTCGCTCTGCTCGAAAGCGCTCAGCGCGGCCTCGCGCAGCTCGGCGAGCGTACGTCCATCACCAGCTCCGGCGCCCGCAAGCGCGTGGTAAAGCGATGCCTCGCGATGGCGCCCCGGCTTGACGACGATCTCCTCGGATGAGCCGCTCGGCAGGTTGGGCTGTACGCCGTTGCTGGCTGTGCTCATGCCGCCAGCTCTCCCGCTCCACCGAACTCTTGGCGGATCTGGTCGTAGCCTTCGCGCTCGAGACGCTCCACCAGCTCCACGCCGCCCTCCAGCACGATCCGCCCGTCCATCAATATGTGCACGAACTGAGGCTTCACGTAGTGCAGGATGCGCTGGTAGTGGGTGATGATCAGCGCGCCCAGTCCCTGCTCGTCGTGCAACCGCTGCACGCCCTCCGCGACCGTGCGCAGCGCGTCGATATCAAGACCCGAGTCGGTCTCGTCGAGGATCGCCACGTCCGGTGAGAGCATCGCCATCTGCAGAATCTCCGCGCGCTTCTTCTCACCGCCGGAGAAGCCGTCGTTGAGGTGGCGTGAGGTGAATGCCCTGTCCACGTCGAGCAGGTCGATCGCGTGCTGGAGCTTCACGCCGAACTCCTTCACTTTGATCGGCTCGTCCTGCTTGGCGTTGATCGCCATGCGCAGGAAGTTCGCCACCGACACTCCCGGGATCGACACGGGGTACTGAAAGGCGAGGAACAGCCCCGCCTTGGCGCGCTCGTGCGCCTCGGCCTCGGTGATGTCCTCGCCCTTGAACACGACCTTGCCCTCGGTCACCTCGTAGGAGGGGTGGCCGAGCAGTGTGTTGGCGAGCGTTGACTTGCCGGAGCCGTTGGGCCCCATCAGCGCGTGGATCTCGCCCTTGTCGATATTCAGGTTGACGCCCTTGAGGATCTCGCGGTCCTCGGTGCGCACGTGCAGATTGATGATTTCGAGGTCGGCCATGGTTCCTTTGCTAAGCCCCGCTGATGACACCCTTACGGGTACCGGCGGGTGCTTTGGTTGTCGTGAGCGTGTGAAGGGGCGTTGCCGTAGGCGCAACAGGTAGGGAAGTTGCCGTGCCGGCACCGTTTCCGGCTGAAGTGAAGGACTGTGCTCCGTTTCCGGCAGCCACGAGGGCCTGTGCTTCGTTGCCGGTCAAGAGGTCGGCGAGCGTCGTCTCGCGCAGGGTACGCACGATCGAGAAGCGAACGCGCGTCCACAGGAGCTTGGTCGGGCACACGTGGTTGGGATCGGACTCCCGTGAGCACACGATGCTGCCATCCGGGCCCTGAGAGATGCACTCGATCGGGGCGATCGAGCCCTCCAGCGCCTCGACCACCTCGGCCATCGTGATGTCCTCCGCGGGGCGCGCCAACATGTAGCCGCCGCGCGAGCCCCTGCGGCTGTCGATCAACCCGGCCTTGCGCAGACGTGCGACAAGATGCTCCAGGTAGGCGAGTGGCATACCGTCGTGCTCGGCGATCTCCGCCAGTGGCACGACAGACCCCGCGCCTTCGATGCTCTCGCCGGCTCGCCGAGCCAGCTCCACCATCACGCGTACGCCGTACTCGGCCTTGGTTGAGAACATCATCGTCTGAATACCTACCTGCTGGCTAGGGTATCAGCAGTCTGCCGCTCTCCACCCGAGCCGCGAGCGGACGGGGTGGGCCCACAAGGACGAAGAGGCGGGCACAATGCGCAACGCTCACGTCTCCTATCCGGCGGCCGCGAGCAGGCGGATGTCGTGGCTCAGGCCTTCGGGCGTTATCTGTTCGATGCCGAACCCCACGCGCTCGGCGCCTTCACGGCCGATCAACAGCACGGTCGTCCCCGCTTCGGAGGACGCCTTGCCGGCACTGACGGGTGGGATCGCGTAGGCCTTCCACACAAGTTGCAATTCCCTTGCGGCTCCTGTCAGATATTCGACTCGACCGTCGAGCGAGATCCCATTTAGGAAGCGCCTCACGCTAGTGCGCGTATCGGTCCTTGGGTCGGTGCTCACGAAGACCGTGGACACGCCCGCTGCGGCTCCCAGTTCATCGAGGGCTCCGCGAACCTGATCGGCGACAAGCACACACGTGCGGCAATCGGAGGAGAGGAAGGCCAGCACCAGCACCCTCCCGCGATAGGCGCTCAGCGACACCCGCCGGCCGTGCTGGTTTGTCAGCGTGAAGTCGCGGGCGCGCACCCCCGCGGGAAACGCTGCCCCGTCGAAGCCCCGGTTGCGGTTGGCGTTTGACGTGGCCGAGCCGCTGAAGGGGCCGCCGTGGCTGTTGCCGAGAACGATCGCCAGGATCAGCGCGATCGCCAGGATGGCCGACACGGCCGGCAGCACGAAGCGAAGTTGATAGCGCACCGGCACGCAGGGTAGGGGACCGGCCGATCTACAGTAGGACCCAGCAGGCCGAGCCATGGAAATGGCCTGTGGGGCGTGTCGGTGGCCCGCTCGTGCAGCCGTTCAAATGTTGAGCGTTCAGCGCTATACTTTCTGAAGTTCCATGAATTCCGACCGCAATTCAGGAGATTTCAGATGAGCCCGTCAAGCGCGGATCTGCTGCGCCAAGTCAAGAGCGAGATCGACGAGGTAGACCCCTCGGAGGTCAAGGAGCTGCTGCAAGAGGGCGCGGTGATCATCGACCTGCGCGAGATCGACGAGCTCTCCTCAGGGTTGCTCCCCGGCGCCAAGCACGTGCCGCGCAGCTACCTGGAGACGCGCATTGAGGGGATCGTGTCAGACCGCTCCGCTCACATCATTCTCTACTGCGCCTCCGGCAATCGCTCCGCCTATGGGGCCCGCACGCTGCGCGACGACCTCGGCTACGAACACGTCGAGTCGATGGCGGGGGGTATCACGCTGTGGAAGGACCGCGGCTATGAGGTGGACGTGCCGCGCACGCTCACACCCGAGCAGCGCGAGCGCTACTCGCGCCACCTCTTGATCGGCGAGATCGGTGCGGACGGTCAACAGAAGCTGCTCGACGCCAAGGTCTTGCTGCTCGGCGCCGGCGGTCTCGGCTCGCCCACGGCCCTGTATCTGGCGGCAGCCGGCGTCGGCACGCTCGGGATCGTCGACGACGACGTGGTCGATCTGTCGAACCTACAGCGCCAGGTGATCCACTCCACGCAGCGCATCGGCATCCCCAAGGTGGACTCCGCGGAGGAGACGATCCACGGCCTGAATCCCGACGTCAACGTGGTCAAGTACCCGGTGCGCCTGGACGCCTCCAACATCATGGAGATCATCGAGGGCTACGACGTGATCGTTGACGGCGTCGACAACTTCCCCACGCGCTATCTGCTCAATGACGCAACCGTGCGCCTGCGAATCCCGGTCGTTTCCGCTTCGATTCTCGGCTTTGACGGTCAACTGTCGGTCTTCAAGCCCTATGACGGCCCCTGCTACCGCTGCCTGTTCCGCGAGCCCCCGCCCGCCGAGCTCGCGCCCTCCTGCGGAGCTAACGGCGTGCTCGGTGTGCTCCCCGGCACGATGGGCCTGCTGCAGGCAACCGAGGTGGTCAAGCTGATCCTCGGCATCGGCGACCCCGCGATCGGGCGCCTCTTGCTCTACGACGCGCTCGCCGCCACACTCAGCGAGGTCAAGGTCCACCGCGACCCCGACTGCCCGATCTGCTCGCGCCCGCCGGAGGAGATCTCCGACGAGGAGATGGGCGTCTTCCCGGACTACGAGGCGTTTTGCGCGGCGGCAGGGTAGCCTCCCCGACCACGATGGCCAAGATCAAGATCCCACCGGTACTGCGCCCCTCGGTCGGCGGCGAGCGCGAGGTCTCCGCCGACGGCGAGAACGTCGGCGAGATCCTGCGCGGCCTGGCCGAGAGCCATCCTGCCACCGCCGACCAGCTCTTCTCCGCGGATGGCGAGCTCAACCGCTACGTCAACGTCTACCTCAACGACGAGGACGTGCGCGTGCTCGACGGGCTCGACACCGCGGTCGCCGATAGCGACACGGTTGTGATCCTGCCGGCGATGGCCGGCGGCTAGACGGCGACAGTCTCTGAGGCGGACCCAATGTTCGCCACGCCTGCCGCCGGCACATGGCTCATCGCGTGCTCGGCCAGCGCCGTGATCGTGAGGCTCGGGTTCACGCCCACGTTCGCGGGGATCGCGGAGCCGTCGCACACGAGCAGGTTCTCGTAGCCAAAGACGTGCTGGTGGGCGTCCACGACGCCGCGAGAGGCGTCGGCGCCGATCACCGCACCGCCGAGGATGTGGGCGGTGGTGGGGATGTTCAATGCTGCCTCCGTGAACGAGCTCTGTGCGATGCCACCGGTACGCTGCGCAAACCATTCGGCTGCCTTGTTCGCGACCGGGATGAAGGTGGGGATGGGGCGCTCGGGGTCCTGTTCGGTGCTCAGCCACAGCGTTTTGAACGGGCCCTGTTTGGGGCGCAGCGCGATCGCGTTGTCGAGCGTCTGCATCACGAGGATGATGATCGTGCGCCGCGACCAGTTCTTGGGACGCACCACTTGCACGAAGCGCTTGGGATGACGAATGATCTGGCCGAGCAGCTTCAGCGGACGCGTCGCCCGCGTCCCGTCGCCCGTCAGCAGCGTGTTGAGGCGGCTCATCGAGTCACCGTCGTTGCCATAAGTGACGGTCTCGATGTGCGTGTGCGGGTCGGGGTAGATGCTGGAGGTGATCGCCACCCGTTTGATCAGGTTCTCCGGATAGTCCTCGGGCACCGTCACCGCGAGGATCGCCTCGCTGTTGGTGCGCACAAGCTCCCCGAGGCGGTTTGAGATGCGTGGCAGCGAGCCACCGAGGCGACAGCGCTGCAAGAGCGTGTTCGTGCCGAGTGGGCCCGCTGAGACGACCACGCCACGCGCTCGCTGCAGCTTGCGTTCCTTGCGTACCCACGAGCCCGAGCGAATGCTTTCGACCTCATAGCCGTCGCTACCGTCGCCCGCGCCCAGCGGGCGAATGTCGATCACCGTGCGTTCGGGGGAGACGCGTGCGCCGCGCTTTTCCGCCAGGTAGAGGTAGTTCTTCACAAGCGTGTTCTTCGAGCCGTGCGGGCAGCCGACCATGCACCGTCCGCACAGGGCACAGCCGGTCCGGTCGGGTCCCTCACCGCCGAAGAAAGGGTCCGCAACGCGCTTCCCGGGCTCCCCGAAGAACACACCCACCGGCGTCTTTTTGTAGGTGTCAGAAACACCGAGCTCCTCGCCGAGCTCACGCAACAACTGATCGGCTGGGTCATCGTGAGGGTTCATCGTCACGCCCAGCATTCGCTGCGCTTCGTCGTAGTGGGGGGCGAGCGCGCTATCCCAATCCTCGATCCCAGACCACTGCTGGTCCTCGAAGAACTGCTTCGGGGGGACGTACAGCGTGTTGGCATACCCCAGGCTGCCGCCGCCCACCCCACAGCCGCTGACGACCGACACGTCTTTGAAGGTGGTCAGGCGGAAGATGCCCTTCCAGCCGATCTTCGGGCGCCAGAAGTAGCGCTTGTAGTCGCTCGTGGACTCGGGGAACTCGTGGTCGGCAAAGCGCCGTCCGCACTCCAGCACGCCCACGCGATAGCCCTTCTCCGAGAGACGTAGCGCCGAGACGCTGCCGCCGAACCCGGAGCCGATCACCAGCCAGTCGTAGTCGAAGTCCCCTGCCATCGCTGCCACCAGCATATTGGTTGTCTGGCCAGTTAATTGCCGGGTCGTCCGACTTGCTGGATCCAGCGTCCTTGACAGGGCACAAGTCCAGGGCTGCCCGCTCGCCGCCGGATCGATTCGGCGCAACGAGCAGACGGCGCTATATTCCGTGAAGTAATGGCTGCCGAGCGGGTCCAGAACAAGCCTTGCGGGGGTCGCTACGGCGACATCATCCAGTCGATCGGCAACACGCCGCTCGTGGAGCTCCCGCGCCTGTCGCCCAAGCCGGGCGTGCGCATCTGGGCAAAGCTCGAGTCGCGCAACCCCACCGGCTCTGTCAAGGATCGGGTCGCGCGCGCGCTGATCGAGGATGCCGAGGAGAAGGGCGCGATCCTGCCCGGCCAGACGATCCTCGAGCCCACCTCCGGCAACACCGGCATCTCGCTCGCGATGATCTGCTCGCGCAAGGGCTACCGCCTGAAGGTGGTCATGCCCGAGAACGTCACCCCCGAGCGCACCCAACTGCTGAAGATGTACGGCGCCGAGATCGTCTACTCCGAGGGCTCCAAGGGATCGAATGGGGCGGTCGAGAAGGCGCTCGACATGGCCGAGCGCGACTCCTCTTATTACATGCCCTACCAGTACGGCAACATGGCCAATCCAAACGCCCACTACAACGGCACGGCGCTAGAGATCCTCGAGGAGCTGGACGAGGTGTCCGCGTTCGTCGCCGGCCTGGGCACAGGTGGCACCCTGATGGGCAACGGGCGGCGGCTGAAGGAGACCTTCGGCGATGCCTGCAAGATCGTCGCCGCCGAGCCGATGCAGGGTGAGCCCGTGCAGGGGCTGCGCTCGCTCGACGACGGCTTCATCCCGCCGATCATCGACCTCTCGCTGCTCGATCGCAAGATCTTCGTCACCAATACCGACGCGATCCTGTGGACGCGCAAGCTGCTCGATGAGGAGAGCGTCTTCGCGGGTGTCTCCAGCGGCGCGATCGCGCGCGTGGCGGTGCGCATCGCTGGCGAGCTCGATGAAGGCAATGTCGTCTTCATCGTCGCCGACGATGGCTGGAAGTATCTGTCGAGTGGCATCTACACGCTGCCCGTCGAGGAGATCGAGAACCTCGACTCCACCGTGTGGTGGTGAGCGCCGGCGTCGCCGGCGGCAGGGTGTCGGGAAGTCCCCTCGTACGTAGCCTGTGCGTGCTGTGCGTGCGTACGGGCGGCCGTGCCCACGCACGCGTGGGGCAGGGCTGGGAGAGACATGGACATCGCAGCTGAGCTACTCGACCAGATCGTTGCTCACGCTCGTGCCGAGGCGCCCAACGAGTGCTGCGGCGTCGTGGCGGTCGTGCCCGGAGAGGCCCCCGTGCGGGCGATGCGCGTGCGCGCGGCCCGGAACGTCCATGCGAGTCCCAAGCGCTTTGAGATCGACGGCAAAGACGTGCTCGCGGCGCTCAACGAGTTCGACGAGGCCGGTGGCTGGGAGATCGGCGCGATCTACCACTCCCACACCCACACGCCGCCCTACCCGTCGCAGACCGACATCAACTTCGCGGCCAGTTGGCCGGGCGTCGAGTGGATCATCGTCGGGCTCGCCGATCCCTCGGCGCCCGAGATTCGCTCCTATCTGATCGATGGAGGCACCGTCCGTGAAGTGGAGATCGGACAAATCGCGGTCTGAGGACCGCGTGTACCTCGTCAAGGTCGCCTACGCGCGCAACCTCGCCGAGGCGGAACTGATTCAGGGGCTGCTACGCCAAGAGCACATTCCCAGCATGCTCAAGCGCAACGGTGGCTCTGACGTGCCCGACTTCATCGCCGCCGGGGGGCGCGACGTGCTCGTGCCCGTCTCGCAAGCCGACCGCGCCCGGGAGTTGCTGGCATAGCGATCGTGCTGTTCCGGCCGGTACATGTACCGGCCGGCGGGGACGTACATGTACGTCCCCGTTCC
>DATCDV010000055.1:0-37376 GCA_036510495.1 Solirubrobacteraceae bacterium
TGCGGATGCCCATCCCGCTGCCGATCGGCGAGCCCAGCGGCATCACCGCCGCGCAGCCGACGTCGACCAGGCGCCGGGCGAGGATCGGATCGTCGGTCGTGTAGGGGAGCACGACGAAGCCGTCGTCGACGAGCTCCTCGGCGGCGTGCAGCAGCTCGGGGGCGTCGGGCAGCAGCGTGTCCTCATCGCCGATCACCTCGAGCTTCACCCAGTCGGTCTGGAACGCCTCGCGCGCGAGCTTTGCCGTGAGCACCGCGTCGCGCGCGGTGAAGCAGCCGGCGGTGTTCGGCAACAGCTCGACTCCCTCCCGCTCGAGCACGTCGATCAGCGAGCCTCTGGCGGTCGGATCGACTCGCCGCAACGCAACGGTCACAAGCTCCGAGCCGGACGCGCGAATCGCCTCGGCAAGCAGCGCCAGCGAAGGGAAGCCGCCGGTGCCGAGCAGCAGGCGCGAGTGAAGCGTTCGCCCGGCGATCGTGAGCGGGTCGGTATCGGTTTGGGTTGCCATACCTCAATCATCCTCCCTGCATCGCGGTCAGCACCTCGACGCGTGCCCCGTCCGGGATCGCGAACGTCCCCCAGCCCGCTCGCGGCACGACCTCGCCATCGACCGCGACCGCCACCCCGCGGGCATCTGGGGTGAGCTCGAATAGCGCCAGTACGGCCGCCACCGTCTGCTCGGCGGCTCCATCGTGAGGATTGCCGTTGAGGTAGATCATGAGGAGACGATGGGGTCGTACCGGGCATCCTCACCTTGCAGCAACGCCACCACGAGCTCCGCCGTGAGTGGGGCGAGCAGTATGCCGTTGCGGTGGTGGCCCGTCGCCCACGTCAACCCTTCGAGCGCGCCCGGGCCGATCACGGGAAGATTGTCGGGCGTGCCCGGCCGATAGCCCACCCCCAGCTCTTCGATGCGCAGCTCGCTCACGCCCGGCACCAGCTCGTGGGCGTCGCGCAACAGCTCGTACACGCCACCCGCCGTCGCGCGCGGCTCAAAGCCGCGCTCCTCCATCGTCGCGCCGAGCACGTATTCCCCATCGCCCCGCGGCACGAGATACCCGCCCTCGAAGCGCACCACCCCCTCCAACAGGCCGGGACCGGCCGGGTCGCGCAAGCGCATGATCTGACCCTTCACCGGACGCACCGGCACGCCCGCGCCGTCAGGCAGGCCCGCCAGCCCTCCGCTCCACGCGCCCGCCGCCACGACCGTCTCGCGCGCGTACACCAGCTCGAACGACCCATCCTCCTCAAAAGCATCTCCGCTTGCGCTGTCCGCACCGCTCGCATCCTCCGGCCGCGCCGCATCCCTGCAATCGCGCGACACCCCCACCCCGACAACCCGCTCCCCGCTCGCGTCGAGCCGCAGGCCGCACGTGCCAACGTGCTCGCGCAGCCGCACACCCGCCCGCTCACACGCGCGGCGCAACGCCGCCACGACAAGACGAGGATCGACGCTGTGATCCTCAGGCGCGTGCAGTGCCAGGCGCACGGTCGAGGCGAGCGCCGGCTCGAGCTCGCGTGCCTCACTTGGCCGCAGGCGCGTGGCACGCAGGCCGAGCGAGGCACGGAAGGCGAGCTGACGCTCCAGCTCGCGCGCCTCGTCATCGTCACGCGCCACCACGAGCGTGCCGGCGCGACGCAGTCCCACGCGGGTTCCGCTTGCCCGCTCCAACTCCTCGGCGAAGCTCGGCCACATCCCTGCCGAGCGCACCCCCAGCTCGAGCATCCCGCGCCCCGCCTCGCCGAACTCCACCTCGGCAACCGGCGCGAGCATCCCGGCTGCGACATGCGTCGCGCCGCCGCCCAGCCCGTCGCGCTCGAGCACCGTCACCGACATGCCCCGCTCGCGGGCGCGCCACGCCACCGACAGGCCCACGATCCCTCCGCCGAGGACGGCCAAATCAACTGTGGAGCCATTGCTCGCGCTCATAGGTTGATGCTAGACGGCACCTGCCCGCGCGGCCCGTCTGGCCAGCGCGATGCTACACAAGACCGTCCGCGCTGATCCCTCTGACCGGCGCGGGCGCCCACAGGTGTCAGACTGCCCTCGATGGCCCACCTGCGGCCCGTGCCCGACCCCAATGGCGAACAACGCCGCGCGCGCCTTGCCGCCGCGCGTCTCTACCTCGTATGCGACTGCATGCCGGGGGATCGCGACCTGAGCGAGTTCCTCGCCGAGGCGATCTCCGGTGGCGTTGACGTGGTGCAGCTGCGCGAGAAGCACCTCGAGGACGAGTTCCTCACCGAAGCCGCAAGCGTCGCCGCCGACGCTTGCGACGCCCACGGGGCTTTGTTCATCCTCAACGATCGTCCCGACATCGCCGCGACGGTGCGCGCCGATGGCGTCCATGTCGGTCAGGACGATATGAACGTACCCGACGCCCGCAAGATCGTCGGCCCCGATCTGCTTGTCGGGCTCTCCACCCACGCTCCCTCTGAGATCGACGCCGCCGTGCCCACCGCCTCCGACGGCTCTCCCTATGTGGACTACATAGGCGTCGGTCCCGTGCACGCCACCCCCACGAAGCTCGGCCGCCCACCCGTCGGGCCCGAGCTCGTCAGCTATGCCTCCGCCCACGCCCACGTCCCGTTCTTCGCGATCGGCGGCATCGACAGCGAGAACATCATCACCGTGCTCGACGCCGGTGCCGGGCGCGTGTGCGTGCTGCGCGCCATCTGCGACGCCCGCGACCCCGAGCAGGCCGCGCTCACCCTACGCGCGGCCCTGGAGCTGCGGCCGCTGTTGAATGGCGATGGGCGGCGCTAGCCCAATGGACGATCCCGATGAGCGGCCCGGCACCGTGACCATGCGTGGCGAAGCGTCCGCTCAGACTGAGGAGACCTCCATCCCCGCCGAGCAGACCTCCATCCCCGCCGAGGAGACTTCCATCCCGGCCGAGGAGACCTCCATCCCGGCCGAGCAGACCTCCATCCCGGCCGAGGAGACTTCCATCCCGGCCGAGGAGACTTCCACCCAGGCCGAGGAGACTTCGGCGCTCGAGGAGCGCCGCCGCGCTCGTCGCCTGAGTGAGATCGAGGCGCGCCTCGCACTGAGCCCGCTCGGCCCGCACGAGCATCCGCTCGCGCTGCGCATCGCAACGGCGGTAGCCGCGCTGCTCGCCGCGGGAGTGTGCCTGAGCGTCGCGACCGTCCACGACCTTGCGCGCCACGGCGGCTCCCTCCCCGGAGGCCTCTTCCTCGCCGCGCTGCTGCTGGCGCTCGCCTGGGGCATGTACCAGCGGCGCTACTGGGCGGTGCTCGGCTTCGAGGCGTTGCTCGCCTTTCAGATCATCGTCACCTCGCTGGCTTTGATCGTGGCCGAGACGCTGCTGGCCGCCGGACTGTGCGTGCTCAGTATCTGCCTTGCGGGCTGGCTGTTCTGGAAGCTCGTGCGCGTGATGGGCCGGATTCAGGCGGGTGAGCGGGGAATGGACGAGGCGGTTGGGTAGGTGGAGCCCCGCGACGGTCGCCGACTCGTGGAGCACGAACGAGTCGATGCGATAGCGCAGGGTTCGCGGGCCGACGTGCGATAGGCTCGCGGCGTCATGGCTGACACTTATGACTGCATCGTGATCGGCTCCGGGCCAGGTGGCTACGTCGCCGCGATCCGTGCCGCCCAGCTCGGCAAGAAGACAGCCGTCATCGAGAAGGACAGAGTCGGTGGGCGCTGCCTGAACTATGCCTGCATTCCGGCCAAGGCTGTCTTGCGCTCGGCCGATCTGCTCTCGGAGATCCGTGAGGCCGGCGACTACGGCCTGAACGTCAGCGGCGTCGAGGTCGACTACGGCGCCGTCCAGAGCCGTCGCGAGAAGGTCGTCGCCACGCTCGTGGGTGGCGTCGGCGGGCTGTTCAAGAAGAACGACATCGACCTGATCGAGGGCGAGGCTTCGTTTGCTCGCCAGAGCGGCGCGGGCAACGGCAGCGCGAGCGAGGGTGTTCATGTGCGCGTCGGCGAGCGGGAGCTCGTGGCCACTACGGTCATCCTCGCCAGCGGCTCGGTCAAGCGCTCGATCCCCGGCGTCGAGTTCGGCGGGGGAGTGATCGGTACCGAGGAGGCGTGGGCGCTGCCCGAGCTGCCCGCGCGCCTGACCGTCGTCGGCGCGGGCGCCTCGGGCGCGGAGATCGCCTCGGGCTTTGCGCGCCTGGGCAGCGAGGTGAAGCTGTTCGAGGTTCTGGACCGCCTGCTCCCGACCGAGGACGCCGACATCTCACGGCTGGTCGAACGTGGCCTGAAGCGCCAGGGCATCGAGATCCATACGAGTACTCCCGTCGAGGGGGTCAGCCCCAGCGAGAGCGGTGTCAACTTCAGTTACGGCTCGGAGTCCGTCGAGGTCGACTATCTCGTGATTTGCGCCGGGCGCGGGCCCGACGTGGACGCGCTCGGCTTGAAGGACGCAGGCGTCGAGCTCGATGAGCGCGGGCTCGTGCGCGTCGACGGCGCCCAGCGCACCACCGCACCCGGCATCTATGCGATCGGCGATCTCGTGCACGGCCCCGCGCTTGCCCACAAGGCATCGGACGAGGGCGTCATCGCCGCCGAGGACGCCGCTGGCCTGCCCACGCATCCGCTCTCTTATGTGGACATCCCGCGCGCCACCTTCTGCACTCCCAACGTCGGCTCGTTCGGGCTTACCGAGGAGCAGGCCCGCGAGCAGGGCTACGACGTGGTCGTCGGCAAGGTTCCCTACGGCGCTGTCGGTGGCGGCACCGTCTACGGCGACCGCACCGGCCTCGTCAAGCTCGTGGGCGAGTCCAAGTACGGCGAGCTGCTCGGCGGTCACATCGTCGGCTCACGCGCCACCGAGCTGATCCAGGAGCTCGTCAATGTGCGCGCTCTGGAGGGCGGCTTCGCCGAGGTGGCCCGCATCGTCCATGGCCATCCCACCCTTTCGGAGGCCGTGATGGAGGCGGGACGCGCCGCCGATGGCTGGCTGATCCACGGCTGAGGCCGCCGCTCCGCGGCGTGCTGCTGGCCGATGCTCGACGTACAACCAGTATGCGCCTCCGCTCGAGCGCGGCGCATCCCATCCACGGAACGGCTGCCTCACGATAATGTCGGCAGGGATGTCCACGTCGGACGCTGCCTTTTACTTCGACCTCGCCTCACCGCTCGCCTATCTGGCCGCCGAGCGGGTGCTGCACACGATGCCGGTGGCCACCGAGTGGCAGCCGGTGCTCGCGTGCGAGCTGCCGGGGCCGGAGTCCTTTGAGGCTTTCCGCTGCCGCGAAGAGCAGGACATCTTCCGCATGGAAGTGGGACGGCGTGCCGCCGAGCTCGGCCTGCAGGAGCTGCGCTGGCCCGACCCGTTCCCGTTTGACAGCGCCTTCGCGATGCGGGCCGCCACTTACGCGAAGTCGATCGGGCGAATCGTTGCCTTTGCGCAAGCCGCCTTCCGTCAGGCGTTCGCCGGCGGGCGGCCACTCGACGCCACCGACAACGTGTTGATCGCGGCGGCCGCCTGTGAGATGCACCCCTCCGCGGTCCTGAAGGGCGCCGAGCTGCGCTCGGTGGGCGAGCAGCTGTCCGCCACCACCGCGGCCGCGGCGGCGGCCGGCGTCAGCGACGTCCCGGCGGTGCGCGTCGGCGATCGTGTGTTCCACGGCGAGCGCGCGCTGGAGCGGGCAGCCGCGTATGCGCGCGCGAGCACTCCCCGCCCCACAGAGTCCCCACAGCGTGCAACCGATGCGGCACACATCGCCGCCGGGATAGCCGCCGATGCCGCAAGGAGGGGCACCCCATGAGGGCTGGCCGCTACTTCCGTCTGATCGTGCGTCGCGGCGGCATCGCGCCCGCGTTCCTGGCAAGCCCAGACCGCATCGACCACATCGAGGTGGTCGAGATCGACGGCGGCGAGGTCGTGTTCTTCTGGGACTGCCCACCCCACACCGCTTCACGGAGAGCGCGCGAAGTGCGCGAGGACCTGGGCCGGATGGATCGCGAGGATTTCCTCGCGCGCTGGAGTACCGTGGAAGCCTGATGATGTCCTCCTCGCCTGTCCGCCTGTGCTCGCCAGAGTGTGCGCGTCAAGGGACGCCCGTGAGGGTATGTCGCTAGGGCGCCCCAATGGATGGGGTGCCAACCCTCCCGACGCCGACCCTGCCGGCGCCAACCCTCCCGGCGTCAACCCACCGGCGCCCGAGGTGGCGCGCGAGTGGCTGGCCGCGATGGTGCTGATCCGCCGCTTCGAGGAGCGCGCGGGCGAGATGTACGCGCGGGCGAAGATCGGCGGCTTCCTGCACCTGTCGATCGGCGAGGAGGCCACAATCGTGGGCAGCGAGCGAGCGCTGCGCGACAGCGACTACCTGGTCTCAACGTATCGCTCCCACGGAGACGCGCTTGCCCGGGGCACGCCGCCCGAGCGGGTGATGGCCGAGTTGTTCGGCAAGCGCGACGGCTGCAGCAAAGGACACGGCGGCTCGATGCACATGTTCGACGCGCAGCGGCGCTTCATGGGCGGCTACGGGATCGTCGGCGGCAACCTGCCGATCGCCGCCGGCATCGCGCTCGCCTGCGATCAACGTGGCTCTGACGAGGTAACCCTTTGCACCTTTGGCGACGGCGCCTCCAATCAGGGCACCTTCGGCGAGACATTGAACCTTGCCGCGCTGTGGCGCCTGCCGGTCGTGTTCATGGTCGTCAACAACCAGTTCGGCATGGGCACGTCGCTCAGCCGCCACTCGGCCGTCACCGACCTGCAGCGCAAGGGCGAGTCGCTGGGCGTGCCCGGCATGCGTTGCGACGGCATGGACATCCTCGACACCCACCGCGTCCTCTCCGAGGCGCTGGCGCGCGTGCGCGAGGAGCGCCGGCCACTGCTCGTCGAGGCCGTCACCTACCGCTTCCGCGGCCACTCGATGGCAGACCCAGAGGACTATCGCACCAAGGAGGAGGTCGCCCAGTGGCGCGAGCGCGACCCGATCCCGGCGTTCAGCGATCTGCTGGAGCGCGAAGGAGCGCTCACGACAGAGCAGCGCGAGCAGATCGAGCGCGACGCCATGCGGCAGGTGGACGAGGCGGTGGAGTTCGCCGAGCGCTCCCCATTCCCCGACCCGGACATGCTCTACGAAGACGTATATGTGCTCGACGAGCGAGTCCACGGCCACTATCACTGGTCGCCGCGGGTGGTCCTGTGAAGCGCGCACCCCGCCCCCGAGCCAGACGCCTGCTCGCACTAAAGACCCACACGCCTGCGTCCCCCGGCGATTGCCGATGACCGATATGCGCTATCGCGACGCCTTGAAACTGGCGCTGCGCGAGGAGATGAGTCGCGACGAGAACGTCGTCCTGCTCGGCGAGGACATCGGCGTCTTTGGCGGCGCCTTCAAGGTCACCTCGGGCCTGCTCGAGGAATTCGGCGAGCGGCGCGTGCGCGACACCCCCATATCCGAGAACACGATCGTGGGGATGGGCGTCGGCGCGGCGATGGTCGGCCTGCGCCCGGTGGTGGAGCTGATGACCGTCAACTTCGCGCTGCTCGCCTTCGACCAGATCGTCAACCATGCCGCCCACATCCACTACATGTTCGGCGGCCAGGTGCGAGTGCCGCTCGTAGTGCGGATGCCCCAGGGCGCAGGGCACCAGCTGGGACCCACCCATTCACATAGCTTCGAGGCCATGTTCCTGCAAGTGCCGGGCCTGCTTGTCGCGGTCCCCTCGACGGCCGCCGACGCGCGCGGCCTGCTGAAGACCGCGATCCGTGACGAGAACCCCGTGATCTTCCTCGAGCACGAGTCGCTGTACGGCGTACGCGGCGAGGTGGACGAGGAGGACGAGCAACCGCTCGTGTTTGGCCGCGCTCGCATCGTGCGCTCGGGTGGGGATGTCACGATCGTGGGCGTCTCGCGTATGGCACTTACAGCCGAGCGAGCGGCCGAGGTGCTGGCGGCTGAGCACGGCATCGAGGCCGAAGTGATCGACCCGCGCACGCTGCGCCCGCTCGACCTCGACACGATCCTGGAGTCGGTCGCCAAGACCAACCGCTGCGTAATCGTCGAGGAGGGCTGGCCGCACGGCGGCGTCGGGGCCAACCTCGCGGCGCTGATCTCAGAACAGGCCTTCGACGACCTTGACGCACCCGTGATGCGCGTCAGCGGAGCGGATGTGCCGATGCCCTACTCCAAGCCGCTGGAGCAGAGCGCGTTCCCACACGAGCCGCAGATCGTGGCTGGCGCACTTAGCGTTCTCGGGCACGATCCCAGCCAAGAGCCTCTGAACCGGCCCGCAGCGCACGACGGGCAACGAGAGGGAGAAGCAAACGCACCCGGCGCGGTCCAGGAAGCGATGCAGGAGGCTGGCCTGGAGAGCGAGATCAGGCAGGCATCGCGATGAGCGAGGTCGTGATGCCGCGCTTGTCGGACACGATGGAGGAGGGCACGATCCTGCGCTGGCTCAAGCACGACGGTGAGCACGTCCAGCGCGGTGAGGAGCTGGTCGAGATCGAGACCGACAAGGCCGCGATGACCTACGAGTCAGACAGCGAGGGAACGCTGCAAACCATCGCGCGTGAGGGGGACACACTGGCCGTGGGAGCGCCGATCGCGCGGGTCGGCGAGGCGCGCGGCGACACGGCCGCGCCACACAACGGCTCGGCCGTCGCACAGAATGCGTCCGCCTCGCCTGACGTGCCCAATGTGCAAGCCATGCCGGCTGCGGAGTCCCACCAGTCGCCGGCAGCCGTGGAGGCCGGTCAGCCACCGACATCCATCCAGTCGTCATCCCCGCCTCCCCGCAGTGGCGAGCGCATCAAGGCGTCTCCGCTCGCCAGGCGCATCGCTGGCGAGACGGGAGTCGATCTAGGTGGGCTCACCGGCAGCGGCCCGGGCGGACGCATCGTCAAGGCTGACGTGGAGGAGGCTGCGAGCTCTACCCCACTCCCACCCGCAGCCTCGACCTCTCAGGATCCAGTCGTCGCCCCCGCCCCTGCTCCCTCCTCTCCGTCAAGTCCGGAGCGTCCTTCGATCGAGGAGGTTGCCAGCGCCAAGGGAGAGACAATCACCGTGGAGCTATCGCGCACACAGCGCACGATCGCGCGGCGTATGGCCGAGTCCAAGGCGACGATCCCTGACTTCACACTTACAGCGGACATCGACATGGAGCGGTGCGTAGCGCTGCGCGCCGAGCTGAAGCGACTCTCACACGCCGACGCACCTACCTACAACGACATGATCGTCAAGGCCTGCGCGCTCGCCCTGCGCGACCATCCCCGCGCCAACGGCAGCTACCGCGACGGACGCTTTGAGCTCCATGCGCGCGTCAATGTCGGCGTGGCGGTGGCTGCCGGCGCTGAGGACCCGACGGGTGGAGCGCTGGTCGTCCCGACCGTGTTCGACGCCGACACAAAGGCGCTCGGCGAGATCGCCCGCGAGACACGGACGCTAGCTGAGCGGGTACGCGAAGGGTCGGTCACCCCGCCCGAGCTGAGCGGCGGCACGTTCACCGTGTCGAACCTGGGGATGTACGGCATCGCGAGCTTCACCGCGATCGTCAACCCGCCGCAGGCGGCGATCCTCGCCGTCGGCGCGCTCGCCCCGCGCGCGATCGTCCGCAAGAAGAAGATCGTTGCGCGCAACACGATGAGCGTCACGCTCGCGTGCGATCACCGCATCCTCTACGGCGCGGACGCCGCTCTGTTCCTGGCACGTATCCGCGAGCTGCTGGAGGAGCCGGCCGCACTGACGTTGTAGGCGGCTAGGCTGAGGGAGTTCATGGCAGTCGCAAGCCCGACACCCAGACCATCTCCTTTCAGTGAGTTGCGGGTGTCCAACCTCGGCACGATCCCCTACGGGGAAGCGCTCGCCATCCAGGCCGACGTCCAGGCGCGACGCCAGGCCGACGAGCTACCCGACACGCTGCTGTTGCTCGAGCACCCGCCCGTTTACACGCGCGGGCGACGCGCGGGCGACGGCGAGCTGGCGCTCGGCGAGGACTTCTACCGCTCGCGCGGGATCGAGATCGTGCCCACCGACCGCGGTGGCAAGGTCACCTACCACGGCCCCGGACAACTCGTGGGCTATCCGATCATGCGCGTCACCGATATCGGCGCCCACCTGCGCAGAATGGAGGCATCGATCGTTGTGGCGCTGGCGGACGAGGGGATCGAAGCTCGCTCACGCTGCGATGAGGGAATCGACTACACCGGCGTGTGGGTCGAGGATCGCAAGATCGCCTCGATCGGCGTGCACGTCTCGCGCGGCGTATCCACGCACGGCTTCGCCGTCAACGTCACCAACGACCTGACTCCGTTCACATGGATCGTGCCGTGTGGGCTCTCGGACGTGACGATGACCTCGGTCGCGCGCGAGCGTGGGCACGAGCCAAGCGGCGGACTCGATGCGTTTGCCGAGCGGGTGGCGCGGTGCTTCTGCGAGGCCCACGGCCGCCATCCACTGTTCGTCTCGCGTGAGAGCATCGGCGTCGAGCAACCAGACCGACGGCTGGCGATCGCATGAGCGCCACCCGCTCGCGCGCCAACCCCGGCGGCATGGACGTGCTCGAGGTGCTCGGCTCAGAGGTGCGCCCGCTGCGCGAGCGCAAGCCGCCCTGGTTCAAAGTGCCGGCGGCGGGCGGCACCCGCTACCGCGAGCTGTCGGCCCTGATCAAAGAGGAGAACCTGCACACCGTCTGCCAGGAGGCCGCCTGCCCGAACGTGGGCGAGTGCTGGGAGCGAGGCACGGCCACGTTCATGATCCTCGGCGACACATGCACACGGCGCTGCGGCTTTTGCAACGTGAAGACCGGCAAGCCCACCTGGAACGATCCGCTGGAGCCGGCCCGCGTGGCGCGCTCGATCGCGCGGATGGGCTTGCGTCACGCCGTCGTCACCTCGGTCGATCGCGACGATCTGCCCGACAAGGGCGCCTCGGCCTTCGTCGGAGTCATCCGCCAGGTGCGCGCGCAGGCGCCGGACTGCCAGATCGAGGTGCTCACACCCGATTTCCAGGGGCAGGATATGCCGCTCGCCAGGGTCATCGCCGAGCGTCCCGACGTGTTCAACCACAACGTGGAGGTGGTTCCGCGCCTGTATCCGATCGCGCGCCGCGGCTCTGAGTTCCTGCGCTCGTGCCGCGTATTGCGCAGCGCCGCAGAGATGGGCGAAGGCGAGGTGGTCACCAAGTCTGGATTGATGGTGGGGCTCGGCGAGACCCATGAGGAGATGGTCGCCACGTTCGAGGTTTTGCGCGAGCACGACGTGCAGGTGCTGACCGTCGGGCAGTACCTGCGTCCCTCTGAGCGCCACCTGCCGATCGTGCGCTACTGGCATCCCGATGAGTTCGTCGCGCTCGAAGCGGCCGCCTACGCGCTTGGCTTCGATCACGTCGCCGCTGGCCCGCTCGTGCGCTCCTCCTATCACGCGGATCAGCACGTCCCGCAGCCACGGCCTGGTGTCGGGCCGCTCGCTGCCAGCGGATAGCTACCGGGCCCAAAACGCCGTTTGCCATGCGCCGGCCGGCAGGGCTACTGGCGGGCGCCGCCGGGGCGGGCGGATAGTCTGCGCAAATGCTCGCCCCCTGCGCGCGCGTGGGGGGCCCTCCCGCGCATGATCCCCGTCAAGGACAACATCCCACGCGAGCGCTTCCCGCTCGTGACGGCGGTCTTGATCGCGATCGACGTAACCGCCTTCCTGCTGGCGCGCGCCGATGCGCCGCTCCCGTTCCTGCTCGACGTGCTGTTCCTTGGGCTGCTCGCGCCGAGCGTCGAAGGCGCCCTTGGGCGCCCGCGCTTCTGTGCGCTGTGTCTACTAAGCGGCGTGCTCGTGGGCGGCGCGTGGGCTCTCGCCGGAGACGGTTGGCCCTCGCCAGTGCTGCTCGGCACCTCGGGTGCGACGTTGATCGTGCTTGGCAGCTATCTCCTGCTCCACCCGCGCGCTCGCGTCCTGAGCCTGGTCCCGATTCCCTTCTTCACGACTCTCGTCGAGGTCCCCGCAGCGCTCCTGATCGGCCTGTGGCTCGCCCTGCAGCTGTACTTCGGTGTCGTGGGCCTCGGATGAGCGGGCCGCGATGACTCGTGTCGCGGTGCTGGCCATCTCGCTTGCGTTCATTCTCGGCTTCGGGTTCTTGACGATCGGCGGCATCGAGCAGTTCGGCATCAACGTGCAGAGCGTGCTCTCGATCATCGTGCTCGTGATCCTCACGGTTGGCATCGTCGGGGCCTTGCGCAATCCTCCAAGGCGATGAGAGAGATCTCATGACCGGCTCGCCGTTTCTCCCCCAGAGCGGTCGCTCGCGGCGCGCACGTGCCCTCGCCAGGCACAGGCGTCGGCGCAGACGCATCCGCACGCTGGCGGCCTGCGCGCTTGTGCTTGTCGCCGTGGGGGTTGCGATCTCGCTCGGACTCGCGCGCTCGGGCACCGCGCACAACTCGCCCTCGCGATCTGCTCGGCGAGGTCCCTCCAGAGGGACGGTCAATCTGGGGCAGACGCCACAAACGGCTTCGACCCGATCCCCGGCCGGACTGCCGCTCGGGCGAGCCCCGCTGGCTCTGAACCTGAGCGGCCCCGGCGATCCGGTGCAGATCGCCTTCCACAATCCGCCGCGGGCAGCCCTGCTGTTCGACCTGAACAGCGGTCGTGTGCTGTGGCAGCTCAACCCGCAGGAGCACCTGCACATGGCGAGTCTCACGAAGATGATGACCGCGTTGCGCGTGGTGCGCTCAACAACGCCCGACTCCCCGGTGCTGATCACCAAGGAGGCCGTCGAGGCCGCCGGCTCGAAGGTGGGTGTGCTGCCACTCGGCAAGGATGTGCCGACGGAGACGATGCTCTACGGGCTGCTGCTTCCCTCCGGCAACGACGCCGCCGTCGCGCTCGCCCAACACGTGTCCGGCAGCGTGAGCGCGTTCGTCGCCGGAATGAACGTCGAAGCGGCGCGACTCGGGCTGGGCTGCACGCACTACACATCGCCCTCGGGGTACTTCAACGCCCGCAACTACACCTGTGCCGCCGATCTCGCTGAGCTTGCTCATGTCGACTTGCAGCAGCCGCGCATCGCGCACGTCGTGCATAGCGCCTCGGCGGTGCTGCCGTTCCCGATCAAGGGCGGCAAGCTGTATCTGTACAACAACAATCCCCTGCTCGTGTACGACTACCCGGGGGCCACGGGCATGAAGACCGGGTACACCGAACTGGCCGGCGACTGCCTCGTGGGGACCGCTGAGCGCGATGGCGTGAGCCTCGGCGTGGTGCTCTTGCACTCCCCCGAACTGGGACGCCAGGCGGCTGCTCTGCTGAACGCGGGATTCGAGCAGGTCTACCATCAGCGGGCTCTTCCCGAGCCACCGATACCGGCTGGACGCTGAGCCAACACGACGTCGAGCCACAGAACCAGGCGAGCCGCCAAGAACCTTCCGGTGCCATCCTCACCGCCCGAGGAGTAGCCTTAGCTCCCAGACATTGACTGGCCAGTCAGCCAAGGGAGAGCACAGTGGATCTTGACGACACACCAGAGCAGGCAGCACACCGCATCAGGGTGCGCGCCTGGCTCAAGGAGCACAAGGGAGAGGCGCCCGTCATAGGGAACCCGACCCACCCCGACGCGATCACAGACGAGGCGGAGATCATCTCCGCCAGACGCGCCTGGCAGGGCAAGCTGGCCGAGGCCGGGCTTGCCGGGGTGACGTGGCCGAAGGAGTACGGCGGCCAGGGTCTCGGCCCGATCGAGCAGGTCGTGTGCAACCAGGAGATCGCCAAGGCCGGCGTCCCCGGGATCCTCGACGCGATCGGCGTCGGGATGCTCGGCCCGACGCTGATCGCGCATGGGGCGGAGGAGCAGAAGTCACGCTACCTCGGGCCGATGCTGCATGGCGATGAGGTGTGGTGTCAGCTGTTCTCCGAGCCCGCCGCCGGCTCTGATCTCGCGGCGGTGCAGACCCGCGCCCGCCAGGCCGAGGACGGAAGCTGGAGCCTGACCGGGCAGAAGGTGTGGACCACCAACGCGCAGTTCTCCTCGTACGGGTTGCTGCTCGCGCGCACCGACCCCGAGCAGCACAAGCACAAGGGATTGACGATGTTCATCCTGCCGATGGACGCCCCCGGCGTCACGGTCAGGGGCTTGCGCCAGATCTCCGGCGAGGCCGAGTTCAACGAGGTGTTCCTCGACGACGTGAAACTCGACGAGGACGCCGTTGTGGGCGGTGTGGGCAACGGCTGGGGCACGGCGCTGACGACGCTCATGTTCGAGCGCGTGACGATCGGGCTTGGCGGCGAGGGCCTTGGCTACAACTCGGTGCGCTTCGCCAAGGGCATCGCCTCGGACGAGCACGGCCGGCGCGACTCGGAGGTGCGCAGGCAGCTCGGTGAGATCTCAAGCGAACTGCTTGCGGTGCGCTTCACCGGCTACCGCACGCTCACCGCGCTTCAGAAAGGGCAGATCCCTGGGCCGGAGGCGGGCCTCGCGAAGGTGACGATCGTCAACGGCGCGATCAAAGCCGGCGACCTGATCACCGATGTGCTCGGACCCGACGCGCTCGACGAGGGCAGCGAGTGGGCCTACATGATCTCGTTCCTGCCCGGCTTGAAGTCCGCCGGGGGCACCGAAGAGATCCTGCGCAACACGATCGGCGAGCGCGTGCTCGGGCTGCCTCCCGAGCCGCGCCTGGACAAGGGCATCCCGTTCTCGGAGCTGCGCTCCAAGGAAGGAGCGACAGCATGAACCTCGCACTATCCGACGAGCAGGTGTTCCTGCGCGAGGCCGCCCGTGGGGCGCTGTCGCGCTTCAAGACGCTGGAGGCAGCCCGCGAGGCGCTTGACGGCAATGACAGCGCCCTGCCGGACCTGTGGCCGGCGGCCTGCGAGGCGGGCTGGCCGGGTCTGCTGATCGACGAGGCCCACGGTGGCGCCGGGCTGGACGCGTTCGACGCGATGCTCGTGCTCGGAGAGTGCGGCCGCGTGCTCGCTCCGGTGGCGCTGCTCGGCCATCTGCCGGCAACCGCGATCCTGAACGCGTCGCCGGCCGCGGCGGGGCTGCTCGAGCCACTTTCGAGCGGGGAGCGGCGCGCGGCCTATCTGCCGACGATGCCCCCGAATGACCTCGTCGACGGCTGGCGTGTCGATCCGGCGCACGGCAGCACGCGCCCTTCGGCAGCCCTGGCGAAGGACGACGGCAAAGGCGGGGCGCTCGTGAGCGGCGCGCTCGCGTTCGTTCCCGACGCCCCCGGCGCCGACCTGCTCGTGGGCGTGGCGCTGCTTGACGGAAAACCCGTCGGAGTCGCGATCGAGGCTTCCGCGAGCGGGGTCTCTATCGAGGCCGTGCACCGCTATGACGCCACACGCTCACTCGGGCACGTCACGCTGAGCGACGCGCCCGCCACGCTGCTCGACGCACCCGAGGAGGCGCTTGCGGGCGCGTGGCATCTCGCACAGGCCCTGATCGCCGCCGAGTCGCTTGGCAGCGTCGAGACGGCCCTTGAGATGTCTGTCGCCTACGCCAAGGAGCGCCACACGTTCGGGCGCGCGATCGGCTCCTATCAAGCTGTGAAGCATGCGCTCACCGAGGTGCTGCGCCAGCTGGAGAACGGGCGTTCGCTGCTCTACTACGCGGGCTGGGCACGCGAAGGCGCGCCCGCGGAGTTCCCGCTCGCGGCGAGCGCCGCACGGTCGGTCGCGGGACGCGCGCTCGACCACGGGGCGCGCACGATGATCTCCGTGCACGGAGGGATAGGCGCTACGTGGGAGCACGACGCGCCGCTGTACTTCCGCCGGGCCCAGCTCTCCAGGCGCCTGCTCGGGGGGACCGCCGCGGCGACCGACCGGGTCGCGGGCGAGCTCATCGCCCAGGCCGACGCCGCCTGAGAGCGCCGATGGCGACAGGCCGCCCAGGCAGCGTGTCTGGGCGGCGCGTGTCTGGGCGCGTGCTCTCGCGGCTCAGCGTCTGCGGTGCCGCGAGGGCTTGACGCTCGCCGCGACCGCGGTTTCCAGAGTGGCCGCCAGCGGGGCGCCGTAAGCGGCGTGTATCGCTTCCACCATCGTCGTTTCCAGACCGCAGTTGATGCAGAACCCGTGCTGGGACCAACCGATGGCGCGCGCGAGCACCTGATCGGCGTAGGTGACGCCGGTGAGGTCGTGGCCGTAGTAGTCGTAGGCCGCGTTCCACGCGGTGGCGCCCAGTTCGGTCGCGGCGCCGTCGGCGGACAGCAGGTGGGCGGCCGCCATGATCGCGTCGAAGTCGTCGTAGATCGAGGGATGGTTTGCCGTCATGTGGTCGTATGAGGCGGGACGCGAGCCGTAGCGATAGGAGTCGTTGACCAGCGCCCAGGTTGAGTCCGATCCCCCGGGCGGGCCCCCGTTCTTGACGTTGAACTGCATTGGGCCGCCACAGCAGTTGGCGAAGTTGAGGCCGTTGTAGGTGGTCGGCGCAGTGGAGAAGGCCGTCTCCTGCTTGTGGATCGATGCGATCAGCAGCCAGTTGACCCCGAACGTCTTCTGGGCGACCGCGTAGATCGGATAGAAGCCCTGCATCCAGCGCTCGGATATGTGAGTGCTCGTCTGGTCTTCGTAGAGCGCGAGATCGCGGTGGGCCTGCGTAGGCGAGGGATCCCCGACGATCGACGCGTGGCGCGCGCGGGAGCTCGAGTGCGGCCGCGCGGCGCCCGGACCGGCGTGGCGTGCGCTCGCTCCGGCTGGCGCGACATCACCGACCGACGCCGTCGCGCCGGGCACGGGCGTCGGCGTCGCGGCGATCACCGGGGGTGGGGTGGCAGCGCTCGATCGCGAAGCGACGCTTCCGATGACACCGCTCAGCACGAGCGCGAGAACGCCGGCACCGAGTATCCCGAGTGCGATGGCCGTCAACCAGGCCGCTCGCTCAGAGCCTGGCTCGGGAACGTTTGCGTCCGGGTGCTCCACGTTCGGGTCTTTCACGATCACGCGGGCGTGAGCGTGCCCAGCTTCCCCGAGAGCGAGTCGAGCAATTCACGGAAGGAGCCTTCGAACTTCTCGACCCCCTCGCGCTCAACCGTCTCGGTGACCTCGTCGTAATCGACTCCGACCGCGGCGAGCTCGTCCAGCACCGCCTGTGCCTCGGCCAGCCCTTCGTGCAGCGACGGCCTCGGGCTACCGTGGTCTTGGAAGGCCCTGACGGTCTCCTCCGGCATCGTGTTGACCGTGTCGGGGCCGATCAGCTCGTCCACATAGAGCGTGTCGCGGTAATCGGGGTTCTTCGTCGAGGTGGACGCCCACAGGACGCGCTGAGGCGTGGCTCCCTTGCCCGCCAAATAGTCCCAGCGGGGACCGTGGAAGCTGCGCTGATAGTGGCGATAGGCCAGCTTGGCGTTGACCACCGCGAGGCGCCCCTTCAGCTCGGCGTGACCGGGGTGAGTGGAATCCAATTCATCGAGGCGCCGGTCAGCCTCCGTGTCGATGCGCGACACGAAGAAGCTCGCGACCGAGGCGACCTTGCGCGGGTCGCCGCCCTCGGCGACCAGGCGCTCGAGGCCGCGAATGTAGGACTCGGCAACCTCCGCGTAGCGTGCGAGCGAGAAGATCAACGTGACGTTGATCGAGCGTCCCTTGGCGATCACGTCCTCGATCGCGGCAAGCCCGGGCTTGGTGGCCGGGATCTTGACGAGCAAGTTCGGGCGATCGACCGCCTCGTGCAGGCGGATCGCCTCCCTGAAGGTGCCCAGCGAGTCGTAGGCCAGGCGAGGGTCCACCTCGAGCGATACGTATCCGTCGCGCCCGAGTCCCTGGTCCCAAATGGGACGAAACAGGTCACACGCCTCGCGGATGTCCTGCTCGGCCAACGCCCAGAAGGCTTGCTCGACGTCGCTGGAGTCGAGTTCGCGCAGCTGCTCGTCGTAAGCGTCGCCGGAGCCCATCGCTTTCTGGAAGATGGTGGGATTCGAGGTGGCGCCGACCACCGCGTCGCGGTCGATCAGCTGCTGTAGATGCCCGCCTCTGATCGCCTCGCGCGAGAGAAAATCGATCCACACGCTTTGACCGAGAGCGGAGAGGCTGTGCAATGGAGAGAGGTTCGGAGACGGCATCTGGCTCCTCTGAAGCGTGTCGTGTTCAGTTTATTTGGATTTGCTGTTCGTTCCGAGGTAAAGCAGTGAGCATCGCGCCATCAGCTCGCGCGCCCCGGCAGGGCGCGCGCACGAGCAGCGATCGAGTCTGGGGTGAAACCGAGCTTCTCAAGTACCGTCGTGCCCGGAGCGGAGGCGCCAAAGCGGTCGATGCCAAGCACGTCGCCGCCATCGCCCACCCACTTCCACCAGGGCATGGTCACTCCGGCCTCGACGGCCAAGCGGGCGGCTACGGTGCGGGGAATGACGCTGTCGCGATACTCGCCGGATTGGGCTTCGAAGAGCTCCATGCACGGCATCGACACGACGCGTACGCGCGTTCCCTGCTCGGCGAGATCGCGGCCCGCTTGCAGCGTCGGCGCGACCTCACTTCCGGTGGCGATCAGGACAAGCTCGGGGTCGGGAACGGAAGTGCTCTGCGCGAGCGCTCCGCCATCGGGCGTGTCCCGGCTTTGCCCACCCTCGCCCGCCGATGCAGGGGAGTCGCCGCCGTGCGAGTCCCACAGCACATATCCGCCGCGCTCGACTCCCTCCACGGCACCTACCTGCGAGCGGTCGAGCACCGGCAGGTTCTGGCGGGTTAGCAGCAGTGCCACGGGACCGTCCTCGCGCTCCAGAGCGATCCGCCAGGCCAGCGCTGTCTCGTTGGCATCGGCGGGGCGCATCACCCACAGGTGGGGAATCGCGCGCAGCGCCGCGTAGTGCTCAACCGGCTGATGGGTGGGACCGTCCTCGCCGAGGCCAACCGAGTCGTGCGTCCACACCCATAGGACCGGCAGCTCCATCAGGGCGGAGAGGCGCACGCTCGCACGCATGTAGTCCGAGAACACCAGAAAAGTCGAGCCATATGGCTTGACCATCGCGCCGTGGGCGGCAAGACCGTTGACGATCGCGCCCATCGCGTGCTCGCGTATGCCGAATGGGATGTTGCGCCCGACGTGCACGCGCGAGTACTCGCCGGCACCGTCGAACACGGTCTTGGTGGACTCCACCAGGTCGGCCGCGCCGCCCGCCATCGTGGGGGCAAAGGAGTTGAGGGCTGCCATCACCTTGGCGCCGGCTGAGCGAGTGGCGATCTGCTCCCCGGCGGGGAAGCTCGGCAGGGCCTCACGCCAACCATCGTGCAAACGGCCCGCCCAGGCCCGCTCCCACTCATCGACCAGCTGTGGGTAGCGCTCGCCCCAAGCGTGCGCGCACTGCTCCCACGCCTGTTGTGCGACGGCGCCGGAGTCGCGCAGGCTCATGTGCTCGTACACGCGGGGATCGACGTGGAAAGTGAGCTCGGGGTCGAAGCCCATCGCTTCCTTGGTCGCGCGCACCTCATCCTCGCCGAGCGGCGCTCCATGTGCTTTGGCCGTATCGACGGCGTTGGGCGCCGGGTAGGCGATGTGCGAGCGCACCGAGATGAACGAGGGACGCTCGGTTTCGGCGCGGGCGGCGTGCAGCGCGTCGTGGAGCGCGTGCACGTCCTCGGAGTCCTCCACCCGTTGCACGTGCCAGCCGTCGGCGTGCATACGCGCGACGTGGTTCTCCGTGTCGAAGGAGATCGACGTGGTGCCGTCGATCGTGATGCGGTTGTCGTCGTAGCAGACGATCAGCTTGCCGAGGCCGAAATGGCCCGCGATCGAAGCCGCTTCCTGGCTGACGCCCTCCATCATGTCGCCGTCGGAGCAGATCGCGTAGGTGTGGTGATCCACGAGCTCATACCCCGGCCGGTTGAAGCGCTCGGCGAGGAAGCGCTCGGCCATCGCCATGCCCACCGAGTTGGCAACGCCTTGGCCGAGCGGCCCGGTGGTCACCTCTACACCGGGGACATGGCCGCGCTCGGGGTGTCCGGGCGTGCGCGAGCCCCACTGGCGGAAGCTCTGCAGATCCTCGATCGCCAGATCGAAGCCACAGAGATGAGTGAGTGCATATTGCAGTACGCAGGCATGGCCGGCACTGAGTACGAACCGGTCGCGGTCGCGCCAGCCGGTGTCCGCCGGGTTGAGCGCCAGAACGTGCCTGTAGAGCGTGTAGCCGAGCGGCGCGAGCGCCATCGCGGTTCCGGGGTGCCCGGCGTTGGCCTTTTGAACCGCGTCCATCGCCAAGCCACGAACTGTGTCTATCGACAGCTTGCGAATCTCACTCTCCCCATCGGGCAGCGCACACGTGCGCGAACTGCTCAAGTCAGGGACCACCGCCATATGTTGCGATCCTAGCCGACGTAAGGACGTCGCCGTCGTGGGGGAAATCCGGCAACCGAATGGCGCCGGCCATGTGGGCACCAGCGCCGCCGGGGCCGCACACGCACCAACCAGTGCAGATCGTGACGGCAGTGCGAGCGCCGGTACGGCCAGCGGGGATGGAGCGCGCGGACCATCAGCTTCCGCTCGCAGGCAAGTCCTCTCATGTCAATCCAACCTCCGTGTCGATCCAACCTTCCCGATGAAGGCGCGTGGCGTCGATCAGCCCCCTCGAGACGAAGTGACGCCTTTCGACTACCCGCGCGTTAATAACTCCAAGCGAGGCGCTCGAGCCGCGCTCGAAGGGCCTGTGGAGCCACCATTGAGCGCTTGAACGATGTGACAAGTCGTCCAACGCCCATCTCTGGTATTTGCCGTAACGAACAACTAATAGTACGGGACCTACAGAAGTAGCCAAGTTAAAGCTCTGCGGAAAAGGCGCACTTGCGTCATCCCCCGAGTCGCAGAACCGGACTTGACCACATGCTGGAACTACTGTTTGCAATGGGTTCAAGACGTTGATGTCGCCCACGTCAGTGACCTCCCAGTGAGTTGGAGACATCCGTTAAGAAAACAAATAAATCATCCTTTACGCAGCTTGTCAAGAGCTAAGGTATAGAGATGGCGCAGAGGGCCCGACCAGTCAAAGCCCGCGAGCGGGGTCTCCCGCGTGGCCCACAGGCGCTGCCACCCGAGGAGGTTGCGGCCGACCAGCGCGAGCGCCTGTTCGAGGCGACCATCAAGGCAGTCAACGAGCGCGGCTTCGTGGCCACCACAATCTCCGACCTGGTGGCGAACGCGGGTGTGTCGCGGCGCAGCTTCTACGAGCACTTCGAGAACAAGGAGGAGTGCCTGCTGGCCACATACGACGCACTGATCGGGCGCCTGACGGCGAGGATCGTCCATGCGTATGACCCCAAGGACGAATGGACTGACCAGATCGAGGCAATCGTGCGAGCCCTGTTCGAAGCCTCGAGCGACCGCCCCGACGCCGCACGGCTCGTGTCCGTGGAGATGGGCGCGGCGGGACCGGTCGGCATCGAACGATGGGCTCGCGACGCCGAACTGCTCACCGCTTTCTTCACCGGCGTGTTCGAGCAGGCCCCCGGAGAGGGCTCAATTCCGACACCGGTGGCGCGGGCGATCGTCGGAGCGCTGCGGACGATCCTCTACTCGCGCGTGCGGCGCGCACGCTCAAGCCGCTCGCTAAAGCTCGAGCTCCAAAAGCTGACGCCGGACATCGTTGCGTGGATCATCTCCTTCTATCCGACCCCTGCAAATATCCCTGACCGGCCGCGGCCGCGGCGCCACGGACATTTGCAGGGAGGCCGAGCACCGGGGACGCTCTCGCCATCCCCAAGCTGGGCAGCCCGGGGTCTACCGCGCGGAGAGCACAGCCTGCCGAAGGGCTTCGTCGCGCACAACCAGCGCGAACGGATCTTCGACGCTGTGGCGAACCTGACTGCCGCGAAGGGCTATCCCGCCCTCAGCCTCGAGGAGATCGTCTCCGAAGCGGCCATCTCCCTGCAAACGTTCTACGAGCACTTCGAGAACAAGGAGGAGGCGTTTGTGGCGACGTTCGAGATGGGACACGCCAAGGCGACGGCGGCAATCAACAGGTCGCTGGATTTGAAACTGTCGTGGGCACGGAACGTGCGGCTCGGGCTGGGCGCCTTGCTCGAGTTCCTGGCATCCGAGCCATCCATCGCGAGGCTCGCGTGCGTGGACATCCTGATCGCCTACCCGCACCTCACGGGCCGCGTGAACGAGGCCAACTTCTCCTACATAGAGCTGCTGGACATCGGCCCGGACGACACCTATCCGAACATGCCCCCACCGGTGATGCGCGAAGCGTCCGTGGGCGGCATATTCGAGCTGTTGCACGACTACATCCTGCAAGGACGCACGCAACGTCTGACCGAGCTCGTGGACTACGTGATGTACATCGCGATCACGCCGTTTGCGGGAGCGGAGATCGCGGGCAAGGCGGTGGCGGAAACTTAGTGCGCCCGGCGGGAATCGAACCCGCGGCCTGCGGTTTGAAAGTTTGGCCCAAGACCACCATTTTGGCTTACCTAAGCCATTTACGGCCTCAGAAAATGTCCTGAAGTGGCCTCATATTTGCGCAGTTCGGGACACGTTTCGGGACGCGATTTGCGTGGGACCCAGCTAAGCGGACCCGAGCTGCCAAACTTACGCTGCGTGGAGGACATGCGCTGAGGCGGTGTCGGGAGTCCGTTCGGTTCCCTCTTGCGCAAACACATAACCAAGCTCGTCGTGATCGGCCAACAGCTTCCGTAGCCGTTGCTTGATCCCTTCGCGCTCTCGCCGCCGGTGCTCTACCTCGCCGCCTTGCTCGTAGGCCCGCGTACCCGTCTCTCGGCATCGGCCAATTCCGCCTCAACCTCGGCGATATCCTGATCGACACCCCTCCACTGGCCACTGGTTCAACGAGCTCGTCCGTCGTTCTCGCCACCTCGCGCTTTGGCTTATCGGGATCTCACAACAGCTCTCCGACTTCGACAACGAGTACGGGCGTGCGCTGCTCAAGAACGCCTCGATGCGGCTGTTCACCCATCAGGACGTTACGGAGCTGACACCATGAAGAACGCGTTCGGGCTCACCGACGAGCAAGTCGCGGCAATCAGCTCGCTGCGGACCGTCAAGCGGAGTACGCGACCGCGTTCCTCACCAACGGGTCACGCGGGAGCGGGACGATCTCGATCCGTGTTTCAGACCTCGAGTACTGGATCGCGACATCCGACCCCGTACGCGACGAGCCGGTACGCAGGCGGGCGCTACGCGACGCCGGCGGAGACCCCTGGGAGGCACTGCGGCTACTCGCCTCACCCGACTGGCACGCCCAGCAAGACGAGCACACGAGGGCGGTCCGATGACTGCGGCCGCCGTTATCGCCGTCTTGCGCAGCAAGACGCTGCGCACAGTAGTCTCGGTCGCCGCGCTGCTGGTCGTGTTCACCCCCGTGCTGGTCGTTGGTGGTGCGGTCTCGGTGCTCTCCCAATCCGCACAAGCCTGCACGACCAGTGGAGAAGTCGAGCAGCCCGCCGGCGGCGGGCACGTAGCCGCCGGCCTGTTCGCTCAACCCCTGCGGTTGCAATCAGGGCACTGGTATGAAGTGGGCGCCACCCGTTACGGCGGACCGGAAGATCCCACCTCCGGGGAGTACGGGTCGATCCCCGACCCCAGCGAGTCATATCTCCCCGACCACCCGGACAGCTACGCCGAGTTGTCGGTGCTCTCGACCAATCCCGCCAACCATGGGACGTTCACATTCGCCGACGCCAACGCGCTCGACAACCTCCCCTACATGACAGGGCTGCGCGTCACCAACGGCGTGCGCCAGGAGGTGCTCTACAAGCGCGATATCGGCTACGGGCAAGGGCCGGGACAACACAACGATCTTGCCGAGCGGGCTTGCCGCGGCCGGGCGCGAAGCACCCGCCGCCGTCAAGGACATGGTCGCTGCCGGCAACCGGCTTTACGGGACCGCCTATCTCTACGAGGGTGGACACGGACCCTCCCTGGACACGCTGCAGCCTGCCTACGACTGCTCATCGGCAATGTCATATGTGCTGCACGCTGGTGGGGTTCTCGGCGCCTCCGCGCTTGACTCGACGGGGCTTGCCTCCTACGGGCTGCCCGGACCCGGACGCTACGTCACGATCTACGCCAACTCCGCACACGCGTTTATGTACGTCGGCGGACTTCGTTTTGGCACCTTTGAAGCGCCCCGAATATGACACCGGGCCGAACTCCGGTAAGCCCGGCGCCCGCTGGCGCGTCTACCCATCCGTCCCCGGGTGGGCCAGCTGGACCGTACGACACCAGCCGGACTATGAGGACGATCACTTTGAGACCCCGCCATCTTGCTCTCGTGGCGCTCTTTGGAGTCGTCATCGTTCTTGGGCTGACCGGTTGCAGCAACCCTTATACGGCCAGCCCTCGACAGGCCGGCGCGCAGGCGCCTGAGCAGACACAGCGCACGCCCCGACAAGCGATCCTTCAATGCGCAAACCGCTATGCCAACTGGACGTACCAAACGCTTGCGGAGGACCAGCTCTCGCTTGCATCAATCTCCGTCGGGGCCGCACGACTCGCGGAGCAGCAGGCCGCGGTCGCTACACACACCGACACCACGCTTGCTCGGGCGCGGATCGCCAACAGTGGAGAAGTGCTGTCCGTCGCGCCGGACCTTGCTCATGGCGGGTGGTGGGTCGTTGTTACTCGCGAACGGACTGTCGGGGGTGGGGAATACGAAGGGCTCGCGCCCGGGTTCCATGTCACGCTTGCGCAGCTCGCTTCTACCGATGATGGGTGGGCTGTTTCCCAGTGGTTGGCGCAGAGCTGACTCGCGTACCGCCCGCAGCGCGTTCCTCGTTCGTGCGCGAGGCGTGGCACGCGTGGGTCCGCGTCTACGCGCTCCTGTGGGCGTTCACCCTCGGCGGCTGCGTCCTGGTCCTGGTTGTGCCCGGTGGGCCATCGCTTGCGCGGGGACTGTTGCCGCTCACGCTCACGGCGGCACACAATCCGCCGCCCAACCTTGCTGGCGTGCTGTCGATCGCCGCTAACAACACGCTCCGCAGCGTTTGGCCGCTCACGCTTGGGCTCCTCGACGCTCAGCGGCGACGGGCCACTCGCCTGCTGGCTGATGGGGCCGTGATGGCCAACTTGCTTGTGTCGGGGCTGCTTGTTGGTGGGGCCGTTGGCGGGTATGGGGTTCGGGTCCTGGCGTTCCTTCCACACTTGCCTCTGGAGTGGGCCGGGCTTGCTTTGGGGGCAGCTGGATGGACCACCGATCGAGGACGACGGATCAATCAGCACGAACGCATTATGACCGTAGCTCTCATTGTGATTATGCTGCTCTGCGCCGCAATCATCGAGACCCGGCTCGTGCCCTACCGTTGACGGGGGACCAGTACTCTACTGTGTGGTTCTTACGTCGCTCGCCGTGGGCTCACCACGGACGTCGCCGAACACCCATCGGCACACTGGGCTGCCTGCCATCGCCTGTTGGCGTTCTCGGGTAGGAGGCAAGCGTTCGAACTCTCTACCGAACAGCAAGAGTGCCTCAACAGACGCCCGCAGGTCCTGCCTCCTCATACGAGATGCGGAGGGCCAAGCCCAATCCCCACCGCGCAGTTTGGAGCCCCAAACCTCATCGGCTTTCTCAATCTCATCGAATGTCAGCACCATCGCCACAGCGAACGTTCGCCCATGGTCGATGTCGGGAGCACCCACCGTTTCTAGTGTCGTCACGACATGCCGGGCAGCGACGCTCATCGCGGTCAACGTGCTATTCAGCCCCTCCTCACCCCTACGGGACTTCACGTTAACACCGTACTTACCGATTATCCTTCCAAGCCTTTGGCCATCCAACTCAAACGGTCCTATCGCTTCACATAGCTGACTCACGTACGCACCGAAACGTACGGATCGCGACCTGGCTTCGCCGCAAGCCGATAGCACACCAGGCAGAAGGGTCACACTCAAGACGACTACCATGAATGCGCGGCGGCCTGCTTTGCGGAGGCGCCCATCGCCCCGGCTAGTCACAACTCACCATCTGTCGATGTCGCTACCGGCCCCATATAACACTTACACCCCGATCTCTCTACGCAGGATTGGTCGGAGAGCAACGACGGCGTCCGTCTCGCTCTCGCCACCCCACCATATGAGGATACTTTCCTGTCCAATAGATACTTTTGACTTGGCCGTCACGCTCGGCCACGGTCCATCGTGTCGCGAAACAAATCTCTGCAATCCGCTGCTCGCCGCCTCAAGAAACAGTTGTAGTCGGTGCTCAACAGGCGCCCGGGACCGCCACAAAGGCATTGGCGATAGCCAGTGGACATCACCGCGGCGTGAGCCGACGCCGCGAATCCGGACTGCCTGGCGGTGTTCCACCGTGACTTCGAACCGGTCCTGCGGAAGAACCTCTGCCAGACGCGAACAAAGGGCGGCTACCAATCGCTCCACCCCATCCTCGCCGCCCGATCCGTCCCCGTGTCCAGCGTCCCCAATCAAACGCACACACCCCCTATCAAACCGACGGCACGTGACAATACGGGAAGGTCCAGTGTACCGAATTTTTCCGCTTGTAGCTCGCTCCGTAACACGTTTCCACCCCCCAAGCAACAATCCGGTTCTTTTCTTCGATGGGTTCTAATATCCAGTCCACATAAGTGGGCGGGCTCCTCGCCACCGAGAAAGCACTTTCGGTAAGCGACGGTGACGCCCGTCGCGCTGACGTGCAGCAAACCGATGTAAGCCCCGGATCCCGAGCCGCGGATGGGCGCTCCCACAAGCGCGACGCTCTGCGTTTCCTCACAGGCCCGGACGACGATGTCCAGAACGCAATCGTCGAGCGCGATCGGATCTGCATCAAGCTCATAGCCAGTCAGCGACAGCTCAGGGAAGATCACAACCCGCGCTCGCACCCTGCGGATCAGCTCGGCATGTGCCCGCGCGTTGCTATGCATATCCTTCGCTGCACACCGTGGCTGCGCGACGGCGACCAAAAGAGGCGCTTGCATGACACGAGAATAATCCGACACGTTCACACCAGCGGCCATAGGGCTGGATCACTCCGAGGCCCCGTGCGTTGCCGCGCAGTAGGCATCGCCTGGTGCCGAACCACACAAGTCACTTGTTCTGGATGTAGAGTCCCGCCGATGTGACCTATCCAATCCACGGGGGAGACTTTGGGAATGTCTGATCGTTGGTGTCGGCTCGCGCCGCTGACGGGAGCTGTGTTTGTAGTGTGAAATTAACTATAGACACGGCAGTTAAAAGAACGTACTCGTCAAAAGTTTTTGTCGAAAAACTTTCCAAGATCCGGACAGACCCGACGGCGGACCGTTGGGACCCTAGAACCGCGCACGAACCAATCCACAGACACCGAGGCGCATTCACGGACGGCGCTACCTACACGGCAACCCTCGCCCGTAGGTGTTCAAGCAAGGCTAGGCGTTCGTCGAACGTACTTCCCCCTTCTTCTACAACAAGCCACGCGTCTGGTACGCGACGTGCGAGCAGCTGTCCTTCTCCTGACTCTCCCTGTGCTTGGAAAATTCCGGGGTGACCCGACACCGCCTTCATGGCCGGGAGCGGAGGCGGTTCGGTACCGGGATGTGAAGCATCCAACAGGATGCCAGCCTCAACCGGCTGTTGTTCACGGAAATACTCGGTGCTCGCACACGACAGAAACGGGCGGCCAATCAGGCCTGGATATGATTCCTTCACCTCGATGGTCACCTTCCCCCATCGGGCCGAAACACCAGGCCAATTTGTTCTGAGTTCACAGACACCAGTCGGCGCATGTTGCGGTTGTTGCCAACGACGGACCGGCACACTGACTCCCAACGGGGGGCCTATCGTCGTAGACCGTCGGATAACCGATCCGCTTGCGTTCAACGGCGTAAAATGAGGATACGCACTATTGTCGTCTACACGAATCTTTTTGCTCTGTATTTCCACGATCACAGATCGTAGGCCAACGACACCCGCTACCGCCGAAGTCTCTCGTGTAGGTACGGGCCGACTACCATCCACGGAGACTGTCATTACTTCACTCGTGGTCAAAGCCGCGCCCCGAGTCGCCCCCCCTTCCGCGGACCAGCTTTCAGAAAAGATAGGGTTCACTGCGCGATTGCTGCCGCACGAACTCGAGCCTTTGTCAACGACAGCCATACACCAACCGGCCCAACCCGCGCTAACTCGCGGTACCAGCGCCACCTCTCCATTTGGTATTACCCTGACGATCAGTGCCGAACTCGCGGAGCACGACGACACCACAAAGACGCAAATAGCTGCCGCGAGAATAGGTGCGACCCGATCAGGCCTCACATAACACGCTCGGTGTCGACGCCACAGTCCATCTCTAAATGACTTATTACGCACCATAATCACCTTGTCCAGATACCCTCGTCCATCGAAAGATCATTCAGGACCAGGGCCATCGAAATGTCCACTACATTGCACCAGTCTACCATCGAGGGCCGTCGCATCCCATACCGTACCACCTCCCTTATACCAAAACCGGCCAAAGACCCAAGCCCTATACGACTTACCTTGTTGGCATTCCCAGTCTTTGCTAAGCACTCCTTCACTTTCGTGCGGGAAATCCTTGCTCGCGGTATGTTCCGTATTATAAATACCACCTTCGAGTCCACCGTATTCTACAAGCTGCAATGCAATCTGCAATTCAAAGTACGTTTCATATTCGCATTCATAGCGTCCGTATACCGTAATGTCATTATTAAATAGGTTTACTCCCCAACTCGCCCAGATGTGACACACATGCGTATTATCTCCATGTTGAGGATCAGGGCCGCACCCTTCGATTTCTTCATCACAAGTTGCCCCGCCTTCTTCCGGTTCTGGCCCTTCGCTAGCGAGAGGTTCTTCGGATTCCGCTTTTTCGTCTGCTTCCCGCTTCTTTGCTTCTTCGCGTTCGGCATTTCCTTGTATGGCTATATTCATGAGTTGGCCGGTAGCCGCCCCGAGATATGGCGCGTTGACGATACCGACGCTTGCTGTGCCGTTCGGGAATGAGCCCGGGGAGGCGATGGGTCCGGTCTGTAGCGGTCTACCGATCTCGGGCACGTACGACGAGCCGTTTTGGGTACTTACGCCGCTGGCCGTCAGTTCGCTTGCTACTCCATCGGCACCTAGCCACGAGTACTTGGGTGGGTTACTGGTAGTGGGCACTCCGAATTCGGTGCTGTTGTAGGTGGAGATCAGTTTGGTTTCCGTTTCGCTGACGGCTGCCTTGCCGACGATATCACCTTGAAGATCATGGATCTCTAGAGCTACAGCTCCGCCACTTTCTTGGATCGCGGCAAGGCTGCCGTCTATTCCTGGGATGTTGCGAACCCATTTTTCGGTGCCTTCGCTGGTCCACGTGAGTGCACTACCGGTACCAGCGTAGTGGGAGACGAGGGTCGTTTTGGCTTTGATTTCTGTGTTTTCTGAGGCGGTTTCTGTGGTTCTCCCGGCTGGATCGTACTTGTAGCCGATCAGCTCCTTATTCTGTTCCTGGCCGGCTACCTGGCCGTCGATATAGTATGAGCTCGTTAGTTCGTGCCCGCCCGCATCCGTTGCGGGTAGTTTCGTGATGTTTCCGAACGTTTCGTAGGTGACTTTTTCGTCTGTGAGACGGTTGGCTTCGTCATAGGTGTGTCGTTCGACGGTGCCGCCTTCGGTTGCGCATTTGCCTTCTGTGCCTGGTTCGCGCGTTGTTAGGCTCGTGCGGTTCGATTCTTCGTCGTAGGCGTACACGCGGGTCGTACAGCCTTTACCCGCTGGCGTTTCCTGTGTTTCCAAAAGCCGTCCGGCATTGTCATAAGCGTAGCTCTCTTTCGACAGTGTGCTGGTCTGCTGGAGTGATTCGCCATGGATCGATGGGGAAACGCTGTCGCTGAACCAGATTTCAGGGCATGTTGAAGCGCAGTGCGCATTCTTTTCGTAGACCAACCCTGTAGCCTGTCCGACCTGGTTAATCGTATAGGTCGCAGTCATTTTATTCGGATAGACCTCGCTAATGAGTTTTCCTTCGAGATCGTACGCCGCCGTGAACGTACCGGCGGCGGAGTCGACCAGTTTTGTAAGGAAGCCGGTTGTTGGGTCGTAAGAGTAGGTCTGGTCGCTTTCGGCTTCTTTGCCCTTGCCTTCACTGACTTCCAACAGCCTTCCGTCGCTGCCTTCTTCGTAGGTGTATTTCGCAACGTTTCCGCTCGCGTCGGCATATTCGGTCACTTGACCGAGCTTGTTGTATTTGCTTGTAATCGTTCCTTCGGGGGTAGATTGCTTTTCGAGTAGGCCGGTGGTGCTGTTGTATTCGTTTGTGACCTTGGGCAGTGACGTGTCCGTTGCGGGAGAGGCGGTCTCTTCGCTGGTTAGCGCGCGGCCGGCCGGGTCGTAGGTCTGTGTCTTTGTTCGCGTTACGGTTTTGGCTCCGGTGCCGAATGCTTCTTCGGTCTTTTCGATCTCGTCCCACGTATTGTAGGTCATGGTCGTGACTGGTAGTTCCGGGAGTCCACTCTCTGGTTGCGCTGCGAGCTGTGTTTGACACACGAGGTTCGCCCATTCGGGGTGTTTGCCGCAATTGGGGTAGGTTGGGTTTGTTTCGGTGGTGTAGTAGATGGTTTGGGTGTCGTGTGCGGCTTGGTTTGCGGGGGTCCACTCCTCGACGCGGTTTTCGCCCGTGTCGTCTATGTACATATCTCCGGCGGCGTTGATGGAGATGCCTGAGGGTTCGTTGAGTTGTCCTTCGCCGCTACCTTTGGTGGCGAAACTTGCACGGAAGACACCGGCTGCCGAGAACTCTTGTACGCGACCGCTGGGTCCGTCGACGACATAGAGGTCGCCCGCGGAGTCTGCCGCGATTCCTTCTGGCGTGTAGAATTCGCCGCTGCCACCGCCTTCTGTTCCGAACTGGCTGATATAGGTGCCAGTGTCTGAGAACTCTTGTACGCGGTGATTGCCGCTATCGGTGACATAGAGGTTTGAGCCGGAGAACGCGATGTCGGTCGGCTCATCAAATTCGCTGCTCCCTGAACCCCTTTTGCCATAAGTCGCGATGTATGTTCCTGTGGAGGAGAACTCGACGATGCGGTTGTGGTCGGTGTCGGCCACCCACACGTTACCGGAGGAGTCGATCTTGACTCCCTCGGGGTCGTCTAGTTCGCCGCTTCCTGAGGTGCCGAGCGCGCGGATGAATTCGCCGGTCGAGGAGAGCTCCTCGATACGATTGTTGCCGGCGTCGGCTACGTAGACGTCGCTTGTGCTTTGGTTTATGTCGATTCCTTGCGGGTCCTCGAATTCGCCGTTGCCTGAACCGTATTTGCCGTAGGCTGCGATGAAGGTGCCTGCCGAGGAGAACTCCTCGATGCGGTGGTTGCCGTAGTCGGTGACCCAGATGTTCCCGTGACCGTCGATGGCTGACATGACCGGGTATGCGAACTGACCGTTACCGGATCCTTTTGAGCCGAACGTCGATCCGTAGTTTAGGTGTGCGCCTCCGGCTTCTGGTGGCAGCCACTCAGTGATCATGGCGCTTTCTTCGTCGGCGACGTAGAGCTTGCCGACTGGACTGATCGTGAGTCCCATGGGGGAGGAGATTTCGTGTGTCTCACTCCATGTTGACCATGCTGTCAGATACTTTCCGGCGGGGCTGAACTCCTCTACGCGATGGTTCCCTCTGTCGGAGACGAAGAGGTCTCCGCTGGTTGGGTTGGTGGCTACCCCAACGGGCTCGTTCAACTGTCCGGGCCCTGAGCCTTTACTACCGAACTGGTTTAGGTAGGTGCCGGTGAGCGAGAACTGCTCGATACGATCGTTGCCCAAGTCCGCAACATAGAGACTTCCTTCGGAGATCACGAGGCCCTCGGGATTCTCCAACTGACCGTTGCCCGTCCCGTGAGTACCGAATTCGCGCATGAAGACGCCGGTAGATGAGAACTCGACGATACGGTTGTGATCTGAGTCCGATACCCACACGTCGCCCGAGGAGTCCACGGTCACTCCTTCCGGTTCTTCTAGCTTCCCAGCGCCTTCGGTACCAAACACCCGCACGAATTCACCTGAGGGGCCGAGATCCTCAATGCGATTGTTGCCTGTATCGGCAACATAGACATCTCCGCTGCCTTGGCTAATCGCCAATGCCCACGGGTTTGAGAACTGATCGTTACCTGAACCTTTCGAACCGTATTCGGCGATAAAGGTCCCTGTGGAGGAGAACTCCTCCATGCGATCGTTGTTCCTATCATCTACCCAAATGTCGCCAGCGGTATTAAGGGCTATATCGAGGGGATGATTGAACTGTCCTTTCCCGGTTCCTTCCGAACCGAACTTTCCGGTGTACGCTAGTGGATAAACCGTTTCTGACGTACCCTCGGGCGCCTTTGTTTCGACAACGTCACCTGTGGTTTTGTTGTAGACGGTCGCATGCACCAAGTCCGAGCTCGCCGGTTCGATCGCCGTGGAGGTCGCTTGACGTAGCATCCACCCAAGATCTTCCTGCCCGTTATAGGAGTCAATGGTGGTCCGGACGTCCTTTTCTTCACCATCAGAGAGCAACGCACCGTCGGCGGTCTTCGTCAACAGGTTGTATTCTTCTTTGTTCTTTTCTTCGGCCTGTTTGGCGTCTTCGTCGTAATAGTCGTGTGTAATCTCGCGTGCCTCGACTTCCGATCCCGTGGAGAGCTTGATCTCGTGTTCGGGACCCACCACCTTGAGGATCTCGGTTTCTTCTGGGTTGTATTCAGTTTCGGTGTCAAGCTTTTCTGAGACTTCCGCCGATCGGCATTCTTTTTTGGACTCCGACACGCACCCTTCTTTGAGCGCTACCGCACGATTGTCCGCGCTCAGGGTCCTCGTGACCTCGCTCGCTTCGTTGTATTCGCTTGTGGAGATGCCTTTAGTCGGAACCGCCGTGTTGACTGACCTGCCGTGACTGTCCCAGTAGTGGATAGTCGCGCGGGTGTAGGCACTGGCGGGCCAACCCTGTGGTTCATCTGGCGGGAAGATGGCGCTGCCTTCGACCGGGATGTCTTTTTGTCCCCACTTTTCGACTTCTGCTTTGGTCAGCGTCGGTAGACCAGTCCCGGACAGGCCCACCCCATACTCGACGGTCGATCCTGCTCCGGGCGAGTAGACGGTGCCCTGCGTTTTCGTTCCGGTACTCGTGACCAAGGCGCTTGCAACGGTCACCGCAGCGACAGTGCCCCCACCACTGGTGGCCCGCACTTGCGCCACGATCTTGTGTCCCACGTCGCTGGACTGCAGCGTGTAGTTCGCATTCGTCGCGCCGAGTATCGGAACGCATTCCCCACCGGAGGAGTTGCAGTCCTTCCACTGGTAGGAGTACGCGACGGGACTGTTGCTCCAAGTACCGTTGGAGACGCCCATCTTCACGCCCACGACGGTCGTGCCGGACAGGACAGGCACTGCGCTGTTCGACGGTAGTTCGCCGTTCCACAACGACGCGGACGCTGGCGCGCGAGTCACCTTGAGCAGCCTGCCTTCATTGGCGTCCCCCGCGATCGTGCCGTACGTGAAGACCCACGACTCCTGACCCGGTGGAGTCACGGCCGTGACGTGACCTTCAGCGTCATAACCGTAGGTTGTCTTCAGGGCATGTTCCAGACGCGGATCCCACTCCGCGCGCAAACGCCCCTTGCTGTCATATTCGTAGCGTCCGACTTCGCTTTTGATCATTTCTTTCGCGGACGGGCTATACCCGTGGAACCAGACCTTTTCCAGACGCCCCTTGTAGTTGCCCCATTCACTTTGCTTTTCGCTTTTGGCCGTCGTTTCTTTGCCGTATTCGAACGTCAGCGATCGGCAGCCAGCCACCAGTGGCGAGCAGGACGACACACCAGCGGGTATGGGCGCTAGCGCTTCTGTTGGTTGCATCACGGTTTGACCTTCAGATTCAACCGAAGTGTATGCGTATGTGGTTGCGCTTGCCGCCAGCGCACCGCCAGTTTCAGTCGGCAACCATAGCGGGCGCTCCCATGCATCGAGGCTATTTGTGCCGTTGTCCACGACGTAGATCCCGCCTGATAAACCAATGGCTATACCGGTAGGCGTCGTGAACTGGCCACTACCGGTACCGGAGGAGCCAAACTTTGTGGTGAATGATCCGGCGGAAGAGAACTGTTGCACCCTGTGGTTTGCCGAGTCAACTACGTATACGTTGCCGTTCCGAGGATCAACAGCTATTCCGTAGGGGTTGGAGAACTTGCCGTTTTCGCTGCCTGCTTCCCCGAACACTTTGACGTGTGCGCCGCTGGTAGTGAACTCTTGAACTCTGTTGTTGTGATAATCCGTGATATAGAGATCGCTACCGTACACCGCAATATTTAGAGGACCTTCGAACTGTTCGGCGCCTTTTCCGACCGTACCAAACTTCCTAGCGTATTCGCCTTTTTCGTTGAACTCTTGGACACGGTTGTTGCCGAAGTCCGCTACCCACACGTTGCCGCTTGCGTCTACGGCAAGTCCGGCCATAACAGAGAACTGTCCGTTACCAGTACCGGCCGTACCGGCTTTGCATTCTGTTGTGCAGATTTCGAATTCGGCTTTCGCTGCTTTGCCTACACCCCAACCGAACATCTTGATGAATGCGCCGGTCGATGAGAGCTCCTCGACACGGTTGTTCGCTTGATCGCTTACGTACACATTATTGTTACGTGGATCGATCGCGATACCCCACGGGCCGATGAATTGCTTTTCCCCTGTGCCTTGAGAACCATAGGTCGCCTTCAGGACACCTGTTGGCGAAAACTTCTCGACGAGATCGCTTTCGTTACTCGTAACCCACACGTTCCCAGACGAGTCCACCGCGTCGCTTAGCGGATGCTTTAGCTGACCTGCTTCGGCTCCAAATTGATTCAAAAACACAGGAGTTGTGTTTTGAGCTGCAGCGGGCTGTTCGAACTTGGTTTTGGCGCCGGTCGTCTGAGCGTTCAGGATGTATTCCGTTATTCCTTTACCGGGCACTTTTTCTTTTGATTCGAGCTTTAGGTTACTATCTCCACTGGGAGATTCAAATTCGCCTTTTTCATTTCGCGTAAAGATAGCGTTGGCGCCGTTGGCAGCATTCAGCACGGCGCTTCCGCTCACGACTACGGTGAGCCCCTCGCCGCCGCCGGTGCTGATTGTCCATTGTGGACCCAACGGTCCTTCTGCACCCGAGGTGAGGCTACGCGACTGATATGTCCGTGACACGCCACTGGTACCACCAAGCGAAACGTCAGTCGCATTCAATGTGAACTGTCCATCGCTCGGATCAACCGATCCGGGGCCTACAGACACGGGGTTGGCTCCCCCTACCCTGAAATTAAATTCTTCCTGCGCAACGTTATTAGCGTTGTCAGTCGCTGTTACAACCATCGTGTGTTGTCCGCTGGTGTAATCGCGGGCGATCAATGTGAATTCTGTGTTTGTCGTGCACGGCCCTTCCGGACAGGTAGCCGTCGAGCTGACGACTTCATTTCCGTCTACGCTTACCTTGATCGACTTGATCCCGGAACTCTTCGTAGTGCCCTCCCCATCTGTAGCTTCAGCTTTAAGATGAGTTTCGCCCATCGGCAATTCGTTACCATTCTGGAAACCAACTATTTTCAGGCTGTGTGGAGGAGTGGCGTCAACCTTGATCGTTTGGGAAGGAATTTGAGCATAAAGGCTCGCACTATCTTGGACAAAAGCTTCAAAATGCGAGAGTCCATCCGGCATTCCCGTCCTATATGTATAACCCTGATAATTATATTCCGGACATTGAATACCGACGCAGTCGCCGAGTGCACGATAATACTCTACGTCGCCCCATTGAAGTTCGGGTCCAAGAACGCGGTAGGTGGATATTCCCAGACCTGGATCCTTCGCACGAACTTCAAACGCACCGGCATGAGGACCTAGCCAACTTCCGCTCCCGTAAAGTACGTTAGGAAGATTTTCTTTAGTAAGCGCATTATAGATCGTTGTGCTCGTTTTGTTGAATTCCAGTTCTGGCCCTTTTTCTTGGGTGATATTGACGTAGGCGTTCGTGACTGTGTTTTCGCCGCCGTGACCTTCACCATTGCCGTATGCGAGCTGCTTGTAGCCCGCTGTGTTGCCATTTTCTGCTGGCGCTTCCCCATTAATAGTTTTAGAACACCCTAGGGCTGGCGCACAAACATCGCCACCACTGTTCGATTCGGTCGCTTCCGGCAACGGTTCGTAAGACTCAAGGTAAGGCGATTTGCCGGTTTCGAGCAGCATATAGTTTTGTATATGTGACCCCGTATCGTTCCAATGACCTTCCATTCCCGCGCGGACGATCTGTGATTCCCCCCGTGTGGTATAGAAGAGCCCGCCCCATTCTCCTGACCAGTGACCATAGTAGATCCCCTCTGTCCAACTGCCGCCTTCGGGGTGTTCCGGCGCTCCAAGCCCAGCCCCATATTTAACAAAATGCCACTCGGTTTTGTAGTATGTTTCGCCATACCATTCGTTTTGCCATGTCCCGTCTTCGACCGTTGGATCAACCTCGATCGGGAGCCTGTAGGCTGCAAATGACGGTAGGGCGACGCTCAACACATCGCCGGACACACTCATAGTCACCGGGACCGCTGTTCCTTCGGCGTCATGAGCCACCGGTGGAGCTATAGTCGCTAGCGTCTGCCCTGCGTCTACGACTCGTATACTGCCTCCTTCTTTGTCCTGTACCAAGCTAGCGCCTTGGGGCAACCCCACCTTGTAATCCAATTGCTGCGGACTGTTTTCCGACCGCAACTGCGTATCGACATTGAACCCAAACGTGGTCGGCTTGACCATCGTGTCCGCGTCAGTCAGTGTATTGGCATAGAAGACGGTAGTTCCCTCGATCGATCCTTCAGAGCCAGCAAGAGCAACACCCTGAGCATCCACGGGAGTCAAGGACACGCCAGAACCAGATAGCACGACACCATCACCCAGCCGCTTCGGCACACGAATCCTGGCCAGGGCCGTCTTTGGTTCAAACGCTCCCCCAACTTCGCTCAAGCCAAGATCGATCGGAGCCCGCTGGCCCGGAGAGCGTTCGACGGCAATCGGCGCACTTGATTCGACCACACTACGCCCACCGCCAGCCTGCTCCACCTGCGCTATATTGACCGCCGGAAAGCCCGTGATATTTTCGCCGGAGGAGAGCTTCGGCGGCCCACCCGCAGCTTCCTCGATCGTGGCCGGGAACACTTCCTGGGCGAGCTTCGCTGCGTCAACACCGTTCAGACCGGCATACTTTGACTGCGATTCTTCACGAGCCTGTACCGCCGCAGGACTGAACCGCCGCGCTTCCCTCGCGTCCACAACCTGTTCACCGCCATCGAGCGACTGCACACCCGGAACAACCAGCGGATCGCTCATCACCGACGATCCGAGCGACGCCTCCCCAGCAGCAGATTCGCCCGCCCACGCAGATGTCGCGAACGACGATCCGCCCAGCAACAACCCCAAGACGCAGACCAGCAACGACCGCAACGCGACTCGCATACTCCCGCTCCTCCCTGTTCAGTTGAGCCCCAGCAATCTCCAGGCCCTACGCCTCTCTCGCTGAAGTGCGCGGCAGACTACACGATCCACCGACGGAA
>DATCDV010000056.1:0-3267 GCA_036510495.1 Solirubrobacteraceae bacterium
CCCCCAACGCCCGGTGGCTTCCCACTCGCACGTCGCCCCGCCGGCGGCTCCAGTGGCGCATACCGTGCAACGCAGGCCGTCCAAGCCACGTCCGTCGTCGCACCGGTTGCCGCGTCCGAGCGAACAGCACACACCAGGCGGCTTCTCCTACCTCGGCAGCACCGCCCGCATCGCACCAGGCGAACGTGCCAGTCGTCAAACAGCAGGGCGGCACTCCGTTCGAGCCGTAAAGGCCCCTCCACGAAATTGGGAGGGTCATATCGCGCTTGGCAGCGACATAGGGGCAAGCGGGCCAACCCTGGCCCGGACCCCGAACCACAAGGAGTCTCTGCAGATGCGCCCCTCGGCACCCCACCCCGCGCTGGTCACCATCCTGCTCGCTGCGATCCTGCTCGTGCTCTTCGCCGACATCCTGGCCGTCTCGGCCGCCGCCGACCCACTGCCCGCCGGCTCTGGCGAGGTGCTCTCCCCGATCAGCCCGTCCAGCCTCTCAAGCCGGCTGCTCGACGGGAGCGGAGCGCCGATCCCGGACGTTCGCGTCGCCATCCTGCAACAAGTCGCCGGCAACAGCCAAATGCAGCTCATCGGGTCCACTGTTACCCGCTCGGACGGGTCGCTGACCGCGACCGTGCCAGCCGGACCCTCCCGGCTTATCGACCTCGCCTACCGGACCTCTGAAAGCGGGCCGTACACGACGCAGACAGAGATGGTCGAGAACGTCACCGCCGGGCTGCGACTACAGATCACACCACGACACACCACCCCGACCGGCACCGTCCAGTTCGAAGGGCAAGTGCTCGGTGTCATCCCTGCGCACGGGGTGGTTGTCGAAGTGCTCATCTACTACCTCGGAGAGTGGCAGCCGATCCGCACACCACGCACCGGCCAGAACGGGCGCTTGCGGCTCAACTACCGCTTCCACCAGGCCACCGGCCAATTCCCGTTCCGGCTCCGCGTTCGCTATGAGCAGATCGGGTTCCCCTATGGGGAAGCGTGTTCAGGATGGGTGGAGGTGGACGCTTGAGGGTAGGGAGCGCTCAGAAGATCAGGGCCCTCAACAGGGATCGACTGGTCGTCTCCCCTAGACGACACCGTGCCTTATTTGAGCCCGTTACGGTGCTCAAGCATGTGCGGCGACCGCGCTATCTTGGCCACGAGCCAATGCCTACTGGTATGAAGTCTTCTAAAGATGCATGGATTTAGGTCCGGCTGGTTGCCAGCCCTCCGAGTGCTCCTGCCGATGAAGTCTCGTGGTCATCGGAAGGAAAGGCTCGAAGGTCGGCGCTTACGCCGAACAGCGCTACCGGCAAGGTCTGCGTCGCTACCGATCGAAGTTGCGCCCCATACTGGCGGCGGTACTCGGCCCGTTCATTGCCGGTGGGCTCGCCGTGCTCTTCCTCGACGGGCATCATCTGTCGTGGTGTGCGGGCGCACTCACGGGAATCCTCACCGGCGTCTGGATCACGTTCCGCGAGACTCCTCCCAGCTACATCGAGAACTGGCACGACGGCGCCGAAGGCGAGCGAAAGACCGAAAAGGCGCTCGCTCCACTCGCGCGGGCAGGATGGGCCATTGTCCACGACGTCCAGGCTCGTTACGGCAACTACGACCACATCGCCGTCGGACCCGCGGGGGTGTTCCTGCTCGAGACCAAGAACCTCGCAGGCATCGTTGAACTCCACGACGGAGTGCCGCACCTGCGCAGGCGATTGGACCCAGAGGCTGACACGCGCCTTGACCGCATCAGACCACGCGTGCTGGCAGCCGCCGCGAACCTCAAGGAAGACATCGAGCGGCTAACTGGCTGGCCAGCGCATCTGGGTACAAGCCGTTGTCGTCTTTTGGTCGGACTTCCCCGACGGTCTCGCCGACGACGGCCGTTGCATCTTCGTCCACGGTCCACGACTCCACGCGCTCATATATGGCCACCCAACCGGCTCAACCACAAGATATCGAGAAGATCGTGACCGCCATCGCGCACATCGCCAACAGCGAGCAATCCGAGGACGCCGTGTCCTCCATGTCTGAGGTCGACCGCGCCCACGCGCCGCCGCCGCCGGATAGTCTTCCTCGATCGCAGCGCGAATCGGGCGCGCAGATCGCGAACCCAGACCCGCAACGAACTCTCGCACCGTGACTTGGTACCCCATTGGTACCCTGGCCCCACTCCGAGAGGCCAAAAGCCCCGTAGTTACGGCGCGTTTGGGAATACACCCATCGGGATATAAGCCGAACCAATGCGTGCCTATAGAAACAGGACAGATTTCGCTTTGATAGGTGGGATCGTAGACTTATAGGCGGCTTCTAGTCGCCGTGCGGGCGCTTGTCGCTGACATTGGTCAACCAATGCTAACTGGCCACCAGCGCCTGAGCGGACCCATAGGCCCATATCCTGCAGGATGATTATCGCTTATGTCGAGCTCAACCGAGGAGCGCACCATTGCCGCGACGCATCGTGTGCGGCCGCTGCGCCTAGCGTTTCTAGTCGATCCGTCGAACCGCGCGCAGATACTCCGGGCGATCGAGGTCTGTACATGCCACTGGGGTGGCCTCCTCGACCCAATCATCCCGGTGTTTCGGCGTCGTCCAAGCTGGCTTGGAGAAGAGGGGCACGATCGTGCCCCTTCAGGACACCAGCTGACCGCTGGATGGGTGGAGATGTTCGAGCCGGACTACCTGGTCGAGGCCCAGCCCGGGCTCGCGTCGGAGATGGGATGGCCAAGCGACCTCGTCATTCCGATTGACTACACCGATGTCGTCGGTGACGATGCTGGAGTCGGTCATGGTCTCAGCGCGCGCAGCGTCTATGCGAGGGCTTATGAGCGGGACTTTCGCTTCGAGCGCAGAGACCCCGAGCGGGTCGTCCTTTGCGACCCTCGGTTGACGATGGACAGCCTCTGGGTGGCGACCCTCTTTGGGCGCTTGCCGTCCACTGGTCCGGCAGCCCCGATACGTCGAGACTATCTCGCGGCTCTGGATGCAGACGTGCAAGTGGTTGACGGAAGTAACTTCGTGGACCTCCTAATCAGCGGACGGTCAGTCCGCACGCCGATCGATCTGACGACCTGGGAGCTGCGATTCCGCCCCCGGGTTCAACAACTCGCTCTCTATGTTCTGTTCGATCCAAAGCGGCCATGTAGTTTGGTTTGGGCCTGCTGGGGCCCAGTGATGAGTGGGCTGGCCGTCGGTTAGCGGAGCCCGTTAGGGCGAGGTGCAGCGACGGTTAGGTAGTGGTGTCCGGTGCCCCGTGGAGGGTGTGGCAGGCGA
>DATCDV010000057.1:0-61412 GCA_036510495.1 Solirubrobacteraceae bacterium
CTGTGGAGCACGCTCACCCGCCGTGAGGAGCGAGGCGCGCTGATCGCGCTCACCGTTGCCGGCGCCGGCGTGCTCACACCGGTCGTGTTGGCACTGCTTGGAGTGGATTACCTGGCGCCGCGCAACCTGGTGGCCGCGATGGTGCCCGTGAGCGTGCTGCTCGCGATCGTGATCGCCGCACAGCGCACCGCTCGCATCGGCATGGCATTGGCGGGACTGCTTGTGCTCACCTTCCTGGTGCTGAGCATCGACGTGAATCTCAGTCCACGCCTGCAACGCGGCGACTGGTCCGGCGTGGCGCGGGTGCTGCGCTCGGCTCAGCCCGAGCATGTCATTACGACGGTCGAGCTGGGGGCGGCGCCGTTGGAGTACTACTTGCCACGCTTGAGCAACCTGACTTCCGGGGAGCGCGCGAGGGTGACCGAGATAGACGAGACCGGCTACGCTCCGCTGCGCGCCAACGCCGAACGCCCGCCGGCGCCCGGTTTTCATCTCTCAGAACGGCGCGATGTCAACGGCTTGATCGTGTTCCGCTTCACATCCCGAGCTCCCGTCACAATCTCCCAGGAACAGCTGCTGCGTGCCGTGATCGCCGAAGAAGGTCGCCCGGAGGCGCTTGTGCCCATGGCATCGTCAGGGAAAACGCTCTAGCGTCACCAGCATGTCATCGCAGATCGCGCAGACAGTCAGCGAGGCGCAGGTGACATTGGAGCGGGCCCGCGAGCGCTTGCTCTTACTCCAGGACGGGGCGGGGTGGTGGCGGGGTGAGCTGCGGACGAACGTGACGATGGACGCTGAGGACATGCTCCTGCGCGAGTTCCTTGAGATCCGCCAGGTCGAGGAGACCGAGCGCTCGGCGGCATGGATCCGCTCGCAGCAGCGCGCCGACGGGACGTGGGCGAACTTTCATGACGGTCCCGGAGAGCTCTCCACGACGATCGAGGCCTACTGGGCGCTGCGCCTGGCCGGCGACGAGGTCGAGGCCGAGCACATGTGCGCGGCCGCTGAGTTCATCCGCGAGCAGGGTGGCATCGAGCGGGCGCGCGTGTTCACGCACGTGTGGCTCGCGCTGTTCGGGTTGTGGTCGTGGGACGAGGTGCCGGCGCTGCCGCCGGAGATCGTGCTGCTGCCCTCGTGGGTGGCGCTCAACATCTATGACTTCGCCTGCTGGGCGCGCCAGACGATCGTGGCACTGTCGCTTGTGATGGCCCACCGGCCCCAGCACGAGCTCCCATTCGCCCTGGATGAGCTGCACGGCGCTGAGCCCTGGCGGCGGGCCGTGCCGACGAGTGCGCGCGGCAGATGGCTGGCGCGCCTGGATCGCGTGTTGCGCGCCTACGAGCGTCGCCCGCCGCGGCTGTTGCGCCGGATCGCGATCGGGCGCGCGGAGCGTTGGATCGTGCGCCGTCAGGAGGCCGACGGGTCGTGGGGGGGGATCCAGCCGCCGTGGGTGTACTCGCTGATGGCGCTGCGCCTGAACGGCTACGCGCTGGAGCACCCGGTGATGCGACGCGGGATAGCGGGACTCGACGGGTTCATGGTGGAGGACCCCGGCGGGGAGTCGCAGAGTCCCCTCACCGTGGGCCCATCCCCGGCGCCGGCGGGTAGTCGGCGCCTGGAGGCCTGCCAGTCGCCGGTATGGGACACGGCGCTGAGTGTCGTGGCGCTCAGCGACGCCGGCTTGGCGCGTGATCATCCGGCGCTCATGCGCGCGGGCGAGTGGCTGCTCGAGGAGGAGGTGCGTGTCCCAGGCGACTGGCGTGTCCCCAGGCCGAGCTTGCGTCCTGGAGGGTGGGCGTTTGAGTTCGCCAACGACAACTATCCCGATGTCGATGACACAGCGGAGGTCGTGCTCGCGTTGCTTCGCGTGCAAATCGATCGTCCCGCACGTGCGCGGGGGGCGATCGATCGAGCAGTCAGCTGGACCAAGGGAATGCAGAGTCGCGGTGGGGGGTGGGGGGCCTTTGACGCGGACAACACGCGGGCGCTTGTGCGCGAGCTGCCGTTCCTGGACTTCGGGGAGGTCATCGACGAGCCGAGCGCGGACGTGACCGCCCATGCGGTCGAGATGCTCGCGGCGCTTGGCAGAGCGTCCGATCCAGAGACGGTGGGGGCGGTGCGCTGGCTGATCTCACAGCAGGAGCCGGGCGGCTCATGGTTTGGACGCTGGGGGGTAAACCACGTGTACGGAACTGGCGCGGTACTGCCCGCGCTGATCGCGGCGGGGGTGGCGCCGGCGGAGATGTGCATCAGACGCGCGGTGGGCTGGCTCGAGCGCCACCAGAACGACGACGGTGGTTGGGGCGAGGACCCACGCTCCTATGACCATGTCGAGTGGGAGGGGCGCGGTGAGAGCACCGCTTCGCAGACGGCCTGGGCGCTGCTGGCGTTGCACGCGGCGGGAGAGCATTCGGGCGCGGTATCGCGTGGCGTGCAGTGGTTCGTGGATACTCAACGCGAGGACGGTGGCTGGGACGAGCCGCAGTACACGGGCACAGGCTTCCCGTCGGATTACTACATCAACTATCACTTGTACCGGCTCGTGTTTCCGGTCATGGCGCTCGGTCGCTGCGTGCACGGGGGGCGCCCGTGATGCAGGCTGTGGCGCTCGAGCTCGCTCCCGAGGTGCTGCCGAGCGAGGGCGCGGTCATGGAGCGCGCGGGCGGCGAGAACTTTCCCGTCGCGATGAGGGTGCTCTCGCGCGCACACCGTCGCCATCTGCTCGCCGTTTACGGGTTCGCGCGACTCGCGGATGAGCTCGGCGATGAGCTTGTGGGTGATCGACTCGCGGCGCTCGACAGGCTCGAGCAAGAGCTCGACCGCGCCTACGCGGGCAGCGCTCGTCATCCGTTGCTGGTGCGCCTACAGCAGACACTGGCCGAGTGCGCCCTGCCGCGTGAAGCGTTCATGCGCCTGATCGACGCCAACCGGCTCGATCAGCGGGTCGTGAGCTATGACAGCTGGGAGCAGCTGCAGGCCTATTGCGAGCTGTCGGCCAATCCGGTCGGCGAGCTGGTGCTATGCGTATTCGACCTTGCGAGCCCTGAGCGGATCGAGCTCTCAAATCGCGTGTGTACCGCCCTGCAGCTGGCAGAGCACCTCCAGGACCTGAGGGAGGACGTGAGCCGCGGTCGCTTCTACCTGCCCGCGCGGGACCTGGCGAGCTTCGACTGCTCACGTGAGCAACTATGCGAGCTCGTGTCGCGCGCCGATCATGATTTGGATTTGCGCGGCGTTCACTCTGTTTCAACCACTCGAAGCGAGGATTTCCACGGCACGGCGCGTCGTCTGTGCGAAGCGATCTCGTTTGAGACGACGCGGTCGCGCGGGCTGCTGGCCGCGGGTGTGCCACTGGTGGCGGGTGTGCCCGGACGTCCAAAGCTCGCGCTAGCCGGGTTCGTCGCCGGTGGGCGAGCGGCGCTCGATGCGATCGAGCGAGCTCGCTTCGATGTGCTTGCGGGAGCGCCGCGTGCAAGCCGCCGGCGGCTGATGCGGACGGTCGCGAGCGTACTGGCGGAGAGCTGCGCTTGAGGGCTCTAGAGCTATTTGCGAGCGTGACGGTGGAGCGCCGCGCGTGAGGGTCGAGCATGCATATGAGCACTGCGAGTCCTTGACACGCCGCGTGGCCGCCAACTTCTATTACGGAATCCGCCTGCTCCCGCGCGAGAAGCGACACGCCACCTGTGCGGTGTACGCGTTCGCGCGGCGCGTCGATGACATCGGCGACGGACGGATCGACGAGCGCGAGAAGCTCAAGCTGCTCGACGTCGCCAGTGTGGCGCTCGGAGAGGCGTCGACTTCGAGCATCGACCCGGTGATGGTGGCGCTGGCCGATGCTCAGAAGCGCTTCTCGCTACCGCTCGACGCGCTCGAGGACCTGATCGCGGGTGTGCGCATGGACGTCGAGGGCACGAGCTATGAGCGCTTTGACGATCTGCTCGTCTACTGCCGCCTGGTGGCGGGCTCGATCGGACGACTCTGTCTGGCTATCTTCGGAGCCCGCGAGCAGCAGCGGGCGCGTGTGCTGGCCGACGATCTCGGCGTGGCGCTGCAGTTGACGAACATTCTGCGCGACCTGTGCGAGGACGCGACGATCGGTCGCGTATACCTGCCGCGAGAGGACCTTGCGCGCTACCAGGTGAGCAGCGACGGGCGCTTCGACGGTGAGGAGGGCCAGCTCGACGCGCTCGTGCGCTTTCAGGCCAGACGGGCGGGCGAATGGTTCGATCGCGGCCTTGAGCTCGTGCCTCTGCTCGACAGGCGCAGCGGAGCGTGCGTGCTCGCGATGGCCAACATCTACCGCGGCGTGCTCACCCGCATCGAGGACGACCCCGAGCAGGCGCGCCGCGTGCGCACCTCGCTGCCGATCTGGGAGAAGGGCTGGGTGGCGAGTCGTAGCGTGCTCAGGGCGGCACGCGGTTGAGGGCGCTCCGCGCCCTGCGTATGATCGTGCTCAGCGCCTTCCCCCTAGGGAGCATAGGAGCCCTCCGTTGAGTCGCCAGGCCGCCGTTTCCCCTCGCGGTCTCATCGGTCTCATCGGGACCATGCGGGCGTCTCGATGAGACCGCGGCGCGTGATCGTCATCGGCGGCGGCCTCGCCGGGATCACGGCCGCGCTCGACTGCGCCGACGGGTGTGCGCACGTGACGCTGCTAGAGGTGAGGCCGCGACTGGGAGGTGCGGCTTACTCCTTCCAGCGCGACGGCATGTGGCTCGACAACGGCCAGCACGTGTTCCTGCGCTGTTGTGCGGCCTATCGAGCACTGCTCACCCGGCTGGGGAGCGAGCACCGCGTGAGGATCCAACCGCGCCTGGAGATCCCCGTGCTCAGTCCGGGCGGTATGCGAGCGGTGCTACGTCGCGGCGCGCTTCCCGCGCCGCTACACCTGACGGGGGCACTCATGCGTTACTCCTATCTCACGCCGGCGCAGCGTCTGAGCGCGGCACGGGCGGCGCTCGCCCTCGGGCAGCTGGATCCGCGAGCGGCTACCGGGACGTTGGGCGAGTGGTTGGCGAAGCACGGTCAGGACTCCGCGGCGGTAGCGGCGCTATGGGACCTGATCGCGCTGCCGACGCTGAATCTCTCGGCCGCCGAGGCTTCGCTTGCGCTCGGCGTGTTCGTGTTGCGTACAGGGCTACTGGAGCGCAACGATGCGGGCGACATCGGCTTTCACATGCGTCCGCTCCGCGAGACGCTCGGCGAGCCGGCCCAGCGCGTACTGGGCGAGGCGGGTGTCGAGGTGCGCCTGGGGGTGCGGGCCGAAAGGGTGGAGAGGGCAGAAGGGGCAGATGCGGTGGGAGCCGATGTGGCTGTCCCGCGTGCGCGCTCGCATGCGCGAGGCTCCGATTCGGAGCGGAATACGGATGGCCTGCGGGTACGCGCGAATGGCGTCGAGATAGAGGCCGACGCGGTCGTCTGTGCGGTGCCCCACGAGCGCGCGAGCGCCCTGCTGGAGCCGCTGCTTGGCGCTGAGGCGCGACGCTGGACCGGGTTGGGGGAGTCGCCGATCGTTAACGTGCACGTCGTGTACGACCGTCCTGTGTGTGACCTGCCGTTTGCCGCGGGCGTGGGTACACCCGTGCAGTACGTGTTCGACCGCACCGCCGCCGCGGGCCTGAGCGAGGGGCAATATCTGGCGATCTCCCTGTCTGGTGCCGATCGGGAGATGGAGTGCCCGAGTGAGCAGCTGCGCGAGCGCTACCTGACGGCGCTCTCAGAGCTCTTCCCGCGCGCACAGGACGCCGTGGTGCACAGTTTTCAAGTAACTCGTGAGCACGCGGCCACGTTCCGCGCGAAGCCGGGCACCGAGAAGTTGCGCCCAGCTTCGGGGACCGACGTCCCAGGCCTGGCGCTGGCAGGGGCGTGGACGGACACGGGCTGGCCCGCGACGTTGGAGGGTGCTGTGCTGAGCGGGCACGCGGCGGCGCGCGAGGTGCTGGGGAGATGAGAGAGAGCAGTCTCAACGATGTCGGTGGTCCGGTGAGCACACCAGTGTCCGCTAGCGGCGCAAAGGCGAGGCGCATGAGCGACGTGGTCGTGGCGGCGCCGCTGCGCCTGGAGGCGCTCGCGATCAAGGCGGGGGGTAGGCGGCTGCGTGTCTACAAGACGGGCATGGGCCCTGCCCGTTCTCACGCCGCGATAGCGCGGCTGCGTAGCGATCCGGCCGCGGCGCTCGTCGTGATGGGTGTGTGCGGAGGCCTCGACGAGCGCTGCGAACCTGGCGAGGTTGTGATCGCCGATGAGCTACTCGACGGTGAGCGGGTCGCCGACGATCGTGTTGCTTGCCCGTCGGCTGGACCGCTTGGCGAGGCGCTGGAGCGTCGCGGCATCGCCGTGCGCCGCGGAGCGGTGGTGTCGGTTGCGCGTATCGCCCACGGGGAGAAGCGTGTCGAGTTGCGTGAGCGCGGGGCGATTGTGGTGGACATGGAGTCGGCGTGGCTCGCCGAGGGTGCCCAGGGGCGTCCACTGGCTGTGATCCGTGTGGTCGCGGATACGCCTTCGCGCGAGGTCACGCGTCCGCTGCTCACACTCGTGGGTGCGGCACGCGCGGCGCTATCGTTGCGTCGAGTAGCGGCGGTGCTTGAAGAGCTGGTGTGTGAGCAGGGAGCGCACACCGTGCTCGGCGGCGGCGGATCAGGTCCGAGAGATCCCTCCAATGGACCTATGGCAAGCGAGCGAGGTCGTGATGGCGGTTCCGGTTAGGCAGGGTGCGCGAATGGGGTGGTACCTGATGCGCCAGCGCCTCGCGCGGCGCGAGATGTTCCCACTGATCGTCGAGCTCGAGCCGCTGTTCCAATGCAATCTGGCGTGTGCCGGGTGCGGCAAGATCCAGCAGCCCGAGCACGTGCTGCGCCAGCGGATGTCGGTGGAGCAAGCGCTCGGCGCGATCGAGGAGAGCGGAGCGCCAATGGTGTCGATCGCCGGCGGCGAGCCCCTGATCCACCCTGAGATCCACGTGATCGCCGCGGAGCTCGTCAAGCGCAAGCGCTTCGTGTACCTGTGCACGAACGCGATCCTCTTGGAGCGCAAGCTCGCGGACTTCGAGCCGAGCCCGTACTTTGCCTGGGCGATCCACATGGATGGCCTGCGCGAGCGCCACGATGCCTCGGTGGAACGCGAGGGCGTCTTCGACAAGGCCGTGGCCGCGATCCGCGCAGCGAAGGCCGCGGGCTTTCGCGTGACGACCAACACGACGTTCTTCACGCACGACTCGCCCAAGACGGTGCGCGACGTACTCGATTTCCTCAACGACGATCTCGGCGTGGACGAAATGATGATCTCGCCCGCCTATGCGTACGAGAAGGCGCCCGACCAGGAGCACTTCCTCGGTGTGCGCCAGACACGTGAGCTGTTCAGCGAGGCGTTCGCGGACGGACGGCGCAAGAAGTGGCGCCTGAACCACAGCCCGCTGTTCCTCGACTTCCTTGAAGGCAAAGCCGAATTCGACTGCACCGCCTGGGGTATCCCGAGCTACTCGCTGTTTGGCTGGCAACGGCCGTGCTACCTGATGGCAGACGGCTATGCGGCGACATACAAAGAGCTGATCGAAACAACTGACTGGAGCAAGTACGGTCGCGGCAAAGATCCTCGTTGTGAGAACTGCATGGCGCATTGTGGCTATGAGCCGACCGCGGTGCTCCAGACCACGCATTCTCTGCGCCAGTCGCTACGCGCGCTCGTTGGGTAGCCGCTCGGAGCCGGCGAGTAAATCCTTGCCACGGATGCACCCAGGTCAGCTCGACTGGCCACTCGTCCTACTCCGAGGATTTTGGTCCGGTGGCTACCCTTACGGGTATTTCACAGATTCTCCTCCGCCGCCCCTCCGCGGCGGATGTCCTGCCAGGTCATGCCCTCCCTGAGCAGCGTGGGCACGCCCAGCGTCAGCGCCGTTAGCAGCTCGATGGCCTGCAGAATGATGCCGTAGGCGAGGCCTTGCCCGGCGCCGACGCCGTAGGCGGCGAGCACGACCAGACAGGCGGCCTGGAACACGCCGACATTCGAGGGCGTGGCGGGCAGCACCGCGCTGACGTTCACCGCCAGCAGGATGGCCGCTGCCGTGACCAGGGTGGCCTGGGGCTCCAAGCCGAGGGCGAGGATCACCATGTAGCAGGAGCCCCACTGCAGCGTCCAGGCGAGCAGCTGAGCACCGATGGCGGGGATGCCGTAGCGCGGTATCGCGAACGCGACCAGACCCTGGCGCCCAAGCCGAAGCATCCCGGAAAACGCGATCGCGCCACTGCGGATGCGGGCATTGTGTGAGCGTTGGGCCAGGCGCAGCAGCGGCGGGCCGGCGAATACGAGCAGGGCGACGACGAGGGGCACCGCGATCACCGCCTCAAGCGCCGAGGCGTGGCCGTGTAGGAGCGGCACGCTCGAGAAAGTGACGGCGGCGAGGATCGCAAGCGCCAACAGGTTGATGAGCGTCTGCGAGAAGACGGTGCCGGCGACGATAGGAAGGATACGAGTTGCGGGGCCCTCCAGGCGGCGGCTGAGCACGAGCACGCGTGTGGGCTCCCCGATCCGTCCCGGGAAGACGGCCGAGGCCAACACACCGATCATCGTGGCGCGCACGACGGGCGCCCAGCGCAGCCGCACCTCTGGCAGCGCCGCAGACAGGATCGCGTGCCAGGAGAGGGCACGCGCAAGCAACGAGACCATCATTAGCACTAGCGCCAACACCAGCCAGCCCGGGCTTGCCGAGATCAGGGCGTGCGCGACACGAGGGAGGTTCAGCCGGCTGAGCGCATATATGAGCAGCGTTGCGAGCAGCACCACGGCGGCCACCGCGCCGACACGTCGCGCGGTGCGATGTCGTCTCGGCGATGCCTCCATTGGGAGGGGTATCTATCAGAGCTCCATCGTCGAGGTGTCGCACGTGTCTCCCGGTCGGGGCCACGCAATGGCTCTATCGGGCTCTGTCGGGGGTACGGATCGTCCTAATTCTATGAATGAAGAATTTAAATAGCGAGTGGTGATCCAAATAAGCGTCCCTGCCGCAACAGAACTACTCGCTTACAGGCCACTGAATGCTTAGCAAACATGCAGGGTAGTATCGAAAAATGGATCTAAGGGGCGCGTCATTTTGGGTTACTTATTCGGACTCTCAATTGGCCTGTGGTCTGATTGGGAGCCTCGGAGGACCTATCTGAGTCGCGTTCATAAGCCGTGAGTGAGATTGGGGAAGATCAGAGTCATGACACAAGATCAAGAGATTGCGATCGCACTATCGTCGGCGCAGATAGAGCAGGTGATCCGCTCCGCGGGCTTTGCCCCCAATGGCACGGTGTCGAGTCTGCTGGTGGCGGCGCTTGACAATGCGCACATCACACCCGACGGAGACGCTGCCCGTCGGTCTCTACACGAGGAGACCCAGGTCGCGCTCTCGAGTGCGTTGGGAGACCCGCAGCTCTCGCAGTCGCTCTTGCGCGGCCTTGCGATCCTGTCCTGTTACGGACCGGAACGTCCGTGGCGGGCGATCATCGACCTCGCCAGGGAGCTTGGCATGTCACCCTCCACGACTCACCGCTACGTGAAGACGCTACGAGCCGTGGGCCTGCTCGAGCAGAATCCAACTACTCGCGAATATCGCCCTGTTGCCATCTGAGCAACCTCAACGACCGTCATAGGTGGCGTGACCCGGTCCGCGCTCAAGGAAAGAGCGCACGGCGCCCTTGAGATCCTCTGTCGCGAACAGGTCGCCGGCGAGTTGGGGCACGCGCTCGTCCGCGGCCCGAGCGCCATTGCCATCCAGGCAGGCCCGCACGATTGCCTTCGTGGCAGCGTGCGCGCGCGTCGGCCCTTCGGCGAGCCTGCGCGCAAACGCGCGCGCGGCCTCGTCGAAGCCATCGTCGGGGAGCACACGGTTGACGACGTTCCAACACTCGAGCGTGGCGGCGCTGTACAGCTCGCCGGTCATCACCAGCTCGCGTGCGCGGGCGGGACCGGCACGCTCGGCGAGGCGCTGCGTGCCACCCATGGCGGGGGTGAGGCCCACGACCGTCTCGACGAGCCCGAAGTGGGCCGACTCAGCGGCCAGCAGGATGTCGCAGCCGAGCGAGAGCTCGAACGCGGCCGTCAGGCACAGGCCGTGGGCGGCGAACACGGTGGGCAGCTCGAGCTGCTCGACCCGATGGACGAGGTCGAGCAGGCCGACCCACATCTCGGCGGCCTGCTCGGGGGTGAGGCCATCGAACACGTGTACGTCCACGCCGCCGCTCACCACGCGGCCATCGGCTCTGACGAGCAATCCTCGCGGCGGGTCGGCCACGATGCGGTCGACGACCTCGGAGAGCTCGCTCATCAGCTGTTGGTCGAAGAGGTTCAGCGGCGGACTGTCGATGCTCACGACCGCAAGTGGGCCCTCGTGCTCGAGGCGGATCAGGCTCATCGGTGTCTCCATGTCGGCGGAGCCTACACGGCGCTATGTCGGGGTGATCCGATGGCTACAGGTGAGGACCGATGGCTACAGGTGAGGACCGACGGCTACAGGTGAGGACCGATGGCTACAGGTGAGGACCGACGGCCGCACGTGAGGATCCGACGGCCACACCTGGTCGGGAGCCGCACGACGCTGACAAAGTGGGCTGATCGATGTTTCCGACTGCTGCGCGCGCACCTACCGCTCAATGTCTCTGACTCCTTCCATTGGCCGGCAGCGTGAAAAGTGCCCCGGAAGCTGCCCTTTATGGGAGAGGGTGCGAGTGTGTTGTGCTTGCACAGACAAGCGAGCGGTGACTACTGGGATGAGAGGACGACGCGATGGGCGGTCTTGGGTATCGTGCGCAAGCGGGATCGGTCAGTCAGCTGGAAAGGTGGGGGGTGGGTTGACGCCGACATCTGAAAAGCACACCGCGATGGGGCCAGCGGGTGGCACGCGGTTGCCCCTGGAGGAGCGAGCAATACTGACATTCATGGATCGCTCTGCTCGAATCCTCGGCGATGCCACCGACGCGCGCGCCTGCAAAGTAGACATCGGAGCGTTGTGATGCTGGAACTCGATGAAGTCGTCAAGCACTACCGCGTCGGCGATGGGGAGATCGTGCGTGCCGTCGATGGCGTGTGCCTTTCGGTGGCCGCTGGAGAGCTCGTCGCCCTGTACGGTCCCAGCGGCTCTGGCAAGACGACGCTACTGATGCTGATCGCCGGGCTGCTGATCCCCGACAGCGGCAGTGTGAGAGTCAACGGGCGAGACGTATCAAAGCTCTCGGCGCGCGAGCGGGCGCACTACAGACGCTCTGATCTCGGCTTCATCCGCCAGTCGCTCGATCTGATCCCGGGCGTGCGCGCCGATGACAACGCCGCGCTGAAGCTGTTGGCTACCGATGGTCGGCGCGAGGCGCAGCGTAGAGTGGCGCCATTGCTTGAACGCTTGGGACTCAACGGACGCGCGGTACAGCGTGCCGAGCAGCTCTCGATGGGAGAGCGCCAGCGGGTCATGATCGCACGCGCATTGTCGACCGAACCCAGCCTCGTGTTGGCAGATGAGCCAACTGGCAGCCTCGACACCGATCGCGGACGAGAAGTGCTCACCCTGCTCGCCGAGGTGTGTCACGAGCGTGAGGTGGGCATGCTGCTCGTTACCCACGATCCTCGCGCGGCAGCCTTTGCCGACCACGTGCACGCCCTGCAAGACGGTCAAATCGTCCAGTACCAGCCAGAGAATGGCTATCTGCCGTTCAAGGCCCAATGAGTCGCCCGTGCGCCACGATCTGTGAGCGCCGAGCGTCGTGAGGCTGTCGACGATCTTCTACCTCTACCGCGTGCGTCTACGCTCTCGGTTGGTACAGGAGTTGCTCGCCGTGGCGGGCATAGCGGTTGGGGTGGCCCTGCTATTCGCCTCGCAGGTGGCCAACACGAGCCTGTCGGGATCGGTAACCCACCTGACGAATGAGCTCATCGGCAGCGCACGGCTCCAGATTGTGGCTCGCGACCCGCATGGCTTCAGCGAACAGTTGATCGGCGAGGTGGAAAGACTCCCCGGAGTATCGGTCGCGGCACCGATGCTCGAACGCAGCATCAATGTGGTCGGACCGAATGGCACGGAGACAGTGGACCTGATCGGAGTGGATAGACGCTTTATCCAACTGAATGGTCCGTTGCTGGCGCATGTGAGCGCAGGGCAGCTCTACCGCCAACACGGACTGGCGCTACCGGCACCGACGGCAGAAAAGATTGGAGTCAAAGCGCTTCAGCCGCTCACGGTGCAGATCGGTGCCAAGAACGTCCCGGCAATCTTGGCGGTTGAGCTCAATGTCGCTGACATTGGGTCCGGGGTGGCAAGTCCTGTGGCCATCATGCCACTCGAATCTGCCCAGAAGCTCACGGGCATGGTGGGAAGCGTGTCCCGCATTCTGATCGAGCCCACGGCAGGCCAGGATGGGCAGGTGCGCCGCGGTCTGCAGCGAATCGCCGCGGGTCGGCTGAATGTCAGACCTGCCAACTTTGACGCGTCGGTGTTTCGTCAAGCGGAGGGTCCGACTGTGCAATCGACCGAGTTGTTCTCGGCGATCAGCGCACTGGTTGGGTTCCTGTTCGCCTTCAACGCGATGCTGCTGACGGTTCCTCAGCGTCGCAATCTGATTACCGATCTACGCTTGGATGGCTACACCCCACTGGAGATCCTTGAGGTGATGCTATTCGACGTCGTTGCCTTGGGGGTAGCGGGCATTCTCGCTGGGTTGGCGCTTGGCGATTTTTTGTCGCAGAGCCTGCTCCAGTCCCAGCCGGGCTATCTGTCCCTCGCCTTCCCGGTCGGGTCATTGCATGTGGTGAGCTGGCAAAGTGTCGCGATTGCGAGCGTCGGTGGCCTGCTGGCTGCGGTCGTGGGCGTCATCATCCCGCTCCGAGGGGAGATTTTTGGCTATCGGCCGATCGGATCTCGTTTGAGGAGAGCACCGATGAGAATTGGCCCGATTGTTGCCGTGGTTGGCGGGCTTGCATGTACCGGTCTGACAACTGTGATTCTGCTGCGGGGGATCTCAACGGTGGATGATGCGGTCTTGGCATTCATCAGCCTCACGCTGGCGCTGCTGCTGGTCTTGCCAGTCGCTTTCAGTGGCACGATCGCGATCGTGGATCGGCTGCAGCGGCCAATGATGGGCGTTTCGTCGCGCATAGCACTCATCGAGCTTCTATCGAGCACGACAAAGGCTCGCTCGCTTTCAATCGCAGCGACCGGAGCGATAGCGGTATTTGGGAGCGTCGCGATAGAGGGCGCACATGGAAATCTCCGCGATGGGCTTGTTCGCTCCGCTGCTGATCTCAGCCTCGGAACTGATCTTTGGGTGTCGCCATCGGGTGGCGCGACCACGCTTGCCACGACATCGTTTGAAGATGACTATGGCAGCAGGTTGGAGCGGTTGCCAAAGGTAGCCAGGGTGGAGCCGTATCGTGGTGGGTTTCTCGATATCGGCGTTCGGCGAGTCCTGGTTCTCGCTCCTCCAAGGACGGATGCGCGGCTCGTGTCTCCAACCCAGATAGTGACCGGAGACCTCACCCTCGCGAGGTCTCAGCTGCGCCAAGACGGGTGGGTGACGATTTCGCAGGAACTCGCGAGTGAACACCATCTAAGCGTGGGTAACTCATTTGTTTTGCCCGCTCCACGACCGACGGTATTTAGAGTTGCGGCGATCACGACGAACTTTGGTTGGTCTCCGGGCACGATCATAATGAATGCTGACGATTACGCTCGGGCATGGAACAGTCAAAATCTGAGTGCTTATCATGTGATCCTAAAGCCAGGGGTTCAAATCCAGGCAGGGCTGCGAGAAGTGCGATCGGCAATAGGATCGAATACCGCGCTGGTGGTTCAAAGCGCGGTCCAGCACGAGCAGAACGAGATCGCTGGACAGAAGCAGGGACTTGCGCGGTTGACAGATATCGCCGCCCTGGTCTTGGTCGCTGCGGCGTTGGCGATGGCGGCGGCGATGGGCGCAATGCTATGGCAGCGGCGTCCGCGCTTGGCTGGCATGAAGGTCGACGGCTTTGGCCAAGGGGAGCTTTGGGGGGCACTCTTGTGGGAGAGTGCCCTGTTGCTTGGAACAGGTTGCTCCATCGGCGCTGTGTTCGGCCTGTATGGTCAGCTTGTCTTGAGCCATGCTCTCGTGAGTGTTACCGGGTTTCCCGTTGTATTTTCTATAGGTATCTCAGTGGCTGTCGCGAGTCTTTCAATTGTCACCGCGATAGCACTCGTCGTGGTTGCATTGCCTGGATACCTGGCGGTACAGGTGAAACCCGCGCTACAAGAATAATCTGAACCACAGCTTATCCTCCGGAGATTGCGATGCTTGGGGGAGCCCTTGACACTGGCTGCGTCTCGGCTAGACAAACGCTGGCATTGGGAAGGGCCGTTGCACGCGAGTTGGTCTGGGGATTGTGGCGAGTCTTACAGGAGGTCGAAAAGTGGGAAGCCCGCGCTGCGGAGATACCGGATGCAACGATCAGGCGAGACGCGCTGGTGGCACTCGAGCATAAGCGCCCGAACACCGATGGCGCCGCGCTCCTATGGATCGTTCCGGCACAGAGGTCCCCCAGGCTTCTGCGGCTGTTGGTGGCTTATGAGATAATGGGGGACTTCCTGGACAGCACGGTCGAGCGAGGTGCCCATGTTGGTATCGCAAACGGACGTCAGCTTCACTTGGCGCTCGTCGAGGCAGTCGATATCCGGCGACCGATCTCAGATTATTACCGGCATCATCCGTGGCAGGACGACGGTGGATATCTATCCCGACTTGTGCAAGCGTGTAGATCCGGGTGTGCGACGTTGCCGTCCTATGCGAATGTTCGACCGCTGCTAATACGTGCTGCCACTCTCGCTCAGGTTCAAGGGCTCAACCACGAGCCCGACCTGACTTTGCGGCAAGCCGTATTGGAAGAGTGGGCTACGCGAGAAGTCGATCCCGATATCGGAGTCGGGTGGTATGAGACAGCGGGGGCGGCGAGTGCTTGGCTTACGGTGCTGGCGCTGATGGCAGTGGCAGCCGAACCGGACCCGATCGCTCACGCGAATCTCGTTTTCTTAGCGTACTTCCCGTGGATTGCCCTGGCCGCGACGCTGCTCGATAGCTATGACGATCTTGTCGAGGACCAGGCCAATAAAACCGATAGCTACCTAGGTCGCTATGGATCGTTCGAGCTGGTCGTGCAACGCTTGGACGAATTGCTGCGTCGTGCCACCTATGAGGCCAGCGTGTTGCCCAACGGAGAGCGTCACGCCGTGATCGTTGCCTCGATGATCGCCCTGTACCTATCGAAGGACAGCGTCCGCACGCCCGAGATGAGCTCCACGAGTCGGATGCTGCTGCGTTCGGGCGGCCCACTGGCGACACTGCTCGGCCCGGTGTTGCGCAGTTGGCGACTTCTGTACTCGTTGGGAGACACCTAGGGGACCCATCTGACGACGCTCACCGGTGCTCAGCACGCCGGTCAAGCTCGTCTCGGCCTGCACGTACGAGGGAAGTCGCCTCTTCGGTGGGGGGCAATGTCGCGCGCAGGCGGGCAGCGCGCTCGAGCGTTCGCTCCAACTCGCCCATGTCTACAGGCGAGGCCGACAGGTTCTCGGCGAGGACTCCCTCGGCGGTTGCGTCGACATCGAGGTGTCGACGAGCTGCCTCCTTGCGCAACAGGGCATAGGTTCTTGCTCCAAGATGGATCGTTCGATCGGCAGTGGCCATAAAAAGAGTCTACGAGCGAACCGGACGCTCGCAACACCAGGCGTTGCAGCGGCGGGAAGGGGTCTATCCAGTTTTGGGACAAAATCTTGGGACAAAATTTGCCCCCGATGGCTTCCGCCCAAAGAAAAGCCCCGCATTTGCGGGGCTTTCTCGAAGCGGCTGAAGGGATTCGAACCCTCGACCTTCTGCATGGCAAGCAGACGCTCTAGCCAGCTGAGCTACAGCCGCGCGGCGGCTAACTATAGACCAGGGGCGCTTTGAAGAGCCGAGCTGGCGGGCACGAGCTCGCTGGTGATCAGTCCACGCTCGCGGGTCAGCTCATCAACAATGGGAAACAGCGCGGCGATTCGCTCGGGCGTGTCTATTGCTTCGGTGACTACCGGAACATGACGGCGTATGGCCAGCAGCCGGTCGCCGTGGGGGAGGTGGTCTCCATGAAAGCCCCAGATCCCACGCACTGACGTGGCTCCTGCAGCGTTCGCGGCTCGCAAGCGCCTGACGAGCTCGAGATACACCGGCCGCTTCTCGTGCCGGGTGGCCTCCGAGACGATCACAGTGAGCTTCTGGTGGATACCCATGCCGTGCTCGGCCGCCATCGACCTGTCGTGAGGCGGGTCCAGAAGCACACCGTCGCGCTTGCACACTCGTACCCCCTCGATTGTGAGCAGTGGCTCGCGGAGGATCTCTCGTAGACGATCGATCGCCACACCGATCTGCTGCCGATCGCCGACGCTCACGATCATCAATGGCACGCTCGCGTTGAGCGCGAAGAAGCGTGCGCGCTCTCGCTTGCCGTGTCTCGTGCCGTCAACGCCGAGCAGCACTGTCGCGCCTGCCACGCCGCTGTCATGAAGTGTCCGACACGCGGCGGCGAACGCGGGGGAGCCGTTCACGCGCTCGTGGCGCCCCATGTAGACGGTCAGCTTCAACGCCTGACCGGCACCGAGCGTCGGCTTGTCAGGAGCGAGAGCGACCTCATCGGTGGCTAGGGCGGCCTTGCCCACTAGGTCACTCACTCTGTACAGCCGAGCGCGCTCGAGGGTCAGCAGGCCTTCGTGGCCAATCGTGCTCACCTCATCCACAAGTGCTTCGATGCGCTCGCGGCCATCGACGGCAGTACAGACGAGCGGAAGGTCTTCGGAGAGCGTCAGCAGGCGGTCGCTGCGACGGCGATGCTTGGCCCCAAAACCCTGTACTCCGCGCAGCAGGATGCTGCTTAGGATCTCACGGCGAGCGTGGATGTCCAGCAGTTCGTCGGCCAGCAGACGTCCTTTTATGCGGCTCCGCTCGCCGAAGTAGGTGGTGAGCTTCAGCGCGTCTTCGCTCACTTCACTCTCCTCAACACGACAGTTTGCTCGCGGGCGGCGAGGTATGCGCTCACAGTGCTCCCCCGACCGATCTACCGAGAAGGGCGGCACCCAGCCCGACCACGACGCTCACGAGCACGTTGAGCGCGCCTGCCACCAGCTGTCCGTCCTCGCCGAGGCGATGGGTCTCGAGCATCCACGTCGAGAACGTTGTGTAGGACCCGATCGTTGCTGTTCCTGCCAGGGTGAGCGCTTCGCCCGAGAGCGCCAAGCCGGTGAGTAGGCCGAGGATCAGCGCCCCACTCGCGTTCACCACAAGCGTGCCGAACGGGAAGCTCGAGGATCCGCGTGCGGAGATCGCGCGGTCGAGCAGGAAGCGGGCGAGCGAGCCCAGGCTCCCGAGGATTGCCACTGCGATCCAGGTCGGGGCGCTCATATGAGCGCCCTCTTCTTACGCATCGCCTGTATCACGTGGTTGCTCCCAGCTGATCTGCCCATACGGGCCGCCCACGTGCCCGCGTCATGCGATCGTCCTCACACGGCGCACAAGCGCGGAGGAGGCGAACACTGCGAAGTAGCCGCCGAGCACGCTTGCGAGCAGGTAGCCGAGCGCGAGACCGTAGTGGTGCTGGTCTGCCATTTTCAGCAGCTCGATCTGCACGGTCGAGAAGGTCGTGAGCGCGCCGCACAGACCGGTGCCTAGCAGGGGGCGCCGCAGTGTGGAGACCGGCAGACGCTCCTGCAGGCGTGTTACGAAATAGCCGAGCATCAGCGCTCCTGCCATGTTCACGGCGAATGTAGCCCACGGCCAGCGACCGGCGGTTGCGGGCAGTGCTTGCGCGACGGCGATCCGCACCAGCGCCCCGACTGCCCCGCCGCAGGCGATCGCAAACAGCTCGGGGCGATCTATACCTGGATCGGAGACCTTCTCGGATGTATCGTCCTGTGGCGCTATGTGTTGGTCCTCGCGATTGCCGGCGTCTGGGTGGACCGCGCACCTTAAGGGTCTCGCCAGATGACGATGCGGCTCACCTCGCCGCGGCAATCCGACGTAGGTGCTCAGCTTGTGAGCCGCCGGCGAGGGGCACGTACCGTCCTGCGTCCCCGCGCAAGAGCAGACCGCATAGCTCCAGCTCGGCGAGCGCTACGGAGATCTCGTCCGACGGCGTACCGCGTGCCGTGAGCTTCGCAACGGTGTCCTCACCGTCACTCACCCGTTCGAGCACCCTCGCTAGCCGCGGTTGGAGCGCCGCCGGCCCTGCCGACACCCCCGCGGCATCGTGTACGCCCACGCCGTAGAGCACGTCTAGCGCATCCTGGGGGCCCCTTACCAATCTTGCCCCGTTCATCAGCAGCGAATTGCTGCCCCTCGAAGCCGGGGAGCTCACGCGCCCGGGCACGGCCGCGACATGTCTCGCGCGCGACCACGCAACCTTCGCGCAGGCCAGCTCCGAAGGCTGCTCTGTGGCCTCCACGACAATCACCAGGTGGACGAGCAGCGCGAGCGTGCGGGCACTCGCGTATTGACACCAGTGGCGCACCCGCAGGCTCATGTGAGGCTCGGCTATCGCGCAGCCGCGCTCCAGGATGCGACCGTAGAGCGGAGCGCACCATGCCGGCGTGCAGCGCTCCACGCCGCCTGTCATTACGGCGAGCGTCGCGCCGTCGGCTTCGAGCGCCCCGGCATGGACAGCTCTCGGGATGCCTTCGGCAAGGCCGCTGGCGACGGTTATGCCTGATGCGGCGAGACCGCGCGCGAGCTCGCGCGCGGTCTCCATGCCGTAGTCGCTTGCTCGGCGTGTCCCCACGATCGCCACGATCTTCCCGTCGAGCATGCCGGCGAGACGCTCGCCCGGGCCGCGCACCTCGAGCGAGTGCGGGGCGAGCGCGTCCTCGCGCAGGCTCTGTGGATATGCCACGTGATGGCGACAAAGCGCTCGCGGCTGCCTATCGACGCTCGGCGTAGGTTCCCATTCTGCATGGGCGGCGCGTAGCGCGGCCCGTCGCCGTCCGCCGAGCGCGTCGATCAGCTCCGGGTCCGGCAGTTCGAGGATGCTCCAAAAGCGCGATGGGTCGCGCGCGCTGTAGTCGAGTCGAACGCCCAGCTTCGAAAGCAGCCAGGCACGCCGCGCGCACTGATAGCAGACATCGTTCACGCCGCCCTCCGGTCAGAGAGACCGGTCTCGGGTCTCAGCGCGAGTGCTTGCGAGAGATGCTTGGCTTCCACTCCCTCCCGGCGATCCAGGTCGGCGATCGTGCGGGCGACGCGCAGGGCGCGGTGCTGTCCTCGCGCGCTCAGCACACCGCGCTCGCGAGTGTGGGCAAGCATCCTCTCACCGTGTTCGTCGAGCTTGACGTGCCTGCGCAACATCGATGCGTCCATATGCGCGTTTACGAGGATTCCCTCCTCCCGCAGCCGCGAGGCTTGGCGCTCACGTGCCTCGATCACCTGCGCCTGCGCACGCGCGGAATCCACGAAGACTTTGCCCGCGAGATAGTCGGCCCGCGTGCGCTCGATGTGCACGAGCAGGTCGAGACGGTCGAGCAACGGTCCGCTCAGACGACGGCGGTGGCGCGCGAGATCGGCTTCGCTGCACCTGCACCGCTCCTGCTCACCCGCATATCCGCAAGGACAAGGGTTGGTGGCGGCCATCAGCATGAAACGGGCCGGATACACGGCTGAATGGCCGGCCCTCACGATTGCCACCCGACCCTCCTCAAGAGGCTGGCGCAACGCCTCGAGCGCCTGTCGGGCGAACTCCGAGAGCTCGTCGAGGAAGAGCACGCCGTTGTGCGCAAGCACCGCCTCCCCGACCCATCCACGCCGTGCGCCGCCGATCAGGCCGGCGGTCGTGATCGAGTGGTGGGGCGCCCGAAACGGGCGCTCGGAAAGCAGCTCGTCGCCGGCCAGCTTTCCTGTGACGCTGTGGATACGCATCACTTCGATCGCCTCGGAGCGCTCCAGTGGCGGCAGGATCGAGGGCAAGCGCTGGGCGAGCATGGTCTTGCCCGTGCCGGGTGGCCCGCTCAGCAGACTGTTGTGGGCGCCGGCCGCGGCGATCACAAGCGCCTTCACAGCCTCGGGCTGACCACGGACATCGCTCAGGTCGGGCCTTTGCCGGGTCGTGCCAACGATTGCACGGTTTGGCTCGGGCATTGGGTCGGGAGCGCCGCCGCTGAGCACGCGCGCCGCGCTCGACAGTCGTTCGACGACACCGACTCTCAGGCCTTCCACCAATGTTGCCTCGCGGGCGCGCATCGGGCCGAGTACGAGCATGTCGAGTCCAGCTTTCATGGTCGCCTCCGCGACGGCGAGAGTTCCGCGACTGGCGCGCACGTCGCCGTCGAGCGAGAGCTCTCCGAGGAGGGCATGTGTGTCGAGCAGGTTGCCCGGGATCTGCTCGCTTGCCGCGAGCACCCCGCACGCGAGGGCGAGGTCGAAGCCCGGCCCTACCTTTGGCACGTCGGCAGGAGCGAGGTTCGCTGTGATGCGGCGGGCCGGGAACTCATAGCCCGAATTGAGCACAGCGGCGTGCACGCGGTCACGCGCCTCGCGCACGGCGGCGTCAGCGAGGCCGACGATCGTGAACGCCGGCAGGCCCGGCCTAATGTCGACCTCTGCAGTCGTTATATTGAGCAGGTATGGCATCAGTCAGCCTTAACCTCGACGCCTACATACGCGTCTCAAGGGTGGGCGGGAGGAGCGGAGAGAGCTTCATCTCGCCGCAGGTCCAGCGCGAGCGCATTAGCTCGTGGGCGCAGACGCACGGACATACGCTGACTTGGAATGAGCCCGAGCTGGACGTGAGTGGGGGCACTATGAGCAGGCCCGTGTTCGAGCGCATCATGGAGCGTGTTCGTGCCGGTCAGACAGACGGCGTGATCGTTGCCAAGCTTGACCGCTTCGCACGGACGTTGGTCGGCGCTCTGCGAACCTTGGAAGAGTTCGAGCGTCACGGTGCGGTGCTTGTTAGCGTCGCGGACAACATCGACCTATCGACGCCTGTCGGACGAGCCTTCCTGCGAGTCTTGCTCGTGTTCGCCGAGCTCGAGCGCGATCGAATCAGCGAATCATGGGAGATCGCAACGTCGAACGCGATCGCCCGTGGCATCCATATATCGAAGTTCGTGCCTCGAGGCTACGATAAGGGAGCAGATAAACGGCTAGTACTCAGCGGAGAAGCCCCGGCGATCCGAGAGGCGTTTCTCATGCGCGGTGCGCACCGGACGCATACGGAGATTGCACGGATGCTCAACGAGAAGGCACCGCGCCCAAATGGTGGACGCTGGACCGCGCCGATGGTCGACAGGCTCATCAAGATGCGCGTGTATGTCGGGGAGGCATTCCGGGGAGGCACCGTCAATCCAGAGGCTCACGAGGCGATCATCACTCCCACCCAGTGGCAGGCGGCGCAACTTGCGCCCGTGCGTGGTGCGGCTCGCAGCCGAGAGCCGAGTCTCTTGAGCGGGATCGCGCGATGCGAAGAATGCCGCTATGTCCTCGCGCCAAGTGTGTCCGCGCGAAGTAAGCGTCGCGTTCCCAACTATCGATGTCGCATGATTCACACGGCGGGAGTTTGTCCTAACCCGGCAAGTGTCAAGCGGAGCAGGCTCGATGAGTACGTCGAGGCCGTGTGGCGCGACCAGATGGATAAGGAGGCCGTATCGGTACGGCAAGATTCAGCGGCGATCCAGAGTGCGAGCGATGTGCTGTCCGCGGCACAGGACGAGCTCGCCGTCTTCGCGGCCGACACGACGGTACGCCGGCTGCTCGGGGAGCAGGCCTATCACGCTGCCGTAGAAGCGCGTGTGACAGTTGTCAACCAGGCCCAAGGAGAGCTACGAAAAGCCTTGGCGAGCGTGCAAAGCTTCTCTAGTATTGAGAGCTACGACGATCTATCCGTCCAAGACAGAAGGCGCATACTTGGAAGCTCGATCGACGCGATCTTCCTGAAGCGCGGCCACAATCGAGTTCCCATCGAGGACCGTGTCACGGTCCTTTGGCGTGGCGAAGGGCCGGACGATCTGCCCCGGCGCGGGCGCGACAACGGTCCGATCCGTCCCTACGCGGCCTAGTGGCACTACGACCACGCCCGGATGGCGCTCGCGCATGACGCGAGCAAACATGTCCGCCGCCGCGCTCCTTGCTGCTTGTGGCATCGGAGGCACACTTGCCATGTCCTTCTGATCCGACGACGGAGGGTCGGTGGGACAGCGAGGGGCGAGGGGGCGATACGCTACCGAGGCGGGGCTCGATACTTGTGGGAGCTTGGGGGCCTCGCAGACAACATCTAACGACTCTGTTCTGTCGGTCAGGTATATGGCTTCCAAAAGGGTCGCGCAGACGCTCCAAGGACTCTCGATGACGCTTCGAAACACGTCCCCTAGGTGCGGCTGTTTTGAGGGCCGTCCAGGATGGCGGACGACGGATCTGCGCTGAGGTCTAAACAGCGCTCTTGGCTACCTGCCACAAATCACGACGATCATGGGGTCTTGGAGGATGGCGCCCTACTCCAACCCCGTTTCATCTCTACACCACGTCCAGCTGGAAGGTTTTTGACCGTCGTGGACCATCCCAACAACCCTTCACTAATCAGATGCTCCCGCGGTCCGCGACGGTCAAAAACCGAACCAGGCCGCTAGGCCTGGCGGTTTACTCCGCTCCAGCGGATTCCAAATCCGGGACGTAGTCCCGGGAACAGTCCACTAAAGCGGTGAACGCAGTTACCCATACTTAGCCGGTCTCGCGCTGTTCCTCGTGGTCCGTGGATAGCCTACCTACCCCGTGTCTAGCAATACGCCCCCTCCGACGATCGACGAGCCGCTTCCCAGGGCTGCCGACGCCTACGCGGACTCGGAGAAGTGGCGGGAGTGGATCTTCACAGAGCGAGGGCACGGTTCGGAATGGGCTCGGGTCTTTCATGTCGGTCTGGCCGATACAGAGATGGTCTGGACGGCTATCACCGAGGCAATACTTGGCGCCCCGATCCACAAGATCGTCGATCGTGGACAGGATGGCGTGGTCTGCGGCGTCGATATGGAGCTAACAATCGCGTCGCGCAGGGCCCGAGTACGTACTTCGTGGCACTACGAGTACGCACGCGCGGCACCACGCCTGGTAACCGCCTACCCGAGGCTCTAGAATGCGGATGATGCCCACGCTACATGCGATCACGACCTACGATCTCGTCGAACTGACGGAGCCGGTCGAGAAGATTCCTGCTGGCGCTCGCGGAGGCGTTCTGGAGCTGCGCGACGGCGGCAGAGCGATGGTCGAGATCACGTCGCTTCCACTCGACTCTGTGGAGCGGATCATCTTCGTACCGCTGGCCAAGCTGCGCCGCACCGACTGAGGCAGAGCACCACCTGCATAGACGGTGTGGGAGCTTCTTCAACCCTCACTACGGTCTCGGCACAATGGGGCGCACATACCGGGTCGCTCCGCCGAGTGTGGAGGTACTGTCGGACTCTGGGATGCTCAGGCTGCGTACCGGCTCTAAAGCACCTTGTCATCCACGGTCACTGCGCGTGCCTGGAGTCCGTCGATTGTGAACGTGCGCACCCGAGCGAGCATCTATGCCTCCCTTGGCCGTTGTCAGGCGAGGCACTTCAAGCTACGTCGCGCTTGGGACGGTACTCGGCGGGGGCGGGTGTGAGCGGCCCCCGTTTCTGGTTTTGTGTCGCTGCGCTGGAGCTACAGCCCCGCCGGGTGGCGTACCACGAAGCCCGCGGTGGAGGTCATCGCGTCAGACCAGCGATTGCCGGTCTCTTGTAGCGCGACCGTGTCAAAGCGTCGTCCGTCGATCGTCATCCATGCGTGTTCGGCGTCGGCATAGATCGTGATGTAGCGACCTGGTCCGGGTTCTCCGTAGGACTCTAGGCCCGATGAGTCCTCCGGTGAGCTGAGCAGGCCACCGCCGTGCAGGGCGTAGGAGACGGAGCCCGAGCAGTCATAGCCGGCGGACTCGAACGAGCCGTGCCCGCCGCCGTAGACGTAGGGTCGCGTCGCGATTTCATCGGCTGCGGCGATCACGCGAGCCACCACGCCTGACGATTCTCCGCCTGAGCTACTGCTTTCACTACCGCTGCCCGCCGCGCCGGTGGCACTCGTCGTGCTGGGCATCAGCCTGGGCTGCGGGTGCAAGGTCGCGTCCTCGCTGATCCCAAGCGCCCGCCATGTCTCCGGTCCAACGACACCGTCGGCGGCCAGACCGTCACGTGCTTGCAGGCGCTTGACGGCCGCCTCGGTCTGCGGTCCGAACTGGCCGTCGGCGTCGAGGTGCAGAGCTTGCTGCAGGCGCGCCACCGGATTGCCGCCATCGCTTGACCCGCTCGTCGCGGCTGTGCCGGGTGTTGCGCCGGCCGAGGAGGTTGCGGGGTCTGTGGCGGACTCGCCCCCTGTGCTTGGGGAGCCGGTCGCGACATGGCCCTCCGATGCGGCCGTTGCGTCTGAGTGGGCGTGACGACGCTCCGGGAAAAGCGTCTGGCTGAGCTTGCCGTGCTCGCGTAGCCCGAGTGCTCGCCAGGTCTCCGCTCCCACGACACCATCGACTCCGATGTGGTGGAGCGCCTGCGCGTGCTTGACCGCGGCCTCGGTTTCCGGGCCGAAGGTGCCATCGACTTGAACGCCAAGCGATTCCTGCAGTCGCACGATTGGGCTAACCGCGGGAGTGGACGCGACGGCGGTCTTGGGGGTGGTGTCGGCGACCGGTGTGCTGGCCAGCGTGGCCGCCTCTGTGCTCGTACTGGGCAGGATAGCGGGTGAGTTTTCGGTGAGCACCGCGCTCGTCGCGATCGGTGGCGTGTTCTCTGCCAGCGCCGCGCTCGTCTTGGGTCCCACGATGCCATCCACTTCAAGCCCGTGGCTGGCCTGATAGGCGCGCACGGCCACTTCGGTCTGGGAGCCGAAGATGCCATCCTCATGTATGTCCAGAGCGCCTTGCAAAAGTCGAACCTGGCGACCTTCACTGCCGTTTTCGAGCGTGATGTAGTGAGTTGTGGTGGTCGTCGGCTCCGGTGTGGGAGCGGGCGTGGTCGGCTGGGAGACTCCGTTGGCGTCGGCGAGACCGGCAGCCGGTCCGGCCGCGATCGCGATGAGTGTGCCCAGCGACACGCGACGCGCGCGGGTCGCGGTGGGGACAAATTGGATCTCCGAGGCGCGTCTGCGGGTCCGCGAGCGCAGCGTTGAGCGCTCCCAAGGCTCGCTGTCGGCGAGATTGCGGGGCGAGGGCAGGCGGTTGCGGGCGTCCACGAGGTTGGCGAGACGCATGGGGGAGCGGGTGGCCTTCTTCTCAGCCCGGTCACGACGTGCGCGCGAGCGGTTGAGCGAGGCATCCCAGGGGTCGGCAACAGCGAGATCACGCGGGAATCCCGGCATGTGAAAAGCGTCCTTTCGGTTATCTCAGGGCGCCTACGGGGTTAGCTGTCGGGCTCGCGCACTTGCGCTACGCCACAAACTGTGACGATTCGCCCCCGCAGCCTCTCGGCTGCACTGGGTCCCCCGCTCCTCACCCCGTGGGGACAAGGACTCGGCACGAACGCGAGTCAAAGTATCAGGTCGGATTGCAAGATGCATCACACGGAAAGGGTTGCAAGGTTTCTTGCCGACGAGCGGGATCAGGACGGGATACTTAGGGTACCCTAAGTTGTGGTAGCGTCCCGGTTGTAAAGCCTAGCTACCAGGTCGGGTTTCCAAGGAGTCGGTGAAAATGAGCGCACAGACAAGCACTGAGCAAAGCGATCTGCGCGCGACGAAGCGTGTGGGCGAACGCACGAGCTTCTACGTATGGACGGCACTCGTGCTCGGTGTGTGCGTGGCCGCGGTGGTGCTCGGCTGGCATGCTCGTGGGGGGACGACCGACCCGACCGCGCTGCCGGCCGGGCACCGTCTGAACACGGCGACGGTCGTGATCGACAGCGCGATCCTCGTTTTGCGGGAGGGACTTGAGACGATTCTCGTGCTGGCTGCCGTCACGGCGAGCTTCCTGGGCGCCAATCGCATCTATCGGCGTCCCGTCGTCGCGGGTGGCGCCACCGCGCTGCTCGCATCGGTGGGTACCTGGTTTGTCGTGATTTGGCTCATAGGCCAGTTTCACGGCGGCGAGTTCGATGTACAGGCCGCCACTGGGATTCCCGCGCTGATCGTGCTCCTGCTCGTGATGAACTGGTTCTTCCACAAGATGTATTGGACCGGCTGGATCTCAAGTCACCACAAACGCAGGCGCGGCTTGCTCTCATCCGACCCAGACACGAACAGGCGACGTATGCTGCTCGGGCTTGCCCTGCTCGGATTCACTTCCGTGTATCGCGAGGGCTTTGAGGTCGTCATATTTTTGCAGAACCTGCGCGAGCTCTACGGATCCAGTGTCGTGCTCGAGGGCGTCACGATCGGCCTGCTGTTCACCGCCGCCGCCGGCGTGCTCACCTTTGCGCTGCACCAGCGCCTTCCGTACAAGCGCCTGCTGATAATCACCGGGGTGATGCTGCTGTTCGTGCTGCTCGTATCGGTTGGTGAGGAGGTCAACGAGATGCAGCTCGCCGGCTGGATCGGAACCACAGAAATACAAGGCCTGTCGATCCCCGGCTGGATGGGTACCTGGTTCTCGCTGTTCAACAACTGGGAGACGTTCATCGGTCAGTTCATCGCGCTCGCGCTCGTGATCGGCTCCTACATCGCCGCGCAGTACGTGCGGGTGTGGCGACCCCGGCGGCGTGGCGAGCAGGCCGCCAGGGTCGCGGACGTCGCGCCCGAGCGACCTACCGACACGGTGGTCAAGGGGACGAACACGCCCGCCACGGCATAGATGGCTCGCTCAGACCGAGTCTGAGGTGACAAGTTGGGCCTTGAGATCGGCCCATGCCGCCAGAGAGCCGTCTGAACCGTAGTTAGGTGGCCCTAAACCGTGCTACCGTTGCGCTGGCCCAAACGTCGAAGGGCCCGAACGATCACTGTCTTTGGAGGGTTGAAATGGGGCAGGAGCGAGTATGCGCCACCGAGCCATCAGAACGGCGTGGGCGATGAAGCACGTGGCCTGCTCAATCGGCAAGCGTCCGTGGCGAGTGATTCTGCTCGGAATGTGTCTGACTCTGCCAGCCGCCGTGCTGGCCTCGGGATGTGGGATCGCCGCGGTGTCGGGCAGCTCGGGCACGACCCTTACCCTCTACAGCGCACAGCACGAGCAGACCACGGACGCGATGATCGCTGCCTTCACCAAGCAGACCGGTATCAAGGTGCGAGTTGCCAACAACGACGAGGATGTGCTCACCGCTCAGATCACCCAAGAGGGCGACCTATCGCCGGCCGACGTCTTCTACACGGAGAACTCCAACTGGCTCGAACAGCTGAACGATCAGGGTCTGCTAAGCAAAGTGGACTCCTCGACGCTCGCCAACGTGCCCAGGCAGGACAGTGCCGCCAACGGCGATTGGGCGGGGGTGTCGGCCCGTATCAGCGTGCTCATCTACAACACCAGCAAGCTCAAGCCCTCAGAACTGCCAAAGTCGGTGATGGAACTCGGCGACCCGAAGTGGCTTGGAAAGATCGAGATCGCCCCGGACGAGACTGACCTGTGGCCGGTCGTGAGCTCGATCGACAGGGCCAAGGGCCACCGCGCCGCGTTGCGCTGGCTGATCAAACTCGAGATCAATGCGGCCGGCAATGACAACGTCCCAGACAATGAGACCATCACGAGAGACGTCAGTCAGGGAGTGAGCGAGTTGGGGCTCATTAATCATTACTATTACTACCGTCTGGTAGCCGAGGTCGGTAAGGGTTCGGTGAAATCAAACATTGCCTACTTCGCTGCGCACGATCCGGGCTATGTGGAGGACATCTCGGGTGTGGGCATCTTGAAGTCTTCAAAGCACAAGGCAGCCGCCCAGAAGCTCGTGAGCTTCATGACCAGTGTGGCCGGGCAGAAGGTGCTCGCCGAAAGCGAGAGCTTCGAGTACCCGATTCACCCGGGGGTGGCCGCCAATGCTGAGCTGACTCCCCTCAGCAAGTTGCAGCCAACGTCGTTTACCCCGGCTGAGCTAGGCACAGGATTCGACGCGAAGGCGCTACTCGAAGAAGCAGGGCTGATCTAATAGGTAGCGGCTGCTCATGAACGAGGTTCTCGACCCGAGCATCCTGACCGCACCAGTCTCCGGGCGCTTGCGCAAGCGGCGCATCGGCCGGGGTCGCGCACCAGTTGTGATCGGGGCGTGCATCGCCGGGGCACTGCTGTCTCCGCTTGCGCTCCTCGCGCTCGACGCGCATACGGCCGGCTGGGCTGAGATCCACCACGTGCTGTTCCGCGCGCGTTCGTTTCTCCTGTTGCGGCACACGGTTGTGCTCACGCTGCTGGTTGTGGCTTTCGCGGCCGCCCTCGGGGTTGCCACCGCCTTGTGCACGGAGCGCACGCGGCTTCCGGCACGACGACTGTGGACGGTGCTGCTGGTGCTGCCGATCGCGATTCCCGATGACGTGGTGGGCTATACCTGGCACACCGCCTTCCCAGAGATGAGCGGGCTCATGGCAGCCACATTGGTGATGGCGCTCGGGACCTACCCGCTCGTCTACCTGCCGGTAGCCGCCGCGCTGAGGCGGTCTGACCCCGCGATGCAGGACACGGCGCACAGCCTCGGCGCCGGCAGGCTGAGAACCTTTGCGCGAGTGACGTTGCCGCTGATTCGCACCGCCGTGGTGGGTGGATGCGTACTGGTCGCGCTCACCACGATCTCCGAGTATGGGACGTTTGAGATCGTGCGCTACCAGACCTTCACCACGGAGATCTTCACCCAGTTCCAGTTTGACAGTCGCGCGGCCAGCGCCCTGTCGGTGCCGCTGGTGTGCCTCGCGCTGCTCGTGCTCGCCGTGGACGGGCTCGTGCCGAGTCGCGCCGCAACCCGCATCGCGCCATCCAGAGCCGCCGTGAGATCCCGGTTGGGACGCGTGACAATCCCAATCCTGCTGGCCCTGGGAGCGCTTGCGGCACTTGCGATCGGCTTTCCGCTCGGCACTGTCATCTACTGGATGGTGCAGAGCCAGCACACGACGCTGCCCGCCGCCGCGACTCTCGGACAGGCAACGTGGAACTCGCTGATCTACAGCGTCCTTGGCGCTGGCGCCGCCGTCACGCTGGCGCTGCCGGTCGCGCTGATGACCTTTCGGTGCTCCAGCGCTCCCAGAGTGATGCTCCAGCGCAGCACGTATATCCCGCTCGCTCTCCCCGGAGTGGTGATCGCCCTCAGCCTCGTCTTCTTCGCCACCCGCTACGAGTACGGTCTCTACCAGACGAGCTTGCTGTTGATCGTCGCCTACGCGATCATGCACTTCCCGCTGGCGCTCGTGTGCATAAGAGCGTCGGTCGCCCAGGCGCCGGCGCGTCTCGCCGATGTCGGGGAGTCCCTGGGTCGGGGGCCGATCGCCGTCTTTCTGCGCGTCACCCTGCCGCTGCTCGTGCCCGGGATCCTGGCGGGATTCTGCCTGGTGTTTCTGTTCGCCGTCACCGAGCTCACCGCCACGCTTCTGCTTGCCCCGATCGGAGTGCAGACGCTCGCCACCCAGTTCTGGGCCTACCAGAGCGAGGTCGCCTACGGCGCCGCCGCCCCCTACGCGCTGATCATCATCGTTCTCGCCGCGCTTCCCGCGATCGTGCTCGCGTTGTGGTTCGATCGCGCTCGTGGCGCACAGCCTCAGCTCGCGCCGCTATGAGCGTCATCGAGCTGGTGGGGGTGTCGAAGAGCTTCGGCGACACGCCGGTCCTCATGGATGTTGAGCTGACGGTCCCGGCTGGCTCGATCACGGCGGTGCTGGGCCCGTCGGGGAGCGGCAAGACGACGATGCTGCGACTGATCGCCGGCTTTGAGCGTCTTGACAGCGGCACGATCGATATCGGCGGTCGGCTGCTCGACGATGGGCACAGGAGCGTGCGTCCCCAGTACCGCGGTGTTGGCTACGTGCCACAGGACGGCGCGCTCTTCCCTCACCTCACGGTCGGTGGGAACATCGGGTTCGGACTGGCGCGGGGGGATCGCTCGGCCGTGGGGAAGCTGCTCGAGCTGGTCGGGCTAGGAGGCCTGGAGCGACGCTATCCACATCAGCTCTCCGGTGGCCAGCAACAACGGGTGGCGCTTGCGCGTGCCCTTGCGATCCGCCCGAGCGTCGTGCTGCTGGATGAGCCCTTCAGCTCACTGGATGCCTCGTTGCGGGCCGAGTTGGGTCGCGACGTCGCGCGTATCCTCGCCGACGCCGCCACCACCGCTGTGCTCGTCACCCACGACCAGAGCGAGGCGCTGGCGCTTGCCGATCAGATCGCGGTGCTTCAGGGCGGTCGTGTGGTCGCTCGTGACGATCCGCGTGCGCTGTATCGCGATCCCGCCGACCTCGCCGCCGCCACCTCCATCGGCGAGGCCAACGTGCTGGCTGCCCACACAGAGGGCGATCAGGCCCGTTGCGCACTTGGGAACGTGCGTCTACACAGGAACGGGCGTCGGTATCCCGATGGCCCGTCGCGTCTGCTGTTGCGTCCCGAGCAACTGATGCTCCACCTCAAGGCCACAGGCGGGGCGACGCGAGCGATGGTGATCGAGCTTCGCTATCACGGGCACGACGGACTGGCCCACCTCAGGCTGGATCATCCCGACGCCGAGACGATGCTGGTGCGAGTGCCCGGAGATCTCGTGCTCCTGGCCGGACAGGAGGTATGGGTGCAGGCAACCGGACCGGGCCGAGCTTGGCCAAGTAGCACCAGGCCGCTTCCAGCTAAGGCGGAGTGATGCGCTCCGCGCGTGCGTGAGCTTGCTCGGCCTCGGTGCGGGCTTGCTCAGCCTCCTCGGTCTTGCGCCTCGCCAGCTCGGTTGCGTCTTGGGCGGTGCTGTGTGCCTCGCCGGCCTCCTCGGCTCGCCGGCGTGCCTGCTCGTCGAGCTCGTTGGCCTTCTGCTCAGCTTCCCGCGTGGAGCGAGCGCGTCGATTGATCGACGTGGCGCTCTCCAGATCCTCGTCTGGGAGATCGACCCCGTAGCCGCCTCCCAACTGCCGAGCGGCATTGGCGTCCAACATCTCGCGAGCCTCAACCTCAGAGCCCGCTTGGGAGATCTGCTTTGCGGAATAGGCCAACCTCAGATAGTCCCTTCCCACGGAGGCGCCGATAAGTGGGACCAAGCTCGTGTGACGACCGAACATGCCGCTCTTGAGGAGTGCAATTACGGCCTCGTCGGTTCCCGTGGAGTAATAGACCTCCTCGAGCTTGCCCACGCGCTCACCCTCGGCGTCCACCACCTCTTGGCCGAGCCACTCCTCGATCTGCTCAACGCTCAGCATGTTCGGACCATACCCGTCAAGCGGCGTTGCTACTCATGACGCGGCTCGTTGGCCTCCGTCCCGGGCCATCTGCCGGTAAGTCCAGCGAACCAGCCGCGGGCAGCGTGGTTGACGGCGCCCTTGACCAGGCGAAATACGGCACCCTCGATCATGAGCGCCGCGACGAGCTTCGGCCAGGGAACCCCACGTTGATCGGGCTGTGGGGGATCGTGCTTGTCAACCAGGGCCCACACGCGTTCGAACAGCTTCTTGCCAACCAAGCCCGCGATGAGCCCGGAGACGATGCTCACGGGTGTGAAGAGCAGCTTCATAGGGTGCCTCCAGGGTAGCCGTCTGTCAATTATGCAGGTGTCAGACCCGCGCCACGATCATGCATCCATTTCGGGAAAGACAGCGCCGCATGCGGCGCTGTCCCGGGCCGCACATGTGCGGCCCGGCCGGTGGGCGCATGCGCCCACCGGAACAGCAAGGACTGGGCAGAGCTATGCGTGCTCGCGCAGGTAGTCGCCGAGTCTCCGGCTGCCATGCTGCGGCGCGAGCACATCCACGCCGCTGATCGCGGCGAGGAAGTCGAGCATCTCGCCGCGGCGACGATCGCCGAGGCGGATCAGCGGAAGCACGGCCTTGAAGAGTGGCCCGGGAATTCGCAGCACACGCGGATTGCGGCTCACGGCGGCAAAGGCCAGCTCCATCTCTTCCCGCCTTGTAACGATCTCGGGGCCGCCGACGTCGATTTCCCGCGACTCGCTCTCGATCGCCTCCACACAGGCAACGGCGAGGTCGGCCTCGTGTATCGGGTTGCTGCGTGCGCTCCCATCGGCGAAGCTAACCGCCAAGCCCCGCCGCGCGAAGTCGAGCAGATCGAGATAGGAGTAAAAGAAGCCGTTGGCTCGTACCACTGTGTGGTCGATGGCGCTTGCTTTCAGGTCCGTGACGAATTCCTCGTGCGCGGCGACATAGTCCAGCTCGCGAAGCTCAGGGCCAGCGAGGACCGTGACGTATACGAACTTCCGTACGCCACGGGGGATCGCCGCATCCAGGAGCGCACGATTGATTGGATGATCGACGCGGCGGAATGAGCGGCGATCGGCAATGCGCTGAAGCGTGCACGGTTGCCCGGCTGCCGAGACCACGACATCCACTCCGGCCAGCGCGTCGTGCAATCGCGCACCGCCGTCAAGCAGATCGATGGCGATTGTCTCCTCGGCGCTCTCGATCAGCTCGCGCTTGTCGGGATCGCGGATCAGCGCGCGAACGCTATAGCCACGCGAACTCGCCTCTAAGACGATGTGGCGACCCAGGAAGCCACTGGCACCGGCGATGAGAACGCGCTTCATCGGGCGGCCGTCACTCAATCTCGGGCGGTGGGGTGGACGGAGCGCGATGCTGGGGCGCAACCCGGTACTTGGGTCTGCTCATGCGTGGCCACGCTAATGCAAAGCTGGGCTCCCCGACAGAACCAGATCGGGCCGCCTTTCATGTGCCACTCGGCAACGGTCCGTGTGAGTGTAGGCGAGCCATCTCCTTGGGTGTGCGACCGAGCACGCGGTCAATCGGCACGCGCGGACAGGGTCGGAGACCGGCTGGGAAGTAATCCGGTCAGGTCGGAGTCCATGTTGGCAACGCCGTGACGGCGGGCTGTGCCGTGGCCGCTGCCGATGGCGCGACGAAGGCATCGCGAGATGTCGTCGGCCAAAAGGGTGGCCGCCGCGACACGCAGTCTCATCCCCCGATATCGACCGACAGGAGATACCTCCAGTGCCCAGATCGTCAATTCTTGCGCTCGCTGGCGTAGCGCTCGTCGTAGCTGGATGCGGCGGCTCCAAAAGCAGCACGTCCAGCTCGGCCACCACGAGCGCATCCGCGCCAGTGGCCACTACGCCCGCCAGCACCTCGTTTCTCACACCGCTGAGGACCGTCTCGACGGTCGCCTCAACGGTTCCGGCCAACGACGGCGACGTCAATCCCTACGGGATCGTGCTCGTGCCGACGAGCACCGGCAAGCTCAGGGCGGGGCAGTTGCTGGTCAGCAACTTCAACAGCAAGGCCAACAATCAAGGGACGGGCACGACGATCGTCCAGATCAGTCCAAGCGGCAGTCAATCGCTGTTCTCGACTACCAGTGCGAGCTCTTTGCCGGGCAGTTGCCCCGGAGGCGTGGGACTCACGACGGCGTTGAGCGTGCTGCCCGGTGGCTATGTGGTCGTCGGAAGCCTGCCGACCGCCAACGGCAAGTCGGCCACCGCAAAGTTGGGATGCCTGATCGTGCTCGAATCGAACGGCAAGCCCGTGAGCACGATCTCCGGTCCACAGATCGCGGGACCGTGGGACATGGCCTCGACGAGCCAGGGCAACGAAACGACGCTCTTCGTGAGCAACGCTCTGAACGGTGGAGCAGCTAAAGGCGTCCACACGGTCAAGGACTCGACCGTGCTGCGCCTGCGCCTGCAATCGGGAGTCGGCCAGCCGCCGAAGGTTCTAAGCGAACAGGTGATCGCCAACAAGATCCCGTGGCGCGACGATCCGGAAGCCCTCGTGATCGGGCCGACAGGGGTCGCGCTCGCGAGCAACGGCACGCTGTATCTCGCCGACACGCTCGATAACCGCATCTCCGCCATCCCCAACGCGAGCACCCGCACGACCGCGGCGCCAGACGGCGGCACCACCGTGTCCGAAGGCGGACTGCTCAATCAGCCACTCGGGCTGACAATTGCCCCGAACGGCAACATCCTGACGACCAACGCCGGTGATGGGAACATTGTCGAAACGACCCCAGCCGGTAAGCAGGTGATCGCACAAACAGCCGACAAGAAGACCGGCGCCGGATCGCTGTTCGGCCTGGTCATCGCCCCGTCAGGAAAGGGCATCTACTACGTAGACGATGGTGAAAACACGCTGCGCCTGCTGCACTGAGACAGCGTTTCGCGGAAGGTTGTGGGCGTTGCCGGCGTCACTGTAGGCAACGCCCACTACAAAGGGAGACTTCGATGAACGGTTCACAGGAGAAGCAAATTGCGCGATCGTCCCGGCATCGCCGATCCGCGGGTCTCGTCATGGGGATCGCGGCCGTGACGCTGGTGTTCGCCGCGTCACTCGCCGCGCTTGCACTGGCAGTCGGCGGCGCCATTACGGTTGGCTCGTCGTCGAACTCAAAGCTCGGCGAGCAGGTCGTGGTCGACGCACAAGGACGCACGCTCTATGCCTTGAGTCCAGAGACCACGCATCATCTCCTGTGCAAGAGCAGCGGATGTCTGAAGTTCTGGCCGCCGCTGACCGTGCATTCAAGTGAGACCAAGCTCAAGGCCGGAGCGGGTGTGCATGGGCGCCTGGCGGTCTTGCGGCGCAGCAACGGAGTGTTGCAGGTCACGCTAGGCGGGCTGCCGTTGTACCACTACTCGGGGGACCACGCCAAGGGTGAAGCGAACGGCCAGAGCATCCACAGCTTCGGCGGGACCTGGCACGTGCTGTCCGCGACGAGCGGCACCAGCCCTGCAGCGCCCACCACTCCCGCAACGCCGACCACGCCCAGCCCGACGCCCGAATACGGCTACTAACGACTTGACCGGCCGGCAGCTCCTACCGCTTGGCCCGTGGACAGCGTATGACCGGAGCGCAAGGCACCTGACTGTCAAATAGCTCGCGACCGGTCGCGGCAGATGCTGCCCGTCTCGTCAGTGCGCCCCGGAAGGAACGTGGCACCCCGGAGTCCTTATCAGTACAGCAGGACCCACACGCACCCCCACGGTGCCCTACTTGCCACAGGAGTGAACACACATGCGTCACCTACTGAAGCTGTCTCTACCGGCAATCGCCGCGTCGCTCCTGATCGCTGCCTGCGGCAGCAGCTCATCCAGCAGCACGACGACCAGCGCGGCCGCCAGTACACAGCCCGCCGCGCAGACAAGCAGCGGCTCGTCAAACGCCGTCGTCGTGAAGACCGCCTCCAACCCGACGCTCGGCACGATCCTGGTCGACAGTCAGGGAATGACGCTGTATCACCTCAGCGGCGAGCAGAACGGTAAGTTCATTTGCACCAGCTCAGCTTGTCTGGGTGTCTGGCACCCCCTCACGGTGGCGTCCGGCGCCCCCAGCGGCGAAGTCGGCTCGCTCGGAACCGTGAAGCGCCCCGATGGGACCGTGCAGGTCACATACAAGGGCACGCCCCTCTATACGTTCACGAGTGACCAGCAGCCAGGTGAAGACAAGGGTCAGGGCATCAAGGACGTGGGCACCTGGAGCGCCGTCACGACCAGCGCCGCCAGCGCCCCAGCGAGCACGGCCCCCACGGCGGAACCGGAATCATCAAGCGGCGGCGGCTCAAGTGGCGGCGGCTACGGCTACTGAGCCAGCGACGGGCCGTGCGGCACAAGGATCGTCGCGTCTCCACGCGCTGGAGGCGCGACGCGAGAGCCCGATACTCAGATGTGACACTCCCCGGGTCGCTGGCCGCCGGTTGTCTGTGCGTGCTAGCGCTCTGCGGATGCGCGAGCAACGCAGGGTCGCCAGCCACAAGCCAACGTACGCAACGCTCAGCGATTGAGCGCTATCTGGGCGAAGTCGAGCCGATCAGGCTTGCCGTCAATGCGCTCCTGAACCGCGCCGACCCAATCCTCGACGCGTTTGACGAGCGACGCATTACGCCCGGCGAGGCCGCCCGGCGCATGGGCCAGCTGGAGCACCGGTTTGCGACATACGCAGTCGACATCGCCGCGGTCGATCCGCCGACCGCCCAACTGCGCGCTCTAAATGCCGGCTACGCCCATACGTACGTATTCGAGGATGCCTACTTGAGCGCGCTTGCCTCCGGCCTCGCTGATGGCGAGCTCGGCGATCTGCCCAACACGCAGGCGGCCCAACGTGCCGCGATCATCCGTTGGCGTATCGGCCTGACCGTCCTCGCCCGCGCTGCCGCCGCGCCCCTGCCGGCCGACCTGCAACAGGCCGGCCGCGGTGAGATCGCGCCATCCCCCGACGGCAGCTGAGCCCGGCAGCGCAGTGCACTTGCGCAGAAGGCAAAGCTAGCCCGCCGAGCGATGGTCACGTGCAAGCGCAGCACGCAGACCGGAAGCGACGCCGGGGATTGCCCGGCGTCCATGAGCGTGCGGGGCGCCGGGTCCATGAGCGTGCGGGGCGCCGGGTCTTTGGCACCCGCACGGCGGCTCTCCTACTTGACTGCGCCTCCGGAGGCGTTGATCGCGTACCACGTGCCCCCGAACTGCTTCGCCCCGACGTAGGAGGTCTTTCCCGGACCGCTGTCTCCGCTGTAGGTATAGAGCGGGTGACCGGCATAGGTAACCTGCTTGCCACTGGTTGTGGACAGCAGCGAAGCCTTGATGCCCGAGCCAGCCGTCGGCCTACCGCTTGCCCTCAGCGACGGCCATGCTTCCGAGCACCCGCTGATGCTCGCGCAGATGTTCTTGTTGGCGTGATCCCTGGTGAACTCGTACAGCGTGCGGCCTGAGCTGCTGACGAGGATGCTGCCGAGGCCAGTGTGGCGCAGCTGGACGGTGGCGCTGCTGCTCGAGCGCGCGGTCGGGACACCCGAATGCGCGCTCGCGACCGTCGCCACGGCTGCCGCGCTTGCCAAGACAACGGCCAAGGAGATGTATGTTCGCTTCATGGTTCCTCCGAACATCGGGGTGGTAGGGCGCGTGACTCTCATCTCTACCTACAGACACCGCTGAGGCCGCGAACCTTCCGGGCGTCGGTGGAGTCGCAATCCGGGGGCTCTCGGCTGGACGGGTTCTCGCGCCGCTCAGGAGATCGTCGCGGTGCGATCGCTCCAGCTGGCCAGCCGTAGCAGCGTGGCGGTGGAGACACCGTGGCCGGCGACCACGCAGAGGTGGCCATTGCGCAGCCATGTCACCACCGAAGCGCCGTTCTCGGTGAGCAGTCGGTAGGAGACACCTCCACGCCATGCGATCACGCCACCGGTCCGGGGCGCTGGGGTTCCCGCGAAAATCGCGTAGCCGACGCGCTGCCCGGCGCCGTTGGCATAGAAGATCGTCGTGACAGTGCGCCCCTCGATCCGATCGGCGCGCGCTCCGGTACTGCGCCAGCCGAAGCGCTCACCCCAGTAGGGGAAGGGCACGCCGTCGACCGCGGCAGCAAGTTGGGCCTGGTGAGTCGCGCTCTCGGCCGGCGCGGGAAGTGTCGCCGGGCGCAGCGTCGGCGCGGCTGCCTGGTCTACGCTCAGCGTGGGAGTGCCGCTGCCACCACCGGAGAGACCGACCACGATCGCGACCGCCACGACAGCCACGGTCGCTGCACCCGCGCCCGCGAGGCTCAGGGGAGAGAACCGGCGCCGGGAAGAGCGCCGCGCGAAGCGATGATCCTGGTGAGTCGCCACAAGCGACTCGATCCGCCGGTGCAGCGACTCCGGCGCCGGCGCGTCAAAGGAGTGCAACAGCTCGGCGATGCGCCGCTGGTGGTCGTCGATATGGGGGGGCGTCTCAGTCATGGGGTTCCTCTACTCGGCAAGACTCCGGTTGGTCGCGTCTCATTCCCGTGGACTGTCTGGCTCGGGGGATGGCGGGGGGTAGGAGCGTCCGTGAAATCAGGAGAATCTTGTGTGGGCGATCGCGGCGTGAGCACGTCCGGTTCGGAGGCCAGCTGCTTGGCGACCTGCTCGCGGGCCCGGAACAATCTGGTCGTGATCGTCGCCTCGCGCACGTGCAGCGCCCGGGCGGCTTCCCGGTAGGAGAGACCGAGCACGTCCACGGCCACCAGCGCGAGACGACGATCCTCCGACAGGGTCGCGATCGTGGCGTACACCTCTTGCATCTCAAGCGCCCGCTCGGGCTGGCCCAGCCGCCGAGGGTCAGCCGCGCTGATGTCATCGAGCGTGGCCACCGTGACCGGCCGCCGGCTCGCAGTGCGGCGACTCGTGAGAAATGTGTTGCGCAGCACGCGCATCAGGTAGTACAGATCGTCGTCGCCGCTCAGCACGCGTGGTCGGGTGAGTACGCGCGCGAAGGTTTCCTGCACTAGGTCCTCGGCGTCCTCTCGCGAGCCGCACAGCGCCCACGCGGCGCGGTAGAGCCGGTCCACGTGTTGCGTCAGCGACTGTGGGTCCAGGGTGCGCATTGGTGGTGGCGGAGCGATCCTGGCGTCATCGCGACGATCGATCCCGCCCTGCGACTGTAGCGCCGAACGCGCGCGCGGTCACCTCTCGATCGCTGGAAGATGCACCGCGGGAGGCGCCGGGAGGAGCTGCCGGGAAGGATCGCGCCGGGCCGGAGTCTTGGGTGGCTAGAGCGTGCATCGGCTTCATTTTGCGAGAGCACGCGGGGACTGGGTATTCGATTGAGAGGTGGGCTGAGATTGTGAAGCTGCGTAAGCGTTACCTACCCGTAGCAGCCGTGCTCGGAGCTATGGTCGCCATCGTGCCCGCGCTCGCTGCCAACCCGTCCGAAGTGAAGCTCGAAGTCAACCAGAACTGCGAAGAGCCCAACTGGCCGTGTTGGGCAGCCCAAGGATCGGGGCTGTACGCGCCACCCGCGAGCAGAGTCAGGATCGCTCCCGGTGGCGAAGTCAAGTTCGCCGACAACGACGCGACTACCGCTGCGACCGTCTCGTGGACGGGCACTGCGCCAACGTGCTCCGGTATACCCGCGACCGCCATGACCCCATGGGAAGGCAAATGCAAGTTCGAACAAGCAGGGACGTACAAGTTCGAAAGCTCGACGATGTTCAACGACGGAGCCATCAACTACACCAAATACGAAATTGTGGTCGAAAGCGCCAGCACTGGCACAACCTCCACCACGTCGACCACAACCACTACGCCGACGACGACAACGCCGACGACCACTACACCGACCACACCCACGACGACGACGCCGACCGCGACCATGCCGACTACGACTCCGACGGCCACGACCTCCATCCAGCCCTCCACGAGCACAGTCCCATCCACGGTCACTACGTCGGGCTCGATGGAAACGCCTCCGCCGCCGGCGAGCCACCCCGTAGCGATGCTCGCGCTGGCAAACACTCAACATGGTGACGCTGTGCATGGCACGGTCCAGATCCCCGCCGCCGACGGTGGCGCGCGCCTGGAAGTCGAACTGCTCGCCCAGGGCGCCTCGCTGGCCAAGGTCAAACGACCTAGTAGCTCGCGCGTCGGGCGGCTCGTCCGCTCCTCGGCGCCCGCCGGCACGGTGTCCTTCACGGTCTCGCTCGACGCAGCGGCCAAGCGCGCGCTGCACCATCATCACAAGCTGGCGCTCACCGTGAAGATCGTGCTCACACCCAAGCACGGCGCGGCGGTGATGATCACACGGAGCGTGGTCGTACGATGAGACTACGCACGCTTTTGCTTTTCGCCGTCGCTGCGCTGATGGGAGCCGCGGTGGTCGTGCTGCCCGCACTCGCTGCCGCCCCGTCTGAAGCGAAACTCGAAGTCAACGAGAACTGCGTCGAGGCCGCATGGCCGTGTTGGGCAGTCCCCGGCTCAGGGGCGAACCCGGAACCCGCAAGCAAGGTCACGATCCCCGCCGGTGGCGAAGTCAAGTTCGCCGACAACGCGACCACCGCGGCGACCGTCTCGTGGACGGGCACTGCGCCGGCCTGCTCCGGTATACCCGCGAGCGCCATGACCGCATGGGAAGGCGCATGCAAGTTCGAACAACCAGGGACGTACAAGTTCGAAAGCTCAACCCTTTTCAACGACGGAGCCATCAACTACACCAAATACGAAATTGTGGTGGAAAGCGCCAGCACCGGCACAACCCCCACCACGACGACCACAACCACGACACCGACGACCACAACGCCGACTCCAAGCGAACCCAGCCCCGGCTCCGGCTCGCCTTTGGAAGGAGGATCCAGGGCGCTCAAGCTCGCCGGCAGCCAGCGCGGATCGACAGTGCATGGGTCGATCAAGGTGTCCCAGGCCGGCTCCGGCGGGCGGCTGGAAGTCGGCCTGTTTGCCGCCGGCGCCTCGCTGGCCAAGGCGGGGCACCCGGTGCCGGTGCGTGTCGGGCGACTGGTGCGCTCGTCGTTGTCGGCGGGCAGCGTCTCCTTCTCAGTGCCCCTGGACGCGAAAGGCCGGCAGGCGCTACGCCGCCACCGTCGCCTGGCGCTGAGCGTGAAGATCACGCTCACGCCCGTACATGGGGCGGCGGTGACGATCTCCCGCGTTGTGATCGTGCATTCCTGAAGTTAAGTGAAAACGTAGACGGCGAGATTGCGGAACGCTCGACATGGCGGAGGAGGGACTCGAATCCCGACACGCGGATTGTGATTCGTCCCCGAGGGTGTTATGGGGTGTCGTGCGGTCGGTAGCTTGGCTCTATTGCTAGGGATTCGCCCTCCAGGCCGTTGGGGTCTTTGGTGTCGAGTGGTGTGGGGCATGTTTGCACTTTGTTTACAGCCCGGCCTGGATTGGATCGCCTGAAGGCCCTGGTGTCTCGCGCGTTGCGCGGATGGATAGCATGTGATCCATGGAGGATCAACGCATCAATCTGAAGGCTACGGCGCCCGACGCCTATCGCGCGATGGCGGCGTTCGATGGATCGATCGAGCTTGACCCAGCGCTTCGAGAGCTGGTCAAGATCCGCGCTTCGCAGCTCAACGGTTGCGCTTATTGCATCGCCTTGCACACGCGTGACGCGCGCAAGGCGGGGGAGAGCGAGCAGCGCCTCTATGCGCTGGCGGCCTGGCGCGAGAGTCCGCTGTTTACGGAGCGCGAGCGCACGGCACTGGAGCTGACAGACGCGATCACCAGGATCGGGGAGAGCGGCGTGCCGGACGCGGCCTACGAGCGCGCGGCATCCGAGTTCTCTGCGGCTGAGCTTGCCAACCTGATCTTCGCTATTACGGCCATCAATGCGTGGAACCGGATCGCAGTGAGTAGCGGTTTGGTGTTTGCGGATACGCGGTAGGTGTGGGCATGTTTGCACGCTAGCGCGCGCCGGTCGGGGCTACACTCGTGTTGGAAGCCCCGCGACGCCGAAGTAAGCGCAGATACATCTCCGCCGCCCTGAACTCACCGGCGAGATGGACCTCAACCAACTCATCTGCCGGACCTCCCGGTGGTCGTCCTTAGTTCGCGCATAACCGAACCGACATGCTGTGCGCCTTTGAGGCAGGCTCCTCGCGCGCCCCGCCCGTTACCTGGAGCTACGAGCACGCCTACGAACTCTGCTGCGCCGTGCAGCCGGCAGCACCCAGCAAACGGGGCCACTACAGGTCGGCCAGTTGATGATCGAACCAGCCGTCCATGCGGTGAGCCTCGCAGGCGAACGCGTAGAGCTATGCCGCCTTGAGTCCGAGCTGCTGCACCTGGCGAGCGACCCGCAACGGGTATTCACAAGCACGAGCTACCAAAAACCGTATGGAGATACTGCTCGCCCGGCACCACACGAACGCTCGACAGTCACGCCAGTCGCCTACGCCGCAAGCTCTGCGCCGCGGGGTGAACGCTGGGTCATCAACGAGTGGGGAGTCGGCTACCGGCTGATCGGAGCCTCAAGACAGGGAGGGGTTTCGCGTTGGACGGCCATTAGACGCTTCTTGCGCCTAATGGTGGTGTGTCCGCGTGCTCGGCAAGCTCAAGGGTGAGAAGCTGAGGGCGGCGGTCGGACAGGTCGATGCCAAGCTCTCGCATGACCTCGACTACCTCGAGATGAACGTGCTCGGCGGGCGTCGTACCCGCGGACAGCGCCTTGTGCCTCCCACTGGCGGCACGCTCGAACAAGGCTTGGCTCATCTGTAAGCGAGCGCTGGGCCGCAGGCTCATATGTGATTGTTCTCATGCGCTGCTCATGTTGAGCTAAGCCCGCCGCGCAAACATGTGAATATGATGGGTGCGCGGTACCCGCGTGGATATCGTCGGCTCTCCTTGATACTGCTGGGGGCCCTGCTGCTGGGCGCGATCATCGCCACCCAGATCGACTTCGACCTCCCCACTGGCCACGCCGCCACCGCTCCGCCCAGCGCCGCGAGTCCGTGCGGCCCCGCGAGTGCCGCCACCGCGGCCAGCGTCGATGGTTTCGTGGCGCACCGGATCTACTCCGGCGAGTTCGGCAGCGAAGAGGTCAGGGCAGACGTTGCTCATATAACCGGCTCTCGTGAACTGCTCACAGCGTTGGCCAGCCCAAACCTGGCGGCTGTATACAGAGCGGTGTATACGATCGTCTACATGCCGCACTGGCACATCGTGCGGCTGCGCGTTTCGGCGCACGGACGCGTCCTGGCTGACGTTGGCGGACCAGACATCATCGCTCCGATATCAGGCGTGCTGCGTTTCAGGGGCCGGATCATTGGGCACTTCGTGATGTCGGTGCAGGACGATCTCGGCTACGTCAAGCTCGTCAGCCACTTCACTGGCATCCCGATCGATCTCTACCGGGGCGGCTCGTTTGTCATGGGGACACTCAAGCCGGCACCCTTCTCTGTGACCGACGGCGCCACGGTGGCGATTGCCGGTAGCACCTACCAGACGCATGTGCTGGACGCACTGACCTTCCCGAGCGGGACTCTGCGAGCTGTGCTGTTTGTGCCCGTCCCATCCGGCGCGCTTACGAGACGTAGCTGCGCAGAGGTGCGGGTCGCCGCGTGGGGAAGCGTCCTGCGGCACATCGCGGCACGCTTCTCGCCGCTCTCGGCGAACTACCAGCGTCTCGCCGGTACGATTCGGGGTTCAAGCGGGGGCTATGTTTTCGTGCGCGGTGGGAGGAGGCGACTCGCCGACAATGCCGGCCCGAAGAGGATTCCTCGCAGCGGAAAGGTGAGCTATCGCGGTCGCGAATGGCGTGTGTACTCGTGGGAACCTGCACCACCAGCCCGGATCTATTTCCTTACCCCCACGGGCTGAGACAGGTCGCCTAGCGGTGATCCCCCTGTCACCGCCATGATGGCGAGCGCTCCCCGAGTAAGCGAGCGAAGTGCCATGAATGGATGCTAACGGCAGGCGACGAGTGTAAACGCGAATGAGTGTAGTCTCATTTGGGCCGCTGTCGTCTGGAGCGAATACGCTGACAAATGATTAATAGCCCTGGCGGTACTGGTTCACCTAATCAGAAGGTTCTCGATGATCCCGACGAGACAGGTGGCGATGGTAGCCGTCGCCGCCGCGATCAGTATTGGGCGTCAGCGTGCCGGCGATGGCAGCAACCTCGCCGCACGGGTCGAAAACGCGGCTGGCGGCCGGCCCTACGGGTTCGCCGCGGGTGCGGTGAACGAGACGCCCTTTGCGAGGTGCAGCGGTTCCGAGATGCCCGCGCCCAACCCGGGGCCTCCGGGGCAGAGGGCCCGCAGCCACATCCCGCCTGCGGCCGGGGTGATCGGCGCTGCGTCAAGCTCCCATTTCCCTTCCGAGTCGGTTGTGGTTTCGGCCAGTGTCCGCTCGTTGACAACTTCCCCCTTGTGGCTCACCGTGCGCGCCTGAATTAACACCGGCGCACCGACGAGTGGAGTGCCGTCGAGGAGTTCGAGGGCGCCGGCCAGCACCTGGGCCGGGCCGGTCCCGGGGGCGCCGACTGGTTCCGGTGTAGTCGGAGCGGCGGGAGCACCTGGCGTGGTTGGAGGGGGTGGAGCGCCCGGCGTGGCCGCCGGTGTGAGCAGCGCGAGCGTCGCTCGCGTTGGGTTTGGCGCCAGTCCTCGCACGCCGGTGCGGATCGTGGGCAGCTCGCCGTAGAGCACGTTGCCGGGACAGTCGGTGGTGTCGGCGTCGCGGTGACCGACGATGCGCGGCAGCGGCACGCGGGCGTTGGCCGGGTATCTGCTGTAGGAGGCGCCCGCCGGGTTGACCTTGACCACCACCCGGCCCTGTGAGGGGACTCCGTGGAGCGAGAGCTTCCACGCCAGCAACTCTTCCAGCGCGCTGCGCGCGGCCGGTGAGATCGCGACGCTCGTGAACGTGCCGAGCACCGCCACCCCGCTTGAGACCATGTTGTAGCCGCCCGCGTGGGCCCCCACGACCGGCTCGTCGATACCACCGGCGCGCGCCTCGAAGATGCGCCCGTAGGAGTCGATCACGAAGTTGTAGCCGATGTCGTTCCAGCCGTTGACGAAACGGTGAAAGACATAGATCGCCCTCAACATCGCGGGCACTTCGCCCGAGCCATAGCCGTTTGGATTATCGGTGTGATGGACGAACCCCATGCTCACGACCCCGTATTCCGGCGCCCGCGCCGGCGGGGAGATACCCTGCGCCCACGCCCGTCGGGCTATTATCGGCGGCTGCCCCGCGCCGGCCTTCAACACCGGCGTCGCCAGCACCAGCGTCGCTGTGGAGGCGAGCGCTACCTGTCTGCGCGCACCCACGCCATCGCTGACGTCCACCAGGTGCAGGCGCACTCCACTGAGCGTCCGGCCGGCGCGGACCTGCACGACCGTCGTGCCGCCCGTCCACACCGGATCCCCCACGTGTCTACCCTCCGCGAAAGGCGCTTCTGGTCCGTGCCCGTGCTCGCCCGCTGAGACCCACTGGCTCCAGTTGCCGTCGGCGTCGCGGAAGCGCAGCTCTACGGCCGCCACAGCCGGGGTCTGCCACTCGACGCCGAGGAGGTCGGCCACGCGCCCCAGTCGGACGGTCGCGCCTCCGGGCCCGAGCCACCCGAGCCAGTGCTCTTCGAGCACCGGACGCGATGGACCGGCCAGCGCCGCGAGGACGCCCCTGGGACGCACTATTCCGCCAGCGACCGCAGCCGCAATGCTCGCAAGCAGGGACCTGCGCGTCAGTCGCCGCGCGCTCATCGCCATCTATGACACCACGACACCGACGCAGGTTTCATCCCAATTCATGAGAATCCACTCAGCCGATCCGGGCAGGCGTCATCGCGGCGGAGACGATGGCGGATCGGAAGCCCGGACGGCTGTGGGGCGCCATGCCGATCGATCGGCGGCTGAGGTAGCCGACGCCCCGCTCGGGTGGAGGTCAAAGCGCCGCAGCCCTGGATAGCCGGCGAGGGGCGTGCTGTGCGTATAGGCCCACCGATCGTTGGTGGGACAGTGGGGGTTGGCGTAGCAGTCGTGCGGGTCCAAGTAGAACCGCACTCGGCCACCGGCCACCTGAGCCCGCAAGCTCCTGGTGTGCATGAGCTGCCCGTCCACACTGTCGAGGATGAGGACAGGCCGGCCGTCGCGCGCCACGAGTCCGATGACATCGTTGACGTTGGCGCTCGCAACCTCATAGCGCGCGCCATCGTTGTGGGAGCGCAGATAGAGGCTGAGTGCCGGTGTGCCGAAGTCGCTCAGAAGCGAGTCTGACCGGGCGCGGCCGATCACGTACGCGTCCTTGCTCAGCGAGACCGCCAACAGTCCAAGCCCTACACATACGAGGAAGACACGCAGCCCCACGACTCTATGACTTCCCAGTTCTTCACGGCACTCGGAGCTATCGCGGCGACGGTCCGGGCGGGCGCGCCAGAGCGTGCTCAGCGAGATTCCGAACACGGCGCATACCGCCGGCGCAAACGCCTCGAGATAGCGCACCTGCAGGCGTTCCATCGCGCTGAAGGCGACCAGACCCGTGAGAAACCACACGACGATCCCCACGACAAACCGTCCAGGCGATCCGCGCAGCGCTGTCCTCACTCGCTCGCGGCCCCGCGCGAGCAGCACACTAAGCGCCAGCAGTCCCAGCAGCGAAGTGGTCAGCAACGCGACTCCGATCAATGTCCAATACTGCATCGGCCCGGCGCTCAGTAGACGCAGCGGGCCGACTCCTCCTTCGGCCGTCCCTTTCCCACCGTGGCTCGAGAGCCGTTCAAGGCCGTCATATAGGAGCGTTACGTGCCAGATGCTGCCGTTGGCGGAGCCGACCGGAAATGGCCGCTGGTCGGTCGGAGTCAGCGACGCGATCGCCGTCCACGACAGCGCGACTACGAGGAACGTGCCGCCCGTAGCCAACACGACACGCACGCGGGTTCCGGGCGCGGCGGCCCACAGCCACAGCAAAGTCAAAGCGGGAAGCGCGATCAACATCTCGGAGAGCTTCACGTTGAAGGCCACCCCCATCACCGCGGCCGCTAGCACCGACCAGCGCATGCGCCCGCTCTCGAGGGACCGCCAGGAACACCAGAGCGCGGCGACCTCCAACGCAGCCAGCACAGAGTCCATAGTGTCGCTGCGCGCGGTCAGCACCGACGCCGGCAGTACGGTGAGCGCGAGCGCCGAAAGCAGTGCCGCCGCGAAGCCGAACGGGCGCCGCAGGGCGCCGAAAAGCAACCCGCAGGCCGCTACGCCGCCGAGTGCCTCGGGAAGGTGCAGTCCAACGAGGCCGAACCCGAGCACGCTGGTGGTGGTTACCTGCAACCACAGGTCCACCGGAGGCTTGTCGACCGAGACGGTCCCGCCCGGCTCCAGCGCGCCGAAAAAGAAGTTGTGCCAGGAGGTGCCCATGCTGCGCACCGCCGCATCGTAGAAGACGTTGCCCGGCACATTGTGGATCATCCACAGCCGCAGCCCGTAGGCCAGCGCGAGCACCAGGTTCAGTGCCAACCATCCCGCCCAGCGAGCGACTGGGATAGGCCGCGAGGGAGTCTCCACCAGACCGATCGGCAGCTCTGAGCCGGAGATCACGTTTGCGCGATTCCGGCAGAGAACACGCGGCCAGCATCAACCGCTTAGGTAAATCATAAATCAGCCGGCAATGAGAAACCGCTTAGGTTTGTCGTCAATTTTGTAGCGAATCTCCGAAATGAGGGCGGGCTCTCTTACTGTGAGAAATATCTCACCTGTGTCTTAGCTGGGATTTTGTTCTGGCGGGGAATAATGACCGCATGATTCCGCGACATTCATCCTCCCTCAGCGGAGATCATCACTCCCGAGAGGGCTTGGATGGAGGCCCGTCTCATGCCAGAGATGCTGCGCTGCACAGGCTCGCGCTCACCAAGCGCTGGTTGATCGCCGGCAGCGTGAGCTTGACGGGAGCGTAGCGGCCAAGCGCAAACGCTGGCTGGGGGAAGGCGCCCACAGATCGAGCGGCAATCGTCGACGAAGTTACGCTGCCTCGATGTCCCCGACGACTAGGCAGGTGATCGCCGGCCTGCAACGCACTCCGCTGCTCTGAGGTGCCATTACGCCATCGGGGACCATGCGTGGACGAAACCCATCAAGATCCTGCACTCAACGATCTTCGGGATCAGCTCGCGTGCGACCTTTGGTGGTAGCCGCGTGCGACTTAAGTCGCATTGCAACAGGTCGAAGATGGTCCTTCAGGGCGTTGCGCGGGTGCGCTGGTCACCGTACGGTGATGGTGTGATCGAGGTTCGCGGTGTGACCAAGCGCTATGGCGAGAAGGTCGCTGTGGACGACCTCACGTTTTCCGTTGCGCCTGGGATCGTGACTGGCTTTTTGGGGCCCAACGGGGCCGGGAAGTCCACCACGATGCGATTGATCCTGGGATTGGACGCGCCCAGCAAGGGAGCGGTGAGGATCAACGGCTGCTCCTACCGCGATCTATCCGCGCCGCTGCACGAGGTCGGCGCGATGCTAGAGGCTCGCGCGATCCACACCGGGCGCTCGGCCTACAACCACCTGCTCGCGCTGGCCCAGACCCACGGAATTCCGCGCGGCCGCGTGGAGGAGGTCATCGAGCTGGTCGGCCTTGGCGAGGTCGCACGCAAACGAGTCGGGAGCTTCTCCCTCGGCATGGGCCAGCGCCTGGGTGTCGCCGCCGCGCTGCTCGGTGACCCCGCGACGGTGATCCTCGACGAGCCTGCCAACGGGCTCGATCCCGAGGGTATCCAGTGGATTCGCAACCTGCTCAAGGGCCTCGCTGCGGAAGGGCGCACCGTGTTCCTTTCCTCGCATCTGATGAGCGAGATGTCCCAGACGGCCGATCATCTGATCGTGATCGGACGCGGACGGCTGATCGCCGACACCTCCGTTGCCGAGTTCGTGCGCCGCGCTTCCTCCGATGCCAACGTCCGCGTTCGCTCACCCCAGGCCGACGAGTTGCGCGAAGTGCTGACCCGCCGCAAGATGGCGGTGCAGTCCATCGCCGAAGGGTTGCTTGAGGTCAGCGGCCTAACCGGCGAGCAGATCGGCGAGATCGCGCTGGAGGCACGGATCGTGATCTCTGAGCTGACGCCACGTCAAGCCTCGCTGGAGGAGGCTTTCATGAGCATCACCGGCGACTCGGTCGAGTACCACGCCAGCACCGGCGAGAACGGTGAGACAGAGATCGTGGGTGCCGCAGCGTGAGCGCGATCGAGCCGACATTGACCGCCGCCGCCACGCCCAAACGCCGCGCCTTCACCGGCCGTGTGACCCAGGCGCACGTCTTGCGCTCGGAGTGGACGAAGCTGCGGTCGCTGCGCTCTACGCGCTGGTCGCTGCTGTTCGCTGTCGTCGCGATGGCCGGCCTCGGCGTCCTGATCGCGACCGTCTCGATGGGCCGCTGGTCGCAGCTCAGCCCGCACGACCGCGCGACATTCGACTCGATCGACCGTAGCCTCGGCGGCTATCACCTCGCGCAACTCGCGATCGGCGTCCTCGGAGTGTTGGTGATCAGCGGCGAGTACTCGACCGGGATGATCCGCTCGAGTCTAATGGCGGTCCCGCGGCGGCTGCCGGTGCTGTGGGCGAAGATCGCGGTGTTCGCCTCGGTGACGTTCCTGCTGATGCTCGCGAGCGCGCTCGTGGCGTTCTTCGGCGCCCAGGCGATCCTCACCGAGCATCATGTCAACGTGACGCTCAGCCACCCGCATGCGCTCCGTACGCTCGTCGGGACGGTGCTGTTCATGACCGTGACGGGCATCCTCTGCGTGGCGCTCGGCACGATCATCCGCAGTACCGCGGGCGCAATAGCGACGTTCGCCGGCCTGCTGTTCGTGCTGCCAGGCATCAACGACATCCTCCCGAGCAGCATCAGCAACGCGATCAACCCCTACCTGCCCTCGAGTGCAGGCGCCGCGATCGCCTCCGCCATACCCGACGCGCACACCCTCTCGCCGTGGACCGGATTCGCCGTGTACTGCGGATACACGCTCGCTCTGCTTGCGCTCGCTGCATATCTGCTGGTGCGTCGTGATGCCTGACCGCGATACCTCGCACGCGCGGATCGCCTTGACGAAGGTGCCTGAGATCGCGGTGATCTTCTGGGTGCTGAAGCTCCTGACCACCGGGATGGGGGAGGCGATGTCAGACTTCCTGGGCCAGCACAGCGTGCCGATCGCAGCGGCGATCGGCATCTTTGGCCTGTGGCTGGCCCTGTGGCTACAACTGCGCCAGCGTGAATACCGCGCGCCGATCTACTGGTTCGCGGTGATGATGGTCGCGATCTTCGGCACCATGGCCGCCGACGGCATACATGACGGTGCGAGCATCCCTTATGCCGTGACCACGCCGCTATTCGGATTGGCGGTGGCAGCGGTCTTCTTTCTCTGGTACCGCAGCGAGGGCACCCTCTCGATCCACAGCATCACGACGCGTCGGCGCGAGAGCTACTACTGGGCTGCGGTGCTCACTACCTTCGCGCTCGGTACTGCCGCCGGCGATCTCACGGCACTCTCTTTGAACCTCGGGTTCTTTCCGTCAGTGGTGCTGTTCGCCGCCGTCATCTCGATTCCCGCAGTCGGCTGGTGGCGCTTCGGATTCAACCCGATCGTCGCGTTCTGGTTTGCATACATCCTCACCAGACCGTTGGGTGCGTCTTTGGCCGATTGGTTCGGCAAGGCGGCCAACGGGGGGCTCGGCCTTGGAGACGGCACAGTCAGCGGGCTCGCTCTGATCGTCTTCATCGCTCTCATCGCCTACGTGGCCGTCACGAAGGTCGACGTGCAAGACGCGCGGCACGCTGAGCATCCGGACAGGAGGCACTATGAGCATCCGCACCTGTTCCCCGAACCGCATCTGGAGCTCACACCCGAGATCGATTGATGCCTCGGACGCTAGATCGATGAGTCTCCGAAGGAATCGACCAGACAGGCATGCCCTGGCACTTACGGGTGAGGAGTAGTCGAGCGTCCGGGCTGATGTTGTGAGCCGTCAATATGGGCATATGAAGCACGAGCTAGATCGCCTGGCGTCCAGATGGCTGACACGCGTCGAGCTTGACGCTCGTCGCGTCACTGCTCACCCATTCGCCGTGGATCTGGCGATCGCTGCGGGGGTCGTGATACTCAGCGTCCTCGGACTGGCGACCCAGCACCGACTCGGTGCTGTCAGCCTGGTCTTCTGCCTGCTGCTCTGCGCGCCACTGCTACTGCATCGGCGTGACCCCCGTACGTGCTTTGCGCTAGTCGCGCTCATCGCGTTCGCCCAATGGCTGCTCTCCGCACCTCAGCCCGCCGACGCCGCGGTCTTGATCTCTCTCTACTGGGTCGCGCTAGAAAGCGATCTCACGGAGGTCGCTGTCGCAGCCACGGTGGTCGCGGCGGGTGCGATCATGGCTTCGCTGCGCTGGTCGCCGTCTGAGCCGCTGAAGGTCTGGGTCGGGCTGACCGGCCTCGGGACGGCCGCCGGAGTGCTCGGCATCACAGTTCGCCAGCGACGTGCCTTGCTCGCCTCGCTGCACGAACGCGCGGCCCGTCTCGAAGTCGAGCGTGATCAGGAGGGCCGCCTCGCGGCCGCCGCCGAGCGCGCGCGTATCGCCCGCGAGATGCATGACATCGTCGCGCACAACCTCAGCGTGATCATCGCGCTGGCCGACGGCGCCGGCTACGCGATGACATCCTCGCCACAGCGTGCGAGCGAGGCGGTCGACAGAGTCTCAGCGACCGGCCGCCAGGCGCTTCTGGAAATGCGCAGGCTGCTCGGCGTGCTGCGTGAGGACGCGGCCGAACAGCCGCTCGCCCCTCAGCCGCGGCTGGATCGTCTCGACGACCTGTTGGCTCAGGTCCATGCCGCCGGCATCCCGGTGACGCTGGATCTCGACGGCGACCCGCATAACTTGCCCGAGGGAATCCAGTTGACGGTGTTCCGTGTCGCGCAGGAGGCGTTGACGAACACGCTCAAGCACGCGGGGCGCCCCACGAGCGCCCATCTGGCACTGCGCTGTGAGGCGCGAAACGTCGAGCTGGAGGTGACCGATACCGGACAGGGCGCCGCGCGGATCGGGCCACGAGCCTCGCTCGTCGGGAGCGGGCGAGGACTCAGCGGTATGCGTGAGCGCGCCGCAGCCTACGGCGGCAGGCTCGATGCCGGCCCTGGCCCGGATGGAGGCTGGCGCGTTCACCTGCGCCTGCGGCCGGACGCTGAGACTGTCGTTGCACGATGACCACACGTTTGCTGTTGGCCGACGACCAGGAGCTGATGCGGATGGGATTTCGCATGGTGATGGACACCCAGGAGGACCTCTCAATTGTCGGCGAGGTGGCGAACGGATTGGAGGCCGTTGATGCCACGCGTAGGCTCAAGCCGGACGTCGTGCTGATGGACGTGCGGATGCCCGAGATGGACGGCGTGCAAGCCACGCGGCTGATTGTCGAATCCGGCAGCAATGCGCGCATCATCATTTTGACGACCTTCGACCTCGACGAATACGTCTACGCCTCACTACGCGCCGGGGCGAGCGGATTTCTATTGAAGGATGCGCCGCCCGACGATCTGCTCTCCGCGATCCGCGCAGTGGCCAGTGGCGACGCGGTCGTCGCGCCCAGTGTCACACGTCGGCTGCTCGCGAACTACGCCCACCGCCTTCCCGTTGCAGATCGATCCGAGGACGACGAGGACGAGCGTCTGACGCTTTTGACCAGCAGAGAGCGCGAGGTACTGCTGCAAGTCGCCGCCAGCCTCTCAAACGCCGAAATCGCGGAGCGGCTCGTGCTCTCAGAGGCCACAGTGAAGTCCCACGTCGGGCGCATCCTCGCAAAGCTCGGGCTGCGCGATCGCGTGCAAATCGTCGTATTCGCCTATGAGACAGGGCTCATCACGCCCTCAAACAGCTGACCCACCGACGAGCCGCAGTTGAGCTCATCCTCCGCGTGAGGCGCCGCGTCCTGCACGGCGGATCGAGAGCGCGAGCAGCCCGAGTACAGCGAGCGGCATTACCCACCATGCTGAGACACCGGCGTAAGCGAGTAGCGCTGTGAGCGCGAGCGCAAGTACGAGACCGAGGGCGCTACGCCAGTCATCTCCAACCACGAACTCCCCCACGCCAGTCAACAGCGCCGATACCCCGTGTCATGGGCTCACCCGCGCGTGATTGTTCATATCCGCTGGCGTGGAGCCGGCGTACTCGGTAGATGCCAAGCTCAAGCCGCGGGTCAGCGTCTTGGACAGCGTGATCGCCGTGAGGAGTACCCCGGGGATGATCACCAACAGCGCTGCGTCGCCACCGGGCCAGCTCGCACCTGCGCCCTCGGCGCTCCAGAACATGCCGAACGAGCTGAGCATCACGCCTACCGCGAACTTCATTGCGTTCTCCGGTACCTTTGCCAGCGGCGCTCTTGCTGCGGTACCCGCTGCAACGACCACGAGGATGGAGAGTCCGGCAGCTGCAGCCGCCAGAGGAACACGGTGTTGGTTGGCGCCGAAGGTGAGCACGATAAACGCGACCTCGAGGCCCTCCAAGAGCACCCCCTTGAAGGCGATCGCGAAGGCGTAGCCGTCAAAGTCCGAGGTCTTGGTGCCTGCCGGGCGTGCCGCGGCGGCCTCCACTTCGTAAATCTGGCTCTCGTCGTGCTTGGCCTTCAGCCCCGCGGAGCGCAGGATTGCCTTGCGCAGCCACTGCAGGCCGAAGATCAGCAGCAGGCCGCCGACTAGCACCCTCAGCAGATCGACCGGCAGAGAGGTGATGGCCGGGCCGAGTGCTGCCACGATCACGGCGAGCGCGAGTATCGCGGCGCTGACGCCACTCAGCGCTGAGGACCAGCTGCGCGTCGTGCCGACCGCGAGCACGATTGTGAGCGCCTCGACAGCCTCCACCGTGCAGGCAAGAAAGACCGACAGCGCTAGTCCGATCTCGGTGCCGCTCATTCCATGATTGTCCACCAACGCTGGCAACCCGACCCGCGAGCGTCACCGCCATCGAAGTCCGAGCTGCTCGCTGTCTGCGACTTCGATAGCCCTCTCGTGCGACCTGAGTCGGATATGCGCGCGGAGCAAGATAGTCCTCGGGGACGATGTGACCGCGCATCAGACAGCGTACGGTGGGGAGGTGCTCGACCTTCACGATCCCGCGAGACGCCCTAACCCTCTCGCGCTGTGAGTACCGAGACCGTAAGAGCAGGCGGCCGGAGTCGGGTGGACTGGTGGCGCGCCGAGTTCGTCCTCACGCTGCTTGCGTTCCTGGGCTTCATCACGCTGCCCATCCGCATCACCACTGTCTACAGTGGCCTGCCCGCGCACCCGCTGTTCGTGTATGTGCCGGTCATCCTGATCCCGAGCACCATCGTCGCCGCGATCGTCTTTGTCATCAAGCCGCAGTGGCTCACGCGCTACGGGATCGCACTGGCCGTGGTGTCGATCGTTGCCATGAGCTCGGTGTTCCTCGCCATGCAGGCTGGCGCTGCGCTGCGCGTCGTGCTCGTGCTGCTGTCCATCGTCGCCGGCTACATGTGCTTCAGGACAGGGGACCTCGGCGCCAAAGCGGTGTGGGAGGGGCGAATCCAGGCCGCCCACGCCGCTCGCTCCGGCGGACTCGATGAACCTGGGCTGGCGCCGCCTCCAGGTACCGGCACCCCCTAGCCGAGGCCGACGCCTGCACGATCGGCAGGGCCGGGCCGCGCGAGCCCCTCGTGCGCCCTCGCATTCGCGGTGGTGGTGTGCTATTACTACGTTATGCGATCTATCGGAGAACGATCTACTGATCCGGCGTTGCTCGTGTTGACGAGCTTGGCCGAGGGACCCAGACACGGCTATGCAATCACGCTTGACGTCGAGCAGCTCTCGGGGGTTAGGTTGGGCCCCGGAACGCTGTATGGCGCGCTGTCTCGGCTCGAGGACCGCGGGCTGATCGAATCACTGCCGGTGGAAGATCGCCGGCACCCATACCGCCTGACCGGCGCAGGCAGCGCGGCGCTCGCCGACGAGCTGCGGACCCTCCAGCGCGTGGCTCGCAGCGGCCTTGATCGTTTGCGCGTAGCGGAGGCGACGGGATGACCCGATGGCTGGCACGGCTGGCACTGAGGTTCTATCCGCTGGCGTTCCGGCGCCGTTACGGCGAGGAGATGCTCGCGCTGCTCGAGGAGTCACCCCCGCGAGCGTTGGCGGTGATCGATTTGCTGCGCGGGGCGATGACCGCGCACCTGCGGCCTTCGGCGACCGATGCGAGTCTCGTCGACTCGGCGGATCGGATGCGTGCGAGCATGAGTGGCCAGTTGGCTTGCTGGGTCGCGTTCGCTGTTGCCGGGTTCGGCTTTTACATCACTACCGAGGACGCGCCCTTCACGGCCGCCGGCCGCACGCATCAGTTGCTCGGCGCCACACACCTTGCCATCCAGATCATCGCGGTCCTCGCCTCGGGCGCCGTGCTGGCTGGGGCGCTGCCGCTGATTGCCGCGGCACTCGGCCGGGCGCGGCGAGAACCGCGCTTGCGGCGGCTGGTAAGCCTGCCCCCGTTGGCCGTACTGCTCTTTGTGGGCCTGACCAGGCTCATGGAGTTGGTGTCTAGCTCGCAGCCTGCTCATCACACCAACTCGGCGGGCGCCATCGCGTTTCTCAGCTGGGGTCTCGCCGGGCTGGCGTGTGCCGCTGTCTGCGTGGTGGCAGCGCGCGGCGCCCTTTTCGCGGTTCCGATGCAGCGTTGGCGGTTGGTCGCTGCGTTCGCGTGTGGCACGCTCGTGACCGCGGCGATGGTCGCGATCGCAGTCGCGACAACGCTATATGGGATCGCGCTATTCGCTGACGCATCACATTTGGCCGCATCTGGAAACGGGCCCTTTCAGCTGCTGAGCACCGGCGTCTCGCTCGCCGTACAGCTCCTCGTCATGGTTCTAGCCGCGACGCTCGCCGCGACGAGCACGCGCAGGGGCTGGCGCGCGGTCGCGCTCGACTAGCAGCGCGAAGGTCGGGCAGGCGCGGGCGGGACGAATCGCGTGCTCGACCTGCCAGTCCTGTAGCGGCGCGCCGTCGATGATCGGGTAGCCCCGCTCGTCGAGCGTGGTCCGCTCGGGTAGCAGCTCGGCGCACATGCCGTGAGCCTCGCAGGCGATCGGGTTCACTCGCGCGGGATGGCTCATTGGCGTGTCCCGCGCGAGGCATCCTGGCTGACTGCTCGATTGGGCATCGGCATCTCCGATGGGTGCGCGCAGCCATCGCAGGGGCCGTATCGGGAGTGGTCGGCGAACCAGCCGCGAAGGTCTCCAGCCCGCTGAGGATCAGTTTGACGGCTCTGAACAGGGAGAACGCGCTGGCGCCGCCAAGGGCGGCTCCGCGCAGTGCGACATTCTCGCGCCAGCCGGTGATCGCGAGGCGGCTGTACTCGGCACGCAGCACCCGTGGCATCGAGAGCAGGTGCCTGATCACATGGATCGCCATGAAGGCGGCCCACACAAAGAAGCTGTCCTTATGGATCGGAAACCAAGTCGCGCGCGCCGAAGGCCCGACGAACAAGAGCACGACGCCGCTTACGCACACGACCAAAGTGGAAAGCACCACCATCGGCGCGATCACGCGCAATGGCCACCCCGGTGCTCCCTTCTCCCGGTAGCGCGGGTTGCCCGTGTAGTACCGCACAAATCGATACCCGATGCTCGACAGCTTCAGCAACGCGGGCGGGATCAGCAGCATCCCCACAAACAAGTGCACCGACAGCAGCTGGTCGATGCGCAGGATCGTCAAGCCGACCACCGCTAGCAGCACGATCAACGTGGCCCGCTGACGGTGGTAAGGCGTTCGTTGCCGCTCGTCCCTCCGCCCGTCAGACGCTCGGCACGGGCGCGCTCGGAGTATCCGAGCGCATCTCCAGCGGGTGTCCGCTCGTGCCCAATTGCCATGCAAACAGTGTCTGGAGGGTCGCTAAGGAGCGCATAACCAGCTGATGAGAAAGCTCATGTAATGGGCCGGCAGGGAAAACCGAGCGGGCGGCGATGCCTATCCTTGAGCGATGGGAACGACCGAGGATGCCGTGCTCGCAGACGGTGCCCCGGTAAGAGCCCTCGCTGCGGCTCGCGTGCTCGTGGTCGAGGACGAGCCAGGCATCGTGGATTTCGTACGCCGTGGCCTGGAGGCCAGTGGCTTCTTGGTGCAGGTCGCCCTCGACGGGATCGAGGGCGAGCGATTGGCGTTGAGCGAGAGCTTCGATGCAATCGTGCTCGACCTGATGCTCCCCGGACGCAGCGGCCTCGAAATCCTCGCCTCTGTACGCGGCGCGAAACCGAACGTGCCGGTGATCGTGCTCACGGCTCGCGGCGAGATCGAGGATCGCGTCGCCGGACTCGACGCCGGTGCCGTCGACTACCTGGTCAAGCCGTTCTCGATGGCGGAGCTCGTGGCACGCGTGCGCGCGCAACTGCGTGTCTTCGCACAGACCTCGACAACGACGCTGAGCGGCGAGGGGATCGAGGTAAACCTGCTCACCCGCAAGGTTCACCGAAACGGTAAATCCGTCACCTTGTCGAGCACTGAGTTCGAGCTGCTGGCGCTGCTGCTTCGCCACCGTGGACGGGTGCTCTCGCGCGAGCGAATCCTCAGCTCGGTGTGGGGCTACCAGCACGACCCTCAGACCAACGTCGTGGATGTCTATATCGGCTACCTGCGCCGCAAGCTCGGGGGACCCGATGATCCCGCTCCGATCTTTACAGTGCGCAGGGTCGGCTATCGCCTGGGTAGCACGAGCTGACCATGCGCTCGCTTCGGGATCAGCTCGCCGATGTCGGCTTGCGCTGGCGCCTCGCGGGCTGGGTCGCAGTCGTGGTGCTCCTCTGCCTCGGGATCGCGTTCGTGGCCGTCTACCGCGGCACCGGGACACAGGTCCGCCACCAGATCGACACGGAGATCGCGGGCGACACGAGCGGGTTCGCGCGCAGCCTCGCGCTCGCGAACCCTCACTCCTTTAGAGGAGCCGCGCAAGACGCGACGCGCTACGTTCACGGCCAGCCGTTCAGCTCCAGCTCCACGTTGTTCTTCGCGTTCGTTGCAGGCGCGCCAACGAGTACCAACGTCCCAGAGCTGTTCCAGCACGAGCCGCCCGACCAGGGTGAGACGGTCGCCGAGCAGGACCAAGAGAACCGCCTCGCCGCGCACTTGCTCACCGTGCCCGATGGCTACTCCACGCTGCCGCTGCCCGACGTGGGCAGTCTGCGTCTGCTCAAGCGGACGGTACGCCTCCCGGGAGTGCCGACACCCACCCACTCAGTCGTGCTCGGAGTCGGAGAGCCCCTCGCCCCGGTCGCCAGCGCGCAGAAGGGCGTGGCGCGCGCGTTCGTCCTCGCGGGCATACTCGCGCTCATCGGCGCGCTGCTCGGCGCCTACCTGATCGGCACTCGCATCTCGCGTCCGCTGCGCCGGATCGCCGCCGTTGCGGCGCGCGTAGACGCCGGGGACCTGCACCCGCGCATTCACCGCCCCAACGCGCAAGGCCATGAGATACGCGTGTTGGCAGACGCCTTCAACCACATGCTCGACCGGCTGACCGAGGCGTTCGCCGGCCAGCGCGCGTTCGTCGCCGACGCCTCCCACGAGCTGCGCACACCACTGACCGTGATCCGCGGACAGCTCGAGGTGCTCTCCGCCCAAGAGAACCCCCCGCCCGAGGAGCTACGCCGAGTCGAGCGGCTCGTGCAGGCCGAGATCGCGCGAATCACCCGGCTGGTAGACGACCTGCTGCTGCTCGCGAAGACCGAGCAGGCCGAGTTCCTACGCATCAAGCCAATCGATCTGCCGGCGTTCGTGGACGAGCTCTGGCACGCGAACACTCTGCTCGCAACCCGTCACTTCCAGCTCGAGGAAGTCCCGCCCGGAACGCTGCTCGCCGACCCCGACAGGCTCGCCCAAGCGCTGCGTAACCTGCTCGCCAACGCGATCGAGCACACCACCCCTGAGCAAGGGGTCGTGCTGATGCGAGTCCAGCGCGCGGGAGAAGACCGCATCCGCTTCGTCGTAGAAGACGATGGCCCGGGCATCCCAGCTGAGGAGCGCGAGCGCGTCTTCGACCGCTTTCACCGCACCGATGAAGCGCGCGACCGCGCCTCCGGCGGCACGGGCCTCGGGCTGGCAATCGTCGACGCGATCGCCAAAGCCCACGGCGGCAGCGCCGAGGCGAGCGCATCACCAGCTGGAGGTACCCGCATGAAACTCGAGCTTCCCGGCTTCACCGCCGCGCAGCCCGGTATGACCCCTCCGCAGACACAGGCACGCCCTGTGAGCGCTCTCAGCGATGACGAACGAGCCAAGATCCCCCACTAGCGCACCCATCGTCCGGGGTAACGGTCCCGCTGAGCGCCGATTGGCCAAGCGCCGCCAGGCGGTATGGCGACGGCGTGCGGCAGCCGCCGTCGTCGTCGTCCTGATCATCGGTTACGTGCTTGTCGGATGGCTCACCGCCAAACGCCAGACAGCACACCACGACTCGGCCAGGGTGGGCGTTGCGCGCACGTCCCGCCGCGGACGACCTCGCTCACCTGAGCACTTCGTGGTCTCCCGCCTGCCGTACACGTTGCCCTCCGCGCTACAAGACACGGCTGGCGTGTCGCTTGGGTCCGGGCGCGTCGCGCTGCTGGGCGGCCTGAACGCCGCAGACACCTCGACCGCCGCCGTTAGCGTGCTAGACGAGCACGGCGTCAAAGCCGCTGCGAACCTGCCCGAAGCCCAGCACGACGCTCAAGGCATACTCCTCGACGGGCGAGCCTACGTGTTCGGAGGTGGGCAGTTCAACTCCTACGACCACATCCTCTCCTTCAACCCGGACATGGACAGCGTGACCGAGGTCGGCAGTCTGCCGACGCCTACTTCCGACGCGGCGGTCGCCGCGCTCGGGGGCACCGCGTATGTCGTCGGCGGCTACAACGGAGTGCAGGCGCTCGACACGATCATCACCTGGCGTCCGGGTTCGCACCCGCAGCTCGTGGCACGACTGCCCTCCGGTTTGCGCTACGCCGCGGTCGCTGCCAGCGGCAGCCGGCTGCTGATCGTGGGTGGCTCACACGACGAAGCCGCGACCACAACGATCCTGAGCTTCGACCCCGCCACTCACAATGTCCAGCACATTGGCGATCTGCCCAGCCCGATCACGCACGCCGCGGCCGTCGCACTCGGGTCCTACGTCTACATCCTCGGAGGCCGAGGCTCCGGACCAGGCACGCAGAGCGCAACGATCCTCGCCATTGATCCCGCGACCGGCCGCTCCGTGCGAGTCGGACGGCTGCCACAACCGCTGTCAGACGCCGCCGCGATCCCCCTCGGCGACCGGGTCTGGCTGGCCGGCGGGCTGAGCACAAGCGGTCCCGTCGACTCTGTGCTCGAACTTACGCTCAAGCCCCTATAGAGCACGGCTGTTCAAGGCGCGCGCAGCGTGGAAGAGAACCGCTCGTCCAACGAGTAGGGAGGTGCGAGGTCCACGCCGTCGGGGTTGCTCAAGAACCCTTCGCCCGAGCCTGGAACATGAGTGTGGCCGTACTGCCACACGATCCTGTTGGTGCGCGGGTCGACCACGATCACACGATCGTTCTTGTCATCGTTGGCGAGAATGTCCCCGTTCGACAAAGGCAACGCCAACGAGGGCTGATTGAGTGCCGCCCCGCCGGTGGGTTCGTAGCGCCAGCGCAGTTCGCCAGTGTTCGTGAACGTCTCAATCGCTCCAGGGTTCGTGTAGTCGACCGAGAGGAACAACCCTGGACGCACCTGGTTCGTATCCGAGGGATAGGTGAAACCCGGCGGGTGCATGTTGAGGACCGGCGTTCCGTCAGGAGCGATCACATCGAGCCAGTCACCGTTGATCTCAGTGATAGCTGTGTCCCCGCCGGCCATAGGAAAAGCCCCGTTCGGACTGCCGTAAGACACACCCAATTGGTGTTCGCATACACCTGTCTCGCCGAGCTGGCGCAACGGCCGGTGGGCTGGTGGGCGGATCACCAACACCCGGCAGTTCTTGATGTCCGCGGAGAGCAGGTCGCCTGAGGGCATCAGCATCGCATCGTCGGGATTGTGGACGTAGCCCGGTTCGGAGCCAGGCACCCCAGGATGCCCGTAGCGGTAGAGGATGCGGTCGCGAGCGAAATCGACCACACTTATTACGAAGTCATCCTCCTGGGTCACAACAATCTTACGGCCGTTTGGCGAGAAGAACGCATCGTCGGGCAGCTCGAACGTCTGACCCCGGGGAAGATCACCGGGAGCCGGGAAACGCCACAGCACGTGACCGTTCGGGCTCACCTCCAGCAAACGGTTGTTGTCTCGATCGGCGATCAGAACCGGGCCCGGAAGGACATCCGCGTTGGATCCCGATCGCAGGTTCTTGCTCACGCCGGTGCTGCTCGCACCGTGACGGTGCTGGTGGGGTGCTCGTCGCGCACGGGCAGCCAGCACACCCACGCTCCCACGCCGAGCAGTGCTCGCTCGGCTCGGCCCGTCGCGCTGGCCGCTGACGCTCGCCACTGCAATGACCGCTGCGATCGGCACGGCCAGCAGCGCCACCGTTCGGCGCCGCCTGACCGTCTGCCGACGCGCAGCGCTTCGCCGAGAGGACATCGCGCTCAGCATCTAGGCGACGTCTAAAGGCCGGCTGAGCCGTGAGTGAGAACATCCTCACAAGCTAGCGCGACCTCGCCGGGAAGCTACCAGTGCCCATTCGCGGTCGAGAGCGTGTATGGACTGCTCCGGCCGAGGCTACCCAGCGAGCGAGCCCTGCCTTTCCGTGCCGATCGCTATCCCGGCCGTGCCCACTCCGTACCGTCTCGACAAGGCTGAGTCCCCATGTCTATCGTCGCGGCTGCTCGGCCAGCCAGTCGTCAAGCATGGGCCGCGTGAAGCGGATGTGCCGACCGACTGGATGGCACGGCAGGCGCTCAGCCCGCACGGCCTCGTAAATCCAGCTCGTCTTGACGTTGAGATACCAAGCGGCCCACTCTGGGCGTTGGAGTCGATCCTCCGTGAGGACAGCCAGCTGCGGTGCTGTTGTTGGTGCTCGCATACCCCTTACAGACCCCCAAGCGCGCGAAGCGGCCATGTAGTTTGGTTTGGGCCTGCTGGGGCCCAGTGATGAGTGGGCTGGCCGTCGGTTAGCGGAGCCCGTTAGGGCGAGGTGCAGCGACGGTTAGGTAGTGGTGTCCGGTGCCCCGTGGAGGGTGTGGCAGGCGA
>DATCDV010000058.1:0-7843 GCA_036510495.1 Solirubrobacteraceae bacterium
CACCCTCCGAGGACCAGCTGGCAGCGCAAAACCACCGCGTCGTGCCCCGGCGGCATGCAACCCACCACCGACCTGAACCACCACCCCGCAACCTCACCCAAAATGCGGCGACAAATCAGCTTGATGACGAATCGAGGCTAGGGCCTCGATGGCACGGAGGTAGGCGCGTGCGCCCTCGAACTGCGCGAGTACCCACAGAGAGTTGCGATACGACGCCCATTGCGTCTTATAGGCTACGTTGACGAGGATCGCAAGCCAGCCCGACAGCTCGGAAAGATCGTAGGCTCGTTGACGAACGCCTTGCAGGTTTACAGCACTAGTTCGCCTCTACCGAACTGTCCCGTAAGACAAGGGGACGTGATTCGTCTATGCGCTGGAACAACCGTAGCTCCGATTCGGGGCCGTCGTCGGGGTCGGCTTCTCTGCCCCTGGACGAAACTTCTTGTCGCGCTGAGGAGCCAGCCTGCATTACAGGGGTGATGGCAAGTTCTGAATCCGCAGCGATCCCCCGACCCTCCGGGCTGCCGCTGGTGCGGCGTGGTCATGCTCGCTGGCTCGTACGCGCTCCCGGCCAGCGCGGTGCGCTCTCTCCCGAGGAGGCAGCGCACGCCTTGAAGGCCAAGCGCGCGGAGCTGCGCAAACGCCTTGACTGGCGGCGGGACGTGGCCGGGCTACCCGAGCACGTCCGCGACGAGCTCGTGGACGAGGCGATAGGGCTCGTGGTCATGTCGAGCAAGCCGATCCGTGATGAGGAGCACCTACAGGGCGCGTTCTGGACCTCGATCGGCTATCTGCTTATGGAGCATCGCTCTGGACGCCGGGACTTGCAGGTCGGGTCGCATCGGCGCGTGGAGTTCGAGCCCGTCGCCGAAGTGCTCCCCGGCGATGATGATGAGCCGTTCGATCTCGTGGCGGCTCAGGAGCGGATCGCCACGGCCGCCGACCTCATGGCGCAGCTCGACCCGTTCGAGCAGCAAGTGATGGCGGTGATGGCTGCGCACGGGCTTGGCGTCAAGCGCGCGGCGAAGGCTATGGGCAAGCCGATCAAGACCGTGCTCGCGGCATCCCGTAGCGCGCAGCGAAAGCTCGATCAGGTCGCGGCGATCACGGCCGCCGGGCGCCTGTGCGACTACCGCCAGCAGGCGATCCACGCCCACGTACAGGGGACCGCCCAAGCCGAGCAGGAGACGGTCGCCAGGGCGCACCTCGCGGCTTGCGCCGGCTGCCGGTCGTCTTACGCGACCCTCGTTCGGGAAATGCGTGGCCGCGAGTTCCAGCGCGCGGCGAGCGCGGCTTTCCTGCCGCCCCCGGTGCTCGCCGTCGAGCTGCACTCTCGCTGGATCGAGCGGCTTACCTCGCTGCTCTCCACGGGCCGCGCCCCCAGCGGCACCGCAACAGCCGAGCGCACCGCCGGGGTACTCGGCGGCGGCGGGCTAGTCAAGGCCGCCGCCGTAACCTCCGCAATCGCCGTCGCTGGTGCCGGTGTCGGTGCCAAAGTCGTGCACTCGCTCGAATCAACAGCGCCAGTCCACCACCACACAGCCGCCTCCCACCCCGCGGCGAGCATGCCCGCCGGGAGCATCGCACCCGCCATAACCGGCACCATTGCCGGCGGGCTGACCTCGACGTATACGACTTCGACCAAACCCGCTGTCACACCTCCTGCGAAACACCACCATTCTGTGCCGGCGCCGCCGAGTCATGCTGACGGGTATCTCGCGCTTGGCGGAAGTACAGGTGAAGGCACTCACGAACCAAGCGCAACGGTTGCAACCTTACCCGCAACCACAGAATCACCTGAACCCGCTCGTGAACCCGCGCCGCAGACGCGGACGGGCGGCGGAACGAATCTGAACTATCTCGGCCACTAGGCACGATCGCCACCTGGAAAGGAATCCACCGACTATGATCGCCACCCGTACCATCTCGACACGAGCCGCGTTCTTGCCTATCGTGCTCGCCGCGATAGCTCTGACTCTCGTGGGCGCAAGTAGCGCCCACGCGGGAGAGTGGCTGGAGCGCTCGTGCTCCTATAACAGCGAATACTTGGGCATCGAAGGGTGGCAGCCAAAGGCTCTGGAAGACTACGGAGTAGCACCTAACGCCTATTGCGAAAGAGTCCCGGAGGGTGGCGGGCTCAACGTGTACTCCACGCCCGATACGAGCGACGACCCTTTCGCCGGCCAGCGGTGGACATATAAGCCGCCGGGTGGCTCGACTATCGCGGGAGGTACGCTCGCTACGAGGCTGAGGACACGCAACGGGTCCTCGTCGGTCGTCTCAATCGTCGCCGACCGCCCCGTCGCGCAAGCCTGCGAATACCCTGGCTGCGAAGAATACGTCGGCAACGTCTCCGTGCCGGTAGGCGCCACCGAAGTGTACGTGCAGGCGATCTGTGTGCCGGTCTACGAAGGCCCTACGTCACCCTTCGTGTGCCACATGCCCAACAGCGTGAGCAACAAGTGGGAGGGGGACGCCAGCGTGTTCTCCGCCGAAGCCGGCATCTCAAGCGCTGAATTCCTGCTGGCGACGAAAACGACACCGAAAGCCTCGGGGTTCACCGGCACTCTCACGGGTGAAACCGTGAGCGGACCTGGCACGCTCAGCTTCACCGCGACGGCCGGAGGACCGGGCGTTTATCAGGCGCGGGTGACGATAGACGGCACGACAGCGTGGTCACAGACACCCGACGAAAACGAAGGCAAGTGCGTTCCGGTGACGAGCACCGGCGGCGTGCGCGTCTTCGATGCCTACCAGCCGTGTCCCATAGAAACAGCCGTCCACGCGGAAGTCCACACGGCGGTGCTCGCCGACGGCTCGCACTCGATCGCCGTCGAAGTCGAAGACGCGGCCGGCGACATCTCCACGGTCTACACGGGCACGCTTCTGATTGAGAACCACACGTCCTCGCCGCTCCCAGCCGCGCCGATCGTCTCGACGTCCCCACCGGAACGAGGCCCGTGCAACGGTACTCCGTGCGACGAAGCCGCGAAACTCGCCGCCGCCGCAGGTGAGGCCAAAACCTTCACCCGTGCGCTCGGCCACTCGCCGGCAACCCTCACGGGCCGTCTCACGAGCCCGACGGGGACACCGATCCACGACGCGCAGGTGAAGCTCCTACAGCAGATCGTCGGCTCGGCGGCCGTGACGCAGATCGCCAGCGCGACGACCAGCGCTAACGGCTCATGGTCGCTCAAGGCTCCGGCCGGCGCGTCGCGGCTGCTGCAAGTCGCCTTCTACTCGCACACGCTCGACACCACCCCGGCCTCGACGCTCGACTTTCACGAGAGCGTCCAAGGCGCGGTGTCGATACACGTACCTCACAGAGCCTGGCTAGGTCACGCGCTCGTGTTCTCCGGGCAGCTCGCCGGTGGGTACGTGCCTGCCGGCGGCGAGTCGGTGCAGATGGAGATTTTCTACGGCGGCCGGTGGCGCACGATCGAAGTGCTGCCGACCAACAACGCCGGGCGCTGGTCATACAAGTACGTGTTCACGCTCGGCGTGGGCGCGTCATATCTCTTTAGAGCCGTGACCGTTCCGAATGGCGCATACCCGTACATGAGCAGCCACAGCAAGCCGGTACCTGTAACGGTCGTTCGATAGATACGGGGCGGCAGGCGAGATAGTCCGGGCTCGGTACGAAGATCGAGATCGTGGCAAGACCGAGTAAGCACCCATCCGCCGTGAAGCCGCGCACGCGACCGGGCAAGCGGATATGTCCGCTCTGCCTCGCTAAGCCTGCGCTAGTTGGATTATCAAGACGTTGCTGCTTGGCGCTCTTGATCGTTCCGTTGCAGCAGAGCCGGCCCAGCGTGAGCAAATCCGTCGCCTATGTTGCGAGATGCGCGACCACAAAAGACCTCCACATCAGTCGTTTGTGCGTCTCACGGCGTTCGACTGCGATCGGCCCGTAGACGCCAAGGGCAACGACAAGCTCCACCGGCCGGGCTACCTACCAACCTTGCTGGCCCGAGCGACGCAGTTCATGGGGCAGGTCGCATGGGAGGTAGCTATTGGAGCACCCCGCGAGCTTGAGCGTTCGTTACATCCTGCGAGGACAACGAATCGCTAGTGCGGATTTGGCCACCTCAGCTCGTCTCAGTCAGTTGGCCACCTCCGGTCAAGCTCGTCTACCGCGACGTACTGACACTCAGACTAGCTTGGAACGAACGGCGCTGGGCGCCGTCTCCCGACGGTCGGCTCCCATCTCCTATCGACTCGCCGCGAGCCGGGCTACTCATCAGGACGCCTTCAAGATAAAACACGTCCGCCGATCGGCGGACATAACTATTTAACTGCCGAGAGAGATTCGTTGTCTCTCTGAATGTTTTGCTCGCATTAATGGTTATGGACGCATTTACCGGCAGCGAGCTATTTGACGACGACGCTCCGTGCGCCCCGCTGCCCCAAACGGATGAGTCTACAGGCCCGCTAACTGTCATCCGACAGCGCATCCTTGCCACTGCGCGCTGCGGACGTGCTGGGCCGCTCTGTGTATGTGGTCGCTGCGCTGGCGTGGCGGTGTTGGTGGTGGCGGCGCTCGCTCTCCGTGTCGGGCGATCCTCACCTGAGCGCAACCCGCGCCGGGGGACGGTGCGTAGTCATCATGTGCGTTCGCACGCACCACGCCCGAGGCAACGAGTGGTGACACGCCGCCGAGCCGTGGAGGGGAGAGTTGCAGTTCCGCTAGTTGCGGCAAAAGTGGTCGTTCGGATGCCTAATAGCGGCCCCGAACATCCCAGTAGGAGCGAAGGGGTCGGTATTGGGCGTCCCGTTAGCGCCCCCACGATCGGTAATACAGAACAGTTCGGTTATCTAGGTCGTTAGGGGTTGAGTGATGGCCCGTTCATGGTCGGAGCCCGTTGTTGATCTGGTGACGAGTCGCCTCGCGCTGCTTGCGGACCCGACTCGTGTAAGGCTTCTCGCGCTGCTTGAACAGCAGGAGGCGACGGTGCAGCAGCTCTCCGACCAGATGCCCACCACCCCGCAGAATGTATCCAGGCATTTGTGCATCTTGCACCGTGCGGGGATCGTGGCGCGACGGCGGGAGGGCGCGTCAACTTATTACTCGCTGGTGGACTTCTCTGCTTGCCGTCTGCTCGATCAAACGCTTGCGAGTATCACCGGCCAGATTGACGAGCTGGCTGATTTGGTGAAGCTGGCAGCCTAGCAATCGGCAGTTTATTTTGAGCCTGGCGCCGGGTTATCCGGCGCTGGGCTTTTTTTGTGTGGGCTTATGAAAGCCGACGCTTTCACGTTGATGTACGTGGTCATTTTCACATGATGTGCGCTTGTGGTGTTCGGGTGGTCTGGGATTTATCTTCACTGCATGAGTATTTTCGGTAAGTCCAATTCACAGCAAGGTGGGTCGGCCGTAGGTGTTAATCGCGCGGCCCGTCTCATGGGAAGACTGCTGTTGTGGGGTCGTGTGTTGCTGCTGCTGCTTGTTCGCGGCATCGCGTCTTACCTCAACACCAGCTCCCAGGTTCCCACCACTACAAGCGGTGTGACGGTGACTGTGCCACAGCCCGCCGCCAGCACCGGAACCTCGCAAGCGCAAGGGAAGTGATCGGTATGTCACACAAACGACCTATACGGTTCGCGTGTCTGCTGGCGGTGTATGTGCTGGTGTTGTTCCCGGCGGACGCTTTCGCTTCGGGTAACAACGTAGGTGAGAACGTCGCCAATCTGTTGAAGGGTTACGCGGGTGACATGTACGGCGGGATCGTTGCCGTCATCAGCCTTGTGTTTCTCCTAAATCGGCGTTACACCGAGCTTGTTGTGTTCTTGTTCGCCGCGATCGTGGTGGCGTGGATGGTGTTCGCGCCATCTGAGATCGCTACGGTGGCCGAAGGCATCGGCAAGCAGATATTCGAGCGAGGGCTTGAGGCGATGAGTGATACCTCACACCCGATCCGCTCCTACCAGCGGATTTTCCGGCCCGACCAGCGGATTTCCCGGCCCGACCGGCGCATCTACCAGATCGACGGGCGACGTGTGCCTGTCCCCGGTGGTGTGCCGCTTGAGTGGCTTGCGTGGGCGTTCGGTGCGCTCGTGCTGGTGCTCGTGCTTAGCCAGACACACAGTATAGTTCCGACTCCCAGGCCGGATTTGACGCCTATGAGGAGACCGACGACACACAGCTTGCGAGGGGTTCGGGGGCAGCGGGGCCTTGTTGAACAGCGAACGCCTGTATACGCCGCCCTAGCGGCCTGGGGCCCAGTCAAAGCCCCGTTACCGCTAAGGCCAGCCTACGGTCCGCCACACGATTCCGTCAGGGGTCTTCTTGCGTAAGCCCCAACCCCATTCTTCGGGGCCAGGGTTTACACAAGACATCTGTGATGGAGCTAGCCGGACTCGAACCGATGCCCTTGCAGATGCCGCTCCAGTCACAAATTTTGGATCATTGTGGTTGACCTATCTGAGGAAAAGCGGTCTGAAGAACGGCTGGAATAACCGCAAACAACGCTCTCGTTCCGATCGAGTGTCAGCAAGCCCGTGGCGCCCGCCTCAGTCAACGCGCGATGGATGACGCCCGACCCGGGGATCACCGCAAAGTCATGTCCTCGCCTTCTGCAAGCGGTGCCGCAGAATGCGATTACCGTGGCCCCGGTTGGATCGATCGCGTCGAGCTGACGAAGATCGAGCGTGAGGATCGTGACGCCTTCTTCGCATAGGCACTCGATCTCCTCCTCAACCTCAGAAGCCGAACGATAGTCCAACTTGCCTGTCAAGATCAGCCTGTGCCTCCAGACGGGCGTGTTCGCGAGTGTCAGCTGCGGCCGGGAGTGCGCAGCAACTGACAAGTTAGCCTCACCGTCGCCGGCGCTGGTTCGATCCGAGGCTGCTTTCACTTCGTCGCTCTGACTATGTGCATGCTGGCTTGCCGTTGACAATGTCAAATGATGCGTCATATCAATACAGCTCCTTTCAACAGAACTTCGAATCTGGTAGCCAATTGGCCTGGATCAGGGGTGATCCAGGGCCGAGGTAGAGAGACCGGGAGGAGCTAGTCCGGTCGCTCTGGGATCAGAACGAAGAACGACGTACGCAATGACGGCTGCGCAAGGCGCAACCGTCGCATCGCGCGAGGCGCTGCTTGGAGGAGAACATCCACGAGTGTGGAGGATGCCGAGGAGGCGGAGCCTGAACCGCCCCCCGCAGCCGATCCGCCGCCTCCACCGCCGCCTCCACCGCCGCCTCCGCCGCCGAACCCAGATCCGGGGGCGGAGGGATGATTGTCAACCGTAGAACCATCGCCTTGGCTGCCGGCAGGTGCACTTGCCGCGATCGTTGTCGGCGAGGCCTCGGCAATGGTGAAGGGGATGTTCGATACCGACGAAGCGACCGAGATGTCCAACCAGCCACCGGCGTAGCCTCCTACGATCGATGCTCTGAGACAGCTCGTCTGCCCCGCGCCGCGTGCCGAGATCGTCTGCGGCCGCAAGGCGAGAGGCGGCTGGTCCTGCACGGGCGACGTCGAGATTTCAGACACAGCGGCAGGGGCGACATAAGTCGTCACGGCAATCGAGATTTCCGGCGCGACTTCGCCCGTCGCGTCTTTGTGAGTCAGTCCCGAAGCGCCGACGGGCACCTGCGAGTCTTCCCCTGGCCCATGAGTGGCTTCGGAGCCCGCTTCAGCGGTCACCTCGCCGGCAGTCTGTTCGACGGTCTTTTTTTCGACCACGGGTGGGGCTTCTTGAACGACGGGTGGTGCTTGTTCGATCACAGAGGGGGCTTCCTGAACGACGGGCGGTGCTTGTTCGACCACGGGTGGGGCTTCTTGAACGACGGGTGGTGCTTGTTCGATCGCGGAGGGGGCTTCTTGAACGACGGGCGGTGC
>DATCDV010000059.1:0-3603 GCA_036510495.1 Solirubrobacteraceae bacterium
AAGCCGCTCGAGCCCCTCGCGCGTCTCGGCGGCCAGCATGGGCGAGCCGTTGTCTGAGTTCTGTGCCTGCCCTTGATATGTGGCCGAGGGCCCGCGCCCGTGGGAATGCTGCGGGCCGGGCCTCGATTCCCGCCACATAATCTTTAAGGTCAGAGGGTGTCGAGCCAGCTCATCAAGGCGGCATCGGTATGCCACGGCTGCTTGCGTCCACCACGATCTGACCCGCGTACCGGCGAGGTTGTGGTGTCGAGCGCCGCCGCCTTGATGCGAAGGCTGATCTCGGCGTAGCGATTCGTGGTCTCAAGGCTGACATGACCGAGCCAGCCGCGGATCACATTGACCTCCACACCTGCCTCGAGCAAGTGCACGGCCGCCGTGTGCCGGAAAGTGTGCGGCGTGACCCGGCGTCCCCTGCGCCCAGGAGCCGCATCGAGGCGCGAAGCATGGCGACGAACGATCTTATAGAGGCCGAAGCGCGTGAGCGCGGTACCCCGCGGCGAGCAAAAGACTGCCTCTTCGGGACCCGCCAAGCCGGTCGGGCGTTCGATGAGACGCCGCAGGTGCTCGGCGGTCTCCTTCCATATTGGGCACGTGCGCCACTTGTCGCCTTTCCCATGGAGGCGGACCCACAGCTGGCGATCCAAGGAGAGGTGGCCGACGCGGAGATCCGCGACCTCCTGGACCCGCGCTCCCGTGTTGTAAAGGAAGAGCAGCAGAGTGCGATCACGAGCGACCGCCGCGTTGGACGGCAGGCCGGCGAAGAGATTCTCGATTTCCGTCCGATCGAGGTAGTGCGTCTCGGGGGGCGCCACACGCTTGGCGGAGATGCGCACCACCTGCTCGGCGACGACGAGCAATTCCGGGACCCGACCACCGAGATACCCGAAGAAGGTACGGAGCATCGCGAGGCGCTGGTTGCGCGTGCGGATGTGGTTGTGTCTGGAGTCCTCCAAGGATCGTAGGAACTTGAGCACCCGCTCGGTTGTCAGAGCGCTCAGGGGAAGTGCAGTGATCCTGGCGCCGATGTCGGCCGCGACGAAACGCAGGAAGATCCGCAGCCCGTCCCGATAGCTCGCGATCGACGAAGGCCGCAACCCCTTGGCCACCTGGAGATGGTCCACGAGGAATGCGTAGACCACCTGTCCGAGTGTGAGGCTTCTCATCGGCGCACCTGCTCGACGAGCGGGCGCGCGAAGACCTCGAAACGATGACCAGCTTCGGCGAGCAGGTCGCTGGTGATCGTGAGATAGACCGCGGTGGATTCCGGCTGCACGTGCCCCAAGAAGGTCGACAGGTGGAGCAGTCGCTGCGTGGGATCGATTCCGGCGCGATACCATCGCAGCAGCGTCCGGACGGCGAAGCTGTGGCGGAGGTCATGAAGGCGCGGCGGTGAGGTGTCCCGGGGTACAGTGAGTCCGAGGGCCGGGAGCAGCCCACGGAATATTTTCCCGATCTGCTGGCGATGGAGCCGCCCACCCGCCAGTCCGCCGACCAGCGGCGCATCGGTCGCGAGGTGCCGATCGCGCGCGCGACGCAGCGTCAGATAGTGCTCAAGCATCGCGCCCAGGCGCGGCCCGAAGGGCACGAGGCGATCCTTGCCGAACTTTGTGTTACGGATGACGAGCAGCCGGCGCGACTCGTCGACATCGGCCACATCGAGGCGGCAGACCTCCCCGACGCGCAGGCCCAGGCCATAAAGGAGCGCGAAGATGGCTCGATAGGTGAGCCCCCTCAGCGCCACGCCCGGAACGTCAGGAAGGCCCGCCGCCAGGCTGAGCAGCCGGCGTGCCGGCTCGGGCGCGAGGATAAAGGGCGTCCGCGCGATCGAAGCGCGTCGGGTCGGGCAGAGGACCGGCGAGTGAGCGACGTGGCCCCGTGCGACGAGCCACCGAAAGAGCCGACGCAGGACGCCGAGGAGGTGATTGTAGCTGCGAGGCCGCGCCCTTGGCCGTCCCGCGAGAAACGCCTCGATCACGACGGGCGTGATGGCGTCGAGCGTGGTGATTCCCAGCGCCTGGAGATGCCGATCGAACAGTCGGAGCGCGTAGATCTCCGTCTCGTAGCGGCGACCGAGCACTCGCTTGTGCGCGACGAACTGCGTGATCCCGCTCGCCAGCGGACTGGCGAACCCTTGAGCCAGCCGGGTCACAGGATCGCCTCGCCATCACCGAGGGCGACTTCACGCAATGCCTCGATCGCGACCTTGCTATAGATCCTCGTCGACGCCGCATGCCTGTGGCCGAGGAAGTCGCCGATCACCTTGAGGGAAAACTCGGCGTCGACGAGTCGCTGGGCACAGCTGTGCCGCAGCGTGTGGGACCCGGGCCGCGACACCCTGATACCCGCTCTGCGCAGGTAGACCTTTGCGCGATAGGACACGACCGTGTGCGTGATCGCGGTGCGCGGGGCTGTGATGTGGAAGAAGATGCGGCGATCGGTCGTCTCCGGGCGACCATTGCGGAGGTAGTCCAGCAGGGCCTCGCCGACCTCCGGCACCAGGGGATAGGCGGCGGCGTGCCCCGCTTTACGTCCACGGACGTGCAGCACGCTGGCTCGCCAGTCGATGTCGTCCAGGGTCAGAGCGGCGACCTCGCGCGCGCGGAGCCCGTAGACGACGAGCAGCATGAGCATCGCGTAGTCCCGCCTACCAACGATCGAACGACGTTCGACCGCAGCCAGCGTGTGCTCGATGTCCGCTGCGGTGATTGCGCGCGGGATCTCCGAGAGATGGTACGTCCGGGGACCGTCGACGGTGAGGCTGAGATCGCGGCGGACAGTCCCCTCCCGGAACAGGTATCGCAAGAACGCCCGGAGAGCGGCGCACGTCGAGCCGAGCGAGCGGGCGCAGACGTGAACGCGCCGCTCGGCGAGGAACCCGTCGAGGACCGCGGGCGTGAGCGCGTCAGCGGTGAGGCGTCGCGCCACGACATACTGCTCGAACCGCGCGAGCTGGACCGAGTACGCGGTCACGGTCGTCGGACTCAGGCCACGCTCCGTCCGCAGGTGCTCGAAGAAACGCGGCGCCCAGTCCTCGAAGGGAGATGCCGCCGGTTGAGACGGCAAGTGATCGGCTTGCACGACGCGGAGGAACTGCTCGATGGGCTTGCGGACGTCGCGTAGGTACCCCCGCTGGGCGACCTTCGAACCGCAGGGCGTGGCGCGTCGTCGAAGGCAGGTCCGGACGAACGCGTCGAGGTGCCCCTGCAACTCCTCGATGTGGGTCGCGCCGCGCTTGTGCGCGAATGCGCCGAACCGCATGAAGAGCGGCACGCGACGGATCACGCAGCGTGAGCTGTACGATTGCTCGGTGAGCCAGGCGACGTAGGTCTGGATCGCGTCTCCGAGCCAGCAGGCTCGGATTCGATCCACTGTTTCCGGACGGATGAAGTAGCGCTCGAGCATTTTCGACCTCCTTCCCGCGACGTGCGGGGACGGGGTCGACTCTGGAGCGCGGGTCCCAAAATTATGTGGCGGGAATCGAGGCCCGGCCCGCAGCATTCCCACGGGCGCGGGCCCTCGGCCACATATCAAGGGCAGGCACAGAACTCAGACAACGGCTCGCCCATGCTGGCCGCCGAGACGCGCGAGGGGCTCGAGCGGCTT
>DATCDV010000060.1:0-103129 GCA_036510495.1 Solirubrobacteraceae bacterium
AGCGCTAAGGACCTCACGGAGCGCCTAGCGCAGTGGAAGGACGATCAAGTAGTGATCGCAGCCATCAACGGACCCACCTCCGTAGTCCTCTCAGGCGAACTACAAACACTCCAACAACTCAAGGAACAATACGAAAAAGAACAGGTGAGGGCGCGCATCATTCCTGTGAACTACGCCGCGCACTCGCCGCAAGTCCAAGCGATCCGCGAGCTGCTGCTCGACGGTTGCTCGGGGATTCGTGCGTGTGCAGGAAACGTTCCGTTTTACTCGGCGGTCACGGGAGGCTTGCTCGACACTAGCGGCCTGGACGCCGATTATTGGTATCGCAATCTGCGCGAGCCCGTCCAGTTCGAGGGGGCTATTCGTGCGGTGTTGGAGGAGGATTACCGGACGTTCATCGAGCTGAGCCCGCATCCGGTCCTGACGGTTGGGCTGGAGGAGATCGCCGACCAGGCGATTGCCGACGAGCCAATATCTAGCGACCCGCGAGGTCAAGGTGGCTCTGACAGCCAGACACGCCATCGCACGGAGGTCGCGATCGTGTGCTCATTGCGTCGCAACCAGGGAGGTCCCCAGCGCTTTGCGACGTCCCTGGCCGAGGCCTGGACGCAAGGAGTGACAGTGGACTGGGACTCTGTGTACCGCGGCTCGGGGGCGCGTCGTGTGACGCTGCCGACGTACGCTTTTCAGCGGCGCACCTATTGGCACAAGCCGCTCCCGGGAACCGCTGATCTCAGTTCTGTGGGTGTGGGCGACGCAGGCCACCCGCTGCTGGGTGCAGCGGTTGCTCCAGCTGACGGGGATGGCTTGATATTTACCGGATGCCTCTCGCTGAGGACACATCCGTGGCTTTCAGATCATGCCGTGATGGGGATGGTGCTCTTGCCCGGCACCGTGTTCGTGGAGCTCGCGCTGCATGGAGGCGCCCAGTGTGGCTGCGAGGCGATCTCCGAGCTGACGCTCGAGGCCCCGCTGGTGCTCGACGAGCAGGACGCCGTGCGGATCCAGATGGTGGTGGGAGAGCTCGACGAGCTTGGCATGAGGACGGTGAGCATCTACTCGCGCTCAGAATCCGCGGCGCTCGGGGGGACGGAGTCGGCTTGGACACTCAACGCAAGTGGTGCGCTCGCCCCCCGTGGGCAACTGGGTGTCGAGCGGGCGGATGAGCTCGCCGGCGCGACGTGGCCGCCGCGGGGTGTGGAGCGGATCGAGATCCTCGATGCATATGACCGTCTAGCGGAGATTGGGTTGGACTACGGTCCAGCCTTTCAGGGATTGCGGAGCGCCTGGCGTCGGGGCACGGAGATCTTTGCCGATGTGTCGCTACCAGAGGATCAGCAGACACAGGCTGCGCTATTCACCGTGCATCCGGCATTGCTCGACGCGGCCTTGCACGGCTTTGCGGCGAGCCTGCTCGATGGGGACACGAGCAGCGAGCAGGCTGGAGTGCGCCTGCCTTTCTCGTTGAGTGGTGTGTCCGTGGACGCGCTTGGCGCGAGTTCGCTGCGGGTACGCGTCGCGCCGGCTGGAGAGGACGCCGTCTCGGTCGTGGCCGCCGACGAGGCGGGCACGGTGGTCCTTGCTTTGCGTTCGCTGAGGATGCGCCCCGCCTCCGAGGCCCAGCTCGGCGCCGCCCGCGGTGGTCACACTCGCGACTCGCTGTTCCGCCTGGACTGGGTTGTGACTCCCGCCGTCTCGCAAGTTCCCGTGGGAGCCTGGGCGGCGCTCGGCTCGGGTTCGAGCGGGCTGGCGCATGCGCTTGCGGACGGCGATTCAAGCGTCGATGCATACGTCGGGCTGACCGCGCTCGGCGAAGCTCTCGACGAGGGCGCGGCTGCTCCGGAGGCTGTGTTGGTGAGCTTGTTCGCGCAGAGCGCTCCCAGCGGTGGCACTGAAACCGCGACGGAGGATTCGGAGGGGACGGATGTACCTGAGACGGATATGCGCGAGACGGATGTACCTGAGACGGATATGCGCGAGACGGATGTGCGCGAGACGGATGTGCGCGAGAGGACGGACGTGCCTGAGGCGACTGATGTGTCCCGAGTGAGCAGCGCATCCGAGGGGATGCTCGCGGCCGCACACACGGCCGCACACGAGGCCCTGTCGTTGGCGCAGGCGTGGCTTCTGGACGAGCGCTTCGTCAACTCGCGGCTTGTGTTCGTCACACGGGGTGCCGTGGCGGCGCGTGCGGGTGAGGATGTCGATCTCGCGCTGTCTCCGGTGTGGGGCCTGATCCGATCGGCTCAGGCCGAGGAGCCCGGTCGCTTCACCCTCGTTGACCTCGACCGGGACGAGTCGCCGCGGTCCGCGCTGGAGCGAGCGCTGGCGACCGAGGAGCCCCAGCTTGCGGTACGCGACGGCGTGGTGCTCGCGGCTCGGCTTGCCCGTGCGGGCTCCGGATCGCTGCTGGCACCTCCTCCTGGTGTTTCGCAGTGGCGTCTGCGGGCTGGAGGGGGAGGTACGCTCGAGGACCTTCGGATGGTCGAGGCAACCGACGTCGGAGTGCCGCTAGCGCCGAACGAGGTACGTATTGCGATACGGGCCGCCGGGTTGAATTTCCGCGATGTGGTGGTTGCGCTTGGCCTCATCTCCTTGCGCGCCGGGGAGGATCTGATCGGCAGCGAGGGCGCGGGCGTGGTGCTCGAGGTCGGAGCGGAGGTCGAGGGGCTTCAGCCCGGAGATCGCGTGATGGGAATGTTGTTCGGATCCTTCGGCACGGTCGTGGTCGCCGACCACCGCATGGTCGTGCCGATGCCCGCCGGTTGGTCGTTCGTCCGAGCCGCATCGCTCTCCGGTGCGTTCCTGACGGCCTACTACGGTCTCGTCGAACTTGCCGACTTGAAGCGTGGTGAGCGAGTGTTGATACATGCCGCTACCGGCGGTGTTGGCATGGCGGCTGTACAGCTGGCCCGGCATTTGGGCGCGGAGCTGTGGACTACGGCAAGTCCAGGCAAGTGGGGGGTGCTGAGGCGCATGGGGATCGACGACGCTCACATCGCGTCCTCGCGCGATCTCCACTTCAAGGAAAGTTTCCTGCGCGCCAGCGGGGGTGAGGGCGTCGACGTCGTACTGAACTCGCTGGCGGGAGAGTACGTGGACGCCAGCTGCGAGCTGCTGCCCCGCGGCGGGCGCTTCCTCGAGATGGGCAAGACCGATATTCGTGACCCCGACCAGGTGGCCAAGGTATATCCCGGCGTTGCCTACCAGGCCCTTGATCTGCCCCAAGCGGGCGTCGAGCGCATACAGCAGATGTTGCGCGAGATCCTTGAGCTTTTCGAGCGCGGCGTACTGGACCCGTTGCCCGTCAGGACATGGGATGTGCGGCGCGCACCCGAGGCATTCAGGTTTATGAGCCAGGCCAAGCACGTGGGCAAGATCGTGCTGAGAATGCCGGCGGGATCGATCGAACCGGCCGGCACGGCACTGGTCACCGGGGGCACGGGCGAGCTCGGGGCGCTCGTCGCGAGGCACCTCGTCACTGAGCACGGTATGCGTAGCATCGTGCTCGTCAGCAGGCGGGGCCGGCAGGCGCCCGGTGCGGATGCGCTGGAAGCCGAGCTAGTCGCTCTCGGCGCCCAGGTCACGATCGCCACTTGCGACGTGTCTGATCGCGATCAGCTTGCGGAGGTACTTGACGCCGTGCCAGCGGACCGGCCGCTCAGCGTGGTCGTCCACGCTGCCGGTGTGCTCGACGACGGCGTGCTCGGTGGCCTCACCGACGAGCGCCTGGACCGTGTACTCGCACCCAAGATTGATGCCGCCTGGCATCTGCACGAGCTGACCGAGCACATGGACTTGCAGGCGTTCGTCCTCTTCTCATCGGCGGCTGGCACCCTTGGGACACCAGGCCAGGCCAACTATGCCGCGGCCAACGTGTTCTTGGACACACTGGCCGCCTACCGTCAGACTCGGGGGCTGCCGGCGGTGTCGATGGCCTGGGGAGCATGGGCACAGGTCAGCGAGATGACAAGTGCTCTGACCGAAACCGATCTGCTGCGGTTGCAACGGGGCGGAGTGCGGGCGTTCTCCTCCGAGGAAGGTCTCGAGCTCCTTGACGCGGCGTCTGGCACGGGCGAATCCCTCATGGTGCCAGTGCGTCTCGATCTAGCGACGCTCCGAGCTCAGGCCAATCTTGGCGAGCTACCCCCACTTCTGCGTGACCTTGTGCGTGTGCCGAGCCGCGGCCCGCAAGGCTCCGCAAGCGGGCTGTTGAGGGAGCGTCTGTCCGGTATACGCGGACAGGAGCGCCGGCGTGTGGCGCGCGAGCTCATCTGTGGCGAGGTGGCGACGGTGCTCGGACATTCCTCCGCCGAGGCGATCGACGTGGATCGGGCATTCAAAGAGCTGGGGTTCGATTCGTTGCTGGCGGTTGAGCTTCGCAACCGATTGGGTGTCCTGACCGGGCTGCGCCTGCCCGCGACGCTGGTGTTCGACTACCCGACGCCCGCGGTCCTGGCCGACTTCGTGCTGGGAGAGCTTGACGGCGTCGAGCTCGAGGCCCCTGAATCGCCGTCCATTTCTGAGTTCGTCGGGGACCCTGTCGCAATCGTCGGCATGAGCTGCCGTTTCCCCGGCGGCGTGCGCTCTCCCGCGGAACTGTGGGATCTCGTCGCTTCGGGTGCCGATGCGATTGGGGCATTCCCGCTTGACCGCGACTGGGATCTGGATGCCCTCTTCGACAGCGATCCCGAGAGCACCGGGACAAGCTATGCGCGCGAGGGTGGCTTCGTTCACGACGTCGGCGAGTTTGACGCGGCGTTCTTCGGAATCAGCCCGCGCGAGGCGATCGCGATGGACCCGCAGCAGCGCCTGCTGCTCGAAGCGTCGTGGGAAGCGCTCGAGGATGCGGGGCTCGATCCGCACTCCCTGCAGGGCAGCCAAACGGGAGTGTTCGTCGGTCTCGGCGCCTCCGCATATGGAATCGGCGCGGTTGGAGCGGCCAACACGGACGGTTTCCGCCTGACCGGCACGTTTGGCAGCGTGGCGTCAGGCAGGGTTGCCTACACGCTTGGTCTGGAGGGTCCCGCGGTGTCGATCGACACAGCCTGCTCATCCTCGCTGGTGGCGCTGCATCTCGCCTGTGGCTCGTTGCGCTCAGGCGAGAGCTCACTTGCTCTGGTTGGCGGTGTTACCGTCATGGCCACACCCGACCCGTTCGTGGAGTTCAGCCGTCAACGTGGGCTCGCACGCGACGGGCGCAGCAAGTCCTTCTCTGCCTCTGCAGACGGAACGGGTTGGGGAGAGGGTGTCGGAATGCTGCTGCTGGAGCGTCTCTCCGACGCCCGCCGGGCAGGCCGGCAGGTGTTGGCCGTCGTGCGCGGCAGCGCGGTCAACCAGGACGGTGCAAGCAACGGTCTGACGGCGCCCAATGGGCCGGCCCAACAGCGTGTGATTCGTCGCGCGCTCGCTAACGCCGGTCTGTCGGCAGATGAGGTCGATGCGGTGGAGGGGCACGGGACGGGTACCGTGCTCGGCGATCCGATCGAGGCGCAGGCACTGCTTGCGACCTACGGGCAGGATCGCGATCAGCCGCTGTGGCTGGGCTCGATCAAGTCGAACATCGGTCATGCCCAGCACGCCGCCGGCGCGGCCGGCCTCATCAAGATGGTGATGGCGCTGCAACACGAGATCCTGCCGCGGACCCTGCATGCTGAGCAGCCCTCCACTGAGGTTGACTGGTCGCAGGGAGCGATCTCGCTGCTGCTGGAGCAAACGCCCTGGAAGCGCAACGGACGCCCGCGACTGGCCGGCGTGTCGTCATTCGGGGTGAGCGGTACCAACGCGCACGTGATCATCGAGGAGCCGCCCGCCATCGAGGAGCTGTCGGCCCATGATGCGCCGGCGAGCGACGAGCTGGTTCCATGGATTCTCTCCGGTCGCGGACACGATGCCCTGCGGGCCGGGGCCGCGCGCCTGCATAGCTTCGTGCGGGCTGACGAGAGCCTTGCCCCACGTGAGATCGGACTCACGCTTGCGCACCGCGCAAAGCTCGAAGACCGTGCGGTTGTGCTTGGCTGCGACCGCGACGAATTGCTTGCCGGACTGGAGGCTGTGTCCGTCGGGGAGAGCACGCCCAATGTGCTCCACGCCGTCACCGAGAGCAGCGGTAAGAGGGTGGCCTTTCTGTTCACCGGTCAGGGGGCTCAGCGCGCGGGCATGGGCGCCGAGCTGTATCGCGCGTTTCCGGTATTCAGGGAGGCCCTGGACGAGCTATGCGCCGAGCTCGATACCCATCTCGGATGCTCGCTGCTCGACGTGATCTTTGCGCGGGAGGGGTCGCCCGCTCGCGCTCTGCTGGATGAGACGATGTTCACTCAAGCCTCTCTGTTCGCGCTTGAGGTGGCGCTGTTCCGGCTGCTTGAGGCGTGGGGTGTGCAGCCCGACTATCTCCTTGGTCACTCGATCGGCGAGCTTGCGGCGGCATTTGTGGCAGACGTATTCTCACTCAGCGACGCTTGCATGCTTGTCGCGGCGCGGGGCCGGTTGATGGGCGCCCTACCCGCAGGTGGCGCGATGATCGCGGTTCAGGCCAGCGAGGATGAGGCGCTCGAGTCGCTTGTGGGCCGCGAGGAGGGGGTGGAGCTGGCGGCGGTAAACGGCCCTGTCGCGGTGGTGCTCTCCGGTGATGAGGACGTCGTCTCCGAGCTCGGGAACGTGTGGAGTGAACGGGGACGCAAGGTAAAGCGGCTACAGGTGAGCCACGCGTTTCACTCACACCGCATGGACGGAATGCTGCGGGAGTTCGCCGAGCTTGCGGGTGGGATCGAGTTTCGCGCGCCGCGGGTGCCGATTGTGTCCAATCTCACCGGCGAGCTGGCGGGCGAGGAGCTGTGCTCGGCGGACTATTGGGTAAGGCACGTGCGCAATCCCGTGCGCTTTGCCGATGGAGTCCGGTTGCTTGCGGGCAAGGGCGTTGGCTGCTTCCTGGAGATCGGTCCGGATGGAGTGCTCAGCGCGATGGCTGACGAATGCTTGCGAGGCGCGACCCTCGAGAGCGACGGCGCGCTCCCGGCGCTCGCTCCCGCTTTGAAGGAGGGAGTAGCCGAGCGGCGCTCGCTGCTGATGGCGCTGGCGCAACTGTGGACACGTGGTACGCATGTCGACTGGGCGAAGATGCTGCACGCGTCGGGCGCGAAAGCCGTGGCGCTCCCGACCTACCCCTTCCAGCGTCAGCGCTACTGGCTGGAGGGTTCGTCCCCTGAGCGAGCTCGTGAGCGCCCGCTCGTGAGTGACCGCCAGTACCGCGTGAGCTGGAAGCCAATCGTGCCGGCTTCCACACCGGTGCTGTCGGGAAGTTGGCTCATAGCGCTCCCGAGCTCCATCGCTGGGGATCGCTGGGTCACGAGCTTGGTGGACGCGCTCGGCGAGCACGGCGCCCGGGTCGTGCCGATCCAACTGGACGGCACAAAGAGCGCGCGCCAATCATTCCCCCAGCGTCTGCGGCACACGATCGAAGAGTTTCACGACACGGCGAGCGTCGAGGGCGTCGTCTCGCTGCTTGCCCTCGAGGAAGCATGCGATCCACCGGATGCCCGTGCTCCGACTGGTTTGGCCGGAACCCTCGCGCTGACACAAGCACTTGGAGACCTCGACATCGCCGCGCCGCTGTGGCTCATCACACGAGGCGCCGTATCGGTCGCCTCCTCGGATCATGTGAGCGCCCCGATCCAGGCGCAGACGTGGGGGTTGGGACTCACGATTGGGCTCGAGTACCCCCACCGATGGGGTGGCCTGATGGATTTGCCCCACACGCTTGATGCGCGCGCAAAGTCACTACTCGCCGCCATGCTCGCCGACCCATCCGGGGAGGACCAGCTGGCGATCAGGGGCGCCGGTGTGCTCGCGCGACGGCTCACCCGTGCACGCGTCGAGGAGGACCGCGCCGGAGAGACCTGGACCCCGCCCAGTGGCACGATTCTGATCACAGGTGGGACCGGTGGACTTGGCGCGCATGTTGCGCGCTGGCTGGCTCAGCGTGGAGCGGAGCACCTGCTGCTCGCGAGCCGTCGAGCAACGGACGCCCCGGGTGCCGAGCGGCTGCAAGCCGAGCTCACCGAGCTTGGCTCGCAGGTGACGATCGCGGTATGCGATGTCGCCGATCGCGAGCGTCTGGCGGAGCTGATCGAGTCGCTGCCCGAGGATCGACTGCTCGGTGGTGTGGTGCATGCCGCCGGTGTGGCGGTGCAGGGCGCGATCGATTCGCTCACCGAGGAGGACCTCGAGCAGGCGCTTGCCGCCAAGGCACGGGGAGCGATGCACTTGGACGCCCTCACCCAGGATCTCGACCTGCCGATGTTCGTGTTGTTCTCATCGATCGCCGGGACCCTCGGATCGGGACTGCAGGCGCCATATGCGGCCGCAAACGCTTACCTCGATGCGCTCGCCGCGCAGCGTCGTGCTCGGGGTTCCTCCGCGACGTCGATCGCTTGGGGTCCCTGGCAAGGCGATGGGATGGCAGATGACAGTGGAGTCGTCGAGGCGCTGCGCCGGCACGGACTCGAGCCGATGCCGCCAAGCTCGGCGTTGGAGGCCCTGCATGGCTCGCTGCTACGCGACGAGGAGACCATCGCGACGGCGGACATCGCGTGGGACATCTACACGCCCGTCTATACCCTCGCTCGCTCGCGTCCGCTGATAGAAGACCTCACAGAGGTACGTGCGGCGCTGAGGGCAGCCGAGAGGCCGCACGATGAGAGCGCGGGACGCGAGCTGCGAGAGCGCGTGCTCGGCGCCCCTGCCGAGGACCGGCGCCAGCTGTTGCTGAAGCTGGTTCGCACAGAGGTGGCGCGTGTCCTTGGTCACTCAACGCTCGATACGGTCGATCCCAAGCGCGCCTTCAAGGATCTGGGCTTCGACTCGCTCACTGCCGTGGAGCTTCGCAACCGGCTCGATGCCCTCACCGGGTTGGGGCTTGCCGCGACACTCGCATTCGACTACCCCAACGCCGGTGCCTTGGCCGATCACCTGCTGGAGGAACTGGCTGGGGACGGCTCAGCTGGGGGTTCGCTGGAAGGAGAGCTCGCAAAACTCGAGCGGACGCTTGCCTCGCTGGAGGACACCGCGCAGCGAATCGGCGCGGCCACCCGTCTGCGTGTGCTCCTAGCCCACCTGGAGAGCGGGGATCGCGCCGACTCTCCAAATGGCGAGTCGGGTGCGGTACCGGTCCATGAGCGGGTGCGGGCGGCCTCCGACGAGGAGATCTTCGACTTCATCGACCGGGAGCTTGGATCGGGCGAGCCGCGGGGCACAGACATGGATAACACAAGCACTGGGGAGGCTCGATGACCAACGACGAGAAGCTGCGTGAGTATCTGAAGCGTGTAACGGTCGACCTGCACGACACTCATGCTCGTCTGCGCGAGGTCGAAAGCCGGGGCAGCGAGCCGATCGCGATCGTCGGCATGAGCTGCCGCTATCCGGGCGGGGTAGCCTCGCCCGAGGAGCTGTGGGAGCTGGTGAGCGCGGGTCGCGACGTAATCTCGGAGTTTCCCTCCAACCGCGGTTGGGACCTGGAGCGCTTGTACGACCCCGATCCCGATCGTGCGGGGACCACGTATGTGCGCGAGGGGGGATTCCTGCACGATGCGGCCGACTTCGATGCGGACTTCTTCTCGATCAGTCCGCGAGAGGCGCTGGCGATGGACCCTCAGCAACGCTTGCTGCTGGAAGTCTCCTGGGAGGCGATCGAGAACGCCGGGGTCGAGCCGTCGTCGCTTGAGGGAAGCTCCACCGGGGTGTTCGTCGGCGGTGCGGTCGATGGTTACGGCACGAGCTCGCTCGGTGCGGTCGGCTCATCCTCTGAGTCTGTCGACGGCCACTACGGCAGCGGCACTCTTAGCAGCATCATGTCTGGCCGCGTTTCCTATGCTCTCGGCCTGGAGGGCCCGGCGTTGACGATCGACACAGCGTGCTCCTCCTCGCTGGTGGCATTGCACCTGGCGTGCGACTCTCTGCGCGCGGGAGAGAGCTCGCTGGCGCTGGTGGGAGGGGTGAACATCATGCCCATCCCGACAGTTTTCCTGGAGCTCTCCCGCCAACGCGGCCTCGCTCCCGACGGGCGCTGCAAGTCCTACGCGGACAGCGCCGATGGGACCGGCTGGAGCGAGGGTGTGGGGGTGCTGTTGCTGGAGCGCCTTTCCGATGCGCGGCGTCGCGGGCACGGCGTACTTGCGACGGTCCGAGGCAGCGCGGTCAATCAGGACGGCGCCAGCAATGGGCTCATGGCTCCGAATGGTCCCTCCCAGCAGCGTGTGATTCGCAGGGCGCTCGCCAACGCGGGACTCTCGACACGCGATGTCGACGCGGTGGAGGGTCATGGCACGGGCACGATGCTTGGCGATCCGATCGAGGCACAGGCGCTGCTTGCGACCTACGGCCAGGATCGCCCCGACGGCCGTCCGCTATGGCTCGGCTCGATCAAGTCGAACATCGGTCATGCGCAGGCGGCGGCGGGAGTCGCAGGTGTGATCAAGATTGTGATGGCGCTCCAGCACGGCACCCTCCCGATGACGCTGCACGTCGATCGTCCGAGCCGCCAGGTGAACTGGTCGGCGGGTCAGGTTGCGTTGCTCGAAGAGGCGGTGCCTTGGTCCCAGCGCGGCGAGCCGCGGCGGGCGGGCGTGTCCTCGTTCGGTGCCAGCGGCACAAACGCGCACGTGATCCTCGAGGAAGCCAATCCCGACGTGCTTGCGGGCGATGAGCGCGCCGATGTGCGCCTCGGCGCCGACGGTGTTCAGATGCCAGTGGTGCCGCTGCTCATGTCCGCTCGCGGCGAGGCGGCGTTGCGCGGGCAGGCCGCACGCCTATGTGCGCACGCGAGTGAGAACCCGGATCTGCGCATGGAGGATGTTGGCCTGTCCTTGACGCGGCGATCGATCTTCGACCATCGCGCTGTCGCGATCGGTGGCGAGCGCAAAGAGCTGCTGGCTGGGCTTGAAGCGATCGCGGACGGCAGACAGGCCGCCGATGTCCTCTCGGGTGCGGTGGGCCCAGGGGGACCGGGCGGGATCGTCTTTGTCTTCCCAGGCCAGGGCTCGCAGTGGGTTGGCATGGCACTTGAGCTGATGGATCGCTCGAGCGTGTTCGCCGAGCGGCTGCGCGAGTGCGAAGAGGCGCTTGCTCCATTCCTCGACTGGTCACTAGAGGATGTGCTGCGGGGTGTCGAGGGCGCGCCGGGGCTTGAGCGGATAGACGTGGTGCAGCCGGCGTTGTTCGCGGTGATGGTTGCCTTGGCTGGGCTGTGGAGCTCGTGCGGGGTCCGGCCTGCCGCCGTGGTCGGCCATTCTCAAGGCGAGATCGCCGCGGCGCACATTGCCGGTGTTCTGACACTGGGGGAGGCCGCCCGGATGGCCGCTCTACGCAGCCGGATGTTGACCACGCTAGCCGGGCATGGCAGCGTGGTGTCGGTCGCGCTTGGGGTCGAGGAGGTACGCGAGCGACTGGAGCGGTGGGGTGACCGGATCGTCGTGTCGGGCGTGAACGGACCACGTTCAGTAGCTGTGGCCGGCGATCGTGAGGCGCTGCTCGAGCTCCTGGAGGAATGCGCCGCGAACGATGTGCGTGCTCGCGAGGTCCCGGCGACCGTCGCAACGCACTCCTCACGCGTAGAGGTGCTTCATGACGAGGTGATGGATGCCTTCTCAGAGCTCGTGCCGCGGGCGGGCGACGTCGAGTTCTATTCGACAGTCACCGGTGGACTGCTCGATGGCGCCCAATTGGACGCGCGCTACTGGTATCGCAATCTGCGCGAGCCTGTTCAGTTCGAGCTCGCCACCAGGGCGCTGCTGGCCGCCGGGCATCGTACGTTCGTGGAGATAAGCCCGCACCCGGTGCTGGCGGTCGGACTGCACGAAACCGTCGAAGCCGCGTTCGCCCACGAGTCGACGGCTGAGACTCACGAGCAGTCCACGGGGGCTGTCGGCGCGGAGGTCTCCACGCTCACGGACATCGGGGTTCACGGCTCGTTGCGACGCGGCGACGGTGGACCAGGGCGCTTCTTGATGTCGTTGAGCGAGCTGTGGGTGCGTGGCGTCGAGATCGACTGGGCCGCCATGTTTGAAGAGTGTGGCGCGAGCACCGTACAGTTGCCGCCATACGCATTTCATCGGCGGCGGTACTGGATCGAGGCCGCCGCGGGGGCCTCAGGTGACGTCTCGACCGTTGGTCAAACGCCGGCGGAGCATCCGCTGATTGGTGCCACGGTCGCGCTCGCGGAGAATGACGGCCGGCTTTTCACCGGGCGCATCTCGCTCCAACTGCACCCTTGGTTTGCGGATCACACGGTGAGCGAGCTGGTGCTGGTACCCGGCACGACATTCGTGGAGATCGCTTTGCGCGCCGGGGCCGAGGTTGAATGCGAGGTGCTGCAGGATCTCATCTTCGAAACGCCGCTCGTGCTAGCCGAGCAGGGCGCCATGCGAGTGCAGGTGACGCTCGGTGCCCCCGATGAGTCGGGGCGGCGAGCCATCGGGATCTTCTCTTCTCCAGATGGCGCTTCGAGCGTCGATGAGACGTGGACGCGCCATGCGCGTGGCTTGCTGGTCCCGGCGTCGGCAGAGTCAACGTCGCTCGAGGAGCAGGTGCGGCTGTTCGCGGCCGGCAGCTGGCCACCGGCGGGCGCAGAGCCAGTTGCGATCGATGACCTCTACGACTATTTCGCCGGGGTCGGCCTCGAATACGGCCCCAGCTTCCTCGGTGTGCGGGCCGCCTGGCGCCGCGGGAGCGAAGCGTTTACCGAAGTGCGTCTCCCTGAGAGTCAGCGCGCGAGCACTCGTCACTACGGCATCCACCCCGCCCTGCTGGATTGTGCGCTGCAGGCCGGTGGAGTGTTGATGCGAACCGAAGGCCCAGCCACCCTGGAGAGTGCCGTGCTCCCATTTGCGTGGAGCCGTGTGCGCCTGCATTCGGAGGGGACCGCTTCCCTGCGGGTTCGCATCGCTCAGCTGGAGACGGGGGGGATGTCCCTGCTCGTCGCCGACGAGCAGGGACATCCAGTCCTTTCGGCCGAGTCGGTCGTGGTGCGCAAAGTCAGTGCCAAGCAGTTGACCGAACTGCAAAGCGATGATCGTCGTTCGCTGCTGCACATCGAGTGGATTCCGGTCACCTCCGGCGAAGGATCGCTGACGGCGGCGGCGGCCAATGAGTGGGCTTTGCTCGGTGAGCACACACGTGACTGCCTCAGCGCCTCGGATCGGCAGGAGACCGTCAACGGCGATGGCCCCAGGCCGGATGTCTACTCGAGCCCCAAGGCCCTCGGCGATGCGATCGAGCAGGGGGCACCCCCACCCGGGGCGGTGCTCGTGCACGTCGAGGCTCCCGCTCTCGCGGGGCTCTCGGACTCACCCCCAGCGGCCACACGCCAGATGCTCAAGTCAGCGCTCTCGCTTGTGCGGGAATGGGTCGAGGACGACCGGCTCATCGGATCGCGGCTCGTGTTTACCACAAGGGGTGCTGTGTCCACAACGGACCGCGAGGGCGTTTCAGATCTCGCGGGGGGCGCGCTATGGGGGCTGATGCGCTCGGTTCAGTCCGAGTACCCGGGCCGATTCGTGCTGCTCGATCTCGACGGCTCGGATGTCACTCTGAGCACGCTTGACGCCGCGCTGAGCGCCGATGAGCAGCAGATCGCGCTGCGTGGAGGCGAGCCGCTGGCCGCGCGCTTGAGGCGTGTGGGCGCGAACTTGAGCGGGATCTCTGCCGGCGCAGCGACGGGACAGCCGGGATCGGAGTCTGTCGAGATCGAGCGGAGCGTTGCCGAGATCGGCGTCTGTGCTGAGGGCGGGCCTGGCACGGTGCTGATCACCGGCGGCACTGGAGCTCTTGGCTCGCTGTTGGCAAGGCATCTCGTGCAGGAGCATGGAGTGCGCAGCCTGGTACTCGCGAGCAGACGCGGTGAGCAGGCTCCCGGCGCCGAAGAGTTGGGAGCTGAGTTGGCAGAGCTGGGCGCCCAGGTCGCGATCGTCGCGTGCGACGTGTCCAATCGCGACGAGCTCGCCGAGCTGATCGATTCGGTACCGGGAGAGTTCCCGTTGAGTGCCGTGGTGCACGCCGCTGGTGCTCTGGAGGACGGCACGGTTGACTCGATGACCTCGGCGCGGCTCGAGCGCGTCCTTGCGCCGAAGCTCGACTCCGCATGGCACCTGCACGAGCTCACCGCCAAGTGCGAGCTATCGGCGTTCATCCTGTTCTCCTCGAGCACCGGCACGCTGGGTGGTCCCGGTCAGAGCAACTACGCCGCCGCGAACGCGTTTCTCGACTCGCTCGCCGCCCTTCGCCACGAGCGGGACTTGCCCGCCATCTCGATGGCGTGGGGCTGGTGGGAGGTAACCGAGGGTATGGCGGGAAATCTGAGCAAGGCGGACCGCACGCGGATGGAACGCGCGGGCATGCTCGCGCTGTCCGCCGAGCAGGGTCTCGCTCTGTTTGACGCGGCTTATGCACTCGGCGAGCCCTTCGTTATCCCAGCGCGCCTGGATGCGGCCGGGCTGCGCAGGCAGGCCCGCGGCGGCTTCATCCCGTCTCTGCTGCGCGGCTTGGTGCGCGTGCCGGCGCGAGGACGCGACGGTGCCGGCTCTCTGGCACGGCGTTTGGCGAGCACACCGACCAGCGAGCGCGAACGGGTGGCACTCGAGGAGGTGAGCTCCGAAGTGGCCTCTGTTTTGGGTCACGACTCAGCTGAGGCTATCGACCCCCACCGTGCGTTCAACGAGCTCGGCTTCGATTCGCTGGCCGCGGTCGAGCTGCGCAACCGACTGGCGAGTGCGAGCGGGCTGCGGCTTCCCGCCACGCTTGTGTTTGACCATCCGACGGCGGCTGACTTGACCAACTTCCTGCTCGAGCAGATCTCACCCCAGATCGGCGAGACGCCTGGCGCTGGCGCCGGCGAGCTCGATGTTCGCAACGCGCTTGCCGCGATCCCATTCGCGCGTCTGCGTGAGGCGGGAGTGATGGACACGCTGCTGCAGCTTGCGGGTCTCCTAGATGGATCCGCAAAGCAAGTTGACGAGGACGATGTTGAGGTCGCTTCGATCGACGAGATGGACGTTGAGAGCTTGGTGAAAATGACGCTCGAGGACGATGGAGTGCTCGACGAATCTGAGGTAAGGAGCTAGACCGTGAGCGTTTCTCTCGAGCAACTCGAAAAGGCCCTGCGCGCCTCCGCGAAGGAGACAGAGCGGCTGCGGCGATCGAATCGGCGTCTCCTCGCGGCATCCCACGAGCCGATCGCGATCGTCGGCATGAGCTGTCGTCTGCCGGGACAAGTGCGCTCGCCGGCCGATCTGTGGGACCTGGTGGCTCGCGGCGGGGATGCGATCTCACCATTCCCCACGGATCGCGGCTGGGACCTGGAGGGCTTGTATAACCAAGATCCCGAGCATCAGGGAACCTCCTATGTGAAGGAAGCCGGCTTCCTCTACGACGCGGGCGAGTTCGACGCTGATTTCTTCAGAATCAGTCCGCGCGAGGCGCTTGTCATGGACCCGCAACAGCGACTCTTCCTGGAAGCGAGCTGGGAGGCCTGCGAGAACGCCGGCGTTGACCCCACTTCGCTGCGTGGCAGCCAGACGGGTGTGTTCGCAGGGGTGATGCACAGCGACTATCTCGCCGATACGGGCACGCCGCGTCAGGACGGAGTGGAGATAACGTCGACCAATTCCGGCAGCATCGTGTCAGGTCGAGTCGCTTACGCGTTCGGGCTGGAGGGGCCAACAATGACTGTGGACACGGCGTGCTCCTCTTCACTGGTCGCGCTGCACCTTGCCTGCGGGGCATTGCGTAGAGGCGAGTGTGGACTGGCGTTCGCGGGTGGCGTCACAGTGCTCGCACAACCCCATCTCTTCATTGGCTTCAGCCGCCAGGGGGCTCTTGCGCCGGACGGACGATGCAAGTCATTCGCGGATGCCGCCGACGGCACCAACTGGGGTGAGGGCGTCGGTCTGTTGCTATTGGAGCGGCTGTCCGACGCGCGACGGCTGGGTCATCCGGTGCTGGCCGTCGTGCGAGGAAGCGCCGTCAACCAGGATGGCGCCAGCAACGGCTTCGCGGCTCCACACGGCCCATCCCAGGAACGCGTGATTCGCCAAGCGCTCGAGAACGCCGGCCTGTCCGCCGGTCAAGTCGACGCGGTGGAGGCACATGGCACAGGGACACGCCTGGGTGACCCGATCGAGGCCCAGGCGCTGTTGAGCACTTATGGGCTCGACAGGCCAGAAGGGCGACCGCTATGGCTTGGCTCGGTGAAGTCGAACGTTGGCCACACGATGGCCGCGGCGGGGGTGAGCGGCGTCATCAAGATGGTGATGGCGATGCGTCAGGGGATCCTTCCAAAGACGCTGCACGTCGACGAGCGCTCCACGCGGATCGACTGGTCCGCCGGCGAGGTCTCGCTCTTGACCGAGTCGGCGCCGTGGCTCGAAACCGACGCCCCGCGACGAGCGGGGGTGTCCTCATTTGGGATGACCGGCACGAATGTCCATGCGATTCTCGAGGAAGACCGTCTCCCCGAGTCAGACGTGGCATCCAATGGTGCGGCATCGCGCTCGCGCGTCCGCGCACACGCTGCTGTTCCGGGAGACGCTGCTGTTCCGGGAGAGAATGCCGCCACCCAGCCCGAGGACGCCGGCCCAAGTCAGATCGCGTGTGCGCTGACGTCGCTCGGCACGGTGCCCTGGGTGCTGTCCGGTCAAGGCGCGAGCGCGTTGCGTGCCCAGGCGGACAGGCTCGCCGCACACGTGTCGCAGAAGCCTGATTTTGATATCGGAGACGTGGGCTTCTCTTTGGCCGGTTCACGTTCGGCGCTGGAGAGCCGGGCAGTAGTGACCGGGGATGATTTGCCTGAACTGCAGGCGGGGCTCGCCGCGCTCGCCAACGACGGCTCAGCGCCCGGAGTCATTCGGGGGGTGGCGCCTCCCGGCGGGGGGCGTGTCGCGTTCATGTTCACCGGACAGGGCGCTCAACGCGTGGGCATGGGTCGGGAACTGTATGACGCGTCCCCTGTTTTCAGGGACACCCTGGATGAAGTGTGTCGGAGCTTCGATCCGCTGTTGGGGAGATCGTTGCGGGAGGTCATCTTTGGCGAAGGGGATTCGAGCACGCCTGTCGAGGGCGGCCGTGACAATGCCGGCCTGCTCGACGAGACCATGTTCACTCAAGCCGGGCTGTTTACCCTCGAGGTGGCGCTCTTCCGGTTGCTGGACACGCTCGGGGTGCGCCCTGACTACGTGATCGGTCATTCGGTTGGCGAGCTCGCGGCGGCGTATGCGGTCGGAATGCTCTCACTCGAGCACGCGTGCACTCTGGTAGCCGCCAGGGGCCGGCTGATGGGTGCGCTAGGCGGGGGGGCGATGGTCGCGGTCCAAGCATCCGAGCTCGAGGCGCTGGAGGGGATCGACGGCCGCGAGGACATTGCCCTCGCGGCCGTCAACGGCCCGTCGTCGGTGGTTTTCTCAGGAGACGAACAGGCGATTCTGGCGCAGGCGGCCGCGTGGGCTGAGCGGGGTCGCAAGACGACCCGCTTGCGAGTGAGCATTGCCACTCATTCACACCACATGGACGGGATGCTCGAGGAGTTCGCGCGGATCGTCGGCGACCTGTCGTTCTCAGAGCCACAGGTCACGGTGGTGTCGGGTCTGACCGGAGAGCCGCTTACCGGCGAGCAGGTGAGCGACGCGAACTATTGGGTCGACCATGTGCGCCACACCGTGCGCTTCGCCGACGGCATACGCTGGCTCGGCGCTCAGGGCGTCGCGAGCTTCCTGGAGGTGGGCCCTGGCGGTGTGCTCAGCGCCATGTGTCTCGACTGCCTGAGTGGCGGATCGGGCTCGGGTGAGCGGATCTCGCCGCAAGCGCCCTCCTCAAATGGTCACAGCTCCGGCGCGAGCGTGTCCGCACGAGGACGCACCCCCACGGCCGTGCCGTTGCTGCGCGGTGGACGACCGGAGATCAGTGCCGTACTTGGCGCGCTGGGCGAGTTGTGGGTGGGTGGGGTTGCGCTCGACTGGACCCGCGTCTTCGAGGGATCGGGTGCTCGGCGCGTGGAGTTGCCGACATACGCTTTCCAGCGCGAGCGCTACTGGCTGCGCGCCTCCCGGGGAGTGGGCGATCTCGCCGCGGCCGGTCAGATCTCGGCCGATCATCCCCTGCTCGGCGCTGCGATCCCGACGGCCGAGGAGGAAGGGTGGTTGTTCACAGGTCGCATCTCCACCCAGGACCATCCATGGCTGCTCGATCACGCGGTCAGCGGCATCCCGCTGCTGCCCGGTACCGGGTTTTTGGATCTCGCCCTCCACGCTGGCGGCTATGCGTCTTGCGACATGGTCGAAGAGCTCACCCTCCAAGCGCCGCTCGTGTTGCCGGAGGATGCTGGCGTCCAGTTGCAGGTCTTGCTCGCCGCGCCGGACGAGTATTCACGCCGGCGAGTGAGCATCTACTCGCGTGTCGAGGACCGCGAGGATGGGCGCTCCGACGAACGGGAGTGGATTTGCAACGCGGCTGGCGTCGTGGCCATCGCGCCCGACGCGACGCGAGGTGAGGGGACTCTCTTGCAGTGGCCTCCGGCCGGTGCCGAAGCGGTGGAAGTGGACACCCTGTATGAGCAGCTGTCGGAGCTGGGTCTCGACTACGGGCCGGCGTTTCGTGGATTGCGCGCCGCCTGGAAGCTCGGTGAAGACGTATTCGCCGAGATTCGGCTGCCCGAGCGGCAACTGACAGGAGCCCACTCCTATGCGATCCATCCGGCGTTGGCTGACGCGGCGCTTCACACCTTCGCCGTGAGTCTGTCCGACTCTGGCATGAGCTCACGCCCCCAGGAAGGCGATGCTGGCATCCGACTTCCCTTTGTGTGGCGTGGTGTGAGCCTGCGTGCTCGCGGGGTCTCTGCGCTGCGGGTCCGTCTCTCCCCCAAGGAGCCTGACGTGGCGTCGCTGACGATGTGTGACGAGCACGGTTTGCCGGTCGCCACGGTCGATGCGCTGGTGGCTCGCGCGGTGCATCCTGAGCAGCTGGCCGCCGCCGCGGCGGCGAGCGGCGGCTATCACGAGACGTTGACCAGCCTGGATTGGGTTGAGGTCGAGACCGACTCGAGCCTTGGGCACGAGATTGGCGATGTGGCGCTTGTGGGTGCCGCCGGCGGCGATGAGACCCCCGGCTCGCTTGCCGACGCGCTGCGGACGGCCGGTCTGGATATCGAAGATCATCAAGATCTCGCCTCTCTTGGCGGGGTTGCGCAGAGCCGAGGCGTCATCCCGACGGTGACGCTAATCGCGTGTGAGGCCGCTACCTCCGATGGGGGCGCTGCGCGCGAGCATGACTTGGATGGCAAGCAGGAGTCCGGTAGCTTCGATCCCGCGTACGCCCACCTCACAATCAACCGGATGTTGGCGGTATTGCAAACGTGGATTGGGGATGAGCGGTTCGCCCTATCGCGGTTGGTGCTGGTCACCAGGGGGGCGGTTGCCACGAACGCGGCGGAGGGCGTCGGTGATCTCGCGCAAGCGACCGTGTGGGGCCTTGTGCGGGCCGCGCGCAGTGAGTTCGTGGGTAGATTCGTGTTGCTCGACATCGACGGCGATGTGTCTTGCGCGAGCGGCCTGCCTGCCGCGATCGCCGCTGCCGTGCGTACGGATGAGCCGGAGCTCGCTCTCCGCGGAGAGCGAGTCCTCGCGCCCCGCATTGGCAGGGTCCCTCTCCCGCGTCCAGGCTCGATGTCCTCCCGGGTCGCGCGCGATGGTGAGCGCTCGGAGGACAGGCCTGAGGTTGTTGATAGGTCTCGCGCTCCTGGCGCTAGCGCCGAGCGCCCCATGTTCGATGCCGAGGGCACGGTGCTCATATCCGGCGGGACGGGGGCACTGGGCGCCTCGGTGGCACGCCATCTGGTCGTGCGGCACGGCGTCCGCAGTCTGCTGCTGGTCAGTCGAAGCGGCCGCGAGGCCCCGCGCGCGGCTGAGCTCGAGTCCGAGCTGTCCGGGCTCGGCGCGCGGGTGAGGATCGCCGCGTGCGACACGGCCGACCGTGGGCAGGTGCAAGCGCTGATCTCATCGGTTGGTGACGAGTATCCGCTGCGCGCGGTCGTACACGCCGCGGGCGTACTGGACGATGGCCTGTTCGTGTCGCTCACGCCCGAGCGCGTATCACGCGTGCTGGCCCCGAAGGTCGACGGGGCCTGGCATTTGCATGAATTGACCGCCCACCTCGATCTCTCGGCGTTCGTGTTGTTCTCATCGATCGCCGCCACGTTCGGCAGCCCCGGCCAGGCGAACTACTGCGCCGCGAACGCTTTCCTCGATGCACTCGCCGCACACCGTCGCGCGCACGGCCTGCCCGCCATCTCGATGGCGTGGGGCTGGTGGGCTGAGGAGAACAGCATGGCGGCCCGCGATTCGGATGCGCTCGATCGTGCTCGCAGAGAGCGCTCGGGCGCGCTCGCCATGTCCACGCAAGAGGCCCTTGAGTTGTTCGACGCCGCGTGTCTTACCGACCAGGCGCTTGTGGTCGTGTCGCGTTCGAGCCTGGACACAGTTGTCGAAGGTGGAGCGGTGCCCGCGCTGTTGCGTGGGGTGGTTCGGGTCAAACGAGGGCAGTCCTCGGCGGATGGCTCCTGGGCCCGACGATTGGCCGTCGTCGCGGACGGCGAGCGGCGCGATCTGCTGCTCGAGCTTGTGCTCTCCGAGGTGGCGGGCGTGCTCGGACACTCATCGCCCGAGGGCCTGGGGGAGCAGAGATCATTCCTTGAGCTTGGGTTCGACTCGCTCGCGGCGGTCGAGCTGCGTAACCGGCTCGACCGCGCGACCGGCTTGCGGTTGCCTGCCACGCTCGTATTCGACCGTCCCACCCCTGGCGAGCTGGTGGACGTCCTGTTGGTGGAGCTCGATCGCGACACGACGGAGGATGGGCAGCGCGGTTTGCAAGAGCACGACGCGGACGGGCCAGCTGCCTCCGCGAGGATCGAGTCGGTCGGTACGTTTGGCTCGTTGCTCAGGGAGGCACGCAAGCGAGGCATGGTGAACGAGTTCTTGGCGATGCTTGTGACCGCCGCCCGTTTCCGTCCAGCGTTTGACATTCAAGCTGCCGCGGCCGAGGCTCCTAAGCCGGTCACGCTGTCGGAGGGCTCCGCCTCGCCCCGGTTGGTTTGCGTGCCGTCGATGCTCGCAACCGCCGGTCCGCACCAGTATGCGAGATTCGCGAGCGCCTTCCGCGGTGTGCGCGAGGTGACGGCCCTCCCGTTGCGCGGCTTCCTGGACGACGAGTTGCTGCCCGCGAGCATGGACGCGGCCGTCGAAGCACACGCACAAGCGGTACGCGGGCTCGCTGCGGATGTCCCGGTGGTGCTGGTGGGCCATTCCACCGGTGGGGCGCTTGCGATGGCGGTGGCCGCACGACTAGAGAGCACCGGGGTCCGGCTTGCCGGTGTTGTTTTGGTCGACACCTACCACGCCGTGGGCGAGGGGATGTCGCAGCTATTGGGCGGCGTGCTGGACGGGATGCTCGAGCGGGAGGGCGCCTACACAGCGCTAAGCGATGCGCGGATGACGGCGATGGGTCTCTACCTGTCACTGCTTGTCGGCTGGCAGCCGTCGCCCATCGACGCGCCAACGCTCGTTCTGCGCGCAACCCAGGCGCTTCCCGGTTTCACCTCTAAAGAGATCCAGGAGCAGTGGTGGAGATCTTTCGACAGCGCCGTAAAGGTGCCGGGCGACCACTTCACCATCATGGAGGACCACGCCGATTCGGCGGCGAGCGCGGTCGACGCATGGCTATCAAACACATTGGACCGGTAACAGGAAAGGTGGACCACGCATGTCATTGAGTTCAGAGCAGGGGCGTGTCGCGCCGGATACGGGCGTCCTCGAGCTCTCAAACGGCTCACTGCCGAGCAGCTACCTCGCGGCTCACATTCTTCGCAAGGACGAGGAGATCTTTGGCGACGGGACCGACAGGGATGTGCGCAGGTCTCTGCACGTGGGGGAGGTCCCGATGCCGGAGTTGGCGCCCGACGAGGTGCTGCTGGCGGTTATGGCGAGCGCGCTCAACTACAACACCGTGTGGTCGGCGATGTTCGAGCCGGTATCCACGTTTCGGTTCCTAGAGCGCTTGGGGCGGCGGGGAGGATGGGACAAGCGTCACGATCTTCCCTACCACGTGGTCGGCTCGGACGCATGTGGGATCGTGATGCGCGTGGGGGTAGGAGTGCGCAGATGGTCGGCCGGGGACCGCGTCGTCGCCCATCCCGCGTGGCTGGACGATCAAGACCCGATCTCCCAGGTGGACGGGATGCTCTGTGAGGAGCAACGTGCCTGGGGTTTCGAGACGAACTTCGGAGGGCTCGCCCATTTCGCGGTCGTGAAGGCCAACCAGCTGCTCCCTAAGCCGGCGCATCTTTCGTGGGAGGAGGCGGCCGCCAACACGCTCTGTGCCGTGACTGCCTATCGCATGCTCGTCGGTGAGAATGGAGCTCGAGTCAAGCAAGGTGACATCGTGCTGATCTGGGGTGCCACCGGCGGTCTGGGCGGCTATGCGCTCCAGTTCACTCGAAACGGTGGCGGCAGCACGATCGGGGTCGTCGGCTCCGCGCGCAAGGCCGAGCTGCTGGAGCGGGCTGGCTGTGATCTTGTGATTCGACGTGACGAGCTGGAGCTTGACGGACTCCCCGAAGTTGAGATGGGTAAGCGCGTGGGCGCTGAGATTAGGCGCCATTTCGGTGAAGATCCGCATATCGTCTTCGACTATGTAGGCCAGAAGACGTTCGGTGCCTCGGTATATGTCGTGCGACGCGGTGGCACTGTGGTCACATGCGGATCGAGTACCGGCTATCGCCATGAATATGACAATCGCCGGCTGTGGATGAGCATGAAGCGCATCGTGGGCAGCCACATCGCCAACTGGCACGAATCATGGGAGGCCAACCGGCTGATCTGCCAGGGGAAGATCCTTCCCACGCTGTCAACTCTCTACACGCTCGAGGAAGTGGGAGAGGCGGCTCGCGAAGTCCAGCTCAACCGCCACGTTGGCAAGGTCGGCGTGCTGTGCCTCGCCGAGCGTGAGGGACTCGGCGTCGAAGACCCCGAGCTGCGCGCGTCGATCGGCGAGGAGCGTCTTGGACTCTTCCGCGATCGGTCCTGATCCGTCTATTCTCCGCGCCAGCGCGGAGGCCTCTTCTCGGCAAACGCCGCCATGCCTTCGCGCAGGTCGTGCGAGGCGAATGAGGCGCGGCGCAGCTCGATCAGCTCGTCCTCGACCTCTCGCGGCAGTGTGCCCTCGGCATCGAGCAGAGCCGCGATCACGCGCTTGTTGCCGAGCTGGGACAGCGGCGCATTGCTCGCCAGCTCGCGTGCCAAGCCCAGCGCGACGTCCTCAAGCTCGCCGGTGCTCGCGACACGGTTGACGAGTCCCCAGCCGAGCGCGACCTCGGCGTCGATGTAGCTGCCGAGCAGGAACAGCTCACGCGTGCGCGTCGCGCCGATCGCGTCGATGAAGCGCCGCAGCCCCGTGTGCGAGTAGACCAGGCCGAGCTTCGCCGGTGGCATCCCCAGCTTGATGCCCGCGACAGCCACGCGCAGGTCACACGCTAGCGCGAGCTCCAGTCCGCCTCCGATCGTGTGTCCCGGCAGCACCGCCAGCGTAGGAAAGGGGAAGGCTTCGAGTGCTTCGATCGCCTCGGTGAATGGGTGCGCGACCAGTCGCTCGGCCTCTTCCTGGAAGCGTCCGTTGGTTATCTCGCCGATCGCATAGCCCGCCGAGAACATCCCATCCGCGCCGGTCACCACCACGCAGCGGGTTTGCGACTCAGCCGCGGCCTCCTCGTCGAGCGCGGTGACGATCGCGTCGAGGATCGGGTGGTCGAGCGCGTTGCGCTTCTGGGGGTTGGAGATCGTGAGGCGTAGGACTCCGCTCGTCGGTCGATCTATGAGCAGCTTGCCATCGGCGAGCGCGCGCGGGGCGGTTGGGTCGGGCATCGGGGCGTACAGGCTAACCCCGCACGCCCCCTGAGTGCGCTGCGGCAGCCACGATCGCGCAGAGGCTCACGCGTCATCGGCCATGCCGTGCTCCACGTGCGAGCGCTCCGTGGAGGTGGGGTAGGGCTAGTACAGACCTGGCACCAGGCGCGCTCTGCGCTTTGAGAACGCCGCGTAGTCATCGCCCAGCTTTGCGAGCAGGACTCGCTCCTCCACATGGATGCGGATCAGGAATGCCGTGAGCCCGCCGACGAACATGATGGCGATGCTCGCCCAGTCGCCCTCGGCGACACCGACGCCTATCAGGCTCACGATCGCCCCCAGATAGCTCGGATGCCGAACCCAACGATAGGGACCGCTTTCGACGACCCTGTGGCCCTCCTGGACGACGACAGTCACCTGGAAGAAGCGACCCAGGGTGACGATCGCCCACATGCGGAAGGCGAAGCCGGCCCACAGCAAACCCACGCCGACCCCGACCCACATCCAAGGATTCCCACCGAGCGGCGCGACATGAAGTTCGGCCGCCACAACCGATCCCACCATCGCGGCCAACGTCAGCACGTATATGGATAGGAGCGTCCAATCGCGCCCGCTTGAAGAGTCGCTCGACGAGCCCGAGCGCGGCCTCACCGCGATCTCGATCCCGTTCACGAGGATCGCGCTTCCGAAAAACAAGATGGCCGCTACGGCGTCATGGAATACCAAGGGTTGGCGCATCACGCGCAACCATGCCGAGAACGCTTGGCCCTAACTGCCATTCCGTCTCCCCCTCCACCGGCCAGCTGACAACCCAGATTCGCACGACTTCCGCGCCCGGCCGGGTTGTCGCGAAATTCTATCGCAGGACCACGAGCGTGTCACCCTCGTTGACGGCCTGGCCCTCCTCGCAGAGAATCTCCACGACCTCGCCCCCGTCCTCGGCCTCGACGGGCATCTCCATCTTCATCGACTCAAGGATCGCGACCGTGTCGCCCTCCTCGATCTGGTCGCCCACGGCGCACTCGATCTTCCACACCGTGCCGGTGATGTGAGCCTCTACCTCAGCCACGCGCAAACCTCCGAGAATGCCGATTGACAGACGGTGAGGGACAATAGCCCTCGCACCCGATCGATGATGGCCTCGGACATTCAGCCCACCGAAGCGAGCGCCGACGTGTTCGTGATCGTCGCCGCCTACAACGAGGCCGACCGCATCGCGGAGACGCTTGCGGCGCTCGCGCAAGCCTTCCCCGGGGCTCAGGTGTGGGTGGCCGACGACGGTTCGACCGATGGCACCGCGGCGCTCGCCGAAGCGGCAGGCGCCACGGTCGTGCGCAGCGAGCGCATGATCGGCAAGGGCGGCGCGGTCACGCTCGCGGCGCGCGAGCTGCTGCGGGAGATCGGGCGGCCGGCGCCGGCGCATGGCAGCGAGGCGCCGGCCGACGGCGGGGCGGCCCCGACACGCGCGCGTGCCGGGGATTCTCCCGACGGTGAGCCCGTGGTCGTGTTGTGCGACGGCGACCTCGAGCGCTCGGCGGCGCTGCTTGGAGGGCTCGTGCAGAGCGTGCGCGATGGGCAGGCAGATCTGGCCGTGGCGGCGTTCGCGCGGCGGGTCGGCGGTGGGGTGGGTCTCGCGATTGGGTTTGCCCGCTGGGCGATCCGAAGGCGTTGCGGCCTGGAGCTGAGAGCGCCGATCTCCGGGCAGCGCGCGCTGCGTGCGGGGCTGCTCGCGCAGGTGCTGCCGCTCGCGCCCGGATTTGGGATGGAGATCGGCATGACGATCGACGCCGCGCGCGCGGGGGTGCGTGTGGGTGAGATCGATCTGGACTTGTCCCACCGCGCGACAGGGAGGACGCTCGGCGGCTTCCTCCATCGCGGGCGCCAGCTGATCGATTTCGTGCGCGTGTATTGGACGCGCAGGTAGGTCTACCCAGCACGCCGATAGACCCAACTCGCGTGCGGTTGGGAGGACGCGCGGGTAGGCTCGCTCCTAGATGATGACTGCGATCCATGTGGCCAGGCGCGGGACGCGGCGATGATCCTGGCGATTGACCAAGGGACAACGGGGACGACGTGCATCGTCTTCGACGAACGGGCCGAGCCGATCGGCAAGGCCTACCGCGAGTTCGCGCAGCACTTCCCCAAGCCCGGCTGGGTGGAGCACGACGCGAATGAGATCTGGGAGGTCACCCAAGCGGTCGCGGGCGAGGCACTGCGCGCCGCCGAAGTACGGCCGGGAGAGCTCATGGCGGTCGGGATCGCCAACCAGCGCGAGACGGTCTGTGTGTGGGACCCGTCCACGGGCGAGCCGCTGCACAGGGCGATCGTGTGGCAGGACCGGCGCACGGCGGAGCGCTGTGAGGAGCTGCGCGCCGCCGGCCACGAACAGCTCGTGCGCGAGCGCACGGGACTTGTGCTCGACCCCTACTTCTCGGCCACGAAGATCGAGTGGCTGCTGCGCAACGTGGACGGCCTGCGCGAGCGGGCGCGCGAGGGGCGGGCCGTGTTCGGGACGATCGATGCGTGGTTGATCTTCAAGCTCTGCGGCGAGCATCTGACCGACCCCTCGAACGCGTCGCGCACGATGCTGTACGACATCATCGCGGGTCGTTGGGACCCTGAGCTGCTGACGCTGCTCGATATCCCCGAGCGGACGCTCCCGCGCGTGGCGGCGAGCGCGGGCACGCTCGGGACCACGCGCTCGGACGCGCTACATGGTCACGCCGTGCCGATCGCCGGCGTTGCGGGCGACCAGCAGGCGGCGTTGTTCGGCCAAGCGTGCGTGGACCCGGGCATGGGCAAGAACACGTATGGGACCGGCTCGTTCGCGCTCTTGAACACAGGCTTCGCCGCGCCCCCGCCATCGCCTGGGCTGCTGAGCACCGCCGCTTGGGGGATCGGCGGCTCGACCACCTATGCGCTGGAGGCCTCGATCTTCGTGACGGGCGCCGCCGTGCAGTGGCTGCGGGATGGTCTCGGTGTGATCGAGCGGGCGAGCGACACCGAGGCGCTGGCGGCAACGCTGGAGGGCAACGACGGTGTGTACTTCGTGCCCGCGCTCACCGGGCTGGGCTCGCCGCACTGGGATCCGTACGCGCGCGGCACGATCGTGGGGCTCACGCGTGGCACGGGCAGGGCGCACCTCGCGCGCGCGACGCTCGAGGCGATCGCCTACCAGACGGTGGATGCGTTGCGTGCGATGGGCGCCGCGTCGACCGAGCCGCTGAGCGAGCTGCGCGCCGACGGCGGCGCGACCGCCAACGCGTGGCTGATGCAGTTCCAGGCTGACGTGCTCGGCGTGCCGGTGGTGGTGCCGGAGATCGCGGAGACGACCGCGCTTGGCGCCGCCTACCTCGCGGGCGTGGGCGTGGGCGCGTGGACGGTGTCCGATGTGCGCGACGGTTGGCGTGAGGGTGCTCGCTATGAGCCGCGCATGGGCGGGGATGAGCGCGAGGCGCTGCTCGGTGGCTGGGCCGACGCGCTCAAGCGGGCGCGCTCTCGGGGCCACGCGTAACTTTGCGGCGTCCACGATGTAGAGCCAATAGATGAGCGAGCTGGCACCGATGCGCGAACAGGTCTACACCGACCCGCGCCCCAAGGAGTACTTCGACCGCTTCCACGAGCGTGCCCGCACCAGGGAACCCGATTGGGCGTATGAGCTCACGCGGCTGCTCACCTCGTTGTACGCCTACACGTTCTTCAGGGCCCGTCCGATCTCCACCGAGAAGGTCCCCGGCTCGGGCGCGGTGATCCTCGCGCCCAACCACTTCTCCTTCATGGACCACTTCCTGATGGGCTGCTACATCCGCCGCAAGGTGCGCTTCATGGCCAAGTCGCAGCTGTTCAGCGGACCGATGCAATTCATCTACACCCACGGTGGTGTTTTCCCCGTGCGCCGCGGCGCACGCGACGAAGAGATGTTCGTCACCGCCAAAGCGATTCTCGCGCGCGGCGGGGCGATCACGATGTATTGCGAGGGCGGCCGTTCGCGCGACGGCAAACTGGCCGAGCACGCCAAGGCCGGCATCGGGCGCCTCGCGCTTGAAACGGGCGCCCCGATCGTGCCGATCGCGATCCACGGCTCCTCGCGCATTCGTAACTGGAAGCGTCTGCAGTTCCCGAAGGTGACGATTCAGTACGGCGATGCGATCCACTTCGAGCCGATCGAGGGCGCCACGCGCGAGCAGCAGCAGGCTGTTGCCGAAGAGGTGCTCACGGAGATCAAGGGGCTCTACAACGGCCTCGAGCAACACGGTCGCAAGGGTGCCTTGCGCAGGGCGCGGGCCGAGCGCCGCGCCCAAGTGAAGGGCGCGGCGACGGCGTCATAGGGTCGGTCGTCGCAGCTCTAGACGACCGATGACCAAGCCTCGCAAGGACGCAGGGAGCGCCGTGTGCGTCGCACACAAGCGACCGAGGACGAAGTGAGGCGCCGGTCAGCGGTTGTCTAGGAGGTCATCCCGGTGAACTGACCGCCAGTGATGTTGAGGATCTGCCCGTGCACGTAGTTGGACCACGGCGAGCACAGGAAGAACACGCCGCCTGCCGCCTCCTCGGGTGTGCCGGGGCGACCGAGCGGGATCAGCATTGAGGCCATCTGGCGCAGCTGCTCGGGGATGCCGAGCTGCACCTTCTCGCCGCCGATCTCCATCGTGTTCTCCTCGACCTTGGCGGCCGTCAGGCGCGTCTCGATGAACCCGAACGCGACCGCGTTGACGTTCACCTTGAACTGGCCCCACTCCTTCGCGAGCGTCTTTGTCAGACCGGTGACGCCGGCCTTGGCCGACGAGTAGTTGGCCTGGCCCGCGTTGCCCATCGTGCCCGAGATCGAGGACACGTTGACGATCTTGCGGAACACTTCCTTGCCTTCCTCGCGCTCAATCTTTGCGGGCTCGCGCAGGTGCGGGGCAGCGGCGCGGATCACCTTGAAGGGCACGATCAGGTGGATGTCGAGCATCGCCTGGAACTGCTCGTCGGACATCTTGTGGATCGGCGCGTCCACGGTGTAGCCCGCGTTGTTGACGATGATGTCGATCTTCCCGAACGAGTCGATCGCGCTCTGCACCAGCTTCTCGGCCGCGTCGCCCTTCGTCAGATCGCCGGAGAACACGGCCGTCTCGCCCGAGATCTCCTGCGATGCCTGCTCGGCGATGTCGCCGTCCAGGTCGTTGATGAGGACCTGCGCGCCCTGTGCGGCGAGCAATTCAGCCGTCGCGCGTCCGATGCCGCGCGCCGAGCCGGTCACGATCGCAGCCTTGCCGTCGAGTACTCCCATAGCTGTTGATTCTCCTTGTAGTGGTCGGTCGGAGGGAGGTTATCCGCCCAGCCAGGCCAATGCTCAGCTAAGGGTCAGCCGGAAATGATCGTGCCGAAGTCCTGCGTATACATCCCGCCCGCCTGGCCACCGGACATCGATGCGGGCAGGTCGGGGTCGATGCCGATGCCGGTATACCGGTAGGAGCCGTTGAGGATGTTGGCGCGGTGGCCCGGCGATTCCATCCACGCCTTCACGATCGAGTGGGGGGTGCCGAGCCACAGCGTGCCCCACGCGATGTTCTCGCCGAGCGTGTAGCCGACGTTGCCGCCGGGGATGAAGCCGCTCGCCTGGATGCGCATCAGCAGCGTCTGGCCGCTGGGGCTCGTGTGCTCGAAGTAGTCGTGTTCGTCCATGTCGCGCGAGTGTCCCGTGGCGGCGCCCGCAAGGCGAGCGTCTTCGATCAGGGCCGACTCGCCGAAGCGGGCGCGTTCGCCGTTGACGAGGCACAGCGTGGCGACCACGACGGTTTCGATGTTGCCCGGCTTGGGCGTCAGGTTCGCGTTCGGGCATTCGCCGGCGGCGGTGGCGGGCCGCGTCTTGCGCGCGTGATGCACGGAGCGCTTGTGCGTGTGGTGCTTGTGCTTGTGCTTGTGTCCTTTGCGTGGAGCGCGATGGATCGTCTCGTGGCGAACGTGCACGCTCCCACCGTGTGAGCGCGTGCGCGCAGCACCCGCCATCGCGGGCAGGGCCAGCACCAGCGCGGCCATCGCGGCCGCAACGAGCAGGGTGAGACAGCGGTACACGCTCTCTGCATCGGCAGGATCGCGCACGGATTTGAGTCTTGGCCGGACCGACTAGACCGAATGTTGTCGGGGGTTACCTTCGCCGAAGGGAGCCGACCGTTCCCTGGTACCGGTCAGGCCGCGTCAGCCGGCACAAGCGTGAAGCCGACATCGGAGGCGGTCAACGGCCGTACGGCGCGGAAGTGACGTTCGTCAAGTGTGGCGATTGTGGTCGTGTTCAGGTGCGCCGCGAGCGCAACAAGTGAAGCGTCGGTGAGGCTGAGGCTCATCGACTCGTAGAGCTGTGCGGCTGCGATCGTCTCGTGCAACGCGGACTGCCACCATTCGAGCAGGTAGGCGCCGTCCTTGAAGTCGTCTCGCAACGCTCTGGCCGCCGACGTGCCGCCTTGGCGGGTGACTAGATGGTCAAGCTCGGCGAGCACGAGCGGGGTGGTGCACAGCTCGTCCTCGACACCCTCCATCCATTCCCGCACACCCTCGTGGCGGTTGTCGCGCCGATCCATGAAGGCGAGCACGACGGACGTGTCGATAACGATCAACTCTCGCCGAATCCGCTCTCCGCCAGGTAGCGGTCGACATTGCTCGCGAGGTCGCCGGGACCCTCGAACACGCCGCATGCCCGTGGTCGCCTTGTGTGGTCGATCGCGGCCGCCTCGGCGAGTGCCGCACGGATCAGAGCGGCCTTGGTCGTGCCCTCGGCTACGGCACGACGGTCGAGCGCGCGGTCGACTCCAGGGTCCAGGTAGATGCTGGTCTTCTTCATCGTGGGCCACTATACCACCTGCCACCTGCCACCTGCCACCCGCCACCCGCTACCTGTGATCCGTTCCGCTGGATGAGCGGGGGATGAGCTACGTAAGGCCGGATGAGCCACGTAAGGCGCGATTCCAGGGCCATGTACCTCTATCCGACTGACCGCCGCGAGCGTGACACGTGGTACGGGCCCCGAGGTTGGCTTACAACCCCAGCAACCGCCCCAAGATCTCCCGCATGATCTCGTCCGAGCCCCCGCCGATCGGCCCGAGACGGGCGTCGCGGGCCGCGCGCTGGGCCCAGTGCTCGCCCATGTAGCCCATCCCGCCGTGGATCTGCAGGCATTCGTCCATTAGATCGAAAGAAGCGCGCTGGGTGAGCAGCTTGGCCATCGTGACCTCCTTCAGCGGTTCTTGCCCTTCGTGGAAGCGGCGCAGCGCGTCATAGGTGACGCAGCGCGCGGTGTAGGCGCTGGTGGCGAGGTCGGCGAGCTTGTGACGGATCACCTGGTGCTTTGAGAGCGGCCGGCCGAATGTGGTGCGCTCGCGGGCATACTCGGCGGTGCGTTCGTAGGCCAGTTGCATCGCGCCCACCGTTCCAAGCGCCATCGCCAGACGCTCCCACTGGAAGTTGGCCATGATCAGCTTGAAGCCCTCGTGCAGCTCGCCGAGCAAGTTGCTCTCGGGAACGAACACATCCTCGAAAGCGATCGTGGCAGTGTCCGAGGCGTGCCAGCCGAGCTTCTCGAGCTTTGATGAGCTCACACCCTCGCCGCGCTCGATGATGAAGAACGAGATGTCGTGGTGGCGGGAGGGCGGGTCCTCATTCTTGGTCTTCACTGCCGTGACCATGAAGTGGGCGCGTACGCCGTTGGTGATGTAGGTCTTCTCGCCGTTCACCACCCACCCGCCGTCAACCCGCTCGGCCTTTGTGCGCAGCGCGGCCACATCCGAGCCGGCGTCAGGCTCGGTGATCGCGAGCGCCCCGATCTTCTCGCCCCTGATCGCGGGGACGAGGTACTGCTGCTTGTGCTTCTCGGTGCCGAACTTCCAGATCGGCGGGGTGGCGATGTTGATGTGCGCCCCGATCCCCGCGGCGGTGCCGCCCGAGCCGATGCGCGACAGCTCCTCCACGAGTACCGCCTCATGCAGGTAGTCGCCGCCCTGGCCGCCAAGCTCGGTCGGGTACTTCAGTCCAAGCAAGCCCTGGGCCGCGAGCTTCGGAAATATCTCGTCCGGAAACCAGCGCTCCGCCTCCCACTGCTGCGAATGGGGGGCGAATTCGCGGTCCAAGAAACCACGGATGGAGTCCCGTAGCTCTTCGTGCTCCTCGGTGAATGGGGGATTTATGGGAGACAAGATTCGCTCAGCGCCCGCAGCCACGGCCCCGTCACCGGTCGCCGCGCCTGCTGGACGAGCCTGCGCTCTTTTTACAGTCCGTAGGAGCGTCCGATTACGTCGAGCATGATCTCATCCGTGCCCGCGCCGATCCGGTTCAACCGCATGTCACGCCACACCCGCTCCACGCCGTACTCCTTCATATAGCCCGCACCCCCGTGGATCTGGATGCACTCATCCGCCACTTCCACCGCGATCCGCGCTGCGTGCAGCTTGGCCATAGATATCTCCCGCACGGGGTACTCGCCGTTGGCAAAGCGCCACGCGGTCATGTAGGTCATCTGGCGCGCACTCTCGATCTTCGTGGCCATCTCCGCGAACTTGTGACGGATCACCTGGAATTTGCCGATGTCCCGGCCGAACGCCTTGCGCTCTTTGGCGTATTCCAGGGTGCGGTCGAAGCACTTCTGCGCGCCCGCCACGCAGCCGGCGGCGCCGATCAAGCGCTCGCCCTGGAGCTCCCACATGATGTGGTAGAAGCCCTTGCCCACCTGGCCCAGCACAGCCGAGGCGGGCACGCGCACGTCCTGGAAGGCCAAGAGCGCAGTGTCTGAGGCGTGCATGCCGAGCTTCTCGAGCTTCTTCTCACGGATCACGCCTGGCGCATCCATCGGCACCAGGAACAGGGTGAAGCCGTCATAGCCGGCGTCGGTGTCGGTCTTCGTCACGAGCACGATCACATCGGCGCGGAGGCCGTTCGTGATGTAGGTCTTCGAGCCGTTGATTACGTAGTCCTCGCCGTCCTTCACCGCCCGCGTCTTGATGCCTTTCACGTCTGAGCCCGCATCGGGCTCGGTGATGCCGATGCAGAGGATCTTCTCGCCTTTGATGGCCGGCACCACCCATTCCTGCTTCTGCTCCTCGGTGCCGAAGGCGAGGATCGGGGGCATCGCCATGTCGGTGTGCACCGCCACACCCATCGCCAATCCGCCCGAGTTCGCGTTGGTGATCTCCTCCGCGAGCACGAAGCTCGTGTAGTAGTCGCCGCCCTGGCCGCCGTATGCCTCAGGCTTGTCGAGGCCGAGGAAGCCGAGCTCGCCCATGCGCGTGAACACTGAGTCGGGAAACGTCGTCTCCTCCCATTCCATCGCGTGCGGGGTGAGCTCCTTGAGCACGAATTTGCGAATCGACTCGCGCAGCTGTTCGTGCTCGTCGGTGAAGATGAAGTGCTTGCGCTTGGCCTGGAAGTCGGGCTTGAGGACGTCAGCGGTGGCCATCTGGGTCTCCTTGTGGGTGTCTGGCACCGCTCGGGCGCCGCGTTCGAGTGGGTCGTCGCGTGTCGGCATCGGACGCTAACGCACCCACCCGCCAAAGTAAACAGTACGACTTCGCACTTCTCACTGCGTCCTAATGGGAACCGGGTTAGGATGCGCCGATGAGCACTCAACCCCCAGTCGGCTCCGGAGCCGGCGACGCCGCTCCGCCCGGTCCTATCGCCGCGCTCCCCGCCGATGCGGGGCCGGTCCTCTACGAAGTAGCCGACACGGGCGTGGCCACGATCACGCTCAACGAACCCGCCACCCGCAACGCGCTTTCCCCGGAGGTGCTTGGCGGACTGATCGCCTCGTTCGAGCGCGCCCGTTACGAGGAGCGCGTGCGCGTTGTGGTGCTCGCGTCCTCGCACGACACGGTCTTCTCATCCGGCGCCAACCTCGGCGGCTTCGCGGGCGACGCGTCGCTCGTGCACAAGCACTTCGGCTCCGAGCGCTTCGTGTCGCTGTTCCGTCTCATCAGCGCGCTCGGCAAGCCCACGCTGTGTGCCGCCTCCGGCCACGTGCTCGCCGGTGCGCTCGGGATCGCGCTCGGGTGCGACCTAATCGTGGCGAAGGACACCGCCACGTTCGGCACCCCTGAGATCAACGTGGGTGCGTTCCCGTTCATGATCATGGCGCTCATCTACCGCAACGTGCCGCGCAAGAAGGCCAACGAGCTGCTGCTGCTGGGCGAGCGCTTCACCGCCGCCGAAGCGCTCGACGCGGGGATCGTCAACAAGGTCGTCCCCGCCGCCGAGTTCGACGCCGCGGTGGACGCGTGGGCGGGCAAGCTCGCCGCCAAGTCACCGCTGATCATGCGGCTCGGCAAGGAAGCGATGCACCGCCAGCTCGACATGCCCTTCGACGACGCGCTCGACTACCTGCGCGCACAGCTCACGCTCGCGCTCTCCACAGAGGACATCGTGGAGGGCGTCACTGCTTTCTTCGAGAAGCGTCCTCCGGAATGGAAGGGCCGATGATCGATCGGCCCCTTCGGGAGATTTTGTAGGTGGAAGGGTCGATGAGCTACCCAGCCGCAAACCGATCCGGCGCTGCCGAGCGCTCTGGCAGGAAGGCACGCGCATGAGCACCGAGCAGACCACCTCCCTGCTGCGCCCGCTCGTGGAGGACCTGCACGAGCGCCGCGCCCAGATACGACTCGGGGGCGGCCAGGAGAAGATCGACAAGCAACACGAGAAGGGCGCGCTCACCGCGCGCGAGCGGATCGCGCTGCTCGTGGATGAGGGCACGTTCACCGAGCTTGGCATCCACGGCAAGCCGCACACATCGCAGCGCGCGATGGACGGCGTGGAGGCGCCCGCCGACGGCGTGATCACCGGTTACGGCAAGGTCGACGGTCGTCTCACCGCGGTGTGTGCGTATGACTTCACGGTGATGGCCGGCTCTATGGGCATGACCGGCGAGTTCAAGGTCACCCGCCTGCGCGAGCTTGCTTTGACCAAGCGCATCCCGTTCGTGTGGCTGCTCGACTCCGCCGGCGCCCGTGTGCAGGAGGCCGCCGGCGCGATGTTCGCTGGCTCCGGGCACCTGTTCCGCGAGGAGGTGATCATGAGCGGCGTGATCCCGCAGGTCGCTGCGCTCTTGGGACCGTGCGCTGCCGGCACCGCCTACATCCCGGGTCTTGCTGACTTCGTGCCGATGGTCAAGGGCCGCGGCTCGATGGCGCTTGCCGGACCCCACCTCGTGCGGGCAGCGGTGGGTGAGGATGTGACCCAGGAGGAACTCGGCGGCTCGCGTGTGCACTGCCGCAAGTCGGGGGTGGGGGACATGGAGGTCGCCTCGGACGAGGAGTGCATCGAGCGGATCAAGGCCTACCTGTCGTTCATGCCGCAGAACTGTGAGCAGCCCCCGCCGGTTCGGCCCGTGTCCGATCCGATCGAGCGCGGTGACGAGGAGCTGCTCGACGTGCTCCCGGAGTCAAACCGCAAGCCCTATGACATGTACGAGGTCATCAAGCACATCGTGGATGACGGCGAGATCTTCGACATGAAGGGCCAGTGGGCCAAGACGATCATCACCTGCTTCGCCCGCTTCGGCGGGCGCCCCGCCGGGATCGTCGCCAACCAGCCCAAGCGGCTTGGCGGGATCCTCGATAACAACTCCGCCGACAAGGCCGCCCGCTTCGTGAACCTCTGCAATGCGTTCGGGATCCCGCTCGTGTTCATCCAGGACGTGCCCGGCTTCATGGTCGGCACGAAGGTCGAGTCCGAAGGCATCATTCGCCACGGCGCCAAGATGCTCTACGCGGTCGCCAATGCCACCGTCCCGAAGATCACGGTGATCACACGCAAGGCCTACGGGGCCGGCTACTACGTGATGTGCGGCCGCGCCTACGAGCCCGATCTGATCGTCGGGTGGCCGTCCGCCGAGATCAGCGTGATGGGCGCCGAGGGCGTCGTCGAGATCGCCTTCCGCAAGGCGGTCGATGCGGCAGAGGATCCCGCCGCGAAGAAGGCCGAGTTGATCGAGAACTTCAAAAAGATGTTCGACGTCTACATCGCCGCGGGCAACGACCTCGTGGACGACGTGATCGACCCGCGCGAGACGCGCGCCACGATCTGCCGGGGGTTGGAGATGGCCGAGGGCAAGAAGATCGAGCGTCCTTACAAGAAGTCAGGAGTGGTGCCCGTATGAGCCCACAGGTACGTATGGCGGCGCTGGGCGGCGTCCTCAGTCGCTCATGTGCGAAGCACATTTCGCGGGGTGGGCGGGCTCGTCATTCCTTGCCCAGCTTGCCCTACGTACCTGTGCAAGCCGGAGGTAAGAATGAGTCTCGATGATCCCGTCGTAATCACGTGCTCGATCTCGGGCGTGATCGCCAACAGGGAGCAGTGCCCGGCGATCCCCTACACGCCCGAGGAGTACGGCGCCGAGGCCAAGCGCGCCGTGGACGAGGGGGCCTCAATGATTCACATCCATGCACGCAAACCAGATGGCACGCCGTCCTATGAGATCGAGGACTTCTCCGCGATCACCGAGGCGATCAGGGGTGCCGTGGACGACGTGATCGTCAACTACTCGACCGGCACGGTTGGCGTGCCCGTGTCCAAGCGCGTCGAGTACCTGCGCGCTTGTCGTCCCGAAGTGGCCGCTTTGAACATGGGCTCGATGAACTACGCCAAGTACTCGCGCACGCGCAAAGACTTCGTCTTCAAGATGGTCTTCCAGAACCCCTTCGATGAGATCGTCGAGCTGCTCACGGCTATGAACGAGCTGGGCATCAAGCCCGAGCACGAGTGCTTCGACATCGGCCACGTCGGCTCGCTCGAGCCGCTTGTGGACATGGGCATCTTGAAAGCTCCGCTGCACGTCGACTGCGTGATGGGCGTTGTCGGCGGTATTCCGCCGCGGCCGCGCAACCTCGCGGCGATGGTCGAGAACATCGAGGCGGTCCCGAGCGACGGACCCAAACACCACTGGGGTGTGATCGGCATCAGTCGCGACCAGTGGACCTTGATCGCCAGCGCGCTCACGCTCGGCGGCTCGATCCGCGCGGGCGTCGAGGACAACCTATATTTGCCCAGCGGCGAGATGGCGCGCTCCAACGGCGACCTGATCGCCCAGGCACGCAAGATGACGGAAGACGTCGGACGGCGCCCGGCGACGGTGGCTGAGGCGCGCGGGCTGCTCGGGATCGCCTGATGGGTCTCCCGGCTCTCACCGACGCCGGGGAGGACACGGTGAGCCTCCCACTCTCAGGCGTCCGGGTCCTGGACCTCTCGCGTCTGCTTCCAGGCGGCTTCTGCTCGCTGCTGCTGGCCGACTTCGGCGCCGAGGTGCTCAAGGTCGAGGACACCGGCGCCGGCGACTACATCCGCTGGGCGCCTCCCTATTACGAGGGCGCCGAGGACAGCGCGAAGTCGGCGATGTTCCTGTCGCTGAACCGCAACAAGCGCTCGATCCGCATCGACCTCAAGAGCGAGGCCGGGCGCGAGGTGTTGCTGCGGCTGGTGCGCGACTACGACGTGGTGCTCGAGTCGTTCAGGCCCGGTGTGCTCGATCGCCTCGGCGTCGGCTACGAGCGCATGCGGGAGGAGAACCGAGGGCTCGTGTACTGCGCGATCAGCGGCTACGGCCAGACGGGCCCGAAGCGCGACGCGTCCGGTCACGACATGAACTACCTCGGCCTGATCGGGTTGCTGGGCCTGACGGGCGAAGGTGACGAGGTGGGTGGGCATCCCACGCAAGCGGCCGGCCAGATCGCCGACCTCGGCGGCGGCGCGCTGATGGGAGCTTTCGGCATTCTGGCCGCGCTGCGCGAGCGCGACGGCGGGCCGGGAAAGCCTGGCTCCGGTCAAGGCCAGTTCGTGGACGTGTCGATGGCCGACGGCGCGCTCTCTTGGCTGGCGATGGTCGCCGGTCAATACTTCGCCGACGGCGCGGTCCCCAAACGCGGTGAGCAGTTGCTCGCCGGCACGGTGATCTGTTACCGCCCGTACAAGTGTGCCGACGGCTGGGTCTCGCTCGGCGCTCTGGAGCCCAAGTTCTGGCAGGCGTGGTGCCGAGGTGTAGGGCGGGAGGATCTGATCGAGAAGCAGTTCGAGCACCCCGGTTCCGGCGCGCACGAGCAGGTCGTCGAGATCTTCAAAGGCCGCACGCGTGCCGAATGGACTCAGTTCGCCACTGAGCACGACTGCTGCCTTGAGCCTGTGCTTGATCTGGACGAGGCGCTGAGCTCGGAGCTGGTGCAAGAGCGCGAGATGGTCGTCACGCTCGACCAGCCCGGCGTACAGGATGGTGTCCGCCAGCTGGGCATCCCCGTCAAGTTCGACCGCACCCCGGGCGAGCACAACCGCCTGCCCGGTCCGGGGCTCGGAGAGCACACCACGCAGGTGCTGCTCGCCGCGGGTTACAGCGAGGAGCAGGTGGCGGAGCTCCTGGAGCAGGGCGCCGTCGCGGGACGAACCGAGACGGCCAAGCAAGACTCGTTCTTGGCATGAAGGCCCACGCGGGGGCCGCTTCCGAGCCGCTTCTCAAGATGGCCGAGCTCGCTGAGCGCTCCGGTGTGAGCGCTCCGACGATCCGCCACTACATCCGCGAGGGACTGCTCGGCGATGGCGAGGACATCAGGCGCACGAGCCGCAACATGGCTTACTACCCGCCCGAGCTGGTCGAGCGCATCCAGCTGATCAAGCGCCTGCAGGAAGAGCGCTTCATGCCGCTACGCGTGATCAGGGAGGTGCTGGAGGACAATCCCGAGCGCGTCACCGCGCTGCTCGAGCTGGAGGACAGCATTCTCGAACGCGCCCTGGAGGGGGCCGAGCAGCGCAAGGTCTCCGCCAAGCAGGTCCGCGAGCGCTATGAGATTCCCGCCAATGTGCTGCAGCGCCTGAAGGAGATCGGTGTGCTCACCCCGGGCCGCGGCGGCTACGGCCAGGACGACGTGAAGATCATCGAGGCGATCTCCCGCTTTCGCGCGGGGGGATACGAGCAGGCGCTTGGCTTCACCGTGTACGACACGCTGCGCTATCGCGAGGCGCTTGGGCCGCTGGTCGAGGAGGAGGTCCGCGCGCTGCTCGACCGCCTCGTCGGCGAGGTGGAGGTGGAGCGCGCGGTCGAGATGATTGCCGCCGGCGCCGAGCCGCTGCGCGAGCTGATCGGGGCGATCCACTCGAAGCTGCTGCTGGCGGAGCTCGCGTCTCAGCGCGAGCGTGGACGCTGATTACAGCGAATTCGCTGGTCTCCTAGCGCGGAACGGATGCTGACTGCAGGGCTTGTCGGCCTCAAGGGGTGACAAGTGTTCAGGACTCGCGTATAACCACCCATTGACTCGACATTCATGAGGGGTGTCAGGCAGACATAAAGGTCGGGTTTTGGGTCGGTCCCTGTGGTCGACACTGAACTTTTCAGCAGGGCCCTTGGGAGAGGGACCGGGTCGTTTTTGAGACCGGGCATACCGAGCAGGTGCTGTGTGCCGCCGGATATAGCCGACAGAGCGGGTGGCCGCGTTGCTCGAGCAGGACGCGGGTGGCCGGGCCGGCCGCCGCCGCGAAGCAAGACTCGTTCCTCGCCTGAGTCGTTGCGGGACCTTCGAGGTTTATGAACGTGGGCACTTGACATGGGCGCGCCATTGCGGTATAAGATGGCCAATGTCTTGACTTCCGTTGGGTTGTCGGGATAAACATAGGGCTGGGTTTGGGTCGGCTTCGTTGTCGATTTCAGGCGCTTTGGACGGGACCGTGGAGAGGGACCGGGTCGCAACAGAGAGGGTTGTTGTTCGCGTGTTTTTCTTGGGGAATAGCGCAGGTGAGAGTCATCGTGCTCGTGACGGGTCCTTTGTAGGACGCGTCAGCGTCGCTGACGCGTCTCTCTCTCTCTCTCTCTCTCTGGGACCGCTGCCTTCTAGGGCATAGCTCCCTTCGCCGCGGCTTTGGCCTGCGGCTAGCCGGGCGAGACACCTGGCTTGGCCTATGGCGCGTGCACCGTGCGCGCTCATCGTTTTTGTTCTTGCCCCCACGCGGGACGGTCGCCCTTGACCCGGCCTCCATTCTGCCTTATGCGGGTGGGCTGCCTCTGGGTGCCATCTCCCTATCAGGCGTCCAGGGGTCCACCCCGTCTGGGGGGGGTTTGTGAGATGGCTGCTCGCTCGCGCCGATCTGTTGTGGCGCAGGGTGTGGTGCGCGATCGCCGCTCGCTCACGGGCAACGACACGAGCGAGGCGCCCTCTTTTGACGAGCTCGCGCGCTCGCAGGTCGCGGAGTTGCAGCGTGCGCGGATTCTCGCGGGCATGGTCGAGGAGTGTTGTGAGCGTGGGGTGGCGGGTGTGAGTGTCGCGCATGTCGTCTCCCGCTCTGGTGTCTCACGGCGCACGTTCTATGAGGCGTTCAGCGATCGTGAGGATTGTTTTCTGGCGGCGTTTGAGCGGGCGCTGTCGCTCGCGCGTGAGCGTGTGCTCGATGCGTGTGAGGGGCAGGGCTCGTGGTGTGCGCGGATCAGGATGGGCCTGATCGCGCTGCTGGGTTTCCTTGAAGATGAGCCGCGGTTGGGACGGGTGCTCGTGCACGAGTCTGTCGCGGGCGGCTCGCGTGTCCTGGCGCGCCGGGCTGAGACGATCGATCTGATCACCCGTGCGGTGGACGAGGGTCGCGGTGAGTCCAAGGGCGCGAGTGAGCTCTCGCCGCTAACGGCGGAAGGGATTGTCGGTGGGGCGTTGGCTGTGATCCAAGCGCGCCTGCTCGCGCACGGCGCCGCTCACAACGATGTTCGCACGGCGCACTCTCGTCCGCTGCTTGAGCTTGCCGGTCCGCTGATGAGCACGATCGTGCTGCCGTATCTGGGTCCCGCTGCCGCACGGCGGGAGCTGGCACGTCCGGTCATTCACGATACGAGCGGCGCCGTCAACGGCTCCTCCTCTGTCGCGGGGGGCGTGTTGCCGGCGGATCCGTTTAAAGCGGCCGGGATGCGCTTGACGTATCGCACGGTGCGGGTGCTGATGGCGATCGCCGATTACGACGGAGCGTCCAACCGGCTGGTCGGTGAGAGCGCTGGGGTCGCAGACCAGGGCCAGATATCCAAGCTGCTCTCGCGTCTGCAGCGGTCGGGGTTGGTCGAGAACGTGGCCGGCTCAGCGGGCATGGGCGCACCGAACGCATGGTCTCTGAGCCCGAAGGGCCGCACGGTGCATCACCAGTTTCAGCGATACCAACAATCGGGCCGCAACGCCATTACCAAGAGAAAGGCACAACAGTGAAACTCACAGAGCACACCGCGAACACCGCTTCCACGGCGAGGATCGGCCTCTTCGCGACGCTCGGCGCTTTCCTTCGCGGCCAAGGGAGTAGTGCGCCTGCTACGAGCGCCACCGGTGTGTCCTCTGCTCGCCGAGCCCTTGCGACGCTCGCGGCCTTTGTCGTGGCGCTTGGTGCGCTGACCTTCGCCGCTGCCCCGGCGCTCGCCGCTGCCCCTCCCACCGTCGGTGAAGAGTCCGTCTCCGATGTGTCGTCCACCAGCGCGACGCTCGAAGGGCAGGTCGATCCGGGCGGCGCGGAAACGACGTACCGCTTCGAATACGCCCCGTCGGGCGGCGCGTTCGTGCCCCTCCCCGAATCTCAGGGGAGCGGGGTGCTTGCGGCTGGCGCGACGGGTGTCGCGCTCAGCGTGCACATGCAGCAGGGTCTTGTGCCGGGATCCTCTGATGAGTTCAGGCTCGTTGCGAGCAACTCCGTGGAAACCGTCACTGGGGAACCGGTCTCCTTCACCACGCAAACGGTGGGCGGTGCGTTTGCATTGCCGGACGGCCGCCAGTATGAGCTGGTCACACCGCCGCAGAAGCAGGGCGCACTGTTCGAGAGCATCACGCCAGACGAAGAAAACATCATTCACGGTGCAGACTTGGAAAATTCAGAAAACGTTATCCAGGCGTCTGCTGCCGGTACCGGGATCGTTGATGTGGCTAGTCAGCCGACTGAAGTCGAACCGCTGGGTTATAGCAAGCACCATGTTTCGGTGATTTCTACGCGTGGCGCGTCGGGTTGGTCCTCCCAGGTGATCGTGCCACCTTATGCCGAAGCGACTAATCCTGAGGGGGGTGTGGAATACCGTCGCTTCTCGCAGGATCTTTCACATGGGGTCCTGCAGCCGGAAGGTAATTTCGATCCGCTGCTATCGCCCGAGGCGACGGAATCGACTGCGTTTTTGCGTAACAACGGCGAATGCGAGCCTACGGCTACCGAGAAGGTACCGTCGACGTGTTATACCCCGCTCGTGACGCGCTCCGATGATACCCATAGCCCGTTTGAACCGTTCGGCGAAGAAGCGGCCAGGGGATGCTTTTATCCGTCTTGTGGACCTGAATACTTGGCGGCGACTCCGAATTTGAGTCACGTCATCCTGGCTGCCGGCGTCCAGCTCACCGCTACGCCCATCCCAAAGGATGAAGAAGGTGAACGACGAGGTCTTTACGAGTGGTCGGGCGGGCAGTTGCAGCTCATCAGTATCCTGCCGGGAAGCGAAGAAGGCGACGAATTGTACCTTCCCAGTAATAATGACAGGGGTGGTACCGCGGCCGGTGGGAGAAATGAAGTCTCGGATGATGGTGAGCGAGTCATCCTGACTGGTAGCAGAGACATCGGTGTCTATCTGCGTGAAGTGGCGAACAAAGTGACGGTGCAGTTGGACCTGCCTGAACCGGGATGTGTCGCTTGCGGGAGCGGCGGGGGTGGGGCGTACATGGCGGCCAGCAGTGACGGTTCGAGGATCTTCTTCGCCGACGGCGAACGCCTTACAGGAGATTCCATCACGAGCGGAGGAGGACGGGATTTGTATGAATATAATCTGCGCGCTCCGGTTGGCGACCGGTTGACGGATCTCACGGTCGATCCAAACGCGGGCGAAACCGCGGATGTGCGGATGGTGCTCGGTGCGAGCGAAGACGGCTCGTACATCTATTTTGTCGCCGGTGGTGCCCTCGCGCCGGGGGCAGCCGGAGACGACGAATGTGAAAAAGGGGATGGGGCCCCGTGCAACTTGTATGTGCGTCACGAAGGCGTGACGCGGTTCATCGCCGAGCTCTCCGGCGCAGACGAAGCACGGTGGAATACTGTGTTCTCTATTGCAGGTCAGCATGCTCGGGTTTCGCCCGATGGGCGTTGGTTGGCGTTTATGTCGGATAAGGATCTGACTGGTTATGACATACGTGACGCGGTCAGCGGGCATCCGGACGATGAGGTGTACCTGTATCATGCCCCGGAAGATCCAGCGACGGAAGCAGGCACGTTGGCGTGCGCGTCGTGTGATCCGACGGGAGCGCGACCGGTTGGCTTCGGATCGAGTGGGGTTGCGTCGTTTGTGCCCGGATGGACTGTGATCAAACATAGGTTGCAGTTCGCTCAGGGTTATCAGCCTCGCTATATCTCTGATGGCGGCCGGCTATTCTTCGATAGCGAGGATACGCTGGTGCCGCAGGATGTGAATGGTCTGGAGGATGTGTATGAGTATGAGCCCGAGGGCGAACACTGTTCGTCTTTGAGTGTGAGCGGCAGCGAGGTGTTCAAGCCCGCCCGGAGCTTGGCTGTGGAAGGCACGGAGGTAGAAGAAGGCGCCGGGTGTGTGGGGCTGATCTCCTCTGGGTCCTCGCGTGAAGAATCCTCGTTCCTGGAAGCCAGTGAAACAGGTGGGGATGTGTTCTTCTTGACCTCTGCGCGGCTTGTTTCGCAGGATGTCGAAGGTGGCTATTCTGTCTTTGACGCGCATGAATGCACGGGCGCAGCGCCGTGCTTCGCGGAGCCCGCGGTGCAGCCGCTGCCGTGTGAAACGGAAGCTTCGTGCAAGGCGCCGCCGACGCCGCAGCCCGCAATCTACGATGCTCCCGCCAGCGCGACGTTCTCCGGCCCGAGCAACATTTCGCCGGCGCCCGCGCCAGCGGTGGTCAAGCGGGCGGTGAAGTCAAAGCGCTGCTCTAAGGGTAAGAAGCTCGAGCGCGGTAGATGCATAAAGGTGAAGCGACGTACCAAGCGGACCAAGAAAGCGATCAAGTCGACCAAGTCGAGCGATGGAGGTAAGTCATGAGCATGTTTCATTCGAGTACGCGGCATGCTCGTCAACTGGCCCTCGCCGTGTTTTGTGCGGTGCTCGGTGCGTTTGCGCTCAACGCCTGTGTGGCTCGAGCCGCATCGCCCTGGTGGCATCTGGCGTCCAGTACGCGCCCGACATATATAGATCCAGGTCAGGCCAGGGATGAGGTGCAACAACTTACCGCGCGGCTTGGAGAATCCTATGAATTGGGGACTAACTGTGCGGGTCTGCTCGAGCGGAACGACTGTGTAGGAGGCGCGACCATGACGGCGGGCGAGGCTCCCGTGACGCTGCAGAAACAGCTCGAAGAACTATACGGTGCGGGCAACGTGGAAGTGACCGGCACGTCTCCGTATGAAACGTATGAAATAAAGTTCGTGGGCGAACTGACGGACCTGCCCGTCGGACCGTTGAGGAGGGAGAGTCCTGAAGAACCTCTTGAACTCGGGCCGGTAAAAGTAAAGGTGCTGGCCGAAGGTCGTGCGGATGGCGTGATCGCTGTGACCGCCACGAACATAGGGGATGAGAGCGCGAACGGAGAAACACAGCCGGTGAGGATCGCGGACAAGCTTCCCCCGGGGCTGAAAGCGTTCGCGATCGAAGGAGTCGTCAACGAGAAGCTGGGTAATTTTGGCACCGAGAGCTACTTCCTGCAATGCGGGTTGGGGTCGTTGAGTGAATGCACGTTCAACGGTAAATACCCAGGCATGGGGGAAGAAGAAGGATATCCGTCGAGCGTGCCGCCGGAGGAACAGATCGAAGTGCTTATCGCGGTGAACGTGGAAGAAGGCGAAAAAGCTGCTACGACGGGAGCGTCGAACGTTGCGAGCGTGGTAGGTGGCGGGGCGCCCGCCGCGACCGCGACACAGTCACTGACGGTGAGCGACACGCCGGTTCCGTTCGGTGTGAACGCATATGAAGTACGAGCGGAAGACGAAGGTGGCGCGGCCGATACGCAGGCGGGGTCGCATCCTTTCCAGCTGACGACGACGTTGGGCCTGAATGAGACATTCAACGGCAGGGCGGCGGGAGGGCTGGCGAAGGATCTGCATTTCAAGCTGCCGCCAGGGCTGATCGGCAACCCGACGCCGTTCCCGCGCTGCACACTGGCGCAGTTCCTCACGAATCTCCAGGGAGGGGGGACCGCGTGCCCGGCCGATACTCAGGTGGGCGTGACGCGAACGATGCTCAGACTGCCCCTCGAAGGCGGCCGCTTTCTGGTTCCGTTCGTGGACCCGGTATACAATCTCGAACCGTCGGTCGGCGAACCGGCCCGCTTCGGTTTCGTCGTCGATAATGAAGTGCCGGTGTATCTGGATACGGCGGTGCGGACCGGTGGCGACTACGGTGTGACGGTGAACGTCAAGAACATCCCCCAAGTAGTCGAATTCCTTGGTAGCGAATTGACGTTCTGGGGTGTCCCGGGGGCACACGGCACGGGCGTTTCACGGGCGCCGTTGTTGGCGCTGCCGACGTCATGCTCGCGTAACACGGCGGGTGAACCGGAACCCCTGCGGACGATGCTGGAAGCCGACTCGTGGGCGGAACCCGATAATCTCCACGCGTTCTCGAGTACCGCGCTGATGCCAGCACTCGACGGTTGTAACCGTCTGCCGTTTGAACCGTCGATCAAGGTTACGCCCGATAGTCAGGAAGCGAGCAAGCCGACCGGGTTGAACGTCGATGTGCACGTCGATCAGGAATCGGTCCTCAGTGGTAGCGGTCTGGCGGAGTCTGGGGTGAGGAACATCACTGTCGAGTTGCCTGCGGGCGTCGCGATCAACCCGTCGGCCGGGGACGGTCTTGGGGCATGCACCGGCAACCTGGCCAATCAGCCGCAGAGCGCGGGTAATCAGATCGGCTATGAAGGTGCGCGGGAATCCCCGACCGAGCCTGGCGTCAGCAACCTGGCGTTCTCACCGCACCTACCGGGCAGCCTCGGCGCGCTGAACGCCGGGGAAAATGGGTTGCTTGAACCAGGTATCGATTTCTGTGCGAACGCGTCGAAGATCGGCGAAGCGACGATCCACACGCCCCTGTTGCCGAACCCGTTGAAGGGCTTCGCGTATTTGGCGGCGCAGGAAGCAAACCCGTTCGGGAGTGTCGTGGCGATGTATATCGTCGTCGAAGATCCGGTGTCAGGGTCGCTTGTGAAGCTCGCGGGCAAGGTCCAGTTGTGCCAGGGCGCGGGCGAAGAGATCGCCGGCATGACTTGCAGGGTCTTGGGGCAGATCGTCTCGACATTTGAAGATTCCCCGCAGCTGCCGTTCGAAGACGCCGAACTGCACTTTTTCGGTGGGGAACGCGCGCCGTTGGCGTCCCCGTCGCGGTGTGGAACGTATACGACCGAAGCGTCATACACGCCATGGTCGGGTAACCCGCCGGTAAGGTCGCGGTCGAGCTTTGAAATCACCTCCGGTCCGAACCACAGCCGATGTGTGTATGCGGGCGAAGCGCCGGCGTTCTCCCCGTCGTTGACTGGTGGTGCGTTGAGCGTCAATGCCGGTGCGTTCTCTCCGTTCACCGCGACGTTCTCGCGCTCAAGCGGCGAACAGAACATGCAGTCGATCGAAGTGCACCTGCCGCCGGGCCTCTCGGGGATCCTCACGGGTGTTGAACTGTGCCCCGAACCGCAAGCGAACCTCGGCGAGTGCGGCCCGAACAGTCTGATCGGCGAAACGACCGTGGGTGTCGGTGTCGGCGGGGAGCCCTACACGGTCAGCGGCGGCAAGTTCTATCTCACCGGCCCCTACAACGGCACGGGTGCCTGTACGGTCGGAACATCGGGGTGCGCACCGTTTGGGATCACGTTCGAGGTCCCCGCGAAGGCCGGCCCATTCGACTTCGCGGACACGAAGAACAACCATCCCGCGTGCGACTGTGTGCTCGTGCGGGGCAAGGTCGAAGTCGATCCCACAACCGCGGCGATCACAATCACCAGTAACCCGCCCGGTACTCCTGATGCGGTCCCGACGAGTATCGAAGGTGTCCCTCTGGAAATACAGCATGTCAACGCGACCACGACTCGCAACGACTTCCAGTTCAACCCGACGAACTGCTCAAAGATGGCGGTCACCGGCACGATCCACTCAAGCGAAGGCGCCACCGACACGATCGGCGTGCCGTTCCAGGTCACCAACTGTGCGGTCCTGGGGTTCAAACCGGGGTTCAAGGTATCCACGTCAGGGAAAACATCGCGCGCGAACGGCGCCAGTCTATCGGTCAAGCTGACCTATCCCAAAGCACCGTTCGGAAGCCAAGCGAACATCGCCAAGATCAAGGTCGACCTACCAAAGCAACTACCCTCACGCCTCACGACCCTGCAAAAGGCTTGTCCGGCGAAAACGTTTGAAGCGAACTCCGCCGGGTGTCCCGCCGCGTCGATCGTGGGGCACGCCACCGCGATCACGCCGCTGATACCAGTCCCGCTGACCGGACCCGCGTATTTCGTGTCATACGGTGGCGCGAAGTTCCCCGAACTCGTGATCGTCCTACAAGGGTATGGCGTTACGCTGGACGTGCACGGCGAAACATTCATCAACAAAGCCGGGATCACCTCCAGCACGTTCCACGCGATCCCCGACGCACCCGTCGGCAGCTTCGAACTGAACCTGCCCCAGGGTCGCTACTCCGCGCTCGCGGCCACCGGCAACCTATGCAAGAGCAAACTCGCTATGCCCACAGCGTTCGTCGCACAAAACGGCGCGGAAATCCACGAGTCAACCAAGCTCAGCGTCACCGGCTGCCCAAAGGCAAAGACCAAGAAGGCGAAGAAACCAAGCAAGCACCACAGCCACAAGAAGAAGAAATAGATACGTATCGATCATGCCCTCGCTCGGCGAGGGCGCCGGGGCGCAAGGTAGGCGTCCCGGCATAGGCAACGACGGGCTATCGGAGGCGCTGTCCCCCGCGACGCTTGCGGGGGCCGGGAAGGCCACCGCTTAGCCCTACGTCCAGTCGTTGTGGGCGCTATTGTTAGGGTATTGACTGACCAGTCAATCTATCCACATATGAGGATGCCGACAAGTGGCGTGGCGATGCGCTGCTGGGCGCGTGTCGAGACGGGCGCGACACCGGAGGCCCTGTGAAGGCCGCAGCCATTCAGCTGAGCTCCGGTGCGGACGTGGAGGCGAATATCGCCGCTGCCGACGGGCATGTGCGGGCCGCGGCGGCCGACGGCGCGACGCTGGTCGTGCTGCCGGAGAAGTGGACGGTGATGGGTAGTCAGGAGGACCTGCGCGCCGGCGCGCAGACGCTCGCCGGCAGCGCGATCTCCTGGGCGCGAGCGACGGCCCGTGAGCTGGGAATAGATCTCATCGCTGGCTCGATTGCCGAGCGAGTCGAGGGCCGCGAGAAGCTATCGAACGCCAGTGTGCATGTGGGTCCTGGCGGCGAGATCGAGGCGGTGTACCGCAAGCTGCACATGTTCGACGTGGAGATCGAGGGCAAGCGCTACTGCGAGTCCGACACCGACGAGCCAGGGGATGAGATCGTCGTGAGCGAGCTGGCGGACGGCTCCAAGCTGGGCGTGGCGATCTGCTACGACCTGCGCTTCCCCGAGCTGTTCCGCGTGCTCGCGCTGCGCGAGGCTCGCATCGTCGCGCTGCCTGCCGCATTCACGTTGCCGACCACGCGCGACCACTGGGAGACGCTCGTGCGCGCCCGCGCGATCGAGAACCAGGTGTTCGTCGTAGCCGCCAACCAGGTCGGCGAGCATCCGGGTGGCCATCACTCCGGTGGCAGCTCGCTGATCGTGGATCCTTGGGGGACGGTGCTCGCACGCGCGGACAGCGAGAGATCTGGCTATGTCGTTGCCGAGATGGACTTCGCCCTCCAGCAGGACATCCGCAAGCGCGTGCCGCTGCTCTCACATCGCCGTCCGGAGGCGTACGCGTGAGCTCCACCAGAGCCAAGTCCGTACCCGATCGCCGTCGCGCGATCCTCGATGCCGCGGTGCGCGTGTTCGCGCGCCAAGGCTTTCACGCGTGCCGCGTGTCCGACATCGCCGATGAGGCCGGCGTGGCGTACGGGCTGCTCTATCACTACTTCCCCTCCAAGGAGGAAGTGCTCAACACGCTGTTCCTGGAGCGCTGGGGCGTGATGCTCGAGATGATCCGCGAGGTCGACCGCGAGCCCAAGCCGGTACGCGAGAAGCTCGGCGCGATCGCGTCGTTCATCGTCGACAGCTATCGCCACGACCCCGATTTGATGAAGGTGATCATCGTCGAGGTCACGCGCGCGGCCAACTCGTTCGGCCAGACGCATCTCGGCCAGATCCGCGAGGCGTATCGCCTGATCGGCGAGATCGTCACCAAGGCCCAGAAGGAGGGAGTCTTCAAGGCTGAGATCGATGCGGAGTTCGCCGCGATGACGTTCTACGGCGCGATCGAGCAAGTGCTCACGGGCTGGATCTTTGGGCTGTTGCCGCAGGGCGATGAGGATCTCGAGCGCGCTAAGCAGATGGTCGTGGAGACCGTTTGCGGGGGGCTCGAGGTAGCGCCGCGCATATCGGCCCCTTGACTTTCCTCAACTCATGGGTTGACAGGAGTTCAAGACTCGTGTATAACCACCCATTGACTCGACGTTCCACATGGAGTGCCGAGCAAACATAAGGTCGGGTTTTGGGTTGGACCCTGTGGTCTGACGCTAACCGGTTTCAGCAGGGCCCTTGGGAGAGGGACTGGGTCGTTATTGAGAGGGAGTTGTTTTTCGCGTGGTTTCTTTTGGGGATAACGTGTTTGAGAGTCCGTGTGCTTCACACACGAGCGTAATAGGACGCGTCAGCGTCGCTGACGCGTCTCTCTCTCTCTCTCTCTCTCTGGCCGAGCCGCTCACCAGCTAAAGCTCGGTCGGCTCCGCCACAACTCTGGGCACAAGGCCCGGTTTGGTCTTCCTCGCGCTGTAGGCGCGCTTTCAGTTTGTTGTTCTTCTGCCGTCGCGGGTGGTGTGCCCGTGGCGGTCTTGTGCTGCCCGGGCTCGGGCGGGTCTCGTGTCCGGGTGTGTGTGAAGAGGGGATTGTGCGATGAACGCTCGTAAGTCGATCTTGACCGGTTTGATCTCACTATGTGCGGCCTTGGGAGGATTGGCTCTCGTGGGTATCTCCGCTCAGGCTGAGGTGATCCACGATTATCTGTCGCAGATCACCGAAGTCCCGGCGAGCTCGGGCGCACCGGCGCCCGGTCCACTGAGCTCCATGGAATCAATGACCATTGACTCTGGCCACCTCTGGATAGCTGAAAAACCCAGTGGCAGCTCACGGGTTGATGAGTTCGACGCGTCGACTGGCGCGTTTCTCTCGCAGTTCCTAAGCCCCGCATCTTTCGTATTTAGCCAAGCGGACGGTATCCAGATTGGAAACACGACTGGTGAAGCGGCGATCTATATCGGTGGACTGGCAAACGGAGTACCTGCCGTCGGGGTGTTTGATGAAGCGGGAGCGTTGCACGCAACTTGGACCGGCAAGGATACGCCCGGCAAATCTTTCGGCTCACGCATCTCGGGTATCGCGGTGGACAAATCGACCGATCCGTTGGATGAAGGCAAAGGCGACGTGTATGTGGCGGTTCCCTCTCAGGGAATAATAGACGTTCTCCATCCCGAAGCGAATGGTGAAGAACACTATGTCGGGCGCATAACAGGCGTCTCGCCAACTGAACCTTTCCGTTTCCTTTCCAGGATGACGGTGAACCAGAGCAACGGCGATCTTATCGTCCTCGACGGGAGCCAAGAAGGATCAAGCAGCACGATCGACGTGTTTGAACCCACCGTGCTCGGCGAATACAGCTTCGTACACGAGATCGTCGGTCGCTCATCAACGCAGACGCTCAACGGGGCTTTTGACCTTGCCGTGGATAGCGGCAACGGTGAGATTTACGTAACAGAAGACTACTATCCGACGGTAATCGACGAGTTCAGCTCTACGGGTGCCTACCTGGGCCATATCACCGGCTCTGACTCTCCTGGAGGCAACATATATGACGTCTTCTCGCTCGGGGTCGACCCAGAATCCCATCAGGTCTACATAGCCGACAACCGAAGCGAAGGCAATAAGGCAGTAAAGGTCTTCGGGCCTGATGTCGTGATCCCCGACGTCACTACCGGGACTACCTCAGACATGAAGGCCAGGTCGGCGACTCTCACCGGAACGGTCAACCCTGACAAAGCCGGCGTGGCTACGTGTCAGTTTCTGTGGGGGACGACGACCTCATTCGGGCAGGAAGCGGCATGCTCGGAGCCGGTCGCCGAAGGCGAAAGTCCGGTGCCGGTGGAAGCGCAGCTTAGCGAACTTGAACCTGATACGACCTACTATTACCTGTTGCGGGCCAATGACGCGAGCGGCACGAACCCTGGCGAATCCTCGGAAGTCCAGTCTTTTACGACACCCGGTCCAAGATTGGACGCTGCGGCGGTCTCCGCGGCGACGGCCGAATCGGTGACGTTCGACGCGACGATCAACCCGCACAAGGCGCCGACGTCCTTCTATTTCCAGTACGGCACGACCAGTAGCTATGGTAACGATCTGCCTGCTCCACCCGGGATAGCTGTGGGCTCCGGCGAAGGTGACCTGGAATTCAGCCGCCACGTGCAGGGATTGCAAGCGAACACGATCTATCACTACCGCGTCGTGATGTTCAGTGAAGTGGAAGCCGGCAAAGTGGAAGAGTTCGATGGCGCTGATCAGACGTTCACCACGCAGCGCAGCGGCGGGGCGCTGTCCCTGCCGGACGGGCGGTCCTGGGAGTTGGTCACACCGGCGGATAAGGATGGCGCTTTGATCTTCGGACAGGACTACGGAGACTTGAACGGAGTCGACGCGGATCCGTTCGTAGCCGAGGCTTCCGCGGATGGTGACGCTATGATCGATCTGGCGAGTCAGCCCACCGAAGCGGAACCGCAGGGCAATACAAATGAAGCATCGGTGCTTTCGACGCGTGGTCCCTCAGGCTGGTCTTCTCAGGTGATCGCGCTCCCTCACCATGAAGGCACCGGTCCGTCACTCGGCAACGGTGGCGAGTATCGATTCTTCTCCGAAGATTTGTCGCGTGGGATCGTTACGCCCTTTGGCAATTTCGATGCGCTGTCGCCTGAAGCCACTGAAGCAACGCCGTACATGCGCACCGATTATTTGAACGGAAACGTCAACGAACACTGTCAGACGTCGTGCTATCGACCACTGGTGACAGACGCGAACACGCAGCCAGGTGCGGTGTTTGGCGAAGAGAACAACGGCGAATGTGAACATTTCGTCTGTGGCCCGCGCTTGGTCGATGCCACCCCAGACGCGAGCCACATCGTTATGTGGTCCGTCGCGCAGCTCACATCCACCTCAAATGAACGGGCTGAAGGAAAGTACTTCTATGAGTGGTCGGATGGGAAGTTGCAGCCGCTTTACCCATTGCCTAAGAGCGAAGGTGGGGTGGGCGTGTATGCGGGTGAACTGTCGCCGCTAAACCATCAGCTCTCGGATGGCGGTTCGGTCTTCTTTTCGAATGGCGGTCATCTTTATGTGCACGATTTCGCGAAGGACGAATCGGTGCATCTGGATGTCGCACAGGGAGTTAGAGAACCGAGCGAAGACGATGCCCAGTTCCTCTACGCCAGCAGCGATGGATCCAGGGTGCTCTTCACCGACTCCAAGCAGTTGATAAGCGCTGCCGGCGGAGGTATCTATGAGTGTCGGATAGTGGAAGTGGGCGGTGTAATGACGTGCGAACTGGAATTGACCGGTCTGTCCGGTGGCATGCTGATCGGCGGGAGTGAAGACGCATCCTATTTGTACTTCTTGGGCGCTGGCGGCAAGTTGATCGTGGATCATTACGACGGGCGGGAATGGACGACAACGGAAGGACCGTTTATCGGGACACAGATATTCTCGACAGCAACGACAGACCATGCGGCGGACTACAAGGTCTCGCAGAATGGTCGCTATCTCGCCTTCATGTCAAACGAAGACCTGACTGGCTATGACACGCGCGATGCAATCAGTGGACATGCCGACGAGGAGGTTTATCTCTATGACGCCGGATCCAACAGGCTGGTCTGCACGTCCTGCGATCCGACGGGCGCGCGACCAACCGGAGTCGAATATGGCGAATTCTCGTTCGTGGGCGGTGACTTCTCTAGCGGAGCATGGGTCGCCTCGAACCTCCCGCCGTGGACCAAAGCCCTCCCTAATGTAAACCTGTACCAGCCACGTTTTCTATCAGACAGCGGCCGACTGTTCTTCGACAGTAACGATGCGTTGGTGCCGCAGGACGTGAATGGCACTCAGGATACGTATGAGTATGAGCCTCCAGGACTCGGTGATTGTGATACGACGAGTGCGACGTATAGCGAACGCTCGGGTGGTTGTGTCAACTTGATCAGTTCCGGTACGTCGCCTGAAGAATCGGCATTCATGGATGCGAGCGAAACGGGTGGCGATGTGTTCTTCATAACGCTTGCGAAACTCGTCTCGCAGGACTATGACACGGCGCTCGATGTCTATGACGCGCACGAATGCACTACCGATGTGCCGTGTTATCCGGTTACACCGGTGTCTCCGCCGGTGTGCTTCACGGGCGATGCGTGTAAGCCTGCTCCCTCGCCCCAGCCGTCGATCTTTGGGCCGACGTCGAGCGCCACCTTCTCGGGTGCGGGCAATGTGGTCCCGTCAACTCCGGCGTCAGCTGTGAAGCCGAAGTCGCTGAGGAGGGAGCAGAAGCTGACCCAGGCACTCAAAGCGTGCGGTAAGAAGGGTCGCAAGCAACGTCTTGTGTGTGAACGGCGCGCTCGGAAGAAGTATGGACCGGCAAAGAAGAAGTCTAAGAAGGCCAGCTCGAAGCGGAAGGGCAGGGGATAAAGGTGGTGCGTTCGATTAGAAATGGCATTCTTGGTGTGCTAGCAGTCGGTCTATTGGCTGGATCGGCGGACGCGGCGCCTGCCTCTGCTGAGTCGCCGTGGTGGCATTTTAGCTCTACTTCCAGGCCGACATATCTGCAGCCGGGGCACGCCAAAGCCGAGGTGCAGAGGCTCACCGTCAGCGCGACCGAAGGCGTGTATCAGTTGGAACGTGGTGGGTCGGGTCGTCGTACCCGTCTGGCGGTGGGTGAGGAACCTGAACAGGTGCAGGTGGCCCTTGAAGAACTGTATGGTGCCGGAAACGTGCAGGTCAACGGTGGTCCGGGCTCAGGTAACGACAACGAATTTGAAGTGTATGAAATCGAGTTCACGGGCGAACTTATCGATCAGCCGCTCGGCTTCATGCGAGTAGCCGAAAAACACCTAAAACTGTCTATTGAAGGCCGGGAAGAAGAAGGCAGCATATCGATGACTGCGGTTTCCAACGGTGCTCCGGATGGCCAGATCTTGGTGACCGCCGTGAATCTGGGAGACGCGAACGCGAATCCAGCGACGCAGCCGATCACGATTATTGACAAACTTCCGTCTGGTTTGAAGGCGGTGAAGGTCGAAGGGTTCGCCGATGAACGCGTCACGCATCAGCTCAGCTATCCCCTTGAATGCTCGATGGGGTCACTCAGTTGCACGTTCACAGGGAAGAACAGCGGTGGCGCGACGAGCGTGCCGCCTTACGAACAGATCCAGATGCGTGTCCTTGTCGACCTGAGGCCTGGGGCGAAGTCAGGTGAAGTCAACGAAGCGACGATCACGGGTGGTGGAGTCGTGGGTGCTACAGCCAAGCAGTTGCTCACCGTCAGTGATAGTCCGGCCCCGTTTGGCGTGAATACCTATGAAATGCGCCCGGAAGAAGAGGGTGGGGGGGTGGATACGCAGGCTGGGTCCCACCCATTTCAGTTCACGACCACACTGGCGTTCAACGAAACCCTGGAAGATAGGTCGGTCGAAGTGACTGAAGGCACGCATGCGCTCGGTGGCAAGCCTGTGGCACTGACCAAGGATCTGCATTTCAAGCTGCCTCCGGGCCTGATCGGCAACCCGACGCCGTTTCCGCAGTGCCCACTGGCGCAGTTCCTCAAAGATAATTGCTCACCGCAGACCGTCTTGGGGGTGGCGAGAGTTGTCGTCGCGGTGCCGGTAGTCGAGTCTGGCTACGTAGTCCCCTTCTCGCAACCACTTTACAATGTTGAAACCGCGGTAGGGGAGCCCGCGCGCTTTGGATTCCTGGTTCTTAAAGAATTCCCGGTGCTGCTGGATACTTCGGTACGCACGGGTGGTGACTATGGGGTGACGGTGAGTGTCACGAACATCACCCAGACCGCGGAATTCCTCTCTAGCGAAGTGACGTTCTGGGGGGTACCCGGGGATCCACGCCACGACAGCGCGCGAGGGCTCGACTGTCTAGAAGGAGCGTTCGCCGAAGCGGCCGGTGGCACAGGGAAGTGCCCGTCGTTTGAAGAGGTCCATCCGCCGCCGTTTTTGGCGCTGCCTACATCCTGCGCGGGTCCCTTGCAGACGACGATGGAATCCGATTCGTGGCAGGAACCCCAGACCGTCGGGTCGTTGTCTAACACTGAACCGATGCCTGCGTTGGATGGCTGCAACCGCCTGCAGTTCGATCCTTCGATCAGCGCCACGCCGGACGGGCAGGCGGGGAGCACCCCGACAGGGTTGGCAGTAGCGGTGCACGTACCTCAGGATGTGAGCCTGAACCCCAATGGTTTGGCGGAGGCCGACGTGAAGAACACGACGGTTGCGCTGCCCGCCGGGGTGGGCCTGAATCCCGCGGGTGCCGACGGTCTACAGTCGTGTTCTGAAAGTCAGGTAGCGCTCGATAGTCACGGTCCGTCCGCATGTCCTGAAGCGTCGAAGGTCGGGCTCGTGAAGATAAAGACACCTTTGCTGCCGAATGATCTTGAAGGAGCAGCGTATTTGGCATCGCAGGACGCGAACCCGTTCGGGTCATTGGTCGCGTTGTATGTGGTTGCCGAAGACCCGATCTCAGGTACCACCGTAAAGCTCGCTGGCGAAGTGGTGCCGGATCCTGTGACGGGTCAGTTGGTCTCGACGTTCAAGAACACGCCCCAGCTTCCGTTTGAAACCTTTGAACTGCACTTCTTTGGAGGGGACCGAGCACCGTTGAGCACGCCAGGCTTGTGTGGGGCATATACGACGAGCGCGTCGATAGAGCCATGGACAGGTAACGAATCTGTGGATTCTGATTCGACGTTCGATGTGATATCCGGTCCTAACGGGAGTCCGTGCCATAGTCCACTTCCGTTTAGTCCGTCGTTGACTGCTGGTACGACGAGTATTCAGGCGGGAGGGTTCAGTCCGTTCACGATGACCATGAGCAGACCTGATGGCAGTCAGAATCTGCAGGCGATCAAGCTGACGATGCCCCCGGGATTGTTGGGCACATTGGCCACGGTCAAGCTCTGTAAAGAAGCCCAGGCGAATGCTGGTACATGTGGTCCCGAAACCCTGATCGGGCATACGACCGTCAGCGTTGGTGTCGGAGGAGACCCCTACACAGTCACAGGTGGCGAAGTGTTCATCACCGAAGGCTATAAGGGCGCCCCGTACGGCCTCTCGATCGTGAACCCCGCGAAGGCCGGACCGTTTGATCTGGGGAAGGTGATCGTTCGCGCGAAGATCGAAGTGGACCCGTTGACGGCAGCGCTAACGATCACGACGGATAACACGGGCCCGTACAAGATCCCAACGATCCTTGATGGGATCCCACTACAGATCCAGCACGTTGAGGTCAGCATCGACCGACCAGACTTCACGTTCAACCCGACGAACTGCAGTCCATTGCAGGTCGGCGGGAGCCTCGACAGCAGCGAAGGAGCATCAGCAGCAGTCAAAGTGCCATTCCAGATCACCAACTGCGCGGTCCTGGCATTCAAACCAAAGCTCACCGCCAAGACAGCAGGCAAAACCTCAAGGAAGGCCGGGGCCAGCCTCTCAGTCAAACTGACCTATCCAGCCGGACCCTATGACGCGAACATCGCGAAGGTCAAGGTAGACCTACCAAAGCAACTCCCATCGAGGCTGACGACCTTGCAGAAGGCGTGCACGGCCGCGACATTCGAAGCTAACCCTGCAGCCTGCCCGGCAGCGTCGATCGTGGGACACGCGACAGCCACTACACCGGTCTTGCCTGTTGCACTCACAGGGCCAGCGTATTTCGTCTCGCATGGTGGGGAAGCGTTCCCTGATCTGATCATCGTGTTGCAAGGTTATGGAGCGACTGTCCACTTGGTCGGCTCGACGTACATCGACCCGAAGACGAGCATCACCTCGAGCACGTTCAAGGCGATCCCTGATGTTCCCGTGGGCACCTTCGAACTCACGCTACCTCAAGACCAGTATTCGGCGCTTGCAGCCAACGGAAACCTCTGCACTGCCGCGAAACTCGCGATGCCCACAGCATTCATCGGACAGAACGGCGCCGAAATACACACCAGCACACCCATCGCACCCACGGGCTGCGCAAAGCACAAGATCAAAGTCAAGAAGAAGGCGAAGAAGACTGCTCGTAACGTCAAGAAGAAAGGTTCGACCAAATGATCTCCAGGGTACGCAAGCGCTTTACGTATACGAATGTGCTGATGACGCTCGTAGTCTTGTTCGCGATGACTGGTGGCGCGTATGCCGCGAGTAAATACGTGATTACCTCGACTAAGCAGATCAGCCCGAGAGTGCTCAAATCCTTGGTCGGTAAGACTGGAGCGCAGGGAGTATCGGGCAAGGAAGGCACACCCGGTAAAGAAGGAGCGCTCGGTAAAGAAGGAGCCACCGGCAAGGAAGGCACTGCGGGTAAAGAAGGCAAAGAAGGTCCACAAGGGCCCCAGGGCGAAACTGGTGCAGTCGGACCCAAGGGCGAAACCGGCGCCGCCGGTCCCGCGGGCCCGGCGGGCAAAAACGGCACGGGCGGCGGATTCGGTAAGACCCTCCCCTCCGGAGAAACGGAGACAGGCACATGGACCAGTCAGAGATTTCGTGAAGAAGGCGTTGGATTTAGTCCGATCTCCTTCTCCATTCCACTAGCGAGCCCTCTTGGCAGTAGCGAAGTCCACATTGTAACCCTTGAAGAGCAGAAGAAAGAAAACGGTGCTCAACCGCCCACTGAATGTCTTGGAACTGTGGACGAACCGAAGGCGAGCAAAGGCACGCTCTGCGTTTACGAGGGTGAAGCCGACATAGAAGCGCCGACGACGAGTAAAATCCTTGTGGCACAGGTGTGTCCGCCGTCGGAAATGTATGCCGTTTGTCAGAACGGCGCCGCAAAGGCTGGAGCCATATTGCTCATGGATTTTCAAAACAATGGAAAAATAGAAGAAGAAGGCGTCATTCAAGGAAGTTGGGCCGTGACTGCACCTTAGGAGTTTAGGTTGTACAGGCGGCTATGGCGCCAAGCAGGCCGAGAAAGACGAACTAGAGGTGTATCTGTCATGCCCTCTCGTAATGAGAATGCTGGGGCGCGCGACACGCGCCTCAGCATCACAAACAATGGAGTATCAGCGACAGGACGTGCGAGGGTCGCTGAGATACAGCGTGCGCGGATAGTTTCGGCGATGGTCGAGATCGCAAGCGAGCAGGGCTTTGCAGGCGCCACCGTCGCGCGCATCGTAGCCCGGGCTGGTGTCTCGCGCCGGACGTTCTATGAGCTGTTTGCCGATCGCGAAGACTGCTTTCTGGCCGGTCTTGACGGGGGCATCGCCCAAGCATCGCGTTACGTGCTTGCCGGGTATGACCCCGAGGCGAAATGGACTGAACGAGTCAGGACAGTGCTCACGGCATTGCTCGTGCTCTTTGACGTGGAGCCCGATATAGGGCAGCTCCTTGTCGTCGGCTCGCTTGGCGCGGGCCACCGCGCGCTCGAGTGCCGCCAGCGCGGTATCGCCCAAATCATCGCCCTCGTAGACGAAGGAGGCACGGTGTCCAAAGCCGGCTCACAACTACCGCCCCTCACAGCCGAGGGCATCGTCGGCGGCGCCCTATCGATCATCCACGCACGATTGCTTACACGCTTGCCCCCCGTCATTGGGGATGCACGCATAGAGCAACCGCGTTCCGGACTCTTGGTGGAACTGGTGAATCCCCTGATGAGCATGATCGTGTTGCCCTATCTCGGTTCGGCCGCGGCGCGCAAGGAGTTGGAAGTCCCCCTCCCGAATGCGCGCTCCCGCGTTGAGCCCGCAGGCTTGGACCCGCTGCGTGATCTGGAGATGCGCTTGACCTATCGCACTGTGTGCGTACTGATGTCCGTCGCCTCGCAACCCGGGGCGTCGAACCGAGAGGTCGGTGATGCGGCTGGGATCGGGGATCAGGGCCAGATATCGAAGCTGTTGAGTCGCCTGGAGCGGCTTAGGCTCGTCGACAACAGTGGCCTTGCACCCGGCAAGGGTGCTCCGAACGCATGGGTGCTTACCGAGAAGGGCGCGCAGGTGGAGCGTGCCATGAGCGCCAACGGTAGCCGTGGTGTCATGTCGAGCAGTCGGAGTCGTTAGTGGGCATGGGGATCAATGGCAACCGGGCTTCGCTTGCGCAGGCAAAGCGTCAGGGTGCGCACGTTGGTGAGATGCAGCGTCGGCGCCTCTTGCTTGCGATCGGTGAACTGCTGAGCGACGACGGCGTCGAGGCCGCGACGGTTGGATCGATCTCACGACGGGCGGGTGTCTCGCGTCGCACTTTCTACGAAGCCTTCGAGGACGTCGAAGCATGCTTCCTCGCTGCGTTCGAGCGGGCAATCCAGCGGATCTCCGAGGAGGTCGTTGTCGCCCGGCGCGAGCGCACGTGGAGCGATCGCATTCGCGCGGGTTTGCTCGCGTTGCTCGAACAGCTCGACGAGCAGCCCGATCTTGCACGCATGTGCGTGGTGGAGACGCCGCGTGCGGGTCCAGCGGTGATGGCGCGTCGCAAGCGCGTTCTAGCCGCGCTCGTTGCCGCGGTTGATGAGGGTCGAGCTGACTGCAAGCCAGGCGATGAGCCATTGCCGCTCACGGCTGAGGGCGTCGTTGGCGGCGCCCTGTCCGTGATCCACGCGCGCCTGCTCGAAGGCGACAGCGTGCCGCGAGGCACCGGTCAGCCCAGTGCCCCGGGGGGTTCTCGACTGGCGGACCTCGCCAATCCGCTCACCGGGATGATCCTGCACCCCTACCTCGGACCTGTCGCTGCTCGCCACGAGCTCGACCGTCCGACGCCGAAAGCACCCGTCTCGACCGCCGATGCGCTTAAGGATCCCTTCAAGGGTCTCTCGATCCGCTTCACCTACCGCACAGCACGAGTGCTCGCCACGATGGCCACTGAGCCAGGGGCATCCAACCGCTCGATTGCCGAGAGATCCGGCATCGACGACGAGGGCCAAATGTCCCGTCTTCTCCGTCGCCTTCAGACAGTAGGCCTAGTTGAGAACTGCGGCGAGGGTCACATCCGCGGCAAGCCAAACGCCTGGTCACTCACCTCACGCGGCCAAGCCATCCACACCACATTCGCCGGAACCGAAAAGATCTCCCCTTAGCCTCAGATCGCCCTCACGGCGCTTCTTACCAGAGCGCGCGGTGATGCTCCGCAACTCCGAGCGCTTGCGCGAGCTGGATGCCGCCCGGCAGCGTGCCGCTGAAAGCGCCAAACGGAGCCCGGTAGTCGCTGCGCACGATCAGGAGGTTGTCCTGCCGGCTGCGCTCGGCCTCAGCCACGAAGCAAAGCTCAGAGCCATCGCCCGAAGTGATTGTGCGCAGATTGCTCGAGAAGCGCGTGGGCGGTACCTCGCGGGGAACCCCTGCGACCCACACTGCACGCTCGCTTCCGGAAGCCGGGTCGTTGACGCCCTGTACGAGGTTGAACGCGAGTGGTGTGCCGTCGGGGGCGTTGCCGACGCCGGCTGCCCACCACCACTCGGTCACACGTGCGTGGTAGCCGGCTGTGTCGTCTATCACCGCGAGCGCGTCGATCTCAATCGGTGGACGGGCGCCCAGGACCAGAGTGCCGTGGGCGCGAACGCCCGCCTGCTTGCGCGTCCACACATATGAGCGGCCGGTGGGGCACGTCGTCTCGATGCCCTCGTCTTCGTCGAGCGTCAGGTCGAGCAGCACCGCGTCGTCGCGGATCAGCAGCCGGCCTGGTGTCAGATCGAGTGCTCCACGTCGTGGGACCATGCGGGTGCGTTCGGTCATCACACCGGTCGCGCGCTCGAAGACCGCCCAGAACGTCTGACGCGCGGGTCCAAGTTGGACCGAGGCCGCGCAGATCATGAATCGCTCGCCGAACACTCCCACATAGCGCCAACGCTTGAGCGGGCGTCCGTGGCGGAACAGCGGCATTGCGGTTTGTGCGCCCAATTTCAACCCAACGCTCGTTGGCCAGGAAATCGATGAGCTTCTACGGCTCCCATTGATCCATTCTCATCCAGTGGTCCGAAGGACCACTGCCTCTACGGCCTGCGTGCGGTGACGATCAGGTTGTAGAAGATCGCTGGTGGAAGCCGCGACTCCAGCAGGCGCCTGTCGACGCCCTGCAGCGCCAGGTAGCCACGGTAGGCGTAGTTGCGCCAACCCCAGGGGACGTCTTCGGGGTGGGCGGTGGCCTCCAGGGTGCGGTTGGTCCAGCCGAACCAGTTGGCCAGCAGCTCCTCTCCGGTCACGCGCACGTCGGTGAAGCCGGCGTCGCGCGCAAATCCAGAGAGCTCGCCGGGGGAGAAGGCGTGCACGTCCACGAAGCCCTCCAGCGACGCCTCCGGTGCGCCCCCGTCCGCTGGTGGCGCCGGACGTGCTCCGATCGCCCGCCGCCATAGCGGCGCAACGGCACCCGCGGCACGCTTGGGCACTTTCGCCAGGCGGTCGCCGTAGCGCGAGGGCTCGCCCGCGAACAGGACCGTGCCGCCGGGAGCGAGCACGCGCGCGAACTCACGAAACGCCTGTGCGAGGTTTGGGATGTGGTGCAGGATCGCGTGGCCGATCACGAGGTCGAAGCTCGCGTCCTCGAAGGGCAGTTGCTCGGCGTCGGTGGGCACCGTCGTCACGTCGAGGCCAAGTCGCTCGGCATTCGCGCTCAGCGCGGCGAGCATTCCCGGGGAGATGTCGGTGCAGGTCGCCTCGCCGATCAGCCCGGCGCGCATCAGGTTGAGCGTGAAGTAGCCGGTGCCCGAGCCGATCTCCAGTGAGCGAGCGAAGCGGCCGGGGTCGCCGCCGAGCGCCTTGCGCACCTTGGAGACGACCTGCCCCCCACCGACGTCGCCGAAGTCGATGCCCCACTTTGCGTCGTAATGGTTGGCCGCCACGTCGTGGTAGCGAGTGTTCACGTCGCGGATCTCCTCCGCGTTGAGAGATGGTGTCACGGCGGGCACAATAAGGCACCGGCACGGCCGATGCGCACTGCTGAGGCACACCCGCGGCACGTATACTCGCGCCCCGTGTCCGGCCCTTCCGCGCCCGCCCCCGCGCCGCTCTTCCAGCAGGGCAACCAGCCCGAGGGCGTGCCCCCGCTCGCGCTCACCGGCGAGCGCACACTGCCGGACGTGCCCGAGGAGAACTACTGGTTTCGCCGTCACCTCGCGGTGTACGAGTGGATCGCCGCGCGTGTCGGTGGCCTGCGCGCGATCGACATGGCCTGCGGCGAGGGCTATGGCTCGGACGTGCTCGCCGGCAGCGCCGCGTCCGTGGTTGGCGTGGACGCCAACCCTGAGGCGCACGAGCACGCGCGGTTGCGCTACCGGCGCTCGAACCTGCGCTTCGCACGCGACCTCGTGGAGACGTTCCCCGAGCCGGCCGATGCGGTCGTGTTCCTGCAGACGATCGAGCATTTGCAGGACCCCGCGGCCGTGCTTGCGCACTTCCGCTCGCTTGTGGGGAAGACAGGCGTCGTTTTCGTATCGACGCCCAATGTGCTCACGCTCGCCCCCAAGGGCGCCGAGCGCTCGGACAATCCGTGGCACGTGCACGAGTATCGCTCGAGCGAGTTCGAGCAGTTGTGCCGCGGCACGTTTGCGAAGGTCGAGATGTACGGGCTCTTTCACGCGCGCAAGCTGCATGTGCACGCACTCGCCCTGAAGCTCGGCTGGGATGCGATCCATCCGCGCCTGCACTTGACCAAGCCCTTCTACGACTGGTTCACGCCGGCGATCGCCGCCAGCGACTTTGTCCTGCGCTCGGCGGCCGACGCGGATCTCGACAAGGCGCTCGACTTCATCGCCGTTTGCCGCCCGTGACTGAGGCAGCTGCTCACCGTCTCACGGCTGCTCGGCCATGAGACGGTCCTCCCCCGCGGGGGAGCTGGCGATCGTCCTGCATACGCACATGCCCTATGTCGAGGGCTTCGGCACCTGGCCCTTCGGCGAGGAGTGGCTGTGGGAGGCGATCGCCGGCTCCTATCTGCCGTTGCTCGACCTGCTGGACGAGGGCGCCCCCCTGACGCTGTCGCTCACGCCGGTCCTGTGCGACCAGCTCGAAGCTCCAGGTGTGGGTGAGCGCTTCGAAGCGTTCGTCGATGAGGTGCGGCGCGGGACACACGCTGAAGACATAGCCGGGCTGCGCGAGGGTGGCCATGACGTGCTCGCGCGCGAGCTCGAGCGCTCGTGGGCCGAATACGAGCACGTGCTCGCGCGCTTTCGCGAGCGCCGGGGAGATCTGCTGGGCGCGCTCGGGCGCCACGCTCAGTGGACCTCGAGCGCTACGCACGCGGTGCTGCCGCTGCTCGCGACTGATGCCGGCGTGCGCGCCCAGGTACAGATCGGCGTGGACTCCCACAGGACCCGGTTTGGCAACGGATGGGTAGGTGGCTTCTGGCTGCCCGAGTGCGCCCACGTTCCATACCTCGAGCCGTTGCTGGAGGAAGCCGGCGTGCGCACGACGTGCGTGGAGCTGACCAATCGCTACGGCCTAGGCGCACGCGAGCACCTGCGCCCGCTCGTGGGTGAGTCGGGGGTCGTACTCGTCCCGATCGACCGCGCCACGATCGCGCGTGTGTGGAGCGACGAGGGCTACCCCGCGCATGGCAGCTATCGCGACTATCACCACCACACCGTCCACCATCATCAACCATGGGCCAACGACGGCAGTGCCTATGACCACGAGCTCGCGCTCGGCCTCGCCCGCGAGCACGCCCGGGAGTTCGTCGTCGCGACGATCGAGCGGCTCAGGGTCGCCAACGAGGCAGCTGAGAGCGGGGACGCGCTGCCCGGTGGCGGATTGGTCGTGTGCGCGCTTGACACCGAGTTGCTCGGGCACTGGTGGTATGAGGGCGTAGGGTGGTTGAGGGCGGTCGTGGACGAGTGCGCCGCGCAGGGCCTGTCGCTCGTGCGTCTCGACGAGGCCGCTGCGATGCGCGATCCGGCGCCGCTTGACGACGTGGAGTGGGAGGCCAGTACATGGGGTCAGGACGGCAACCTGTCGACCTGGTCGGGGCCGCCCGTTGCCGACATGGCGTTCGCGACGCGTGCGGCGGAGCTGCAAACTCTCGCCGCCGGCCACGATGCGGACGCTGCAGCGCTGCGTGAGCTGCTTGCGCTCCAGTCCTCCGATTGGGCCTTCATGGTCGTCCGCGATCTGGCCGTCTCTTATGCGCAAGATCGCTTCGAGGCCCACCGTGCCGGACTCGAGCGCGCGCTGACAGCGGGGCCGGGGGAGAGCACAGCGCAGTTGCGCAATCTGGCCCCGCAGGCCGATGCAAGCGTTGTGCTCGGTTCCTGAGATCATCGGCGACTGCCTACGCCCCCGGTAGGTCAGTCGGGCGCCTCGCGGATCTTTTAGACAAGTAAGGGTTGACATGAGTTCAGGACTCGTGTATAAACACCCAATAGTCCTTCTGCCAGATGGTGGCGGGGCATGTACATAAGGTCGGGTTTGGGTCGGTCTCTGTGGCCGGCAGCTAAATGTTTGCCGGGGACCTTGGGAGAGGGACCGGGTCGCTTCTGAGAGGGAGTTGTATTTCGCGTGGTTTCATTGGGGAATAACGTGCTTGAGAGTCCGTGTGCTTCTCGCACCGGCGTAATAGGACGCGTCAGCGTCGCTGACGCGTCTCTCTCTCTCTCTCTCTCTCTGGCAGGGCCGGCTCTCAGCTAGCCGCAGGTCGGTTTCGTCGTCTCGTCGGGCACAGCGCTCGGCTTGGTCATCCGCGGGCGTCTCGCTTTGGAGGATGCCTGCAGGAGCACTCGAGCGTGCTAGGCGCGTTCAGCTCCGTTTTGTCGCGCCCGCGATCCCGCGGGTCCGTTCGTGTGCGGCCACTCCCAGATAGGGCAATACGATCATGCTCATCAATGGGTTGACAAGGGCAACGAGCGAGGGTCCCCGGATAGGGGGGATGCTGCCGAACGACGCTTCGCAATCGCTGAGCGAACTCACCGGTGGGCTGATGGCAATGATCGTTCACCCCTATCTTGGCTCTGCTGCCGCGAGTTGCGAGCTGGAGAAGAAGACCCCAAAGGCGGAGCGGAGGAGCGACGATGCGATCAAGGATCCGTTCAAGGGCCTTTCGATCCGCTTCACCCATCGCACCGCGCGCGTCCTTGCGACGATCGCCGCCGAAGGTGGGTGGGGACGCTATCCATCCAATCGTCTGATCGCGGACAAATCCGGCGTTGCGGACGAGGGCCAGATGTCGCGCCTGCTCATGCGACTATTGGGTGCGGGGCTGATCGAGAACCGGGGCGAAGGGCGAGCAAAGGGCGAGGCCAACGCCTGGATGCTTACCCGGCGTGGGGAGGCCGTGCACAAAGCGCTCGCCGGGGGGTGAGCGTCGCATCAATCTCAGTATATATTCGAGAGAAATGATATATACTGGCCTTTATGGCAAAGCATCTAGTCGACATAGATGAGCAAGCGCTCGTGAACGCACGCGCTCAACTTGGCGTAGACACGATCAAGGAGACGGTCAATCGTGCCCTGCGACTGGTCGGCGAGGATCGCGGCACGATTGTCAAAGAGCGTCTGGACGCGCTCGCCGACGCTGAGCTCGTGCCGCGCGAGCATGCATGGCGCTGACGCATCTTCTCGATACCAGTGTCCTCACGCGGTTGCGCGAGCTCACGGTCCGCAAGGCGATCGAGCCACGTGTACAGCTCGGGCAATTGGCCCGCGCCGGCATCAGCGACCTGGAGATCGGATTTTCAGCACGCAACGCAGCCGAGTGGGATCGTCTCGCCGATGCCGTTGAAGCATTTGCACCGCTCGATACGACCGCCGAGCACGTGCGTCGCGCCAAGCAGGTACAGCGCCTGCTTGCAGCCAGGCACCAACGTGGGCGCAAGTTGCCGGATCTGCTCGTTGCCGCCGCCGCAGAGGCCGATGGCTTGACGGTCCTCCACTACGACAGCGACTTCGATCTGATCGCCGCAGCGACGGGTCAGTCCTGCGAATGGGTGGTGCCGGCCGGGTCGGTCGACTGAGCCGAGATGTAACGCTTCAACGGCATCTGGCCACATAGTGGTTGTGGAGAGGCGATTGCGATTCGAGCTGCTTTATGCGAAGTACGCCCAGGCGGTCAAGGCATACGTTCTGCGCCGGGCGGCGGCCTCGACGGTTGATGACGTCGTCGCCGAGGTGTTCGTCGTGTGTTGGCGGCGCTTCGAGGAGGTCCCCGTCGATCCGCTGCCCTGGCTGCTCGGCGTCGCCAGGCGGGTGCTCAGCACGCAGCGCCGCGGCGAGCGCCGGCGAGGAGCGCTGCGCGATCGCCTCACTCAGACGGTTGGCGACTTGAGTTTGGAGGCGCCCGACGATTTCGCCGCAGAGCCGGCAAGCGATTTGACCGGCGCGACATCCGAGGATGGCGCGCTTGCGGGCATCACCGATGCCGCGCTGGCGGGGGCGCTTGCTCGCCTGAGCGAGTCCGATCTGGAGCTATTGCTGCTGATCGCGTGGGACGGCCTCTCGCCTGCCGAGGCCGCGACTGTGCTTGCCATCAAGCCGGCGACCGCACGCGTGCGCCTATTGCGCGCGCGGCGGCGGCTGACTCAGGCGCTCTCCAGTGAGCGTTCCGATCCAACAACTTGCTCGTCACTATCGATGGAGGCATCCCCATGACCGTTGATGCGATGACCCGCCTGGCGGCGGCCAACCCTGTGCTCGACCGGCCGGCAGTCGAGTCGCCCGAGCGGTTGCGCCGTCTGATCGAAGACGACGCTCCTATACCCGACATCGGCGGACGGCGCGATGCACGCTCGCCGATGGGCAACGGCTCGCGGGTGCGCCGTCGCGCGCTCGTCGCCGTTCCCATCTGCATAGCCGCGAGCGTCGTAGGGATGGTGCTCAGCTCGGGCCCCTCCGGTCCGAGCGTGAATGTGGCGGCGGCGGCCTACGCGGCCACCTCGCCCCACTCCGGGATCGTGGAAGCGGACTTCATTACTCATATCGAGCGGGGCATCCAGGCCGGAAGCATCGTGCGCCAGCGTGAATGGGACGACGCTCGCATGGGGCTGCGACGGGAGCGCGTGATATTCACCGAAGCGTACGACGGAAAGCGGGAGACGTACGTCAGCGAATCGGCGTCCGCGCCAGGGCGCCGCGAAACGTGGTACCGCGGCCGCCTCGAAGTAAGCACTGTCCCTCGCGTACCGGCTGCTCGTGACCTGAAGCTCAGGATGGTGTTCGGTGAGGTCACCCTCGACGGAGTGGAAGGTGTCGCGCTCTATCGGGCGCTCTACCGCGAAGGCCTGATGAGGCTCGTGGGTCGTGAGCGTCGCGACGGTCTATCGCTGTGGGAGCTCGAAAGCGCTCCCACCAGCTACAACGCCAATGGCAGGAGGATTGCTATCCACACGAGGCTGGTCGTGCTGGTTGACCCGAAGACGTTCCTGCCGATTGTCGAGCGTGTGATCGATGCAGCGCTCCCCGGTCATCCCACAGTGCTCGAAAGCGACCTCCTCAGCTACCGACGGCTTCCCTCAGGCCAATCTACCGCCAACCTCCTTAACCTCACAGCACAGCATCCACCGCGCGTACCGCATGTAGAAAGGAGCTCGAGGCTCCGCTCGCCGCACAAGCGACGCTAGGCCTGCTCCCGGCCAGCGCCAGCCTTACTCCCAGCGCATCTCCTGCGGTGCATCGCGCATCCTCAACACCCGCGCGGGCACACCGCCCACGACCGCGTTCTCGGGCACGTCCTTGGTGACCACGGCGTTCGTGCCCACGATGCTGTTGTGCCCGACGCTCACTCCTCTCAGGATGCACGACCCATAACCCATCCAAACATTGCTGCCGACCCTCACGTCGCGCTTGTAGATCCCCTGTAAGCGGATCGGGCGCTCCACCTCCACCACGCCGTGGTCGAAGTCGATCAGCATCACCCTGTCCGCGATGATGCACTCGCGCCCGATCGACACATGCTGGTAGGCGGAGATCGTGCACTCTTGGCCCATCACGGTCTTCGCTCCGATCGACACTTCGCCCTCGTGCACCCTGATCTTCGAGTCGTGCCCGATCCACGACCAGCGGCCCATGCGCAAGGTAGCGTCCCTGCCGATCTCAAACTTCACGCGCGGGCAGATGAAGCACATGCCTTCGGTCTGGAAGCGCTTGCCGTAGCGAAGCTTCAGCCACAGCCAACGCGCTCCGAGCAACACGAAATGACGGTTGATCAGGTTGTGCTCGCGCATCCATCGCCATGTGCGCAACGCTTCTCTCAGTCGTCTCACGAGCGCGCATCCTAGAGCTCCGCGCCGTGCCGGGGATGCCCGGCGGCGAGTGGGTCGAGAGGAGTTTCCTAGATACTTCCCGCGTGCCACCCACGCTTGCCCAGCGCCTGCTCGACGGCGACCGTCGCGCGCTCGCGCGCGCCATCACGCTCGTCGAGGACGACCGCCCCGAGGGCTGGGAGCTCGTGCGCGAGGTCTACCCCCACACGGGCAAAGCAGCCGTCTATGGCTTCACCGGACCGCCCGGGGTCGGCAAGTCCACCTTGATCGGCGCGCTCACCAAGGCGCGCCGTGAGGCGGGCCGCTCCGTCGGCGTGCTCTCGATCGACCCCTCTTCGCCCTTCACGCACGGCGCGCTGCTCGGCGACCGCATCCGCCTCACCGAGCACTTCCTCGACCAGGGCGTGTTCATCCGCTCGATGGCCAATCGCGGCGCGCTTGGCGGGCTCTCCGAGGCTGCTCTCCAGGCGGCGCTCCTGCTCGACGCCGCCGGACGCGAGGACGTGTTCGTGGAGACCGTCGGCGTCGGTCAGGCCGAGATCGACATCATCGACCACGCCGACACGATCGTGCTCGTACTGATGCCCGGCTCCGGCGACTCGATCCAGGCGCTCAAGGCCGGGGTCATGGAGATCCCCGACATCATCGTCATCAACAAGGCCGACCATCCGCTCACCGACACGATGGTGCGTGAGATCCGCGGCGTGCTCTCGCTGGCCAACGTCAGCGGCGACTCCAAGCGCGGCGCTTGGCGTGTGCCGATCGTCAAGACCGAGGCCGCCCATGGCAAGGGCGTCTCCGAGCTGGTCGAGCGCCTTGACGCGCACCGCGCGCACATCCTTGGGGAGGGCACGCTGCAGGAGCGCCGCGGGCGCAACCTACGCAACGAGGTGCTTGCGATCGCCACCGCCCGCATGCGCCGGCGCCTGGAGGAGGAGCTGCGCGAGGACGCCGACTTCAAGCGACTCCTCGATGAGGTCGTCGAGCGGCGTCTGGACCCGGCCAGCGCCGCCACGTCGCTGCTGGAACGCGAGTCGCGACGCCGAGAGCTCTGAGGGGGCCATCGACGAATGTACGGCTCCCCAAGAGCGCAATCTGCGCCTGAGCCTGTCAACCTAGGACGATAGTCCGCGTTCCTCGCAACAATCGCATCGTGCTATGTGCTGGCCTGCTCGCCGCGTCACTTGTTTTCGGTGACTCGGCCTCCGCCCGTTCCGCCGAACATCGGTTGCCTCGGGCACGGCTCGCGGAGGCCAGTCACGCCGGCTGGCCCTCGATCACGGGGATGCTGCTTCAGAACTCGACCAACGAGAGCAGGCCACTCGACGGCAGGCCCGGACACGACCCCTTTGACGGCGCCGACCCCAGCTACTCCTGCGACGGTGAAAACAGCGGCGGCAGCTATCACCTGTGTGGTTTTCCGCGCACCGGCGATGGTCCCCGCTTCACGACGCTGGCCCGGCTGGAGCAGGAATGCGGGCAGGAAGCCACTCCGGCGGAGACCGCGCCGGCAGAAACGGCGCCCTCCGAAGCTCCGGGACGCAAGCACCCACAGTCTGAATCGCTGCTCGGGCTCACCGCGCTGGACACCGACGCCTTGGCCGCGGTCCTGCCACCCGGCCTGCCCGCCTCGTGCGCCGCGAAGTACGAACAGACCGATCTGGTCCCCGCCAACATCGGGCACAACGAGCTGCTTGGCGGACACGGCAACGACACGATCCACGCCGGGCCCGCCGGCGACGTGATCTGGGGGGACTCCCAGGCGCAGGGCCAGCCCGAAAGTCAGGTCGACCGTCTCTATGGCGGAGCGGGCAACGACTGGCTCTACGCCAGCCACGGCACCAACTACATCTGGACCGGAGGCGGCAACGATCACGTGCTGCTGGTCTACGGCCACGGCGTCGTGTACTGCAACGGTCCCGGACACAAGACGCTCGTCATGCGCAAGCTCGCCGCCAACCGCCACTACCGGCTGGTCGGCTGCACCGACAAGACGATCGTTCCCTACGCGGCCTAGTCACATCGCAGCACGAGCGCGCCGTTGACCATCGGCGGGCCTCAGCGCTCGGCGTGCAGCGAGCGCGCGGTGGGGGAGCGGGACACTGTGCTCTGCTCCGGCAGCGTCCCGATCACGCGGTCTCCCAACGTTGACGTCACACCAAACCAGTAGCGCTCGTTCTTGAAGTGATGCAGGCGATGGTTGCGCCAGATCGCCTTGAAGTAGCGCCGCTTGGGACGGTAGGGAGTGTGGATCAGGAAGTGGCACCACTCGTAGATCGCGAGGATCGCGAAGCTCGTCACCACGCCACTCGTCGCGTACGCAAGTCGATCCCCGCCGAGCACGAGCGCGATCGGGAACGACATCGCCCAGTCGGCGAGCACGATCATCGGCAGGAACACGAGCACTCCGTACACCGGCAGCAGCACGCCGTCGAGCACGCCCGGCGCTTCGTGGTGCGCGCGATGCTCGCGCGCGGTCAACATCTCGACGCGCCGGCCGAACAGCTTGAACGGCGGCGAGTGCAGCAGGTATACGTGGATCGCCCACTCCACGAACGGGGTCAGCGCGATCAGTCCGGCGACCATCACCAGGTCACGCCAGCTCCAAGCGCCCTGGACCACGCGCAATCCGAGCGCGAGCACCACCGCACCGAGGAGATACGGGGGCGAGGGCTGGCGCCAGAACGCCCGCGCGCAATCGCCGAGCGTGACGACACCGCTGCCCTCTCGGCGTGGGACGGCTTCCGCCGGCGCCGTGAGCGGGTCTGGCCCCTCCTCTTGCGCCGACCCCCCGATCTGGGCGACCGTCCGTGACATCCGCAGGCAATGCTACGCGCTTGGTCTCGCTCCCCCAAACATCTCGCCGCGCATGTTGTCGCTCGAGCGGTTTTCAGACCTCGCCACCGCGCTTGAGCAGATCGATTATCGGGGACATCCCAGCTAAAGGGATTGAGTGAATCTGTCGAAGACGTGGGCGTGGCCCCTGGGTGGGCGCCGACTCGGGGGACAGGGAGGTCCTTGACGATATGCCGCCGATCTATGACACCGACGTCCATGTGCTGAGAGCACGCAGGACGGCCGCGTGGACTCGCGCGGGACTCGGCCTGATGGGTATCGCGCTGATCGTCTCCGACAATGGCCTGCTCGCGCGTCCGCTGGCGGGGATCGCGGGCTTCGCGGTGATCGCCGCCACCGCGATCGTCCAGCTCTCGGCGCCGCGCCTGTCATGGATGCGGACCGAGGAGTCGCTTTCAGGCGTGGCCGGCATCCTGATCGTCGGCGTGCAAGCCGAGCTTGTCAGCGTGATCAGCATCATCTGGCTGGCCGCCGTCGCAAGCGGGGTTCTCGCGCGCGGCGGACGCGTGCACTGGATTGGGCGCACCGTCGTGCTCGGTGCTCTCACGCTCCCCGTCCTGCGCACCGGACACCTCACCCTTGATTACGCCGCGCTGTGCGGAACCACGATCGGACTGCTTTTGACCAGCGGACGGCTGACCCGCGAGCTCAACCGTCTGCTCCACCAGGCGCGCTACGACGCCGATCACGACGATCTCACCGGCCTGCTCTCATATGCCGCCTTTCGTGCCTTGCTCGAGCGAATCGCCGCCGAGTCCTCCCAATCCACTCCGGTGTCGCTGCTGCTACTCGACCTCGAGCGCTTCGGGATCGTCAACAAGGCACACGGGCACGCGGCCGGAGATCGGCTGCTGGCACTGGTCGGCGAGAGCCTGCGCGCCGTCGCGGGCCCGGACTGCCCGGTCGGACGGCTCGGCGGCGACGAGTTCGCCGTATTCGTCGCCGCCGACGATCCGCATCCCATTGCTCAAGCATTGCTCGATGCGCTTCCCAAGCGTTGCGAGGAGGACCCGCGACCGATCTCGGCCTGCGTCGGAATCTCACAGACCCCCCGCGACGGGGACAGCGGCGAAGCGCTGCTGAGGGCGGCGGACATCGCCCTGCGCGTTGCCAAGCGCAGCGGGCTGACCGGTCAGATCTCGATCTACGAGGGCGGGTCGCTCAGCGGTCGCGGGGCACACAGCGCTCGCCACACGCTGGATCGCCTGATCGAAGGAGAGGGCCTGTCGATGGCGGTACAGCCGATCGTGGATCTGCGCAGTGGATCGGTGCACGCATACGAGGCGCTTGCGCGTTTCGGGCGACGCAGCACCGACAGCCCGCTTCACTGGCTCGCCATCGCCGAGGAGTTCGGCGAGCGCGATCTGCTGGAGCAAGCCTGCTTGAGGGCCGCGCTCGAACTGTTCCCCACCCGCCCGGCGGGCGTGCGCCTGTCGGTGAACCTCTCGGCGCCCGTGCTCATGGATCGCCGCACGCTGGCCATCCTCGAGCACCCGGTCGATCTCTCGGGCTTGATCATCGAGGTAACAGAGGAGGCGCTGGTGCAGAGCGAAGCCCAGCTCCACCAGGCCATCGACCCGCTGCTGGCGCGAGGCGCGATGCTCGCCGTGGACGACATGGGGGCGGGCTACTCGGGCCTGCGTCAGATCACCACCGTGCACCCCACCTACCTGAAGCTCGACCGCTCTCTGATAACCAGGATCGATGAGGACGAGGACCGTCAGGCGCTCGTTGGGGCGCTGGTCGGCTACGCCGAGCGCGTGGGCAGCCTGCTCGTGGCGGAGGGCATGGAGACAGCCTCAGAGCTTCAGGCACTGCTCGACCTGGGTGTGCCGCTCGTGCAAGGGTTCTACCTCGGCCGCCCCGCCGCGCCCTGGCCACAGCTTGCGGTCCCGCAGCTGGCCAGCATCGCGTAGCGCTTCTCGTAAGGGCTGTAGAGTGCCCGACGATGGATGTCGATTATCTAAGTTGGGTGGAGCGCAACTGGGGGCTCTTGATCCGGGCGATGGGCGGCCACACGGCCATCTACCGTGCCACCAACGGACTGGTGGGCCATCGCTTTCCGGGCTCCCCGCCGATGCTGCTGCTCGACCATGTGGGAGCCAAGAGCGCCACGCTGCGAACCAGCCCACTCGTATACGGGCGCGACGGCGATGACTTCGTGCTGGTGGCCTCCAAGGGCGGCTATCCCAAGAACCCCGGCTGGCTTCACAATCTGAAGGCCAATCCCGACACGACGATCCAGGTGGGCTCCAAGCGGCTCGCGGTACATGCCCATATCGCCGATCCCGAGGAGCGCAAGCGCCTGTGGCCGGTCATGGTGAAGGTCTACGGCGGCTATGAAGATTATCGGCGGCGCACCGAGCGGGAGATCCCGCTCGTGATCCTGACGCCGAAGTCCAAGTAGGCTGAGACCAGCTCGAGCGCCACGCCCACGCCGGCGCGCCAGCTACGCCCCCAACGCTCGCGCGATCACCATCTGCTGGATCTCGTCAGTGCCCTCGCCGATCGTGAGGATCTTCGCGTCGCGGTAGAAGCGGCACACCGGATACTCCTCGATGTATCCGTACCCGCCGTGGATCTGCACTGCCTCCTCGCTGCAGCGCACCGCCAGCCGGCCGGTCTTCAGCTTCGCCTGCGCGGCCGTCAGCGTGAAGTTACGGCCCGCATCCTTCTCGAGCGCAGCCTTGTACACGAGCAGGCGCGCCGCCTCTATCTCCGCGGACATGTCCGCGAGCTTTGCCTGGATCGCCTGGAACTTTGAGATCGGCTTGCCGAAAGCGCGGCGCTCCTTCGCATACGCGAGCGCTTGGTCAAGCGCGCCCTGCGCGAGCCCCACGCCCATCGCGGCCACGCCGATGCGACCGATGTCGAGAATGTGCAGGAACTGCTTGAAACCCTGGCCACGCGGCCCGAGCAAGTTCTCCTCGGGGACCCGGCATTCGGTAAATGTCAGTGGGCGCGTATCGGAGGCGTTCCAGCCCATCTTGCGGTAGGGCTCACCCTGTTCATAGCCTGGCGTCCCGTTCGCGACGATGATGTTCGAGATCTCCTTGCCTGCGCCCGCAGTGGTGTCACCGGAGTCCCCGGTAACCGCCGTTATGCATATGACACCCGAGATGTCGGTCCCCGCGTTCGTAATGAACTGCTTGGCCCCATCGATTACCCACTCGCTTGACTGTCCGCCCGCCTGGGGGTTGCCCTGTTGGGCACCGCCGTCGAGCCGTGCGCGCGTGCGGGTGTTGCCGGCATCGGAGCCCGCCTCGGGCTCGGTCAAGCCAAACGCGCCGAGCTTCGACCCTGAGCACAGCTGCGGCAGCCACTCGCGCTTCTGCTCCTCTGAGCCAAATAGGTAGATGGGCTGGGTTCCAAGCGACGTGTGCGCGCACAGCGTGATCGCCACGGAGGAGTCCACCCTCGTCAACTCCTCGACCGCGAGCACATACGCAAGCGTGTCTCCGCCGCTGCCGCCGTACTCCTCGGGGAACGGAATCCCCATCAGCCCGAGCCCGCCGAGCTTCGAGACAATCTCATACGGAAAGGACTTCGTGCAATCCAGCTCCTCGGCCACCGGCGCCACCTCGCCCTCGGCGAATTCGCGCACTGTACGCCGGATCAGCTCGTGGTCGGATGACAGGTCGAAGTCCATCGCGGGCATTCTCACAGAGAGCAGGCGATGCGTGAGCTCCGCCGGTCACGCCCACCACCAATCTGCACGCTGGGTCTCGGAGATCGGCGGGTTTTCGCTCTAGCATTGCCAGTTCGTGGCTCGCACGCGCCTAATCCTTGACGTCCTCGCGCCCCGGCAGCGGCACCGCTACGGCCCGCATCGCTCGCAACGCGCCGACCTCTATCTGCCCAGACGTCCTGGCCCGCACCCGGTGATGGTGCTGATCCACGGGGGCTCATGGCAGGTGCGCTATGGCAAGTTCGTCATGCGTGGCCTGGCGGGCGATCTCATGCGGCGCGGCTGGGCGGTGTGGAACATCGAGTACCGCCGCATCGGCGACGGCGGCGGTTGGCCCGCGACCTTCGAGGACGTTGCCGCCGCGATCGACTATCTCGCGACGCTTGACGCCCCTCTCGATCTCGAGCGCGTGAGCATTCTCGGCCACTCCGCCGGCGGACATCTGGCGCTTTGGGCCGCGGGCCGCGCGAAGCTGCCCCCCGGAGCCCTGGGCACGCCGGCGCCGATTCGCGTGCGGCGAGTCATCTCCCAGGCCGGCGTATGTGACCTCGCCGAGGGCTACCGCCGAGTGCCCGAGGGCGCTGTCAGGAGCCTGATGGGTGGTGGTCCCGAGGAGCTGCCCGAGCGCTACGCGATCGCCGATCCGATGGCCCACGTGCCGCTGGACATGCCCGTGCTGCTCGTGCACGGGACCGCGGACGAGACGGTGTCCGTGGAGCTGAGCCGCAACTACGAGGGCGCGGACCGCGCCGCCGGAGGCCCGGTCGAGCTGGTCGAAATCGAGGGCGAGGCCGGCAGGCATCGTGCTCACATCGATCCCCGCGGAGAAGCCTGGGCTGCTGTTGCCAGTCGCCTGGGTGGCTACATGCGCAGCGACATCGCATCGGCTCTAGTCGCCTAGACCACACTCGCGGCGGGGCTGTGTTTGTCGAACGGTCAAGGCCGGCAGACGTGGCGGGACCCGGCTGGTTTGAAAGGGGGGTCGCTAGGCGCGATAGGACTGGGCCAGCTCGACCAGCAAGCGCACGCCATACCCGGCCGCTCCCTTGGGCGCATACGCGCGTCCGAGGTCCCAGGCCGACCCGGCGATGTCCAAGTGCACCCAGGGCGTGTCCCCGACGAAGTTCGACAGGAACGTCGCGCCCGTGATCGTGCCCGCCTTGCGTCCTTCGGGGGCATTGTCGAGATCGCCGTACTTGCCCTTCACGAGCTCGTCGTACTCCGGGTGCAAAGGCAACCGCCAAGCGATCTCGCCCGTTTGCTCGCCGGCCTTCGTGACCCGTGCAGCGAACACGTCGTCGTTTGAGATCAGCCCGGCGTAAGTGGAGCCGAGCGCGATGATCACCGCACCCGTCAGCGTCGCCAGGTCCACGACCTGCTCCGCCCCGAGCCCGATCGCGTGACAGAGGCAGTCGGCCAGCACGAGTCGGCCCTCGGCGTCGGTGTTGTTGACCTCGATCGTCTTGCCGTTCGACGCCGTAACGATGTCTCCGGGCTTAACCGAGTGGCCGCTCGGCAGGTTCTCGGTTGCGCCCACCACCGCCACGATGCGTACCGGCAGTCCGATCCGCGCGATCGCGGCGACCGCCGAGATCACGGCCGCCCCACCGGACATGTCGAACTTCATCTCCGCCATCTTCGGCCCGGGCTTCAATGAGATGCCGCCACTGTCAAAAGTGACGGCCTTGCCCACGAACCCGAGCAGCGGGCCACCCGCGCCCGGAGGCTCGTAGCGCAGCGTGATCAGGGCCGGCTCCTCGTCCGTGCCCTGGGCCACCGCCGCGAAGGCGCCCATCGAGCGTTTGACGATGCCCTCGCGTCCCTCTACCTCGACGGACAGGTGCTCGATCTCATTCCCAAGCCGGCGCGCGTGCTCAGCCAGCGCGGTCGGGGTCAGATCGTTCGCGGGCCGATTCTGCAGATCGCGCGCTTCATTCACGGCCTCGGTCACGATCTTCGCATCGTTCACGATCCCCGCTAGATCGCCATCACCTGCCAAAACCAAACCCTCCAGGTGCTTTGGCTTCGCGTCGGAGCTCGGCTTGTCCTGCGGCTGGGACTTATGGCTATCGAAGCTGTAGTCAGCAAGCATCGTCCCGTGCACGAGGGCCGCGGCCACCTCACCGTCGGCGCTCGGCGTCTGCCAGCAGAGCACCTGCGTGGATATCTCCCTGGCGCGCTCGCGCGCCCCCGCCGCCGCCACGCGTGCTCGCTCGGGGCCGAAGTCCTCGCGGGCGCCGAGGCCCACCGTCAGCCACCGCTTGCCATCCACGTGTGTCAGCGCAAGCGACTTGAACGTGCGGCGGGCCTCGCCGCTGGCCAGCAGCTTCTCCACCTGCTCAGGTGCTCCCTTGGGCGTCCCCTCGCCCTCGAACACGCCGATTGCCACCGTATCGGCGGCGGTCTGTGCGGCCGGATCAGTCGTCCACGACACGTTCACGATCCGAGCACGATATCGGCCCCGCTAGCATTCCGGTCCTCTGGTCGTCATCCCCCGGCTGGGTGGGTGGGACAAATCTAAATCAGGAGAAACGCCTCGATGCCCAAGACCGTGATCCTCGGCGCTGCGCGCACACCTATCGGCAAGATGGGAGGAGGCCTGTCCACGCTCGACGCCACCGAGCTCGGAGCGGTCGCAATCGAGGCTGCCCTTGAGCGCTCGGGCGTCGAGCCTGAGCAGGTCGAGCACGTCGTCATGGGCCAGGTCCTGCAGGCCGGCCAAGGCCAGATCCCCTCGCGCCAGGCCCAGATCAAGGCTGGCATCCCCAAGCAGGTCTCGTCGGAGACCGTCAACAAGGTCTGTGCCTCGGGCGTGCGCGCCACCGTGATCCTCGACCAGGCGATCCGCGCGGGTGACGTCCAGGTCGGCGTCGCCGGCGGGATGGAGTCGATGTCCCAAGCCCCCTACCTCTTGCCCGGTGCTCGCTTCGGCTTCCGCATGGGCGATGTCAAGGCGCTGGATGCCATGGTCCACGACGGGCTCACCAACCCGTTCTCTGGCAAGCAGATGTTCGTAGAGGCCACCGAAGTCGGCGACGAGCTTGAGATCACTCGCGCCGACCTCGACCGTTGGGCGCTGCGCTCGCACGAATTGGCGCTGAAGGCCACCGACGAGGGTCGTCTGCCTGAAGAGATCGTGTCCGTCACCGTCAAGAATCGTAAGGGGCCCGCCCACCCCGACACAGTCGTTGAGATCGATGAGGGTCCCCGCCGTGACACTTCACTTGAGAAGCTCGCCTCATTGCCTGGCCTGGTCGGTAAGGAGGGCTCCCACACCGCCGGCAACGCGCCCGGCGTCAACGATGGCGGTGGCGCACTTGTTGTCGCCTCGGACGAGTGGGCTGCCGCAAACGGCAAGCAGGCGCTCGCCGAGATCGTCACCCATGCCCAGAGCGCCGACGACTTCGCCTACCTCGCCCGCACCCCCGCCACCGCCGCCAAGAAGGCGCTTGAGAAGGCGGGCCTCAAAGCCGAGGACATCGATGTCTGGGAGATCAACGAGGCGTTCGCCTCGGTCACGCTCAACTCGATCCGCATGCTTGGCATCGACGAGGACCGGGTCAACGTCAATGGCGGCGCCGTCGCGCTCGGCCACCCGATCGGCGCCACCGGCGCGCGCATCCTCGGCAGCATTGTCTACGAGCTGCGCCGTCGCGGCGGCGGCCTTGGTTGCATCGCCATCTGCTCCGGCGGTGGGCAGGGCGACGCGCTCATCGTCAAGGTCTGACATGACCGCCGAGACGGAATCGAGTCCCACCCGCCCCAAGATCCGCGTCGTCGTGGCCAAGCCCGGCCTGGATGGCCACGACCGCGGCGCGAAGATCATCGCGCGTGCGCTACGCGACGCGGGCATGGAGGTCATCTACACGGGCCTTCATCAAACCCCCGAGCAGATCGTCGAGACCGTGATCCAGGAGGACGCTGACGCCGTTGGCCTGTCGATCCTCTCCGGCGCCCACATGACGCTCGTTCCGCGCGTGGTCACGTTGCTACAGGAGCAGGGCATCGACGACGTCATTGTCACGGTTGGCGGCACAATCCCCGCCGAAGACATCCCTGAGCTCAAGAGCCTCGGAGTGGCCGAGGTGTTCACGCCCGGCGCACCCACCCAAGCGATTGTTGACTTCATCCGCGAGGCCACCGTTGCCCGCGCTGCCGAGTAGTGCCCATCCGATCATGCTCAATGACCGCATCAGAATGACGCGGTCATCAACGGTCCCCTGGGTTGGCTGATTGACTCGTCAGTCAACTGAGGTAGGATTGCCCCATCGACACCCTCTAAGGAGTAGCTGAATGAAGATTTGCGTCCTGGTGAAGGAGGTCCCGGACGCCGCCGTCGAGAAGCGCATCAACAGCTCGACGGGGCGCATGGACCGCAGCGGGGAGAAGAACCTCAACCCCTATGACACGCACGCCATAGAGGCTGCGATGCAGGTTCGCGAGGGCGGCGTCGCCCCCGTGGAGGAGATCGTGGCCGTGACCATGGGCCCGGAGAGCGCCGTGCGCGCGCTGCACAAGGCAGTCTCGCTTGGCGCAGACCGCTCCGTGCATCTCTCTGACCCGGCCGTCGCCGGCTCGGATGTGGCCGCCACCGGCTACGCCCTGGCCCAGACCCTGGACCGCGAGAAACCAGACCTCGTGCTGCTCGGTCAGCAGTCAGACGATGGCGAGTGCTACACGATCGGCGCCGTAGTGGCCGAGCATCTGCGTATGCCGTCGCTGACCCAGGTCATCAAGATGGACGTCGCGACGGACTCCCTGCGCTGCGAGCGCCAAGCCGAGTACGGCTACGACACGGTGCAGATCAAGCTCCCGGCCGTCATCTCTGTGGGAGACGCGATCAACGAGCCGCGCTACCCGTCGCTGAAGGCGATCATGGGCGCCAAGAAGAAGCCGCTCGACACGGTCACCGCGGGCGACGTCGGCATCGACGCCTCCAAGGTAGGCGGCGATAACTCCGCCGCCCAATGGGTAGCCGCCAAGGCCCCGCCGGCCAAGGCCGCGGGCGAGATCATCGAGGATGAAGACACCGCCGAGACGGTCGAAAAGATCGTCAGCTGGCTCGACGAGAGGAAGCTGATCTAGATGGCCAACATCCTGGTCTACGCGCTCCACTACAAAGGCGCGATCAACAAGAACTCATTGGGCGCGGTCTCCGAGGGCGCAAAGCTCGCCGCCGAGCTCGGCGGCGAGGCGCACGCGATCCTCGTCGGCGAGGGCGTCCCACAGGACCTGGCGGCATCGCTCGGTAACTACGGCGCCAAGAAGGTCCTCATCGCAGAGGGCCCCGAAGGGCTCGCCCAGCCGGTCGTCGACGCGATGGGCGCCGCTATTTCCGGCGGCGACTACAAATACGCCCTCTTCGGCGGCGGCCTGCTCGGCTTCGAGATCGGCGCCGGCCTCGCCGCGCGCCTCGGCGCCGGTGTGGCGATGGAGGTCACCGCCGTGCGCGCCGAGGGCGGCGAGCTGATCGCCGAGCGTCCAATCCTCGGCGACTCCGCGATTTCCGAGATCAAGTACCGCTCCGACGTCGGCATCGTGATCGGACGCCTCAACGCGTTCGAGATCAAAGAGTCAGGCGCCGGCGCCGTCCCAACCGAGTCAGTCAGCTTCGAGCTCTCAGACCACGCCAAGCAGGCCACGATGGTCACGCGCGGCGAACAGCGCGGCGCCGACGTGGACATCGAGGGCGCCTCAATTCTCGTCGCCGGTGGACGCGGTCTCGGCAAGGCAGAGGGCTTCCAGCTAGCCGAGGACCTGGCCGCCGCGTTTGGTAACAACGCGGCAGTCGCGGCGACTCGCGCCGTGGTGGACGCAGGCTGGTACCCCTACGCGGCCCAGATCGGCCAGACCGGCAAGACGGTCGCGCCGAAGCTGTATTTGGCGGCGGGCATTTCCGGCGCGATTCAGCACAAGGTGGGAATGCAGGCCTCGGAGAACATCGTCGCGATCAACAAGGATTCAAACGCGCCGATCTTCGAATTCTCAGACCTGGGAATCGTGGGCGATCTCAACAAGATCCTGCCGAAGCTCACTGAGGCGGTCAAGGCGAAGAAGGCGTCCTAGCAATGGGATCTGGGCGGATGCGTGAGCGAAAAGGAGCGTCAAGCGATGTCATCTAATAACGGCTCAAGCAACGGGAAGGTCGTTCCCGCGGCCTTCCCACCGCCCGTGGACACTCAGAAGGAGTTCGTCAAGCGCGGCCTCGACGCCGAGGACGAGCTGATCGAGGTCGGCGTGGCGATCGTCGGCGGCGGCACCGCCGGCCTTGCCTGCGCAAACCGCCTGCTGCAGCTGCTAGCCGACGATCCAGAGACGTTGGAGCGTCTTGGCGAAGTGCCGGTCGCGGTCGTCGAGAAGGCCAAGACCTGCGGCGGTCACAACCTCTCCGGGGCGGTCATGCGTCCGCAGGCGCTGGAAGAACTGTTCCCGGACCTTACCCGCGAGCAGTGGCGCCAGGAGGGTTTCGCCTTCGGCGAGGTCACCAAGGAGGCGGTCTACATGACCCCGACCTCCAAACTGTCGCTGCGCATCCCGACGCCGCCGCCGTTCAAGAATCACGGCAACGAGGTCGTCTCCGTCTCTGCGCTGGCCCGTTACCAGCAACAGCAGGCCGAGGAGGCCGGCGCCTACATCCTCACCGAGACCGCCGCCACCCAGCTCGTCGTCGAGGAAGGCCGCGTCGTCGGCGTGCGCTCAGGCGACAAGGGCCGCGGCAAGGATGGTGAACCGCTCGGCAACTTCGAGCCCGGCACCGACATCAAGGCGCAGGCCACCGTGCTCGCCGAGGGCTGCTGGGGTCACCTCACCGGCGCCGCGATCCGCGAGTTCGACCTCGCCAAGGGTCGCGAGCCGCAGGTATGGGAGCTTGGCGTCAAGGAGGTCTGGAAGGTCAAGCAGCCACTGGACCGCCTGATTCACACTATGGGCCCCTGGCCACTGAAAATCTCCTCCAAGTACGGCCAGATCGGCGGCACCTGGATCTATCCGATGAAGAACGAGAAGACCGGCGAGGACATGGTCTCGATCGGTTTCGTCGTCGAGCTCGACTACGCGGACGCGACGACCTCGGCGCACGACCTGCTGCAGACTTTCAAGACCCATCCGCTCGTGCGCAAAATCCTCGAGGGCGGCGAGCGCGTCGCCTGGGGCGCGAAGGCGCTGCCCGGCGGTGGCTACTGGTCGATGCCGAAGCTCTCGATGCCCGGGGCATTGCTCGTCGGCGACTCCGGTGGCATGGTCGACACGATGGCGCTCAAGGGCGTGCACCACTGCATCAAGTCGGGCATGCTCGCCGCCGAGACGATCTATGCGGCGCTCAAGCGCGGCAGTCGCGACCTCTCCGCCTATGAGAACGCGATCGAGCAATCCTCCGTCGGCAAAGAGCTGTGGGAGGTGCGTAATGCGCGCCAGCCGCTGCAGAAGGGCCTGCTCGTGGGTGGCCCGCTCTCAGGCATCCAGCAGATCACCAAGGGCAAGCTGCCTGGCCGCGCGGACTGGCACCGCAACGACTCGATCCCGATGTTCGTCGGCAAGACCAAGGACGTCTATGTCAAGCCCGACGGCAAGTACACCTTCGACAAGCTCTCCTCGGTGTTCATCACCGGCAACGCCACCCGCGACGATGCCCCCAACCACATTCGCGTGCAGAAGCACGTCCCGCGCGAGGTCGCGGAAACCTGGCGCTGGATGTGTCCCGCAGGCGTCTATGAGATCCCCGATGACGCTCCCGAGACGGGCGATGTCGACGTGATCGTCAACTACACCAACTGCGTGCAGTGTGGGGCGATCACAGCCAAGGGCGGACGTCTCACGGTGCCCGAGGGTGGCGACGGTCCCCTTTACCAAATAACTTAAGTCGCTTTGCCTCTGCTTGTGCCTACTTTGTGCGAAACATCGTGGGTTTGCTGGTGTTAGGGCAGTGGATGGCAAGGATGGCTTTCAATCTCAAGCGGGGGGCGTGCGCGGCCTTGATCCTGGCAGGGACGCTCGCGCTGCTCGCCGGTTCGCAGGCGTCCGCGCGCAGTGGCGTGCGGGATACGCTCACGACGCCCCCGACCGACATGCCGGCCTACTCGGCGACGGTCGAACAGTGCGCCACCTCGACCGTTCAGGCGGAACGCTCAGCCACTTTCACCGCGCAGATGACCGCCACGGCGGACACCCAACGCATGGGGGTGCGCTTCGAACTGCAGCAGCGCCTGCGCGGCGAAAGCGAATTCCACACGGTTCTCGCACCCGGCCTTGGGGTGTGGCACAGCTCTGAAGTGGGCGTGCAGATCTACAAGTACGTCAAGCAGGTAACCAATCTCGACGCTCCCGCCGCCTACCGGGCGATCGTGCACTTCCGCTGGCTCAGCGACAAGGGACGGATGCTCAAGCGCTCCGAATCGCGTACCTCGCGCTGCATTCAGCCGGCGCTCTCAAGCCAAGTGACGCAGACTCCGCCGGTCGCCCCGACGCCGGTCGCCTCCTGAATTGCGCGCCAGTCGCTAGAATGCTCTGAGCATGAAGGCTTCGATCCACCCCAACTACGTCGAGACGCACGTGCGTTGCACCTGCGGCAACGAATTCACGACGCGCGCCACACAAGACGAGATCCACGTCGAGGTGTGCTCAAATTGCCATCCCTTTTACACGGGGAGGCAGAAGCTCGTAGACACAGGTGGACGCGTAGAGCGCTTTCAACGCCGGGTCGCCAAGGGACGTCAGCGCAGTGCTGGTTCAGGCGGCACTCAGGCGCAGGCACGTCCCCAGTAGGACGATGTCCTCTCGACCGGGTGCCGGTGGGAGGGTGCAGGCGAGCAACCTCCAGGCGACCGCGAGCGCGCCCGTTACACGGCCCGCCGGTAGCTCAGGGGCTCCTGGAAGCGCGGTTGCTCAACTACCCGACGGTGAGCTGACCGCACAACGTGACGCGCCGCTCGGGGGGCAGGCGATACTCGAGGGAGTGATGATGCGCGGCGTGCGTCACTGGGCCGTGGCGGTGCGCAAGCCGCTGCGTGCCACTACCGACGCGCAGATTGACGGTGGATCCAGCGACGGCGCTCCCTCCAGCGCTCGCGATGTCTCTCATTCGCTTGACACGGCACTCGCGCGGGAGGGAGAACTCAGTAGAGAGGAGGAGCAAGGGCAGCTGGAGGAGCTCGGCGAGATAGAGGTCACGACGTTCCAGCTCACCTCGGCGCTGGCGCGCCATCGCTGGCTGCGCATCCCGATACTGCGCGGGATCGTCGCGCTCGGTGGGTCGCTCGCGATCGGATTCAAGGCACTTGGCATCTCCGCCAACGCGCAATTGCCGGAGGGCGAGTCCGAGGAGGACGCCCAGGAAATAGGTGCCGGCATCTGGGCGGGGACCGTGGTGATCGCGCTGGTGTTCGCGATCGGCCTGTTCTTCCTGTTGCCGCTCGGCCTGACAAGCCTCATCAAGGGTCAACTGCACTCCTCGGCGCTGTTCTGGATCGTGGAGGGGATTGTGCGCACCGCGATCTTCCTCGGCTACATGGTGCTGCTCTCGCGGATCAAAGACCTGCGACGTGTGTTCGAGTATCACGGCGCCGAGCACAAGACCATCTCCTGTTTCGAGGCGGGGCTGGCGCTCACGCCCCCCAACGCCCAGCGCTTCTCGCGCTTGCACCCGCGCTGCGGCACCAGCTTCCTCTTGATCGTGATGGTCGTCTCGATCTTTGTGTTCGGAGCCGTCGGGTTGCCCCCGTTGCCCTGGCTGATCGCATCCCGCATCTTTGGCGTGCCGATCATCGCGGGCATCTCATTCGAGATCATCAAGTTCGCCGGGCGCAACCGCAACCGCGGCTGGGTCAAAGCGATCATGTGGCCGGGCTTGAAGTTGCAGCTGCTCACGACGCGCGAGCCGGATCTCGACCAGCTCGCCGTTGCGATCGCCTCACTGGAGGCTGTGCTTGCGCTTGAGACGCCGGGGAGCATGAACGCTGCGGATCTCGTCGGCGTGGAGGTCGTGGCGTAGGGATTGCCCGGGATCCTCTGACTCCAGCGAGCGGGCTGCCATCTGTTTAGGGCGGGCCTTGATGTCGAGCTGGAGCGGCTGAGCGACACCCTGGACAGGCTTGCGTTGGTGGGGCTGCTGCGGGCCACATAGACTGGCCCGCATGATCAAAGACCTGATCGAGCAGATCGAAGCACGCTTTGCCGAGCTTGGCGAGCAGATGACCGACCCGGCTGTCATCGGCGACCGCGAACGCTACGCCGAGGTCGGGCGCGCCTACCGCCAACTGGAGCCGGCTGCCAAGCTCGCCACGCAGTGGCGCCGTGCCAGCGACGACGCGGCGGGCGCCGAGGAGCTGATCGCTGAGGACGGGGACGATCCGGAGCTGCGCGAGATGCTGAGCGCCTCACGCGAGCACGTCGAGCAGCTGGAAGAGGAGATCCGCTTTGCGATGGTCGAGCGCGACCCCAACGACGAGAAGAACGTGATCGTTGAAATCCAGGGCGGCGCCGGCGGCGACGAGGCGGGGCTGTGGGCGGGAGACGTCTACCGAATGCTCACCCGCTATGCGGAGCGCGCGAGCCTGAAGCCGGAGCCGCTTGAGATCGGCGAGAGCAAGTACACGTTCGCGGTCAAGGGCGAGAACGCCTATTCGATCTTCAAGTTCGAGGGCGGCACCCATCGCGTCCAGCGCGTCCCCCAGACCGAGTCCCAGGGGCGCATTCACACCTCGACCGCGACCGTCGCCGTGCTGCCAGAAGCCGAGGACGTCGACATCGAGGTCAACGCCGGCGACCTGCAGATCGATGTCTACCGCTCCTCGGGCCCGGGCGGGCAGTCAGTCAACACCACCGACTCGGCGGTGCGCATCACCCACAAGCCATCCGGCATCGTCGTCTCGATGCAGGATGAGAAGTCCCAGCTGCAAAACCGCGAGAAGGCCCTGCGTGTATTGCGCGCTCGCCTGTACGAGCGGGCGCTCGCCGAGCAGCAGTCAGAGCTCGCCGCCGATCGTCGATCCCAGGTGGGCACCGGCGATCGCGCGGAGAAGATCCGCACTTACAACTACGGCGAGCGTCGCGTCACCGATCACCGCATCAAGCTCACCGTGCACAACCTCGATCAGGTCCTCGAAGGGGAGCTGCAGGAGATGACCGCAGCCCTGCAGGCAGATGAGAAGCGTCGGCGCCTCGAGGCCCAAACTGAGCTGTAGTGCCGCAAAGCACGACCCCTCTCCAAAATGTCATCTCCCAACGTTGGACCCCTAGCCCGCGGAACCTCTGTTCGCGACGCGCTCGACGGAGTGGTAACGGCGATAGCGGCCGCCGGGTGTGAAACGCCACGACTCGACGGCGAACTGTTGCTCGCGCACGCGCTCGGTGTCTCGCGCGAGCGTCTCTTCATCGACGCCGATCTCACGGTGGCCGGCCCCGCTGTGCGCACCGTCCAGGACTTCGTAAGGCGCCGCTCGGTGGGGCGCGAGCCGGTCGCATACATCCTCGGCAAGCGTCACTTCCGTCGCTTGGAGCTCGATGTCGATCACAGAGCGCTGATCCCACGCCCGGAGACGGAGCTGCTTGTCGAGCTTGCCCGCGCGTTGCCCGAGGGCGCGCGCGTGCTTGACCTCGGCACCGGTAGCGGCGCCGTCGCGCTCGCGCTGAAGGACGAGCGCCCTGACCTACACGTGACGGGAAGCGATCTCAGCGAAGGTGCGTTGGATCTCGCGCGGGGCAACGGCGAGCGGCTCGGCCTTGACGTGCGCTGGCTGTCGGCCGACTTGTTGGACGGCGTGCCCGACGAGTTCGAGGCGATCCTCTCAAATCCACCTTATGTCGCCGAGCACGAGCGCTCGGCGCTCGCTCCGGAGATTCTTCGCCACGAGCCCCTCTCCGCGTTGTTCGCCGGGGTGGACGGCCTCGACGCGATTCGTCCGTTGATCGACCAGGCAGCAACGCGACCGTCGGTGGGGCTGCTTGCGCTGGAGGTAGGTGCCGATCAGGCCCCCACGGTCGCTCAGCTCATACATGCGGCTGGCTTTGTGGATGTACGGTCTGAACGTGATCTCGCCGGCATCGAGCGCGTCGTTGTTGGGACACGACAGTGAGGTCCTTCGCGGGTGTCGAGCGCGTCGCGATCGAGAAGAGGGGTGACGCGGAGGTGCCCGAAAGTGGCGGTGGTCAGGAGTGAGGCTCACACGCGAGGATGCCAGTCGACTGGAAGAGTGTCTCGCCGGCGACGGCGTAGCGCTGATTCCCACCGACACCGTCTACGGTCTCGCTTGCAACCCCGAAAGCGCGAGCGCGCTGCGACATGTGTACGAGCTCAAGCACCGGCCTGCCGTCAAGCCGGCCGCCGTCATGTTCTTCGCGCTCGAGCCGGCGCTGAAGTCGCTCGGCGATTTGGGGCCGCGCACGCGCGCTGCGATGCTTGCGCTGCTCCCCGGGCCGGTCACATTGCTGCTGGTGAACCCGGCAGGACGGTTTCCCCTGGCGTGCGAACCCTCCGGTGCTCGCTCGGGCCTGCTCGGCCTGCGCGTCCCGGCGCTCGACGGCCCGCTCGGTGCGCTGGCGGCCGTGAGTGTGCCCGTCGCGCAGTCGAGCGCCAACCTCTCGGGGGGCTCAGATCCTCGATCTCTGGAAGACGTGCCCGCCGAGCTGCGACAGGGCGTCAATCTTGTGCTCGATGGGGGTGAGCTTCCTGGAATGGCATCCACTGTGGTCGACCTGTCCGAGTACGAGCAGAGCGGTGAATGGCGGATCGCCAGAGAGGGGCCGGTCGATGAGACTGCACTCGAAGCAGCGCTCGCCTAGACGGTATTGCGCTGGGTCGCGCGTCAGCCGGCGATGCTCGGGCGGTGCCGGCGATCATCGGCTCCTGCTAGCCTCGTAAGGCGCAGCCGCAACTGGCGCATGAGGTGGAACCGACCACCGGGAAGCGGCTGGAGATCATCGCCGCGCGCCTGGGCACTCATACCGTCACCCACGATTGGGAGCGCGCCGATGTCCGACCTCAGTCCCGACTACTTCAACCGTCCACTCGCCGAGGTGGACCCGGAGATCGCCGACGCGTTGCGCGGCGAGCTCGAGCGCCAGCAGAGCACGCTCGAGATGATCGCCTCGGAGAACTTCGTGCCCCAGGCGGTGCTCGAATGCCAGGGGTCGGTGCTCACCAACAAGTACGCCGAGGGCTATCCCGGACGGCGCTACTACGGCGGCTGCGAGTGGGTGGACGTGTCCGAGCAGCTTGCGATCGACCGCGCCAAGGCGCTGTTCGGGGCTGAGCACGCAAACGTCCAGCCGCACTCCGGAGCCCAGGCCAACACGGCTGTCTACCACGCGCTGCTCACGCCGGGTGACACGATCATGGGCCTCTCGCTCGCCCACGGAGGCCACCTCACACACGGCATGAAGATCAACGTGTCGGGCAGGCTGTACGACATCGCCGCCTACGAGGTGGATCGCGAGACAAGCAGGATCGACATGGACGAGGTGGCGCGCATCGCGCGCGAGCGCCGTCCGAAGCTGCTGCTCGCCGGCTGGTCGGCCTATCCGCGCCGGCTTGACTTCGCCCGCTTTCGCGAGATCGCCGATGAGGTCGGGGCGTTGTTGATGGTGGACATGGCCCACTTCGCCGGCCTCGTCGCCGCGGGACTGCACCCCAATCCCGTCGAGTACGGCGCCGACGTGGTCACGACCACGACCCACAAGACGCTCGGCGGTCCGCGCGCCGGGATCATCTTGTGCAAGGAGGAGTACGCCAAGAAGATCGACTCGGCGGTCTTTCCGGGCCAGCAGGGTGGCCCGCTCGAGCACGTGATCGCCGGCAAGGCGGTCGCGCTCAAGATCGCCGCCAGCGAGCTGTTCGCCGAGCGCCAGCGGCGCACCGTCGAGGGCGCGCAGGCATTTGCCGAGCAGTTGCTGGGCGCCGGTCATGGTGTCAACGTGCTCACGGGTGGCACGGACGTGCACCTCGCGCTCGTGGACCTGCGCGCCTGCGAACCCGAGCTCACGGGACGTCAGGCCGAGGATCGTCTGCATGAGATCGGCGTGACTGTCAACCGCAACGCCGTCCCCTTCGACCCGCGCCCGCCGATGGAGGCCTCGGGGCTGCGCATCGGCACGCCCGCGCTCGCCACACGCGGCTTGCAGGTGGAGGACTTCACCGAGATCGGTGAGATCGTTGCGGTCGCGCTCACGCCCGAGTTCGAGTCGCGCCGAGATGAGCTTGTCGAGCGCGTGCGCGCAATTGTCGAGCGCTACCCGCTATACGAGCACTTGAACGCTCCCACGACCGTGTAGCTACTGCCGACGGCCGCGCCTGCGATGCTGTGCGCGAGTCGATGGCCAAACTCAACGAGCTCGACGCGCTTTACGCATTTCTCGCCGCGGCGGTCGTCACCGCCTTGCTGACGCCGCTTACGATGCGCTTGGCGAGAGTCGTGGGCGCCGTGGACGAACCGCGCGATCGTGGTCTCTCAGACCGCGCCACACCCCTGCTCGGGGGCCTCGCGATCTTCGCCGGAGTGCTCGTCGCTGTGCTTGCGTTCCTACCGGCGGGCTACGGATCGAGCGGCCAGATGTGGCACGGCGTTCTGCTGGCGGCGACGCTCATCACCGCCGTCGGGGCGCTTGACGACCGCTTCGAGTTGCCGCCGATCGTGAAGCTCGCCGGCCAGATCGCGGCGGCCGTCGTCGTGGTGCACTTCGGCGTTGCCGTCAAGGCGGTCACGTTGCCGTTCGTGGGCACCCTTCACTTCCCCAACGCCGGCGCCACGAACGCGGGGCCCGCCCTGACCGTGGTGGGGCTGGTCGTGATGATGAACATCGTCAACCTCTCTGACGGAGTGGACGGCCTCGCGGCCGGGGTGTGCGTGATCATCGCCGGCACACTCGCGATCATCGCTTTCGACCTCGACCGCGCCGAACCGGGAGTACTCGCCGCCATCACCGCGGGCGCAGCGCTTGGCTTCCTCGTGCACAACTTCCCGCCCGCCTCGAGCTTCATGGGCGATTGCGGCGCGAACCTGCTTGGCCTCCTGATGGGGGTGGTGGCCGTCGAGGCAGCCGTCAAGACGCCGGTCGTGGTGTCGTTCGTGCTGCCCTTGATCCTGCTCACGGTCCCATTCCTGGACACCACTTTTGTGGTGCTCAAGCGATTGAAGTACAAGCGCCCGATCTACGCCGCCGACAGCGAGCACTTCCACCATCGCATGGCCCGTATCGGCTTCTCCAGCAGGCGCACGATCGCCTACCTGTACACGTGGACCCTGATGCTCGCCGGCCTCGCGCTCGCCCTGCGCTTCGTTCCCTACTCCGACCACAAAGGCCATCTTCATACCGGCTGGCTGCTCGTGATGATCGGGCTTGCAGTCCTGGTGGGCGCCGCGAGCGTGTACCTCGTATACGTGCTCGAGATCCTCAAGTTCCGTCGCCTCGATGCGCTACGTCTGCGCCGCCTGCGTCCCGATGCCTCACTCGCGGAGATCGACTGCACTGTGGCGCTCGACCTGGAGACCGGCGAATACGACGCCGTCGTCGGCGATCGACCCGCTCCCGAGGTCGATGGCGATGGCTCGCCCACCGCGATGCTCGGCGACCGACCCGCCTCCCAGGGAGGCGGCGATGGCTCGCCCGCTCCGGTGCGCGGCGATCGGCCGACGCCGCGCGTGGATGGCGTGGTGGGCGATGTGCCGGGGGGGACTGAGCACGGGATCGGCAAGCGGCAGGTGGATCAAGATCGCGTAGGCACAGCACACGAGCGTGACGACGCGCAGGCGGCGACTGTTGGCGAGCGCGGCCAGCGGGAGCGCCCATATCGCATACCAGGGCAGTAGCCACGCGGTGGCGGCGAGCAGTGCGAGCGTCGCCCAGCCGGCCATCGCGCGCCAGTCTGCTCCACGTGCGGTGCGCCACAGGCACAGCGCGAGCACGAGCGCGAAGCCGGCGAGGAACACGTGACGCCACCAACCGGGCACACCGCTCAAGCCGACCAGACGAGCGGTCTCGGCTGGGATGCTGTGTGTGGCTATGAGCTGCTGCTGCTCGCTCAGCGCGTCGAGGAAGCCGAACGCGTTCGTCCCGAATCCGACCACGGCCACGATCGCAAGCAGTGCCGCCGCCCCGCACGCGCTCGCCGCGACGCGTGCGCGCTCGCGCCACGCCGCCGGGGCGAGCACGACGAACGGGAGCACGAGCCCGGCTGAGGCCTTGATGCCTACGCCGGCGACCAGCAGCGCGGCGGCGGCGCATAGACCGCGAGCCCCACTTGGCCGCGCGCCGCTCGGCTCCGTCGCATCTCCCCCCGCGCCGCTCGCCTCGGTCTCATCCGCCTCCGCGCCGAGCGGGCGTGGGGTCACGCCCGCCGCGAGCGCAAGGGCGCCTGCCAGCACGAGCAACACGAGCGTGTCGTTGTGGGCTCCGCCCACCGCTAGCTCCAGCAGCACCGGGTTCAAGCCCACGAACACCGCCGCCAGCTTGGCCGAGCGCCCCATCCTGCTCGCGGCGCTCGCGGTGAGCGCAACCGCACCGAGGCTCGCCACGACCGCGACCGCCTTCAGCGCCCACAGGCCACCCGCCAGTCCGAGCGACGCCAGTGGGTAAGTGCCGAGCGTGAACAGGGGACCGTAGGGGGAGTGCTGGAAGGGCCACCCGATAAACGGGAACACTGCGTCGGTGGGAGCTTCCGCGGCCACGTGCGTGTAAGGGTCGAGCCCATGCAGCACGCCCAGACGCGCGAACTCGAGATAGCCGAAGACGTCCTGGGAGATGAGCGGCGGACCGAGCAGCAGCAGCACGTTCGCCGCCACGATCGTAAGGGCGATCGCCCTGCCCGAGAGCAGCTGTGCCGCTAGCAGCACAGCTGCGTAGCTCGCGCACATCACGAGTGTCAGCGTCTGGAAGCTGGAGGAGCCGATGCCGAGTCCCAAGCCGTGCAGCGGTCCACTCAGCCAGCCTGGCCAGCCCCCGATGCGTGCAGGGACATAAGGGGTTGGGCTGCCCGCCGCCCCCGCCACGACGCCAAACACGCTTGCCACGATTCCGAGGAGACCGGCCGCCCCGAGCGCGCGAAGCGCGAGCGAATAGGAGTCAGTGCGGCCCGTCGACGTGCGACCGTTCACCGCGGCCGCTACGCTTTCCATGTCGCTGTGCCCTGAGAGCATCCCACACCATGCGCGCGACCTGGCCATTCCGTCCACCGGGCGGGCAAGGCTTGAACTGTATGCCACGCCGCCACCGCACACCTATATCGCGCCGGCGCCCCGGGCCCAAGCGCGTGCTGATTCTCTCCGCCGACGTGGGGGAGGGCCACGCCGCGGCCGCGCGAGCGCTCGCCCGGCAGCTCGACAGCTCCCCTGAGCCCACCGAGGTAACTGTTATCGACGGCCTCGCGGCGATGGGACCGCTGCTGCAGCCGGTCGTCGAGGACGGCTATCGCGTGCAGCTGCGCTTCTTCCCGTGGACATACACAGCCATCTACTGGCTACTGGAGTCCGTTGCTCCCGTGCGCGTGATGGCGCGCAAGCTCCTGTGCCTGCTCGGCTCGCGTCCCCTCGCCCGGCACATCGCCGACTACGAGCCGGATGTGGTGGTGTCCACCTATCCCGCGGTCACGGTGGTGCTTGCGCGGTTGCGCCGTACGCAGGTGGTGCACTGCCCGACGGTCGCCACGATCACCGATCTCACTGGCCTGTTCTTCTGGGCGCAGCCGGGCATCGACACGCATCTTGTGATGTACGGCGAGTCGATGCACTCGGTGGAGCGCATCGCCGGGCGCGGTAGCGCGCAGCTCGTGCGCCCGCTGATCTCCTCGGAGTTCCTGGATGAGCGTCCCCAGGTCCAGTCCCGTCAAGCCCTGGACCTGCCCGAGGAGGGACGCATGGTGGTCGTGTCCGGCGGCGGCTGGGGAGTCGGTGACATCGAGGGAGCTGTGCGCGAGATCGCGGGCATCCCGGGCGTGAGCGCGATCGTGTGCCTGGCGGGACGCAACGAACAGCTGCGTGAGCGCCTGCAAACGGACTTCGCGAGCGAGCCGCGCGTGCACGTGTACGGCTTCACCGAGAGGATGCCCGAGATCCTGGCGGCCGCGGACACGCTCGTGCACTCCACCGGCGGGGTGACCTGCCTCGAGGCCAAGGCCACCGGCACTCCTGTCGTCTCCTATGGCCTGCCCGTGGGCCACGCGCGCCTGAATACGCGTGCGATGGCCGACCTCGGCCTGTTGCGACTCGCCAACAACACGCGCGAGCTACGTGAGCACGTGGAAGCCAGTTTCGCTGAGCATCACCCATTGCGCGGCCGTGGCGAGCATCCGCGCGAGGGACTGCTCGCGGTGGCCGGGCAAAACACGCTCGCCGCCCCCGAGCTCGCGGACGTCTCGGACTTCGAGGAGGTCGAGCCAGAGCCCCAGCCCACGCTTGATCCGAGCGCGGTTGAATTGGTGCTGGACGCGCCCCACCGCGTGCGGCCGATCCCGCTGTGGCGCTTGCGCCTGATCGCGTTCGTGACGCAGTTGGCGTTGCTGCTGGTGGTGAGCACGTGGTTGATGTCCACCGACGAGGTCACCGCCTTCGCCGCGCTGTTCCTCGGTGGGCACGCGCTCAAGCAGGTGGACACCTCCACGCCCGAGGTGGGCCTGGTGGTGCGCGCTCCCGCGCGCAAGGTCACGCTGATCGCCAGCGAGTTGGCGGGCGCGGGCATCCGCGTCTCATTTGCCGACAACGGCGCCGCCGCGCCCGGCACGATCGCCGGCCTGCGCGAGCTCCGCGACGAACTCGTGCCCGAACTGCCCCACTCTGGGTCGCCCTTCCGCTGGGTGCACACGCGCGGGACGCTGCGCTCGCAGGCACGCGCGCTCGGCCTGCGCCATCGCTTCTACTTCCTACAACCGCCAAAAGGGCTGACGGTGGGCCAGCTCGTGCTCGCTCGCACCGCTGACGCTACCCCCGTGGCCGGTGCGGATCGCTTGAACGCGACGGGGCCGCTACCCCAGCGCCGCATGCGCGCGGGGGACGTCCTCGTCGTGTCGGTCGACGGCTCTCATTCCTCGCTCGCGGGGCTCAAGCGGATCGTCTCGTGGCTACGTTCAGATGGCCTCTCGGTGGAGCCGCTTGGCTCGCTCACGGCGTCGCCTTCCATCAAGGCGAGCAGGAGTGGCGAGCGTGCCAGCGCGGCAGCGCCCACGACGAGCACGGCCAGCGAAATCGACAAGGGGATGCCGCCGAGCGGGGTCGAGCTGAAGTCTTCTCCCAACAGCAGCGGCGCGAGTATCACCGGCACCACCGTCTGAGTGACGAACACCACCGGCGCCACCTGGATCGCGGGACGCATCTGCAGGGCGCTCATCTCGCTCAGCGCCGCTACCGCGGAGGCGCCCGCGGTGGAGAGCCCCCACGCGGCCGCGAACCACAATCGCCCTCGGGCGAGATCGTCGGAGAAGAGCTTGGTGGCCACACCGCTCCACGCGAAGCCGAGCCCCGCCGCGATCATCGTCAGCGAGGCTCCCGGCCGGCGCACCCGATTGACAACATATGGGAGCAGCGTCAACAGCCCCAGCCCGACGAGCACGAGCGTGACGGTGAGGTTGTTGGTGTGCGTCGTGCTGCGCTCGGGGGCGGTCAGCGCGATACCCACGACCCCGATCACGATCGCGCACATGGCCAGATGCTCGCGTCGCCCGGCGCGCTCGCCGAGCATGCGCTGGCCGAAGAACAACAGCACGAGCAGACCCACGGCCATCGTGGGCTGCACGATCACAAGCGACACGAGCAACAGCGCGACGACCTGTAGCGGCCAGCCGAGCATCGAGAGCCCGGTTCCCGCAAGCCAGCGCGAGCGACGAAGTAGGTTGAGTGCGAGCGCGGGGTGCAGGTGCTCGTCGTGGGGCGTGCGCTTGGCGTCCATCGCCTGCAGCGCGACCCCTAGGCTGTAGAGCCCCGACGCGGCCACCGCTGCACCGATTCCCAGGATGAGATTGAGCATTTACCCCCCCGATCATGGCAGCCCCAGCCCTCCGCTCGCAGGCGCGCTGGCGAGCGCGGCGATGGCCAGTTACCTCCTGCCAGCGCTTGCGTTCTATTCGAACACTATGCGCCGCTTGCTCGGGGTGGAGAATCGCATCGCGTCGCATCGCGGCGTGGCGCTCACCTTCGATGACGGCCCCCACGCCCAGGGCACGCCCGCCGTGCTCGATACCCTCCGGGCGCGCGACACGCAGGCGACGTTCTTCCTGGTCGGCGAGCAGGTGCTGCGCAACCCCACCGTCGCGGCGGAGATCGCGGCCGCGGGCCACGCGATCGGGTTGCACTGTCATCGCCACCGCAATTTGCTGCGCCTCGCTCCGTGGCAGGTGCGCGAGGACGTGACGCGCGCGCAGGCGGCGATCGAGGACGCGACGGGCGTCTCGCCAGCGCTGTATCGCCCGCCCTACGGGATTCTCAACGCCAGCGCCCTGCGTCTCGCACGCCAGGCCGGCAGACGCACGCTGCTGTGGAGCGATTGGGGGCGCGACTGGCGCGCGCGCGCCACGCCGGAATCGATAGCGGCGCTAGTGACTGACGATGTGGGAGATGGGTCGATCGTGCTGCTCCACGACGCCGACGATTACAGCGCACCGGGCTCGTGGCGGCGGACGGCGCTCGCGCTGCCCCGTGTGCTCGACGTGCTCGCCGAGCGAGGTCTCGAGACGGTGCTCCCTTGAGACGCATTCCGAGGCGCGATTCTTGCGCTGTTGGCCGCTTCACGGCTGGATAACATCGCTGACTTGGCCAGTTCGAGCACATCCGAGCGTTCGGCGTCGCTTGCTGTGACGCTCCCGGCCCCTGCGTGCGAACCGACCGCGCTGCTCACGGCCGAGCCGTCCCCGGAGGTCCAGCGCCCGCGCTGGTGGGGCGAGCTGCTTGTGATCGTGTGGCTCGCGTGGCTATACGACCTGGTCACGAATCTCGCCCCGGTACGGGAAAAGCTCGCGCTCGCCCACGCACGCGACATCCTGAGCTTGGAGCGCTCATTGCACATCGCGCCCGAATTGGCCCTGAACCGCTGGCTCGTCGCCCACCACGCGCTCGCGACGACCCTTTCCTACTACTACGACAACGCCCACTTCATCGTGACGTTTGGGCTGCTCGGTTGGCTGTGGTGGAAGCGTGCGGACATCTACCGACCACTGCGCAGCACGCTGGTGGTGATCAACCTGATCGGGCTGATCGTGTTCTGGCGCTACCCCGTGGCCCCGCCCCGCATGCTGGTCGCCACCGGCTTCACCGATGTCGTAGCCGCCAGCCACACGATCGGCTCGTGGCACACCGGCAGCCTCGCGGCCGACGCCAACCAGTTCGCCGCGATGCCCTCGCTGCACATCGCCTGGGCCGCGTGGTGCACGCTCGTGCTGTGGTGCCTGTCCTCGCGCGCGTGGGTGCGAGTAGTGGCCGTGCTGTACCCGTGCCTGACCGCGTTCGCGGTACTCGCCACGGGCAACCACTACCTGTTGGATCTGCTCGGCGGCCTCGCGACTTTCGCGCTATCGCTTGCGCTCGTGCGCCTGGCGTCCGTGGCGCATGTCACAAAGTTGTTACTAAGTCTTAAAACCGGTAGACTCCGGCGGGCTTCTGAAGACGCGCTCTGAGGGGAGTTATCGGTCCGTCGCGAATGGCGAGCGGGCTTTTGCGTCTGTAGGGTGGCCCACACACCATGCTTACATCTGTTCGATACATCGACCTGCTCTTGGTCGCACTCGTTCTGCCCATCTTCCTGGTGGCCGGATTGCCCCTGGCCGGCTGGGCTGTGGGAGGCGGCGCGTGGGTGGCCCAACGCGGATTGCAGGAGTATCTCGACCGCCGCGCCGGCGCCTCGAAAGACCCGCGCGCGGTGGTTGGTCTGCTCGCCGGCTCGATGATCGCGCGCGGCTGGTTCGTGGCGATCGCAGTGTTCCTCGTCGGGCTCAGCAACAATGAAGCGGGTCTCGCCGCGGCGGTGCTCGTGATCGCGCTGTTCACGATCTACTTCACGGTGCGCATGATCCTGCGACCATTCGAAGCACCTGGCATGGCGCGTGCGCTCGAGGTCCCTGGAACGGTCGGGGCGGCAGGGACGGCGGTTTCCTCTGTGGGCCCTACCCCGGCGCCCGGGGCGTCTCCGGCATCCTCGCGGCGTGCGGGCGGTGAACCCCAATGAGTCGTCGTGTCAAGATCCTGCTCGCGTTCGCGCTGCTCGCGGCCCTGATGATCGGCCTGTTCGCCCTGACCGGATCGCACGGGATGAACACCGAGTACCAGCCCCAGAACGAGTTCAAGCTCGAAGACTGGATCGCGATTCACATCGGCGGCCTGAACCTGTCGGTAAACAAGGCGGTGCTGTACCTGCTGCTTGCCTGCGGCCTCACCGCCAGCACGATGATCTACGTCGCGCGCCGCATGCAGGAGCGACCCAACAAGGTGCAGACGGCCGTGGAGGTCATCTGGGGCGTGATGCGCGACAACATTGCCGGTCCCAACAACATCGACCGCGAGATGGCGCTGAAGTGGTTCCCCTTCATCGGCGCGCTGTTCCTGTTCATTCTCTACTCGAACATTCTCGGCTACCTGCCGCTACCGGTGAACAGCGGCGAGACGTTCAACCTCTTCGGCGCCCACATTCCCGCTTTCCAGATCTATGCTGCCACCGCCAACATCTCGGTGACGCTGGTGCTGGCGCTGATGGTGTGGGTCAGCTACCACATTGTCGGCATTCGCAGCAAGGGCCCCGTCAACTATTTGAAAAGCTGGCTTCCGGCCGGGATGGACAAAGTCCCGGCTCGCGCGTTCATGGTGCCTTTCGTGTTCTCGATCGAGGTGATCTCACAGTTCGTGCGCATCATCTCGCTGTCGGTCAGGCTTTTTGCCAACATGCTCGCCGGGCACCTGCTCATCCTGTTCATGGGTGGCGGACTCGTGGTGCTCGTCGGGGTTGCGGCGCTTGGCCCACTCACGCTGATCGTGGCAACACTGTTCTTCATCTTCGAGGTGGTCTTGATAGCGGGACTGCAAGCGTTCATCTTCGCCACCCTCACGGCCATCTACCTCGGCGGCGCGGTCGCCGAGTCTCACTGAAAAACAAGGAGCGTTCGTGCATTTCCTAATCGCAGCGACAGAAGGCAACGCCGAAATGGCCAAGTCGATCAAGGCCATCGCCCTGGGTGTGGGTGCCGGCCTCGGCACGATCGGCCCGGGCGTGGGCGTCGGGTATATCTTCGGAAAGGTGATCGAGGCGATCACCCGTCAGCCGGAGATGCGTGACGAGATCACCTCGATTCAATGGCTTGGATTCGCCCTCACCGAGGCGATCGTGTTCTACGCGTTCATCTTCGGTCTGATCGCGTTCTTCCTGGGCTAGCAATGACTCCGTCCATCCTCGCCGCCTCAAGTAGCGGCAACTTCCTCGTATCGCCGAATGTCGGCGTGATGCTGTGGACGCTCGTGGCGTTCGGTATCACGGTTGTGCTGCTCTCGCGGCTCGTGTTCCCGCGCATTTCAGACGCGCTGGCAAAGCGTCAGAAAGTGATCGAGGACTCGATCGACAGCGCCCAACGCACGCGCGAGGAAGCCGAGACGCTGCTGGGCGAATACCGCGAGCGCTTGCACGAAGCGCGTGCGCAGTCCGATGAGATCGTGCAGCGCGCACGTCAAACGGCTGAGGCGCACGAGCGCGAGGTCAAGGAGCACAGTCGCGAGGCCGCGGCTGAGGCCTCGGCCCGCGCAGCGCGCGACATCGAGGCCGCCACGGCACGGGCGCTAGCGGAACTGCGCAACGAGGTGGCCAACCTGACGGTGCTGGCCACCGAGAAGGTCACGCGTAAGGTGCTCGACGACTCCGATCAGAAGCGCCTTGTCGAGGAAGCGCTGGGAGAGCTCGACTTCTCTGGCATCTCATCCGGGGCGAGCGAGAGCTAAGAGATGACCCAGTCGCTGTCATATGGCGTTGTGCGGGGCGCGAGCGCCTGATGGAGGAGCTTGCCCAGGTATATGCCCGCTCGCTGTTCGAGGTGGCCGGAGAACAGGACAAGCTCGACGTGCTGCGTGAGCAGCTCGGACAATTCGCCGACGCCCTGAAGGGGAACCATGAGCTTGAGCTGTTCTTCTTCTCACCCTATTTCTCCACGAAGGAGAAGCAGGCCGGGCTCGAGCGGCTGCTCGATGGCGCCGACGAGCGGCTGCTGAACTTCCTGGGTCTGCTGATCGAGAACCATCGCATGCCTGTGATCTTCCGCATCCGTCGCGAGTACGACCGCCTGTGGGAAAAGGAGAACCGTCTGCTGCCGGTTGTTCTCACAAGCGCCGTCGAGCTTGACGAGGCGACGATCAAGAGCCTTGGCGAGCGCATCGGCGAGCGCACCGGATGCACCGTGACCCTCACTAAGCACATCGACCCCGACATCCTCGGCGGCGTCGTCGTGCGAGTCGGCAACTCGATCCTCGACGCCTCTATCCGCAATCGACTCGAGCAACTGCGCACGCAGGTCGCTCAAGGAGCCTCTTAGGAACCATGCAGATCAACCCAGACGAGATCACAAGCATCCTCAAGAGCCGCATCGAGGGGCTCGGCGCAGGGCAGGCTGAGCTCACGGAGGTCGGCACCGTCCTGTCCGTGGCCGACGGCATCGCGCGCCTGCACGGACTCGAGAACTGCATGTCCTTCGAGATGCTCGAGCTGCCTCACGGCGTCACCGGGCTTGCGTTGAACCTCGAGTCCGACAACGTCGGCGCCGTGCTGTTCGGCGATTGGGAGAGGGTGAGCGAGGGAGACACCGTCAAGCGCACTGGACGGCTGCTTGAGATCCCCGTCGGAGAGGCGCTGCTCGGACGCATCGTTGACCCACTTGGACGTCCACTTGACGGCAAGGGCGAGGTCGCTACGACCGAGCTGCGCCCCGCCGAGTTCAAGGCACCCGGCGTCGTCCAGCGCCAGCCCGTCAAGGAACCGATGCAGACCGGCCTGAAGGCGATCGACGCGATGATCCCGATCGGCCGCGGCCAGCGAGAGCTCATCATCGGCGACCGCCAGACCGGCAAGACGGCGATCGCGATCGACACGATCATCAACAATCGCAACACCGGCGTGGTCTCCGTGTACGTGGCCATCGGCCAGCGCATGTCCACGGTGGTGGCGCTTGCAAAGACGCTTGACGAAGCGGGGGCGCTCGAGAACACGATCATCGTCGCCGCCTCGGCCGACGAGGCGGCGCCGATCAAGTTCATGGCGCCATATGCCGGTTGTGCGATGGGCGAGTATTTCCTCTACAACGGCAAGCACGCCCTGTGCGTGTTCGACGACCTCACAAAGCACGCTTACGCCTACAGGCAGATGTCGCTGCTGCTGCGCCGCCCGCCAGGCCGCGAGGCTTACCCCGGTGACGTCTTCTATCTGCACTCGCGCCTTTTGGAGCGCGCGGTCAAGCTCAACGACGGGCTCGGCGGTGGCTCGCTCACCGCGCTGCCGGTGATCGAGACTCAAGCGGGTGACGTGTCCGCGTACATCCCGACGAACGTGATCTCGATCACCGATGGGCAGATCTTCCTCGAGCCGAAGCTGTTCAACTCGGGCGTGCGTCCCGCCATCAACGTCGGCATCTCCGTGTCGCGTGTGGGCGGCAACGCGCAGATCTCGCCGATGAAGAAGGTCGCCGGGCGCATCAAGCTCGAGCTCTCCCAGTACCGCGATCTGGAGGCGTTTGCCCAGTTCGGCTCCGACCTCGATGCCGACACGCAGCGCACGCTCGCGCGCGGTGAGCGGATCGTAAAGACGCTCAATCAGGGCGAGCGCGCGCCGCTCCCCGTCGAGGATCAGGTGATTCAGATCTTCGCGGCCACGAGCGGTTTCCTCGATCGGATCAACGCGGATCGCGTCCCCGAGTTTCTCACCGAGTTGACCGAACGCTGTCACTCAGAACACGCTGAGCTGCGTTCGAAGATCGCCGATGGTGGTTGGTCGGATGAGGTTCAGAAGGAGGCCCGCGACGCTATAGAGGCGTTCGCGAGCGACTTCGGCTACGACCTCGACGAGGAGGGCCAGCCACTAGAGGACGATGCGCCGCCGGCCGGCAAGTCACGCGAGGAGCAACCCAAGGAAACCGCCGCCGCGGCCTGACAGCCTCGTTTGGCCGATACCCCGCGCGTGTGCGGAGGATCGCCCAACCAGACGACAAGACCACCGACCCCAAACCGACACCGATCTGAGCAATGGCCTCCCAACGCGACGTCAAGAACCGAATCTCATCGGTCAAGAACATCCAGAAGATCACCAGGGCGATGGAGATGGTGGCCGCTGCGCGCTTGCGGCGCGCCGAGCAGCGCATCGCCCGTTTGCGCCCCTACGCCGAGGCGATCCGCCGGATGACCTATCAGGCAGCGCAAGCCGCCGGCGCGGAGGCATCCTCGTTGCCGCTGCTCAAGGAGCACGAGAACGTCGAGAACGTCGGCCTGTTGCTTGTCACCGGCGATCGCGGTCTTGCGGGAGCCTTCAACTCACAGATCATCCGCGCCGGCGTGCGTGGCGGCGCGGAACTCGCCGATGAGGGGCTCAAGACGGTCTGGTATGCCACGGGGCGTCGCGGGGTCTCCTCGCTGACCTTCCGTGGGCGTGAGTTGAGCGGAAGCTACACAGGCTTCACCGACCGTCCCGCCTATGCCGACGCGCGCGCGATCGCCGACGACTTGATCAGCGCCTACGTGGACGGCAAGCTCGATCGCGTGGACATTCTCTACAACTCCTACGTCTCGCCACTCACCCAGCACGTGACGCGCGAGACGCTGCTGCCGCTCTCCGATGCCGCGCTCGGCAGTGACGGTGGGGGGGTTGAGGATTCCGGTGCGTCTGGTGTCGGGGACGCGTCCGACGGGCCTGGCCACGCGCACGCGGCGGACAGCGCAGCGGGCACCCCACATCCGCTCGTCGAATACGAGCCCGGCCCGGAGCAGATCCTCAAGCGACTCGTGCCCGACTACGTGGAGATCTCGATCTACCGTGCGCTGATCGAGTCCGCCGCCGGCTTCTTCGGCGCTCAGATGACGGCGATGCGAAACGCCTCCGAGAACGCCGGCACGCTGATCGAGGAATACACGTTGCAGATGAACCGAGCCCGTCAGGCCGAGATCACGCAGGAGATCATGGAGGTCGTCGCGGGCGCCGAGGGGCTGAACTGACGGGACACGACACAAGCTGAAGATGGCCCCCAAGCACGACATTAGGCACGACTGATCCGGGCCACCACCACACGACTTGATAGACCACTAGGAGAATCGAAACGAAATGGACGCCAGCATCGCCACAAAGCCGACAACCAGCTCCAGCTCCTCCGCGGAGACGGGAGAGCGCAATGTCGGGCGCATCGAGGAGATCCAGGGCGTCGTGCTCGACGTCGTGTTTCCCGACAAGCTGCCCGAGATCAACCACGCGATCACGGTCGCTCGCCCCGCGGCGGCGGATGCCGAGGAGGCCGAGGGCATCAGCGCCGAGGCGGGTGGAGACGTGCTCGTGTGCGAGGTGCAGCAGCACCTCGGCGATGACCGCGTGCGCGCGGTCGCGATGGACACGACAGATGGGTTGGCGCGCGGCACCGAGGTGATCGACACCGGCGGCCCGATCACGGTGCCCGTCGGTGAGGCGACACTCGGGCGCATCTTCAACCTGCTTGGCGAACCGATCGATCTCGGCGAGGCGCTGCCCGCAAACACGCCCCGTCGTCAGATTCACCAGTCCGCCCCGAAGGTCGAGGATCTGACCCCCACCACCGAAATGTTCGAGACGGGCATCAAGGTGGTGGACCTGCTGGCTCCCTACGCCAAGGGCGGCAAGGTCGGCCTGTTCGGCGGCGCCGGCGTCGGCAAGACGGTCATCATCCAGGAGCTGATCCACAATCTCGCGTCGGAGCACGGCGGCCTTTCGGCCTTCTGCGGCGTGGGCGAGCGCTCGCGTGAGGGCAACGACCTCTGGCTCGAGATGAAGGAGTCGGGCGTCCTCGAGAAGACGATGCTCGTGTTCGGCCAGATGAACGAGCCGCCCGGAGCGCGTATGCGCGTGGCATTGTCGGGCCTGACCATGGCGGAGTACTTCCGCGATGAGGAGGGTCAGGACGTGCTGCTGTTCATCGACAACATCTTCCGCTTCGTGCAGGCCGGCTCTGAGGTCTCCGCACTGCT